>UQCF01000006.1 GCA_900539465.1 uncultured Ruminococcus sp. | reverse complement strand
GCCGCCGTCACTTCGTTCCGCTTGTGCTGCCGCACAAGTAATTTATGATATAATATGATTAAAATTTGCAAAGGAGATAACATTATGCCGCTTCAGATAGTAAGAAACGATATAACAAAAATGCATTGTGACGCCATAGTGAACGCCGCAAACAAAACCCTGCTCGGCGGAGGAGGGGTTGACGGCGCAATTCACCGTGCCGCAGGCAGAGGACTTTATGCCGAATGTCTGAAACTCGGCGGCTGCCAAAGCGGCAAAGCTAAAATAACAAAAGGATATAATCTTCCGTGCAAATACGTTATTCACACTGTGGGACCGATTTGGAACGGCGGCAGTCACGGCGAAAAAGAATTGCTCGAATCCTGCTACCGTGAATCGCTCGCTCTCGCAGAAAAATATAAGTGCGAAACCGTTGCTTTTCCGCTTATCTCTTCGGGAGCTTACGGCTACCCCAAAGAAGACGCGCTTCAGGTTGCCGTGAGTGAAATAAGCAGTTTTTTGCTAAAGCATGATATGCTGATTTATATTGTCGTTTATGACAAAAGCAGCTTCGCCGTGAGCCAAAAGCTGATTAAAGGCGTTGCGGAATATGTTGACGAAAACTATGTCGAAACGCATTTCTGTGCCCGCAGCATAGAACCGGATGCCATGCCGCATGCGGTCATGTACACCGCAGCCATGCCGAAAGCGAGCCTTAACGACGCGGTAAAAAACCTTGACGAGAGCTTTTCTCAAACTCTGCTCAGAAAAATTGACGAAAAGGGCTTGACCGACGCGCAGGTTTATAAAAAAGCAAACATAGACCGCAAGCTTTTTTCAAAAATCCGCTCCGGTAAAAATTACAAAACCAGCAAGCCCACGGCAATCGCCCTTGCCATCGCCCTCGAATTAAGCCTTGACGAGACAAAAGATTTGCTTATGAAAGCAGGCTTTGCCCTCTCGCACAGCAACAAATTTGACGTGATTATAGAGTACTTTATAAAAGAAAAAAATTATAATATTTTTGAAATAAACGAAGCTCTTTTTGCCTTTGACCAGCAGCTTCTCGGCGTTTGATTTGTCGCCCCATGCACAATATAAAAACTTTAAAAAATCAGGAGTTGCAGCAAAATGAACAATGCACTTATCAACTGTTTTAACGACACATTAAATCTTTGCAAAAACAATGAATTGAAAGCTTTAACTGAAAAATCCAGAAATTCCACAAAAGTTTATTTTGAAAATTTTACAGCTGAGCAGATTAAAAAAGGTGAAACAGCTGAAATTTCAGTCGAAGACACGACAACATTTTCTGCCGCAGCGCAGTATCATCATCTTGGTAAAGTAGCTGTTTTAAACTTTGCAAATCCCGAAGTGCCGGGAGGCGGAGTAAAAAACGGGGCAACAGCGCAGGAAGAGTGTTTGTGCAGATGCAGTAATCTTTATCCATGCCTTACATCACAGGTTGCAGCAGAAAATTTTTATAAATATCATTATATGTTTGGACGATTCTTTTATTCAGACCGTGTCATATATACAAAAAATGTTACCGTCTTCAAAAGCGAAGATTTAAAACTGCTGGATCGCAACCAATGGTTTAATGTTGATGTTTTAACCTGCGCCGCGCCGCTCCTTGTCAAAATTAAAACATATATAAGTAAAACCGCGCTTTGCAACTTTTTTAAATCTAGAATAAAAAATATATTTAATGTTGCATTAGAAAATAATATCGATGTTTTAATACTCGGTGCATTCAGTTGCGGAGCTTTTAAAAATCCTCCGGATGTTGTTGCAAAAGCATTCAAGGAGGTTATTTTTGAAAACGGCTACAACAACTGCTTTAAAAAAATAATATTTGCAATAAAAAATTCAAACAATAATGATCCCTATGATCCGTGTCCAAACCTTATGGAGTTTGAGCGTGCTTTTTATGGAGTGTCTGTTGAAGCAAACAAATTACGCATTAATGACGGTTATAGCTTAGAGTTCATAAAGCTTCCATCGGGTAAAATAATAAAAAGTCCTGAAAAATGTCAGTATTTCGAATGGCAAAACAGTGATAAGTTTAACGGCAAGTTGATTTCAATATTGGGAGATTCCATAAGCACCCTTGACGGCTACAACCCGGATGGGTACAACCTATTTTTTACCGGAAAAGTCTGTCAAGAAAGCGGTGTTGCAAACATGGCAGATACATGGTGGGGACAAGTTATAGAATATTTAGGTGCAGAACTTCTGGTGAACAATTCATGGTCCGGAAGTCGTGTAACAAAACTCCTCAAGAGCGATACACTGTTTCCGTCGGGCTGCAGTGATGAAAGAACAGGTAATCTTCATGCAGCCGACACACTGCCGGATATTATCATCATCTATCTTGGCTTAAATGATTGGGCAAACGGTGTTACACCCCACAATACAAATCTTGAAAATAATTGCAGCCCCAAGTGGGATGAATTTCAGTTTTCTTATAACGCCATGATTGAAAAAATAAAGCACAACTATCCCAAAGCAGAAATATGGTGTTGCACGCTCTGTTCATCGTTTATGTCTTTAAATCCGTACTTTTCATTTCCGGAAAAATTTTGTGGTATACATATAGAAAAATATAATGATATTATAAGACTGACATCTCAAAATCAAAATTGCAAACTTATTGACTTATACAGTTATAACATCCACTATGACTCTATTGACGGTATTCACCCAAATAAAGCAGGCATGTGCACTTTAGCATTGCTGATCCTTCGAGAAACTCTTGATTGCGCAGGTGCCCGGTTTCTTGACTGCGAAAAAGAACATGAATATATTATTAATAGCAAAAGAAATTTTGTTTGCAAAAAATGCGGCAAAACAATTTCCTCTTATAACTATTACAAATATAATTTTCCTGCATTAAGAGACGAATACATAAACAGAAACAAAGCCAAAACAGCCGAGCTTTTTCCCGGAGTTCTAAAATTGACAAATTTAAATTCAAATGAAAAAAACGAATTTGTCGCCAATTCAATATCATTAAGAATAAGAAATAATTGTGCTGTCTTTTTTATACTGTTGATAGCTCAGTTGCTTCATATGCAGATTTTTTGTACGAAAACAAAATCTGGTATTTAAGAGATAATAATTCACAAAACGGCACGTGGCTTAACGGCGAAAGAATTTTGCCAAACAAAAAATATGAACTTTGCTCCGGTGATGAAATTGATTTTGCCGGTAAAGAAATTTTTGCTTTTTATAAAAAATAACATTTGTCGCCCCGTGCGCGACACATTGCGTTCTCAAAGCTTTTATAATGTGATTGTAAGGTTCAAACTTGCAATCACATTATTTTTTTCAGGAGGATATCACCATGAAGAAAAACAAAAACAACATCACGGAGCTTGTATTTATTTTAGACCGCAGCGGCTCAATGTCCGGGCTTGAAAGCGACACCGTCGGCGGATTTAACTCTATGATTAAAAAGCAGAAAAAAGAAAGCGGAGAATGTTATGTCTCGACCGTTTTGTTTGATAACGTGAGCGAGGTTCTGCACGACAGAGTGAAGCTCTCTGACGTGCCGAAAATGACCGAAAAAGATTATTTCACACGCGGCGCGACCGCCCTCATAGACGCAATAGGCGGTGCAATCCATCACATTGCAAACATTCATAAGTATGCAAGAAAAGAGGATGTGCCGGAGCACACTATGTTTGTAATAGTAACGGACGGATATGAAAACGCAAGCTGCATTTACAGCAGCGATAAGGTCAAAAAGATGATTGAACTCGAAAAAGAGAAATACGGCTGGGAATTTCTTTTTATCGGCGCGAATATCGACGCGGTTGAAACCGCAAAGCATTTCGGTATAAACGCCGACAGGGCTGTCAATTACCATGCCGATTGCAAGGGCACAGAAGTTCTTTACGAAGCCGTTTCCAAAACGGTCAGCGCCTACCGCTGTGCCGCGCCGCTTTCTGCAAACTGGAGCAAGAAAATTTCAGACGATTTTAAGAACAGAAAAAAATAAACGCGCCTACTTTTATTTTTGCCGAGTTTATAGTATAATAATTTTGTATACGTACACCCAAGCGTATAAAAATATTATCCGAAGGGGAAAAACTTATGGCAAAAAATATACTTGTCACCGGAGGCGCCGGTTTTATAGGCAGTAATTTTATATACTATATGCAAAGAAAGCACCCCGATTACAGGCTCGTGTGCCTTGACGCACTCACTTATGCCGGCAATCTTTACACGCTTGACAAGGCGAGGGGCGACAGCTTCCGCTTTGTTCTCGGCGACATAACCGACAGAAAAACCGTCAACGCTCTTTTTGAAGAAGAGAAGTTTGACGCAGTTGTCAACTTTGCCGCAGAGAGCCATGTTGACCGCTCAATAGAAAACCCGGAGATTTTCTTAAAAACCAACATTCTCGGCACACAGGCACTGCTTGACGCATGCAACAAATACTCGGTTCCGCGTTATCATCAGGTATCTACAGACGAGGTCTACGGCGATTTGCCGCTTGACAGACCCGACCTGTTTTTCACAGAGAGCACGCCGATTCACACCTCTTCGCCGTATTCCGCGAGCAAGGCGTCTGCCGACCTTTTGGTTATGGCTTATCACCGCACCTTCGGCACACCGGTCACAATTTCGCGTTGCTCCAATAACTACGGCCCTTATCAGTTCCCCGAAAAGCTTATCCCTTTGATGATTGCAAACGCGCTTGCCGACAAGCCTCTGCCCGTTTACGGCGAGGGGCTGAATGTTAGAGACTGGCTCTATGTTGACGACCACTGCAAGGCGATAGATTTAATTCTTGAAAACGGCAAAATCGGCGAGGTCTACAACGTCGGCGGTCACAACGAAAAGGCAAATATAGACGTTGTTAAAACCATTATAAAGGCCGTCGGCAAGGACGAGAGCCTCATAACCTATGTCAAAGACAGACCCGGTCACGATATGCGCTATGCAATCGACCCGTCCAAAATCAAAAAAGAGCTCGGCTGGTTCCCCGAGACTCCGTTTGAAGAGGGTATTCAAAAAACCATCACCTGGTATCTTGACAACAAGGAATGGTGGCAAAAAATACTCAGCGGAGAATATAAAAATTACAGGAGGTTTGAATGATGAAAAAAGCTGCACTTATTGTTCTTTCTGTTTTAATGATAACCTCTTTTGCCGCCTGCCGCAAAAGCGGCGACCTCGGCGAGCAGACAAAAGTCAATGACTCGGGAGTTGTGGAATACAACACCGTCGGCACCTTCGATTACAGTGAATTTGCAAAAGAGCATGAAAAAAATTCAACCAAAGAAGGCTTTGTGAACGCAAAGGAATCCGCCTGCCGAGACAAGGGAACGGCAAAAGCCCTTGCAGAAAAAGAGCTTGCGGACGATTTCACATACGACACCGTTAAAATCGCATATGACCGCACCGAAGGAATATGGAAAGTCGAATTTTCGCAAAATGCCCAAGGCACAGGCAAATTAAGCGTGTGCATAGAGGATTCGGGCATCACAAAGCTTATTGTTAAGGAGTGACGGCATGAAAGCAATCGTATCGGTTATGGGCAAGGACCGCGTAGGCATTATAGCCGAGGTCTGCACGCTGCTCGCTGAAATGAATGTGAATATAAACGACATAAACCAAACTGTTATGCAAAACGACTTTTTCACGATGGTCATGCTCACAGATACAGGCAAAAGCCCCTTGAGCTTTGCCGAAATCAGTGAAAAGCTGAGCCTGAAGGGTGAAGAAATGGGTCTTGCAATCAAAATTCAGCTTGAAGATATTTTCAACGCGATGCACAAAATCTGAGAGGGGTATTGCTTTGATAAATATATCAGATATTTTACAGACCAATGAAATGATAGACAGGCAGCATCTTGACATCAGAACTGTCACAATGGGCATATCTCTCAGAGACTGCTGTGACCCCGACATAGATAAATGCTGTGAAAAAATATATAACAAAATAGTGTCCTCTGCCAAAAATCTTGTGCCCGTGGCAGAGCAGATAGAGCTTGAGCTTGGTATACCGATAGTGAACAAGAGAATTTCGGTAACTCCGATATCAATTATTGCCGAGAGCTGTGAGAGTGATGATTATGTTCCCATTGCCAAAACGCTTGACAAGGCGGCAAAAAAATGCGGAGTAAATTTCATCGGCGGATTTTCGGCTCTTGTGCATAAGGGATACACCGAGGGTGATAAAAACCTTATAAAATCTCTGCCCCGAGCACTTGCCGAAACCGAAAGGGTCTGTGCAAGCGTAAATGTTGCCACAACCAAAGCCGGCATAAACATGGATGCCGTGGCTCAAATGGGCAGGGTTATAAAAGATGCCGCCGAGCTTACAAAAGATACTGACGGGCTCGGCTGTGCAAAGCTTGTTGTTTTTGCAAATGCGGTTGAGGACAATCCTTTTATGGCAGGTGCTTTTCACGGCATAGGCGAAGCGGAGCGCGTTATCAACGTAGGCGTTTCGGGTCCGGGTGTTGTGTATCACGCACTGCAAAGCGTAAAGGGAGAAAGCTTTGACGTTGTTGCCGAAACCATCAAAAAAACCGCATTCAGAATAACAAGAATGGGTCAGCTTGTGGCGCAGGAGGCTTCAAAGCGTCTCGGTGCAGAATTCGGCATAGTTGACCTCTCGCTCGCACCCACCCCCGCAAAGGGCGACAGCGTTGCGAGAATACTCGAAGAAATGGGGCTTGAGCACTGCGGAACCCACGGCACCACCGCCGCCCTCGCCCTTTTGAACGACGCAGTTAAAAAGGGCGGCGTAATGGCCTCCTCACACGTCGGAGGGCTCAGCGGAGCGTTCATCCCCGTATCCGAAGACGAGGGCATGATAGAGGCCGTTAAAGTCGGTTCGCTCTGCCTTGAAAAATTAGAGGCAATGACCTGCGTTTGCTCCGTAGGTCTTGATATGATAGCCGTACCGGGCGACACGGACGCGGCGACTATTTCGGCAATAATTGCAGACGAAGCGGCAATAGGCGTTGTCAATTCAAAAACAACAGCTGTCAGAATAATCCCCGCCGCAGGCAAAAAAGAGGGCGACGAGGTCGAATACGGCGGACTTTTGGGTATGGCTCCCGTTATGCCCGTTAAAAAATTCTCAAGTGAAAAATTTATCGCTCGCGGCGGCAGAATCCCCGCGCCGATGCAAAGTTTAAAAAACTGAGGTGTAAAATATGTCGTTTGACCTTTTATCTTTAATCCCGTTTTTTGTTGTTGTCGCAATAATGTTGGTTAACGCCACAATATCAACGGTGATATGCATTCTTGTTTATAAAGACGCACAAAAGCGTGATATGAACCCGGTGCTATGGTCTTTGATTGCAACTTTGGTGCCGTCGCTGATAGGTCTTATAATTTATTTGGTCGTCAGAAGCGACAAAAAGAAAATACTTTTATGCCCATGCTGCAAAAATCCCATTAAAGAGGAATATTCCGTGTGCCCGAATTGCGGCAACAGGCTCAAAACCGTTTGCAAAAACTGCTCTATGCCGCTGCGCCCCGAGTGGAGGGTCTGCCCCAACTGCTCCGCACCGGTAATTGAGGAGCCAAACGCCGTTCCGCTATCTCCGGCTAACAAGCCGCCCAAAAAGAA
This sequence comes from uncultured Ruminococcus sp., assembly GCA_900539465.1. Taxonomy (GTDB): domain Bacteria; phylum Bacillota; class Clostridia; order Oscillospirales; family Acutalibacteraceae; genus CAG-488. The sequence goes on along the minus strand of UQCF01000006.1, from coordinate 135,881 downwards.
GAACGGTGCTCTTGCGGCAATAATAATTTGTGCGATTATTATTCCGTCATTGCTTGTATCTGCCGTGTTTGGCGTGCTATTTTGGTCAGTCGGTGACATTACGCAGGCTTCCGGCAGCGAGGCCGCATGGCTGACAAAAGAGGATCTCGAAGAAAAATACCCGTCTCTGTCTCTATGGGTAAAAAGCTGTGACCAAATAAGCAAAGACGAAGTATTTATATATTCTGACGAGATTGAAGGCAGAATGTTGATTTATGTCAAAAATCACGGCAACGCTTTGGATATTTATGCAACGGAATATGATTTTTGGAGCAATGCCACGCTCCAAATGACGCTGCCGCAGACAAGCAAAAACACCGAAGAAACATATACGCTGTTGTTTGTTGACACTATGGTATCTGCCGAGGACGTAACTTTTATATGCAATTCGGAATATATAACTCCCGTAATAGAATATTGCGAAAAAATGCCGGATGTTTTATCTGACTTGCCCGACGGCATCGATTCATTCTTCCCTCAGGTTTTGGCAAACGACTCCATTTAAAAACTAAAGCTATAATTGCCAAAGGTATCAAAGCCTTATGTGCAATTATAGCTTTTTTCGGCATTTAAAGCTTGCCGTGTTCTGCGGCTTCTATTCTTCTGATAAGCTCGTTGAGCTCTGCGACCGAGCCTATTTTGCCGTCGCTTTTGTCAATGTGGTCCTTGATTTCGCGCGGCAATGAATAATACTGTTTTTTAAGCTCGTCATTATTATCATAAAAAGGCATACTATCCCTCCATCGGGTAGTATGCCTCGTTTAATTTTGTTTATTCTTTATTTTTCGTTCTTTTGCGACGAGCCGAATTCTCTCTCGACCGGGGCGCAATAATATATTTTATCGTTTGCCCTGCCTTTGACCGAGTTTATGCGGTGCTTCATAGCCTTTTTCTTTTTGCTTTTTAACAAAGCGCGAACCTCTTTTTCGGATATATATATCTTTTCGTCTCTGTCGGAGCAATTCGGGTGGCACGCGCCGCATTTTAAGCAAATATAAATTCCGCACACGGGGCATCTGGGGCTGTCTGCCGAATTTACCTCGGCCTCGCAGTTCCAGCAATAGCTTCTGTAAGGTGAATATACAGGGTAGTGATAATTAAGATAAATGTTGCAAATCGCCTCTTCACGCTCGGTGAAATTGCCGTATTTTATGCTCATTAAAAAATCGTCAAAAGAATCTTTAATGTTATAGAGTATCTCGATAACCCGGCGGTGAAAAAACACAAGCAATATCAGCACAATCGCAACCGCCGCGAGCGCGATAACATACGGTATTGGCATTTATTCTCCTCCTTTAAAGATACTTATGCAAATTTATCCGTTACCTTATGATTATATACTAATTCTTGATTTTGTGCAATAGTATTTATCTCTTTTTTCATCTCATCGCGTTTGAGTGACAGGAGACATTCGTTTTTATACACATCAAAATATTCGCTCGGCGAGGATTTCATATCAATTTTTTGAATAAGATATATTCCTCTTTCATATCTGAAAACCTGCACGCTGCCCGTCTGTATCTCAGATATTTTTTCAAACATTCCGCTTGGGTATTCCGTATCGTCCGAACGCAGGAATTTAACCTTGTCGTCATAATCCACAATGTCAATATACTGCTCTGCCACAGAGGACATCTCTGCGCCGCTCCTCACGGAATTTCGCATATTTGTAAATTTTTTGGTTATCTCTTCAACCTCGGCCTCGTCAAAGCTCTCGCCGTTTTCTTTTTTAAAATTTGCCGACATTATTTTAACCGCGGCGTAATTTGAATAAAAATAATTTTCGAGCGTTTCGGTCGGCTCTTCTTTTTCTCCTCCCTCGCCGTAAACGGTGAGCGTGAGTTTATCCGTCAATGCGTCATAAGACAGCGCCTCGCACAACGCCTCTTTTGTAACGGAGTATTTTTTATAAAAGGATGAGTACATCTGCCACATACTTTTTGTTTTTGAAGAAACCGAAACCTTTTCTTCCGCAGAGAGCGAAACGCCTTTTTCCGCCGCCAAAAGCCGACCCGAAATATATTCGGCGCAAAGCTCTGCCGCAATTTTTTCTTTATCTTTTTCGTCCTTGTATTCATCCGAGTTTGCGGCAACGGAATAATAGTAGCCGTAAATCTCTTTAGAGACGCTGTTTTCGCCGACTTTAAGAGCGTAATTCGCACGTGTACAGGCGCAAAGCGACACCATGCACAGCGCACAAACCGTGAGCGCGGATATAACTCTTCTCATTTTCATCGCTCCCGCCTCCTTTTAAGACGGTATTATATCATATTTTATGCAATCTTTCAACACCGCAAAAGGCGTCAGCAGAAAGACAAGGATTTAAAACCCTATCTTTCTGCTGACTTTGTCCAAATAAAATGTTAAGGCTTATAAACCTTTACAAACTTTAGAACTGTTCTTGTTCTCTGTCAGACTTTTTACGTCTTAATATAATCAAAACAACAACAGCGGCTACAAGCACAACACATCCTGCTATTGAGCCTACAAACAGCGGTGTATTGTTTACAAACGCAACGAAACGCAAATTTTGCAGCTCTGTATCAGAGTTATATTTTCTTGCCAACAGACTGTCTTGGAAAGTTAAACGGCTTGGTATCTGCCGCACACAGATACCAAGCCGTTTTAGTTATTCAACGCTTTTCTTTTTTGATTTATAAAATTTTTTCCATACCGATTTTTTGAACTCTGAGCCCGATTTTTTCATAGAACTTAACCGCGCCGGGGTTATCTGCCCAAACATTCAGAGTGACGTTATAAAATCCGTTTTGCTTTGCATAAGAGAGCACATACTCATAAAGAGCGGTGCCGATGTGCCTGCCGCGCACGTTTTCGTCAACGCACAAATCGTCGATATAAAGCGTCTTAATATCTGTGAGGTTATTGTCGTTCACAAACTGCTTGAATATGCAAAAAGCATAGCCCACAACCTCGCCGTTTATACATGCGACAAAAACCGGGGTTTTATCGTTTTGAAAAATCTCTTTAAGTTCGGCGTCGGTGTATTTTTTTGCGCCCGGCTTAAAAAGGTCGGGTCTTGCGTCGCTGTGCACCTTGTTGACCTGAAAAAGAAGCTCGTCAACCTTTTGCAAATCCTTCTCTTCTGCGCGCCTGATTACTATATCGCTCATAAAGTCGCCTCGCAAATCTCTGTATAAATGAAAACAGCCGCCCTATTGGACGACTGAATTCGGTGATGTTGGCGTCTTCCTATTTTCCCGGGCGGCCTCCCGCCAAGTATCTTCGGCACCAATGAGCTTAACTACCGTGTTCGGGATGGGAACGGGTGGACCCTCATCGTCATTAACACCAACTATACGGAACGGATTGCCGTTCCGTTTGAGTACTCGACTAATATATCACAAATGTTACAGCTTGTCAACACTTTTTTAAAACTTTTTTTATTTTTTTAAAACTTTTACTATCTCGCCCACATATGTGGTGTGAAAATCGTTCGCCTTGTAGCAATCCATAATGGATTTATCCAAAAATCCGTTCGGGTCCATATCCTGCTTTGCGATTTTTTTGCAGATTATTGTGAGCTTTGCCTGCTCAAAATATGTGGCGTCGCCGTCAAAAGCAGGGGTTAAACCCGTTGCCTGCGCTTTGTCGGTGTCTCTGCCGGAGGTTTTGCCGCAAAGGCGCAGTGCGCTTTTATGCTCTTCACCGAAGAAGCAGAGAGAAAAATAATCGTTTTTCTCCATAAATTCTTTGGTGTATCTTTGAGGGCGGACAAAAACAAACGTGACATCCTTGCCCCAAAGCTCGCCCACACCGCCCCAGCTGACGGTCATGGTGTTCCATGCGCCTTCGCCGCCTGCAGTGAGCAGTGCCCACTCGTCTGCCAAAAGCTTTACGGGGCTTTCGCCGATTTCTCTTATGTTAATTTCTTTCATAACTTTGCTCCTTTTTGATTTTTAGAATATTATATGCCGCTTATCAAAAAGTAATAACGCTTATTTGCCTGCCGAGTAGTTCGGAGCTTCTTTTGTAATGAATACGTCATGCGGATGGCTCTCTATAAGACCTGCGTTGGTAATGCGTATGAACTGAGCTTTTTCTTTAAGCTCCTCAATATTGTGACAGCCGCAATAGCCCATACCCGAGCGAAGACCGCCCATCATCTGGAAGATTGTATCCGAAAGAGGTCCCTTATAAGGTACACGACCCTCAACGCCTTCGGGAACAAGCTTTTTGTTGTCCTCTTGGAAATATCTGTCTTTGCTGCCGTTTGCCATTGCGCCGAGCGAGCCCATTCCGCGATAGACCTTGAAACGTCTGCCCTGGAAGATTTCAAACTCGCCGGGTGCCTCGTCACAGCCTGCAACAAGCGAGCCGACCATTATTGCGCTTGCGCCTGCGGCAATAGCTTTTACAATTTCACCGGAGTATTTGATACCGCCGTCTGCAATAACCGCAATGCCGTGCTTTGCGGCTTCGTTTGCGGAGTCATAAACCGCCGTAATCTGCGGAACGCCGATACCTGCGACAACGCGCGTAGTACAAATTGAGCCTGGGCCTATACCGACCTTTACGCAGTCTGCGCCGGCGTCTATAAGAGCCTTGGTGCCCTCTGCCGTTGCAACATTGCCGGCGATGAGAGAAATATTCGGGAACGCCGCCTTAACCTTGCTGACGGATTTGAGAATATTTGCGCTGTGACCGTGTGCGGAGTCAAGAACAAATGCGTCAACGCCGGACTCACTGAGAGCCGCGGCTCTGTCAAGAACATCGCTTGTTGCGCCGATAGCCGCCGCGCAAATAAGTCTGCCCATAGAGTCTCTTGCCGAGTTGGGGTACTGAACGCTCTTTTCTATATCTTTTATTGTAATAAGACCTCTGAGGTAGCCGTTCTCGTCAACAAGAGGGAGCTTTTCTATTCTGTGCTTCATAAGAATTTGCTTTGCCTGCTCAAGAGTTGTGCCGACGGGAGCGGTGACGAGGTTGTCCTTTGTCATAACATCTTTGATTTTGATGTTAAAATCTGTCATAAAGCGCATATCGCGGTTTGTGAGTATGCCGACAAGCTTGCCGTCCTCATCGCAAATGGGCACACCCGAGATTTTATATTTGTGGCAAAGAGCCTCTGCGTCATAAGCATAGTGCTCGGGGGTGAGGCAGAACGGAGTGGAAATAACGCCGTTTTCAGATCTTTTAACCTTGTCAACCTCTATCGCCTGGTTTTCGATAGACATATTTTTGTGAATAACGCCGATGCCGCCCTCACGAGCTATGGCTATTGCCATGCGGGATTCGGTAACCGTATCCATGGCGGCCGTCATAACGGGTGTGTTGAGCTTAATCGTTTTTGTAAGAGACGTTGTAAGGTCAATATCTTTGGGCAGTACGTCCGATTCCGCGGGAATCAAAAGCACGTCGTCAAAAGTGAGACCTTCTTTAACAAATTTTTCCATAAAACGGTTCCTCCTTAGTTGGGCTGAAAGTTCAGACCTTATTATTTTTAAAATTATCTAATTATACACCATATTATATTTTGCCGCAACCATATTTTTTGGCTTTGTCGGCAGAAAATTATTAAGAAAACGGCAGACTTTTTGTGAATATTACGCGTGTCGGGGGCAGATAATATAGACGGATTAAAAATCCAAATTCATTTCGGAGGCAAACACTTTATGTTCAACCAGCAGAATCAGCAGAATAATCAGCAGAACAACAACCAGCAGAATAACCAGCAGAACAACCAGCAGAACAACCAGCAGCAGAATCAGAAGCAGAACAAAAAGAACAACCAGAACAATTTCTGAGAAACATCTGTTTTTGATTAAAGCAAAAGGGGCTGACTCCGAACCAAACGGAGCAGTCCCTTTTTCTATCTTATCTGTTCAACAAAATCCGTAAAAATTCCGCAGCCCAAAATAATTTTGAGGTCCGATGTCAGCACGCTGTCATCAAAATTAACGTCTGCGGCAAATTTAACGCAGTCCGGCACTGTGCCGCCGGAGATTATATATTCGCAAATCGTCGCGTCCATTCCGTCGCATTTCGCGTCGCCGTCCGTGTCACCGAAAATCACAATTTCATAATCCCTGAATACTTCGCCCGAGAGCGTATATACCCTGAATATGCTGCCTGTGCCGTTTCCGTTCTCGGTGGGGATAAATTCATACGTTCCGTCCGTTACCGAAACATAATCGCCTATCGAAGAATAATTTTCGGCAAGGCCGTAGATAAAGCTGCGCTCTTCGTCCACCGCCGCGGTTGTGCCCGAGACGGCTTTTACCGCGGGCTCGGTATGCGGATATTTCAAAAGCTTCATGGCGTTTGCCACGGGGAAGGTGTACTGCGCGTTTGTTACGACAGATGAGTTTGAGGTGCAGGTGTCGGTGCTCGATTTCAAAAGCGCACGGCGAAACTCCGACGGTGTGTGCGTGGGATAAACCGAAAGATAAAGTGCGGCAAGGCCTGCGATTATCGGCGTTGCCTGCGATGTGCCCGACATTCCCGATACGGCATTTATCGCACTCTCGCTGTAAGGCAGACCGATTATCGTCTCGCCCGGCGCGGCTATGTTGTAGTATTCGTGAGTTGAGTCGTAATTTGAAAAGCTTGCAAGCTGTTTTTTGTCACTGCTGAGCGCCATGACGGATATTACGCTCTCATAAACCGCCGGGTAGCGTTTTGAAGATACCGCGTCCTGCGCGTTGTTGCCCGCGCTCGATACCAAAATTATCCCTGAGTCATATGCCGCGCGGCAGGCGTCCTCAAGCGTTTTGTCGTTGCCGGCAGAGCTTAAAGACATGGATATTATATCCGCACCGTTGCCGACGGCATAGTTTATGCCCTGCACAACGCTCGTCATTGATATTGCGCTCATATATTTTGACACCTTTATCGGCATGATTTTTGATTTCGGCGCAACGCCTATACAGGCAGGGTTCTGACCTGCCACACCTGCGATAATGCCTGCGACATTCCCTCCGTGCGAGGTGGTGGGCGTTACGTCGTGAGTATCGGTCACGGCATTGTAGCCGCGGTAACCGTTTTTATCCTCCCAAACATTCTCGGCAATTTCGGGGTTTTCGGTGAAAAGACCCGAGTCTATAACAGCCACCGTAACGCCCTCGCCGAGCGTGTCAAACTCCTGCCAGGCAGCGGGGATTTGCATAACCGTATTCATCCACCAGTCGGTGTACTGCGTAAAAAGCCTGTTGGGCGAGGTGACCTCGATCGGCAGAGTGATGCTGTCCTCTTCAAAAACATAGTTCGGCTCTGCATATTCGACGCAGCTCAAAGCCGAGAGAAAACGGCAGGTTTTTTCTACGCTTTCTTTTGTTTCGGCAACAAAAAGAGCGGTTTTTTCATAGCCGTCGCCCTTTATCTTTGTGCCGGTGTCAAAAATATTTTCGGTTTTTATTTCTGTCAGCGAGGTTATTCCGCAAGAAGCAATGTCTTTTGTTATGTTGCTTTCTGAGCAAAGAGCGTTCTTATCGGCGGCAATTTCGCTGTATTTAAAAACAACCTGCGAGTCGATATATTCCGCCGTACTCTCCTGCGCCCGGGCGCAAACGGGCAGAGCGGTAAAAATTATTACCGCACAAATAAAAAGCGAAAAAATCTTTTTGGCTTTCATAATGACACTCCCGTCAGGCAATAGTAATAAAGGGTGATAATATTGAAAAAACTTATTTGTATTTTAATCTCGGCTTTGACCGTTTTTTCTCTTTGCTCATGCTCCGCAAAAAAAGACGAGAACGGCATAACAAGCAAAAGCGAAACTCAAATTTCATCACAGCAAAGCGAAACGGACGCCGCGGCGACTACGGAAAAGATAAACACTTACACGGGTCTTTCGCCTTTGCCGAAGGTGCATTTTAATGTGGAGGACCCCGAAAACAAAAGCGGTCTGCCCACAGAAAAAATCGCTCATTCATTCGGAGTTGCCAAAAACGGCAAGGTTCACACCATATCGGAGGAATCGCAAAAATTCTTTAACTCTCATAAATACAACGCCGTGACCTATGACACGTCGGGTCAAAAGGTTCTCTATCTCACCTTTGACTGCGGCTACGAAAACGGCTACACAAACAAAATACTCGATGTGCTTAAAGAAAAGCAGGTTACCGCCGCATTCTTTTGCACACTGCCAAATATAAAGGCGGAGCCGGAGCTTATTGCAAGAATGATAAAAGAGGGGCATATCGTCGGCAATCATTCTGTGTCGCACCCGTCCTTTGCAAAAATAAGCCGCACGCAAATGGCAAGCGAAATAGAAAACTGCGACAATTATTTAAGAGAGCATTTCGGCTACTCCGCGCCTTATTTCAGGTTTCCGATGGGCGAATACTCCGAGTGTGCGTTGGAGCTTGTCGGCTCGCTCGGCTTCAAATGCGTTTTTTGGTCGCTTGCATGGAACGACTGGAACACCGACAGCCAAAAGGGCAGCGGCACGGCGTTTAAAACGGTGACCTCGCGGCTTCATCCGGGTGCGGTTATACTTTTGCACTCGGTATCCTCCGACAACGCAGGTGCGCTCGGCGATATAATAGATTACGCGCGCAAACAGGGGTATGTGTTTAAATCTTTGAGCGATTTAAAATAACTTTTTATCATTGTAGCATATATTTAAAAGAATTTAAAGCAAACAACTTGAAAAATTAACGCGAATTTGTTTTAATCTTTATAAGGACGTTAAAAATTTAAGCTTGGAGGCTTAAGGATGTTTGCAAAGGTTAGCAGTATGGGTCTATTCGGCATGGATGTTTTCTCTGTTGAGGTTGAAACCGACCTCTCGCAGGGATTGCCGAAGTTTGACATAGTCGGTCTGCCGGACGCGGCTGTGAGCGAGGCAAAAGACAGGGTTCGCTCCGCAATAAAAAACAACGGCTTCACATTCCCGGTGAGCAGAATAACGGTGAACCTCGCCCCTGCCGACACAAAAAAAGAGGGGCCGATTTATGACCTTGCAATATTCATTGCACTTTTAAAGGCGAGCGGTCAGATAAGGGCTGAAACCGACGGCTATGCCTTTATAGGCGAGCTTGCGCTTGACGGCAACATACGCCGCGTAAACGGAGTTTTGCCCATGGCTATAAAGGCACGCGACGAGGGGATAAAGGCAATTTTTGTGCCGAAAGAAAACGCCGCCGAGGGCTCGGTAGTTAAGGGTGTTGACATTCTGCCTGCCGGAAATGTTTATCAGGTTTTGAACCACCTTCATTCGATAGAAAAAATCGAGCCGTGCCTGCCCAAAGAGAGCGACGGCTCGGCACTGCGGTTTGCGCCGGATTTTGCGGATGTCAAAGGTCAGTTTGAGGCGCGCAGAGCATTGGAGGTCGCCGCAGCAGGCGGACACAATGTGATAATGATAGGCTCGCCCGGCTCCGGCAAAAGTATGCTCGCAAAGAGGCTGCCGTCGATTTTGCCATCCATGACATTTGAGGAGAGCCTTGAAACCACAAAAATTTATTCTATTGCCGGGGCTTTGCCCGATGATGTCTCGCTCATAACCGACAGACCGTTCCGCTCGCCGCACCACTCGGTGTCGTCCGCGGGGCTTTCCGGCGGCGGAAGCGGCAGAGCACCGAAGCCCGGTGAAATTTCGCTCGCGCACAACGGCGTGCTGTTTCTTGATGAACTGCCGGAGTTTAACCGCAGTGCGCTTGAGGTCTTGCGCCAGCCGCTCGAAGATGAAAAGATTGTAATATCAAGAGTTGCGGGCACAGTGTCTTACCCTTGCTCTGTCATGCTCGTCTGTGCCATGAACCCTTGCCCCTGCGGATTTTACGGTCACCCCGCAAGGCAGTGCACCTGCTCAAAAGGCTCGGTTCACAGGTATCTCTCGCGCGTGTCGGGGCCTTTGCTTGACAGAATAGATATACATATAGAGGTGCCGCCCGTGGACTTTGACAAGCTCTCGGACAAAGAGAAGGGCGAAAGCTCTGCCAAAATAAGAAAAAGAGTTGACCGTGCGCGTAAAATTCAGCAAAAAAGGCTCGAGGGCACGGGCGTTGCCAGCAACGCGCATATGCCGGCCGGTCTTACAAAGGAGTTTTGCGCTCCGTCTGCGGACGCTATGAAAATGCTTGAGAATGCGTTTAACAAGCTCGGGCTTTCCGCAAGAGCATATGATAAAATTCTGCGCGTTTCAAGAACGATAGCCGACCTTGCCGGCAGTGACAGGATAGAGCTTGAGCATATCGCCGAGGCGATACAGTACCGCTCGCTTGACAGAAAATTTTGGAGCAGAGCGTGAAATAAGTTTTCGTGCAAACATTCGGTGTAGGGCGGCATGCCCTCATGCCGGCGATTGCCTTGATTTCATGTGAAAAAAAAGCAAAAATCCGGAGCATTATTACTGTAATTACAGGAGTGATAACATATGAATATATGGACAGCAGAAAAACGGAAAGATAAATATGAAACCAGCACCGTCAGGCACGGACTGACGCATTATTTTCAGCGGATTAACGATATTGAGCTGACCGATGCCGAATATGAGCGGCAAGCAAAAAAAATTCTGAATTGATAATATACGAGTACTCACAGATAAGAGAGCACCCGTGACAAATGAGGCAAGCGGTAAAATTTACAGCTGTTGACGTTTAAAATATGGAGGGGCAAAAATGTGGTATACAATAATCAGACTGTTATTTTTCGGTATAGCTTTTTTAATATGTTTTGTGATTATTAAAAAATCAAAAACCGAGAATGCGCGCAAGTATATAACAATTTCTTTTATATGCATGATGGCTCTTTGTACGGCTTCGACTTTTATACCTGCCGAGAATGCTTTTATAACTTTTCCGTCACCGGGTGCTGCTTACATATATAGTAACCCCGGCAGTGCAAAGCTGATTGTTGAGGGCGAAAATTCAGATTTTGTAATCGGCGAAAAGGACGATACATATATTAACTCCATTATTTCAAAAACGGATGACGGATGGAAAATCGGAACGAGCAACAGCCAAAAGATAGTGCTTCACACATACGTAAGCGGTGCGGTTGTTTATATTTATCGGTATAAGAATACTGATGATTACTATATAACCGTTATGGGCGGCAATCCCGGCACTTTGCAAATATCTGATAATCAAAATTCCGATTTTAAGTGCTTGGAAAAATCAAACAAAATAATTATGGAAACGTATTATATTTATTGTGCCCATATAAAAGATTTTGACAGCAGTTACACACTGACAGTAAACGGCAATGAAATAAAAGCCGAGATGCTTTGAATTATGAGAGCAAACGGCAAAATTCGCCCTCATGCTGCCGATTGCCGCGAATTTCTGCGCTTGATGAAATAACCCCTCCGTCACAGCTTCGCCGTGCCACCTCTCCTAAAGCGGAGGCGATATGTGCTCCGCGATTTATTCGGGCGAAAGCTTGACGGCAGTGTTTCGGCACTCCTCAACACGGCAAAATCACAAATTTTAAATTTTTGCTTGACTTAATTTTAAAAAGTTGGTATAATTCTTTTCCGTGGTAAATTTTTATACCGCTCCCTTGGCGCTAACGCGCCCACAAAGTCCAAAAGGAGGTGCTTTAAGAGATGACAAATAACTATGAGACCATGTTCGTGCTTTCAGTAGGTGAAAGCGAAGAGGCTACTGCTTCTTTGGTAGAAAGAATCAAGGCTTTGGTTTCTGCTAACGGTACTCTCGACAGCGTTGACGAATGGGGTAAGCGCAAGCTTGCATATCCCATCAACGACGAAACAGAGGGCTATTACGTTCTCATGAACTACTCATGCGAGCCCGAGTTCCCCGCAGAGCTTGACCGTATAGCTAAAATCACAGACGGTATTCTCCGCTCTTTGATTATCAAGAAATAAGGAGGATAACGAAATGATTAACAACGTAGTTCTTATGGGCAGGCTTGTTGCCGCGCCCGAACTCAGAAGCACCGGTACAGGTATCTCGGTCACATCGTTTACCCTCGCGGTTGAGCGCGCCTATGCAAAATCGGGCGAGCAGAGACAGGCTGATTTCATTGATTGCGTCGCCTGGAGAAATACCGCTGAATTTATCACAAAATATTTTCAAAAGGGTTCTATGATTGCGATTACGGGCTCTATTCAGACCCGCAACTACGAAGATAAAAACGGTAACAAGCGCAAGGCTGTCGAAATTCTCGTTGACAATGCCAGCTTCTGCGGCTCAAAAGCAGAAACAGGCACCGGCGGATATTCGGCTCCCGAAGCACCGGCTGCTCCTGCTCCCTCATTCACCTCGGGTTCCGAGAGCGATTTTGAGGAGATTTCAGAGGATGACGATCTTCCGTTCTGAGAAAGCGTCATCACATTATATTAAGGAGGTTCTTTAAATGGCATACGATAAGAACGGTCGCCCGGGCAGAAAAGGCCGCAAAAAGGTTTGCTCTTTCTGTGTTGATAAGGTTGACTATATAGACTATAAAGATATCGGCAAGCTCAGCAAGTATACTTCCGAGAGAGAAAAAATTCTCCCCCGCCGTGTAACGGGTACTTGTGCAGCTCATCAGCGTGCACTCACAACAGCTATTAAGCGCGCACGTCAGGTAGCTCTTTTGCCTTATACAAACGACTGATAAAAGACGGGTCTGCCGCATTTAGCGCAGGCCCGCTTTTGTTTTGTTAAAAAAGCTGTAATTCACATTGGGCTCAAGCGAACCGTGTGAATTACAGCTTCTTTTTATATTAAACCTGATTTATTAAAGCTTGCTTCCGCACTCAGAACAAAACAGACTGTCCTGTGCGATTTCGGCACCGCAGTTCGGGCATTTATTTTGGAGCTTCGCTCCGCAATGATTACAAAATTTTGACCCCGCGGGTATCTGTGCCTTACAGCTCGGGCACACCGCCATTCCCTCTGTGACCTTAGAACCTGCTCCGCCGACGACAATGCTTTTGCCGCCGGACATAATGCAGCTTTCTATAACGGCAAAAATTTCATCGGGCAGTTTCTTTTGCTTATATGCACCCATGCCTGCCGTGATAGCAAGCGGCCATGCGATAAACAAGCCTATTGCTCCGGCTCCTATTTTATCGGACCACTGCCCTTCGCCGACTGTTACGTTAAGACGTCCGTCAAAAACGGTCATTTGAACATCTATCGCAAGACGCATACCGGTTAAGGTTTTCCACCCGTCCTTTGACTGGCTTGCCTGCATAATATACCCGTCCGTTGTTTGAGAGCTTTGCACTTCCATTCCTTTTTCGGAGCGTAAAAAGCCCTCAAGCCTTGCAATAACATTTTGTATATCCGTGCCGTTTAACATATAGGTTCTTGACTCTGCCATATTAAACCTCCTCGCTTTTTAATATTCGGTAAAAAGATTGTATCATATATACGCCTTGCCATAAATCGTATTTTCCGAAGAGTCATATGCCAATTTTGAAATAAAGCTTCAAAAAACTCTTTTCATATTATGTTTTATAGTGTACAATGCTCTCATAAAAGAACGAGGTGATGACTTTATGAAATTTTGCGATGTGCTTAACAATTACACCGAAATTCTCTCTTGCACGGCAAAGGATCTTTGCGCGCTCTCGGGTATATCCGCCGCCACATTCAGCCGATATAAACGCGGCGAGCGCGTGCCGGAGCTCGGCTCGGACTCTTTTGAAAATCTTTGCCGCGCAATAGAAAAAACGGCGGAGCAAAAAAATATTTTGGGCATCAATTATGAAAAGATAAAAAACGACTTTGCCGCCTGTGAAGATTTTGTCTCTGCCGACAGAGAAGTTTTGCGCCAGAATTTTAACGCGCTTATCGCCGTGCTCGATATTAACCTCAACAAGCTTTGCAGGCATACGAGCTACGATGTTTCAACCGTTTTTCGCATACGCAACGGCACCAGGAACCCTGCCGACCCTCACAAATTTGCCGCCTCCGTTGCAGGCTATGTTGCAAGGGAGCATGGCTCGCCGCAGGACGCGGCTCTGCTTTCGGGGCTTATCGGCTGTGAAGAGGCCGAACTTTCAGACTCTTCGGCGCGTTTTGAAAAAATACAAAGCTGGCTGTTGAGTTCGCAAAAATATGAAAAAAAAGAAACCGATATTTCAAACTTTTTAACAAAGCTTGATAAGTTTGACCTCAACGAATATATTAAGGCCATTAAGTTTGACGAGCTTAAAGTGCCGACGGTACCGTTTCAAATTCCGTCAGCCAAAACATACTTCGGTTTAAAAGAAATGATGGAGAGTGAGCTTGATTTTCTTAAAGCCACGGTGCTCTCAAAATCTATGCACGACGTTACCATGTACAGCGATATGCCGATGGAAGAAATGGCAAAGGACGCCGACTTCCCGAAAAAGTGGATGTTCGGCATGGCAATGCTTTTGAAAAAGGGCCTGCACCTGAACCAAATTCACAATTTAGACCGCAGTTTTGAGGATATGATGCTCGGGCTCGAGAGCTGGATACCCATGTATATGACCGGGCAAATCTCGCCGTATTATTTAAAGAATGTTCAAAACAACTCTTTTTTGCATTTGATTAAAGTCTCCGGCTCTGCCGCTCTCTCGGGCGAAGCCGTTGCGGGTCATCACAGTGACGGCAAATACTACCTCACAAAATCAAAGAAAGAGGTAGAATATTATTCAAAGCGTGCACAGCAGCTTTTGTCAAACGCATATCCGCTTATGGAAATTTACCGCGCCGACAGAGAAAATGAGCTGAAAGCCTTTTTGCTTGCCGACGCGGGCAAAGCGGGCAAAAGAAGAAGCATTATATCTACACTGCCCCTTTATACTTTAAGCGAAAAGCTTTTGGGTGAAATTCTTGAAAATCACGGCGCGTCCGTCGACTTGAAAAATTCGGTTTTGCTCCTTGCCGCAAACCAAAGGCAAAGAGCCGAAACAATACTCAAATCAAGCACGATAGAGAGCGAAATATTGACCGTAACACCGAAAGAGTTTGACGAATACGCTCCGTCGCTTGAGCTTTCGGGTATGTTTTGCGAAACCGACATTCCTTACAGCTATGAGGAATATCTTGCCCACTTAAAAGAAACCGAAAATTTTGCCGCCGGGCACCCGAACTATACGCTTAAAAAGACCGCTTCTCATGCTTTTTGCAATTTGCAGATAAACATTCACGAGGGTCGGTGGGCAATGGTCTCTAAGGGCAAAGCACCAGCAATTCATTTTGTTATTCGCCACCCAAAGCTGCGCGAGGCGATAGAAAATTTTATTCCGCCCGTGGTGGAGAAGTAGCAAAATTTTGCTCTGCAATATAAAAAGGCTCTGACCTTTTTGGGTCAAAGCCTTTTGCTTTGTAAAGTATTTTGTTATCCTATTTTTGTGAAATAATTTACGCACACACCGTCGGAATTGAGCGCGGTGGTCATCACCGTTTCGTCATCTGCAAAGACCGCATTTTTAATATCTGTGCTGAATATCGAATCGCCGACATATTGTTTAACAGAGCCGTCCTCTTTTATAACGATAAAAGCCTGATTCTGTCCGCTTGCGAGGGCGACTATTTTTGAGCCGTCCGAATTTGCGCAAAACGTATTAAAGCCCGTGTCTATTTTGCTTGCCTTTATCTCTTTTGCGGTCAAAAGGTTTGTAAAGGTCTTGTTATTCTTAGAATATACCCAGTCGCCGCTGAATATAAAATCTTCTTCTATATTGCCTGTGAAAACGGCGATGTCTTTTTCATCCGTGATATATTTTGCAGACTTAAATCCGTCGTCGGTTTTGGTGATATAAATATATCCGCCGTCGCTGTCCTCTCTTAAAAAGCGGCCGTAAATGCCTTTGAACGCAGGCGAGTTTACTCCCTTGTTGAGGTCATAAACATCATATGTTTTCGTTTCGCTGTCATAAAGCCTGCCGGATATAACCGCTGCCTTTTTTGATATTGTGCGAAGATATGAGTCTGTGAGTATGGTCCATCTTTCGCTGAGCCTGCCGGTTTTGTCTGCCGGGCGGTCTCTTTGCGAGGCGACGTTTGTGCATTTGCCGTTTTCCATATTTACAGAAAAAATCTCGCAATAGCTTTTATCCGCCGAGTACGCCTCTTTTTCGTCCGTGCTCAAAAGCAGCATTTTGCTTTGAAGGTCATATACCGTCGGCGCGTCAATAAGCTTTGCAAAAACGTATGAATAAAGCTCAACGCTGTCGTCATTCGCGTTTGTAAAAAGTCCGTAGCCGAGGGTCTTGCCGTCTTTTTCTATATAATAAACGGTTATCGGTATATTGACATATGAACATTCGGGTTTTAAATCTATTGTCTCTACATCACCCGTATAAGGTGCGAGAGCCGAGCCGTTATATTCATAAAAGCTAACCTTGCCGTCCGGCTTTACGCAGTAATAAATTGAATCTATATCGGACTTCACAAGCGGATAGTCGCTCACTGCCGAAACGGGAGAGAGTGAAGAAAAGTCGTCTCCCTTAAATCCGACAGACGAGAAATCGTCATTTGCCTTGCCCGTTAGCTTTGCCATAATATTGCCGTTAAAGCTCACAACAAGCGCGGCTATCGAAATCACCAGCAATACAGAAAAAACAGGTATCAGAATTTTATGAATTTTTTTCATTTTTATCTTCCTCTCTTAATCTTCTATAACAAGTTCTATCGGGCAATGGTCGGAGCCGTAAATTTCGGGATGAATAGAAGCAGAAACGAGCCTGTCTTTAAAATCATCGGACACGCAGAAGTAGTCTATGCGCCAGCCCACGTTTCTCTCACGCGCGGCGGCACGGTATGACCACCAGCTGTAAGCCCCCTCTAAATCGGGATAAAAATATCTGAAGCTGTCGGTGAATCCGCTGCCGAGAAGCTCGGTGAACTTGCCTCTTTCCTCATCAGAAAAGCCGGGGTTGCCGACATTGGTTTTGGGATTTTTAAGGTCTATCTCTTTGTGGGCAACATTCAAATCGCCGCAAAAAACAACGCTCTTTTTATTTTTAATCTCGCCGACTTTTTTTCTGAACGCATCTTCCCACGCCATGCGGTGGTCTATTCTGCGAAGCCCGTCCTGTGCGTTCGGCACATAAACGGTTATAAAATAGTAATCTTTAAATTCAAGGGTTATCATTCTGCCCTCGGTGTCAAGCTCGGGCGTACCGATTCCCTCGCTCACACTCAGCGGCTCTTCTTTTGAGAATACCGCCGTGCCGGAATATCCCTTTTTTTCGGCATAGCTCCAATACTGATAATATCCGCCCAAATCGAGCGTTACCTGACCGGGCTGAACCTTTGTCTCCTGCAGGCAGAAAATGTCCGCGTCCAAAGCGGCGAATGCGTCCATAAAGCCCTTGTTAAGGCAGGCTCTTATTCCGTTGACGTTCCATGAAATAAACTTTTTTTGCATAATAAAATCTCCGGATAATATAATTACAGCCTATTGTAGCACAAAATTTTTAAAAAATCCATTTGATTTTGCCGTGAGAACGGGTTTTAGCAACAATTTTTTCTTTTGCTTTTGTATAATCTTACAAAAATTATTAAATTTTTGATTATTTTTGACGAATTTGCTTTTATGCACTGGAAATTTATACGGCTTTATGTTATCTTTTATAATACAGTTATTATAAAGGAATATGCCGAACTGTGCCTTTTGGCGGTTTCGGCATTTCAAAAGGCTTTCAGCCGAAAGGAGTTTATTATGAGCAAGGCAGACAAACAAGAAAAAAAGGCTGCTAAAAAAGCGGCAAAAGCAGAGAAAAAGGCTAACAAACAGCCCAAAAACCCCGAAATAGTTAAAACCGTAATTTCGGCAGTTACGGCACTTCTTTGCGTGGTAGCCATTGTTCTCACAGGCACAAACATTACAAACAAAATTTGCAAAACAAATCTTGACATTGCAGAGAAATACCCTGCAAACTCAAACAATGCGTCTTCAGGCGATGTAAACGGCGGCTCTGATGCCGACCCCGGTGCAGCTGATCCCTCAGACCCCGGTGCAGCCGACCCCGCAAACCCTGCCGACCCCGGTGCAGCCGACCCCTCTGCTCCCGCAGACAATAACGGCGGTTCAACCGATAACAAGGGCGGCGCATCCACCGATAACAAAGCAACCGATTCCGCTCCCGTCGGCAGCGACATTGCCAAAATCGTTGCATACTACAACGCAGCGGCTAACGCAACAAAAGCCAATAAGGGCAAAATGACTCTTGACATTGTTCA
Source organism: uncultured Ruminococcus sp. (assembly GCA_900539465.1). Lineage (GTDB taxonomy): Bacteria > Bacillota > Clostridia > Oscillospirales > Acutalibacteraceae > CAG-488. Next base: position 117,762 of record UQCF01000006.1, on the reverse strand, counting down.
AGGCTCAACAACAAAAATTACCGAAACAAGCTTCTCCAACACTATCAAAAACATCGGCAACAAGCTTCTTCCCAACGACTACGGCACCAAGAAGCACCTCACCGTTACAAACGGCAACGCTGTCGGCACAAAGACGACCGTTAAGGGCGAAACAAAGAACGAGAACAAGAGCATCAACAAGATTCTCCCCATCGACAACAACCCCAAGATGAGCACGCTCACAGCAGCAGGCGTTCAGTCGGCTACCTGCACAAAGGTTTCCGGCGGATACAAGGTTGTTATTAAGCTCAAGAGCGAAACCGTTACTTCCCTCAGCGAAAAGCCGAAGAACCACTACTCCTGCATGGACGTTCTCAACATCACTGAGGATGACCTCGGCGGATTTAAAATAGAGGACTGCAAAATTCAGTACACCGGCGGCACACTCACCGCAACTGTTAACGACAAGAATATGCTCACATATTTTGACGTTGTTAACCCGATGCACATAACCGGCAACCTCACATATCCTCCGCTCGTTAAAGGCTCTGCCGTTATCGACGCAAGCTGGAAACAGACCGTTACTTTCAAATATTGATTTGATATAACATAATATTGACCGCTCCTTTCGGGGCGGTCTTTTTTATGTTTTATACTTTTGTAAAATTAAACAAGGTAATGCGTAAGCAATTTATATCTGTAATATATTAAAACAAAAAGCGAAACATAAATCTTTAAATTCGGGATTTTGTTTCGCTTTTATAATGATTTAACGTCTACGCACTTTATATATCATACTGTGCGAGGAGTTCTTTAACCATTGCTTCGATTTTATCGGCGGCTTCTTCCATAGGAATTTCGCCCTTGAAGCTCTTATCTCTGTAAGATACCTCCACAACGCCCTTCTGCATTGTTTTGGGGCTGATAACAACTCTTACCGGAATACCGAAAAGGTCGGCATCCGCAAACATGGAGCCGGGGCGCATATCGCGGTCGTCATAAAGAACCTCGATTTTTCTGCTCTGAAGCTCGTCATAAAGCTTTTCGCACTGAGCTGATACCTCATCGTCCTTGCGCCTTAGGTTGCAAATCTCAACCTGCCAGGGAGCGATTGAAATGGGCCAAATCGGGCCGTAATCATCATGGCTCTCTTCGCAGATAGAAGCGACAAGTCTGCCCACGCCTATGCCGTAGCAGCCCATTATCGGGTTTTGCTCCTCTCCGTTTTTGTCAAGATATGTCATATCCATGCTCTTTGTGTATTTTGTGCCGAGCTGGAAGATGTTGCCTATCTCAATGCCGTTTGAAATGCCTATGGTCTTTTTGCCACAGCAGGGGCAGAGTGCACCCTCATATATCTTTGCAACGTCAACATATTCAACATCGCCGACGTCTCTTTGAATATTAAGCCCTACATAGTGATAATCAACCTCATTTGCGCCGCAGACAAGGCTCTCTATTCCTTTAAGCGAAGCGTCATAAATAACCTGCGCTTTTGCCTTGAGATTGACTGCGCCGATAAAGCCTGTGACTATGCCGCTCTCCTCAGTTATGAGCGCGGCGTGCACCTCCTCGCCGAGATAGTTGCGAAGCTTTGTTTCGTTTACGTCAAGGTCGCCTCTGATAAATACTATAACGTATTCGTCCGTGAGGTTCTTTTGATAAACAACAGCCTTGCACATTCTCGTTTCGGGGATATTTGTAAATTTATAAAGGTCGTCTATTGTTTTTGTGTCGGGAGTATGAATCTTTTTAAGCTCCTCTTTTTCGCCCGGCTCATTGATTGTTTTAAGCTCTGCCGCCTCCATATTGGCTTTGTAGCCGCACTCGGGGCAGATTGCCAGGGTGTCCTCGCCTATATCCGCAAGGAGCATAAACTCATGCGAAATGCTGCCGCCCATCATGCCGGAGTCACTCTTAACGGCAACGACGTTCTTTGCGCCCGCGCGCTTAAAAATTCTCTCATAAGCTTCATAGCAGCGCTCATAATATTTTTCGAGATCCTCCTGAGAGGTGTGAAAAGAGTATGCGTCCTTCATTGTGAACTCGCGCACTCTGATAAGGCCGCCGCGCGCCCTCGGCTCGTCGCGGAACTTTGTTTGAATCTGATAAATCATAAACGGGAACTGCGTGTATGATTTTACGGTGTTTCTCGCAAGATGAACCGCCGCCTCCTCATGGGTCATGCCGAGAACCATATTGTTGCCGCTTCTGTCTTTAAAGCGAGCCATTTCGCTGCCGATGCTTGTGTATCTGCCGGATTCCTCCCAAAGAGAGGCGGGCATAACTACCGGGAACATAACCTCCTGACCGTCGATGCGATCCATCTCTTCGCGGATTATGTTTTCAACCTTTTTTGTCATTCTTTTTGTAGAGGCAAAGAGAGAATATATGCCGTTGTGCATATATTTCATATATCCGCCCCTTGTCATAAGCTTCTGACTTTCTATAATGCAGTCGCTCGGTGCGTCTCTGAGGGTCTCTAAAAGCATTTTGCTGGTTTTCATTTTTATTACTCCTATAACTTTTATTACATACAAAGTATATATTAAACTTATTGGGTCTGTCTGTCAACAAAATTTTCGCATTTTATTATTGCCTGCGGAGGAACTTCTGCCGTGACATACTCGTTAAATCGGTTGATTTTATAAACGTCTATGCCTAAATTTTTAAGTATTTCGGTATCTGCCGTGATTTTGATGTGATTTAATTTGCCGTCGAGAACGTCTTTTGCCGTTCTGCAATCGTCGGATAAATAGACATAATTCTCGCTTACAATGCCGTTTTGCATTATGCTGTCATAATTTTTTTCGTATGTGGCATGATATAAAAAACGCGGAATATCTTTATTGTTTTTGATTTTTATTTTTTTCTTATCAAAAATTATAAAATATGCTTTTAAGGATGAAGCAAAAACGCATAGATTTATTTTGTTTGGATTTTTATAAAGAATTTTTGCGTCACTTATTATATTTTTAAAAAATCTGCCGCCGGGCAGACGGTTTTTAACGGGATTTATAATACGCATTTCGGCTTCTTTCATCTTCAAATTCCCCCCGATATATAATTTTAACATAAATGCCGTTCCGTTTCAATCGTCCGCGCATAAACTCCCAAGCTTTGCAAACAATACATACAAAATCATTAAAAGGGAGTTTTTAATTTATGAAAGCCACAGGCATCGTCAGAAGAATAGACGATCTCGGCAGAGTAGTCATTCCGAAAGAGATAAGGCGCACCATGCACATCAAAGAGGGCGCGCCGCTTGAAATATTCACAGACACTCAGGGCGGCGTGATTTTTAAAAAATATTCGCCCGTGGGTGAGCTGACCGACACCACGGATCAATATGCCGACGTGCTTTATCGCAGCGTTACCATGCCCGTTATAATCTGCGACAGAGACAGAGCCATTTCTGTTTCGGGTGCTTCAAAAAGAGAATTTTGCGACAGAAGAATAAGCAAAGAGCTTGAGCAGCTCATGGAGGACAGGCAGTCTTTTATCAGAACCCAGGGCGAAAAGCTCACACCCATTGAGGGCATAAACCACAATGCGGCGGTTGCCGTGCCGATTATAAGCAGCGGCGACGTGCTGGGTGCGGTCGTCTTTCTTTCGGCAGAGGGTATTCAGCCCTCGCAGACGGATTTAAAACTCGCACAGGTCGCCTCGTCTTTTTTGGGCAGACAAATGGAGGAATAATAAAAAAGATATGCGGCTGTCGAATTTAGCGCAGTCGCATTTATTTTTAAAAATATTTAATTTTATACTTGATAAAATTTCTTATATATATTATAATTGTTTAGTAATACGTGTGGAGCGTTATTTTTATCATGTGGCGTGTAGGTCCTGTGCGATGGAGCGCCGTGAACCATGTCAGGCGGGGAACCGAGCAGCATTAAGCGGTCAGCACTGTGCGCCACAGTCCGCCTGCATGCCATATGATAAAGGTAATGCTCCCTCATTTTTTATGTATAGGATGATTTTTTTGTATCAGGTGCTTTACAGAAAGTGGAGACCGCGCACTTTTTCGGACGTTTCGGGTCAGGAGCATATAACCTCTACCCTTGCAAACGAGATAATGTCCGGCAAGGTTTCGCACGCCTATTTGTTCACCGGCTCACGAGGCACGGGCAAGACCACCTGCGCAAAAATTTTTGCAAAAGCAGTCAACTGCCTGCACCCTGTGAACGGCAGCCCCTGCAACGAGTGTGAAATCTGCCGCGGTATTGATGACGGCACGATTCTTGACGTTGTGGAGCTTGACGCGGCAAGCAACAACGGTGTTGACAATATAAGAGATATAATCGACAACTCCAATTTTACCCCCGTCAACGCCAAATACAGGGTATACATCATAGACGAGGTTCACATGCTCTCAACAGGCGCATTCAACGCACTTTTAAAAACGCTTGAAGAGCCTCCGGAGCATGTTAAATTTATACTCGCCACAACCGAGGTTCATAAAATTCCGGCAACAATTCTTTCGCGCTGCCAAAGGTTTGATTTTCACAGAATTTCACCGGAGGACATTGCAAAAAGAGTAAAATACGTTGCCGAACATGAGAATATAGAAATTGATGACGACGCGGCCCTCCTTATTGCAAGAATTGCCGACGGTGCGCTTCGTGACGCGCTCTCTTTGCTTGACAGATGCTCCGGCACAGGCGAAAGAGTGACGGCGGAATCGGTCGGAAGCGCGGCGGGACTTGCCGAGAAAGAATACCTTTTTAAGCTTGTTGACGCGATTAAAAATAAAGACACGGCGGCGGCTCTTTCTTTGATTAACGAGCTCCACAACCGCTCATGCGATATGGAAAGGCTTTGTTCGGAGCTTTTAAATCATTTCAGAAACCTGATGATAGTCAAAACCGTCAAAGACCCTTATTCTCTCATAATTTGTGTTGAGAGTGACATGGCTCTTTATAAAAAACAGGCAGAAGAAATTAAGCTTCAGGATATTCTTTATTATTTGTCTGTTACCGAATCTGCCCTTGTTGCAATCAAAAACAGCATAAATAAACGGATAGAAACAGAGATGACGGCGGTGAAGCTTTGCTCCCCCGAATTATCGGGCAACAACAGCTCTGTTATATTAAGAATAGAAAAAATCGAAGAAGCTTTAAAGAACGGGGTAAAAATTGCCGCCAAGGCAGAGCCTTTAAAAAATTACGTTAAAAATGAAGAAAAGAGAGAAGAAGAGGTTATACCTCCTCCCCCTCCTGCGGTACGTTCCGCCCAGGACGAAAATACGCAGATTATTGGTGAAGACACTCCTTTTTCACAGTGGGGCGACGTTATTAACGAGGTCAAAAAAACCGATGTTCCTCTGACGGGCATACTCTCGGGTTCGTCCGCATTTATAAGAGGCGAGCATATTTTGATAAAGTGCGATAACCCCACTTTTCCGCAGTTTATAAAAGCTCCGCTTCACCTCAACGCGCTCAAAGACGCAGTTATTAAAGTGACCGGCAAAAAATTCAGGCTCGGCATTTACCGAAAAAAAGATAATAATGCCTCAAAGCAAGACCCTTTAAAGGACCTTGCAAAAAAAATAGATAACTTAAAATAAACCGAAAGGGTGCTGACATATGAAAGCAAGAATTTCAGGTATGCCCAACAATCAGGGCAACATGATGAAAAGAATCCAGCAGATGCAGGAGGATATGAAAAACGTTCAGGAAGAAGTTGAAAACAGCGAATTTACTTCTTCTGCCGGCGGCGGAGCGGTTGAGGTTACGGTCAACGGCTCTCACGAGGTTCTCTCTATAAAAATGGAGCCCGATATTGTTGACCCCGACGAAATTGAAATGCTTGAAGACCTTTTGATTGCCGCCCTTAACGAGAGCATTAAAAAGGCTAACGACGCTATGGAGCAGGGAATTGAAAAAGCAAAAGGCGGACTTTCTATTCCCGGTCTGTTTTAATGGCGGGTTCTGCCGCGCCTCTTTCAAGACTTATTGAGCTTTTTGAACGCTTGCCCGGCATAGGCAGTAAAAGCGCGCAAAAATTAGCTTTTCATATTCTTGATATGAACGACGCACAGATAAAATATTTTACCGACACAATTAACAACGCTCACCAAAAAATTCACAGATGCAGTATTTGCTGTGATTTAACAGACGGTGAAAAATGTGCCGTTTGCAGCGACGATAAAAGAGACCGCTCTGTTATTTGCGTTGTAGAAAATCCAAAAGACGTTATAGCTTTTGAAAGAACAAGAGAATATAACGGGCTTTATCATGTTCTTCACGGTGCAATATCACCCATGAATAACATAGGTCCCGATGATATAACCGTTAAACAGCTTTTATCGCGCCTTTCGGACCCCGACATTAAAGAGATTATTATGGCGACCAATCCCACGGTTGAGGGTGAAGCCACCGCCATGTATATATCCCGACTTATAAAGCCTATGGGTCTTAAGGTTACGCGCCTTGCTTACGGTGTTCCCGTTGGGGCAGACCTTGAATATGCGGATGAGATCACTCTCACAAGAGCAATAGAGGGCAGAAGCGAGCTTTGAGTTTTGCACACTTTTTTTGACAATTGACTGACAGGTTTGCACAGTTTTGACATTGTCAAATATCTGTCAGAATTTTCAAGAATTTTTTGACAGCGGTTTGCACCTCAAATTTTGAGAAAATTTCTTGATACTGCTTGCGTTCGGGAGTTTTAAACATTTTCTACATCCCCTACTACTACTACTAAAAATATATAATATATAATTACGGAATCGGAGGAGATTTTTATGAAATTCCAGTGTGACACTGCTGCTTTTTCTCTTGCTTGTCAAAATGTTCAAAGAGCAGTTTCTACCAAAACATCTATACCTGCCGTTGAGGGAGTTTTTATCAAAGCCTTAGGCAATGAGCTCATCCTCACAGGTTATGATTTGGAAATAGGAATAACAACCTCCGTCAATGCAAATATAGAGGAACAGGGTTCTATTATTTTAAATGCAAGGGTTCTTTGTGAAATTCTCAGAAGAATACCAAACAGCACTATTAAAGTAGAATCCGACGAGAGAAACCTTGCCGTTATCAGAAGCGGAGACATTAAATATGAAATAATGGGTATATCGGCAGACGAATATCCCGAGCTCCCTACGGTTAAGGGCGGATTTCCGATAGTGATAAGCCAAAATCTTTTAAAAGATATGGTGCATCAAACGATATTTGCGGTTGCAACAACAGATTCCAAAGTAGTTTATACGGGCATTAAATTTGAGCTCACCAAGGGCGAAATAAAGCTTGTTGCCGTTGACGGCTTCAGAATGGCAATAAGAAAAGAAAAAATTGACTATAACGGCGACGACATCACATTTATAGTTCCGTCAAAAACTCTTTCAGAGGTCGTGAAGCTTGCCGTATCGGAAGAAAAAGAAGATTACATATCTCTCGGTGTGGGCAAGCGACATATTTTGTTTGAAACAGGCGGTTACAGCATTATTTCACGTCTTTTAGAGGGTGAATTTTTAAATTATAAGGCGGCTATACCCGTTACTGCCTCTACCACGGTTAAAATAGACACAAGAAAGTTTATAGACAGCGTTGAAAGAACTTCCCTTATAATAACCGACAAAACAAAGAGCCTTGTAAGCTGCGTATTTGAAGACGATTCAGTTAAGGTACACAGCGTTACGGCACTCGGCACTGCAAATGACAGAATAGACGCTCAAATAGAGGGCAACAAGGTTGAAATAGGCTTTAATAACAGATATTTGCTGGACGCGCTCAGAGCCTGCAACACCGACATGGTCAGAATAGAGCTTAACGGCGCGGTTTCGCCCATACTTATTTTGCCGCCGGAGGGTGACGATTTTATCTTCCTTGTATTACCGGTGAGGTTAAAGAAAAATGATTAAAAAAGCAAATTTTAAACTTAAAATAAAAGAAAAGCCCGTCACAGAAAAAAAGGTTGACGGAGAGTTTATTAAGCTTGACTCATTCTTGAAGCTTTGCGACGCCGTGCAAACGGGCGGCCATGCAAAAATAGTTATTCAAGAGGGCGAAGTTAAGGTTAATAACGAGGTGTGTACGCAAAGAGGAAAAAAGCTTCACACCGGCGATGAGGTAGAGTTTGATAACAGGATCTTTCGTCTGATATGAAAATTATAGACCACAACATCAAAAATTTCAGAAATATAAAAGAAATAAGTTTTTCTCCCTGTGAAGATATAAACGTCATTTACGGCGAAAACGGGCAGGGCAAAACAAATATTATAGAGAGCATATGGCTTTTTACGGGCTGTAACAGCTTCAGAACCCGTAAAAATGCCGTACTGATAAAAGATGATGAAAAAAGCTCCGAAATAAATATGGATTTTTTTGCTTTCGGCAGAGAACAAAATGTTAAACTTGAAATCGGCGAAAAAAAAGAAGTCTATATCAACGAAATTAAAAAAGACTCTCACAGACGTCTTTTGGGTGAATTTCAGGCAGTTGTTTTTTCACCGTCTTTTTTGTCTGTTATAAAAGACGGACCGAGTGAAAAAAGAAAATTTATAGATATTGCGATAAGTCTTTTAAAACCCAACTACGCGGCGGTGCTCTCTAACTATAACAAAGCCGTTATGCAGAGAAATGCACTTTTAAAAAAGATAAACGACGGTGAGACAAAAGAAGATTTTTTATTTGCATTTGATGAATCTGTTGCAAGATACGGCGGTAGAATTATAAAATACAGGCTTGATTATATAGAAAAGCTGAAACAATATACTGCCGATATTTATGCCGGAATTTCGGGCGGCAGAGAAAATTTTGAATTCAGCTATTTAAACAGCGTTAAAGAAGAGGGGCAGACAAGCGAAGAATGGTCGCAAATTTTATATGATTCTCTTTTAAAAAACAGAAAAAGAGATATTTTCAGATGCATGACTATGACAGGCCCTCATAAAGACGATATAGAAATAGAGCTTAATAAAAAAAGCGCGAGAATATACGGCTCACAGGGTCAGCAGAGGTCATGTGCTCTCTCTTTAAAAATAGCCGAGGGATTTATAATAAGAGAAATTTCCGGCGAACAGCCAGTGGCTTTGCTTGATGATGTTATGAGCGAGCTTGACGGCAAAAGACAGAACGACCTTTTAAAATATCTTCAAAACTGGCAGGTATTTGTGACGTGCTGCGATAAAGCTCACATATCAAAAATAAATTACGGCAAAGCTTTTGAAATAGAGAGCGGCACTCTTAAAGAAATTTAACGGAGGCTTTTATGTTTTTGCATTTGGGTGAAAATACTGTTATAACAACAGATGAAATTATAGGCATTTTTGACATGGATAATACCACCGTGTCTAAAATTACAAGAGATTATCTCTCATCAATGCAAAAAAATAAAAGAATAGTGGACGTAAGCTTTGATTTGCCCAAATCTTTTATTCTTTGCAAAAATAAAGAAACGGGCGAAGATACGGTTTATATCTCGCCCATTTCAACTCAAACATTATTAAAAAGAATACAGACCAACAAGGGTTTTGAATGAGACTGTCAATTTAAGACAGTCTTATTTTTTAAAGATTATGTATTTGCTTATTATGTGAACCAAAAGATAAATTTTTCTTTCTGCCGCCCAAAACATGAGCCAGTCAAGACTTTTTGATTTGATGGTATTTATATCAAACCTTTTAAAAGCCTGCCTTATAATCGGCAGCTTTGTTACCTTTTTCATCATAGAATATTTATGTTTTTCATCGCCCGTATATATTTTTAAAAGAAAGGCGTTCATATAAATATTTGTAAGAGTGTGTTTGCCTGCGTCAAAATAAAATTCGGGATATTTATGCTTGCACAGGGTTTCATATTTTTCATCGCGTAAAGAGCAATATGTTTCTATTGCTTTTATTTTTTTATCGTCAAAAGTATTATTTTTGCTCAAACTCCCCTCGCGGCGGCGATAGCCTATAACTTTTTTATCAAAAAATATAACCTTTTTTGCTTTTAAAAAAGCTTCTTCTCCGAAAATGGAATCTTCACCGTAATTTAAGCCTTTAAAAAATTTGATATTATTGTTTATAAGAAAAGATTTTCTGTAAACATTACGCCATACATAGGGAAATATACAGCTTGAGCAAGCATTTTTTAAAAGAACACAAATCTGCTGTGTGTCCGCTTCACCCACAAAAGAATATTCAAAAGATGAGTTAAAATAATCTTTGCCGTCTTCACTCACTGAATAATTTTTGTAGCAGTAAAAATCGGAGCTTTCATCAAAATGAGAAAAAACTTCTTTTACCGCGCCGTCAAGAAGAAAATCGTCCGCATCCAAAAACCAGATAAATTCGCCTGCGGCTTCTTCTATACCCGTGTTTCTTGCCTGTGAAACGCCTGCGTTTTTTTTATGAATTACTCTTATATTTTCATAATTTGATGAAAATTCATCGCAGATTTTTTCACTGCCGTCTGTTGAGCCGTCGTCAATTAAAAGAAGCTCCGTATTGCCGTTGAACTGCGACAAAACGGAGTTTATACAATCGGGCAGAAATTCTTTTATATTATAAACCGGTACAACAACGCTGAGTTTCGGCATAATATCACCTCTTAAAGAATTTTTGCAATTATCTGACTTAAATATTTTTCATCGTGAGCCTCGCCCACACCCTCGCCGGCACCTGCCTCATAAACCATTTTGTCTTTAATGGGGACTTTCTCTGTCGCCTGCATTTTAAACCATTCATATTCGGTGTCTATATTGCCCATGTCAATGGCATAAAATCCCTCTTTTGCAAGGTCATATGCCATTATTGTTGCAGACGGACCGAGAGCGAGAATATATAAAGGCTCTTTGCCGTGCTTTTTTACTTCTTTTAAAAGCTCGTCATATTTTTGAAAGCACTGTGTGCTCGGTGCAAGTATTCTTTTAACAGAATTTGCCGAGTCAAAAAGGTCGTTGCCCATGCCGAGACGGCTTTTTTCGCCCTCAACTATTATAACGTCTTTATTTGCCCACAGCTTTTTTATATTCTCAAAATATTCTTTTGTGTTTGTACCCTTTTTATCTTTAAGATTCATGTAGTGGCGCGATATAAAAGCGTCGCCGTAAACCTTGCCCGGAATTAAATCTCTGTACCAATATTTTCTGAACCTTGCAAGGTGCTTTTTCCAAAAGGTTGCATGGTTATCTTCCATAACAGAGAGCTGCTCGTTTGAAAACACCGCCGGAATACAAACCAAAAGATTTTTTTCATCCGAGCCTATGACCTCGCGCAGTCTTTTTCTGATAAGCTCGTCCGATACCTGATACCTCACGTCCGTGCCGGAGGCAAGCTTCATCTCGGCGTCGCCGAAACGGGTGACGCAGCAATTATTTTTTAAAATATAATCGAGAGTATCTTCACACGTCATAATATTCGGCGCTTTGTGAGTGCGGGTGTAGAAAAAATCTTTGATAAGATAAAATATATCCGCAATTTTTTGTTTTAACAGAAAAAATCCGTTCCAAAAAAAGAGAAGAAATTTTTTCATTTTTATTCCTCAACTCGTTTTGTGACCTGAATTTCGGGCAACATCATGCCGCCGTATACGAGACTGTCCCACGCGACGGGCGGAACACTGTCATCATCCGGGTCCTCACCCAAAATTTCAAAAGAAAACATTTCGGGCACAACGTCATAAATAACGCACATTTCGTTTTCTGTTTTCCAAAGCTCAAAACCGGCAATATATTTGCCGGGGGCAAGAATATTTTTATTATCCATATGAAAATCAAATATATATTCTTTGCCCTTTTCAAATTTGCCGAGCCTTACGCTCTCTGCTTTGCCGAGCGCTCTTATAAGGCTGAGGTTTCTTATCATAAACTCAAGGCGGAGATTTTCACAGTCCTCATTCGCCTTGATTTTAACTTTAAAATCAATAGGCTCGTTATAAACCCATGAGCAGATTTCTTTATTCGGCACCGTCGCACCTTGAATTACAGCCATTTGTGTGCCGCGCGGCTTGTGGTCTGAAACATCAATTACTGTTTTATTTGTTTCAACGCTGTCGGAATAAACTTCTATACCCTTTTCAACGTCACCGTCATAAATAACCTTGCCCTCTTTCAAAACAATAACGCGGTCGCAAAGCTGGCGGATAGTCTGCATCTGATGGCTGACGTAAAGAATTGTTCTGCCGCCTTTTGCAATATCGGACATTCTGTTAAGACACTTTTGCTGAAATCTGGTGTCACCGACTGCGAGAACCTCATCAACAATCAAAATATCCGGCTCAAGGTGAGAGGCAACGGCAAAAGCCAAGCGGACGAACATACCGCTTGAATATCTTTTAACAGGGGTGTCGATAAATCTGCCGACTTCGGAAAATTTGACTATTTCTTCAAATTTTTCGTCAATTTCGGCTTTGCTCATTCCGAGAATAGCACCGTTGAGATATACGTTTTCTCTGCCGGTGAGCTCCATATTAAAGCCTGTGCCGACCTCAAGCATTGCAGACACCTTGCCGAGCATTTCAATTCTGCCGTCGGTGGGTTCGGTAATTCTTGAAAGAACTTTTAAAAGGGTAGATTTACCCGCGCCGTTTCTGCCGATAATGCCGACCTTTTCACCTTTTTTTACCTGAAAAGATACGCCGTCCAAAGCCCAGAAGTCCTCTGTATCCGCTCTTTTTGACGGGTGCAAAACTTTTCTTGCAACTAATTTAAGACGACCCTTAAAAGAATCGGGTTTTTGAATTTTATGACGAATGACGTATTTCTTTTTTACGTTCTTCAAATCTATCATTACAGTATTTTCGTCCATAATCTCACCCCTTAAACGATGTCAACAAATGTTCTTTCCGTTTTTCTGAAGAAGTGGACGCCGAGAGGTATCAAAACGACAGTCCACACAATTGAAGCAACAAAAGCAAACACATTAAATTCCATAGATTTTATAATGCACCATTTAAAGGTTTCGAGAATACCGACCGCAGGGTTGAGGCAGTATATCGGGAGCCACCATTTATCGCCGAAGTTTGCCTTGACGGAGTATGCGACGGGAGAAAGATATTGACCGATCGAAATAAGAAACGGAAGAGCCTGGTTGAGATCCCTCCATTTAACATTGAATGCCGAGAGGAAAAGTCCTGCCGCAAGACCCAAAATCATGGTCCAGATAAGAACCAGCGGGCAAAGGAAAATTCTCAGCGACGGAGTGAAGCCCTCGGTAAAATAAAACACAACCATCAAAATAAGCAAAACGCCGAAAGAAATTGCCGTATCAATCAAAAAGGCAAGCACCGAGCCTAAAGGAGAGAGAATTCTCGGAAAATAGACCTTTTTCATTATGTTTGCGTTTGTAATAAAAGTGCTTGCGCCGCTTTGAAGACTTTTTGAAAGAAGCGCCCAGGGAATAAGACCTGCATAAACCATTATGTAATAAGGTGTATCACCCTCACTTGAAAGACCTGCGACATTGCCGAAAATGAAGGTCATGATAAGCATATTTATAATGGGGCTGATAACTGCCCAGCCCATACCCATAATGGTCTGCTTATATCTGACGGTTACATCTCGCTTTGCAAAGTTTAAGGCAAGCTCTTTATATCGCCAAAGGTCCTTCCAATACTGAAAATTGTGTCCGTTGGGTTCAATAACGGTTTTTTGCATTCCAATACCTCTTTTCATTATATATCCTTCAAAGTATATAATAACACACGATACAATTATATCATAAAAAAGGTGGCAGTCAATAGAATAAAAGAATATGAAATGTTATGTTTGGGTGAAAAAATTATGTTTCATACCTATTTTGCTTTTTTAATCCGCAAATTAAAAATAGGGTTGAAATTGCTAAAATGACAAAAAGAACAAGCATAAACGGGGCAAAAAGCTTCATACCGAGTTTTTGAGCCAAAAAGCCGAATATCGGCGGCACTGCGGTTATGCCCGTGTAGGCAACAGCCATTTGAAGCCCGATTATGGACTGAGAAACATCTTTGCCGAAGTTTTTGGGAGTCAGGTGCATAATGTTGGGATAGACGGGACCTATGCCGAGCCCGAGCAAAAACAGACCCAAGGCGGCAAAAGTGCTTTTTAGCGGCAAAAGTAAAACAATTATAGCCGAAAATACAATTATAAGCCCCGATTTTATCAAATTCCACGAAGATATTTTTGACGAAAGAACACCGGACAAAAATCTGCCGAGAGTAAGACCCACAAAATACATAGCAACGGTTTTTGCCGCAACATCTGCAGAAAAGCCCTTTGATTCCACCAAAAATGTGCTGCTCCATGCACCGCAGGTGCACTCAATCGCACATGACGAGGCAAAAAGAAGGAGGTCTGCTTTTACACAAGGTGTTTTAATCATCTGTGCAAAACTTAAAGTTACGCTTTTTTCTTCTTCGGAGGAATTTTTATCACTTTTCTTCCAAAGCGGACGCGAAAAAGCTATGACGGCGGTAATAACGCATTGAATGATAAACGCGGTGCGGTAGCCGCCGCGCCAGTTGCCGCCCGAGAGCGCAAAAGACATTATATAGGGGCTGACGGAGACTCCCACACCGTAAAAGCAGTGTAAAAAATTCATATGCGAGGCAGAAAAATGAAGCGCAACGTAGTTGTTGAGCGCCGAATCTACCGCACCTGCGCCTATGCCGAGCGGTATTGAAAAAAGACACAGCCAAATAAGATTTTTTGAAACCGAAAAGCCGAAAAGAGCCGCCGCAGTCAGCGCGGTGCTGACTGCCGTAACGGTATAAGTGCCGAATTTGTTGATAACTCTTGCACTCATTGCACTTGAAATAACCGTTCCGCCCGAAACTATAAGAGTAACGCAGTTTGCGGCAGAGAGCGGCAAAGCAAATTCACCGTAAATCGCAGGCCACGCCGTGCCGAAGAGAGAATCCGGCAGACCCAGACCGATAAACGCAATATATATAACGCAAAGCAAGAGCAAAGTCATAATCAACCTCCAAATAACATATGCAGATAAAGTAACATCTTAATAACCAAAAATCAATAGATTTCTTAACATTTTCTTAAAGCTTTTTTCATTGACAACAAAGGTGTGCAATGTTATACTTTTTAAATAGATAATAAAACTGGGTAGGTGTAGGTATGAAAAGGATAATTGCCTTTGTGCTGGCGGCAATTTTGCTGCTTTTCACTCTCACGGCATGCGGCAAAAAGGTCATTACCGATGAAGAGGGGAACACTCACGTTCTTGTGACAAGGCGCGGCGGCGAGCCGGCGCAGGACGAAAACGGCAACCTTATCGAAAAGGTCACGAATGCAGACGGTGAAAAGGTCACCCAGGCCGTCACGTTCCCGAGGGTTACCCAAAACAACAAAAACGAGGTTGAAAACGCCTATTTTAAAGTTAAAATTCCCGATGACTGGACTTATGACGAGAGCATAAACACATTCAGAATTCAGCATAACGGCGAGTGCAAAAATTCCGACGGCGGAGTTTGCGAAATTTCTGCCGAGTCTGCCGGTCACGGTGATGTTGACGTGCTTTATAACAACCGTTTGGGCACAGAAAACGTGCTCAAAGAATATCAGCCTGATTTTGTCGGCGAAATAAAGCAATATGAAACAAAGCTTTTTGATTTGGACGTCAAGGCTTTCAGCAGTAAGCATACATCGGGCTCAACCTATTATTTCTTTGCTTTCTCATACGCCAATGCGGCGGTGGGCATAACCGCAAACGTCAACGACAAATGCCTTGCAAACGGCTTTGATATTGAAAAATTTATTACCGAAAACTTTACTCTTAAAAAGTTGGGCTGATTACGGAAGGGGTTAATTTTTAATGCTTTTTTCACAGGATATAGGTATTGATCTCGGCACGGCAAACACTCTTGTTTTTGTTAAAGGCAAGGGAATAATCATCAGAGAGCCGTCTGTTGTCGCGGTCGATCAGCGTTTTAATCCGCCGAGGGTTGTTGCCGTCGGCTCACAGGCAAAAGAGATGATAGGCAGAACACCCGGCTCAATTGCCGCACTTCATCCGATACAGAACGGCGTTGTTGCGGATTTTGACGCGACTGCCGAAATGCTCCGCCGCTTTATAAAGCGCGCCATTAACAACTCGCCCTTTAACAGGGCAAGGGTTATGATAAGCGTGCCCTCGGGCGTTACCGAGTTTGAGCGACGTGCGGTCAACGACGCGGTTAAATCCGCAGGTGCAAAATACATAAGCATCATAGAGTCTCCGCTCGCTTCGGCAATCGGCGCAGGTCTGCCGATAACGGGTGCTACGGGCAGCATGGTTGTTGATATAGGCGGCGGCACATCAGAGGTTGCGGTTATAGCCCTTAAAGATATTGTCACTTCGCTCTCGATAAAAGTTGCGGGCGACAGCATGGACGAAGCCATTATCAACTATATTAAAAAGAAATACAGCCTTCTTATCGGTGAGAGAACCGCGGAGGATATAAAAATAAAGCTCGGCTCGGCATATGAATATGACGGCGAGGGAGCTATGGATATTAAGGGCAGAAACCTTGTTGACGGCTTGCCGCTGAATGTTGAGATAACCTCGCAGGAGGTCAGAGAGGCTCTTTCGGACACCGTATCTCAAATTGTTGACGCAATCCGCACAACGCTTGAGAATACTCCGCCGGAGCTTGCCGCGGATATTATGGATAACGGCATTACCCTCACGGGCGGCGGCGCACTGCTCAGAGGTCTCGGCAAGCTGATTGAGGAAGAACTTAAAATCCCCGTTGAAATTGCCGACACACCCATTGACTGTGCGGCGGACGGCATAGGGGTCTGCCTTGAAAAGAAGCTTTGATTTTTTACATTTTGATTTTTATGAAAGGGGAAGCACATGAAGTTTTATAAAACAAAGTCGTTCAAACTTTTTTTGGCTGTTATTGCGGCAGTGATTGTCGGCGCAATAATCGCGGCGGCAACACATTCGGGCACATCTCCCCTTTCGTCTGCTCTCGGCGCGCTCACACAGCCGCTGCAAAAGGTTTCGACCTATGTGGGCAACTATATTGATTCTTACTGCGATTATTTTCGCTCGGCAAATGCGCTTAAAGAAGAGAACGCAGAGCTTAAACAGCAGCTTGTTGATTATCAGCAGGAGCTTGCCGATTATGAAGACACAAAAAGAACTCTCACCGTTTATGAAGAATTTTTGGGCGTTAAAGAAGAACACCCCGATTTTAAATTTTTGAGTGCAGAGGTTCTTTCAAGAGATACCTCCGATGTCTACGGCTCTTTTAAGCTTGATAAAGGCTCGGCAAAGGGCGTTGAGGTCAACGACCCGGTTATCTACGGCAAAAGCCTTGTCGGCATAGTCAGCGACGTGAGCCTTACAAACTGCACGGTCAAAACCATATCCAACCCCGATGTGAACGCCGCAGTTTATGAAACAAGAAGCAACGAAGTCGGCTATGTAACGGGATTTGAAGAGGGCATAGACAAAAGCATTTGCAAAATGCCCGGACTTTCAAAAGACAGCAATGTTGCCGCAGGCGGTATAGTGCTCACAACAGGTATCGGCGGAGTTTTCCCCAAAGACCTGATTGTAGGCACGGTAACCGAAATTGCAAAATCAAAGAGCGATATATCATATTATGCGCAGATAGAGTCTGCCGTTGATTTTTCGGTTCTTACGGACGTATTTATCATAACCGACTTTGACTCACAGGGAATAAGTCAGTAATTCAAGGTCTTTATTATGGAAAACTCAAGCTTTTACAAAGAGAATAAGATAAACCGCACCCGCCGTACAGTTCTTACGGCGGTAATTTTGCTTGTGTTTTTTTTGCAGAATACCGAGCATCTTTTTCCGCGGCCGTGGGGCGTGACGGCAATGCTTTTGGCTCCGCTGGTAATTTGCATAGGTATGTTTGAGCGCGAGACGAGCGGCATGGTATTCGGTGCGGCTGCGGGTGCGCTGCTTGACGCATTCTCAACCCAGACGGTTTGCTACCATACGATTATGCTCGCGGCGGCAGGATATTTTTCGGGTCTTTTGGTAACAAGGCTTATAAGAAACAACCTGAACTCATGCTTTTTAATGAATGTTGTGTTCTTATTCGTCTATAACTCTTTATATTATCTGCTGTTTTACTATTCCCCCGCACAAGAAAATTCGCAGTATGTTTATTTTAATATGTATATGGCTTCGGGGCTTTATACGGCGTTTTTTATTCCGCTTTTTTATGTGATTGTCAGAGCTGTATCCAAAAAATACAGAGTAGAATAAATTTTATTTTTTTAGAAAGCCGGTGAGAAAATGAAAGATAAAAATAAAAGAAGACACAGCATAATTCTGTCCTCTTTTCTTTGCGGCTTTTTACTTTTCACGGGTACAATGTTTAAAATCAAGACCGATGACGGCGACGGCGAAAGCGAATACTTCGACGCAGGCAAAAACAAAATACGCGTGACGAGAATAAAAGAAAACAAACAAAAAGAAAAAGTCGGCCGCCAATATGTCACGGCCGCGCTTATAGTTGTTATTTTTATTTCTTTCGGCGTTTTGCTTTATAATATGCAGGTTGTCAACGGCAGCAAGTATGCGGCAGAGGGCTCGGCGTCTGTTTCTCAAAGCACGGTCAAAGCGACAAGGGGCGAAATTCTTGACCGCAACGGCAAGGTGCTTGTCGGCAACAGGCAGGGCAGTGCGGTTGTTTTTGACGCGACAAAATTCCCGTCGTTTTCGGAGCAGGAGGATAGAAACAAAATCATTCTCTCACTCATAAATCTTTTTGAGCAAAACGGTGACGAATGGACGGACGAGCTGCCGATTTATATTGACGGCGACGGCAACTATGCCTACACCGAAGACAGTGAGCACGATATTGAAGTTATGCTCGGCAAAGATATGCTGAACCTCAACAGATACGCCTCTGCCGATGACTGCATGAAGGCTTTGATTGAGCGATATAAATTAGAGAACTACTCCAAAAAAGACGCGCGCGCGATTGCTTCTGTTTGCTACCAGATGAGGCTCAACGCATTTAACACCGCAAACACCTATCAGTTTGCAGAAGATGTTGATGATGTGACCGCTTCTTATATCAAAGAAAAAAGCTCTTTTTATCGCGGAGTTGAAATAGAAATCACCACCTACCGCGAATATTATGACGGCACGCTTGCACCGCATATGATAGGCATGGTCGGCTCGATTGACGCACAGGAGTATAAAAAGCTCAAAGAAAAGGGCTACGGCATGAACGACGTAGTGGGTAAAAGCGGCATTGAGCTCGCTATGGAGGATTATTTAAAAGGCGAGAACGGAGTAAAATCCGTCACCGTCAATTCGGACGGCACAACCAAGGTAGAATATACAAAAGAAGTTAAAAACGGCGACAGCATTGTTTTGACTCTTGATGCGGATATGCAAAAGATAGCGCAGGACGCACTCAAAGAAAAGTGCGACAGCATTGAGTCCCCCGTTCCTCACGGCGGCGCGGTCGCGGTTGTCAACTGCAAAACGGGCGAGCTTTTGGCTTGCGCCACATATCCGTCATACGACATCACAACTTATTCGGACGATTACTCGTCTCTTTTAAAAGACAAGAGATCGCCGCTTTGGAACAGAGCGCTTCAAAGCGTTTATGCGCCCGGTTCAACATCAAAGCCCTCAACGGCTCTTGCCGCTTTGGAGGAGGGCGTTATTGACGAAAACACCGTGCACGACTGCCACTATAAATTCAGATACCTTGACATGACCTTCAGTTGCATTGCTCATCATGCCTCAAGCAACATCAATGTTAAAACCGCGCTTCAGGATTCATGCAACATCTTCTTTTATAAGGTCAGCCGTGACCTCGGCGTAGAAAAGCTTAACACCTACCGTGAGCTTTTGGGCTTGGGTCAGCCGACCGGCATTGAGCTCAGCGAAAGAACGGGTATTCTCGACTCCCCCAGCTACCGCACCTCTCTCGGTCAGGTATGGAGGCCCGGCTTCACCTTGCAGTCTGCAATCGGTCAGGCGGGCAACCTGTTCACACCGCTTCAGCTTGCAAACTATTGCGCCACCATTGCAAACGGCGGCACAAGGTATGAGGTTCACATGGTCAAAGAGATAAAGAGCTTTGATTTGTCACAGACTGTTCTCAAAAAAGAGCCCAAGGTTGCGGTTGAAACAGGCATTAGCGAAAAGAACATCAACATTGTTAAAGACGGTATGAGAAGAGTTGTTACACATTCTTATACTTTGAGAAACGGTGTGGGCAAGGTTGTTGACTGCGCGGCTAAAACAGGTACTTCAGAAGTTGAGCACAACGTAAACGGCACCAAAAAAGTGCTCACAAACGGATTTTTCATCACCTTTGCACCGTATGACGACCCCGAAATAGCCATTGCGGTTGCTATTGAGGGCGGCAAGTCCGGTTCAAGCGCGTCACCCGTCGCAAAGGCGATATATGAATATTACTTTAAACAAAAGCAAGAGCAGACCGGAGTTCAGGAGACCGAAACGCTCATAGGATAAGGAGTGGGAAAATGGCCGAAAAAATCATAGTAGCCTCGGGCAAAGGCGGAGTGGGCAAAACCTCACTCACGGCAGGGCTTGCCATGGCTCTTGCCGCAAAAGGCGAAAGGGTTTTGGTCGTTGATTTTGACATCGGCCAGGGCAGCGCGGCATTTATGCTCGGTGCAGAAAGCGAGCCTGTATTCAACTGGGGCGACGCTCTTAAAAATGCGTGCGAAAATGAGGACACCCTCGGTAAAGCCGGCAATGTTTCTTATATCTGCGCCCCGACAAAGTGGGACGACACCTTCAGCGATAAAAAGATAAAGAATTTTATCTCGTTTTTTAACAGCGATTTTTCTTATATACTTTTTGACGCCCCGGCAGGCGTTTTGGGCGGATTCGGTCTTGCGGCACAGTGCGCCGACAGAGCACTCATAGTCTCAACCCCCGACGAAGTCTGCGTCAGAGCGGCAAAGGGCGCGGCGAGAGAGCTAAGAAAGAAAAAGGTCGATAAAATCAGACTTATAATAAACAGATTTGACAAGAACCCGATGGTTAAAGGCAAATATCTTAATATAGACGAAGTGATAAATGCTGTAGGAGTTCAGCTCATAGGCGTTGTGCCGGAGGATAAAAATATAAGCTACTGCGCGTCAACGGGTTTTGCAAATCTTAAAGACTGCCCGGCAAAGGCGGCATTCGGCAGAGTCGCCGACAGAGTCCGCGGCAAAAGGGTTCGCCTTGTGCTGCAAAACACCAAAAAAGAAAAGCCGAAAAGCAAAGCCCCCATTGCTGCGGTGCTATCGGTCATAGGTGCTATAATAATCTTGCTTGCGGGCGCATTTTTAACCGATTTTTATATGAGCCGAAATCTAAAAGAACCGATATTTGTTAAAGAGGTTGTGTCCGATGGCGGCGGAGCAACTCTTTACAGAGGATTTTGCTACACGGTTGAAACAAACAAGAATACGGACGGCACGCTGACATCCTGCAAAATGCAGGCGTTCGGCAAAACAATCGGTGCCTCTGTGAGTTAAAGGGAGTGAAACGTATGCCCTATAAAAGTGAAAAGACAATAGCGGCAGTTTCTACCCCTGCCGGAACGGGCGGAATTGCCACAATAAGAGTATCCGGCGAAAAAGCCATAGAGATTTGCGACAAAGCCTTTAAATCAATGAGCGGCAAAACGCTCTCGTCTCTTAAAGGCTACACGGCGCTTTTCGGTAAGATATATGACGGAGAACAGCCTGTTGACGAGGCTGTTTGTCTTGTGTTTCGTTCTCCGCACAGCTTCACGGGCGAAGATGTTGTTGAGATAACCTGCCACGGCGGAATGTTCGTTGTGCAAAAAGCCTTGAGAGTTGTGCTCGCCTGCGGCGCAGTGCCGGCAGAGCCGGGAGAATTCTCTAAAAGAGCTTTTTTAAACGGAAAAATCGACCTCTCCGGCGCAGAGGGAATAATGACCCTTATCAATTCGCGCGCAGAGCAGGGAGTGACCGCCGCACTGAATGTGCTGGAAGGCTCACTGAGCAAAGAGCTCGGCAAAATAACCGAGTCTTTAACAGAAATTTGCGCTCACATCTCGGCGTGGGTAGATTACCCCGATGATGAGATAGAAGAAATTGACGAAGCCGAAATTATAAACACCTTGCGAAAAAGCGAGGGCACTTTGCAAAGGCTGCTCGATAAATTCGACAGCGGCATGGCTGTCACCACAGGTGTTGACGCTGCGATTATAGGCAAGCCCAATGCAGGCAAATCAACCCTTATGAATTTGCTTCTCGGCTACGACCGCTCAATAGTCACAGACGTCAAGGGCACAACAAGAGATGTTGTTGAAGAAACGGCGAATGTTGACGGCAGCATTTTAAGACTTTCGGACACCGCCGGAATAAGAGACACCGATGACACCGTGGAAAAGCTCGGTGTTGAAAGAAGCCTTGAAAAAATCAAACGCTGTGCCGTTGTGCTTGCGGTGTTTGACTCGGCGGAGGAACTGAGCGGTGAAGACGAAGAACTCATTGAGCTTTGCAAAGGCAGACCCGTTATACCGATTCTTAACAAAACGGACAAGCCCTGCCTTATAGACAAAGAAAAAATAAGGATTGCGCTCGGCGAGCCGACAGAAATATCCGCCTCAACCGGCGAAGGGCTGCAAGAGCTTAAAGACAGAATAAACACAGTGCTCGGCACTCACGATTTTGACCCGAACGCCGCGATGCTTGCAAATGAAAGACAGCGGCAGTGCTGTGTCAACGCCCTTGCCTCAATAAAAGAGGCAAAAGACGCGCTCTCTATGGGCGTTACGCTGGACGCGGTCGGGGTCTGCATTGATGACGCAATCTCTTACCTTTTGGAGCTGACGGGTCAAAAGGCCTCACAGGCAGTTATAGATAAAGTTTTCAGTAATTTTTGTGTGGGAAAGTAATATGGAATATTTTGCAAAAACATATGAAGCGGCGGTTATCGGCGCAGGTCATGCCGGCATTGAGGCAGGTCTTGCCTGTGCGCGCCTTGGGTGCGACACCGCTGTTTTTACCGTCAACCTTGACTGGGTAGGCAATATGCCCTGCAACCCCTCGATAGGCGGCACGTCTAAAGGGCACCTCGTCAGAGAAATTGACGCTCTCGGCGGCGAAATGGGTATTGCGGCAGACGCAAACACCTTGCAGAGCAGAATTTTGAACCTCGGCAAAGGACCTGCCGTTCACAGCCTAAGAGCGCAGATTGACAGACGCCCTTACTCCGAATACATGAAGCACGTCATGGAGAAGCAGGAGAATCTTGAAATCCGCCAGGCTGAAATTGTTAAAATAGAAAAAAGCGATGACGGTATGTGGCTGCTCCACACAAATCTTGAGGCGATATACAAGGCTCAATGCGTAATTCTTGCAACGGGCACTTTTCTTGCCGGCAAGGTCTATGTGGGCGATGTCTCTTATGAGAGCGGCCCCGACGGTATGTTCCCGGCAAAAAGACTTGCGCTCTCGCTTAAAGAACTCGGACTTCCGCTCCGCAGATTTAAGACGGGAACTCCTGCGAGAGTAAACCGCAAAAGCGTAAACGAAAAAATCCTCGAACGTCAGGACGGCGACAAGAGGATTGTTCCGTTCTCTTTTAATAATAATTCTAAAATAGAAAATAAAATGTGCTGCTACGTCACCTACACAAATGAGCAGACAAAAAAGGTGATTTTGGATAATTTGAGCCGCTCCCCTCTTTACGGCGGCAAAATAGACGGCAAAGGTCCGCGCTATTGCCCCAGCATTGAGGATAAAATAGTAAGATTCAGCGAAAAAGAACGTCATCAGATATTTATTGAGCCGTGCGGCTACAATACGGAAGAGATGTATTTGCAGGGGCTTTCTTCTTCTTTGCCCGAGGACGTGCAGTTAAAATTTATCCATACCATTCCCGGGCTTGAAAATGCACAGCTTATGAGAACGGCTTATGCCATTGAATATGACTGTGTTGACCCCACCGCGCTTGACGCGTCGCTTGAATTTAAAGATTTTGAGGGACTTTTCGGCGCAGGTCAGTTCAACGGCTCCAGCGGATATGAGGAGGCGGCGGCACAGGGACTGGTCGCAGGCATCAACGCCGCAAGAAAAATCAAAAACCTGCCCCCTGTTATTTTTGAACGCTCCGGCTCTTATATCGGCACTTTGGTTGACGACCTTGTTACAAAGGGCTGCTCCGACCCATACAGAATGATGACCTCGCGTTCGGAATACAGGCTTTTGCTCCGTCAGGATAATGCCGACCGCAGGCTCACCCCTCTCGGATATGAGATAGGGCTTATCAGCCGCGAGAGGTACGAGAGGTTTTTGAAAAAGACAGAGCTTATCGCCGAGGAGCGCAGACGCGTAGAGAAAGCAGTTATCGCTCCGAGCGAAAAGCTGAACGCACTGCTTGTTTCACGTGAAACATCGCCGATAGTCAGCGGTGTGAGACTTTCGGAGCTTATAAAGCGTCCGCAGCTCGGCTATGAGCTTTTGACCGAGTTTGACAAAGACCGACCCGATTTGCCATATGAAATATTTGAGCAGGTTGAGATAGATATTAAATATGAGGGCTATATAAAACGGCAGCAGGCACAGGTGGACGAGATGCACCGCCTTGAGGTCAGAGCCTTGCCGCAGAATATAGATTATAACGCTATAACGGGTCTTAGGCTTGAGGCGAGAGAAAAGCTCACCAAAATCAGACCCAAAAGCGTTGGTCAGGCTTCGAGAATATCGGGCGTCAGCCCTGCGGATATATCCGTGCTTCTTATATATCTTGAAAAAGAGGATTTAAAATGATAGACAAAACCACTCTTAAAGCACAGGCGGCGGCTCTCGGCATTGAGCTTGACGGCACTGCTCTTGACCGCTTTGACAAATATGCCGAAATGCTTGTTGAAACAAACAAGACCATGAATCTCACGGCCATAACCGAGCCGAGCGAGATAGTCTCAAAGCATTTTGCGGATTGCCTGTCTCTTTTAAAAGAAGTCGATATAAAAAAAGGCGCAAAGATGATAGATGTCGGTACGGGCGCAGGCTTCCCGGGTGTTGTGGTTTTGATTGCAAGACCCGACATAAACATGACCCTTATGGACTCCACCGGCAAACGATTAAAGTTTGTGCAGAGCGTTATTGACGAGCTCTCTTTAAAAGCGGATGTTGTGCATATGAGAGCGGAAGAAGCCGGCAAAAATCCCGAGTACAGAGAAAAATACGATATATCGTGCGCGAGGGCGGTCGCCAACATGAATGTGCTGAGCGAATACTGCCTCCCCTTTTTGAAGTGCGGCGGAATTTTTGCGGCAATGAAAGGCGCAAAAGCCTCGGACGAGCTCCAAAGTGCAAAGCGTGCCATAGCCTTGCTCGGCGGCTCGGCTTTGCCTGCAAAAGAGTTTTTTATAGAGAATTGCGGCGAAAGAACAATACTCTGCGTCAAAAAGATTTCGCAAACTCCGCCAAAATATCCGAGAGCTTCGGCACAAATTGCAAAAAAGCCTCTCGAATAAAGCTAAAAGCTGCTGCCTTTGGGCGAATTTGCGCGATGAAAAAAACTGGACAAGCTTTTTGCTGTGTGCTACCTTGATAAAGGCGACACACAGCTTTTTTATTGAAAGGAAATGCTCAATGGTAAAATTCAGCGAAAAGACAAAGCGCAGCGGAGAGATTATCAACATACCCGTCAACGACATTAGACCCAATCCTTATCAGCCGCGCAAGAGCTTTAGGTGGGAGGATTTGGAGGAACTGGCGCAAAGCATCTATCAAAACGGATTGCTTCAGCCCGTAACCGTGCGCGACACGGGCGGCGGCAAATATGAGCTTGTCGCAGGCGAACGCAGGCTGAGAGCCTCTAAAATGGCAGGGCTTGCGGCAATACCGGCGATTGTGGTTGATATAAGCGAAGAAAAATCCGCCGTCTATGCCGTGGTAGAAAATCTTCAGCGGCAAGATCTTCACTTTTTTGAAGAGGCGCAGGCAATTGAGAAACTCGCGCGCAACTTCGGCATGGACAGGGACCGCATAGCCAAAAAGCTCGGCAAATCCCCCTCTGCGGTGTCTAACAAGCTGAGACTTTTAAAATTGCCGGAGGAAATACGCGAAAAAATCATTTCCTCAGGTCTTACCGAACGCCACGCGAGGGCCATGCTGCGCTTGCCCACTTATGCGCTCATGGACGAGGCGGTGAATGCCGTGGCTCAAAACCGGCTGAATGTTTCTGAAACAGAGCTTTTAATTTCACGCCTGCTTGAGGAGGAAGCTCCGCAGGCAAAAGAAGAAAAGAAAAAGCCGCGCGGGGTCAAGGTCTTTCGCGATATTAAGCTGTTTATCAATACACTTGACCACGCTGTGACAACCATGCGAAAAAACGGCATAAACGCAGACTCAATCCACAGCGAAACAGATGATTACATAGAATATATCGTCAGAATAAGCAAAGCGTAACTGTTTCACGTGAAACATTGACAAAGAACCCCTGCCCCTGTATAATTAAAAGGCACTTGAAAATAAAGGATTTGATATAAATGGGAAAAATTATTGCCGTTGTAAACCAAAAAGGCGGAGTCGGCAAAACCACGTCCGCAGTGAACTTGGCTGCGGCGGTGGGTCAAAGGGGCAAATCGGTTTTGCTTGTGGATATTGACCCCCAGGGCAACGCGACCAGCGGAATGGGTCTTAACAAGCGCGAGCTTGCAAAATCTTCTTATGACGTTATAATAAACGGAACTCCTGCAAAAGAGGTCATAAAGCACACCGAATTTGACGGCGTTGACGTTTTGCCGGCAAACATGAACCTTGCAGGCGCGGAGCTGGAGCTTGTTGACTCCTCAAAGCGAGAGTCGAACCTCAAAAATGCGCTTTTGCTCGTCAAGGGCGAATATGACTTTATTTTTATGGATTGTCCGCCGTCTTTGGGGCTTATTACGCTCAACGCACTTTGCGCCGCGGACACGGTGCTTGTGCCCATTCAGTGTGAATACTACGCGCTGGAGGGCTTGTCACAACTGATTTCCACCGTCCGCCAGGTCAAGCGGCTTTATAACCCGATGCTTGAGATTGAGGGCGTTTTGCTCACAATGTATGACGGCAGGCTTAACCTTACACAGCAGGTTGTTGATGAGCTTAAACGGTTTTTCCCCAAAAAGGTTTATTCAACGCCGATACCGCGAAATGTCAAGCTTTCCGAAGCGCCGAGCTACGGTCAGCCTGTTATGTATTATGATAAACGCTCAACGGGTGCGGCGGCATACGGCAGCCTTGCAGATGAATTTTTAAGCAAAAACTGAGGAGGATGTTAAAATGGCAGCAAAAAAAAGCGGCCTCGGCCGCGGACTTGACGCACTTTTTGCAGATAACGCGGTTGAAGAATCAGCCGCAACAAATAATGTAAAACTTAAAATAATGGATATTGAACCGAACCGCGACCAGCCCAGAAAGGTGTTTGACGAGGCGGCTTTGGCAGAGCTTTCGGACAGTATTGCAAAGCACGGCGTAATTCAGCCCCTGCTTGTCAGACCCATAAGCGACGGAGGCTATCAGCTTGTTGCCGGCGAACGCCGCTGGCGAGCCGCGAGGATGGCGGGGCTTACCGAGGTTCCGGTTGTGATAAAGGAGCTTTCGGACTCCGAAACCGTTGAGATTGCAATGGTTGAGAATTTGCAGAGAGAGGACCTCAATCCGCTTGAGGAGGCTCTCGGCTATAAATATATGATGGAAAAACTCTCGATCACACAGGAGGAGGCGGCGCAAAAGGTCGGCAAATCACGTCCGGCGGTTGCAAACGCGCTCAGACTTTTGAATTTGCCTCCCTATGTGCAGGAGCTTGTTGAAAATAAACAGCTCTCCCCCGGTCATGCCAGAGCATTGCTCGCGTTCTCCTCCGAGGACGATATGATTGAAACGGCAAAGCTTATCATCAGGCAGGGGCTTTCCGTTCGAGAGACAGAACGGCTTGCAAAGGCAAAGAAGCCTGCGCCTAAAGTTCCAAAAAAGAAAAAACGCGACACTTTTTATGATGAGGTTGAGCTTGCTCTCGGCAAAAACACCGGCAGAAAAATCAAGGTGAAGGAAAATACCAAAACAGTCGAAATAGAGTTTTTTGATAAAGACGACCTCTCCTCTCTCGCCAAATTGCTTGGGGAGAAGTGATGAAAAGCAAATCGTATTTAACAGAGAAATCACAACAATTACGCCGCAGTATGACAAAAGAGGAGCGGCATTTGTGATATGATTTTTTGAACACGTTTTTGCCGCCGGTTTAACCCCTCCGTCACGGCTTCGCAAAGCCTTACATATCCAAAAACCCTCCTTTTCGGGAGGGCTTTTTCTTTTTGCACGCTCCCCTGTCAAAAACCTGTGCAAAAGGTGTCAAAGCGCTGTCAAAGCTTTAGCAAAAAGTGATGCGTCAAGTGCCGAAACACTATATATAGAGCCATTTTTGCCTATAAAGAAAAATGTTAAAAATTTTTCACAACAATATTAAAAAATCATTGACGAAACAAAAAAAATCTGTTATCATAATTTACAACTATAGGTGGGATAGTATATCTATGCCCAAAAATAAAATCAGTCGCTAAAAAAGGCGGTCAGGCAAACGGCAGGTCAGGCCGAAACCCTGCATAGGCTATTACGGCGGCAAACAAGGAGGATTTATTATGGCTAAAAAAATGGGCAAAAGAGCATTAAGCGTACTTTTGTGCTTAGTTCTTATTGCTACAACTTTTTTCATCTTTGATCCAAGTATTCTTATTAAGGACGCAGACGCTTATGTCAATGTAGAGGGCAACAAAGCGGTATCTTCACTTTCGGGTCAAACCGCCTATGCTCCCGAGGCAATTTATCTTAAACCCGGCAGCAGTGCGTTCAGGTATTTCTTAAATTACAGTTACAGTTCGGGCCGTGTTGCCGAAATCAAGAGCACGTCTTCAACTCTTAAATTTGAGAATAAAGACGCTACCGAGGTTCAGCTTGCCGTTAACAAGGTTTATTATAAAAACGGCACGGCAGACGTTGCGGTAACACCGTCTAACCTTAAACTTAACAATACAACCGTTTCGGCTGTTGCAAACTGCACGGCGACAAGTACGGCTTACGGTGCTACGCCCACCGTTATTGCAAGCGGCACAACGGGCATAAGCTACACGCTTACTTCGGGCTCTCTTTCAAACTATGTTGCAGGCAGAACATATTTCATTCAGTGGGTAGTGCGCTATAAAATAGACGGCACATATCACTTTATGTTTATGTATACGGGTATATATGCCCCCTCTCTCGGTCAGGCGGGTCTTTCATATGCATCAACGTATTCGGGCAAGTTCTCAAACCCCGAGAGCCACGCTTATACATTCATAACCGGTGCACAGAAATACGGCGGCGGTAACCGTGTGTCAAACTACACAAACACAACCGTTTCCACAACGGCAAAGACCGCTCCCTTGGTTTCTTTTGTAGGTCAGAATGCAAGCACTACAGCTTATACTTTCCAAGGCGGCGGCAGCAAGTGGAATGATACATCAAACTTCGCCGCGCAGACAAACGGCGGTGTGTTTGTTGCGCCGTCACATCAAGTCGGTGGCAGTGACCGCTACCACAGAACAACATGGACCAGCGTAGGTTCTTTTGCAAACCCGACGCCGACAGGTACAACCGAGGGCAACGGCGATACTTCTTACAACGTCAGCCAAACATCGGGTGTTGCATACATAGTTGTAGATACCTCGCGTTATTCCGACTATAACCAGATTCCCAACCTCTCTGCCGGCTGGCTTCAGTTCTATCACCACAGATCGGGTGCAGGTAACTATCTGCGTTTTATTGTGGGTCAAACTCAGACCTACGGTGCACTTACCGACGAGGTAACGTGTTCTGTTGACACAAGCTCTTATGAAGATCATGACGATTACTCCGTTGCAAGAGGTCTTTATCCCTTCAACGGCAAAATCAACGGCGGATTTATCAACATAAAATTTAACTCAAGAACAGGTTACAAAGGCGCTCTCAGCGGTACAGAGAGTCTTTACGTTGATACATACGTCGGTCTTCACACCACAACGGTTAACAAGACTTCTCTTCGTGAAACATACAACAATGCGCTTATATCGCATATTGATAAATGGTATGTAGACAACAGCAAAACTGCGTTGTCCACCATGAATTATACCGATTATTATAATCAGCTCAAAACAACGGGCGAAGCTCTTTGCGACCCGACTGCGTATTCTATGAACGCAAACTCAACGCTTGAGGGATATGTAACCGCATGGGGCAAGGCGATAGACTCTGCTTTTGACAGCAGTATGTATTTCTATGTACCGGAGACTATTTATATCAATCCGATTGCATCAAGCTCAAAGTACAACTTCCAGTATTATGTTGACAGAGCTGCCACCGCAGACAGTGTTCTTGACACATCTTATAATAAAACAACAGGTAACGTCTTCTTCTCGTGTGCAAAGGCGAGCAATGTCAGCATAACCGCAAGCATCAGCGGCGGCTCGGTTACGCTCGGTCAGAGCAGTGCGACCAACGGCCTTATCAAGACAACAATGACGGGCTATGCAAACACTTATTCGGATAAGACGATTGAGTGGACAGCAACCTACACAAACACCGCAACCGGCAGGCAGATGACGACAAAGGCATATACCTATTGTTATGCTCCGCTTAAGGCAACGAGCGGCACAACGGTTATTTCTGCCTCCGCACAGGCAGGTTATAACTCCAGTACCCATACCGACACCAATATCGGTATTACGGGCTGGATTGTCGGCGCACATACTGTTGACGCAAAAGCATATACCATTTCAAGTGTATCGTCAGGTACTGTCGATAACGGCTCACCCGGTGACGGCCGCGGAGGTTATAAGAACAACTACCTCGAAGCACCTTCAACAGTCCCCACAAACGGCAGGGATAATATCCAGGATCTTTACAACGCCTCTTACGGCGGCGGTTCCGGATTTTACAAAAAAAATGATAACGTCAACTATCAGACCGGCGGTAAAGGTACCCTTTACGTTGACTCCAGCCGATATACAAACCTCGGTCAGATACCCGACCTTTATGTAGGTATCGACTGTAACCAGAAAGACAGTAAAACATCTAACATGAGGCTTTACTACGACTGGTACTCAAACGGCTCAAACAAAAACCCCACAACCTACACTGCCGCAAGTCAGGATAATGTTGGAACGGGAAGCACACAGCGCGGCAAAAAGCTCACAAGCGCATCATTCTCGTCTAAGGCAACAAACACAAACACTCTTGTTCTTCATGCGTGGGCAGATAACAGCGCAAATAGCAGAAGAATAGCACAGGCTACCTGCTACCTTGTTGTTAACTTCAGAGATAAGTCTATTCTTCGTAAGGCTTATGAACTTATGGAGAGTAACGCGAACTATCTTCAGCAGGATTATTTCACCGCAACCGCGTGGAACAATTTCATAACCTATAGAGGATATATTCTTAACTATCTCTGCAACCCGAAGAGCACTGCATCACAGGCTGATTTAAACACTTACGGTAAAAACCTTTATAATCAGATAGCAAAAATGGTTGCCTGCATAACAGCAACACCCGGCAGCACAACCGCAACATACAAAACTTATGACGGTGCGTCAGCAACCGTTACAAGGTCTGATGTTCTTAAAACAGGTACTGCAAGAGTTTATCACAGATACCTCAACGGTTCGGGTTCATCCGCAACCTCAACCGCACTCAACATCGGCGATAACGGCACAAACGTAGAAACAAAGACATACTACTACGGCGAAACCGTTAAAACAGGCTATAACGAAACAAGCGATTACGATTATTTCGGATACTTCCGCAACGAGGGCACAACCCAGTGGACTTCGCCCAATAACGGCAGCCTTGTCGGCAACGACAGCGGACCCGATATGTACGGAACCTCCGGTCACAACACAGATGAGCTTGTGGCGGTGCCCAACCTTACCTATACCTATGTATATCACAAAAAGACGGTAAGCCTTTGCAAAGACTATAACGGCTCACCGCAAGATTTCGGCTTGGTAACAAACCTTGCAAACCTTGCAGGCGCAAATGCAAATGTGTCATATACAGGCTGGGGCGTCTCCGGCGGCACTGCGAATGTTTCTGATAAAACTGCAACGGGCTTTAAATTCAGCGTTACCAATGCAGGTGTTTATTCCTCAAACTCAAATCTGAGGCTCAACGATATGCTTTTTAACGGTGTTGCAAAGAACCTCACCGCAGGCAAGACCTACACCGTTTCGTTCAAATCGAACCTCGCCTATGATGAAAAGCATTGGTTCGGCTTGAATTTCAACTCATCCGGCAGCTGGAACGCTTGGGAAGATTACGCATATGAATCCGGCAAAATACAGCTTTGGGTCGGCTACACAAACGGCAGCGGCATTGCCGGCACAAAAGCCTTTGCAAAGGTAGAGACCAGCTTCTCAGACGGCGGCACTATCGGCTCGTTCACTCTCCCCGACGGCGCAAGCGATATTTCGTTCCTTTTCAGACTTATATCAGACGCCAACGGCACAAGATACACCGGTGAAATCAGCGATATTAAAATTGCAGAGGGTCAATATGTTTATGAGGGACTTGACGGCGACAGCGTTACCCTCGACGCACCCACATGGGTAGGTCACACTTTCCAGAATTGGGAAGCAGAGACCTCTCCGTTTGACGGCACACTCTCAGGCTCACAGAACAGAAACTTCACATTCGGCCGCGGCGACGACGTTGTCAGAGCAATTTGGAAAACCAACGAATATGACGTTCTGTTTGAAAACGAATTTGAATTTGATAAGTGGGTTTGGAACCATGTTGCCGGCGGCTCACAGGTTCTTGACTATGAAAACAATGCTATAACCATTACCTCAAACAGTACAGACACATATACAGAACCGTATATGAACACAAGCCCGAGCCAACATTATATGACCCTTATCCCCGGTCATACCTATGAGTTCTCTTACTATTATGAGAACGGCTCGGTTGCAGGTAATTTGCACCCGTTTATGTTCGCTTATGAGAACACTTCAATGAGCAGCTATGACGGCGGTATAACATCATGGAACCTTGGCGTTGCCGCAAACGCAACCGGCAGACATACCGTAACATGGACTATACCCGCAGGCAGACCGTATGTAACCATGAGACTCGGTATGACCACAGTCGGCATGGTGACTAAGTTCTCGGATATTTATATCCGCGACATTTCTAACCCCGCAGGCGCACAGGATGACGTAAGCCTTCCCACTGCCGGCGGCACTGCCGTTCGCAGTGCATCGGTTAAATACGGTTACACAATCGGTTCGGCAGACACACTCGGCGGCAGCTTGCCCACCATCAGCAGAACGGGTTACACCTTTGAGGGTTGGTACACTTCACAGGATAGCTACGGCAACGGTACGGGCACAAAATACACCGCAAGCAATGTTATGGGTACGTCTAATGTTAAGCTTTATGCAAGATGGCTCGTTGGCGTAACCTACAACACAAACGGCGGCTCATATGAAAATAAGAGCGGCACAATACACACTGCCAAAAACAGAACAAACCTCAGTGTTGCAACATCGGTAGCGGTATCTAACCGAATTGATCAAGGCGGCACAAACTGGAACAGTGCAGATATTGCAAACTCTATTGTTCCCTACAAGGTCGGCTATAACTTCAAGGGCTGGAAAGCTGTATCGGCAGACCCGGCGGTAAACGGCAAGATTTACTTCCCCGGTCAGACGGTAAGCGTTAAGGCTAACATTGAGTTCGTCGCTCAGTGGGAGGCTTGCGGCACGGCTTCGTTGGGCACTCAGTATAATGTAGGCACAACACAGGGCGGCTACACCTTCTACCCCGGTCAGATTTATTTCTATAAGTTTACACCGAACAGAAATATGTATGTAACA
Source organism: uncultured Ruminococcus sp. (assembly GCA_900539465.1). Lineage (GTDB taxonomy): Bacteria > Bacillota > Clostridia > Oscillospirales > Acutalibacteraceae > CAG-488. Next base: position 84,013 of record UQCF01000006.1, on the reverse strand, counting down.
GGCTATACAAATGTCGGTGCAAGTGCAGGCGTTGACCCGTTCCTTCATTATTGGGTTGGCGACAATTGGACTGCAAGCAATGATAAATACAGCACTGCATACGGTCTTTCGGATATGACTGCAAACGTAAACAACGCAGCTATAACCAAGGATCAGACAGCCGGCACATACTATTACGGTATTACACAGGCTGCTCTTAATGCAGGCAGCACAAAAACAATCGGCTTTAAGCTTGTTGAGCACACGGTTGCCTATACGCTTAATGCTAACGGCGGCTCGGTAAGCCCCACAAGCGCAAAAGGCTATTACAACACCGTAACTTCTCTGCCCACTCCCTCAAGAACGGGCTGGACATTTGCAGGCTGGAAAGCGAGCGACAACAACAAGTCTTACACAGGCTCTGTTCCTGCGGCGGATAACTCCTCAAGAATAACAGGCAACACATCTTCTGTCACAAAGGCTGTTACTCTCACCGCGCAGTGGAACATCAACCAGTACACGCTCAATGTTTATGCCCAGTTCAACAAGGCTTCGAGCGCAACGGCTAAGACCTCTACTTATGAGAGAGGCACCACCGGCGGTACCGTTAAGATTACGTCAAGCGGCACGGCAGGCGCTTCGGCAACAACAAAGATAAATTATCAGTCCACCACAACCATGATTGCAACACCTGCAACAGGTTATACATTCGGCGGCTGGTATACTTCGCCCACACTCAGCGGAACGACAGTTACGGCATGGGGCACTCAGTTTGCCTCGACCGCAACCGCAACAACCGAGGCAATGGGCACGGGCGGCCTCAACTACTATGCGAAGTTTGAGATAAACACCTACACAATCGGCGTTTATGCTTATAACAACTCCGCAGCAGCACCCGGCACATTCACAAACGGCACAACCGGCGGCACGGTAGGCTTCACATCAAGTGCAGGCTCAAAGGGCACAACAAGAACCAACGTTCACGGTCAGAGCGTAACAATCTACGCAAAGCCAAATACAGGTTATACCTTCGCAGGCTGGTATTACGGCAACACCTCTTCTATGAGCAGTGCGGCTTCAATAGCAGTCGGCTCATGCACACTTTCGGGCGGCGTATACTCATACAGCTGGACAACAACCGATCAGAGAAGCTACTCGGCTAAGTTCACAATAAATCAGTATACATTAACAATTAACCCGAACGGCGGCTCTTACGGCGGCACAACAAACAACTCCACCGTAACACAGTACTACGGCACAACATACTCTGTTGCAGACCCGACAAGAACAGGCTACACCTTCAAGAACTGGACAATAGCCAAAACAGGCGGCGGCACTGCAACAGGCTCAATCAGCAACAAGGTATATACATTCGGCGCAGGCAACGATACAATCACCGCACAGTGGTCCGTCAACAACTACGGTATCACCGTTGATCCGAACGGCGGTACGGTATCTAATATGCAGTATTACAACGCTGCAAACGGCGCAGCATCGGGAACGCTCACGTCCTCAGGCTCATTCACAGCCTCAAAGACGTTCCAGATGGCATATAACACCACCGCAACTATAACTGCACCCACAAGAACAGGTTATACCTTCACGGGTTGGACTAAGACTGCCGGCAACGGTACTCTTACAAACGGCTCACCCGTAACAACAGCCAACTCATCGTTTAAGGTTACCAACTCTACGGCAACCATCAAAGCAAACTGGCAGGTTAACCAGTATACCCTCACCGTTAAAGCTTACAGCAACACGGCGGCGGCTCCCGGCACATTTGCCAACAACGTAACAGGCGGTACAGTTAAGATAGGCTCCGGCGCAGCAGGTGCAACCGAGACCGCAAACATAAACTTCGGCTCAACCGCACAGATTACTGCAACAGCCGCAACAGGCTACACTTTCAAGGGCTGGCAGACCACTGTTCCCACATCCGCAAACGGTTCTTCTATCTATTCAACAAGCAACCCGGCAACAACCGAGACAATGGGCACAGGCGGACTCACCTACTACGCAAGATTTGAAATAAACAGCTACACCGTAACAGTCTCTGCCGCATACAACACGGCGGCGGCAACCGGTACCTACACAACCGGCACAACAGGCGGTACGGTTTCCGGCGGAGGCTCCAAATACTACGGAACACAGGCGTCTCTTTCGGCTTCTGCCAATACGGGCTATCAGTTCATCGGCTGGTTCGAGAGCCTCACGGCAACAAGCGCAAAATCAACCGCTAACCCCTACACGCCCACAATCACGGCAAACCTTACGCTTATTGCCAAGTTCTCTATCAAACAGTACACCGTTTCTGTAAAGGCTTACGGCAACAGCGCGGCGGCACTCAACTCATACACAGAGGGCGTCGGCGGTACGGTCTCCGGTGCAGGCAAGGTTTATTACAACCAAAAAGCATCGCTCACCGCTTCTGCTAAAACGGGCTACACCTTTGGCGGATGGTACACATCGAGCAATGTAAGCGGTACACCTGTTGCAACAGGCGTCACTTACTCACCTGCAATAACGGGCGATGTAACTTACTATGCAAAATTCTCTGTTAAATCATCTAAGGTCAATATTTATGCTTACGGCAACAGCGGCGCAGACCAGAGCAAATACACCCTCGGCGTCGGCGGTAACGTAAACACAGACGGCACAGAAACAACCACAAGCGCATCAAAAGAGTTCTACTACGGCGCTGTTTATACCGTAAGAGCATATCCGTCAACGGGTTATACTTTCGGCGGCTGGTACAGAGACGCGGCTCTCACAACAGAGGCAACAGATAATGTTTCTGAGACAGGCGGATTAAACGGCGACTACTATTACAGAAGATTTATCAAACAGGACGCTACCGAGAGCGTATACGCTAAGTTTGTTGTTCAGAGCTATACTCTTACAGTTTATGCTTACAGCAACACAGGCTCGGCACTCGGCACATATCAAAACAACGCAACAGGCGGCACTGTTAAGATTAACTCAAGCGGCGTTGTTTCCGGTATCAGCGGAAACGACACGTTAAAGGCAACTGCAAAGGTTGTTTACGCTCAGGCGGCAAGCATCACCGCAACAGCCAAGACAGGTTATTCTTTCGGCGGCTGGTATGCAACAAGCAATTTGAGCGGCACTGCAATCTCGGCAAGTGCAACAATCACATTGCCTGCAATGGGCGTTGACGGAATAGAGCGCTATGCTAAATTCAACGTCGGCAGCTTTAAGATTAACTTTAACGCAAACGGCGGCACAGCCGGCACAACAACAAGCGGCACCGCATATTACAACACTCCGTTTGACATTCCCGCCTCGGCCAACCCGTCCAGAACAGGCTTTGCGTTCCTCGGCTGGAGCACATCAAGCACCGCGACGGCGGCAGAGTATCAGTCGGGCACGGCAATCCCCGCAGCCACTATCAACAGCTGGTACAACACAGATAAGACCCTTTATGCGGTATGGAAGGCGACATCATTCAACGTCAACATCTACTCCGCATATGACGAGCTTACTCACCAGGGCGATTACCTTATGGGCACCGTCGGCGGTACTGCAACGATTGCAAGCTCTTCGATAAACGCCTACGATAATCTTCAAAGCAAGATGACCACCACACCCAAGACCGGATACAAGGTTGATCAGTGGAGATATTCACAGGGCGCAGTTCCCTCACAGGGCAACTCAATAAGCATCAACTGGGGTACTCAGGGTAACAGCGAAACTCAGATGCCCACATATGCTATCAACATCGTTGTTTACTTCCGTTTGAGTGAGTTTAACATCAATGTATATGCTTACAGCAATACGGCAGCCGCAACAGGCACTTACACCAACAACGCGGCAGGCGGTACGGTAAGATTCGGTCAGACAGGCACACAGGGCGCTTCGGCACAGACAACCGGCACTTACGGTACAACCGTTCTTGCCATCGCAGCTCCCGCAACAGGCTACAAGTTTGACGCATGGTATTCAGACGCAACACTCAAAACTCAGGCAGGCACAAGCACATCGCTCACCGCAACAATCGGTGACACAACAGCTAATGCCAACGCCAACAAGTATTATGCTAAGTTCTCAATCGTAGCTTATACGGCAAAGGGCAGTGCAAGATATTACAGCCAGGGCTTTGACTATGCAACAGGCGCAGGTTATATCGGCACAGACGGCGGTACAGTTAAGCTTTCAAACAACAACTCAACATGGTCGACCGCAAGCGGCAACCAGAAAGCAAGCGTAAACGCATATTACACCGCAACGATTTACTATGTTGCAACGGCAAACACAGGTTATGAGTTCATAGGCTGGTATGCAGGCGACGACGCCGACATCTTCACAGCTCCTACGCTCTCAACAACCGCAGCTTATACCACTACAATGCCGGCAGAGGATATTGATATCCATGCTAAGTTCACGCCTTATAACTTCATACTTGAGCTTCACCCCAACGGCGGTACATCGGGCACAACGGTTGTTATAACTCTTACTTATAACCAGGATACCAAGATACCCGCAGACGGCACACCGACAAGACTCGGCTATGCGTTTGAAGGCTGGTCGGACACCCAGACGGGTGCGGTCAACAAGACCTATAACGGAACTATCGCTTATACGGTTGTTAACTCATGGTTCTCTACTACCGACACATATAACAGCAAAAAGACTGTTTATGCGGTTTGGTCAGAGGCTCTTTACACCATAACGCTTGACCTCCAGAACAACGGCGGCACAACATCAATAACCGCTAAAATCGGCAGCGTATTGCCTGCAACCGATGTTCCCACATATGCAGGCTTCGTCTTCGGCGGTTACTTCACAGGTACCGGCGGCGAAGGTGTTCAGTATTATGATGCAAGCGGTAACGGAACAAGAAACTGGGATATCCAGGGTGAAACAACGCTTTATGCTAAGTGGACCTGCCCGGTACTTTCTGATGTTAAATACGAAAACGGCAAGTGGACTTATATCTATGAAGCCGAATCGGGTACAGCTACCAAGACATCGGATACAGCGGTAACAGATAAGTCCGGCATCACAAGCAATGCACCCTCAAGCGCAAAAGAGATAACCTCTATTGAAGATACAAAGACGTCTTATGTAACCGAGCAGGCTTCTTATGCAAAGGATATTAACCTTAACCATTACACGCAGCTGGCTCTTAACGACCTCAGAAACAGCGTGCTTGCAACAAACACAGCTAAGAAGCTTTCGGCTCTTACACAGCCTCAGCTCAACGAGTATGTTGCAAAAATGGCAAAGAATATGACTCTTGCTCTCTCAGAGAATAGGAAAGACGAAAAGCAGGAGCCTTCTATCAAGGTTTATGAGACAAACAGCAAGCTTGCCAAGATAAAGGGTGACACAATCCTCAGCGCGGCAGACAGTGCGAACGGCTCAACCTACAAATATCCCTCAACCGCAAGCGCGGCAAACTACGCTTTCGCAGGCAAGTGGAGCTCAAAGGCAAATGCAGCGGTTGACTACTACCTCTACACTAACAGCGCGACACCCGTTATCGCTCTTGAGATAGATGATGGTGCAGTAGGCACAACGGTTGCAAACAACAATTCGTCTTATCCCACAAATGCAATAGTTACAGATAACTCCGCAGGCTTGTCTTATGTAGGACCTACCGCTTCGAGCGACAACAAGACCTACACCACAAGTGCGGTAAAAGCAACAGACGATATAACAACGGCTTGGTTCTATTCTTACACTCAGGCAGGCATAGGTACTAAGTACGATTATAACGCAAAAACAATTATTTATCTGACCCCGACATTCTCATCATCAGGCACAACAAACGAGATAGTTTATACTATTACTCCCACCGATGATGCCTATACTGTAAATGAGGGCGTAGCTTCTGCAACGCTTGCAGACGCCACCGCTGCTCTTCAGACGAGATACTCTTCATACAATTACAGCGTAAATAATAAGGATCAGATTCAGGTATGTATCTGCTACCACAACTCCATGAACGGCACAAGCGACGAGGGCTCTGAAGCAGGCGGCGCATACCTTCAGCTCAAACCCGACCAGGTAGATATGGATACATGGCTTAACCAGATGCACCTGTTCAGAACAGCAGGCGGCGCTTCTAACTGGGAGCTTCCGCAGACATCTGAAGCGGTATATCCGGTTGACGACAGCACATATGCTTCAACAGGTTATGTTTTAGGCTCGTTCTTGTATGTATTTGACTCAACCAATGAGCCGGAGGCAACGGCTTATGCAGAGGCAGGCAATCAGCAGGCCGCAAAGCAGGCGATTATAGACTCTGTCAAGAAAAATCCGTCAGAGGTTCAGGCTGCTGTTTCAAGCAAGTCGCATACAATGAACATTAACTCAGCCGGCACAGGTCTCGGCTACGCCAAGATTGACGGCTGGAGCGTAAACTTCTATCCGAAGAAGGGCGCATATGTTTACGGTCACCTTGTAGACAGATGGGGCAACGTATTCAACAAGGTATGGAAGTGCTTCAATGTTGACAGCACTAAATCAACTGTTACCGGCGGCACAAACAGCGTATATAACGTATTTGAAGACGGCGGCAGTAACCTTGACGTAATGAGCCTTGACTGTGCAAACATCGAGTTTGTAACAGGTCTTGATTCAAGCTTTGAAAACGGCGTATTCACCACGTCAGGCGGCAGCTTCACGGTTGCTACCGGCACGGCGAACAAGACCTATGACATCACGGTAACCGACCATGCAGGCAACAAGACCGCGGCTAAGGTCAAGAGCGATGCAAACGGAAACGTTACATTTAACGTTGAAGATACAAACGCAAATCTTGCATTGGGCGCATACAGCTTCGACTTTAACGGATACACCGTAAACCTCTATGCAAGAGATCCTGCTCTTGTAAGAGACGCTTCTATAACAGCAACATCTGTTTTGGGCGGCGATACGGTTATCACAGTTGTTACGGCAAGCGACGCATTTAAGGTTCAGCTTGTATATAACGGAACCACCGCAACTTACACCAAACTCAACGGCAATGTAACCGTAACAGAAAATGAAGACGGCACATTGACCTGGAGAATTGTAAGAAAACAGTCTCTCGGCACATACTCCTTCGGCATAAGAGCAAGAGGAGCAAAGGGTTGGGAAGACAGCGACTTCGTTGTAACAACGCAAATCGTTAAACCCGCAGACCCTGTTGTTAACGCACTTATCTCTGCCGAAGATGCAACCGCAGTAATCGGCAACAGACCTAAGGTAAAAGTTAAGGTCAAAGAGGGTACACAGTCAATCAGATTTATTGATGAAAACGGTGATACGGTTACAATAGCAAAAGATTCCGCACTTGCAACAACGGTTTCGGTTGTTGACGGCGTTGAGACTTGGTACGCAAGCTTGCCCTCAAGCGGCAAAGAGCTTACAAGAACCTACAGCGTAATTGCAAGATACAATTACAAGTGGCAGAAAGATAACGCTAAGACTGTAAGCACAACATTCATTAAGGTTGACGAACCTGTACAGATTTACTCCGTAACTCTTAACAGTGACGAAGTTAAAGTATGCGAATTTGCAGAGTTTGAGTTCATCACAAGCGGCAAAATCAACAAGATTTGCCTTGTAAGAGAAAACGGCGATACGGCAACATACTCTGCCGATAACGCAATCGTAAAAGAGCTTGCAGACGGCACAAAAGAGTGGAAGATTAACCTCAAGTTCTACAAGCGCGGCACAGCGAGCCTTGACTTTAAGGTTAAAACAAGCTCCGGCTGGTCAGATACTGCAAACTACGGCACGGTTGAAGTTAAGTAAAGGCTGGCGAATTTAGCGCAGACCAAAGAGTAAAGTGAAAAAGAAAAGGCTATAATTCATAAACGGTAACTAAAGATGTGACCGAATGTGGATTATAGTCTTCTTTTTATGTGACGGTGGAATGTTACTCTTTTAAGCGTTTTTTTGCCCTCTCGCGGTACCCGATGTACAGCTTCGGGGCAAAGAAAACGCTTTCTGCATCTAAATTCGCCAGCCTTTTTTAGAGCACATCACTCTGCCGCATTTAGCGCAGACCAAAGAGTAAAGTGAAAAAAGAAAAGGCTATAATTCATAAACGGTAACCAAAGATGTGACCGAATGTGGATTATAGTCTTCTTTTTATGTGATAGTGGAATGTTACTCTTTTAAGCGTTTTTTGCCCTCTCGCGGTACCCGATGTACAGCTTCGGGGCAAAGAAAACGCTTTCTGCATCTAAATTCGCTGGCCTTTTTTCTTGCATAAAAATATCCCTCTGCGGCAAAGCTACATGAGGGAGGAAGATATATGAACGAACAGAACAAAGAAGTTCTCACAAAAATTTATCAAAATGCCAAAATGGGGAGCGATTCAATCTCTTATGTCAATGAAAAATCAGATGATGAATCGCTCAAATCAGCCTTGCTTCGTCAGCAAAGCGAATATTCACAGGTCGCCTCGGAGGCGGCGGAGCTTTTAAACAAAGACGGCGAGCCTGCAAAAGACAAGGGTGTGTTCAGCCACGCATGTCTTTGGGGAAGTGTGCAAATGAATACGCTCGCCGACAAATCTGCCGACCACATCGCCGAGATGATGATGCAGGGCAGCATGATGGGCATAATTGATATGTCGCGCACTCTTAAAAAATACAGCTCGGCAGGGCACAGTGCCATAAAGCTCGGCGAAAAGCTGATTGAAACAGAAGAAAACAATATTCAGCAAATGAAAAGTTTTTTGGGATAAACCGCAAGTGCCTATTGTATAACAGAGCATAAAAAACGGATACCGATTTGTCGTCGGTATCCGTTCTGCTATATCTTATTTTCGGCTTTTATTTATGATGCCGAGCTTTTTGAAGATGATGAAGCGTTGCTTCTTGCAATTGTTTTCTTATATTTTTTGAGAAGCTTATCTTCAATGTAGTTTACACGCTTGGGACCTACGCCGATTACATATTTGTCGCTCTCAAGAATTTCATCAGAGAATTTCTCAAGATCTTCGCTTGCAAGTGAAGATCTGATTGCGCTGTCGGCATATGTGCCGTTTTTGCTTACAAAATAGATGATGTGATAACCGTATTCGCTCTCAACAATATCTGTGTCGCCTGCCTTGCGGCTGTCATCAAAAATCCACTTGTCAAATGCGCCTGTCATCTGTCCGGGAACAACGTTCTCATAAAGACCGCCGTTTGAAGATGAGCCGGTGTCCTCTGTGAGGTCTGTTGCAAATGTTGCAAATGAATCTTCTGTTGCTTCGCCGGCTTTCCATTTAGCAAGTGTTTCGCTTGCCTTGTCTTTAGCTTTCTGAATTTCATCATCAGAAAGAGCCTTGCCGGTCTTTGAATCCTGTGTGAGGAAGAGTATGTGACGAACCGTTACGGTGTTAACATCGTGCTTGGGGTTAACCATAAGTGCAACGTAATATGCGCCGTTGTCGCTGTCTTCAATAAGCTTTTTGTCGCCTGCTTTTGTTGAGCCCTCAAATGCCCATGTTGCAAGGTCCGAATTCATGCTCTCAAGATATGTTGCGCTTGAGTTAAACTGTGACTGTGATTTAAGAGCAGCCTTTATAAGCGTGCTGCTGTCTGCGTCATAGCCTTCTGTGGTGTTATATTTGGTTGCGAGAGTAACAAAGCTCTTTTCATCCGTTACACCGTCAAACATCTCGTTTGCATTTGCCTTTGTCTTTGCGTCGGATTCGCTCTGACGCTTTTTAAGGTCGTCGTCCGATTCGCCGTTGTTCTGTGTGAGCGACTCATTCTTAAACTGATAAAGTCTGAGAGTTACAAACTGATAGCTGTCGGGGCTTTCGTCAAATACCTTTTTAACTTCATCCTCGGTGTAGCCTTTTTCAAACTCGGCTGACTTGTCGTTGTAGAATTTCTTAACAAGAGACTCCATCTTGAGCTGCTTTTTGAGGAATCTCTCGGTTACGCCGTTGCCGTAAGCCTTGCGAAGGTAAGCGTTGAGAGAGTATCCCGCTCTCTGGTTTTCATCATCCGAAGAGCTTGAGTTTGAGTTCTGGTTTGCGGTTGATGCCTCTTCGCGGAGGTCCTCAATCTGCTTGTCAACCTCTGCAAGGTCTGCCTCTGTGAGCTCTGTGCCCGCTTCTTTGGCCTCCTGATAGAATGCAAGATACATTTGAGCTGTTTTTACAGCCTGGTCGTGAAGGTACTCTACCCAAGTTATCTCGTTGCCGTCTTCATCTTTTGTTGTCTTGGTCTGATCCTGCGGGGCAAGAGAAGTGTCATAGCCGTAATCATAGCCGTAGTATTTATAATACTGAGCGTTGTAGCTGAGCTGGTTATATGCACGGCTGTAATAATACAAATACTCTGCGTAAGATATTTTTTCGTTACCTACATATCCCACCTGAACGGCCTTTTGAAGAACGCCGCAGTAGTTGAGAATACCGGTTACACAGCCGAGAGCGATTGCGGCAATAACTATAATAGCTATTACTTTTTTAACCGCCGAGCGTGCTGCAACTTTCTTTTCAATGTTCTTTGCGTTCTTTTTTGCGGATTTAGCCAGGCGTTCTTTTCTCTCCTGACGGTACTGTTCCGCCTTGTTCTGGTTGTTATCTGCCATAATTTTCATCCTTTTCAAATTATAGTCTTGCTGAACGTACAGCATAACAAATACATTTTAAACTATTTTATAATTTTTTACAAGTATTATTTTAAAAAAGAGGGGCAAACAATGCAAAATTTACAAAGCCGTCACATTCGTGCGTTGACACTTTTTTGCCCTGATGATAAAATACCGTTGTAACAACTGCTCGGAGGGTGTTTTATGGCAAACAATAACTTTAAAAAGCCGGACAGAGGCTCTTCCTCTGCACCGGACCATATAATGATAAGCTTTTGCGGCGACGCAAGGCACGAGATGGCAGTCACCTGGCGCACCGACACCTCTGCACAGGACGGCTATGTTCTCTATTGGGCAGAGGGCGAAAAAGAGCAAAGGCAAAATGCAGTATGCCGCACGATAAAAAGCGACATTGATATAAGCAAATTTAACTGCGCCCGGCTATCGTCGTTAAAAGCGGGTACAAAATATTATTACACCTGCGGCGACGAGAACAACAGGAGCAAAACATTTTCTTTCACCACACAGGGGGAGGGCTGCGACAGCTTTAAATTTATTGTTATAGCAGACCATCAGGTGGGCGACCCGTGGGAAAAACCCGATTATTCGGTTGTGAAAAATATGCTCAAAAAGGCAATCAAACAGCATGAAGACATAAAATTCATCCTCACCGCGGGCGATAACTGCGACGACGGTCAAAATGAATTGCAGTGGAACGGTATGTTCAGCGGACTTGACGGTATTGTGGAATCTTTGCCTTATATGATGACGACGGGCAACCACGATAACCGCGGCTTTGAGCAGTATCTGCCGGAGCCCAAAGGTAAGTTCTATCTTGACCATGCGGATTTTTTTGATGAGCAGTTTAAATATTCTTACCCTCAAAACGGACCGAAAGGCTTTGAAACAGAAAATTATTCTTTTGATTACGGCAATGCCCACTTTTGCATAATGGGCATAAACGAGCCGCAAAAAGTCGGCGACTGGGCGTATGACGATATAAACGGCTCTTTTGCCGAGTGGAAGCTGGGCGCATATCATTTTCCGATTTATCCAGCAATTCCCGAGGGGCAGAATGACGACGGATACCCGTGGCTGAGAAAAGCGGTGGAATCGCTCGACCTTATTTTTGAGGGGCACGAGCATACGTTTGCAAGAACATACCCCATGAGAGGGGATGCAATGTACGAAAAGCCATCGGAGGGGACGGTTCATTGCCAGTGCGGCAGCGGCTCCGGCGGCAGAAGTGCAAACGAGCGAAAAATCTGGCACACTTCTTTTTATACTCAGGAGGAGGGCGTGCCGACCTATACTCTTGTTGAGGTGTCGGGGGCAAAGCTCACCGTCACCACAATGCTTTCAGACGGCAGAGTTGCCGACAGATTTTTGATTGACAAAGAAAAAGATGTCATTGACCCTCCGGCATTACCGCCTGTTTACGGCAGCGGAGCGAGAATGATTTATAAAGGCTCAATGCCGCACATTGCCGCAAGAGGAACACATTGCGAAAAGAAAGACGGCGTTTGGTTTTGCCCGTTTGCTGTTTTGGCGCAGTATATCGGCGCGGCGGTGAATAAAAAAGAGGGCAGTGCCGAGATAGAGATGTACGGCAAAAGAGCAGCGTTCTTTGAAGGAGAGAGTTTTGCCGAGGTGAACGGAGAAAAAATCTCTCTCGGTGCGGCGGTTTATTTCGGCGGCGGTCAGCTTATGGTGCCGGCAAGCAAAACGGCAGAAATTTTCGGCTTGAGATGCAATTATATTGAGCACAATAATATACTTGATTTTGAAACAGAAATTGAGAGCTCGCCTTTGTCGGAGCAAAAAAGAAAGCAGGGGTAACGTGATAGAAATTTATAAAAGAGATTATGCGGATAAACTCAAAAAAATAATCGGAAACGAGCTTTATGAACGCCAGAGCAACAGGCGGCATATCTGTGTGCCGATTGAGGACGGCTACTTTTTGGCATTCAGATTTTGTGATGTAAAAAACGTTCACTCCGGCACGCAAAGGTGCGAGATAGTCTGCACAAAAGACCGTTTGATTTTCTTTGGCAACCTGCCGCGCCTTTCTGATGTGCTTGCCGCTATGCCGAAAGATACCGAACCGTTTTATGCCTTGGCAAAGATGTTTGAGGATATGTTCTCAGACGATGTTGACGCGCTTGACGGCACGGAGGGCGAAATAAACAAACTCGAAACGAGCCTGCTCTCTTCAAAAAAACAGGGCAATATCAGCTCGCAAATTATAAACCTGCGCCGCTCGCTTTTAAAAATAAAAAGATTTTATGAGCAGCTTGCGGTCGTTATTGACAGACTTGCCGACAACGAAAACGAAATTATTCCTCAAAAAGATATTCCGCTTTTTGAAGCTCTCGGCAGATATATTCACTACCTTTTGCAGCTTGTTATTGACCTTAGAGAATATGTCACACAGGTCAGAGAGGCTTATCAGGAGTATCTCGGCATTGAGCAAAATAATGTTATGAAAATTTTTACCGTTATCACGGGCGTATTTTTGCCGCTGACTTTAATAGTCGGCTGGTACGGCATGAATTTAAAAATGCCGGAGTTCGGCTGGCGTTACGGCTATCCGTTTGTGGCGGCGCTGAGCGTTGCGGTTTGCGCCGGCTGTTTCTTTTTGTTTAAACGAAAAAAATGGTTTTAACTTCGGCTCATTTTGCAAAAACAGGCGACTTGACCGACGCTCCCGTGACAAAACATAGGCGCGGTGATATGCTGTGAGGCGGAGGTGATCGAATGATTAACAAAATTACATTCGGACAGTTTTTGCGCCAAAAGCGCATAGAAAAGGGCTTGACTCAAAAGGAGCTTTCAGAGAAACTGTTTTTGAGCGAGTCCGCAATTTCAAAGTGGGAGAAAGGCAAGAGCTACCCCGACATAACCATGATACCCGACATCTGCGCGGTGCTGGAGGTTTCGGAGCATGAGCTTATCAGCGGAGCGAACGACACGGAATACCATGCGATGAAAAGGGACGCGCGGCTTTACAGAAAAATTACCGAAACATTCTTTTGGGGCTTTACGGTGTCTTATATCGCGGCATTTGTTATTTGCCTTATCTGCGACTTGGCGATAAGCAAAAGATTGAGCTTTTCGCTCACGGTGTTTGCCTCGCTTTTGACGGCGTTTACTTTTGTGCCGACCTTAACGAAGTTCACAAAAAAGCACAAGCTTTCAGTCTTTGCCGTGAGCACATATCTTTCACTTGCGATTTTGTTTGCGGTGTGCTGTTTGAGCTACGGACAAAATTGGTTCGGCATAGCGGCAAGCGGAACACTGCTCGGCTATGCAGTGATTTTTTTGCCGTTTATTTTAAAAAAATATTCGGGCGAAAAAATAAAAAAATTCACGCCTGCAATTTATTTTGCGGCGTGTGCTGTTTTGATAATTTTGCTTTTGTTTGTCACGAGAATTACGGTGTATTTTAATCTGCACAGCGCGGTTCTTATAACGCTGTTTTCGTTAGTTCCGTTTTTTATTTCTGCGGCGGTGAGTATTATAGGCAAAAATAAATTTTTTAAAGGCGCGGCGGATTCGCTTGTTTTCGGCGCTTCGCTTTATGCTCTTCCGTATTGCCTTTATAAAATATTGGGCGACTGTGCGTCATACGGCTACGCGGTGAATTTTTTGAACTGGCACGACAACATCAACGGCAATATTTATCTTTTGATTTTGCTCGCGAGCGTGCTTCTTTCGGCGGTGCTGATTATTTTGGGCTTTAAGAAAAAATCTTCTTGATATTATCGGATGAAAGCGATAGTCGCTTAACGCTTCTGTTGACAAAAGGACTATAATCCACATTCGGGCAGTTGTTTCACTGCCGTTTATGGATTATAGTCTTTATGGTTATTTAAGCTTTTTTCTTAAAAAGATTGCCGGAATTATTATGAAAATTCCAACAGCCGCGGCGGCAAGAAAAATCTCCGGCACGGGCACATTGACAACCTCGTTATAATCGTTTATATATGTTGCCGCCTCGTGCAAAGGGGCAAAACGGTTTGTGACATATGCGCCGAGCGAGGGTCCCGTAACCATGGGAATGAGCACGGCAAAAATCATTCTTACACCCTGAAAAAGTCCTGCCTTGTCCTCGGGCGTGAAATCTCTGACAGAGGCATTGAGAACTATCATAAGCATAGCATAACCCAAAAGTATTATGAGAGCCGAAATGCCGAACGGCGCGAGCGTGCGTGAAAAATAAGTCAGGCAAAGACCTGCAATAAACAGAATTACCGATAAAAATATAAACTTGCTTTTGCCGTATTTGTCAATTCCCTTGCCTAAAAAAACTATTGCCGCAACCGCCAAAACAACGGCGGCAGCCGCGGCGGCAATGACCTTGGGCGTTAAAACAGAGCCGAGGTTATTAAAATCAAGCCCCATAAAGTGCTGAATATAAATGAATATATACGGCAAAAAGACCTGAACGGCGCAGTTAAAAATTGCCATTGCCGCAAGGGCAATATAAAGATTTTTGTTTTCTTTAACAACCGAGGGTCTGAAGCCGTAGACAATGTCTTTAAAATAATTGCTCTTTGTTTTTTCACCGCTTCGTGAATCTTTAAGAGTAAAAAGACCGAGCACGCCGCAAATCGTAACGAGTGCGCCGAGCGCAATAAAGCAAGCCGGGTAGCCTGCCGCCGAAACTCCCGCGCCGAATGCGACGGTGACTATCGCCATTGCAAAAAGCGGCAAAAGCGAGAGTACGCTCTCTGCAACGCCCCTGTTTTCGGGCACGGTGACATCGGTTATCCATGCGTTAAAGGCGGCGTCGTTGCTCGTTGAGCCCATAAAGGTCATAACGCAGTCCATAATAATAACAATGCTGACAGTTACGGCGAGCACCTTGGCGCTGTCGCTTATATGAAAAAGTGAGCCAATATTCTCGCGTGAGATCCACGCAAAAACGGCAACGGTGAAGCCCCAAAGTATGTAGCCGACGCTGATAAAAAGTTTGCGCTTGTTGAGCTTGTCGCTCAAGGTGCCCATAATAAAGGTGGTGAGCACCGCCGCAACCGCGCTGAAAGACACCATTTTTGACACATCGTTTGCGTTGCCGCCGATGTAGTTAAAGAGGTAGGTGTTAAAATAAACGTTTTCTACCGCCCAGGCAACCTGACCCATAAAGCCGAAAAGAATAAGATTAAACCAAATGCGTGCGCCGAGTTTGTGAGGGTTGTTTTTGCTCATAATTCTCCGCCTTTCTCGTGATTTAGCGAAAACAGACAGCCGCAGTAGTTCTGCCTGTAAAGCTCATATTTTTTTGAAAGCTCAATAGACCTTTTATAGCCCTCTTTCTTTTTGAAATCGGCAAAAAGATACGGTACGCCGTATTTTTGCGAAAGCTCTTCGCCGATTTTGTTTAAAAGCGCGGCATTTTTGTGAGGGCTGACAGAGAGCGTTGTGGTGAAAAAATCAAAGCCGTTTTCTTTTGCCAAAGCGGCGGTTTTTTCCATTCGCAGTCTAAAACATTTTTCACACCGAGCGCCGCCCTCTTTTTCGTTTTCAAACCCCTTTGCGGCAGAGAGGAATTTTTCCTCCTCCCACTCGCAGTCCATAAATTTTACGGGTTTTTTAAACTCTGCCTCTTTTATCAGCCGCAGCTGCTCCGAGAGTCTTTTTTGATATTCCTCAAACGGCTCAATATTCGGGTTGTAGTAAAGCACCGTAACATTAAAGTGCCGAGATAAAACCTCAAGCACATAAGAGCTGCAAGGTCCGCAACACGAGTGAAGCAGCAGTGACGGCGTGCCCGTGAGCGAAGCGATTTGCTCCTCCATTATTTTTTGATAATTTATCTTTTCCATAATTTTATCCGTTTGACTTGCCGATAAATTCGGCAATGTTTTTTTCGATTTCTTCCTGTGAATTTTTTGAATAAACGCTGTCTTTTAAGTTTAATATTTTAAAGCTTTCTTTAAAATTATCAAAGGTGTCCTTTTGGTCTTTGCAAATAAAAAGCGCGTCGGTTTTTATTTTGCCTATGCAGTCAAAAAGAGAAAACTCTCTCAAGTCAAAGCCTATATGCAGGCGGCAAAACATATTTATAATCGGCATAAGTATTCCGCATAAAAAGCCGTAAGAGCTTTTTACTTTTTCTTCGATAAAAGAGTAAATGTTTGTTATCGGCTCCTGCGCGATAAAGCCCTTAACATTTTTCGGCAAATCCGCTCTTGTGCCTGCAAACGCCGCGGCGAGCGCACCCTCTTTTATGCCATGCATAAAGATTTCGCAGCCGGTGCCGAATCTAAGCTCCAGCCAGGAGCACCACATCACGGCGTCATATCCTTCCGCAACGCCGAGAGAAGAATATTTGCCGCCGCTTTTGCCGCAGGCACGCTCGTCCGCAATGAGAATGTTAAAATTCTTTTCGCGGTAGAATGAAAAGATTTTTGCAAAATCAATTTCACCGCTGCTGCCGAAAGAGTGGAGCAGTAAAACTGTTTTTTCGCCCTCGCCGTTTTCGGGGCAATAGAGCTTGCCGTAAAGCGGAATTTCATCCGCGCCCAAAATGCGGACCTCTTCAAACGGCAAAGACAAAATATAGTCTCTGCCTTTTTTAATCGCCTTTTCTTCACTCTCGTTTTTTAAGGAGTCAAAAAATATTTTTTCATACTGCTTGCTTTGTTTAAAATTTTTGGTAAAAACCAAAAGCGCAAAAAGCAAAAACAGCGCGGCAACAAGCCAGATAACTATAATCGCCGAAACAAGATAATTCATATTCTCTCACTTTCTGCTTTTTAAATATTCGAGCACGTCAAACTCGTCAAGACGCGAATCTTTTTTTAAATAAAGCGGGTGGTGCGGATGACCGCCGTTTTTGGAGCGTTTGCCTGCGGTGTACCACTTTGCGCCGTATCGGTTGCCTATTTCAATCATATCAAGCACGCAGTCGGCAAGGTAATCTCTTTCGTTGATTATCGTTCCCCATGCCGCCCAAACGCTCGGGCTGCCGGAGCTTAAACGCATGATATATTCAAATGCTTTCATGTTTTCGCGGTGGAGCAGGGGGTTCATTTCTTTTTCCATATCCTTGGGGCTGGTTGCCCTTTGAGCATACACGTTAAACATAACAAAGCTGTCGTATCCGTTGCCGAGAGCTATTCTCTCAACGGATTTTAAAGTGTTGTCAAGGTTATCCGGCTCGGCGGTGGAGGGGTTTATACCTATGCAAACAAGTGGATTTTTGCCTCTCGTTGCGAGTATGTATCGGTATTCCGAATAAAAATCCGGCACATAAAGCCACTTCTCCGTGTCGTAATTTTTTTTGTCGCTGCCGCGCAGAGCGTCCTCAAACGAGAGTACCTCTATCTCTTTGGTGGTTGATGACGGAATGTGCATTTTATCAGCCTTTCTTTTCGTTAAATCCGTTCACGTTCATAAATCCTTTTGATTTTTTCTTGATATATAAAGTCAGTGCCGCGCCAAAGGGAACAGCCAAAAGCGTTGCGCCTTTTTTGGGCGATTCTTTTAAAAAGTTTTTATTTTTGGCAATTATACTGCTCGAAACATAGTGAACGCAGCAGCGCATAAGCTCTTTAAAGTTGCCGGCGGTTTGCATGTCTGTTTTTCTTATAAAAGCAAAGCCCTTGGGGTTTCGCAAATACTGCTTAAACATATTTGTCGAAGAGCCGTCTGCCATGTATTCCACAACGCAAACGGGTTCATCCATTATCAAAAGTGTGTAGTCCTTGTCGGCAAGGCTGTATTTGTAGGCGAGCGAAACATATTTTTCGCCCTCAAACACGGGGTACGGAGGATATTTTTTCATAACGTCCGTGCGGTAAATCAGCTTTTTGTCGCCCTTGCCGCCGCGCGAATAAAAGCCCGAAAGGGTGGTGTCTTTGCGGTCATGCTCCAAACGTGAGCCGATTATTTCGCCGTCCTTTGTGCAGTCGAGCGCAATGATTCCCGCATATTTTTCATTGCCGTATTTTTGCCAAAAAGAAACGATTTTTTCCACCGCGTCGTCGGTCATATAATCGTCGGAATCTATGCAGACGTTTAAAAGTGTGTCAATATTTTCATAGGCGGTGTTGTGCGCGGTGTGCATACCGCCGTTTTTTTTGCAGACATATTTTATCTCAAAACCGTTATCTCTTTTTTGCCATTCTTTAATTAAATCGGCAGTCTCGTCCTCGGAGCCGTCGTCAACAACAAGCCAGACAAAATCCTTGCAGGTCTGGCGCAAAAGGCTCTCATAGCAAAGGTGAATTGAATATGCCCTGTTATATGCCGGAGTGAAGACGGTAAGTGTTTTTTTCATAAGCTCCTCCTTTTATTTGCCGATTATTTTATCAATGCAAACCAAAAGCGCATAAACACCTGCGGCGTTGCCGTGCTTGCAGCAGGTGAAAAACACCCTCCAGTGAACAGGCATATACTGCACTTTAAGATTTTTATAAGCTTTTTTATATCGCGGCGAAGAGAGAAAATATTTTATTTTTTTTATCTTTTCGGCTGCGCTTTTTTTGTCTATCAGTTCATTGAGCCCGAGACCTATTATACTCAGAGCAATGCGGTTGTCGAGCGCGTCCTCAAAAGGCAGAGTGTTTTTGCTTATTATATCGCCCATTCTGTTATAAAGCTCCTGCCACATATCAAACAAATTCGGCTTGTAGCTTCTTGTGAGAGAGACGGAGTTATCTTTGCGGTAGTGATTAAAAAATTTGTTTATAAACACCGCTTTTTTTATGTGGCAAAAGGCTTCAAGGTTAAACAGCGCGTCCTCTGTGCCGACAAGCTTAGTGTCGGTGAATTTGCAGCCGTTCTCTTTTAAAATTTTTGTTTTATAAAGCTTGCCCCATGCGGTGACCGCCGAGTCCGCATCGCTCGGGTCCGAAAGCTCTTCGTCTTTAAGCCCTGCGATTCTGCGGTGAAGAGTGTTTCGCATTTCTTCGCCGTCAAAAACAATTCTGTCGGCTTTAAAAACCTGTTTCGGAGATTGTGCGTTCGGGAACTCTCTGACATAGCTCCACATCACGAGGTCGGCATTTTCTTTTTGCATTTCTTCAACTGCCGCCGCGCAGGTTTCGAGTTCTATCCAGTCGTCGCTGTCGAGGAACATGACATATTCGCCCTCGGCATTTTGAAGCCCCGTGTTCCTCGCACCGGAAAGCCCCGTGTTCTCTTGGCTTATCAGCTTTATGCGCGAATCTTTTTGCATATAATTTTTTATTATGTTCACAGAACCGTCAGGCGAAGAGTCGTCAACGCAAATGATCTCTGTGTTTTCATAGGTCTGATGTATCACGCTCTCAAGGCATATGGGCAAAAATTTCTCCACATTATATACGGGCAAAATTATGCTGACCTTGCCGTTTGTTTCGCACATAAAAGCTCACCTCTTTAGTATTATAGCAAAACAAAGCCTTTAAGACAATAGTAAAAAAGGGACTGCCGCATTTAGCGCAGACCAAAGAGCAAATTATTAAAGAAAAAGCTATAATCAACAAACGGTATTTAAACATACCGATGCGGATTACAGCTTTACTTTTGCTTTTTCTCTTTTAAGCGCTTTTTTGCCCACTCGCGGTACAATAAGTACAGCTTCGGGGCAAAGAAAACGCTTTCTGCATCTAAATGCGACAGCCCCCCCCGAGACCGTATTTTTATTCTGCAAATTCACACGCTCCGAGCGCGGCAACCGCGCCGTCCGCCGCTGCGGTGGTGAGCTGACGAACCGCCTTTGTGCGGCAGTCGCCCGCGGCAAAAATACCGTCTGTTTTTGTGCGGCAGTCTTCGCCAGCGATTATAAACCCGTATTCGTCCAAATCGGCTACGGATTTAAAAGCTTCGTTATCGGGCTTTTGACCCACGGCAACAAAAACTCCGCTGACCGAAACGGTGCTTTTTTCTTTTGTTTTAACATTTTCGATTTCGGCAAAGCTTACGCTGTCTTCGCCGCCGATTTTTGTTATGACAGAGTCAAGAATAAAGCTGACGTTTTCTTTGGCTTTGAGTGCTTCGGCAGATTTTTGCTCGCCCCTGAAAGCACTTCGCCTGTGAACAAGGTAAACCTTGCGGCAGTATGACGAGAGCAGAAGCGCATCCTGCAAAGCGGTGTTGCCGCCGCCAACAACCAAAACGTCTTTGCCCTTATAAAATGCGCCGTCGCACACAGCGCAATAAGAAACGCCCTTGCCGATAAACTCTTCTTCGCCCTTTGCGCCGAGCCTTTTGCTCTTTACGCCGCAGGCTATTATAACCGCCTTGCAGTCGTAACTGCCGCCGTCGGCTACAACGGTTTTAAAAGAGCCGTGATTTTTTATTTCGTTTACTCTTTCAAGCCGAATTTCCGCGCCGAGGTCGGCCGCCTGCTCAAAAAGTCCGCTCGCAAAATCCGCGCCGCCTATCTCTTTTATACCCGGGTAATTCTCAACCCTGTTTGAATAGACTATCTGACCGCCGATAATTTCTTTCTCAAAAACAAGCACGCTCTTGCCCAAGCGGCAGGCATATATCGCGGCGCTGAGCCCTGCCGTGCCTGCGCCTATAATAATTACGTCTGTCATATTCTCACCTTAAAAAAGGGGGACTGCGCCGAATGCGAAGCCCCCCCCGATTTTATGTATCCTTTTTGCGCCGCACCGTTTATTATGGGCGGTGAAGTTTGTTTTATACCGAATTTTTAAAAATGCGGGCGGTTTCTCTTTAATATTTTACTCCCGTTTTGTTCTCACGTCAAATGTTTTTGACGCAGACGGATTTTATGAGATAACCACCTTGCCGTTTACGTCTATGCCGACATATTGGTCGGAAGAATTTTTCGCCCACGCAATTCCGCTGTTAAAAGAGTCTATAGAGCTGTATGTTCCGGCAGGAATTATGACCTTGCCCGTGTAGTCAAGCACGGAATATCCGTCGTCTGTGCGTAAAACGAGCCTGCCGTCGCTTGCATATGTTTCGCCGGCGGCACGTTCAGAGTAAATCTCTCCCCTAGTTCCTTCAATAGGTTCAAACAGCATATTGCCGTTTTTATCTAAAATAGTGTAATAATATTTGCCGTCTGCACCCTCAATCATAATCAAAAAATTATCTTTGCCTGCCGTGTCGATATATACAGGATAATATTTTGAAAATGTTGCGGTTTTGCCTGTTGTCGGGTCGGTAAACGATACGGATTCTTTTTCGCGGTCTCTTTTAACAAGCATACCGTTTATAATTTCGTCAAAAGCAGGGGCTTTTTCAACTTTGCCGTCGGAGCGTATTACGACATACGCATATCCGTCATCGTCATATTCATAATAACCTGTGTCGCTGCCCTCGACCTTGATTCCGCTTCCGTTAACGATATACAAGTTGTTGCCTATGTTTATTTGAGTGCCATAGTCGATGGCATTGTTCCCGATATACTTATCAATGCTAGACATGTAAATATATGGGTCATCGTATACGCCGGCACCCACACGAAATGCTTTTGCACCAATATATGATGTGTATGTTTCCGACAATTCACCATAGGGACATTCTCTCAATTTGTTAACAAACTCACCTTTTTCATTTATTGTGCCGTAAAGGTGGCGTGAAACGTCTATGCTGCTCTCGTATTTATGAACAAAGAATAGATTATCTCCCGCAGCTAAAATCTCATCAAATTTTCCGTCTGCCGATGAGGCAACAATCTTTCCGTCTTTATTTATTATTTTATAATTATAAATTGCTTCCCCGTCTTTATCGCCGACTTTTTCTTTTACATAACATGCGTCATTGCTCATGCCATGTATTTCTATGGCTGTTGAGGTGCATATAATCTTGCCGCTTGTGTCAATGAGCGAGTACGATTCCGAACCGGAACTTTTTACCCAAGCGTAGCCGTTGACAAAGTTATAAGCGCTTGTCAAATTGAGCGCAGTTTTTTGCCCTCCCTCGGAATCTCCCGAAACCGGTTGCGATTCATAATCT
Organism: uncultured Ruminococcus sp.; assembly: GCA_900539465.1. Taxonomy (GTDB): domain Bacteria; phylum Bacillota; class Clostridia; order Oscillospirales; family Acutalibacteraceae; genus CAG-488. Next base: position 61,558 of record UQCF01000006.1, on the reverse strand, counting down.
TTTACGACTTCAATATCCGAATTTTTCTTTTTGCCGCAGGCGGCGAGAGAAAAAATTAAAGCTAAAACCAAAGCAAATGATATTACTTTTTTCATTGTTCTTCCCCCTGCGCTTCGGCTGCTTTTGCTGCTTCGGCTTTTTGCACGGCTTTTACTTTGTTTGAGAACATTTTGGTAATAATTATTACCGCAAAGGATTCAATGATATAAACATATGTCATAAACTTTATCTCCATTTCGCTTGACGGATCCGGCGAATAAGCAAGAATAACCGTGAGATAAATCAAGATGTTATATATCATAGAAATATAGTTGACTATAAGGCTTTTTCTGTTATAGACTTTGCCTAAAATAATCGGCAGAGCCGTTAAGACAAAAGCGGCTACGGTTAAAATTATGCTGATGTTGAGTATAGGAATCAAATATTGAAGATCGCCGAGGTCTTCGGTGCTTCCGCCGTAGCTTGTAACGAGATCTTTAAGATCGTGCACCATCTTTATAAGAGAACCGCTCTCTTTTGTTATAAACAGATTTATGCTGAACATATCAGAAAACATCAAAATAAAGTTTAACAAAACTGAGCCGAGAGTAACCAAAAACATTGTTTTTGCAGACTGCAAGCCGTTGTATGAGTTTAAAAGCTTGCTCTTATAATCCGATCCCTGAACGTTTTGCGTTACCTTTTCGGCAATCTGTGCCGTTCCCCTTTTAACTGACGATACCGCGTCCGAAAAATTTATTCCGTCTACCTTTGTGCCGCAGGCAGAGCAAAAAGACTCTGTGTCGGCAAGCTCTTTTCCGCATTTTCTGCAAAATGCCATAATAATACATCCTCCTTAAAAATTTTAAAATAAAGCAGATCTTAAAAATCCTCTACCATATACCAGTCGTTCTTTTCTTTGACCATTTCAAATGTTTCTTCGCTTGTTGATTCTTTGTAAAGATAGTCCTCACTCACCCATATGTCGGCGGTCACCTTGGCGTGGGTCTTATCGGTGTAATTGATTTTTTTGACCTTAAATTTCACCTGTTCGTCTTGAGTGGCAACACCCAAAGAAAACATACCGCTGAAAAGATCGCCTACGCCGTAACCGAATGCGGAGCTTATTTTGCCTATGCCTTTCAAAGCGTTTCGGCTTTTTGAATTAAGGCAGTCAAGGCATCCGTCAAGATCGCCGCTTGCATATGCCGTTTCAAAAGCTTCTAAGCGCTCAACAATTTTTTCATCGTCGCTCTTTTGAAAAAAGGCAAAATATACGCCTGTGCCGATGACGGCGAGAACCAGTACGACAGAAATTACTTTTTTCATTTTAATACCCTCCGTTAAAATGCCTCTCTAATCTCTGAAATTTGCTCATAACAATCGTCACAAATCGTAGCGTTTTGCTCGGCAATAGTGACCTCATGCTTCGTTCCCGTTACACTTTTCCCGCAAAGGTCGCAAGTGAACGGCTCGTTTGATTTTGCACAGGATGTCAATACTAAAAGTAACAGACACAGCACTGCGGCAAGAAAACTTTTCATATTTTTACCTCCCTAAAATATTTGAACGTCTTATAACACCATATAGATTTTAACCTGTTTCAGGTTAAATGTCAATACTCTGAAACAGGTTACAATATAATTTTTCCGGAGGTGTTTTTATGTATAAAAGAATACGCGACCTTCGGGAAGACCGCGATTTAAACCAAACTCAAATAGCCAAAATTCTGGGTATGTCACAAACCGGTTATTCAAAATATGAAACCGGCGAAAACGATTTGCCCACTGCCGTGCTGATAAAGCTTGCACGCTTTTACGGCACGAGCATAGATTATATCCTCGGTGAAACGGACGAAACCAAAAGATACCCGTAATAAGCCGATAAGGGGTTGCCACCGGATGCGGCAGTCCCTTTAATGCTTTTTGTGCGCTATACTATTTATATGTATAATTCCGCACACAAACGCTGTTGCATATTTCACATATAAATATATGCTTTCTTGTTCGACATTTTATCTTAAAATACTTGATTATAAAACGCCGATTGTGTATAATTGTATTATTGGTTAGTATGACTTTTTATAAAAACAGCTCGGCTGATTTCTTTTGCGGGGCAGGATTCAGGAAGGACAGATAAAAATGCAGACAAAGTATATTTTCGTGACCGGCGGCGTTGTTTCGGGTCTCGGCAAGGGTATAACGGCGGCGTCTCTCGGCCGTCTTTTAAAAGCAAGGGGACTCAAAGTCACCGTTACAAAGCTTGACCCTTACCTCAACATTGACCCCGGCACAATGAACCCGATACAGCACGGCGAGGTCTTTGTTACCGATGACGGTGCAGAGACCGACCTTGACCTCGGCCACTATGAGAGATTTATTGACGAGAGCCTCTCTCAAAACAGCAACATAACCTCCGGCCGCGTTTACAACACCGTTCTCACAAACGAGAGAAAGGGCGTTTACGGCGGTCAGACAATTCAGGTTATTCCGCACATCACAAACGAAATCAAGCGCCGCATAGCCCTCAACGAAACCGCAGACGTCGTTTTTGTTGAAATCGGCGGCACAGTAGGCGATATAGAGAGTTTGCCTTTTCTTGAGGCTATCCGCCAGTTCTCGCAGGAGCACGGCAGAGAAAACTGTATGTTTATTCACGTCACGCTCATACCCTGGCTCAGCGCATCTATGGAGCTTAAAACAAAGCCCACACAGCACAGCGTTAAAGAGCTTTTGAGCATAGGCATAAGACCCGACGTTATCGTTTGCCGCACGGAGCATCACATAGACCAGGGCATCAAAAACAAAATCGCCCTTTTCTGCGATGTTGACCCCGAGTGCGTTGTTGAGAACATGGATCTCCCCACGCTTTACGAAATTCCGCTTGCCCTCGAAAAAGAGGGCCTTGCAAAAATAGCAATCAAGCGTCTCGGCATTGAGTGCGGCGAGCCCGATCTCTCAGATTGGACGGATATGGTAAACCGCAACAAAGCACTGCTCAAGAGCCATGACAAAAAGCTTGATATTGCCCTTGTCGGCAAATACGTTGAGCTTCACGATTCATACCTCAGCGTTGCAGAGGCACTCAAACACGCAGGTATTCATGTCGGCTGCGGAATAGATATTCACTGGATAGACAGCGAAACAATAGACGCAGGCAACGTAAAAGATATACTCGGCTCCATGCACGGCATACTCGTGCCCGGCGGCTTCGGCTCAAGAGGCGTTGAGGGCAAAATCGAGGCTGCAAAGTTTGCAAGAGAAAATAAAATTCCCTACCTCGGTCTTTGCCTTGGTATGCAGGTTGCAATCATTGAGTTTGCGCGCGACGTTCTCGGCTACAAGGATGCCAACACCACCGAAATCGACCCCGATACGGAATACCCCGTAATCGACCTTATGCCGGATCAGAAAAACATATCCGACATGGGAGGCACAATGCGTCTGGGTCAGTACCCCTGTGTGCTTGACCCCGAGTCAAAAGTATATAAATGCTACGGTCAGCAGAACATCAGCGAGCGTCACCGCCACAGATACGAGGTCAACAACGACTACCGCGAGGCTCTTGAGAGCGCAGGCATGAAGCTTGTCGGCGTTTCACCCGATAAACATATTGTTGAAATGGTAGAGCTCAAAGACCACCCGTGGTTTGTTGCAACACAGGCTCACCCCGAGTTTAAATCCCGCCCGAATAAGGCGCATCCGCTTTTCATAGGATTTATCGAAGCGGCAAAAAACCTTAAATAATCAAATTTTACGCAGCGCTGCGGCTGCGGAATTTATAGAGAAAACATTTTCAAGGAGGATACCGTATTGAAAACCGATAAAAAAATCGAAGAGCTTACCTCTTATTTCGGCGATTGGTTTAACGACGGCAAAACTCTTGACACAGGCAAAATGACGCAGGATCTTTATCCCTACGACATGATGTTCTCACCCGTCAAGGTTAACCGCATCACAATCAAAAACCGTTTGGTAATGGCTCCCATGGGCAACATCTCAATGTGCGACGAAACAGGCCGCCCCAATGAGAAAATGCTTGCCTATTTCACAGAGCGCGCAAAGGGCGGCGTAGGCCTTATCACAACAGGTCTTGTGCCCGTCAGCCACGGCCTTGACCACACAATAACAGAGCTCGGTCAGCTTACATATTTCCCCCGCATTGACCGCAGCCGTACCGTTTTTGCAGGCTGGCGTGACCTTGCGGCAAACGTACATTCCTACGGCTCAAGAATTTTCATTCAGCTCACGGCAGGCCTCGGCAGAGTCGGCAACCCCCAGTGCCTTGTCAACAGCCTCAAGTTCCCGCAGTCCGCTTCGTTTAACCCGAGCTGGTATATGCCGGAGCTTCCGTGCCTGAGAATGTCTGATATTAAATGCAAAAAAATCATAAGCAACATCGGTCAGGCTGCTGCCGACGCAAAGGCAATGAACCTTGACGGCGTTTATCTTCACGGCCATGAGGGCTATCTCATTGAGCAGATGACCAACCCGGCATTTAACCGCCGCAGTCTCGGTCACTTTGCAAACTGGCAGAATTTCGGTATAGATATGGTTAAGAAAATCCGCGAGCGCACGGATAAAAACTTCCCCATTATGTATCGTATAGACCTCTCTCTTGCTCTTAACGAAACATACGGCGAGAGAATGAACGAGGTTTCTTCTCTTAAAAAATTCCGCAAGGGCCGCACAATAGAAATGACCCTTGAATATATGAAAAACCTTGTTGAAGCAGGCGTTGATATGTTTGACGTTGACCTCGGCTGCTACGACAACTGGTGGCTTCCCCACCCGCCCGGAAGCATGCCCCCCGGATGCTTCCTCGACATCTCAAAAATCGCTAAGGATTATTTTGAGACAAACGGCATAAAATCAAACGCGGGTCTTCCCGTTCCCGTTGTTGCTGTCGGCAAGCTCGGCTACCCCGACCTTGCAGAGAAAGCACTCAGAGACGGCAAGTGCGACATGATTATGCTCGGCAGACCCTTGCTTGCAGACGCATATTGGCCCAACAAGGCACGCACGGGCAGAGTTAACGAAATCCGTCCCTGCATCGGCTGCCAAGAGGCTTGCCTTAACGAGTTTGTTGAGGGCGGACATCCGCAGTGCGCCGTCAACCCCAGAACAGCGTTTGAAGAAGTTTATCCCGAAACTCCCGCACCGGCCGAAAAGCCCTGCAATATTGCGGTCATAGGCGCAGGCCCCGGCGGCATAATGACAGCTGTAACCGCGGCTAAGAGAGGCCACAAGGTTACTCTTATAGAGAAAGATTCACGTCTCGGCGGCAGACTTAACTCCGCGAGCGCACCCGGCATAAAGTTTGACGTTGCAAACTACCTTGAATATCTCAAGGGCGCGGTAGAGAGAGCACAGAAAGATTACGGTCTTGAAGTTCTTCTTTCAACCGAAGCAACCGCAGAGAGCCTCAAGGGCAAATACGATAAGGTTGTTGTTGCGGCAGGTACAACAGACACAGTTCTTCCCTTGCCCGGCCTTGACAAGGCAAACTGGCAGCAGGCCGTTGCGGTTCTTGAGAACCCCGAGCTTGCAAAGGGAGCAAAAAAGGTTGTTGTTATAGGCGGCGGCGTTGTCGGCAGCGAAACCGCATACTTCCTTAAAAAAGAGCTTGGTGTGGAAGACGTTACCGTTGTTGAGATGGATAAATACATAATGAACCACACCTGCACGGCCAACAGAGGCTATCTTCTTAAATATATGTATGATTCGGGCATTAAGCTTCTCAACTGCACAAAGTCGGTAAGCTTTGACGAAAAGGGCGTTGTCGTAAGCCGCAACACCTCAAAATCAGTTCCCGACCCGTATCTTTCATGGAACCCGATTCTCCCCGAGAACGTTCCCAACCCTCTTGCTCCCAAGCTCAAAAACGAGCCTGTTGAAGAGCATCTCGACGCCGACCTCATAGTTATGGCGGCAGGCGGCAGACCCAATGAGGCTCTGTTCCTTGAACTTCAGCAGAAGCTTAACACAATAGAGGTTTATAATCTGGGCGACAGCTTCAAGGGCGGCAAGGTCTTTGAGGCAACCAAGAGCGGCTACGCTTTGGCTCTCAGCCTTTGATAAAAGGAGGATTTACTATGAACTACAACATGAAGCTCACTCCCGAAGAGGTTGAAATTCTCAACGGCTCAAAGGGTGAGGCAATGGCAAAGGTCGTTAAGACCCTTGTGCTTTACGGCGACGCTTTCGGCGCAGAAAAATTTGTGCCCGTAACACACGCAGGTCACCTTGTAACAAGCTTCGGCATCTCTGTTTTAAGCCCCGTATTTGATATTATGGATGAGCTTATCGCAGGCGGACTCAAAGCCGAAATGCCCTTCACGATGGATCCCAGACCCATTGACTACAAAAACGTAAAGTGCAACATTCTCGAAAAGTTTATCTTCAATAAAATCCTTTATGGTATGCAGGACAGCTACGAGGCTCAGCTTCGCAAGCTCGGCGTTAAGAGCGACAAGTCATACACCTGCACCTGCTACCTTGACGAGGTAGGCAACGTACCCAAAAAGGGCGACGTTCTCTCATGGGCAGAGTCTTCGGCTGTTGTTTATGCAAACTCCGTTCTCGGCGCACGCTGCAACAGAAACTCCGGCATAATCGAGCTTTTCGGTCTTATCTTCGGCAAGGTTCCCGAGTTTGACCTCCTCACAGACGAGGGCAGAAAAGCTAAGTGGATTATTGAAGTTAAAACAAGCAAAAAGCCCGAGGCTCAGATTCTTGGTTCCGCTATCGGCATGAAGGTTATGGAGGATGTTCCCTATATCAAGGGTCTTGATAAATTCCTCGGCACAGAACTCACCGACAGCGTTAAATCATATCTTAAAGATATGGGTGCAGCAACCGCTTCAAACGGTGCGGTAGGTCTTTATCATGTTGATAACCTCACTCCCGAAGCAGTTGAAATGGGCGAGAGCATCATCAACGACAACGCTCAGGTTTATGTAATAGACGACGCTGAGCTTGAAAGAGTTAAGAAGAATTACCCCGTAATGTGGGCTAATCCCAATGCTAAGCCTTCAAAGTGCTTTATCGGCTGCCCGCACCTCACATATGCTCAGCTCGGCGAATGGGCAGACCGCTTTGAGAAAGAGCTCAAAAAGCAGGGCAAGTCAAAGGTAGGTATGGAGACTATCATGACCGCCGCTCCCGAAGTTTTGGAGCACTTCCAAAAAGACAACAAGGCTGCATATGATAAGCTTATCGGCTTCGGCGTAAAGCTTACATACATTTGCCCGCTTATGTATATGAACAATCCGCTTTGCGGCAAAAAGCCTGTTGTTACCAACTCTAACAAGCTTCGCACATACACAACCTCCCGTTATTTCACAGATGATGAGATAACAACAATCGCAGTAAAGGGGGAAATCTGAGATGAGTAAGGTATTTAAAGGACGTCCCGTTGTTGCCGGCAAGGCAACGCTTGACGCGGTTGTTTCAAGACAGGGTGTAAACACCCTCGCAACGTTCCAAAAGAGCGCACTTGCAAAGAAAAAGCAGGTTATCTGCTCCGATCAGAATAACAAAGATATTTTTAACAAGAACCTCACAGGCATGGCTCTTTGCCTACCCAAAACAATAGGTTCAACAACAGGCGGCATGGTTCTTTTCACCGTCAGCAAAATGGGTATAGGCCCCAAGGCAATGCTCTTTTCAGAGCCGATAGATTCCCTCGCGGCGGCAGGCGTTATCCTCTCCGATGTATGGTCGGATAACTCCATAATCGCGGTTGACGGCCTCGGCGACGAGTTCCTTAACTATGTTCAGGACGGCATGAAGATTGACATTGCAGAGGACGGCACAGTAACCGTAGGCTGAGAAAGGTAAAAGTATGCCCGCGATAAGAGTAGAAAACAAAAGCGATGATGACATAATTGTTTTGCTTGATGGCAAAGAATATGACGTTGCAGACGGCGAGAGCATAGTTGCGGAAAATGCCGAAAAAGGCGAACATACCTTGAAAGTTCACCGCAAGCGGATTCCGAAAGAAACAGCCGATAAATCCGCCGCACAAAGCGGACCGGATATTGCCAAAGCGGCCGACGCAAAGCCCGGCAGCCACATCCAGCTTGATACGGCTTTTAGCTTTGAAACAATTTCTTCAAAGGCGATAATAAGCATTGTGTCCGACGTTGAGAGTGTTGAGACTTTGCACGAGGATGTGCTCTTCGTCCGCTACCGCACCGATTGCTCCGGAGCAAAAATCAGCTCGGTTAAAGACAGATTTGCAAATGCCGCAATTAAAAGAAGTTATCTCAAAAAACAGCTCCTCGGCGCATTTTTGCCGGTGGGACTTATCGGGATAATAACTTTTGTGCTCGGCGCAGTGTGCCTGTTTTTGAATGCCGGCGGATATAGCCTTAAAATAGCGAGCAATGAAATCACATTGCCGTATTCGCTCTTGATAGAAGCAGGCGGAACCTGCATACTAACCTACTTTATCGTAACCGTCTCAAAAATAAAAAAACGCGCCAAAGCCCTTTGGCGGAAGTGAAGTGAAAAGGCATTACCGACTGCAAAAGTCAGTAATGCCTTTTATAGTATTAAGATAATTGTACCCGCAAACCGATAGAACACTTAGAATAAAGTCGTTTTATGGTTTGCTATCATTTTGCTATCAAATCGGGAAATTTTAAGCTGAAAATCCTTTATTTATGCGGTTTTCAAGCTTTACGATTTATTCCCACTCGTTGCCGAAAGGCTAAACTTAACACATTTTATTTATAAAATGTATCGTGTAGTCTTTGCGGTATTTTGATAATCCATATTATCATACCTGTATGACGAGAATTTATCATTTTCTTATCAGGTGCGATAAAACCGATGGTTGCAAGAAAAGAATAATCGCAACCGGATTGGTTTTACAATTTATATTATACTTGATTTCTTTTTGTTTTGCAAGATGTATTTTAATTTTACGCACACATTTCAAAAAATGTGCTTAAATTTTAATTGATTTTTTTAGTTGTCTCAGGTATAATAAAATCAGCACACAATTATGTGTTTACTGTGCGTGAATTTTATTTAAGGAAGAGGGTGAATGAGTGAATCTTCAAGAGCGAGCAAAAGAAGTGGTTGTAGACAATAATGGCATTGCAAAATCTGCCGACTTTGTTGCTGCCGGAATCAGAGCCGTCGATGTTGTAAACCTGTGTAACGCAGGCTTTCTTAACCGTGTACGACACGGATACTATCAGCTTGCCGAACAAGGTGTTTCTTCAGAAGAACAATTGCTTGCAACACTCATCCCAAAAGGAATAGTTTGTGTTGAATCTGCGTTGTTTCACTATGGTTACAGTGACTTTACACCACGAAAATGGTCAATAGCTGTGCCTCGTTCAATGTCAAGAACAAAGCTAAAAATTGATTCGCTTGCTATTCAACCTTATTATATGCAGCCTGAGTTGTATGAACTTGGGAAAATTACCGACAACTTCAACGGGGTTGAGCTGCCTGTATATGACCGTGAGCGAACAATATGTGATTGTTTCAAATATCGTTCAAGATTAGATAACGAAATTTTCAACAAGGCTATTAACGCTTATGTAAAAGACAACAAAAAGAATCTGAATAATCTTTCTGCTTATTCCCAAAAATTGCGTGTGTATAAAAAAGTTACCGAATTGATGGAGGTATTGCTAAATGGCTGATATAGCGGCATCCGTGCTTGCACGACTGAAAAACAAGGCTAACGAAAGCGGAAGAAGTTATCAGCTTTGCCTTCAACTCTTTTGCCAAGAAGAATTTTTGCGACGTTTGGAAAAATCCAAATATGCAGAAAACCTTGTGCTGAAAGGCGGATTGTTTATCTATTCCCTTACCGATTTTGACAGCCGAGTAACGGTTGATGTTGATTTTTTGCTCAGACAAATCCCAAATACGCCAGAGCAGTTAAAAGCCGTGTTGGAGGAAATTATCGCTACACCCACCGGCAATGACTTTATCACTTTTGAGATTAAAGATGTTGCTCCTATCGCCGTTGCGAAAAAATATGCAGGAATCGGTGCATCGGTAGTTGCTCGTATTAAGAACACCAGAACACCGTTTAGTATTGATTTTGGCGTAGGTGATGTTATCGTGCCGAAGCAGGAAAAGCGAAAAATTCCTACACAGCTTGATGATTTTGCTTCTCCGACGGTAAATACATATTCGTTGGAAACGACAATTGCCGAAAAGCTTGATGCAATTCTTGATTTAATGGAATTTTCAAGCCGAATGAAAGATTATTATGATATTTATTATCTTGCCAATAAGTTCGATTTTGACGGTGGAACGCTGACAAAAGCACTTAAAAAGACTTTTGAAAATCGTGGACACGCCTTTACGATAGAACAATTTGAGCAGATTATGGCTTTTGCCGAAAATGATGCAATGCAAAAGAAATGGAAAGCATTTTGCAGAAAGATAGATACTAAAACCGATGATTTTGACACACTGCTGAAAACCATTAAAGAGTTTTTGATAGAGCCGTTTACAGCGGCGGTTGAAAACAAAGAATTTGAAGGAAAGTGGTCTGCTTTGGAGAGTAAGTGGAAATAAGAGGAGGAATAATAAAATGGCAAAAAAAACAATTCAATCTATCGAACCTAATATTGCTGATCTGGTAAACGGTTGGCTCAAATCATATAAGGTGGATTATAAATTAGAACAAGAGTCGTTAAATACAGAGATAGATCAGGCTTTAAATGACTATTTTTCTAAGAATGGTGGTAAAGGCGGCAATCGCCCTGACGCCAAGATGATTTTGAAAGCCAATGACGGCAGAGACTATCCTATTCTTATTGAATACAAAGGATATAAAGATAAACTCGTAAAATTGGATGATGAGGGTAATGTTGCAAATAAGACCACAAAAAATCAGCCCGACTTTACGAATATCAATTCATATGCAGTAAATGGTGCTGTTCACTATGCAAATGCTGTATTGCACTATACAAGCTATACGGATGTTATTGCCATTGGTGTTACCGGACACAAATCGGTTGATGGCAAAATTATACATCAAATAGGCGTTTATTATGTTTCTAAGAGCAATTTCGGCATTGGTCAGAAAGTTGCGGACTATACTGATCTTTCTTTCCTTAAAAAAGAACATTTTTCTGAATTTATAGAAAAAGTAAAACAGTTATCTCTGCCGCAAGAAGAAATTGAAAGGCTAAAAGAACGCAGAGAACAAGAAATAACGGCAAGTCTTGTTAAACTCAATAACGACATATTCAAGAGCGAAAAAGGATTAAGCGAAAATGATCGCGTATACCTTGTTGCCGCATCAATTATGGCAACTCTTGGCGATGTGGATAACAAGGTATACCCACTTACCAAAGCCGACCTTAAATCGTCCGAAGAAAGAAATAACACTGACGGTGATATTATGCTGAGAAAGATAGAATCTTTCCTTGACGCTAAGAAATTGCCTAAAGACAAAAAAGATTTAATCGTTAGAACATTACAAAATACATTAACCACAGATAATATAAACAAACCAACAGACGGTGAAAGTCAGTTAAAACGTGTGTTTATAAAAATCGTTGATGATCTCGGTATTTATTACAAAATAGGCTTTACAACGGATTTTACCGGCAAGCTGTTTAATGAAATGTATTCTTGGCTCGGTTTTACGCAAGATCAGCTTAATGATGTTGTACTTACTCCTTCTTACGTTTCAACGCTTTTGTGCCGACTTGCAAGAGTTAATAAAGACTCTTATGTATGGGACTTTGCAACAGGTTCTGCAGGGTTGCTTGTTGCTGCTATGAACGAAATGTTGATTGACGCGAAGAATACAATTAAATCCCCTGAAAAGTTAGCTTTGAAAGAAGCAGAAATCAAAGCAAATCAGTTACTTGGCTTGGAAATACTCTCCAATGTTTATATGCTTGCTGTACTCAATATGATTATGATGGGGGACGGTAGCTCAAATATTTTGAACAAGGACTCTTTGTCTTTTAACGGTCATTATGGATTTGGCAAGACTGATGAAAAGTTCCCCGCAAACGCTTTTGTGTTGAATCCTCCGTATTCTGCAGAGGGCAACGGAATGATATTTGTAGAAAAAGCTCTTTCTATGATGGAAAAAGGCTATGCGGCTATAATTATTCAAAATTCTGCCGGTTCCGGAAAAGCAACAGAATATAACAAAAGTATCTTAACACACAGCACGCTTCTTGCAAGCATCAAAATGCCGATAGATTTATTTATTGGCAAGTCAAGTGTACAAACAAACATATATGTTTTTCGTGTGGGAGAAGCTCATCAAAAAGATGATGTTGTTAAATTTATTGATTTTTCGAATGATGGATATACCCGTTCTGACCGTAAAAAAGCAAGCAAAAATCTTTTCGACACCGACAGAGCAAAAGAGCGTTATCAGGAAGTTGTAGATTTAGTTCGTTTTGGAAAATCTAAACTTAATATTCTCACAAAAAAAGAATATTATGAAGGTCATATTGACCCCGAAAACGGTGCAGACTGGAATCAAACTGCTCCGATAGATACAAAACCAACGCTTGAAGATTTCAAAAAGACGGTCAGTAACTATCTCGCTTGGGAAGTATCAACTCTTTTGAAAAACCAAGACACGGAGGACGATAGCCTAAAAAAATAAATGCCTCACTCAATGAAAAACTCCAAAATATTGAGTGGGGCGAATATAAATTAGGAGATTTGTTTGAAATTGAAAGCACATTGAGTTTCAATACAGATAAACTTGTTTCGGGAACAGAATATGATTATGTAACAAGAACTTCTTTAGATCAAGGAATTCTACAAACTACAGGTTTTGTAAACGAAGAAAATATCAATCCTTCTGGCACTTGGAGTTTGGGCCTTTTACAAATGGATTTCTTTTATAGAAAAAAACCTTGGTATGCTGGACAATTTGTTAGAAAAATCACGCCTAAAATTGCGATAACAGATTCTTCAATCTTATTTTTCTCAACATTATTGAACAAACAAAAGCCAAGATTGTTATCCGTTCTCGTTCGAGATGTAGATAAAGTCTTTTTATCCACAAAAATACAATTACCTACACATAGTGGAAAAATAGATTTCGATTTTATGGAATCCTTTATAGCTGAGCTGGAAGCCCAGCGGATAGCTGAGCTATCCGCTTACTTAAAAGTAAGCGGATTCGACAATTATGAATTGTCGGTAGAAGAGCTTGACGCTCTTCGAAGATTTGCTGAGCTCGACGACGATAATTGGGGCACATATACCGTAGGTGACCTTTTTGAAAGAGTAGCCACAAAAAAACTACCATATAAGGCAAAGGAACTGCCTAAGCAGCCGAACGATAATTATGTGCTTCCTTGCCTTACATCAAGCTTTCAAAATCAAGGATTGAACTATTATGCTCCCAAGGAAGGAGCAACTGTCATAAGCAACGTAATTTCTCTCCCCTCTAATAGCGATGTTTACAGAGCTTATTATCAGTCAAGAGATTTTACCGTTCTTTCGGATTCTTATGCTATCCAATGGAAATTGGCAGAAAACAAACCTACACCTAATCAGTATTTATTTATGGTTATGTGCATTAACAAAGTGACCGATCTGCCGATTTATTCCTACAAAAACAAATTGGGTGGATGGAATGTTGTACAACATAAAGAAATCAGGCTGCCTGTAAATGATGGCAAAATTGATTTTGTGTTTATGGAGACTTTCATATCTGCAATCAAAAAATTGGTTATAAAAGATGTTGTTAAGTACAGCAACACAAAAATAGCCGCAACAAAGACCGTAGTATCCGATAATAATTTTTAAGGAGTGATTATTATGGCTGATATTTTCAAAACAGAAAATGAAACATATGAAATTGATATACCAAAAGAAAAAAGATATTTAAACACAATGTCTTATGACTATTCTGTGCAATACATCTATGATTTGATTAAAAAAGGAAAAATAATTCTTGAAGTACCTTTCCAAAGAAAACAAATTTGGAAAACAGACAAAGCATCTTCTCTTGTTGAGTCAATAATTATGAATGTACCCATTCCGCCTCTTTACTTTGCTGAGGAAGAAAATGGGAATTGGCTCGTGTTAGATGGACTACAGAGACTGTCTAGTATTAGGAATTTTTATGACAATGAGTTTGCTCTGACAAAATTAGAAGTTCTTACAGAGCTAAATAAGATGAAATATAAAGACCTACCGCCCAAATCTAAGAGCCTTCTTGATGACGGCATGTTACGTGTTAACGTAATAAAAAAAGATTCTCACAGAGACATTAAATATGACATTTTTATGCGTTTGAATCGTGGTGCTGTAACATTGAATTATCAAGAGCTCAGGAACTGTATGTATAGAGGAAATCTTAACGATGCAGCTAAAGAGCTTTGTAAGGAAAACACTGACTTTTTGAAAATACTGAAACAGAAAGCTCCACACAAGCGTTATTTGGATGTCGAATTTATCATCAGGTATTTTGCAATGAGCGATAATATAGCTATTGATGAGAATGGCGATGTTTATATTGAGGGGTATAAAGGCAAATTGGTTCAATTTTTAAATGAGTATATGGATACTCATAAAGATTGTACCGAGGAAGAAAAGCAAGGATACAAAGATCGTTTTAACTCAACGATAGAAAAAGTTATAACTGTATTTGGTACCGAAGAAGCATTTAAAGATATTAGCACCGGCAACACCAAGATATACAAAACAATTGCAGATTTTATTATGCCGAGTCTTGAACGAATGAGCAAAGAATTTGTCGAAGCAAATTCAGAGCAAATTTATAACCGTTTAAAATCTTTTTTGATGATAGATGATATCAAGGACTCATTATCAAAAAGAACATCTGATAAAGATATTGTAAACATGCGTGTAAAAATGTGGTTTAAGGAGTTTGAAGATGCCATATCATTATGAGGCAACCTCGGAATTTATAAAAAGTGTTTCTGAGGTTGAAAAGCTGACTAATTTGGCTTCCTATGATGATGAAAATCGAACATTGTTTTTAAAATTAGCGGTTGTATCATTGGTTACCAAGTTTCAAGTATTTGTAGAAAAAGTGCTTGATGAATTCAGGTATAACCTTAATGGTATGACTAGCGGAAGTTTGCCGCTGTATATGAAAATGAATGCCATACGTTTAAGTGTGATGGATGGCAATGCATTAATAGGTATACAGAAGCATCATTTCACAGAGGAAAAGAAAACTAAGATTGTAAATTATTTAAACTCAATATCTTTCATATCAGATGAAAATGCAGAAATAGACGAGTCTTTTAGGTTTAAGACAAAGTTTCCTTTAGGAAAGACTGGCAAAGGAGAATTAGTTGAATTGCTGTCCCAAATAGATGGCGACCAAAATCCTTTTGAAAATTTTGACACGGACGATTTTGACAAACTTGATTCGGTTTTACAGACGAGACATCTAATCATTCATCAAGACAGATTTACTGGTACAGAAACAACGGTAACAGACAATGTTTTCTTTATTAAGAATCTTGTTGAATACATAGATGAATACTTGTTTTTAAAAGCGCCAATTTAGCAAACAACAGGCACGGAAGTAAACCTCCCGTGCCTGTTGCCATTTTGTGTATTTGATTATGAAACCATAAACACAATCGGTGTACTTGGTTAGCGATATGGTCTTGTTGTGGTAATTTTCAAAGTACAGAATTACAAAGTGATGTTCAGTATTGGTTAGACTTAGTATTTTTCATTTCGAATGTGTAAATCAATTCTGCGTTTACAATTTTTGTTGCTCTATTACGGATATTATTCATATTCTGTACCCACAACATCGTATCGGTGCTTCAAGCTTTTTAGTTTAAGTGTAAGCTGCAACAGCCCTGCAAACGACAAAAAACCCGTACTGACTTTAATCCGTCAGTACGGGGTTTAATGTTAATATGGTATTTTTGCGAGCCACAAGATATTACTTTTTACTCACAAACCACTCGATACACACGATAAAGGGTACCGAGCAGAATCTTATCAAAATCTTATCAACGGGCTCTTTGAAAACCTTGAAACCCTTGATATTACTGGGGCTTCAGACTTTTTCGATTTATTCCCACTCCACCGTTCCGGGGGGTTTGGAGGTTATGTCGTAGACTACGCGGTTGACGTGCTCAACTTCGTTGGTGATTCTGTTTGACACTTTTGCGAGCAGGTCATAGGGAATATGCGCCCAATCGGCGGTCATAAAATTATCGGTCGTGACCGCTCTGAGGGCAATGAGGTGGTCATAGGTTCTGTGGTCGCCCATAACGCCCACTGTCTTTACGTCGGGGATTACCGCGAAGAACTGGCTGAGCTCTTTTTCATATCCGCTTTTTGCCATTTCGTCTCTGAATATCGCGTCTGCCTCTTGCAAAATCTTAATTTTTTCTTCGGTGATTTTGCCGATAATTCTGACTCCCAGGCCGGGGCCGGGGAACGGCTGACGCCACACAAGCTCGCGCGGAATACCGAGCTTTTCGCCGACGGCACGGACTTCGTCCTTAAACAAATCTTTAAGCGGCTCTATAATACCTTCAAATTCAATATCCTTGGGCATTTTAACCTTGTTGTGATGGGTCTTGATGGTTGCTGCTTTGCCTTTGCCGGATTCTATGCAGTCAGGATATATTGTACCCTGGGCAAAAAATCCTTTGTCTTTTTCTTTGCGGATTTCGTCCCAGAATACCTTATAAAACTCTCTGCCGATAATTTTTCTCTTCTTTTCGGGGTCGGATACGCCCTTGAGCTTCTGAAGATAAACGTCTTTACAGTTGACTCTTACAAAGTTCATGTCAAAAAGCTTTGTAAAGGTGGATTCAACCATATCGCCCTCATCTTTTCTCATGAGGCCGTGGTCAACAAACACGCAGGTGAGCTGCTTGCCGACTGCCTTTGAGAGAAGCGCCGCAACAACCGAGGAATCCACTCCGCCGGAGAGGCCGAGAATGACCTTTTTATCGCCGATTTGCTCCCTGAGAGATTTAACAGTGCGGTCGATAAAATCATCCATGACCCAGTCGCCGGAGCAGCCGCAGATTTCATAAAGAAAGTTGTGAAGCATTGCGCTGCCAAACTCCGAATGAGTAACCTCGGGGTGGAATTGAACGGCATAAATTTTTTTATCGGTGTTCTCCATAGCCGCACAGGGGCAGTTGTCGGTTTTGCCGATGATTTTGTATCCCTTAGGCGGTTTAGAGATGTAGTCGGTGTGGCTCATCCAAACAGTGCTCTTCTTTTTAATATCTTTAAACAACAGGCTGTTTGTGTTGGCATTCAGCTCAATTTTGCCGTATTCGCTTACGGGAGCGGTTGAAACCGTGCCGCCCTCCATCCAGGATATAAGCTGACAGCCGTAGCATATGCCGAGAACGGGTATGCCGAGCGATAAAATATCTTTTGTATAGTGCGGCGAAGCTTCGTCATAAACGCTGTTGGGTCCACCTGTGAAGATTATGCCCTTGTAGTTGCCCTGCTCAATCTTTTTAAGAGGAACGGTATAAGGCAGTATTTCGGCATAAACACGGTTATCGCGCACGCGGCGGGCGATAAGCTGATTATACTGACCGCCAAAGTCAAGGACAAGAATCTTTTCCTGATTTTCCATTGATGTTCCTCCGATTTATCTGTAAATAATTTCTTCTCTTCTCGGACCGTTAGAAACCATGGTTATCGGTGTGCCGATTTCTTTTTCTATAAAGAGAACATAGTCACGAGCCTCTTTGGGGAGCTTGTCAAACTCCTTAATTCCTCTTATATCGCTCTTAAAGCCGGGAAGAGTGACAAGAACGGGCTTCGCTTTTTTGAGCAGGTGAGTGTTCGGGAAGTCCTTTGTAACTTTGCCGTCTATTTCATAGCCTACGCATACTTTGATTTCGTCAAGGTAGCTAAGGCAGTCAAGAGCTGTAAGAGCAACCTGAGTTGCGCCCTGGCACTCAACGCCGTAGCGTGTTGCAACGCAGTCAAACCAGCCCATTCTTCTGGGTCTGCCGGTTGTTGCGCCGAATTCGCCTGCGTCGCCGCCGTGAACACGCATTTGGTTTGCCTCTTCGCCGAATATTTCACTTACAAATTCGCCTGCGCCCACTGCGCTGGAATACGCCTTTGTAACTGCGATTATTTCTTTGATTTCGCTGACCGGTACGCCTGCGCCGACAGTGCCGTAGCCTGCAAGTGTTGACGAAGATGTAACCATGGGATAAATGCCGTGGTCGGGGTCTTTGAGAGAGCCGAGCTGACCCTCAAGCAAAATTTCTTTGCCCTCTTTGAGCGATTTGCGAATGAATGCGCCCGTGTCTGCAACATAGGGAGCAATTGCCTCTTTATATTCCATAAGAGTGTCAAAGAGCTCATCAACATTTATGAGGGGCTTGTGATATATGTGCTCAAGCAACAGATTTTTTACTTCGCATACGCTCTCAAGCTTTTCTCTGAGCTCATCGGGATAAAACAAATCGCATACCTGGAAGCCGATTTTTGCATATTTATCCGAATAAAACGGAGCAATACCCGATTTTGTTGAGCCGAACTGCTTGTCTGCAAGACGCTCTTCCTCATATGTGTCAAGAAGAACGTGATAAGGCATCATAATCTGTGCCCTGTCTGATACAAGAATGTTGGGAGCGGGAACGCCTTTGTCTGTTACGGACTTGATTTCTTTTATAAATTTAGGGATATCAAGCGCAACGCCGTTGCCGATAACATTCACAATCTCGGGGTGGCATACGCCCGACGGCAGAAGATGAAGCGCAAATTTGCCGTAATTGTTAATTATGGTGTGACCTGCGTTGGCTCCTCCCTGAAAACGAACTACGATGTCGGCCTTGTCGGCAAACATATCGGTGATTTTACCCTTTCCCTCGTCGCCCCAGTTGGCGCCGACGATTACTTTTACCATTGTAAGAGCACCTCCAAAAAATATGGATGTCAGAAATTTTTGAGACATCCGAATACAGACTAATTATATTACAAAGAGCGATACTCTGTCAACGAAAAAAGACAATTATTTGCATATTGTGAGCTTTGGATATATTTTGCCGAAAAGCTAAAATTTTTTTGATAACAAATTCAAAATTTGTGCTATAATATAGGTTAATACAAAGCCGAGGAATGAGAAATATGACTAAAAAACAAAAGGCCGCTCTTGCGGTTGAAAGGCTTAAAGAGGAATACCCGGACGCGATATGTTCTTTAGATTCAAAAAGCGACTTTGAGCTGCTCGTTGCCGTCAGGCTGTCGGCACAGTGTACGGACGCGAGGGTAAACACGGTTACACCGATTCTTTTTAAAAAATATAAAACGATAGAGGATTTTGCCGCGGCGGATGTTGCAGATGTTGAAGAGATTGTGCGCCCCTGCGGATTTTTCAGAACAAAAGCAAAAGATATTGTTGCAATGGCAAATGAAATTTTGGAACGCTTTGGCGGCAAAGTGCCCGATAATATAGAGGATTTGACCTCTTTGCCGGGCGTGGGCAGAAAGACCGCGAACCTTATTTGCGGCGATATTTACGGCAAACCCGCCGTTGTTGCGGATACTCATCTTATCAGAATTTCAAACCTTTTGGGGCTTGCGGATTCAAAGGACCCTTATAAGGTCGAGATGCAGCTTAAAAAAATACTGCCCTCCGAAGAAAGCAACGATTTTTGTCACAGATGCGTTCTTCACGGCAGGGCAGTTTGCATAGCGCGCAGGCCAAAGTGCGATGAGTGCTGCATGGCGGATTTTTGCTCGTTTAAAAAGCAAAACGGGTAATGAGCACGGCTGCGGTCGCGCCGACAGCCGCTGCCGCCAAGAGCTTCATGGCAAAAACAAATTTTTTCTCTTTTATTTTTGTGGGCGGCGGCGCAGAGGCGGAAGATGCCATTTTGCTTGCTCTTTCGCGCAGAGTGCCGGAGCTTACCGATGAAAATTCGGGCTTTACAAAAAAGATTACTCTTTCAAAATATTCGCAGTCGGGGCGAGTGATTTCCACTACCTGGTGGTTTACTCCCTGAATCACATGAATCACCTGATTTCTGATTTTTTGACTTAATTTTGTCTTTTATATTTTTGACCGCAGCTCCGCTTTTATGCAAAAAAGAGGGTTTCAAAGTTCGCTCAAAATCGGCAAAATTCGATTTGTATATTTTTGGCAATAAATACCCAAAAGATGTGCAAAAACGGCTCTGCCTGTGCAAAACTCTGTGCAAAATGTGTATAACTTTTCTTAAAACCCTTGATTTTGCGCGTTTTTGCTGTTCAAAACTCGTTTGTGCATAATTTTGGTTAAAAAAATAACAATCTTTTGCACCGACAAAAGTCCCGAAAAAAATATAAAAACTGACCAAATCTAAGCGAAAAGTTTGTTGATGTTTTTTGAAAAAACGCTTGACACGCCGCAAAGGAGATTTTTGGTATGGAATGTAAAAATATGAAAAAAACAATAGCTTTGGATTGCTCGGACGGGCTTGACCTTTCGCTCACTCTTGATTGCGGTCAGTGCTTCAGGTGGAGCGAAAATGAGGACGGCTCGTGGCACGCGGTTGTGCAGGGTAAAAAGGCAGATGTTTATACAGAAAATCAAAAGCTTTATGTTTGCGGCGATGGGTCGGAGGGCAATGAAAAATTCTGGCAAAGCTATTTTGACCTCGGCAGAGATTATTCGTCTGTTTGCGAAAAATTAAAAACGGATAAATGGCTGAAAAAGGCAATAGAAGCATACCCGGGCATCAGAATTTTAAAGCAGGACCCGTGGGAGACCTTGTGCTCTTTTATAATTTCGCAAAACAACAATATACCGAGAATTAAGGGGATAATAGAAAGACTTTGCACTTTTTTCGGCGAAGATTTGGGCGGCGGAGATTTTTCGTTCCCCTCTGCCGAGAGACTGGCGGTTTTATCGGAGCAAGACCTCGCGCCGATAAGGTCGGGCTTCAGAGCAAAATATATACTTGACGCGGCAAGGCGCGTTGCAAGCGGCGAAACAGAGCTTGAAAAGGTTGCGGCAATGCCGATTGACGAAGCGAGAGCCGAGCTTCAAAAAATAAAAGGAGTCGGTCCCAAGGTCGCAGAGTGCGCTCTGCTTTACGGCTTCGGCAGGGCAGAAGCCTTCCCCGTGGATGTGTGGGTAAAAAGAATAATGCAGGAGCTGTACCCCGAGGGGCTGCCGGCCTGCACAGAAAATGTTGAGGGCATCGCCCAGCAATACCTCTTTCACTGGAGGAGGAATATTTCTGAAAATGACTGATAAAAAGAGCCTTTTTGATTTGAACTGATGCAAAATATACGGATAACATAAAAGACCTCCTATGGCAGTTTTTCCGCCACAGGAGGTTTTTCTGTTTTTTACTCACTTCAGCTTTGCTTTTTGCTTTTAAGCTTTGAGGCGAAGCATGCCGCCGCGCCGAGCGCCGAAATTATGAGCCACGATATAACCGTTCCGCCCCAGCCGAAGCTCTCCGAAAGGAGCGCAAAGCCGTAGGTTGACGCCGCAGAGCCGACATAGGTCATAAAATTGAGCGTACCCGAAAGGGACGATACATGTTCTTCATCTGCATAAATCGCAGGCAAAAAGCATACGAGAATTAAATTTATGCCGTGCATGCATGCAACAGTCAGTGCGCTGAAAAAGACGGTGATTATTACCGAAACATCAGGCAAAACGGTGAGCATTGCCGTGCTGAATGCACTTATCAAAAAGAGAATTACAGTGCACTTGAACGGGTCTTTGTTCATCTTGTTAAAAAATATAGATGTCAGCTGAATACTGATGAGCGAGAATATCGGCACCGCGACTCCGCTCAAGATAGAAATTTCACTGCCGAGCGAGAAAACCTCAGAAATATAAGTAGGCACCCATGTGGTGACTCCGTCTCTTAAACAGCCCTGCAAAAAGATTGCACCCATGACCAAAGAGAGGAGCAATATGCC
This sequence comes from uncultured Ruminococcus sp., assembly GCA_900539465.1. GTDB lineage: Bacteria > Bacillota > Clostridia > Oscillospirales > Acutalibacteraceae > CAG-488. The sequence continues at coordinate 39,701 of UQCF01000006.1, read as the reverse complement.
CATTGAGTGCGAGCCGCTTTTTGATTTGACCGATTTTGTCGGCGTGGTTTTAAGGGCTATACCCGTGCTTTTTTCTATTCCCGTTATTTTAATAAACCAAATTACAGACATAATTGCAGCGACAGAGGCTACCGTATAAAATACAAAGTGCCAGCTTGAGACTGAGATTATCGCGGGCGAAATCAGATATATCATTATTGTCGCCGCCGTGCTGCCCCAGCTGACAGCCACACAGCCTTTGTTATATTTTTCGCTGTTCAGCGCAACTTTCATTATCTTAACCATCGGCGGCCACATCAGCGACTGTGCAAAGCCGTTAACTCCCCACACCGCGCACATCATAATGCCGCTTTGGCAAAACGGAATAATAAAATTCATCAGCGCCGTGGTGATAAATCCCGTGAACATCAAATTCTTTGGATTCATATGGTCGCCAAGCTTGCCGCTTATGAGCTGACCCACGCCGTAGGTGATAAATCCGACGGTGGTAACCGCGCCGGCCATGCCTTTTTGCAATGTGCCGTCCGCAATAACAGCGGCAATGACGGCGGCAAAATTTATTCTTGTAAGGTAGCTTACAAAATAAGATGCCGTGCAAAGCGCAATAAGATTTTTTGAATTTTTAACATCAAGTTTTTGCATAATTTTTCTCCCTTTAAATCGCGACAAATATTGTAACATATCTGCCCGCAAAATGCCACAACAATTTGACAAGCCGTGTTAAAATATTTTTATAAACCGAAAGGAGAAGCATATGTATATTTTAAACGTGTATTATCACACCAAAAACGGCGAAAGAGAAAACTTTCTCGCTGCAATAAAAAACGAAAAAATAGACCTTGAATGCAGAAAAGAAAACGGAAATATAATGTATGACTATTATTTATCGGATAAAGACCCGAACGAGCTTTTGCTTGTGGAAAAGTGGGAGAGCAAAGGAGCACAGCAAACGCACTGTGAAACTCCACACGCAAAAAGACTGCAAGAGATAAAAGCTTTGTTTGTAAACTCCACAGAGCTTGAATGTTTTGAATGTTAAAATATTATAAGGGTGCGGCACGGTTTTAAATCGGCTGCGCTCTTTTTTATTATCTTTACGAAAAAAAGAACCGCCGTTTGGCAGTTCTTTTGGCACCCCCTGCGGGAATCGAACCGAGGGCTAACCCTTAGGAGGGGTTTATTATTACGAGCGCGCGAAGCGGCGCGAGTAACAAGGTTCTGAATGCGACAGCATTCAGGTTCTTATAACGGAAGTAACAAGGTTCTGAATGCGACAGCATTCAGGTTCTTATAACCATTTAACAAAAGCAGCACACCGAAAAGATGTGCTGCTTTGGCACCCCCTGCGGGAATCGAACCCACAACTAACCCTTAGGAGGGGTTTATTATATCCATTTAACTAAGGAGGCAAGTATATAAAATTTTGATGAGAGGGTTTATCCTCCCTGTGCAAAAGCACAGTTGACATTCTACCAAATCCGAGGCAGAATGTCAACATCAATATCAGTGCTTGGGCTTATAATGTCTGTTCTTTTTAGGCTGCTGCGGCTTCATCTCGTTAAATTTGACGAGCTTTAGCTGCTTCTTTTTCTTTTTGAGGTTATTGGAGCGGATTACAAGCGCAATATATCCTATAACCAAAACAAGCGCAATGACAAAAATGACCTTAAACACGGTGCTTGATATAAGTCTTTTTAAAAGACTGACGGCATAAAGCAAATAGTTTTTGCTTACACTTTCGGCATAGACAAGGTTCACGGTGGCAATTTCTTTGCCGGCATAAATTATTTTTGCTTTGCACACCGGGTCGCCCGCCTTTATGGGGGCATTGACGGTGTCGGGCTTGTCTATCGGCTCAATCAAAACGCTGCCCTCGTTTGTGCCCGTGGGCACAAGCGCACGCACATCCTTTTGCGGCACGAGGCGCATGTGGTCGGTCTTCCATGAATAATTCACTCCGACCTCGGCAACCATTTGGTTCTGCGACGCGATAAGCTCATAGCTGAGGTTGCCGAACGCCCATTCATACATACGGATACTGTCCATAAAAGACTGATTCTCTTCTATATTGTCATCGTCCGAATCACGGTAGTCGCCGCCCATTGCAACGGCGAGGTAATTAAATCCGTCTTTTGAGGCATAGGTTACAACGCAGTGACCCGAAGCGTCGGTGTGGCCTGTTTTTATTCCCTTTACAAAATCTCTGTAATATGTCACATAAACTTTGTTGAGCATAAAGTTGGTGTTTGTGAGGGTACGCTCTTTATTTTGGTTTGTCGCGGGCAGGGTGTAGCGCGCGGTGGACACAATGGTTTTAAACTCATCATATTTAAGCGCGGCCTTTGCAATAATTGCAATATCCTCCGCGGTGGAGTAGTGCGTGTCGCTGTCAAGACCGTGTGGGTTGTCGTAATGCGTGTTTTTGCAGCCGAGCGCGGCAACGCATTGGTTCATCATTTCAACGAATTTTTCCTGACTTCCGGCAACGTATTCGGCGAGTGCGGCGGCGGCGTCGTTACCGCTGGGCACAAGCAGGCAGTAGAGCATATTCAAAACGCTCATTTGCTCCCCGGCTTTAAGCCCTGCGACGGAGCTGCCCGTTCCCGCAAGGGAGGCAATCGCATTTTCGGATACGGTGACAACTGCGTTGAGATCCGGGCAGTTTTGAAGCACTACGAGCGCAGTGGTGATTTTTGTGATAGACGCCGGTGCGGCGCGTTTATCTGCATTTTTTGATATAACAACAGAGTCGTTATCAAGGCTTATCATATAATCTATGTTGCAGTTGAGGTCAACATAAGAGGAATAATCCTGCGCGTAAGCCATCGGTGCCAGGCAAGATAAAAAAACAGCCAGCACGCATACAAAAATTAAAATTTTTTTCATAGACAAACCACCATAGAATGTAGTATTATATATTAGTGTTATTATATCAGAATTTCAGATGAAAATAAAGAGCATAAATAAATTTTATATTTGCAAAGTTAGGAGCGTTTGAAATGATTTTTGTAACGGGCGACATGCACGGCGATTATAAAATTTTTAAACAGCCGATTTATAAAAACATAAAAAAAAGCGATACGCTTGTTATCTGCGGCGATTTCGGCTTTATCTGGACGGGTGACAAGAACGAAAAATCTGTTCTTGACAAGCTCGCAAAAAAGAATTACACTATCTGTTTTGTAGACGGAACCCATGAAAACTTTGACCTTTTGGCAAAATACCCCGTTGTTGAGTTTTGCGGCGGACTTGCCCATAAAATAAGAGAAAACATTTATCACCTCATGAGAGGTCAGATTTTTGAAATAGAGGGAGAAAAGATTTTTGCCATGGGCGGCGGCGAAAGCCCCGATATTGATATAAGATTTGAAAACAACACCTGGTCAAAGGCAGAAATACCGAACTCCGACGAAATGAAAGACGGCATCAGAAATCTTGAAGCGGAGAAATTCGAGGTCGATTTTATCGTCACCCACGAGCCTCCGCAAAAGATAAAGGCGTTTCTCAACCTCAAAGATAAAGAGAACGTGCGCTTTACGGGTCTTAACTCTTATTTTGAAGAGATTAACGGCAGCTGCAAATTTACACGCTGGTATTTCGGCAGCATACATGAGGATAAGCTTGTCTCACCCTCGCACATTGCGGTTTACAGAAATCTTATTAAAATGCAGACGGGCGAAATAGTCCGCTGAAAGGAGACTTTATGAATACTCTCATCTCTCCCTCAATACTTTCGTGTGATTTTGCACGCGCGGGCGAAGAAATTAAAAAAATCGACATTTGCGGTGCGGACTGGGTACACATAGATGTTATGGACGGTCATTTTGTGCCGAATATAACTTTCGGCGCGCCTGTTATGAAGTGCTTCAGACCCTATACAAAAAAATTCTTTGACGTTCATCTTATGATAAGCGACCCGCTTTTTTATATAGAAGATTTTGCAAAGGCGGGCGCGGACGGCATCACTTTTCACCTTGAGAGCGAGAGCGACGCCGAAGAAACCGTAAAAAAAATAGAAGAGTATAAAATGATCCCTGCCATAAGTCTCAAACCCGGCACACCGGCTGAGGCGGCGTTTCCGTTCATCGACAAGGTAGGGATGATTTTGGTTATGACCGTGGAGCCCGGCTTCGGCGGTCAGAAGTTTATGAGCGATATGCTCCCCAAAATTGAGCTTCTTCGCTCGGAGTGTGAAAGAAGAGGCAGAAACATACACATTCAGGTTGACGGCGGCATAAACGCCGTGACCGCCGCCGAGGTTAAAAAAGCGGGCGCAGACGTGCTTGTTGCGGGCAGTGCGGTGTTTAACGCAGCCGATTGTGCGGCGGCAATAAAAGAGCTGCGCGAGGCTTAAATTTTGCCCGCGCTTTCCCAATGCTCCTTTGTTGCGGCAACGGCGAGAGAATTGCGCCCTATGAGTTTGCCGTATTCTTCAATTTTTTTCTTTTCGGCACTGCCGGGGAATTTCGGCAGAACTAAACGGTAGCGGCTTTTGCTTTTATAAAGGCTGTTTGCGGCAGGCAGATTTTCTTTTCCAACGGTTTTTATCATGTCAAGAAGCGAATCGGCGCCGTCAAATTCATAAACAACGGCATTGCCGGTTTTGCTTATGGCAGGCTCTTTAACCGCGGCGGTTATCTGCCTCTCGTTTGGTACGGTGAAGCACAAAATGCAGCCTCCCTCCGCGTCTGCCGCGGCTTCTATCAAAAGATTGCCGGAGGGGTCAACGTCTCTGCCCGTGCTCTCGCGCACACGGTCAAGTATTGTCCAGATAACCCTGCGCGTTTCAATGTCGGAGTAATCCATTTCTTCATATGTAATATCAAGCTCCGACATATCCTCCGCCGAGAGTTCTACGATAAATTTGTTTTTATTTACAGAGTGAATATTCATTTGTGTGCCCCCTTAAAGCTATGATTAAATTATAGTACCGCGAGAGAGTCGATTCAACGAATAAATAATGGAAGAAGGTGAGACCCGTGCCCCGAAAAAGAAAAAAACACAAGCGCAAAGAAACTTTTTATAAGGACATGGCTCCCGCCCTCATTTTGCCCGTTGTTATGGCTGTTCATCTCTACGGCGCGCGTGCGCTTCTAATAACCGCGCTTTCGGTTTTGAGTGCGCTTTTGAGCGAGGCGGCAGGCTCTAAATTCATTGGTAAAAAGCCGCATTTTCGCGATATGAGCAGTGTTTACACCGGTGTGCTTCTTGCACTGATGATGACTGCGAGCGTTCCGCTCTGGATGCCGATTGCCGGCAGTGCTTTTGCGGTGCTCACAATAAAAATTCCGTTCGGCGGCGCGTACAGAGCACCTTTTTCATGCGCGGCGGCAGCATTCTCTTTTTTAAGTATATGCCGACCCGACGCAGTGTTTGCTTATCCTGCACTCGAAAGTAACATAAGCGACCCGAATAATTTTGTTGAGGGCGTTTCGCTCGCCTCGTCACTCGGCACAAGCGGCAACCCCGGCATAACCGCGGTGGAACTCATAAACGCATTTATAGGCTCTGTGCCCGGTGCAATGGGTATGACGAGCGCGGTTATAATGCTCGGTATTCTCATATATATTTTTGTCAGACGACCCAAAAGCTTTATAAATTCTTTGGGCTTTTTATCTGTGTGCCTTGTCGGCGCGGTTTTGGTCACGGCATTTTCGGGCGGCAGATTTTTTAGCGAAAACTCTCTGCGTCTGATTTGTGTAAGGCTGTTTTCGGGCTTTACAATGGGCATTGCCGTTTTTTTGATAACCGAAGAGGGACCCTCGCCCAAAAAGAAAATGCACCGCTTTTTATACGGTGCGCTTGCGGGGGCTATATATATTGCGCTTCGCTATGTCAGTGTGTTTGAGGACGCAGGCTGTTTTGCCGTGCTCACGGTGAATGCGGTTTGGCCTCTTCTCAACGGGCTGTTTATAAAAAAAGAAAATAAGACGGCGGAGGTGATTCGCTCTGAATAACAAAAAAGATTCTCCGTCACTTAAAAAGATGATTCGCCTGGGCGGATATATAAGAAACCCGGTGCTTGTTCAGGTAATAGGCATTTGCCCCATTGCCGCGGCGGCGACCTCGCTTATGAATTCTCTTTTACTCTCGCTGGTTTTCACTTTCTCGCTCATTTTGAGTGAGGTCATAGCGAGTGCGCTTTTAAAAAAATTCAGTCGCTGGGTCAGAATGGGCGTGTATGCCCTTATCGGTGTCGCGGCGGTGTTCCCGGTGATGTATCTGCTCGAAAAAAGCGGCGCGGCGGTGTTTTCGAGTCTCGGTATTTATCTGCCGCTTATGGCAATGAGCTCTTTGGTCTGCGTTCACTGCGAAAAATATGCGGTCAAGCACTCCGTTAAGCTGAGCTTCTTTGACGCCGTGGCTTCATCGGTTGGCTACTGCGCGGTTTTGCTGGTAGTCGGCGCGGTGAGAGAGATTATCGGCTCGGGCAGTATTTTAGGCTTTGACATTCCGTTTATAACAGGGCTTAAAGGCGCGCTGATGCCGTTCTTCGGCTTTTTGATGATAGGCGTGCTCGCCGCGGTTCACAAAGCGGCGATAATTAAAAAATACGGCAAAAAGGCAAAGGACCTTGAGGAGCGATTTCCTCTTGATGAGGAGCGCGATGAAGAGGCAACATTTATTTATGCGGTAAAAAACAGATTTAAAAAGAACAAAACAAACTGATTGAAGGAGGTGCGGCATGAGCTGGTTTTTTGATATGATTTCGGCGGCTTTTTATGCAATATTGGTGCAAAACCTTGTTTTCAGCGGCGGATACGGCGCAAGCGAAGCTGTCAGAATGGCGTCAAAGCCCAAAAAACTTGCCTCAACGGCGGCGATGATAGTCTATTTTTCGACTGTCACTGCGGTTGTGTGCCGCGCACTCGATTTTTTGCCGTGGGTGGCTCAAAAAAATCAGTCGATACATTTTTTGATTTTTGCACTTGTGTTGATTTCGGTTTATTTTATCACGGGCGCACTCATATATTTTATTTTAAAACCGAGCAAAAGACTTATGACAAAGCTCGGCATAGCGGCAATAAATACGCTGGCTCTTGCCATTCCGCTTATCAATTACCGCTCTGCGGCAAATTTTTGGGAGAGTATAGGCACGGGTTTCGGTTCGGGCATAGCGTTTGTTATAGCCTCGCTTTTGATAAGCGTGGGTTTCACAAGAATAGCGCACAATAAGCACATACCCCCTGTTTTCAGGGGCACTCCCGTGCTTTTTATATATGTTGCAATGCTTTCGCTGACGTTTATGGGCATATCCGGCAGCAACGTTTTTGCATGATAAAGATTAAGGAGCATCACGATGTCTGAAAATAAAAACTCGGCAAGAAGAAGAAAAGCGTTTGCGGATTTTAAAGAAAATCAGTATGACGCGTCATTTTCTTTGAGCAAAGAACAAAAAAGAAAAAGAAGAGCGGCTAAAATATTCAGGTGGATATTTATTATAATAATTATTGTGCTCTTCGCCGCGGCAGGCTTTGTTTTGACCGACGCGCTTCTTAATATATCGGACCAACCTTATATAGACCCGAATAACTACACCGCGTCTTTCACCACAACTGCCCCGAGTGAGGCACAAACAGAAAACACCACAGAAGAGAACACAACCGACGAAAGCGAAGAGAACACAGAGATTTCGCAGGAGAGCGCGTCTGAAAATTCGACCCGGAGCACCGGCACAACGGAGCGGCAGTAAATGTATATACCTTTTATATCAAACAAACCATATCATAAATATCCGTGCGGCGCGGTCAAAGAGGGCAGTGAAGTTACCCTCAGATTTGTGCTGCCCAGAAGCTTTTGCTGCACGGGCGCGCGCCTTGTTATTAAAAAAGACGGCGAAGAAGCAAAAAAAATCCCTATGTGGTGGGACTGTATGCAGGGCAGTGACGAAGAGTGGTGGAAGGTTCAGGTAACTCTCGGCGACAGAGGACTTTATTTTTATCACTTTGAGTATGACACGGGCTTCGGCGTTTGCGGAATATACCGATACAAAGCGCACACGGGCTTTTTGAGCGGCAGCGGCGACGAGTGGCAGATAACCGTTTATTCAAAAGACCTTAAAACTCCCGATAAATTCAAGGGCGGAATAATGTATCAGATTTTTCCGGACAGGTTTAATTCCTCGGGCAATAAAAAAATCGGAGTGCCGCAGGACAGAATTTTGCGATCCGACCGCGAAAACGAGCCTTATTGGCGTGCGGATAAAAACGGCAAGGTTTTAAATAACGATTATTTTTGCGGCGACCTCAAAGGTATAGAAGAAAAGCTCGGGTATCTTTCGTCGCTCGGTGTAAGCTGCATATATTTAAACCCGATATTCGAGGCGCAGAGCAACCACCGCTACGACACTTCGGATTATGAAAAAATCGATCCGCTTTTGGGCAGTGAAAAAGACTTTAAATCGCTTTGTAAAAAAGCTAAAAAATTCGGCATAAGCATAATACTTGACGGCGTGTTCAGCCACACGGGCAGCGACAGCCGATATTTTAACAAAAAAGGCAGATACGGCGAAGTCGGCGCGTATCAGTCGCAAAATTCAAAATATTATAACTGGTATAAATTCAACTCCTGGCCCGATGATTATGTGAGCTGGTGGGGCATAGATATTTTGCCCGAGCTCAACGAGGATGAGCCGGATTTTATAAAATATATCTCGGGCGACGGCGGCGTTGCCGAAAAATGGCTCATGGCGGGTGCCGACGGCTGGCGGCTTGATGTTGCGGACGAATTGCCCGATGAATTTTTGGACTCTTTCAGAAAAAAAGTAAAGGCGGTGTCTCCCGACGCGGTTATTATCGGCGAAGTGTGGGAGGACGCGTCAAACAAATCCAGCTACGGCAAAAGAAGAAGATATTTGCAGGGCAATCAGCTCGATTCCGTAATGAACTACCCCTTTGCCGAGGCGATAATAAGCTTTGTCCGCAATTCCGACGCAGAGAAATTTGATGAAACCGTGAGCGTGATAAAAGAGAATTACCCTAAAGAGGTTTTGGACGTTTTGATGAACCACATCGGCACTCACGACACGCAAAGGGCAATCAACGCTCTTGCGGGCGAGAGCTGTGACGGCCGCTCGCGCGAGTGGCAATCCGGCAGAGTGCTGAGCAAAAAAAATTATGCTCTGGGCAAAATCCTGCTCAAAGAGGCGGCGGTTTTGCAGTTTACCTTGCCGGGAATCCCGTGCATATATTACGGCGACGAGGCAGGTGTGCAGGGCTATAAGGACCCGTTTAACCGCGGCTGCTTTCCGTGGGGCAAAGAGGATAAAGAGCTGACTGAGTTTTACAAGGCTCTCGGCAAAATCCGCAGAGAAAACAAGACTTTTGAAACAGGCGAATACAACACTCTTTCCGCCGCATTGGGCTGCGTTGCCTACACGCGCGGCGAGGATATACTCGTCATTGCCAACAGCAACGAGCACGATATAAATTACTTTTTGCCGCAGCAGTGGCATGAAAGCCGTCTGATTTTCGGCGACGGCAAACACTGCGGCTGTTCGGCAGAGATAGCGGCGCATACAGCGGTGATTTTAAAGAGGTAACAAGATGAACATTAACAAAAAAGACGAACGCATTTTTAACCCCGTCAAGGTGCAGAGAAAAGGGCGATGGAAGTGGATAGTTTTGGGCTTTCTCGCGTTTGTGCTCGTTTTCGGCACGGCAACCCTTTTTTATCTTTCGGATAAGCTTGATTCTTTCGGCCTCGGCGGAATTATGGAGATTTTTGAAGAGGACTCCGACAATACGGTTCTCTCGGATACGGGCGAATCCTCTGCCACAATTCTTTTTATGAGCGTTTCCTCCTCGCAAACCGCAGAGAGCGGCAAAAAAGAAATTTATTTTCTTGTGCTTGCAAATGCCGATATGAAAGATAAAACCGTGCGCTTTTGCCCGCTTCCGGTTAAAGACAGCTATGTTGAGGCGTATGAGAGCGGCTCTGAAAGCGGAGTTTGCGACGCAGTGGCAAAAGAGTATAACACAGAGATTGACCGCTATGTTTCGTCAAACGAAAACACCTTTGCCCTTGCGATAAATTATATGGGCGGTCTTAGGTATAATGTTCCGCAAAGGGTCGAATACCGCACCAAAGACATGACGCTTATTTTGACCCCCGGCGAGCAGACGATAAAGGGCGAGTCGCTTGTAAAATACCTCAAATATTGCAAAGAGAACGATATTGCGCGTCAAGGCGATTTGTTCTGCGCCATGCTCAACCAATATGTGACCGAGGATAACATGGAAAATGCCATGACTCTTTATAAAGGCGTTCTTGAGGAGCTCGGCACAAACAGCAATATATCTTATGTTGACACAGCCGACAATTTGAATAATATCAAGCTCATTGCCGCTAAAAAAGATAAAAAGGCGCAGACTGTCAGCAAAATAAAAGATTTGTTTTAAGGAGATGCCATGAAAAAATTTTTGTGCGCCGTTTTGGCGGCAGTTTGCCTTTTTAGCTTTTGCTCGTGCTCGGCGCAGGAAATTTATTCGGGGCTGGATTCGATTTTTGCGGGCGCAGGCTATATCAACTGGGCGGAATTTTCTGACGAAAAATCCGAGACAGGCAGCAAATACAAAAATCATTTTGACGCGCTCACGAGCGACCAGAAAAAGGGCTATAATAATATTTTAGAGAGCATAATGACGGCAGAGAAATCGCTCCCCGAAAAAACAGAAGTGCCATACATGACCGCCGAGGATTTGACAAAGGTTTTTGAAGCCGTGGTTTATGACAACCCCGAAATTATATGCATAGGGCGCGACTGCAAAATAATAACCGAAGGCTCGCGCTGCTATTTTAAGGCAGAGTATTCTATGAGCCTGTCTGAGTTTCATCAGAAATTATCCGAAATGGATAAAAAGTGCGACGAGATTATAGGCAAAATCCCTGCCGATGCAAGCGACTTTGAAAAAGAACTTTATATTCATGATTATATCGTCAAAAACTGCGATTATGACGACAGCCGCGATGTTACCGCTTCTATGACATACAGCTGCATTGTCGCAGGCAGCGCCGCGTGCGAGGGCTATGCCAAGGCGGCAAAATATTTGCTTGAAAAAGCCGAAATAGAGTGCTTCACCCTTGTGGGCGACGCTCAAAATTTTGAGGGCGAAACCGAAAGCCATATGTGGAACATAGTGAATATAGACGGCGAATATTATCATCTTGACACAACGTGGGATGACCCCGACGGCTCTGAAAGCGGGATGTCGCACATCTATATGAATTTAAACGATGACGAAATAAAAAAAGACCACAGCAATTTTTATACGGATATAAAATGCACTGCGGTCAAAGCAAATTATTTTGCAAAAGAAAACTGCCTTTTTTCGTCCTTCAAAAATTCCGATTATAAAAAATTGAAATCACTTCTCGCAAAGCGCGCAAAAAACGGAGAAAAAAGCATAGAGATAAGGTTTGAAAACAAAACGGCTTATAAAAAAGCCATTAAGTCTTTAACCGAAAACGGCATGGCATATTCGCTTGCTTCTTCTGTCAACAAAAATTGCGGCACAAAGCTGAATGAAAAGAACATTGCCTACACTGCGGACGATAATTTTTTTGTTTTAGAGCTTATTTTTTAAAAACTACTCAAAATTCATAATTTCTACGCTAAAAAGTTATAATTTATTCACACGAAATTCATAATTACCCGTTATTATATAGCTGTGCAAAGGAGAGAGCCGCAACTCTTCTTTAGCACATACCCCTCCTCAATAAACCCCTCAATTTATTGGAAAAAGCAGTCGGTCAACGCCGGCTGCTTTTTCTTTGTATAAACATCTTTGTTTTCGGCAAAAATAATTTAAAAGAAAAACGAGGTGTTTATATGTCAGAAAAAAATCCAAGACCGATACTTTCGGCAAAGACCTATTATGTTATACTTACCGCCTGCCTTATTCTTATAATCGGCGCGAGCGCGGTGGTCTATAACATTGCGGCAAACAAATCGCGTGTGCAGTCGGAACCCGAGAGCACCGTATCCGTACCTTCTTACAGCGTTAAAATCACAACCTCCGCCGTGTCGGAGCAGGCAAATGTGCCCGCAACGGGCGTGCCGAAAGAGAGCACAACCGCCACAACGGCAGACAAAAGCCTTTTGCCTTATACCGGCTCGTTCGGTGCGCCGACAAGCGGTAAAATAATAAAAGATTACAGCGCAGGCGAAATGGTAAAATCCAAAACAACAGACGACTGGCGGGTGCATAACGGCATTGATTTTTCTGCCGAAAACGGCGAGAGCGTGCTTGCCGTGCAGAGCGGTGAGATAACAAAGGTGGATAAAGACGAGCTTTGGGGCGTTAAGGTGGAGCTCAGCTGCCCCGGCGATTTAAAGGTTATCTATTCGGGTATTGCAGACGGCAGTGAACCTAAAAAGGGCGACAAGGTTAAAAAGGGCGACGTCTTAGGCAAAGCCGGGCTTTTACCGATTGAGTCCGCCGACGGAGTGCACATTCACCTTGAAACAAAGGTAGAAGACAAAACCGTCAGCCCCGTTGACGCGCTTAATTTGATGTGAACAGAAAAATACCGCTGTCAAGATTTCTTGGCGGCGGTATTATTATATGTATTATTCTTTATTGCTAAGCGTATGGATTATGCACGCGACGCCTGCGATAAACGCAAACAGCAGTGCGCCCAAAAACGCGCTTGAATTGTCAGCGGTTGTTGAAATAAAGCTTGCGGCAAAGAAGCCCGCAACGGCGCTGAGCACCATAATTGTTACGGAAGCGGCTGTTTTATTAACAACAGAACCTCCAAAAAATCATTTTGCGATTTTTACAAAGCTTTTATATGCCTTTATCCACTCGTCGGTGTTTTCGGGTTCATATGTTTTGAGGCTCTCACTCGCGGCAACAGCCTTGCGCGCTTCGCTTATAGAGCCTATGGTGCCGTCAGACATGAGCTGAACTGCCACGTTGCCCATAACCGTTGCCTCTATCGGCCCCGCCTTTACGGTTTTGCCGCATGATGATGCGGTCATTCTGCAAAGCAGACCGTCTTTTGTGCCGCCGCCGATAACGTGGATAACCGGGTAGTCCTTGCCCGTGCACTCGCACAGCTTTTCAAAGGTCATGCGGTATTTCATCGCAAGGCTCTCATATATGCAGCGCATAATTTCGCCCACGGATTCGGGTACATACTGACCCGTCTTTCTGCAAAATTCACGCACGCGCTCGGGGATATTCCCCTGCGGAACAAACTCGGGAGCGTCGGGGTCTATAAAGCACTTAAACGGCTCTTCCGACAGTGCAAGCTTTTCGAGGTCGGCATAAGAATAATCCTTGCCCTCTCTCTGCCACTGCCTGCGGCTCTCTTGTATGAGCCAAAGACCTATAATGTTCTTTAAAAATCCCGTAGTGCCGCCGAAGCCGCCCTCGTTGGTGATGTTGATTTTGAGTGAGGTTTCGTTCACTATCGGCTTTTGCAGCTCCGTGCCGAAAAGCGACCATGTGCCGCTGCTGAGAAAGGCGAAATCTCCGCTCTCGCAAGGCACTGCCGTTATTGCCGACTGCGTGTCGTGACCGCAAACCGATATAACGGGCACGCTTTCAACTCCGCACTCTTCGCAAATCTCTTTTGAGAGATTGCCGAGCTGTGTGCCCGGCTCTGTGAGGGGCGCAAAGAGGCTCTCTTTAATGCCGAAAGCGTCGAGTAGCTCCTTTGACCATGTGCGCGTGTTTATGTCTATTAGCTGGGAGGTTGAAGCAATGGAATACTCGGAGCACATTTTGCCTGTGAGAAAATATGCGAAAAGGTCGGGCATAAAGAGCATTTTATCTGCTCTCTCAAGCATTTCGGGTCGCTGCTTTTTGAGCGATATAAGCTGAAAAAGCGTGTTAAGCTCCATAAACTGAATGCCCGTTATGTCATACATCTTTTGGCGCGGAACAGACTTAAAAGACTCCTCCACAAGACCCGAGGTGCGCTTGTCGCGGTAGTGGACGGGGTTCTCTAAAAGTCTGCCGTTTTTGTCTATAAGGCCGAAATCAACACCCCATGTGTCAATTCCTATCGAGTCAAATCCGCCTGCGATTTTTGCCTTTACTATGCCCTGTTTTATCTCGTAAAAAAGGCGGAGCACGTCCCAATACAAGGTGCCGCCGAGCTCAACCGGGTCGTTTGTGAAGCGGTGCACCTCTTTAAGAGTTATTTTTTCGCCGTCAAACGAGCCTATGATCGCTCTGCCGCTTGACGCGCCGAAATCAAATGCAAGAACTTTTTTCATCTTGTTCACCTTATTCGATAACTACGCCTTTTTGAAGAATTACGTTTGCGTAAATCGCGGTTTCGCCCGTTGCGATTATTGCATAAGCATTTTTTGCTCTTGTATAAAATGCAAAGCGTTCAATAAGCTCAATGTCTTTTTCGCCCTCGTTTTTCTCAATGATTTTTTTGTATTCGTCCCAGATGGGCGGGCGGTTTTCTTTGTCGCCGTTATCCATAAGAGAAACGGGGGTCTTAACATAGGTATCCAGCGGCATAAGCTTGAGGATAGCGTCGAGAATTTCGGGTACGCCGTGGCCGTCAAGTCTTACAAGTCTTTTGGCGTTTGCCGCCGCCGGGAAGTTGCCGTCACCTATAACTATGGTGTCGCCGTGACCCATTTCCATAAGGATTTTTAAAAGCTCAGGTGAGATAATAGAAGGTACGTTTTTTAACATTTTTATCTTCCTTTCGGTATTTAATTGCCGTACATACGGTACATTCCTGCGTATATTCCGCCTGCGGAAATGAGCTGCTCATGGGTGCCCTGCTCTTCAATTCCGTTTTTGGTGAGCACAAGAATGTTGTCGGCATTTTTTACTGTTGTCAATCTGTGAGCTATCGTGAGTGTGGTTCTGCCCTTTGAAAGCTCTTCGAGCGATTTTTGTATCAGGCGCTCGCTCTCGTTATCGAGTGCGGAGGTCGCCTCGTCAAGAATGAGTATCGGGGGATTTTTAAGGAAAACGCGCGCTATTGATATACGCTGCTTCTGACCGCCGGAGAGCTTTAGTCCGCGCTCGCCGACATATGTGTCGTATCCCTCGGGGAGCTCCGATATAAACTCATGTGCCCCTGCTCTTTTAGCGGCGGCTATAATTTCTTCGTCGCTCGCGTTCTGCTTGCCGTAGGCGATGTTTTCTTTAACCGAACCGGAGAACAGATAAACGTCCTGCTGAACAACGCCGACATGTTCTCTCAATGATTTTAAAGTATATTCTTTTATATCGGTGCCGTCAATAGATATTTCGCCGCCCGATATTTGATAAAACCTCGGAATAAGATTGCAAATTGTGGTTTTGCCGCCGCCGGAGGGCCCTACAATCGCAACGGACTGCCCGTGCGGAATTTTTATGTTTATGTTGTGCAAAACTTCTTTTTTATCGTCCGAATAAGAAAAGCTGACGTCTTTAAACTCTATGTCGCCCTTGACGTCTGCCATTTCCTGCGCGTCCGCCTCGTCTTTGATTTCGGGTTCAACCTCCATAACCTCGGCAAAGCGGTCAATGCCCGTCAGTCCGCGCTGGAACTGCTCGCTGAACTGAACTATTTGCCTTATGCTGCCAAGCAGAGTTGACACCATGAGAAGATATGCCGTGAGGTCGGCAGGCTCAATTTCTTTTTTCATAATGAACACTGCGCCGGCGCACACAACGAGTATATACATAAGTCCGTCAAACAGTCGGATTGTTGTGTTGAAGCCCGCCATGCTGTAATATGCCGATTTTTTGACGTTAAAAAATTTTGTGTTGGTGCGCTTGAATTTTTCTTTTTCCACATCTTCGTTGGCAAAAGATTTTACAACGCGAATACCGAGCAAAGTGTCTTCAACCCCGGCGTTTATTTCGCCGAGCTCATGCCGCTGCGCCTTGAACGCGCTTCGCATTTGCTTGCGGTATTTTGAAGAGATAACGGCCATCAGCGGCACAAGAATAAACATCAAAAGCGTGAGCTTTAAATTTATCCTAGCAAGATAAATAAAACTGCCTATGAATTTGAGCGAGGCAATAAAATATTCCTCCGGGCAGTGGTGAGCAAACTCGGTTATATCAAAAAGGTCGGATGTTATGCGCGACATAATTTGACCGATTTTTGTGTCGTCATAATAAGAATATGGCAGCGACTGCAAATGTGCGAACATATCTCGGCGCATCTCCGTCTCCATTTTTGTTCCCATTATATGACCGCCGGCTTGCATATAGTAGTTGGCGGCGCAGTCAAACGCTCTGAGAATTAAATAAAACAGTGCGATTTTGCCTATGTATGAAAAGGTCAAAAGCTCCGGGTGGTTTATACCCGTGTCGGTTATGTTCCTTGCGATTATCGGCAGAGCAAGCTCACACACAACCGTGAAGCTCGCGCAAAAAAGGTCGAGAATAAGCGAGCCGAGGTGCTTTTTATAGTACGGTATAAATCTTTTTAACAGCACAGAGGTTTTGTGCTTTCTTACTGGTTTTGCTGTTTCGGTGCTCATGCAAGCCCTCCTTTAACAAATGGATTATAACATAAAATTTTGCGGAATAAAAGAGCGGAGCCGCCGCAAATTCACGGCAACTCCGTTTTTTTATAAAGTTTTTATATATTCGCCTATATTTTTGAGCAGCTCGTCTTTGGCTCTTTCGAGCGGACCCTCAAGCTGGCAGCCTGCCGCCCTCGGGTGACCGCCGCCGCCCATCTTTGAGCAAATCAGAGACGCGTCCGCAGGGGAGTGGGTGCGAAGCGAAACCTTAAAGCTGCCGTCCTTGCGCTCCCTGAGGGTTGCGCCGATAACGACGCCCTCAATCTGGCGCGGCAGTGAGGCGATTGCGTCACATTCGCTCTCATCGGAGCCGCTCTCTTTAAACATATCCTGCGTCAAGGTTATCAAAGCGCATTTTTCGTCAAAATACATTTTCATTGACGCAAGGCATAGCTTTTCGAGTGCAACATAGGTTTTGGTTTTTGTCTCAAACATAACGGTGTTTATCATGGAATGACGTGCGCCGGCCTCTATCATATCTGCCGCCATTCTCATGGTTACGGGCGTGACGTTTGAGTAGCGGAAGCAGCCCGTATCTGTTGAAAGACCTGTGTATATGCAGTCCGCAATCTCTTGCGTTACCTCTGCGCCGAGTGCTTTGACTGTTTCTAAAATTATCTCGCACGCCGCCGCGGCTTTTGCATTGAGCAATGTCTCTTTTGCAAAAAGACGGTTAGAGCCATGGTGGTCTATGCAAAGGTCAATTTTGTCACAGTATAGCTCCTCATTCTTTTTGCCGAGAAGCTTTGTGTCCGCAACGTCAACCGCAACTATAAATTTCGGCTCAAATTCGGTTTCTTCTATTCCTGCCGAAAGGTATGAATATTTCGGCGGTATTTCGTCCGAACAAGAGACTTTTGCCTTTTTGCCGAGTGACAAAAGCGCGCGGCAAAGCGCATAACCGCAGCCGAGCGTGTCGCCGTCCGGGTTCGCGTGAGTGAGAATAAGAATGTCGTCTTGCCGCATCAAAATCTCTGCGGCTTCGCGTGCGGAGTTAATCATCATTTTCCTCAGCCCTCAAATCGTCCATTATCTTAACTATGCTCATGCCGTGCTCAATAGAATTGTCGGCTATGAATTTAAGCTCCGGCGTTTTTCTCAAATGCAGGCGCTGACCGATTTCTCTTCTGATATATCCGGTCGCACCGGTGAGCCCCTTAACGGCGGTTTTTGCCGTGTCTATACCCTCCATTGCGCTGATATAAACCTTTGCAAACGAAGCGTCGGAGCTTACCTCAACGCGCACAACGGTAAGAAGCTTATCCATAACGCGCGGGTCTTTAAGCTCTCTGATAACGGCTGTTATCTCTCTTTTAATATCTTCAGAAGTTCTGTCTATTCTGTAACCTGCCATAGAATTTGCCCGGCGGCGGGCAAAAAACGCCGCCGCATCCTTTCTTAAAATAATCAGTCGCGGTATTCTTCGGTAATAAAGGCCTCGAGAATGTCGCCCTCTTTAATGTCGGAGAATTTATTAAGCGCAATACCGCACTCATAGTTGCTGGCAACCTCTTTAACGTCGTCTTTAAAGCGGCGAAGAGAAGCGATTTCATCCTCTGCAACAACTATGCCGTCGCGTACAACGCGGATTTTGCTGCTTCTTGTAACCTTGCCCTCGGTGACGTAGCAGCCTGCAACCTTGCCGACAGAAGAGATTGAGATAACATTTCTGACTTCTGCTCTGCCGAGGTCAACATCGCGGTATTTCGGTGCGAGCATACCCTTGATAGCTGCCTGAACGTCCTCGATGCAGTCATAAATAATTCTGTACATACGCATCTCAACGCCGTCGCGCTCCGCAAGATTTTTTGCAACTGCGTCGGGTCTGATGTTAAAGCCTACGATAATCGCGTTTGAAGCCGCCGCAAGCATAACGTCGGATTCGCTTACTGCGCCTACGCCGCTGTGAATAACTTTTACGCGGACTTCGTCGTTAGAGAGCTTCTCAAGGCTCTGCTTAACCGCTTCGGCAGAACCCTGAACGTCTGCCTTGACTATGATGTTAAGCTCTTTAAGCTCACCCTCATGAAGAGAGGAGAAGAGGTTATCAAGCGTAACCTTCTGAACGGATTTGAACTGTTCCTCTTTTGCGGACTGCTTTCTCTGCTCAACGAGCTCACGCGCAAGTCTTTCATCGGATACGCTGTCAAATACATCGCCTGCCTGCGGAACCTCTGCAAGACCCATAATCTCAACGGGAACGGAGGGACCTGCTTCTTTAACGGTTTCGCCCTTGTCGTTTTTCATAACTCTTACTCTGCCGACCGCAGTGCCTGCTACGATAATGTCGCCCGAGTGAAGAGTGCCCTTTTGAACAAGGAGCGTCGCTATCGGACCCTTGCCCTTGTCGAGTCTTGCCTCAATAACAATACCCTTTGCCGCTCTGTTCGGGTTGGCTTTAAGCTCCTGCATTTCTGCAACAAGAAGTATTGATTCAAGCAGCTTGTCAATGCCCATGTGCGTCTTTGCTGATACGGGTACGCAGATAACGTCGCCGCCCCACTCTTCGGGAACAAGCTCGTGCTCTGTGAGCTGCTGCATGATTTTGTCGGGGTTGACGTCGGGCTTATCCATTTTATTTATCGCAACAATAATGCTTACGCCTGCCGCCTTGGCATGGTTGATAGCCTCAATGGTCTGGGGCATGATGCCGTCGTCTGCCGCAACAACAAGAACGGCAATGTCTGTTGCCTGTGCGCCTCTTGCGCGCATGGATGTGAAAGCGGCATGACCGGGAGTGTCAAGGAAAGTAATTTTCTGACCGTTGAGGTCAACTCTGTAAGCGCCTATGTGCTGTGTGATTCCGCCTGCCTCGGTTGTGGTTACGGAGGTGTTTCTTATCGCGTCAAGAAGAGAGGTTTTGCCGTGGTCAACGTGACCCATAACAACAACAACGGGGTCGCGTGGCTCAAGGTTCTCTTCGTCATCGTCGCTGTCGTCGATAATTCTGTCTTCAATGGTGACGACAACTTCTTTTTGGCATTTTGCGCCAAGCTCCGTGGCAACGATTTCTGCGGTGTCGTAGTCTATAACTTCGTTGACGGTTGCCATCTGACCGAGTGCGAAGAGCTTTTTAATAACAGCCGCCGCAGTCAAATGAAGAAGCTCTGCAAGCTCGCCGACGGTGATCTCTTCCGGTACGGTAATGACCATCTGCGGTTTCTTTGCTCTCTCTGCCGCAATTCTCTTGAGCTTTTCTGCCTCGGTCTCTCTGCGGGAGGAGCGCATACCCTGCTTGCGGTATTGCTGAGAACGCTGTTTAAGCTTTTGCTTTGAGACCATGCGGTCTGTTCTCATATTATTGTTGACGGGCGAAATATTTTCATACTTCTCGTTATATTTTTCAAGGTCAACATTGCTGGATCTTGTGTCAACTGTTCTTGTTTCGCCCTTTGTGCGGCGCTGAATGTGTGTGCTCTGCTCTTTTTCTTTCTTTTTGGGCTGAGCGGAGGGCGCGGAAGCGTCGGCCTTTTTATCCGAAGCTTTTTCGATTTTTTCAGCCTTTTTATCGACCTTTTTGCCGTCGCTCTCTGCGGGAGCTTTCTCCTGCGGCTTGTCTTCTTTTTGCTTTGCGGTGGCAAAATAGGCGTCAAAATTTTCTACCTGATTTTCCTGCGTAAAGGTTTCAAAGATAACGTCAAGCTCATTTTCTTCAAGAGCCGTCATATGTTTTTTCTGATCGTCAAAATATTTTGCGAGCAGTTCGATAACCTTTTTGCTCTGCATATCAAAATCTTTTGCGACTTCGTGCACTCTGTATTTATTTATCATATATCGTGTTCCTCCCCGGGTTCGTTTTCTGTTGTGAGTTTTTTCATCACCGATGATGCAAAGCCCTGATCGTTTACGGTGATTATTCCCGCTTTGTAGCCTATTGTACGGTGAAGTTCGTTAATGGTCGGTGATATTCTGAAAACAGGGATTTTATGATTTTCGCAAAGGTTTACAAACTCGTCATACACTCTTTGCGAAGAGTCGCTGCACACAAGGCACAGCTTTGCTTTGCCCGAATTCACTGCCGACTTGCAGGCGTCATGACCCATGGCGAGCTTACCTGCTCGTCTGCACAGGCCAAGCAGCCCCGTGACGCCGCTATTCACTGCTTATCAGCTCCTGTTCCAGTTTATTATAAATTTCATCGGGTACGGTGCAGGACAGAGCCTTTTCTATTCTCTTTGATTTTTGCGCCTTTCTGAGGCACTGCGGGTCTTTGCAAAGGTATGCGCCTCTGCCGTTCATTTTGCCCGTTGGGTCAAGAGAAATTTCGCCCTCCGGGGTTTTGACTACTCTGACAAGCTCTTTTTTGGGCTTCATTTCGCCGCACCCGGTGCATTTTCTCAAGGGTACTTTTTTATTTTGCATACCGATCCTCCCGATAAAAATTTGCTTTAAATCCCGACTATGTCTTACAGTACGATAGAGGGAGCTTCTTTGCCGCTTTCCGGCTTAATGTCAATCTTCCAGCCGGTAAGCTTCGCGGCAAGGCGTGCGTTCTGACCGCGGTTGCCTATTGCGAGCGAAAGCTGCATATCGGGTACTATTACCTTGCAGGATTTTTCACCGGATTCGTCAACCGTAACGGAAACAACGTCTGCCGGAGCAAGTGCCGCCGCGATAAACTCTGCCGGGTTCTCGCTGTATTTAACTATATCAATCTTTTCGCCGCCGAGAAGGTCAACAACCTTGCCTACTCTTGCGCCTCTGGGTCCTATGCAGGCGCCGACAGCGTCAACATTTTCGTCAGAGGAATAAACTGCGATTTTCGTCCTTGAGCCTGCTTCTCTCGAAACGGACTTAATCTCAACCGTTCCGTCATAAATTTCGGGAACCTCGGTTTCAAACAGACGTCTGACAAGACCGGGATGTGTTCTCGAAATGGTTGCTCTGGGCATTCTTCTGAGGTTGTCTCTTACATCTGCGACATAAACCTTTATAAGGTCGCCGGGGGCAAGAACCTCGCCCGGTATCTGCTCGCTCTTGAGAAGAAGCTCCTGCGATTTGCCGATTTCAACAATAGCGTCGCCTGTTTCGGGGTCAATACGCGAAACCTTGGCGGTGACAATCTCTTGGTTTTTGCTCTGAATTTCTTCACGCATTTTGCCGTGCTCCGCCTCGCGGATACCCTGGCGGATAACGTGCTTGCCCTTGTCTGCCGCAATACGGCTGACTTCTTTTGTCTCAAGCTCAATCTCAATGATGTCGCCGGGCATGGCGGTGGGCTTGTATTTCTGAGCCTGTTCAACGAGAATATCCTCGTCCGGGTCAGAGATTTCGGATACGACGTTCTTTCTTACAAAAACGCGCATTGTCTCGTCCTCGGGGTTAAGCTCGCAAAAAACAATGTCTTTGTTGTTGTAATCGCGCTTAACTGCGGTTACAAGTGCGCGCTGGATTCCCTCGCACAGCACGTCCATAGAAATGCCCTTTTCTTTTTGGAGCATTCTGAGTGCTGCAAACAATTCTTTGTTGACCATTATATTTCTCCTCCAAAATCGTCAAGCTTAATGTATGACGTTTCTTTTTTATTTACCACAAAACCAGAACCGTCCTCTAAAATGAGCTGAACGGCTCCGTTTTCATATCCGCCGAGTATACCGCTGAATTCGCGCTTGCCCTCAAGCGGACGAATGAGCTTGATTTTGATTTTCATACCCATGCACTTTTTAAAGTGCGAGTCTCTTTTGAGGTCTCTTTCAATACCGGGTGACGAAACCTCAAGACAGTAGCTCTGCTCTATCGGATCTGCATCGTCAAGGGGTTTATCGAGCGCATGGCTCATATCCACGCAATCGTCAATAGATACGCCGCCGTCTTTGTCAATAAAAACCCTGAGATACCAGTTCGCTCCCTCTTTTTCAAAGCGAACGTCCCACAAAGTGAGACCGAGGTCTTTTGCTATCGGTTCGGCAATTTCCCAAACCGCGGCGACCGTGTTGCCGCCCTTACCTTTAGCTGCCATAAAAGCTCTCCTTAATTCATTTGGCAAAGCATAAAATGCTTTTGCCTCAAACAAACATAAAAGAGCGGGTCGCCCCACTCTTTTAAATCGTCCATTCTTACATTACTCTCATAGTTTAACACGAAAGCAATAAAAAATCAATAGCTTTTAAAAATTATTTTTTCTTTTTCTTGAGCGGATTTTCGGGTTTTACGCCGCCTGTAAGAAAACCGCTTATATACATAAGATAAGCCGAAATAACCGAAACAACAACGCAAATCGGGATAAGCGTGCCCGTGCCTATGCTGCCGTCAAAAAGGAGTATGATTATTGCGGTGAGAATCGGAACTATCGAAATGCGCCAGTGCTTTGCAAAATAGCCTGCGCCGAGTGCGCCGAACAGAGCCGGAAGCACCTGCTTGAATGCCGGAGCAAACGCCGAGCCCTCGTCCGTTATTTTAGTAAGAAGAGGGGAAAGTGCAACAACGCCGACCGCAAGAATAATCGTTGTGACTATTGCGGAGGTGCCGACCGCGATTGTGGAGATGATTTCGTCCTCTTCGCTACCGGATTTAACCTTTGCGTTCTCTTTTGCGTTGAGAGCGCAGGGGAGCTTGAGGTTTGTTATGTTGCCCGTTACAAACGAGAGGTATGTTGCGCCCGTGCCGAGCATCGGAGCATAAACTATAACCTCGAGCACTGCCGAAGTCCAGAATATCGGGGCAACCTTGAGAAGCCCTTTAAGAACCTGGTTTGCCGTCGGCCAAGCGTTGTAATAAACGCAAATCGAAATCGGCAGACAGATAAGAACAAATATGGCCGTTACCGAAAAAATACGTCCCCAGGTGTGGGTTGAATCTATGTAAGATTTTTGTTTGCTTTTCATACTACCGGCCTCCATTCAAACAATGCTATGTTTTCGGGGAGAATCTGATATATAAGTATCGCCATTCCCATACCGGCAAACATGCTTATAGGCATTACGAATGTTTCAAATTTAGTCCAGTTAAACTTTTTACACAGCCACTGCAAAACGAGCAGAACAACTATCGAGGTCAAAAGTACAGCAACCGACATGATGCCCGCGCCCATGCTTACGGCTTCTTTTTTGCCGTCAATCTCAATAATAGAGGCTTTGCCTGCAACCGCGTTGCCGATAAATGCCGCTATAAGACCTATGAATGTTGCGGCAGAGATTATATCGCCGAGCTTATTGTCGCCACCGCCGCTTGTGACTTTGCCCATCTTTTTCTGAATGGTTTTTAAGAAGAGCGGAAGCAGTACCAGCGGCAAAATGCTGCCGAGGGTCATAACCCATGCAACGGCCGCAAAAACCCGTGGGTCTTCTATTGATCTGCCGAATACTTCGCCCTCAAACGATTCCATAGCCGCCTGAGCCGCAGTGACCTCGTACTGAAGGTTGCCGATAACCGAAAGGCGAATCCACGGCAGAACAATGCCGAGCGTGCCCGCAAGGGTCAAAACGGTTGCGAGAATCGCAATCGCCGGCGCAATGGTAAACAATGCGCTTGATGTGACTGTATTTTTTAGATCTTCAAGAGGGATACCTATTTGACGTCCCCGTTTCCATGCTCTGACAATAAAGAACACGGACTGAACAACAACAAACACTATGATTATGCTTGCCACTGCATACATAAAAGGACTTTCTTTGAACATTTCGTCCATTCACAACAACTCCTTTTTTATTTGAATAATCTTACCACAACAAAGGTTAGCCGTCAATAATGCAAATATCAAAGATTTTCTATGACTTTCAGCATTATATCCGAAAGTGCGGTCTCTGCGAGGTTATTCATCTGCCTGTAATCTTCGGCAGCGGAGTCCTCGCTGTCGTCCGAGATTTTTCTTATGCTCAAAAACGGCACCGAGCAGGTGTGGCAGACCGAGGCTATGGCGCCGGTCTCCATATCAAAAGCGTTGATGCCGAAAAGGCGATAAAATTCCTCTTTGACGGAGTCTTTGGTTATAAAGAAATCCCCGGTGCCGCATTTTAAAAATCTGATGCCCAAATCCTGCGGAATTTTTGAAAGCAGCTCCTTATCCGCCTCATAAACATAGTCCTGACCGGGCTTCTCTCCCTTTTTGTAGCCGAGTACGCTCAAATCAAAGTCGCACTCCATGAAAGATGTGCCGGCAAAAATCGTTCCGCGGTTCACATTCTTAACTCCGCCGGAAAGGCCTATGTTGATAATACAGCAGGGCTTTTCTCTTTCTATAAGCAGTGCCGTCGCCGCCGCGGCGTTCACCTTGCCGTCGCCGCATCTGACAGCCGTTATCTCCTTGCCGGCAAAACTGAACGAAGCACTTTCAAAAGAGCAGATTTTGCCGTGTGTCAATCCGTAATGCTTCGCTCTTTCGAGCAGCGGAGCAAACTCCATATCATCGGCGATGACTACGCCGATTTTTGCATGATTCATTATTTGCGCTCTCCTTGTATACATAATGGCTTATTATATAAGAAAAAGTGCATATATGTCAATGCCTCTTTTATTATAATGTAAATATATACATAATTGACATTGATTATTTATGCAGTTTTTTGTTTGACAATAATACGCCTTTTTGTTAAAATAAAACAGTAAATATGTTCAAAGACATTCAAAGGAGGAATATGTTTTGACAGATGCAAAAACATTGGCGTATATCAATATGTACGCCGTACTCGGAACACTCGAAAACCTTTGCGAGTTAAGCGAGCAGGCAAGAGAGCTTGTTATGACCAAAAAGCCGATTTCGATAGGATTTGAGGTTAAAGACGGCCCCAGCGCAACGCTTACTTTCAAAAACGGCAGATGCCGTATGGAGCAGGGCTGCACATCATGCGATGTTAAGCTCCCGTTCAGCTCATGCGAGAAGTTTAACGGACTTATCGACGGCACGGTTACCCCCATTCCCTCAAAGGGCTTTTCAAAAATCAAATTTTTGCTTAAGCAATTCACTCCTTTGACGGATCTCCTTTCAAAATACATGCGCGCTTCTGAAGAAGACCTTAAAGACGAAGAATTCTTTAAGCTCAGCACAGAGCTTATGTTCTACACCATCACGGTTGCCATTTCTCAGATAGGCAATAACGATGAAATAGGCAAGTTCAGCGCTCACTACATACCCGACGGCAACATGAAGATGTCTATTCTCGGCGGTCCTGCCGCAACAATCAGCGTTAAAGACCACCGCATGGTTACCGTAAAGAAAGCTCCCGAGAAATACCGCGCGGTTATGGAATTCGGCAGCATGGAGCTTGCCCATGACCTTTTTGACGGCAAGGTTAACGCCATTGCTCAGATAGGCGAGGGCACAATCACCATGAAGGGCATGGTTAATATGCTCGATAACATGAACCGCATCCTTGACAGGGTAGCGCTTTATCTCGCATAAGGAGGATGAATTATGAGTTTTAAAATAAATAAATATAAAAAGAGCAACGAGCTTTTTAAAAGAGCCTGCAAGGTAATCCCCTCGGGCGTCTACGGCCATCTCGGCCCCGCAGAGGGCAACTTCATCCCCGTCAGCGCATGGCCTTTCTTCTCCGAGAAGGCGCAGGGCACATACTTCTGGGATGTTGACGGCAACAAGTTTATCGACTATATGTGCGCTTACGGTCCCAACATTCTCGGCTATAACGACCCCGATGTTGACGCAGCCGCCATGGAGCAGGCAAAGCTCGAAAACTGCACGACTTCACCCTCTTATAAAATGGTTGAGCTTGCAGAGCTTTTGGTTGACACCGTCAACATGGCAGACTGGGCTTTCTTTGCAAAGAACGGCAACGACGTTACATCCTGCGCGGTTCTTGCCGCCCGTAACGCAACACACCGCAAAAAGATAATTTTCGTAAACGGCTTTTATCACGGCGTATCTGCATGGACTCAGAAAATCGACTATCCCGGCATTTTGCCCGAGGACGTTGCAAACAACCTCTATGTGGACTGGAACGACATTGAAGGCCTTGAAAAGATAATTGAAGAGAACAAGGGCGAGATTGCCGCGTTCATCTCAACACCTTATCTTCACGGCAACTATTTTGATAACGTATTGCCCGCAGAGGGATATTGGAAGAAAGTCCGTGAGCTTTGCACAAGAGAGGGCATTGTTCTTATCATGGACGACGTTCGTGCCGGCTGGCGTCTTGACACGGCAGGTTCGGATCATTACTACGGCATAGAGGCAGACCTTCTTTGCTTCTGCAAGGCTCTTGCAAACGGCTGGAACGTATCTTGCCTTTGCGGTAAAGAGTGGCTCAAGGGCGCAGTCAGCGGCCTTTCATACACAGGCTCTTACTGGATGAGCGCAATCCCGTTCGCGGCGGCTATTGCCAACATCAACAAGATGAAGGCTATCGACTGCCCGGCTCTTCTCAAAGAGAAATCGGTTAAACTTCTTGACGGACTCAAAGCAACTGCCGCAAACAACGGCTTTGACCTTGTTGTCTCGGGTGAACCCGCTTTGTTCTACCTCAGAATTGCCAATGACGACAGCATGATGATTCACCAGGATTGGATTGCGGAAATGGTCAAGCGCGGAATTTTCCTTGCAGGCCATCACAACCACTTCATGAATGCCGCTGTTTCGGATGAAGATATCAAGCACACACTTGATGTTGCGGACGAAGCATTCAGAGTTACAAAGAAAATGCACCCCGAAGCATTTTAATGTGTAATTAGGATTTTTGCCTGCGTTAAGACGTATCGCCTCGGCGCAGGCATTTTATAAAAGACCTCAAAAATTTATAACCAGGGAGGAAAACATATGCCATTATCAAAAACAGAATGGTTAGCTCTCGAAAAGAAAGCGAACGAGCTTCGTAACCTCTGCCTTGACACAACATTCTGGGCAGGCAGCGGCCACATCGGCGGCGGCATGAGCGTTATGGACATTATGACCGTTCTTTATCACAAGTATCTCAACATTAAGGTTGACGACCCCCAGTGGGAAGACAGAGACCGCTTTATAATGAGTAAGGGTCACGCAGGCATAGCCTATGCACCCGTGCTTGTTGACAAGGGATTTAACGACCCCGAGCAGCTTAAAACCTTTAACCTCACAAACTCAAAGATGGGTATTCACCTTGACTCAAACAAGGTTATCGGCGTTGATGCTTCAACAGGCTCACTCGGTCACGGTCTTTCAATAGCTCTCGGCACAGGACTTGCCGCAAGAGTTCTCGGCAAAGACTACAAGACATACTGCGTTCTCGGCGACGGCGAGTGCGACGAAGGCTCAAACTGGGAAGCAGCAATGGCAATGGCTCAGTTCAAGGTAACAAACGTTATCAGTTTTGTTGACCGCAACAAGTGCATGATCGACGGCCGCACAGAAGACGTTATGGGTCTTGAGCCGTTTGCAGATAAATGGCGCGCTTTCGGCTTCATAGTTAAAGAAGTTGACGGTCACAACCTCAGCGAGCTTTGCGATGCTATTGACTTTGCTTTGGGTCAGGACGAAGCTCCCGTTATGATAATTGCCAACACCATAAAGGGCGCAGGTATCGACTACATGGCAGACGACTATCACTGGCACTACGGCGCTATTGACGAGCCGCACTACAAAGACGCAAAAGCAAGCCTTGAAAAATACTACAAAGAGCGTGTTGCACGCGCAGAAAAGGAGGGCGTATAATTATGGCAGGCGGATTAACTTATACGGCTCTTGAGTCAACCGAGCTTTCAACAGCCGAAATTTACGGTCAGACTCTCGTTGAACTCGGCAAAGAGCACCCCGAAATAGTCGGTCTTACAGCAGACCTTGCAGGTTCCACAAAAATCGGCGTATTCGGCAAAGCATATCCCGACCGTTTCTTTAACGTCGGCATTGCAGAGCAGAATATGTTCGGCGTAGCCGCCGGTATGGCAAAGGCAGGTCTTGTTCCCTTCCTTTCAACCTTCTCGGTTTTCGCTTCTCTTCGCAGCGCAGACCAGCTCCATACGGATATTTGCTATCAGAATGTAAACGCTAAAATCATAGCAACACATTCCGGCACATCATTCGGTCAGGCAGGCTCAACTCACCACGCAATCTGCGACATGGCAGTTGTTCGCTCAATGCCCAACATCACCCTCATCTGCCCCGCAGACGGTGTTGAGACAGCAGAAGCCGTTACAGCGGCATATGAGAATTTCGGCCCTTATTATATAAGAATCAACCGCGGCTTTGACCGAGTTCTTTACGGCAAGGATTATCCGCATGAATACAAATTTGAAGTAGGCAAGGCAATTGAGGTTAACCCCGGCACCGACATCACCGTTATCGCCTGCGGCTCATGCGTATTCCAGGCATACCAGGCAGCAAAATTCCTTGAGAATGCCGACGGACTTAAAGTTCGCGTGCTTGATATGCACACAATCAAGCCCCTTGATAAAGAGGCTGTTCTTAAAGCAATTCAGGATACCCGCCGCATCATTACCGTTGAAGACCACAACATCATCGGCGGCCTCGGCTCCGCAGTTGCAGAGGTTATGGCAGAAGCCGGCAAGGGCTGTGCATTCACCCGTCTGGGTATCCCCGACAAGTTTGCACCCATCGGTCTTCACGAAGATATTATGTCTATTCTCGGCATCGACAGCAACGGCATCATCAACGCCGTTCGTGAGGCTATGAATAAAGACTTTGAAGAGGACGACAACTGGGAAGACGACGTTTAATACCTCGCCCTATCCCGCAGAAAGGAATGATTTATTATGGCAAACGAAACCGTATTGACCAACAAAATATTTCTTAACGCTGTGTTGCCTCTTGTGAAGGTTATTGCTACCGACGTTCCTTCGCTTGCGAAAAAGTTTGAGCATATGCACGCGGTTTTTCAGGTTAGCGCGCTTGACCCCGAAAGCCCGGCAGGCAAAGTAGCCACACATTTCACAGTTAATAACGGTGAGTGGCGCGTTTGCGCCGATAAGGTTGCAACAAATGCTTTTGTTGACCTTGAGTTTAAAAGCCTTGAGGCCATGAACGCATTCTTCAAGGGCAAAATTGCTCCCTCAACTCTTCCCAAAATGAAGGGCGCAGTGAGATATCCCAAAGTGTTTGCGGCACTGCTTGCAACACTTTTGAAGATGTCTGCACTTCTCAGCGCAAAAGAAGCCCCCGAAAACGAAGATGATAAGCATCTTATGGTTAAATGCTTCTTCTACCTTCTTTCGTCGGGCATCAGCCAGCTCAATAAGCAGGGCCATGAGGCGGTACATGACTGGGCGCTCAAGAGCCCCGACCGCGTTTATGCCTGGGCAGTTGACGGTTACCCCGAAATCTCAGCTTATCTGAGAGTTAAAGCGGGCAAAACCAGAGCCGGCAGAGGTGAATATAAGAGAGCGATGCCTTTCTTCACCATGCGCTTCAATAATCTTGACAGTGCTCTTGGCATCTTGCTTTCAACAGACGATATGCTTGAATCTACCAAAGAGGGCAAGCTCGTTATGGACGGCGCCCCCGAGTTCGGCGCACAGATCGGCGAGTATATGATGCTCGTAGGTTCTTACGCACAGGGTTAAATAAAATAAAAATTACGGAGCCGTGTTATTTTTGCGGCTCCGTTTTTTAAACTGAAAAAACTGCAATGCAAGGAGGAATACCATGTGCAATTTAATTAAAAAATTATTGTCATTTATCTTGAGCGCTTTGCTGTCGCTCGGCACAAGCATAGGTTTGATTCCTTACAGGGCGACCGGTGCCGAAATAGACCTTTCAAGGTTTGAACTTGCCTTCAGCGACGAATTTGACGGAGACTCCCTCGGCTCCGAATGGCGCAGCCATCATTTCGGTATGGGTGACACCGTGAAAAGGCGCGGAAGCTATTGGAACCGAGACCTTGCACAGGTCGAATCGGGTCAGCTGCACATTAAAGTCAAATATCTCCCCAACGGAACGGACGGCAGCTCCGAGCCGGGCTGGTACACGGCAGGCATAGACACGGGCGCATCATACCGTCAAAAATACGGATATTTTGAAACCAGATGTATTTTGCCGAAGGGCGCGGGCTTGTGGGGAGCCTTTTGGATGTTCGGCGACGGAATAAACGACAGCTCCGTTTCGGGTGCCGACGGAACTGAAATAGATATTTTTGAAAGCCCGTATTATTCCGATTACAAAAACAACAAAATCTCCGCAAACCTTCATTACGGCGGATATGCTCAAAACCACCGTCAGCTCGTCGCAAAACGCTGCCGCGTACCAGGCAACCCGTATGAAGAATTTAACACTTACGGCGTGGAATGGAACGAGAACGGATACATCTTTTATCTCAACGGAAAAGAGTGGTACCGCACCGATTTCGGCGGAAAAGACAATATTGCCGCCGTGAGTGAATATATGATTCTCTCTATTGAGATTGGCGGCAAGGACGCGGTTCCGAACAGAGAATTTATGAAAAACAACCTTGAAAATTTTGAGAGCGAAATGATTGTAGACTATGTGAGAGCATACAAATACAAATAAATTTTATGAATCGGTTAGCCATGTTGCCGCCGTTACATAAAAAAGGGGTTGCCGCGTTCAACGCAGAAAACCCCTTTTGGTTGATAAGGCTTTGTCTTAATACCAAATCCAGCCAAAGAGAATAATTTTAATAAGCCACTGCCAGAAAGTATAGTTTACCGTTACTTTGCAGGTGTCGGAAACAGTGTTGCCGTATGAATCGGTTACGGTACAGGTTATTGTTGACTCACCTCTTTTGGCAGCATAGACCTTGCCGTTTTCATCCACTGTCGCAACTTTCGGATTGGAGCTTTCGTATTTTACAATGTACTCCGCCCCCTCGTCAGCGGTGATTTTTAGTTTTATATTTGCGGAATTTTTATAGTTGAGTGTAATATCTGAGACTAAAATCGATTTAACAACCTTTGGATCATTAACTATATTAAATTTTATTGTTTGGTCGGACGAATCTCCCTTGACGGGAACGGTTAATATTCCACAGGTCTTACTGTCTACATCATTAAAAGAATATATTTTGTCATTATATTTGAAAGATGCATTGTCAACTAAAGGTCTTATATAAACTTTAGTTGAGTTTTCCGGTATCTCATACATTGTGTATTGTCCCTGACCTATTCCGCATTTCATGGGATATGCCTTTGCACCGTCAACTGTTATTTCGTTTTTGTTTGCGTAAATATATCTGCGCGAATTAAAGTTTTTTGCATAAACGAAGTATTGGTTGACATCTATTAAATCAATTCCGACTATTTTAATATCGGTTGTTTGCAAAGGCGCCTGATAAACATATCCGTCCGATCCCATATAATAATACGTTTCGGTTTCGGGGAAATTATTATCATATACATATATTCTTTGTTGTCCGTTTACTTCTTTGTAATATAGGAAATTGACCGCGTGACCGCCGTTCCCTCCTGCAAACCACATTCCGACGTTCAAGTCGCCCTTATTATCATGCTCATGATTTTTGACATAATTGACGCAAGAATTCCAATCAGCTTTTATATTAACGGTATTATGCAAATCTATACTTCCTCCGGCAACCATAGAGTCTTGCTCCGGACCGGCTCCCTGAATATTCATATAGTAGCAAATCGGTTTTCTGACAATTGCTGTGTCTGAAAATGAGTACAAAGAAGATGTTTCTTGTCCGCCAATTATAGATTTATTTAAAGCCCCCAAATAATACCCCGAACTTGTAACAGCCATGCCGAAGCAGTGACCGTAAGAATCTTCATCTACAAAATTGCTAAAGCTGTATGTTTCTTCGCCCAGATTATATATATTCTCCGTATTTTTCCAAGCGGCATACATTGTTGAGTTTGAATTTATGGTTATCTTTGAACCTGCACCGTATATTTTTCCGTCAATACTGCCCAATGCCCAGCCTGTGAACGTGCTGCCTTGCTTGCTGATTGCATTTGCAAGCGTAAAGGTCGGATTTTTATAGGTGCTTATCGAATAACTGTTTGTATATTGAGTTCCGCTTTGACTTGACGGCACATTTGAGCCGCCGTTGGTATTATATGAGAGTTTAAGCGTTTTTTGATATAAGCCATAATATGTTGTATCACTGCTTATGCTAAATGTACCGGTCACATTGGCATCCGGCGAAGTGCTTGCTGCCCAGCCGCGTTTTGTCCAGCCGGTATATGAATTTTGAGCGGGCGCATTAATTTTGCCGCTTGTTGAATTATTATATATCGTAGTGCTGACTGTGCGCGTTTTCTTTGCCGTACCGCTGTAATCAATAAATGTTGCAGTTAAATCTTTTTTATAAATAGCATAAAGAACTATGTTATTATTTTCAACCGAAAGAGATGTTAAACCTGTTTTAGCGTTAGGGTCGGTGTTCCAACCGATAAAATCCCAACCGGATTTTGCTGCGGTGAGAGTAAGGTCGACCTTTTCGCCTTTATCAAAATTCCTTGTTTCGGTTTGACCTATTCCGCCGTTTTGAGTTTTGTTATATTCTACCGTGTATGTCTTTTCATTATTATAATGTATGATTGCATTTAAAAGATCGTAGTTATTGTCTTCTATAGAAATTTTTTCCCAATCCTCTTTGCTGCCTTGGTAATAAACATCTTTTAAATTATCACATTCACGAAAAGCGCCTTTGTCTATATTTGTAACACTGCTTGGTATGCTGATTGACTTTAATTTATCGCAGCTAAAAAAGGCTGATTCAGGTATATAAGAAACTTTATTTGGTATTTTTATATCAGAAAATTTGCAGTCATAGAAAGCCCCATATCCAAGTTTCGTCACACTATTTGGAATTGAAATATTTGCAAGTTGATGGCAATGGCTAAAACAATAATCAGGTATTTCTGTTATTGAGGAACCAATTATACATGTTTTTAAATTTTCGCCTATTGGCAAATTTTCTAATGAATCAACATTGTTTCCAATATACAATTCTTCTACAGCACAGGATGTATCTAATTCATTGTAATGATTAAATGCATCGTTTTCAATTTTTATTACACTATTGGGTATAACGAGCTTGTTAAATTCTGTGACATCTCCAAAAGCATGACTGCATATTTTTGTAACGCCATTTGGAATAAAAGAATTTTTGCATCCATAAAGCAAGGAGCCGGTTGAGCTTTCTATTATTGCATTACAATTATCTCTGCTGTCATATGTTTTATTGCTTGCATCTACTTTTATAGTTTTTAGGGCGGAACAACCATAAAAAGCACTTTGATCTATTTTACTAACATTTTCAGGGATAACCATATTTTCTAAAGAAGTACAACCTACAAAAGCTTCACGACCAACGCTTTGAACATTATTTGGTATTGTAATATTTTCAAGTGATTTACATTCATAAAATGTAAATGATTCGATGCTACTGATGCTTTCGGGTAATCTGACATCCTCCAATTTATCGCACATAGAAAAGGCATCAACGCCTATATTTTTTACTCCATCTGAAATATAGGCTGTTATAAGGCTTTCACAATTTGCAAAAGCACTGTCTCCTATATTTACAATATTTTGCGGTATTATGATGTTTTTAAGTTCATTATGGCAATAAAATGCACCTGAGCCTATATTTTTAACAGTATTGGGTATTTTAGCGTTCCTTCCTGCATAAATCATGGTATCTGTTGCCGTATCAATCAATGCGTTGCAATTATCTCGGCTGTCATATACCTTGTTTTTACTGTCAACTTTTATTGTGTCAAAAATATCTAGGTGATCATGATCAATGCTTGTCACACTGCTTGGTATACTTAAATTTTTTATGTTACCTCTTGCACAGATAATATCTCTTGTGCCCTCTTTAACGGAATATGATTCCAAAGTGCAATTTTCTGTACTTATTAAGTGTTTGCCGATATAAAGGACTCCATTTTCCCAATTAGATTCGTCTTTGAAATATGCAGTGTCACGAAGACCGCAATCTGCTCTAATTCCGGTTGCATCGTCAGCTATATCTATATTGGTTAAGTTGATACAACCGTCAAACACTCCTTGTTCTACCATTGTTACATTTTGGGGAATGTTTATGCTTTTAAGATTGCTGCAATAACTAAAAGCAAGATCGCTTATAAAAGTAATACTGTCCGGTAAAACTATTTCTGTTATTTGGTCACATCCCATAAATGCGGCATCACATATTCTGGTTACAGGATATCCATTGTAGACTGCCGGTACAGTAACCTTTCCGCTTATTTCATCTGTTCCGAGTGCGTCGACAGATACTTCACCATCATCAATATAAAATTGCAGATATGGTGAAGTTATGGATCTGCTTATTTCACTCACAGCAACAGAATCCGCAACATCGGCATTGCTCCCGTCATCTTTTGTTATGATGCAAGATGTAATGTTCAGACCAAATGAGTATTCGTCAGACAAGATATTAAATGTAACCACATACATTTCGCCTCGTCTTTTATAGCCATCTATTGAAACAATTGAAATATTTGGAACCCCTATTGCCGGGTCTGTGTCGCAGCCTGTCATTGCATCCGATTGCAGATCCGATCCGTCTCTTATGCTGACACATTTAAGCCCGAATGTTTTGAAACTAATATCAATAGCGTTAAAAGCTCCGGTAGTAAGATTTATAGAAGCAACAAGCCTGTTGCCATCCGAGCTTATTTTTTTGATTTCAAATACCGGAGCTTCCATTGCGAATGCCGAAACAGTAAAAACTGCCGTAAGACCTAAAATCATTGAAATTGAAAGAATAACCGCTAAAATCCGTTTAAACATTGTTTTCAAAATCAACACCCTTTCTGTAAGTTATTTAATAAATATATCTTTAAAAGCGCTCAAAGAACACCCTTAATCATTTTTGCTTTACAGCCTGACCGAAGTTATATATTTCAACTTTATACCCCGAATAATAAGTATTATCCGCTTCTTCATCTTCAGCGTATTGACATAAGAAATCAGTAATATATCCGTCGCGATTTATTGTAATTTTTAAATTTACTGTTAAATCTGTCAGACCGTCTATATTATTGAAATAGTCGGTCATTCCTTTGCCAAATTCTTTTCTGTCGTCACTGTTTTCTAATATAAGCTCATAAATATCAGTGTTTTTAAGATAATTCCAGCAAGCTTTAATGAATGCATCTATATCTATAGTCAAGCAGTACTCTGTGTTACCTTTATTTTTATTTTTGCTGTCAATGGAAATGGCGCTTTTATTAAAATCCTTATCCAAAAGCATGTTTTTTAACGCATCTATTAACTGACTATATGATAATTTTCTTAGACTTGACTCATAATTCTGCATAAATGCATCGTTGGCTAACGGAATAACCGCATATGTAACAAATTCTCTAGCGCCGCTTTCATCCAATGTCAAATTTCCAAAATCTTCATTTGAGAAAGATGATTGTCCGAATACTTCCAACAAAAGATTTTCATCTTATTTGGTGAAATTATATCCGTCTTCTGAATATCTCCAGTAACCGTTTTCGTATTTTACAACTTCACTTAGCCCATTAGCATCACCTGAATATGCGTAAAAATAACTGTTCTTGACATCGTTTCCCCAAATAACACAACCGTTGTAATTGTCACCTATTTCAATTGTATTATTTTCATCCGTGTATTCATTTTGAAAGTTTATTGAATCAATATTAAAATTATAACTACCACTCTTAAAAGCTGTTTTTATAGCAGCGTTTGCAATTTCATAAAGGTCTGCTTTGGGCTTAATATAAATGCCGATTGCAACGGCAGAGGCGATTACCGCGACAGCAGATATTATGCAAATTATTGTAATTACAGCCTTTTTGGCATGAGCTTTCGGAGCAGCTTTTCCTTTAACACGAAGATTTACGTTTTGCTTTTTATCATTAGTTCTATAGTCCGAGTTGCTCGATTCTTCGGTTATGCGGTGAGGCTTCACTTTTGAACGATTTGTATTGCTGAAAATATCTGTGGGCTCCTGTGAATAAAATGACGGCTCTTTTTGACCCGAATAGATATTAGACTCCGATCCTTCGTTATACTGCGGTTCCGGCTGAACTGAGGGCAGCGGATCCGAAGCAAAGAAATTTTGCTCATTGCTTATGCTTTCCGCTTCTGCTTTTTTCTTGGAATGTACCTTGACGCGATATGCGTTAGTCGATTGCTCGGATTCATTTGCATTATCTAAAATGTTATGTTTTTTTTCGTTAAATGTTATCTTTGCTCCGCAATTTCCGCAAAACAAAGAGTCGCCGACATTGGTGCCGCATTTGATGCAAAATGCCATTTTTGCTACTCCTTTATTTCATAAAAACTAAAATTTATTTATTTTAACGGTTTTAAGAGCGCTCAGAGAGCGCTCTTAATTATTTTTGCTTTACAGCTTGACCAAAGTTATATATTTCAACCCTATACCCCGTGTCATCATATTCAAAGCCATCGCCGTAATCATATCCTTCTTGATATGTTAAATAATTTATATATCCGTCATCGTCAATGGTTATGGCTAATTGAACTTGAAGACTTAAAAATGAATCTCGTTCAAAAAATTCATTCATTTCCCTGTCAAATTCTTCGCGGTTTTCGCTGTTATCAAGCATAACTGTATAAATATCACTTGTTTTCAGATAATTCCAGCAAGCTTTAATCAAAGAGTTAACATCCACTGTCAGAGAATATTTTGTTCCGTCATCGACCTTTTCTTTGCTGTTGATTTCAACAGCATTCATATTAAAATCTTCATCTGAAAGCATGGCAGTCAAAATTTCTACCGATTGTTTAGCAGTTAAAGAATTAAGGCTCGAATCCCAATATTCGGTAAATTCGTCGTTGATAAACGGAATAACGGCATAATCTAAAAAGCTTTCAAATCCCGCTTCGTCTATTGTAGTGGATTCAAAATCATTAGTAGACACCCTTCTGTCATTAAGAGTGGGTAAGCCTCTGAAGCTGCGATCAAATTCATAACCGTCATAGGATACCTTCCAGTAGCTGTTCTCATACTTGATTACTTCATTTACTCCGTCATCATCGCCTGCATAAATATATAAGTAACTGTCCTTGACTTTGTCGCCCCAAATAACACAGCCGTTATAATTATCACCCAATGAAGCATCGCCGTTTTCTTCTGTATATCCGTCTTGATAATATACTTCATCAATATTAAAATTAAAACTTCCGCTTTGGAATGCGGTTTTTGCTACAGCGTTCGCAATCACATAAAGATCCGCTTTGGGTTTAATAACATAAAATCCGGCGGCGACGGCAGAAATAATCAATCCGGCAGCGGATATTATGCAAACTATCGTAACTAAAAGCTTTTTTCTTTGCTTTTTTGGAGAAGCGGTTTTGCTTTTTTGCGAAGCGTTGCTTTGCTTTTCTATGTCGGAGTTATAATAATGTTCACCGGATTCTGCCGCATCACGATAAAGCTCCGCTTTTGAAAGATTTGTATTGCTGAAAATATCCGTGGGCTCCTGTGAATAAAATGACGGCTCTTTTTGACCCGAATAGATATTAGACTCCGATCCTTCGTTATACTGCGGTTCCGGCTGAACTGAGGGCAGCGGATCCGAAGCAAAGAAATTTTGCTCATTGCTTATGCTTTCCGCTTCTGCTTTTTTCTTGGAATGTACCTTGACGCGATATGCGTTAGTCGATTGCTCGGATTCATTTGCATTATCTAAAATGTTATGTCTTTTTTCGTTATATGTTATCTTTGCTCCGCAATTTCCGCAAAACAAAGAGTCGCCGACATTGACACCGCACTTGGGGCAAAATGCCATTTTTATTCCTCCTTTACTTAATGCACTTCATTTCAAATGCCATAAGCTTTCCCTCGTCAAAATAAAAGCCTACCTGATTTTTCTTAATATTCAAAACATTTTCACTTGCTTTTTTGCTGTAATGCAATTCCTCAATGTCCTCATATTCTTTTGTCGGGTTGCCGTATTTTGAAATGATGCTGTCTCTTGTTGTTGTGCCGAGTTTAACGCCTTTGGGCAGCTCAACACTTACCTGCGGCTCATCATAATAATCATCGTATTCTGCGCTTACATAGTAAACCAAGCACTCATCCATAGTTGCCGAAGTTTCTGAAGGATTATAAACGCGAACATCTATATAAATATCTTCGTTATCATTAAGAACCATAGTTGTATATTCGTAATCGCCTGCGTCAACGCTTGACTGACCGTCTGCGGCATATTCAAACACCCAACCGTTTTTTTGGAACTTGCTGACGGGGTCGGGGAGCGAATAAACCGTTCCGTTGATTTTGAGCTTAAAATCATAAATATCGCTGCCGACAAGAGAAGAGTTTAAAATGCCGGGCAATGTTGCCGCGCAAATTATTGCCGCAATTATAATGACCGCTATAATAAGTTTTTTTCGGTTGCTTGATTTTGCCGAGCGTTCCTTTTTGCTTTCGGCAGCAGTTTCTTGTGCAGGGCGAGTGTTATTGTACTGTTCCACTTTATTTTTCCTCCGTTATTTGCTTTGCTGTGATTTGTTTGCGTTGTTTGCAAGCACACCTATTATGAGCATTGCAAGGCTGACCCAAAGACCTGTTTGTATAATGTCTTTATAAAAGAAGCAAACCTTATACATTATTATTTCAAGATCTGCACAGTCCAAAACATTTATGTCGTCGCCGATGATTTTTCTGATGATTTCAAGCAATGCACTTTCGGCAAAAAGCACGCCCATGCAGGCCAGAGTGCTGAATTTTGTTTTTGCTATCGGTGCAACGTATTTATTGTCTACCAAGCTTTTGGTTGACTTGTTGTTTGCGAGAACATTTATCAAGCCCTTTACGCAAACGGCAAGAGCGATGAGGAAGAATAAAATATAGAATATGTATCCGTATTCAAGTTCGGCGAGCTGGACAAGATAATCATCTTTATACTCAGAGAATTTATCTAAAAATACGCTTATCCAATAAATAAGAATCACGCCAAACGATATGCCGGCTAAAGCGTTAAACAATCCGCCGGAAGCCATTGATTTTTTGAGAACGTCTGCAACATCTCCCTGCTGCTGAGGCTGTGACTGCTGAGAAGCTGATGGCTTTTCATTTGTCTGGGGTTCATACTTCTCTTCATACACCGGTGCAGGCTCATAGCCGCTGTCCTGTGCATTGCTTCTTTTGACCGGTGCGCCGCAAAATGTGCAAAAACGCAAACCCTCTCCTATTTCTTTTCCGCATTTTGAACAAAACATAATTTTCAAACCTTTCCTTTATTTATTGTTTATATTTAAAGCCGTTGTCGGCTTCAAATTCATTTTTCTTGCGGCTCATGACAATTATCACGACCACAACCGCTATGATTGCCGCCGCCGCAACGCAGATAATAATTATCATCGGCG
>UQCF01000005.1 GCA_900539465.1 uncultured Ruminococcus sp. | reverse complement strand
GTAGCCCGTTCTTGTCGGGTCTGACGGTGCGGTTATTGCCGTGCCGTAGTCTGCGACTATCGAATCAACAGCGGTGCCGCCGTTTGAATCGAATGTAATTGTATATTTGTTTACACTCCACTTTGCTTTATAAGAAGCGGTTTTGCTTGTTAACGATGTCTGCTCCCATCCGCCAAAGGTATAGCCCTGTTTTGAAAGGTCGGACGCTGTCGGGAGCATTACGCTTGCATCTGACTTATAGCTTGTCGGTGCGGTATAGCCCTCTGCCCACTCGCCGCCGTCAAGGTCAAAGTTCAGCTGAATATCAACAGCCTTCGGATTGAATTTGAAAGCAGGAACAACGCCCATTCCCGTGCCGTAAACACCGGCGCCAGGGCTCACCCAACCGTAGTAGCTGACAAGGTCAACCCTCTCGGAGTCACCCGGCGAACGAAGCCACCAATAAGCAATTCCGTCATTATCACAATACAAGCCCTGAGAATTTGAATAAGCTGTGCCCTTTATCTTCCTTGCCTCATCAAATGCTTCGTTTGAAGAATCAAAGCCGTATGCGCTGTTC
Organism: uncultured Ruminococcus sp.; assembly: GCA_900539465.1. Taxonomy (GTDB): domain Bacteria; phylum Bacillota; class Clostridia; order Oscillospirales; family Acutalibacteraceae; genus CAG-488. The sequence continues at coordinate 143,484 of UQCF01000005.1, read as the reverse complement.
ACCACGTCATTATAAGAAAGAACAAATATTTTATCGGCTGTATCGGTGCTGAGCCAAGTGCCGTCGGTACTGTTATTTTCAAGGTATGTTGTGCCTATCAGCATCTTCTCTTCACGGGAGAATGCCGTGTTATAAAATGTCTTGTTAAGCCACTGCCTCAGTGTGCAGGTTTCCCAATCCGAGACATAATTTGTGCAGTCCTTGCTGTTATAAAGACTGCCGTCTTTTTTAATAACGTAATTCTGATATGCCTGTGAATCAATTGCGTTTTCGCACATCACATAGCCCTCATCGGGGTCAAGCACGCGCCAGGTCAGCGGATCGTATTTAAAATAATATACTTTGTTCGGGTAATAGCCGTTCTCATCCTGAAAAGAATGTAGCTTTTCTTTTAATCCGCCGCCGGTGGTCGGTCGCCAATCCGAAAATGTAACCGCACGGAACATTTCGCCGTCACTGTAGAAATCCTTATACAGCATGAAATCGCCCGGCTCCATTTCGCCGTCCGTGCTGTCGCCCGTTCCGCTGTAATATTTATAGGAAACCCAAAGATAAGACTCCGAAGCAGTCTCAAGCTTTGCAATTTCGTCGGCGTCCGTAACCTCGGACTGCGGATATGAGCCGAACTCGATTTTGCTGTTTTTGGCAAGAGCCGGCGTTTTGGGATTAAATTTGAATGCGGGAACAACGCCCATATCGGTAAAGTTGACATCGTATGTGCCGCTGTTAGTGGAAGAAATCCGGCCGTTAGGAGATGTAGCGAAGTTTTTTGCACCGTAAAGCCCCGGTGTACGCAGCCACCAATACGAACGGTTAGTGCCTGTATACGTAAGATCTGCACCTTGGCACTTTGCATAATCCGTAGTCTCTTTGACTCTTTCTATATCGCTGAGGTCACTATCCGGATCAAAGCCGTAGTTTTTGTTTATCGCATCATAATAAGAAATAAGAAAAATTTTATCAAAGGTGCCTGCTCCGTCAAGCGATTGCTGGAAAGGATTGTTGTTATCAAGATAAGTTTTACCTATCCGAGCCTTCTCCTCCGCAGTGAAAGCGGTGTTGTAAAAATCTTTATTAAGCCACTCTCTTATAGAACAGGTTGCCCAGTTGTTGGCAAGGTTTTTGCAGTCTAAGCTATTATAAACCCTGTCACCCTCTTGAGTGGCAACAAGATAAGAAAAGTTCTCATAAGCCTGTGAGTCAATAGATTTCTCGGCTATTACAAAGCCCTCTTCGGGGTCAAGAACCTTCCAGGTCAGCGGCTCATATTTAAAGAAGTATGTGGTGTTTAAATAGTAGCCGTTATCATCCTGCGTTGAATTTGTTTCAGATGAAGTACTGCTCGTCTTTCTCGGACGATACTGTGAAAATCTGACCGCGCGGTATTTTTCGCCGTTCAGCTCAAGGTCGGCATATTTCATATAATCGGACGATACCATTCTGCCGTCATATTCAATACCCATGCCGATATAATAACCGTATGACACCCAAATATCGTCGGTCAACATGCCATCAAGTGCCGCGATCACATAGCGGTCCTTAACCGCGGACTGCGGATATGAGCCGAAGGTTATAATATCGCCCTGTTTGTACGTGTCCTCTGCCGCAGAGACGCTTATGGGCGCAATGCACATAAGCAGACACATTGTTAAAATGATACTTAAAATTCGCTTTTTCATGATTTTCCTCCTTTGTATTTGGGGGTAATATTTTAAAAGCTTCCGCTTTGGATACATAAGTCGGTGTTTTTGCCTGAGACGAAGGGGTTATTTTTTACCGAGATGAAAACTTTGAATAATCGGCGGCATGAGAGCATGCCGCCCTACGCAGTGCCTCGCCGGGAATGACATCAAACCGTGAGACTTCACCTCATCAGTCACTCCGTGACAGCTTCTCCTCGAGGAGAAGCCGATTAGCCGAGCATTGCCTCCACTTTAAGGGAGGATTAATTTTTGCAAGTTTTATGTGTAACCCCTCAGTCACGGCTTCGCCGTGCCAGCTCCCCTACAGGGGCGCCTGTGTACCGCCGTCAGCAATATCAAACCGTGAGACTTCACCTCATCAGCCGCTCCCCTGAACGGGCGCCCGTGTGCCGCCGCAAATTTAATCTTTCACTTCTTCTGTCAAAGTGAACTCAAACTTCATCGCGAGAGCCATAAAAAGCTTCTGCATAATATAATTTGCGGTTTTGCGGATATCCGTTTTCATAATATATTCAAGCACAGCATCTTGTTCTTCAACCGGAACCGAATATGCGCAGAGGCTCATGCGAAGAAAGCGCTCAAGCTTTTTTTCAAGTGTGAAATACTTGTCGCACGGACGCGCCATATATCCGCGCATAATGCCGGCGGAGCCTATTTCAAGCTCATAAAAATCGCTCTCCGAATAATTCGGCAAATAAGATGAAAAGATTTTATAAAGCTCGCTTGAGGTCTGCTGGTGTATATACTCCGCTATTTCGGGCTGAGTGTATGCCTCCAAATAAATCTCGCGTAAATTCTCGTTAAGCTCGGCTATTGTCATTTGTATTGCCGTTTCTGCCGCATATATGTATATGGGCGGTATATTGCTGCCGGTCAAAGCTCTTGCCGCTTCAAACTGGTTGCCGAACATAAACTCGGCAAGCTCCAAAAGCACACCGTCTTTTGTGTGAAATATGTTTTGAAACGTGCTTGATGTCACATCTGCCTCTTTTAAAATTTCGGAAAGTGTTGTGCCGCAGTATCCCCTCTCTATAAATAGTTTGACGCACGCTGAAAGTATGCGTCTTTTTGATTCTTCTTTGTCATATCGCCTTGCTATTTTTAATCTTCCTTTCACAAGTGATTGGTTTATGAGCCAATTATAATACGTTTCGCACAATATTGCAAGTAGAAATAAAAAAATACTGCTCCGAAAAAGAGCAGTATACCGATTTAATTATCCGTCAATATCAGTGTCAAATCATTGACATTTGTACCTGTGGGGCCAGTTACTATAAGCGCATCTGCCGCGCCGAGTGCGTAGTATGAATTGTTATTTTTAAGCTCCGCTTCGGGGTCTATCCCCTTTTCTTTCATTTTGCGGTATGTATCGCCGTCGGCTATGCCGCCTGCCGCATCGGTGGGACCGTCCGTACCGTCGGAGCCGACAGAAGCGAACACAATATTATCTTTGCCTTTAAGCTCTATTGCGGCTCTGAGTGCCATCTCCTGATTTCTGCCGCCGAGTCCGCCGCCCTTTAATGTAACGGTTGTTTCACCGCCGTAGACATAGGCGTTTTTGCCGCTTTGTTTAAGTGCCTTTGCTATGAGCCGAGCCGCGTTATCGCTCGCCTCGCCCGTAAGCGCCCTGAAAGAATCGGCAACATTGTAGCCAAGCTCCTTGGCTCTTTTTTCTGCCGCGGAGCAAAGAGAATTTATATCGCCGGCAAAGAAATATCCGCCGTCGTTTATTTTTATCTCTTCATCCGAAACAGTTGTTTTAAAAATTTCGATATACTCGGGCAAATATTTATTTGCGATTTTCAAAAATTCGTCCTTTGGGAGCGATTCTTTAACTGTGATGCCCGAGGCTATCACGCTTTTATCGTTACTCAAAACATCCGAAAGCGCAACTGTGTAAACCTTTGCCGGATATGCCGCAGCTGCAAGTTTTCCGCCCTTTACAAGAGATATTCTGCGCCTTATCGCATTTATTTCGTCTATTTCCGCCCCTCTTGCGAGGAGTTTTTTTGTTATATCACGCTGGATTTCGGCAGAAACAACGCTTTTTTCCAACAGCGCACTACCACCGCCGGAGAGCAAAACAAGCAAAGCATCGCCCTCACCGAGATTTTCGGCAATCATAAGTGCTTTTTCCGCCGCAAAAATACTGTTATTGTCGCTTATAGGGTGTGCGGCTTCAACCATGTCAAAATATTTTGAAAAGAACGAACCGATATGAGAATACTTTGTCACAAGAAGTCCGTTTTTTATTCTTTCACCGAACACGCTCTGCGCGGCGTCAGCCATCGGCACGGCCGCCTTGCCTATGCTGAAAACAGTAAGAGACTGCATAAGCTCGTCTTTTAAACTGTTTAATATATTTCGGGTCGAATCATATGGATCGGCTGCCTTAACGGCGCAGGAAATTATATCAAGTGCATCATTTTTCATAACCGTACACCTCCGAAATCACTTTAATGAACTTTATCACAATAATAAAAAATAATCAAGAAAATTACGTATATTCATTGACAACTAATGAGTATTAGTTTATAATGCTAACTAACGTTAGTTAGGAGGCTGATTATGAAAATTTCCGACACAAGGGAGCGCATTTTAAAAGAGGCGCTCGGATTATTTTCGGAATACGGCTATGACGCGGTGAGCACACAGCAAATTGCTGCGGCAGTCGGGATAAAAGCGCCGTCTTTATACAATCATTTTAAAAGCAAGCAAGCTATATTTGATGAAATTGCGGCAGAAGCGTCTAAAAAATATAATGAATTTACAAATACGCTTTCTGTTCATATGCACTCTGCCGAGGACGACGGAGAGGTTTTTGAAAAAATAACAAAAGAAGAGCTCATTGAGAAAGTCACGCAGATATTTTTATACTCAATACACGATGAATTTGTGAGCCGCATGAGAAAAATGATGACTATTGAGCAGTTTCGCTCACCCGAGCTTGCCGCGGCTTATACAAAGCGATATGTTGACGATATTGTTGACTACCATGAAAACATTTTTTCTCATTTGATTAAGTCAAACACAATAATGGGCGGCAACCCCAAAGCCTTTGCGCTCGCATACACCGCACCTATATTATCGTTAATAGGCATTTGCGACCGACAGCCGCAAAAAGAAGACGAATGTGTTAAAATGCTGAAAAATCATGTTGCGCTCTTTTTTGATTCGGTAAACAAGCAGGCTAAGAAAAATCAATCGGAGGAAAAATAAGATGAACTTTTCAGAAAACAATCTGCCTTTTAAGCTTATGGCAATTTTTATTCTCGCGGTGTTTTATGCGATATATTTCGGCAAAATGATTATTCAGAAAAAGAAGGGCATAACAACTCACCAAATAGGCAAAAGAAAAGAGAAAAAACTGCATACAGTTGAAACGCTTATGTCTGTCGCCACATTTTCAGTGGTGATAATTCAGCTTTTATCTATATTTTTCGATTGGAATATAATGCCCTCCGGCGCACGCTTCACGGGATTTTGCATTGCGGGAATCGGCGATATTTTCTTTTTAATTTCGGTAATTTATATGAAAGACAGCTGGCGTGCCGGCATACCAGAAAAAGACAAAACAAAGCTTGTTACCGACGGAATATATAAATTCAGCAGGAACCCCGCCTTTGTCGGTTTTGACTTTATGTACATAGGCGTTTTATTGATGTTTTTTAACATCGGCACTCTGCTGTTTTCGCTTTTCAGCATAGTGATGCTTCATCTGCAAATTTTGCAGGAGGAAAAATACATGGCAAAAACTTTCGGAGAAGAATATTTGGAATATAAGAAAAAGGTCTTCCGCTATATCGGCAGAAGATAAAAGGAGTGACTTCAAGTGAAAAAATCAAGATATAAGCCCGCACGCCGAGCACTGATATTCTGGACTCTTTTTATAGGCATAGGCGCAGTTGCCGGTGCGGCGGGAATGTTTTATGACCCAAGCGGCAAAGCAATGGGAATGGACACTATGCTCCCCTATTTTGCGGTGCTGCCGTTTGCGGATGTTTTGTTTCAAAATTTTATATTTTCGGGAATTGCACTGCTCACAGTAAATGGCATAAGCAACCTGATTGCGGCGTTTTTGCTCTTTAAAAACAAAAAGAGCGGCATAATTTCAGGCGGCATTTTCGGCATAACTCTTATGCTGTGGATTTGTATTCAGTTCTATATGTTCCCCATGAATTTTATGTCTACGACATACTTTATCTTCGGATTTTTGCAGGCTGTGACGGGCTATGCGGCGTGGGTATTTTATGAGCAGGAGCATTTCAACGTAAACGAGAGCGACTATAAAAATATCGGTACTAATCCCGAAATCGCCGTAATTTATTTTTCGCGAATGGGCTACACCAAAAAAATCGCATTTGAAGAGGCGGAGCGCACGGGAGCGTGCATTTACGAAATAAAATCGACCGAAAGAACGGAGGGAACTCTCGGCTTTTGGTGGTGCGGAAGATTCGGTATGCACCGCCGGGCTATGCCGACAAAAGATATTGAATGTGATATTTCAAAATTCAGCCATGTTACAATCTGTTCGCCCATATGGGTGTTCTCACTCGCCGCGCCTGTGAGAGATTTTTGCCAAAAATCAAACGGCAAAATCAAAGAAGCCGACTACATACTTGTGCACCATATGCACAAAAATTTTGAAAACGCCGCAGACGAAATGGATTCTCTTCTCGGGATTCGGCGCACGGGTTTCAAAAGCATACAGTGCAAAGAGGGAAAATTTAAAAATTGACATAACGCAAAGCCACGCCGAGACAATCAAGTCAAAGCGTGGCTTTTTTCAATATTTTTTTATGACCTCGGCAGCATTATATGCCGACCTAATATACTCCGGCATTCTGTCTTGAAGCTCTTTTCTGACCGTATCTTCGTTTTTCATAAGATTTTTAAACGCATCAAGCAAGGTGTTTTCGTCCTTTAAATCGTTCACAGGTACAACTCTGCCCTCTTCGCTGCCGAAAATATCCCGCGCTATTCCGCGTGATTTCACGCTGTAACCCAGCACTAAGGTCGGAACGCAGGTTGAATATGCGGCAATGGTGGAATGAGTCCTTGCACCGACAAAAGCGCGGCACCTTGCAATGTAGCCCTTAATCTGTTCGGCGTTGAGTTTCCCGTCAAGAAGGACTATTCTGTCGCTGTCTTTATATTTTTCATAAAGCTTTTTCAAAGCGTCAATGTCGTTATCCGTCGGCTTTATAACGTGCGGTATGAGCGCAACTGAGCAATCGGTGTCCGACAAAATGTATTCGATTATTTTTTCAAAGGAGCGCATTGCAATGCCCTTTTTATCTTTTTCCTCAAAATCAATTACCATCGGGCTGATATTAAGCCCCACGGTGTTGCCGGGAGCAAAGCCGTCCGGCAAAGGCAGCTCGTCGCTTTTGAGCATGAACGCAGGGTCTGCATGCAGTCTTAATTTTGACTTGTCAATGCCTATATCAAGCATATTGTTATATGTTATGCTCTCTCTTGCAACAATCGTATCAAAATGCCTGAGGTCTGCCGTTTTTATATCGGTCAGATTTTCTTTGCCGATTGAGCAGCCCCAAAGAATAAGCTCTTTTTTGAGTTTTTTTATCTTCTCGTTCATTGCATACATCTGATGATCACAGGAATAGCAATAGTTATCGCCGCCGATGGATAAAAACACATCATTTTCTTTAAGGCTCTTTTCACGGCAATTTATAGACCAGTAAAAAGCGTCTGCTTTTTCTTTTGATATTTTATTGAGAAATGCGAGCTTCAACCAATCGGCAGACGGTTTTTTGACATCAACCGAGGCAGCCGTGAAAAAAAGCTTGTGCATTTCGTCTATGTTTTTTACTCCGAATTCCTTGTCCTCTTCGGGGCTGAATGAATATAGATTTATCTTTGAATTTTTGCATGTGTCTTTTATGAGCGAGGATGTGGTTCTTACCAAAGCTTCACATCCGTGATTATAGCTGCCCGCATGAAAATAAAGTCCGAAAACAGACATTTTAGCACTCCTTTTCTTTAATCCCGAGTTTAGCACGCACTTTTAAAATAAATTCCTGCTTTTTCAGGTGATTTTTATATGCTCTCTCGCCCTTATTGAACGCTTTAACCTTATTAAATGTGGATTTTTTGGCATATTTTTCAAAATGCTCCTGATACTTTTTAAGCTCGTCTTTTATATATTTTTTGTATTTGCCGTCCTCATCTATATCGCCGCGGCTCAGAAGCTCTTTATATGTGGAAAAATATCTGCCTATCCACCGCTCTGCCGTTGCCTCTCTCAAATGCGGAAATTTATCGAAAATCAAAAAGTGTATCTCGCGCCAATCGTCAAGGCTCAAAAGCCCTTGCCGGCTGAGTTTTTTTGCCATTGTTCCGTCTGTGTTCTCATAGTATAAATACAAACATTCATCCAAAAACGCAAGTTTTTCGCACTTTAAGAATATGTGCGGCAACACAAAGCCCTCTTCATATATTTTGCCCTCCGGGAAAGTCACACCGTCCAAAACCTCTTTTTTATAAAGGGCAGCCCAAACTATCGGCGGAAAGGGCTTACGGTTTGAAAATTTGCCAAGCGTCATATTTTCAAACGCTTCGCCGCAGGTGAATACACTGACATTGCCTGTTTCTTCGGGGTCTTTGGGGATTTCTTCGCCGTAGCTTTTAAATTTTACATATCCGCATCTAACAAGGTCGGCGCCGGTGTCGTCCATAACCGCAGAAAGCTTTTCGAGAATGTTGTTTCTCACGCAGTCGTCCGAATCGAGAAACATTATCCTGTCTCCCATTGCGATTTTAAGGCCTGCGTTCCTCGCGGCGCACTGACCGCCGTTTTTTTGGTGGATAACCTTAATCCTGCCGTCTTTTTTTGCCCATTCGTCGCAGATTTTACCGGAGGAATCGGGTGAACCGTCATCAATAAGTATCAGCTCAAATTCGGAAAAGGTCTGAGAAAGCATACTCTTTATGCAGTTCTCGACAACATTTTCGACTTTATATACAGGAACTATCACGCTTATCAAGGAAATACCCCTTTTCTTAAAGGCTGTAAACTGATTTCAGTATAGCATAATCGTCCGTTTTATTCAAGTATGCCAAAAAAGGTCAAAAAGATATAAATAAGCACTTGCAAAACAGGCTTTTTATTGTATAATATAATTTGTATGTTTGGGTACTTTTGTACCGTTCAGGAGGTATAATCACAAATGGCAGAAAATGAAAAGAATTTCTTCATAGGTATGGAACATGATGTGATGGATTTTTGGGAGAAAAACGACTGCTTCGGCAAGCTCCGCGCCCAAAACAAGGGGCACGAGATGTTCCGTTTTCTCGACGGTCCCATAACGGCAAACAACCCCATGGGTATTCACCATGCCTGGGGCAGAAGTCTTAAAGATATTTTTATCAGATACAAGGGTATGCAGGGCTATGACTGCCGCTGCCAGAACGGCTTTGACTCTCAAGGTCTTTGGGTTGAGGTCGAGGTTGAAAAAGAGCTCGGCTTTAAGACAAAAAAAGATATTGAAAACTACGGTATGGACAAGTTCACGCGCAAGTGCGTTGAGAGAGTTAAGCACTTCTCGGGCATTATCACCGAGCAGTCAAAGCGCCTCGGTCAGTGGATGGATTGGGACAACTCTTATTTTACCAATACCGATACAAACATTCAGGGCATTTGGTACTTCCTTAAGAAGTGCAACGAAAACGGCTGGATAAAAAAAGAATACAAGCCCATGCCCTGGTGCCCGCGCTGCGGAACATCGCTTTCGGAGCATGAGATGACAGGTTCATACAAGCTTATGACGCATGATTCGGTATTCTTTAAACTCCCGATAGTTGAGGACGGCCGCAAAATTCTTGTTTGGACCACCACACCCTGGACTCTTTCTTCAAACGTGGCTCTCGCGGTAAACCCGGAGATTGACTATGTTGAGGTTAAAGTAAAGAGCGACGACAGCCTGCTCATTCTCGCAAAGAACGCTATCAAATACCTCGGCGACGATAAGCTTGAGGTTGTCAGAATGTTCAAGGGTGACGAGCTTGTCGGCCTCCACTATGAAACCTGCTTCCCCGAGCTTGAGGCTCAGCAGGGAATCGACCATAAAATCGTTCCGTGGGAGGACGTTGACGCGGAAGAAGGCGTCGGCGTTGTTCACATCGCCCCCGGCTGCGGCGCAGAAGACTTTGAACTCGGCGAAAGACTCGGCCTTGCAAAGGTTATGCCTGTTGACGACATGGGTATATTCCTGCCGAAATTCGGCTTTATGAGCGGCAAAGACAGCCATAACATCAAAGACGAAGTTTTTGAAGAACTCAAAAAGAGAAATAAACTTTATAAAGTTGAACCCCATGAGCACAGCTACCCTGTATGCTGGAGATGCAAGAACGAAGTTATTTTCCGTCTTGTTCCCGCTTGGTATATTGTAACGGGTGAGCTCAAGCCCCGTCTTCTCAAGGCAGCAGAAAGCGTTAAGTGGGAGCCTGCATCAAACGGCAAGAGAATGGCAGACTGGCTCAACAACATGGGCGACTGGAACATCTCGAGAAAGCGTTACTACGGTATGCCTCTCCCCTTCTATGTATGCGAAGACTGCGGAGAGATAACCGTTATCGGCTCAAAGGCGGAGCTTAAAGAAAAGGCAGTTGACCCCGCTATGGTTGACGCATTGCCCGAGCTTCACAGACCGTGGATTGACGAAATAAAAATCAAATGCCCGAAGTGCGGAAAGCCCGTAAGCCGTATCAGCGAAATCGGCGATGTTTGGCTTGACGCAGGTATTGTTCCTTTCTCGACAACGGGCTATTTCTCAAATAAAGAAGAGTGGGCAAAAAATTACCCGGCTGAGTGGGTTACGGAAATGCGCGAGCAGGTTCGCCTTTGGTTCTATTCAATGCTGTTTATGAGCGTTGTACTTGAAGACAGAGCGCCTTATGAGAGAGTTTTGAGCTATAACGCGGTTGTTGCCGAGGACGGCTCCAAATTCTCCAAAACAGGCTTTATGATTAAGTTTGACGAAGCTGCGGAAAAAATCGGCGCAGACACGGTTCGCTACCTTTATGCAGGCGCACCCGTTGCAAATGACGTTCGTTTCGGCTTTAACCTCGGCGACGAGGCAAGGCGCAAGCTTCTCTCTTTCTGGAACATATTCACATTCTTTAACACCTATGCCCAGATAGACAAGCCCAACTTTGAGGGCTATAAGCTTTGCAAAGAGGATCTCAGCCCGACAGACAAGTGGCTCATAATCCGCACAAATGAATTTATCAAAAAAGCCACGGCTTATATGGACGACTACAAGACCTATCTTCTCATAAAGGATTTTGAGGTGTTTGTTGACGATATATCCAACTGGTATATCCGCACAAATCGCCGCCGCTTCTGGAAGACAGAGGACGAAAAAGACAAGATGACAGCTTACTACACCTTGTTCTTTGCTCTTAACACCTGCGTTAAGGTTATGGCTCCCATAATTCCGTTTATGACAGAGCACATCTGGCAGGAGCTTACAAGAAAAGTTCTTCCCTCAAGTGCAATTTCTGTTCATCTCTCGGGCTGGCCCAAAGAGATGGAGGGCTTTGAGGACGACGGCATTATTGAGCAGACTGCCCTTGCCCGTGACGTTATCGCAGTTGCGATGAGACTTCGCAACGAGCATCAGTTAAAGGTTCGTCAGCCGCTTGCAAAATTATTTGTATGCTGTGATGATGACACCGCGAATAAGCTTAAAGCATTTGAGAAAAATATTCTTGATGAGCTTAACATCAAAAATATAGAGTATATTAAAGATAAATCCGTTCTTGAAGACAGCTACCTCACCGTCAATTTCAAAGCGGCAGGCGCAGTCCTCAAGCAGAATGTAAACAAATTTAAGCAGAGCCTTGAAAACGCAGGCAAAGACGAAATGGTTGCAATGGCGGCATCTGTTGCTGCAGGCGAAAAAGTTTCTGTGCCCGGTTGGGACGAGGAGTTTGACCCCTCGCTCTTCCAGATGAACTACAAAACAAAAGAGGGCATCGTTTCTGCCGAGTGCTCTGACGATATAACAGCCGCTCTTGACGTTGTAATCACAGAAGAGCTCAAAAAAGAGGGAATCGTAAGAGACGCCGTTCGTCAGTGCCAGCTTCTCAGAAAAGAGGCAGGCTATCAGGTTGAGCAGAGAATAGTAATCGCTATAAACAGCTCACACGATTTTGTTATGTCGGCTCTTAAAGAAAAAGCAGACCACATTGCCTCCGAGCTCCTCGCAAACGAGGTTATATTCGGCACGCTTGACGGTGCGGACATGACCAAAGAAGCAGAAGCGGCAGGCGAAAAAATAGAAATAAGCGTTAAAAAAGCTTAACGCACAAATATAAGGAGATGTCAATAATGAGAGTTACAAAAGATATGCTTATAGGCGATATTCTTGATGCAGACAGAGAAACAGCTCAGTTCTTTTTTGAAATGGGTATGCACTGCCTCGGCTGCCCCTCCGCAAGAGGAGAGAGCCTCGAAATGGCTTGCGCTGTTCACGGTGTTGACGTTGACGAAATGGTAGAAGAAATCAACACTTTTCTTGATTCAAAGAAATGAGCCTGAGACCAAGGCTTAAAATGGCGGCAGACATGGTACGCTGTGGTTCTTCTCTTGCCGATATAGGCACCGACCACGGCTACCTGCCTGCGTGGTTAGTTAAAAGCGGCAGGTGCAAAAGCGCAGTTGCCGCCGACCTTAGAAAAAGCCCACTTGAAAACGCGGCAGAGACTATTCGCATCTATGGTGTTGAAGACAAGGTTAGTCTGCGGCTTTCAGATGGGCTTGACTGCATTTTGCCCGAAGAAGCGGACGACATTGTTTTTGCGGGTATGGGCGGTACGCTCATAGCACAGCTTATGGAGCGCACCGAGTGGCTCAAAGACAAAAGCAAAAGAGTTATAGTTCAGCCCATGACTCACAGTGAAAATGTGAGAGAATACCTCATAAAAAACGGGTTTGAAATTCTTTTTGAAAACGCCTGCCGTGACGACGGCAGAGATTACATTTGTTTTTGCGCCGAATACCGCGGCTCTGTGCCCCAAAGGGACGGACTTTATTACTACATAGGCACGCACCCGATAGAGGGCAACGAACCGTCTTTAAACTATGCAAAAAAGCAAATTTCGCGTGTTTTTAAGCGTGCCGAGGCTTTGGAAAATTCAGGAATAAAAAGTGACGAGCTATTATATTTAAAAAATATAATAAAACGCTTTGAGGAGGTAAAACCGTGGCAAGAGTAATTGATTTTTATAATTTTCTTGACAGCGTTTGCCCGTTCTCTTTGCAGGAGGATTGGGACAACAGCGGTCTGCTTGTAGGCGACAAAAACAAGGAAGTTACAAGAGCCGCGGTTGTGCTTGACATAACCGAAGACGCGGTTCAATACGCTTCTCAGGTGGGTGCGGAGCTTATAATAAGCCACCACCCCGTTATATTCAAAGCAAAAAAAGAGCTTTTAAAGGGCGACGCGGTTTACACCCTCGCTCAAAACTCAATGAGTGCGATTTGCGCTCACACAAACCTTGACTGTGCAGGCGGCGGAGTGAACGACGTGCTGGCTCAACTGCTTGATATTCAGAATGTCGAGGTTTTTCCCTGCGACTGCTCACCGGAGCTTTTGAGAGTGGGTGTTTTGCCGCAAAAAATGAGTGCGGACGAGCTTGCACTGCAGATTAAAGACGCCCTCGGCGGCTGTGTGAGATATTGCTGCGAAGAAAAACAAATTGAATCCGTTGCGCTTTGCTCGGGTTCCGGCTGCTCTTTTGTGCCGGACGTTATAAAGGCAGGTATAGACTCATTTATTACGGGTGATGCCTCGCACCACGATTTTGTGGATTGCAGGGAAAATGGGCTTGCACTGTTTGCGGCAGGTCATTTTGAAACCGAAAATCCTGTTGTTTCGGTGCTTGCAAACAAATTGAGATGTGAATTTCCGGATACGGATATAATCGTTATTCCGCAGAAAAATCCGGTAAAATATATTTGACGGAGATACCCAATGGCACTTGACGGCATATTTTTAAACCACATAAAAAACGAACTTGCGCCCCGCATTATAGGTGCAAGAGCAGAAAAAATACACCAGCCCTCACGCGAAGAGCTGGTGATACATTTGCGCTCAAAATCGGGCGCTTACAAACTGTTTTTATCTGTCAGAGTAAACAGCCCAAGAATAAATCTGACCTCTTACGCACCCGAAAACCCGGCAACTCCTCCTATGTTTTGTATGCTTTTGAGAAAGAAGCTTACAAATGCGATTTTAAAAGATATTCGACAGCCGGGGCTTGACAGAGTGCTGTATCTTGACTTTGACGCTACGAACGAAATAGGCGACCGCGTAACGCTCACGCTCTCTATTGAGATAATGGCAAAGCACAGCAACATAATTCTTACGGACGAAAACGGGCGCATTACGGACGCGATAAAGCGAATAGATTTCAGCCGCTCTGCGGTAAGGCAGATTTTACCCGGATTTCCCTACACTCCCCCGCCGGCTCAGGATAAGCCCGATTTTTTAAGCATAAGCGCAAACGATATGCTGCTCGGAATAAAAAGCAACGGGCAAAAAAATCTATCCTCCGCAATACTTTCTTCGGCGCAAGGTCTCTCACCCGTTGTATGCCGTGAAATAGCTTATAAAAGCGGCGGAGACATAAGAGTGTGCGATATGTCCGAACGGCAGGAAATGCTGCTTTTTGGCGAGATTAAAACGCTTCAATCCACAGCAATGAACTGCACGGGCGAGCCTTATATTTTAATTGACTCCGAAGGTGTTCCGACTGATTTCAGCTTTATGAAAATAGAGCAATACGGCAGCAGCAGAACCTGCAAAAAATGCGAAAGTTTTTCGCAGCTGCTTGATAACTTTTATTATGAAAAGGACCGTGCGGAACGCACCAGGCAAAAGGGGCGCGACCTTGTTAAATTTTTGCACAGTGCAACAGAGCGTTCGGCAAAAAAGCTTGATTTGAGACGTGCCGAGCTTGAAGCCTGCGCCGACCGCGAACATATGAGAATTTGTGCGGAGCTTATCAACGCAAATTTGTATAATCTTCAAAAAGGCTCTTTATATTATGACCTGCCGAATTATTATGACAACAATAATATTTTAAGAATAAAGGCGGATCCCGCACTCTCGCCCGCCGCCAACGCGCAAAAGTATTTCAAAAAATACCGCAAGGCAAAAACTGCGGAGCAAATGCTCACCGGGCTTATTGAAAAAGGAGAGGAAGAACTGCAATATCTTGAATCGGTATCCGACGCACTCGAAAGATCATCTTCGCAAGCCGAGATAGACGAGATAAGAAACGAGCTTGTTTTAAGCGGATTTTTAAAGCCGAAAGCAAAGGACAAGAAAAAAGTGAAGCCCTCCGCTCCGCTTGAATATATTACAAGCGACGGTTTTCATGTGCTTGTCGGCAAAAACAACATTCAAAACGACAGGCTTACTTTTAAAACCGCGCAAAAAAGCGACATGTGGCTTCACACGCAAAAAATTCACGGCTCGCACGTTATAATCCAGAGCGAAAACCGTGAAATAAGCGACGAAGCGATAGTCGAAGCGGCAGAAATTGCGGCATATCACAGCAAAGCGAGAGAGGCGAAGCTTGTGCCCGTTGACTACACGCTTGTAAAAAATTTAAAAAAACCGCCGAGCGCACCGCCCGGAAAGGTTATTTATCATGTTTATTATTCGGTGAATGTCACGCCGGACAGAGAAAAGATTGAAAAAATGCAAATTCAAAAATAATTAACCTTATTTGCTTATTAACAATAAAAGCTATAATTCGCAAGCAGTGCCGAGTCGGCACAAGTCTTTGTGAATTATAGCTTTTTGTATTTTGCTCTTAGTTCTGCACTAATCCGTGATGTCCTGCGAAAACAAGGCGCACCCCATTGCTCTGAACTGACTGAGTTTTTTCTCTAAAAGAGCTCTGTCGCATTTAAAAATCTGCGCCAGGCAGTCCATGCAATAAAACTCCGCAGAACCTCTGTTTATGAGTTTTTTGGTCATGCCGACTTCATCGTTAGTCAGCTCTTTTGCACAATTTTTGCACTTAGCCATTAAAGGTCAACTACTTTTGCGCGATAAATTACACACTCGTGCGGGTCAAGGTCAACCATGAAAAGTCCGTTCTTTATTTTGGTTACTTCACCCGTCCAAAGGTTAGTGAGCTCAATGGTTTTGCCCGTGCACTCGCCTATGCCGAGAGCGTCAATGGTGGCGTCGGTTGTTCCGCGTGAATCGGTGAAATTGAACGCCGCGAGAGCAATATCGCCGTTTGATAGAAATCTTGCCATAACGGGACGGTCAAGGTCATATCTCTCATAAAGCGGGTCGTTTACTCCCCTCGTTCTGCGATAATCACGGTACTCATTGAGGAAGAACGGCTGTCTGTAAGCTTCGTCCTGGTCAATTTCGATAATTCCCTTGTTTTTAAGAATGGCAAGTGCTTCGTCGTCCGCCTTTCTCAAATCACAGCCGATGATAAGGGGTGAGCCCATCATTGCCCAAAACGCAAAGTGAGTGCGGTATTCGTCTCTTGTGCCGCCTGTGAGGCCGACATTGCCCTCGCCGTTCATGCCGACAACGAGCATATCCATGTCGTTAAAGCAGCCGTTTCCGTTATATTCAAGCACCTGCATTTGCTCGGTGGCAAGCGTTTTAATTGACTCCCAAGAGTCAAAAACATCGCCGGTTGAGCGCCATGTGTGCGCTCCTGTTTCTTTTATCCATGTCTTTGTGTTTTCTGCTCCCCATGAGCAAGCCGCAAAGACTATATCTCTGCCGCTGTTTGCAAGCGCAAGAGACATTCTTTTGTAAAGAATATGACCAAAGGTTGCATAAGGGTGAAAGCAGAAGTCGTATTTTAAATAGTCTACACCCCACTCTGCAAAGCACTTTGCATCCGTGAACTCATGGTCATAGCTGCCGGGGTATCTGGCGCAGGTAAGCGAACCGGCGCAGGAATACATGCCGAACTTAAGCCCTTTTGAGTGAATATAATCCGCAACATATTTCATACCGTGAGGGAATTTCTCGGGGTCGGGCACGATTTCACCCTTTTCGTTGCGCTCTCTGAGACTCCAGCAGTCATCTATAATAACATACTCGTATCCGAGATCTTTAAATCCGTTATCAACAATATAATCCGCTGTTTCAAGAACAACCTTTTCGTTTATGTTCTCTCCGAAAGTGTTCCATGAATTCCAGCCCATTGGGGGTCTTTTTACTATCACTTAATCGTCCTCCGATAATTTAAAATAAAGGCGTTGCCTTAGCTAAAAATCTACCACAACGGGAATAAAGTGTCAATAGATTTAAACTATTTAAGAAAAAAAATTAAAAGCTATAAAACATCAACGAAAAATCAGAAATCGGCAAATAAAAAGCAAGCTCTGCAAATTGACTTGAATTTTGTAATATGTTACAATAATCGGGTGCTTAAATTTAGCAAAATAACAAGAAAGGAAAGGGATGCGGCTTTAAAAAAACTCATCCTATAAAAATATGTTAAAAAAATCAGTTAAAGCGGCGTTTAAGGCAAGTTTACCGATTATGGCAGGCTACCTCGCGCTCGGCATAGGCTTTGGCGTGCTGCTTCAAAGCAAGGGGTACAGCCTGTGGTGGGCGGGGCTTATGGCACTCACCATGTACTCGGGTTCGCTGCAATATGCCGCGGTTGATATTTTAAGCGGCGGCGCTTCTCTTATATCAACTGCATTTATTGCCTTTTTTATAAACGCACGCCACTTTTTTTACGGCTTCTCGCTGCTTGATACATACAAAGGCATGGGCGCGGCAAAGCCGTATATGATATTCGGCCTTACCGACGAAACATATTCGCTCGTATGCTCCGGCAATGTGCCCGACGGCGCAGAGCCAAAAAAATATTTTTTTCTTTTGACGCTTTTTGACCAAATTTATTGGATATGCGGCTGTATGCTCGGTGCGCTGCTTGGCTCGCTCCTCCCCTTTGAGCTTAAAGGTGTGGATTTTGCCATGACGGCACTGTTTATAGTCATATTCGTTGACCAATGGATGTCTCAAAAGAGGCACCTGCCGGCAATTATCGGCGTCGCGGTTTCAATAGTCTGCCTTGCGATATTCGGCGCGGATAATTTTATTATTCCGTCGATGATAATAATTGCGCTTATCCTTTCACTCTTCAGAAAGAAACTGCAAAAGGAGGAGCCAAACAATGACTGAAACCAATTACGCCCTCATTCAGATAGCCATTATGGCGGGAATTACGGCTGTGCTGAGATTCATGCCGTTTGTGCTCTTCCCCGAGGGAAGAAAACGACCCAAATTCATCTCATACCTCGGCACTGTATTGCCGTATGCGATAATAGGTATGCTGGTTGTATACTGCTTTAAAAATGTATCTTTTGTGCAGTCGCCGCACGGCTTGCCGGAGCTTATCGCCGCCGCGTGTGTTGTTTTGCTTCATGTATGGAAGAAGAACACACTGCTCAGCGTATTCGGCGGAACGGCAATATATATGATACTTTTAAGATTTGTATTTTAATAATTATAAAATTAAAACGCAGAAAGTTTTGCCCTTTCTGCGTTTTTCATTTTAACTTCTACCGCCTTTTTTAGCCGGTGCCTGCGGAACAGTGCTGAAATCATCGGGAAAATAACACTCGCGTGTATTTTTAAGTTCAATCATTTTGGTGCAATAATCAATAACCTTATCGGTGTATTTTGCACACTCATCCCACTCTTTTTTCACCTGCTCGGTATGCTCTGACTTAACATCATAATTACTTACGATATAATTTGAAAGATATCTGGTCATCTTAGGCATACCGTATATATTAAGATGATCATAGTTATAATAGTCGTGAAAATCAACTAATCCCATTTCTTTTTTATGATGATCCATATTCAAAAAGTTAAAGCCGTAACTTTTAATAAGTGCTTCGGCCTTTGCAAAAGATTCTTTATCTTCTGTCTTTTTTAAATCAGGGGATCTCACAAACAAAGCATCAATATTATTATCTTTACAGTATTTGAGAAGTACCTCCATATTATTCAAGGCTTCGTCAGAAAAATGAAGGTAGTTCATCTCTGAAAAACTGTTTTTATTCGCCTTCATTGTTATGGTAGAAAAGTTTTTGGTAAGAGAATATCCGCGTTTTGAAATTTTTATTTTTGAGTTAAGTATGCTGATACATTTCGAAAGATTTTCCCACTGTGTGTGGTATTTTAAAAGCGGATACTTGTAGGTATTCCTTTCTTTCTCCGGAACTATCGTCTCAATCATTTCTCTTTTATTCGGAGAATCCGGCATATTGTCAATAACACGTCTCACCGGACTTTCGCGGTATCCGTTCTCCGCACTCTCAAAGAAACCCCAAACCTCAAACACAAACAGCTTGGGATTTTGAAGCCGTCTTATTTCTTTTACTGCCGGAATATAAAGAGACGAAAGCATTGATGCCGTTGAAAACGCATAACTTGTAAACCCATACTCTTTATATGCAAGCGGTGAATAAAAGCCGGTATATATTTGGCTCGGTCCGATAAGGGCAACGTCAATGCTGTTTTCCGGTTCTTTGTAAAAGCTGTAAATTCCCATAACGTCTCGGCCGTTGTTTACTCTTAAAAATACCGACATAAACGACAGCATACAAACCACAGCCACAGCAAATGCCGTTATTCTTATAAAATGTCTGATTTTCATAATACCTCCGTAAGCGGCAATATCTGCCGCTTTTTGGCTTTAACTTTAAAACTGCATATAAACAAACTCACTCGCGTTGGTTCCCGGTCCGTACATACCGAAAGCCACAATTGCGGCTATGCCGCAGAGCATAACAATCCACTGGAATATGATGTTTTGACTGCCTATTGCAACACGCAAGCCGGATGTCGTATGTCTCTCTTGAAGAAGTGACACAGAAAGCAAAATAAGAGACGAAACCGCAAGAACTCCGTAATCGACATGTTCAAGACCGAGCGATTGAATTTTTGCAAGATTCATAAGTTCGCCCGGGTGAAAATCGAGAACCGAATTTTTCATCATAACAAGAGCGTCTTTAAACCCATCTGCTATATCGAAATAATAGCCTATCAAAACAACAATAAATGTTCTTATCATTTGGAAAATTCGATAGCTCAGGCACTCGGTTCTGATTTTTAAGGCAGACGTAAACTTTCTGAACGCAGGCTCCAAAAGGCTTGAAACAAACATAATTGCGCCGTTCCATACGCCGAAGCCGATATACTTCCAGTTTGCGCCGTGCCAAAGACCGATAACAAGGAAAACAACAAATGTTGCTATGCTGCCCGGCAAAACCTTGCCTATGTGCTTGCCGAGGTGTTTTTTAGTCCATTTGCCGAGCTTTAAAAATCCGCCCGAAAGCGTGAGAGAATAGAAGATATAATTCTTCATCCATGCGCCGAGAGTAATATGCCAGCGGCGCCAATATTCGCCGATGGATTTTGAAAAATACGGACGTTTAAAGTTCTCTGCAAGATTTATGCCGAGCATTTGAGCAACGCCGCGCGAAATATCTATTCCGCCGGAGAAATCGGCATAAAGCTGAAGCGCATAAGTCAGCGCCGTTATCAAAATAAATGTGCCGGAATAATTGCTCTTGTCGCACAAAACGGTGTTGATGAGAACAACCGCTCTGTCGGCAATGACCATTTTCTTAAACAATCCCCACAAAATAAGCTGAAAGCCGTATTTTATGTTTTCGTATTTTAAAGCGTGGGGCTCATATAACTGCTTTGCAAGGTCGCTGTATATGCTGATAGGCCCCTGTATAATCTGTGGAAAAAAGGAGACAAACAGCGCAAACTTTGCCGGATTTTTTTCTGCCTTTGTTTTGCCGCGGCATACGTCGATAATATATCCCATTGCCTGAAAAGTATAGAAAGAAATACCGAGCGGCAAAAACAGCTTGAACAAAGGGAGCTCCGCGCTGCTGCCTAAATTTTGCAGAAGACCCGTAATAGAGCCCGAGAAAAAGTTATAGTATTTAAGCACGGCAAGAATACCGAAATTCAAAACGAGTGCAAGTGCGAGAACAAGTCTTTTCTTCTTATTTACCTTTGCTTTAAAAGCTTTTTTATCGCTGAACGACCACTCGCCTTTTTTCTCTTTTACCGTATCCGAGCCCTTTTGCGCTATTTTGCCTATCCACAACCCGCAGGCATAAGTGCTCAGGGTAGTGAAAACGATAAACGGCATATATTTAAGGCATACTATACCGTAAAATGCGTAGCTTGCAACGAGTAAAACTGTCCATCTGAATTTTTTTGGGCATATATAATATACCAAAACCGTTGCGGCTACAAAAACAAAAAATTTTATAGATGTTAAAGTCATTTTTTTATTTCCTTAAAATTTAGGTGTGTTTAAAGGGTCTGTAAGTATCTGACCGCGAAGCTTTATAAGTCCGCCGTTTTCGGAATAAATATAAATATTGGGCATGGGTCTGCTCAAAAACAGAGCCAGTCCCTCGGTTACCGAGTATGCACCTGCACGGTCAAAGACCAAAACAGATCCTGCACCGGCACCTGTGAGTTCCGCTTTTCTGACTAAAACATCTGCCGTTGTGCAAAGACTGCCGCAAAGCGACCAGTTCTCTGCCTTATCCCCCACAGGACGGTAAACGGTGATATGCGGAACCTGCATTGCCATTGTCTGACCATAATATTTTAAATGGTTTATGCCACCGTCACATATGGCATAATTGATGCCGTGAGTAACCTTGGTATCCATAATCTTAGTGAGATACGAGCCGCAGTCCGATGCCAAAAATCTACCCATCTCTATGCTGAGAGGATATTTTTGTGCAAACTCTCTGAGGTACTCCGAAGCTTCGCTGAGCAGAAGCATGTCCGTCTCCTCCGGCTCCTTGCCGAAGTAATCGCACGCAAGACCCGGACCGTACTCAACATGGTCGGTGCAAAAGCCGTAGTCTTTTTTAAGAGATTCGATAAGGTCTTCAAGAACGGCAAGTTCATCTCTTATAATAGCGGCCTTTTTCTTTTGTGTGCCCGTATAATAGTGAAGACCCTTTATATCAAGCCCTTTGTATTCGTCGCGTCCGCTTATTATTTTGCGTATGTCACTCTCGTCCATGCCGAACTGATTGCCGCATGAAAGGCGCAGTATTATAGGAACGGTTTTGCCGTTTTTAACGGCGCAATCGTTGATAAGTTCTGCGTGTAAAAGACTCTCTGCGGTGAATATGCCTACGCCGTCAGCCATTGCACGCTCAACATCTTCTTGAGTTTTATTTACGCCCGAAAAGATTATGCGGCCAAGGTCAATGCCTGTGTTTTCACATATGGTAAGCTCTCCGGGGCTGCAAACCTCAAGCCACTGCACACATGATGGCAAATGCTTTATAAGAAAAGGATTTGCCTTTATTGAGTAGCAAAGAGGAATATTATCACCGAGCGCAGAAGCTGTTTTTTGCGCTCTTGCGGCAAATTTATCCGTATCAAAAACATATGCAGGTGTATCGCCTGAATTTATGATGTTTTCATATGCTTCATTTATAGCCATTTTTCAGCCCTCGTCCTGAAGTCTTTCAATGAGCTTTACCATTGCGTCAACGGAATTGAAGTTTTCGGGCAGAAGATTCTCTACGCCTACGGTAACGTCAAAAGCGTCGTCAAGCTCACCTACGAGAGATACGATGTCCATAGAATCAAGGATACCGTCGTCAATAAGCGATGTTTCATTTTCAAAGTCCACATCGGGTCTGATTTCTGTCAAAATTTCCATAAGTTCGTCTTTCATTTTAGTTTCCTCCCATTAGTTCTTTATATAATTTGATTTTAAAGATTGCATATCTGTTTTGCCGTTTGCAAGGCGCGGCAATTCGTCCAATTTATATATCTTTCTCGGAACCATAAATCCCGGGATTTTTTTGCGAAGATAAACCGAAATTTCTTTAGGCTCACTCTCGCCCGTGTAGCAAAGCAAAAGCTGCTCTTTTTCAAAATTATAAAGCGCGGCGCAGTCGTGAACGCCTGCCATGGATTTTGCCGCATCCTCGATTTCATCAAGCTCAACGCGGTGACCAAGGTGCTTTATCTGTCTGTCTTTTCTGCCGTGGAACTCCAAAAGTCCGTCCTCACGAACGAGGGCAAGGTCGCCCGTTTTATATATTATCTCTCTGTAAGAAGAATTAAGCGGATTTTGAATGAACGCTTGTTTTGTGCGCTCCGGATCATTGTAATATCCGAGTGCAAGTATCGGTCCGCTGACGCAAATTTCGCCTATCTCACCCTTGGGAGCTGCCGTGCCGTCTTCGCAGAGAAGAAATACACTGTAATTGTCATAAGGCTCGCCTATCGGCAAAACGTCGGTATCGCTCACCTTATCTTTGACTACATAATATGTGCAGGAAGCGGTTGCCTCGGTAGGTCCGTACTGGTTGACGAACAAGGTATCGGGTAAATTATCCTGCCACACTCTCAGGCACTTGCACGGCATAACCGAACCCGAAAAGCATACCTTTTTAAGATACTGCGGAACACTGTGGTCAAATGCGCCCATTGCCGTCGGCAGTGTAAGCGCGGAAACGCTCCAGCCGATTGAGGTTATTTTAGCCTCGTTTAATATGTCAAAAAGCTTTACCGGAATTGCAAAATACTGCTTCGGGATTATATACATCGCTGCGCGGCATTTGAGCGGAATATAAATATCCCTGATTGCCGCGATATAATCAAGCGGTGACTGATTGCCGAGCCTGTCGTTTTCGTCAATACCCATAACCGAGCAGTAGGCGTTAATATAGCAAATCAGCGATTCGTGAGACGTGATAACCCCTTTGGGGTTGCCGGAGGAACCGGAGGTAAATATAACATAGAGCGGGTCTGTGCATTTTGCTCTTTTTCTTATGGCTTGCAGCTTTTTAAAATCTGCAGCGGTCTTTTCAAGCTCATCGATAAAGAGGATTTCTCCGTCAAAATCAAGACGTTTTGCAAGAGCCTCGTGTTCACGATCCGTCACAAGATATTTGGCTTTTAAATTAGAAAGAATTTTGTTTAATCTGTATTCCGGCACCGTACTGTCAAGAGGTGCGTAAAAAGCTCCGCTGTAAACAATACCCAAAAATGCCGCCGGAGTATATATGTTTCTGCCGGAAAGAACGGCGACGGGCTCGCCGAAGCCCACAAGTTCTGCCAACGCGGTGCCTATTGACTGTGCAATGCTCAAAACCTGCGAAAAAGTCAATTTGCCGTTTTCATCTTCATATACTGCTTTATCCGGGCAAATTTTTGCTGAGCTTTCGAGCCAGTCTAATACATTTTTTTGCATACTACACATCCCATTTCCAAAATCAACAGCCCTGTTCAGGTTCATCTTTTGATATCACAAATGTTAATTCTACATTAAAAGTATCCCCTTTGTCAATAGTTTCAAAGGAACATCCAATTTGTTTTGCAATCTTTTTGCACGAAAGAAGCCCGATACCAGTGCTTTCTTTTTTGCCGGCATCCTGATTTATGCTGTTTTGAACGGTATAAATCAAGCATTCGTCTTTATACTCTGCCGAAATTTCTATCGGTGATGATTTATCGGCATATTTTTCTATGTTGGAGAAAATATTGCCGAACAGTCTGTTTAAATAAAGAGCATTTGTTTCAATGCTGTATTCCGGCAAAATATCGGGGAGCTTTATGTTATAGCCCTTTTCGTTTAGCAGAAAGGCATATTCGCCCACCACCTGGTTAAACAGCATTGACGCATTATATTTTTCGGTTTCAAGCTTTTCCTCCGAATTGCCGAAAACATAAAAATATCTGAAAAGCTTATCCGAAAGCTCTTTTAGCTGTATTGCCTTCTCATAGCATATATCAATATAGCCGTCCATATCTTCTTTGGCGGAATATTCGCCCTGCTTGAGCAGATTCAGATAACCCGTGAGCACCGTCAGCGGCGTTCTTATATCGTGCGACATGGCGGTGACAAGGTCGCTGTTTGCTTTCCACACTATCTGCTCATTACGCATCTGCTCTATAATTTTATTTCTCATGCTGTCAACATTTTTTGCCAGCATTGCAATTTCGTCCTTACCCTTAATGTTTATTGCACTGTTTATGTCAGCGTTTTCTACTCTGACAACCTCTTCCGAGAGCTCTCTTATTCTTTTTGTAATATGCGAGCTGTATATAAACACCACAATGAAGAATATTGCCGCAGTAAGCGTTATGGATATGACTTTAACGGTATTTATAATTTTTTCTTCCGAAAAATCAACCACTGCGACTTTGCAGGTTCGGTCACTGAACTTTACGGGGAATTCATTCACACCGACATAGGTTGTAGCCTCCGCTTCGGAAGCGGTGTCGTCCTCGTCGGAATCTGCGGCAGCATTGCTGACTTTGCCCGCAATGGTTTTAGTGTTGTCGCTTGCCTCTTCGGTATAAAACTCCTGCGTGTCGTTGCTGTCCTCGTTTTCTTCATCCCACCAGCCGGACTCATATATGACCGTATCGTTATTCTGATTGTAAATAATCATATAAAGATAGGTTTTACCGTCCATAAACTCTGATATTTTTTCAGTATCGGTTGACGCTACGCCGTTTTTCGATACGAATTCTTTAAAAAGCTCTATATTTTCTTTATCGCGCTTGATTGTGGCATCCTCTTCCAAATACACATTCGAAACATAGTTCTCTGTGATTTTGTTTATGCCTATCACCACAAGAACACCGATAACAAGTGCGGCAAAAACAAAGGCAAGCATTTTAAATCTTACGGAATTGAGTTTTGATGTTTTATCAGTCAATCTGATACCCCTTTCCGTATATTGTTCTTATTATTGTCGGCTGTGCCGGGTTGTTTTCTATTTTTTGTCTGAGGCGCAAAATATGCACCATTATTGTGTTGGAGGATGACGGAAAGAACTTTTCGTTCCATACGTTTTCATAAAGTTCCTCTATCTTCCACGGTTTTCCTCTGTTTTTTATAAGGAACATGAGAAGATCCGTCTCTTTATCGGTCATTTTTACTTTTTCATTATCTTTATAAATTATTCTTCTGCCGGTATCTATAACAACATTGTCAATCACAACTGCCGCGGAGTTTTGACCGTTCTCGCCCTTACCCTTATATATTTTATATCTGCGTATGAGTGATTTCACTTTTCTTAAAAGGTCCGGCTGAACAAAAGGCTTTGTAAGAAAATCGTCGCCGCCGCCGATAAAAGCCTCTTCTTTATCCGAATCTTTTGTTTTTGCGGTGAGGAACAGAATCGGTACGGAAGAAAATGAGCGGATAACCTTGCAAGCCTGTGTTCCCGACATCTCCGGCATCATTATATCGAGGATTATCAAATCTATATCGCGGTTGTTTGAGAGCGTAGCCACGGCCTGCTCGCCGTTCTCCGCTTTAAGCACTTCGTATCCGCTGTTTTTTAATATTATGCCTAAAAGTTCTCTGATTTCGGGGTCATCGTCCACAACCAAAATTTTTGCTTCGGTGTTCACGTTCATCCTCCTTTCCTCAATCAAACTACGGTACAGTATAGCACTGCCTGCTTGTTTTTTCTACTCTTTTTAAAAGCTTTAAGGTTTGTTAAGAAAAGTTGAAATCTGTAATGAGTCTTGCTCTATGCGGTATGAAATGGAGCTTTGGCGGTACGAATTTGTCTTTTTTTCAGTTTGACGGTTTTTATGCTTGACTTGTGCTTTTCAGATGCTAAACTCAGTAGTAACAGGGCTTTTACCGCTCATATATGCAGCAAAAGCCGAGGGGGGATTTTTATAAAAATAGCCATATGTATAAGTGAAAACAAACTGTCGGAATCTGTTTATGAAACAATATGCGAATACGGTGAAAAACGCCGCTTGCAAATTTTTTGCCGATGCTTTAAAATCCGCGACGATATTTTAAGCTTTGCCGATGAATACGACATTTTTATTTTTGACTGCCGCAAAAATCAAACCGACGGACTAAAAAAAGCTCAAAGCATTAAAAATATCTATAAAAAGCAAAAAGCATTTATTTTTGTTTCGGATACAATAGCGTTGGCGTGTAAGACCTTTGAAGTGGACGCCTTAACCTCATTGACTGTACCGATAAATGCAGAAAAGCTTTGCCGAGCCATAGATAACTATATCTTTAAAAGCCGATTTTGCGGCAACTTGGCAATCAGATTAAAAAAAGAGCTTGATTTTGTTCCCGCAGATAAAATTTATTATATTGAGGCGGCAAAGAAAAGCACATCAATACATACACAGGCGAAAGAGCTGTATTCTCTGTTTTCAATCTCATATTATGAAAAGGAGCTTGCAGACCTTTCTTTTTTCAGAATACACCGCTCATACCTGATAAATATAAATATGCTTAAAAGCTTTAACGGCAAATACGTTACATTTATAAACGGCGAAAAACTTATCATAAGTCCCAAAAAATATCCGGCGCTCTGCTGTGCGGTCGGCAGCAGCTTTATTTTATAAAGCCGAATTTGAGCAAATATCCGAAGTTTATATTGATTTTATATTGACACAAGAAACTATGTATTGTATAAATAAATTATAAAGTTGTTCAAAAGATTTGAACAGCTAAAAAAGAAAGGGGTATAAGATATGAAAAAAATCATCAGCATCATCATGGTCGCGGTTATGCTCTGTTCCTTCACCGTTTTTGCCTCGGCGGCAAATGAAGAAATGCAGCTCGGCAAAACTTACACCGAAATAGTGGGAGCAGATGCCAAAACATTCACCTTCACACCCGACAGCGACGCAATTTACGAAATCAGCGCAAAGCTTCTCAGCGGTGCAAGCACCGCGGCGGACATTTCTGTTTCAAGTGACGAAAACTTATTCGGATACGTTGAACTTCTTTCGACCGGCGAAGAGGATCTTGACTATCTCGACGGTGCGGATATCTTCCCCGCCAAAAAGGGCATAAAATTATCTGTAGAAATACTCAATACCTTTGACAATGAATTCGGCGATATGTCGGATGAATACAGGTCTGATTCCGCAATCCCCGATGCAAAAGTTGAAATCTGCATCAAAAAATCAAACATTCAAAAGCGCGACATCGGCGAGGTTTTCACTTACAGCGATGAGCACAGCGGCTTGTTTGATAACTGCTTTTATATAATCCCTCAAGAGACTATGCAGTATAACTTCTGGTCACATCCCGACGGCACGCTCATTGTAATGGACGGCTTCGGCAACATCAATACCTGTGACTATTCACCCCTTGAAACTCTCGATTATACGCAGATACTCGAAAAGGGAGAGATTTATCTCGTCATACCGTATTTGACGCTTGACGAAAGCAAGCCCACTGCGGATATAAATATCGTTGACGGCTCAGGCATACTCCCCGAGGTTATTGAGCTTGATGATATTCTTATGATAAAGGGCGAGGAATCCCTGTTTGAAGTTGCGGTTTATCCCCTCGGTTCAAGATATAACTACGAAACACTTGAGCTTACAATGGGCAACAGCCGCATTGCGAGTGCGGAGTATGACAAAGAAAGCGGCTCCATCATGGTTCGCGGTCACAAGCTCGGCAAAACAACTCTCACCGTTACAGAGCCTATATCCGGCGCAACGGCGGAGGTTGAGGTAAAGGTAGTTTCGAGAATCGGCTACTTCTTCATAACCATTTACAAAGCAATACTTGAGTTTTTATTCGGTTGATAATCACCTTTTAAAAATAAAATGATAAAAATCAGCAGACAATATAAAGTCTGTTTTGCAAGTGCTCATTTATATCTTTGACTACGCTTAACATAAAAATCTAGTATTTTATGCTTAAAATATGAATTTGTATAAGTAAATCATGCAATCAACTTATACAAATTCATATGACAAGTTTATTATAGTTACTTGAAAGACTATATCAATTACTACGACAATGGTCAGAATTATTGTGAGCTTATTTTTATTTATTTAAATATTGAGAGTTCTATAATTCAAGTTGCAGTGAAATGTTTTCCGGTTGTATTCATTATTTTGTAGAAAATATGATTTAAGAAAAAGCTAATAAAGAGGAAACAATAAAATGTTGAAAACAAAAAAATGTTCAAAAATTATTGCGATTACTATGTTATTATCAATCTTGCTATTGATGATAACACTTATTTTAATTTTATTAAGTAAAAAAAATTCGGAAATTCCTAATATGCAGAACGTTATTGAACAATCGTGGAATGTTGAATCTACAGATGCAAAAACTCCTATATTTTATGAAGCACTTAAATCTAAATCTTCTTTTAAAGTGAAAAACATCAAGAATAATGGAAATAATCATTATACAGTAACAGTTGAAGTCTCATCACCATATATTTTGGACAAAATAAAAGAATATGAGAATGGCATTGATCGAAAAATTTCTGATAAGGAAATTGATGAAAAGTTGTTAGAGTTTGTAAATTCATCGGACATAAAAACCACGGATATAGAATTGACAGTTGTCAAAGTGGATGGTAAGGAATTTGTTGAATTTAATGATGAATTTGTTGATGCAATGTTTGGATATGCATATTCTTATTCAATGAACAAAGTTAACTCACTGTCAGAGAAATAAAAATGGGTGATATAAAGTGAAAATAATAAAAAAAATAATATCAGTTATATTAGTGATTACAATAATTGCATCTACAGCTGTTATGATCAAGGCAGAGGATAAAGCGAAATTTGTGCTCTGTACAGTTGTTTCCTATGATGGCAATGGAAAAGAAGTATTACGGGAAGAACCGTTTTTTTCTGATGGCAAATATTTATACGCTAAAACTGGTTTCTTTGAAAGTTATACACTTTATTATTTCGATAAAGATAATTCGGCTTTTGTGCGTGAGGGACAACAGTTCAAATTATCACTTTCTAATCTTAAAATTGATTTTGAAAATAAAAAGATGACCGCTAAAATGATTAAGTCATCACGGACATATGATATTCATAATGTAATTCGATATAATGAGGATTATTATTTGCCTATAGACCAAGTATGTTCATTTCTTAAAGCGCGTATAGAAGTTAGAGAGAATAAATTATATATAAAGAACAGTGGTGTATCTATTGCAGATGCCGCTTATATGTTTAATAATTATAAATATATATTTGGATACACACATATCGTTGGAGATATTTTTGCCAATTGTGAGAAATCATATTATGCATATGCAATAACAATGAGATTTAGTTCAACAGTTTTTAATCTTAAACTACAAAATCTTGATTTTTTTCAGAGCAATGGCAATGTCGATATTTACAAAAAAATAGTAGAGGAAAGTATATCTGACATGTCAGAATATATTGAGACTCAAAAAGATGATAACACATTTGAAAAGAGAGTATCAATGGCTTCAGATATTGTTAACAAAGCTGATATTCTTATTTCAAAATCAAAAAAAATTGTTTCAGTAGTAAAAGATGGTTGTGACTTGCTGGAGGAGAATAAAAAAATATCAGAATTACATCTTTTTGACGAATTAAAAATTGATGTAAAGCAGTGGAGCAATATATTATCAGGTTTATCAAAAGTAAACAGTTATACTGAATATATGTTAAAGATGATAAATATGACGGAAGATCATCAAAAAATGTTAGAGGAGTATAACAATTCATTAGACACCGAGGTGCTCAATATAGACACTCCTGTGTACCAAGCGTTTAAAATTACATATTCGAAATATGGTAAGGATTTTGGTACAGGTATTGCAACTAAAATTGGAGAAGAGTTATATAATTCAATACCCCAAAAAATTATAGATAAGATTCCTGTGGTTGCTCCATATTTAAAAGTAATAAAAGTAGTAAATATTGCGTTTAAAGCACTTGGTTTTGATTTAGTTGATGATACGTCTTACAATGTACTTCTTGAAGGAGATGTAGAGCGTGTTCTTAACGAAAGATATGAGTCGTTATATGATGATTCAGGTGCTACGACACAGCAGTCAGAATATTTTCGTCGAAGTGCAATTTTTATGTTGCTTGCTGAAAAACATGGTTTCGAGTCAGGAAACAAGCTCTCGCAAAAAGTAAATAAAACAGATGTTTTCGACGATCAAATTAATAATATTTGTGCAAGACTAAATTTGTTCTACAGAGCAGCTGAAAGTAAAAATTTCGATAGCTTTGAAGCTATGGAATCAAATTATAAAAAAAATAATGGAGAGATGAAGAATATAAATGATATTATTACAAATTCCACATCTGACACAACAGCATCCACCACTAAAGACGATTCTGCTGATTGGAAAAGTTCATTGATAGATTATATTTATAATTTACCAAAGTATGCAAAATTAGAAAAAATAATACAAAGTGATTTTCTTTGTTTTGAACTCATAGATATGAACGAAGACCAAATCCCTGAAATAATATTGTACTTTATTTCCGCTGGCGGAGGAGGCTGCGGATGCACTTCATATGCATATTGGGATGGAACGCAATATGTTACAAAATATATCGATGGAAATAATTCACCTGCCCCTGAAAACACAATTATTCCCTATAGAGATAATAACACAAAAAAAACTGTTTATATTTCAGGGATGCTTGATAAAGACTGCTTTGACGAACCCCTGAACTCCGGTCCATATTCTGCCGGGTATTTTTGGCGAAACAAATGGTCTCAAGATGTTTGGGAATTCAAGAACAATAAATTGACGCTTAGCAAATCATTTAAGGTAAATGAAGTGCAAAATTTTGATAAATTATATAACCCATCTGCATATCCTGTTGAAGAACGGCAAGAGGCTTTAGATAACGTAAGAGAATATAATCAAATGCTTCATGAAACATATTCGGTAATTGATGCTCCGTATTGTGAATACTCAATAACGGCTAACGGTATAATATGCGACAACTTATCAATCGCATCCTATCATGAAGTCATGAGTAAAGAAAAGGCAAACGGGTTTGTAAATGCATATTTAAATAAAAAGCATAATTTTCAAGACTAACATGAATTCCATTTTCAAATAATCGTATCCACCGTGCCGAAAGACGCCATTGCGAGTGCGGAGTATGACAAAGAAAGCGGCTCCATCATGGTTCGCGGTCACAAGCTCGGCAAAACAACTCTCACCGTTACAGAGCCTATATCCGGCGCAACGGCGGAGGTTGAGGTAAAGGTAGTTTCGAGAATCGGCTACTTCTTCATAACCATTTACAAAGCAATACTTGAGTTTTTATTCGGTTGATAATCACCTTTTAAAGCTTGGGGCTGACGATAAAAGACGTCAGCCCCAAGCTTTTTATATTTTACACTTTGAGTTTGTCATACCCTTTAACAAATGCGAAACCGCTCCCTTTGAAACAGGCTTGTATTTTTCTCCGCCGAGGAAAAGCTGTTTGACCTCAATATCTTTAAGCTCCTCTTTCGGCACGGAATAAGGGTCTTTTGAAAGAATGACCATATCCGCGATTTTGCCTTCCTCCAGGCTGCCGCGCTCTTTTTCGTCAAAGCTTGCGTAATAACCGTTATATGTACACATTCTCAATGCCTCATAAACGCTCAGCGACTGTGACGGAACGCTGTGGTTGCATGCCTTGTATATCCACATTATCGGGTCCGGGTCGGTGCACGGCGCATCCGAGCCTGCACTCAAAACAATGTTGTTGTCGGCAAAGCTCCTCAAAGGGTTGAGACGCTCGCTTCTTTCACCGAGTATTTTTTCGAGGTATTCGTCCGGCTCCTGCGGCCAGTTAATAAATGCGGACTGAACAGGCAAAAGGATATTATACTCTCTGCAAATATCTATGCCCTCCTGCGTCGGCAGGCAGGCATGAATTATTGCGTGGCGGTGATCCTTTCTCGGGTAATCGTCAAGAGCCGCTTTAAGGGCGTGCGTTGCCTGGCGGAACGCTGCGTCACCTATGGCGTGCATCTCTATCTGAAGTCCGGCACGGTTTGCTTTTTTGCAAAATTCCGTAACCTTTTCGTCGCTGTAATATAAAACTCCGCAATCTTCCGTACCCTCATAAGGAGAAATAAGTGCCGCGTCCGCAGAGCCGAAGCAGCCGTCAAGCGCACAGGCAAAGCAGCCGCCTATTCGCGGCAATTTGCGTTTGAGAGCCTTTTGCACATCCATAGTCTGAAAGAAAACTCTGAGCTGCATACCGTTATCAAAGCCTCTGCCAACCCATCTCTCAAGGTCAACGTCAAGATCCCGCGCAAAGCCTACTCCGCTGACGGTGTGTATAATTCCTATACCCTTGCCTGCCATGTAGTCTGCCGCTTTTTGCATATTTTTGACAAGGCTCACGGGTGAGAGCGAATTTGTGACATAATCCGAAACGGCAAAGAAAGCCTCCTGATTCATCTCGCCCGTATCTTCATGGTATCCGCGCAGAGGCGCGACTTTATCTTTAACTTTTTCTAAAAGCGCGGAGTTCACAACGCAGGCATGACCGTCGTATTTCACCATAAACAACGGCTTATCGGGGCATACCTCATCAAGCTGACTTTTGGTAACCAAATGCCCGTCGCTGACGGAATACGGCGAAGCGCCGAAGCCGATAACAAGCTTTTCATCGGTCTTTTTAACGTGCTCTTTAAGCATAGTGAGAATTTCGGCACTGCTGCGCGCATTCATAACATTGAGCCCGGAATGGAACGTCGCAAAGCTCGCAAAATGTATATGGGTATCTGCAAACGACGGTATAAGTGCGCCGTCGCCGAGCAAAACAGGATTTTCACCCATATATTTTGCAGGCAAATCATCGCCGACGAAAGCGATTTTTCCGCCGTCTTCAACAAGATACCGTGCAACGGTGTTTTTACTGTCACAGGTTATTATTTTGCCTTTATATACCTTCATAAGATCACTCCCATATATTATTTGATTATATAATATCGCGTTATCATACTTAAATCAAGTGTTAAATATTGATGTTTTTTTGCCGTGCCCGTGTGCTAAATTCGGCATATAAACCTATTGAAAAAGCAGGAAAAATAATATATACTTTTATTTGGTGATGTTTATGAGCGAGCCGATAAGAATTTTAAACCTTTTTACAATAATGAACCGCGGCGGAGCGGAAACCATGGTAATGAATTATTACCGCAATGTTGATAAAAGCAAGATTCAGTTTGACTTTATGGTTCACCGCACCGAGAGAGGCGCATATGACGATGAAATCGAAGCCATGGGCGGCAGAATTTATCGAATGTGCCCCATATATCCGCAAAATTTCGCAAAATATAAAAATATGCTCAAAGTCTTTTTTGACGAACACCCCGAGTACAAAATAATACATTCGCACATGTCGGAGCTCGGCTGTTTTGCATTTATCGAAGCGCAGAAGCACGGTGTTAAGGTCAAAATATGCCATGCCCACAATGCCCCCGTGAGAGAAAGCATGAATATAAAAGAAAAGGCTCAGCTCATTTTCAGAGACTATTTCAAAAAGAAAATGCTGCCATATTCCGATTTTTTGTTTGTGTGCGGCGAAGAAGCCGGATTATGGCTCTACGGCAAAGAGAACAAAGACAAGTTTATTATGATGAACAATGCCGTTGACGCACAAAAATTCAGATTTGACGAAGAGAAAAGGCAAAAGACGAGAGCAGAACTTTCTTTGGGTGATAAATTCACAATTCTGAATGTCGGCAGATTTAATCCGCAAAAAAACCACACTTTTATTCTTGATATTTTTAAAGAGCTTAAAGCCATTTGCCCCAATGCGGTTCTTTTACTCGCAGGCACGGGGGATTTGCTTGGCGAAACCAAAGAAAAGGCGGAGCGGCTCGCGCTCTCGGACAGTATAAAATTTCTCGGTATGAGAAGCGATATAGATTCGCTTGTAAGCGCTTCGGATGTGTTTCTGTTTCCGTCGCTGTATGAGGGTTTGCCCGTCACTATGGTAGAGGCGCAGTCCTCCGGCATAAAATGCTTTATATCGGACGCTGTTCCCTCACAGTGCATAATAACAAGTGATGTCTCGGTGCTCTCGCTAAAAAAAAGCGCAAAAGAATGGGCAGAGAAAATATCCGTACTTCAAAACGGGTATGAACGCAAAGACCGATATGAAGATATGGTTAAAGCAAATTTTGATATAAAGAAAAACGCCGAATGGCTGCAAAATTTTTATATTCAGCAGTATAAAAAGGCGTACGGCAATACTTAATTAAACGGAGTGAAAAATATGTTTGTTAAAGAGAAATATAAAAATAAATGCCCGGTGTCATTTGAGATATTCCCTCCTAAGGGCGAATTCGACCCGGATTCGGTTCGCAAAATTTTGAACGAACTCAAAGTTCTTGAGCCTGATTTTATCAGCGTCACATACTCGGCAGGCGGCGGCGGAAACAGCCGCAAAACAATAGAGCTTGCCTCGATAATCAAAAACGAATACGGTGTTGACTCTGTATCTCACATGACTTGCGTAAACTCCGACAAAGCGGAGGTTGAGAGCGTTATAAAATCTATAATCGACTCCGGCATCGAAAACGTGCTCGCTTTAAGAGGCGACCCGGTAGAGGGCAAAACAGCTACCGATTTTCATTTGGCAAAGGAGCTTATTCCCCTGCTTAAAGGAAAGGGTCTTTGCGTAGGTGCGGCGTGCTACCCGGAGGGTCATGTAAGCTGTGAGGATCAGGAGCTTGACACGGAATATATGAAAGAAAAAGAGGCTGCCGGTGCGGACTTCTTTTTAAGTCAGCTCTTTTTTGATAACCCGTCTTATTACAAATTCACCGAGAGAGCTGCACGTCACGGCATTACAAAACCCGTTTCTGCCGGAATAATGCCTATTCTCTCAAAAAATCAGGTTATGAGAATGATATTTATGTGCGGCGCGGCTTTGCCCAGAGATATAATTACGATCCTCAATAAATACGAAAACGACCCCGCATCACTAAAGCAGGCAGGCATAGATTATGCCGCAAAGCAGATTTTTGACCTTAAAAAGAACGGCGCAGAGGGCATCCACATTTACACTATGAATCACCCCGAAATTGCCGCGCAGCTTCGTCACGTCGGCGAATAACAATGAATGGAGAAAAAGATGGATATTTCGTCGCTTAAAATAAATAAAGAAGAAGTTTTAAGATACCTCGGCTATTCGGGTAAAGAGCCCGATGAAGGAACCGACAGGTGCATAGACGAAATGATTCTTTTGGCAGACAGTGTTTTAAGCCCCAAAGAAATCCACGGCATATTTGATACAGAAAATTGCCCCGACGGCATAAAGCTCAAGGGTACCGACGCAGTCTTTGGCGGAAATGACATTGAAAATCATTTGGACGGCTCTTTTAGGTGCATACTTTTTGCCGCAACGCTCGGTGCGGAGGCCGAGAGGCAGCTCAATATTCTTCAAAAAAAAGATATGCAAAAGGCAGTGATTTTTGACGCCGTCTGCGACACATATATTGAAGAATTTTCAGATGTATGCTGTAAAAAGCTCAAAGAAGAAATGAGAAAGAACGGTCTTTATATCAACACGCGTTTCAGCCCCGGCTACGGCGATTTGAGCATAGAGAGGCAGACGGATATTATATCTGTTTTAAACTGCACAAAGCTCATAGGTCTTACGGTGACCGACAGCTTTATTCTTTTGCCGAGAAAGAGCATAACAGCTCTTATAGGCGTGTTTAAAAATCCGTCCAAAGGAACAGCTCGCGGATGCGAAAGCTGCAATATGAAAGACAAATGCAAAATGAGAGGCGACGGCAAATGTTCAAATCAGACAGATTCTATATAACGGACGGCGGCATGGGCACCATGCTGCAAAAAAGCGGCTTAAAATCAGGAGAGCTGCCGGAAAGCTTTAACCTCACTCACCCCGATATTGTAACCGCGATACACAAAAAATTTGTTGACGCAGGCTCCGACATAATAACCGCAAACACCTTCGGCGCAAACAGAAAAAAACTCGGCAGCGATGAAAAGGTCGAAGAAGTCATAAAAGCCGGAATAGCTGCGGTCAAGCGCTCCGGCGCAAAATATGCGGCACTCGATATAGGTCCTATCGGCGCTTTGCTTGAGCCCATAGGCTCGCTCACCTTTGAAGAGGCATATGACATTTTTGCTTCGCAGGTAAAATTCGGTGCAGAGGCAGGCGCAGACCTCATAATAATAGAAACCATGTCGGATTTACTCGAAATCAAAGCGGCAATTCTTGCGGCAAAAGAGAACTCCGATTTACCTATAGCTGCCACCATGACCTTTGAGAGCGACGGCAGAACTTTTCTCGGCACGGACGCAAAAACAGCGGCGGTCGCACTCTCGTCCTTCGGCGTTGACGCACTCGGCGTAAACTGCTCGCTCGGCCCGAAAGAGCTGCTGCCGACGGTTAAAGAAATGCTGAAATACGCCAAAGTGCCGATGATTGTTCAACCGAACGCAGGCTTACCGTCAATAGAAAACGGTGAGACGGTATATAAAATCACCCCCGATGAATTTGCGGCGGCCTGCAAAGAAATGGCTGACGCGGGTGTTTTGATTCTCGGCGGCTGCTGCGGCACAACACCCGAGCACATTGCCGCGCTCAAAAATATTCTTAAAAACCCAAAACCCACAAAATTAAAGACGCCGTCATACACCGCTTTCACGGGCGGCCGCACAACGGTTGAGCTTAAAAATTCGTCAATAGCCGTTATAGGCGAGAGAATTAACCCTACGGGCAAAAAGAAACTCAAAGAGGCTCTCAGAGAAAAGAACTATGACTATGTTATAAACGAGGCAATAGACCAGCAAGAGGCAGGAGCGGATATTCTTGACGTCAACGCAGGATTGCCCGAAATAGACGAAACAGAAACCTTAAAAAAGCTTGTCAGAGAAATTCAGGCGGCAACTCCCCTGCCGCTTCAGATAGATTCCTCCGACCCAAAAGCCGTTGAGCAGGCAGTGAGAATATATAACGGCAAGCCGATTATAAACTCGGTCAACGGCTCAAAAGAGAGCCTGAAAAATATTTTGCCGATAGCAAAAAAATACGGCACGGGCATTGTTGCGCTCGCGCTTGATGAAAAAGGAATCCCCCCAACTGCGGCGGACAGGCTCGCGGTTGCCGAAAAGATAATTAACGAAGCGGAAAAAATCGGTATTTCAAGAGACGATATTATAGTTGACTGCCTTGTGCTCACCGTTTCTACCAACCAAAGCATGGTAACAGAAACGCTCAAAGCCGTCACTTTGGTTAAAGAAAAGCTCGGAGTAAAAACGGTTCTCGGCGTCAGCAACGTGTCATTCGGTATGCCGAACAGAGAAGCCATCAACTCCGCATTTTTGGCAGAGGCTTTCGGTGCAGGGCTTGATATGCCGATTTTAAATCCTCTCTCTAAAAAATATATGGAAATCGTCGCCGCCCATAAGGTCATAAACAATGAGGACACGGCAGGCGAAAATTTCATCAAAAAATTTGCCGCAGTAAAAGAAACCCCCACGGTGCAGGAAAAAGAAGAGACCGATATTAAGGCAATCATCATAGGCGGCAGAAAAAATCTTGCCGAAGCAGCGGTAAAGACGCTTTTAAAAACAGAAGACCCGATTGATATAATCAACAACTATTTTATCCCTGCGCTTGACACTGTCGGCGGCTGTTTTGAAAGCGGCTCAATGTTTTTGCCTCAGCTCATGGCGTCTGCGCAGACGGTTAAAAACGGCTTTGCCGCAATCAAAGAATTTATGGGCTCAACCGCGCCCACAAAGGGAAAAATCGTGCTTGCAACCGTAAAGGGAGACATACACGATATAGGCAAAAATATTGTTAAAATGCTGCTCGAAAATTACGGCTACAATGTGATTGACCTCGGCAAGGACGTTGACCCGAAAGCCGTGGTTGACGCGGTTATAAACGAAAACGTGAAGCTCGTCGGTCTGAGCGCACTGATGACAACAACGGTCAAATCCATGGCGCAGACGATAAAGGCTCTGCGCGAAGCCGGTGCGGAATGTAAAGTTATGGTCGGCGGCGCGGTGCTAAACAAAGAATATGCCGATATGGTCGGTGCGGACTTCTATGTTTCGGACGCAACCGAATCCGCAAAAGTCGCGGCAGAAATTTTAGGTTAAAAATGAATGCAAAAAGACTGTATCAAGCCTTTATGGAATGATACAGTCTTAATTTTTGTCTATTTACGCCGCAAGCCCCGAATTTACCGCTGCCGAGACATCGGCAGAATCGACCGTTCCGCTCCTGTCGGCATCGGCGGCAAAAGAAATTATTTTATCGGGTAGCAAAATACCGCTTGTAACGGCGTTTATAATCACACTGTCCTCGCCGTCGCATACTCCGTCAGAGTTCACATCGCCGAAAATAACCATGTAATACTCCCCTGCTTTTTCGCCTGACTGCGTATAGACGGTTATGCGTGCGCCGGTTACTATTTCTTCATATTCATAATAACCGCCTTCGGTGACAGAAACATACAATTCAAGCTTTTCCGCTTTTTGCGGAAGACCCGAAACCAAGCCGTCCTTTATCTCTATGTTTGTTCCGTCGCGTGCGAGAAGCCGCGGAGCCGCCTTTTGCGGCAAATCCTTTGTTCTGACCGCAAGTATGCCCGAGGTATCTGCCACAGATGTTACATAAACCGATTTGCCGAAAACTAAAAGATCCGCGCTTTGGCTCGCGTTGCAAGGGCTGCTGCCGAGCTGCTTTTGCACGCCGCCGTCATAGTAATACACTTCGGCGTTGCCCTGTGCGCTGAAAACGCCCACACAAACCGTTCCGCTCCCGCTGACATCAAGACCGAGACTTATATAGTTGCCGATTGAGGTGTTTATCTCTCTTTTTTCGGCGCTTCCGTTTTCAGATACCTTTATAAGCAGCGGCGTTTGACCCGAGGCTCCCGTAACGGCATAAACTTCACCGTCAGCCGCAACCAGTTTGTGCAGATTAGACGATGCGACAAGCTGACCTGTATTCACATTTTCCCAAGAAGAAAGAGAAATGTTATATCTTTTTATTTTTGAATAATTCGCGGATGAATTGCCGAACACAAAATCACTGTAAAGCACATAGATGTAATTTCCGCTTGCGGCAAGGCACGGGTTTGAAAAATAGCTTGAAGTAAGAGAAGAATCCACAGCCTTAAAAGACGAACCCGAAACCTCTTTTATTACAAGCGTTGTGCCGTCCTTAGCCCACGCGCAGTAGAGTTTATCACCCGAAGAGAAAAGCTGCGCGTTGTTTGGGTACTGCGCCGTGTTGTCTGTCACAACCGCTGTCCATGCCTTGTTTTTAAGCTTTGCAATGCAAGTGTAGCCGTTTTTGTTTTGATAAACCATATAAAGTTCGTTTTTCCAAACATGTATTTGCGCGCTGTAAACTCCGCTGAGGGCAGGCGCGGCAAGGCTCCAACTTTCTCCGTTATAGCAATAGACCTCTGTTTGGGTGTTCCAATCCGCCGTTCTCGAAGTGCAGACATATATATTTCCGCTCTCGTCAATTGCGCTCTGTGCGGTTGAGGCATTTGTGACAGATAATGAGCCTACGCCGTCCCAAAGACCGAGCGAGGAGTAGTTCGGCAAATCCACATGAAAGCTTATCTTAGAGAGGTCTTCGCTGTATTTCACATTGCTGACTGCTATGCCGCTGTTTGTGCCGTCGGAATAAAAAATTGTGTTATCGCCCACGCCCTTTTTCATATCCGCACTGCCGTATGAGGTTTCGCCTGCCGACGGGTCTATTGCCGCGTCGGTAATGCTGCCGGCACTTGCGGTTGCCGAGGTGTCGCCGGGTCTGAAAACGTAGATATAATCTTTTCCTCCGATATTCGTCAAGTCGCTTATGCCGAGATTAACTCTGTAAATTAAAAGGCCGGAGGACGGTATTTTTGTTTCAAAGCCCACATTTGCAAGCTTATCGGTAACCTTTTTGCGGTATTCAAGCACAAAAAACTCACTGTCCGACATCGGGGTTTGTATCTTAAACAAAATACGATCCGAGTCGCTCGTCACAGCGTCAAGCGTATAGTCGCCGCTCTGTGTTATTTCGTTCATCGGAACCCAGCCTTTGGTGTATCTCAGATATGACAGCGGAAACTGCTGATAATAGCCTGCGCTTGCCATAATATCCCAATAAGACACGGGGTTGCCCTCTCCGCTTGAGCGGTAAAGATCCGGAAAGCCGACTGTGTGCAAAAACTCATGCGACAAAGTGCCGAAGCTCTGAAGAGTGACAACCGAGTGGCTGTTAATAAAATTATAATCGCCCACATAAAGTCTGTTTTTGATTTTGGTCATAACCGCGCTGACACTTTTGTGCGGCCACATCATGCTGTCGGAGTTAAGTCCGCTTCTCCCCTGCAAAATGACCGTAAGATTATCTATTGTGCCGGAATAAATATTGTCGTATTTTATTCCGTCCGGGAGCGGTATCGCGCCGCTGTTAAATGCGCCGATAACCTCCTGCAAAACACTGCTGTCGTCACTCGACTCCAATGTGCCGGAGAGAGTAAACGGGATTATCGTGCCATCCTTATACTGCGGAAAGACGTTTTTTACGCTCAGCTTGCCTCTCGAAATCGCTTTCAGGTATGCGCTGAAGGACACATCCTCGCTTATACCTGCCATCATTCCGCTTGTGTCGTTATAAATGGCAACCATATCATCGGCGGTTTTTGCAAAAACATTTTCGTCCGCATTCTCAGAAAATCTGACGCAGACTATAAGGTTTGTCATTTTCTGCACGTCTGCCGCTTCGGCTTTCGGAGCAGTGTAAAAGGTACAGATTAAAATAATAAGTGTCAACAGCATACTAAATGCCCTTTTTGAACGCTTCATCACAAACCTCCCGTGAGCTTAACTGCCTTTATTTTAAAAAAATCTCAACTACCGGCACGGTAACATCGGGTTTTTCAACCGGCAATGTGATTTGTACGTCACCGTCCTGCTCCTTATATATTATTTCGGAGCCGTCGTGCAAAAACTGCATATATTCTATTTTGCCCGCCATACCCTTAAGCGTCATATTGATAAAGGGATAAGAAAAAATGTGAAGATAAAGCATTTTGCCGTTTTGGGTATATCTTGCATCGTTCGGCGCAGTGAACTCCGACTGCGTACAGCCGTAAATGCTCTTTGAATTATATTTCATCCACTCCGCATAAACATCGAGTGCGTTCACGGCTCTTTTGTCAAAATAACCTCTTGACGTGGGGCCGACGTTCATTATGAGATTTCCGCCGCAAGCGACGCTGTTTATAAGCATTTTAATGAGCTGTTCGGGGCTTTTCCATGTTTTTTCGTCGCGGTGGTAGCCCCATGAGCCTGAGAAGGTCTGGCAGCCCTCCCAAACTACGCGCTGCCCTTTATCGTCTGTAATCCATTCCTCCGGCTGATACTGCTCGGGCGTCCAAATATCCTGGTCTATACCGAGCCTGTTGTTAATGATAATTTCGGGCTGAATGCTTCTTATAAGCTTAATAAGCTTTTCCGACTCCCAATCGTCCTTGCCTTTAACATATGAAAAATCAAACCACAAAAGGTCTATTTTGCCGTAATTCGTCAAAAGCTCTGTGACCTGGTCGCGTATGTACTGCGCGTACCTTTTCATGTCTCTGCCTTTATTAAACCGCTCGATTTCTTCTTTGGTATCATCTCTGCGCGGATGGTGATAATCTGTTGTAAAATCCGGATGATGCCAGTCAAGAAGCGAATAATAAAAGCCTATTTTTATGCCCTCGGCTCTGAAAGCGTCAACATATTCTTTAACTAGGTCTCTGCCTGCCTTTGTGTTTGTGGCTTTAAAATCGGTATATTCAGAGTCAAAAAGGCAAAATCCCTCATGGTGCTTGGTTGTGAGCACGGCATATTTCATGCCTGCCTTTTTTGCATATGCCGCCCACTCTTTCGGGTCATAAAGGTCGGGGTCAAAGTGGTCAAAATATTTTTTGTAGTCTTCATTGGTTATCCTTTCGTGATTCATAACCCACTCATGGCGTGCAGGCAGTGAATACAGCCCCCAGTGAATAAACATGCCGAATCTGTCGTGAACGAACCAATCTGTGTTGCCGGGAGTTTCTCTTACATTAAAATTCATTTTGTTCTTCCTTTCTGTATTCGCAGAAATTAAATTTTATGCCGTCATGCTCTTTGGTTTCGGATTTTGATATGAGCTTCCACTCCGGGTGAAGCGACAAATCCGGGAATTTTTTGTCTGCCTTTTCGGCAACGGCATCAACCCTTGTGACAAGTGCCGTATCGCATTTATCAAGAAAAAGAGCATATATCTTTTCACCGCCGATAACATAAACATCGTCGGAATTATAATTTTTTATTCTGTCAAGGACTTCTTGCGTGCTGTGGCAAATCACTGCTCCGTCTCTCTCAAAATCCGCATCCCTTGTCAGAACTATGTTTTCTCTGTTTTTAAGCGGTTTGCCGCCGGGAAAGCTGTCAAGCGTCTTTCTGCCCATGATAACGGTTTTGCCCATGGTTTCGGCTCTGAAAAACTTCATATCTTCGGGTATGTGAAAGACAAGGTCGTTTCCGCTGCCTATGTTCCACTGCCTGTCCGCATTTACTATAAGCTTCATTGCTCTCTCCTTATATTGCTACGGGAATTTTTGTTTCAAGCTTGTGAGCTTTGTAATCTATAAGCTTAAAGCTGTCAACCGTGAAGTCATAGAAGTTTTTAACCTCGGGGTCAATCCAAAACTTCGGTGCCGGGTAAGGCTCTTGCTTGATAACCTCTTTTATAATCGGCACGTGCCTGTCATAAATATGCGCGTCTGCTATGACGTGAACGAACTCACCGACCTTAAGACCGCTCACCTGAGCGAACATATGCATAAGCACCGCATACTGGCAAACATTCCAGTTATTTGCGGTGAGCATGTCCTGCGAGCGCTGATTTAAAATGCCGTTGAGCGTGTCGCCCGAAACATTAAAGGTCATTGAATAAGCGCAGGGCGCAAGACCCATCTCGTGCAAATCATGGTGATTGAATATGTTAGACATTATTCTTCTGCTTGCAGGGTTGTTTTTGAGGTCATAAAGTATTCTGTCAACCTGGTCAAATTCACCCTCGGGGTAGATGTGCTTAACACCGAGCTGATAGCCGTAAGCCTTGCCTATTGAGCCGTTTTCGTCAGCCCATGAATCCCAAATTTTGCTGCCGAGGTCGTGAATGTTGTTTGACTTCTTCTGCCAAATCCAAAGAAGCTCGTCTACGCAGCTTTTAAAA
Organism: uncultured Ruminococcus sp.; assembly: GCA_900539465.1. Lineage (GTDB taxonomy): Bacteria > Bacillota > Clostridia > Oscillospirales > Acutalibacteraceae > CAG-488. The sequence continues at coordinate 99,692 of UQCF01000005.1, read as the reverse complement.
TAGGTCTTTCTGAGCGTTATAACAGGGAACTCTTTGCTGAGGTCATATCTGTTGACTATACAAAATTTTTTGATTGTGTGCGCGGGTGTTCCGTCCTCCCACACGGGGCGAACCTTTTCGTTTTCGTCGGAATATCCGTTTGTAAGTATATCGTTTACATTTTCTACAAATAATTTATCGGCATAGCTCATTTTAAAATCCTCTTTCTGTTATTTTTATACATTAGAAGTATAGCACACGCCGGCAGCATAATTCAATCATAAATTAGCAAGTATTTTATTTTGTCATTATAATCTGCGCTATCAAATTCATTATTACCCCCGGTGTTCCGAAAACGGCGGCGGAGCCGAGAGTCAAAGCATTGACGGAGAGACTGACCCCCGTAAGGCCGCACAAGGCATTGACTGCAAAGAGCGATGCTATCCCCTGCGCCGTGCTGACAAAAAAAGATTTTAAAAAGTGACCGCTTTTTTTCATCGAAACAAAAACCGTAAGCGCGGCAACTGCCGCAAAAAAGATTATTAGTGCCATAATTTTTCTCCCTACGCTTTTATTTTTTGAAGCTTTGCCTTAATAATAAGGTTTTTACGAACAGTCTCAAGCTCGTTGAGGCGGAATATCGCCGCTTCGATTTCGAGTGAATCCTCCGCAGCGTTAAACCTGTCTTTTGCCGCTTTGATTTCTCGATTGATTTTGCCGATTTCACGCGCAAAAGAAATATCTTTTTTAGCCTTTCTTCTTTGCGAAAATATATCTATTATCATCACTTGTCCCCCTCATTTAATAGATATAAAAGCAAAGTCTTTTTTATGCACTGTTATTTTTAAATTATATATGCTATAATAGTTTTTGCAAAAATTTTGCGGAGGAAAAATTATGTTTGACATTGCAGTGATAGGCGCAGGCGCCGCCGGAATGATTGCGGCAATAAGCGTGGCAAGAGAAAACCCCGCTTTGAAAACAGCGGTGATAGACGCGATGCCGGTTGTCGGCAAAAAAATACTCGCAACGGGCAACGGCAGATGCAATCTGTCTAATCTGAATGCCGTTTCTCACGAATATAAAAGCAAAGAATTTGCGCTCGGTGCGCTGAAAAAATATGATGTCAAATTCACTCTTGATTTTTTTAAATCACTCGGACTTTACACCGTCGCCGACAGCGAAGGGCGGATTTACCCCATGAGCATGACCGCCGCCTCCGTTTCGGACGCTCTGCGCCTTGAGATTGCACGGCTCGGCATAACGGTTATAACGGGCGAGAGAGTAAAATCCGTTATAAAAAGCGGCGAATTTTTTGTTATTGACGGCAGACTGCGCACAAAAAAAATCATTGTTGCCTGTGGCGGCAAGGCTTCTCCTTCACAAGGCTCAGACGGCAGCGGATTTGAAATTTTATCATCGCTCGGTCATAAAATTATAACTCCCCTGCCTGCGCTTGTTCAGCTCACGAGCGAAAACAAAATTGTGCGCTCTTTTAAGGGAATGAGAGCCAAAGGAAAAATGACCCTTTTCGCCGAAGACAAAAAGTGCGGTGAAACTCAGGGCGAAATTCTTTTTACGGAATACGGGCTTTCGGGTATCGCGTCTATGGATGCGCAGCGGCTTTTGTGCGAGCACATAAAAAAAGAAAAATGCCACGTTTGCATTGACCTTATACCGAGCATGAGCGAAGAAGAAATTTGCTCGGCGATAAAGAAAACAGCCGAACGCGACCCTAAAAGGAAGAGCGAAAACCTGCTCATAGGTCTTTTGCCCAAGAGAATAGGTCAGGGACTTATAAAATGCCTTTATATTAAAAACGACTGCCCTGTTTGTGAAATTAAAGAGGAAGATTTCACAAGACTTTCGGGGCTCATAAAGAATTTTAAAGTTTATATAAGCTCTTATAAGAGCTTTGAAAACGCACAGATAACGCGCGGCGGAGCGGACGTTTCGGAATTTAATGCAGAAACACTCGAATCATTAAAGATAAAAGGTCTTTTTTGCGCCGGTGAAGTGCTTGATGTTGACGGCGCGTGCGGAGGTTTTAATCTGCAGTGGGCATGGTCAAGCGGCATATGTGCCGGAATTTCCGCGGCAAAGCAGAGGTAAATATGAGAGGTTTAGGAACAATTATAAATGTCGGATGTATTGTTTTGGGCGGCATAGCCGGGCTTTTATTCGGTAAAAAGATAAATGAAAGAATACGCGAAACGCTGATGACTGCCGCGGGAACAGCCGTTATATTTTTAGGCATTGCAGGCTGTATGGAAAAAATGCTCACGATAAGTGAGAACAAGCTGCTCTCGGGCAGCTCGCTGATGATGATTATTTCGCTTGCACTCGGCGCAGTTTTAGGCGAACTTCTGAACATTCAAGGCGGCATAGAAAAATTCGGCGCATGGCTCAAAATAAAAAGCGGCAGTAAAGATGACAATAGCTTTATAGGCGCGTTTGTTTCAAGCTCCTGCACGGTTTGCATAGGCGCAATGGCTATTATCGGTGCGATGCAGGACGGTATATCCGGTGATATTGCCACACTTGCGGCAAAGGGTCTGCTTGACGCTATAATAATTTGCATAATGACCGCTTCACAGGGCAAGGGCTGTATCTTTTCGGCAATTCCCGTTGGGATTTTTCAGGGAATTATAACCGTTGCGGCTTATTTTGCAGGTTCTTTTCTTTCCGAAACTTCGCTTTGCAATATTTCGCTAGTGGGCTCAATACTCATTGCCTGCGTTGGGCTTAACTTAATAAGAGAAAAACAAATCAGAGTGGCTAACCTTTTGCCGTCGGTTATTTTGGCGGCGGCGTTTGCATACCTGCCGTTTAACATTTAAAAAAACAGCCGCAAGTGAGATTTAAACTCGCCTGCGGCTGATTTTTTGCGTTATTTTTGATTTACGTTTGCTGTGAGCAATCCTGCTTTTTGCAGGAGTTCGGCATCAGAAGCGTCTACTTTTCCGTCACGGTTGCAGTCTGCCGCAAACCATGCCGCGTCGCCCGCTTGCTCCTTTGTGAGCATGCCGTTTATAATTGCCGAGAGGATTATCGAATCCTCGCCGTCATAAACACCGTCGCCGTTCACATCGCCGAAAAGCACAAACTCAAACGTTTCGCTTGTCGAGTCAAGATAGCTGAGTTCCGCCTTTGTGCCGGTTGTTATATAATTGCCGTTCGCAGTCAGTTTATATGATGCGTTTTCGTCCGAGATATAATTCTTAACGGAATTTATTTCTAATTTAGGAGTTATGCCGTATATGAACTTTCCGCTTACGGTGCAGTTGTTGACAACCTTTGGCAGTCTCACCGTCTCTTTCACTCCGCAAAGAGAGCATACCCTCTCGTTTTCGCCGTCTTTTGCGGCAGTCGGCACGGTTTTAAGCCTCCACTCACTCCACTTATGATTATTTGGGTCAAGCTCGCCGTATCTTTCACCGCAAACAGAGCAAACGGCTCTTTCGGTGCAGGTTGCCTCTCCGCCGGTATGCTCATGCGATGCGCCCGATATTGAAAAGCTGAGGCTGTTTTCGCTTATTCCGGTAACATATATTTCTATATTGCTGCCGACGGAAATTTGCTCGTCAAGACCAAGTGCGGCATCTGATTTTGTGGAATACGTGCCGCCGAGAACCTGATAATTCCAATTTGCCGTTGTGCAGTTCATGTTGTCGGGAAATTTCATGTTGCTGTTCATAAGATAGCACACAAGCCCCGATTTTATCGATAGCCCCTTCATCTTTGTGCCGTCGGATTTAAAAAGCTCTTTGTTTTGAGAATCGTATTTATTCACATTGCCGCCAAAGTTTCTGTATTCGAGATAAAGAGTTTTGTTAAGCCCCGGAACATTCAGCTTATAGCCGACAATATTATTTTGAGGGTCAATCCCTGCCGCGTACAGCGTATATTCGCCGTCCTGCGAAATCACGGGCAAAGAATTTTCATCAAGCCAGCCCAACGCCTCGCGTTCCTTAACGGAAATATACTGCGGTACGGGCGAAGTATGCTTTGCCATTGCCGACATGAAATAAACAGGCGACGTGCCCGAGGTATTATAGAGGTCTTTAAGCCCCAGAATATGCCCCGTCTCATGTGTTGCGACGGACGTGGGCAAAATCACATTGCCCGCAGAGTCTTTATAAAGATAATCATAGCTGTTGGTGAGCTGAATATAATTTCCGCTCGTCAGGGTTTTGCCGTCTGCATTCACGCTGACATAATCGGCATAATCCTTGTAATTCCAAAGCGGAGAAGCCCAGCTGACCGATATATTTTGAACCGTGTTTTTATAAATGACGGTTATCGAGTCTATTTTTCCGTCTCCGTTTTTATCAAGATCCGAATAATCATATTTCACGGTACCGTCACAGCTCGTGATTTCGCCGCCCCGCGCAACAGCGTCATTCACGGCATTTGACCAATCGAGCTTCAGCTCATACATTCGCTTTCCGCGTTCACTGCTGTCTTTATAGCCTATGGGGTTTTGTTCGCTGTACTCGGCATAATAGCCGCGTTCGTGCGAAAGCTTTAAAGAGCCTCCCCCGTCAAACAAATAGACACTTTGTATGTTCATTTTGCCGCCCGACGCGCTCCTGTAATAATCCGAAACGCTGAAATCGGATGAATTGAACGTGTTATCGGTAATTTTTCTCACGTTTGCGCCGTCGTAGACCGTGTTGATAAATTCATCCTCACCGTCAAACCTTGCAAAAACCAAAAGATTTGTAAAATTGCTTTTCGGCTTTGTATCCTCCAGCTTTGTATAAGCTTTTATTCTTGCAACAAAATTGCCGAAGTGATACCAATTGTCTCCGCTTTGGCAATACGAATAGTTTTCGCCGTCTTTGTATCCGGTTATAATTTTTGCATCGCCTTTATCATTAGAGACTTTGACGATAACCGAATACCACTCGTCTTTTTCGAGCTTAATTTTATTTTCCAGCTCCACCGTCACATATCCGCCGTGCTCAAAGCCGACGCTCGTTGTGCCTGCGAGAGTTCCGCCCGCTACCGGCGCATTATTTTGCGCCGCAGAGGGATCCGAAAGATTTTTATAGACCTGAACCTCTACCGTTATGTTTTCGCCGGAAACGCCAACATTGACGGCTTTCAGGTATTCATCCTTGCCGTCGGTGCCGCCCATTTGCGCCTTGAATACGTTTGCGGCTACCTTATCTTTTCTTAAAGCAAAATCGTCGATAGAGCCGTCATAGTAATAGTTATAGTCGTATTTTTCTTTGGGTGCATAGGTGAAAGCGTATGCGCTTGAGCTTGTGTTATCATAAGAAAGATAAAAATACTGCAAAGAATTGTAGCTGTTTTTTATCAGCCAGCCGCCGTTTTGCGAAGCGCCGCCCGGATAAAATCTGCTTGCGGGGATATTGTCATTCCACCCCACTATTGTGCAGGCGTGCGGGAAACTGGACGAACTGCTCTCGTTTTTTGGATTGTAATAGCTTGTTTCTCTTGCGTTGTTGTACTGGAAGGTTACCGCTCCGTACTTTGCAACGGCAGATTTTATTGCCTTTATATATGCGGCGGTATCGGACTTATTTTCGGGAATATAAAATGCGTTCTCAAATCTGTAAGTCGGGTTTTGATACGGGTCGATATTGACATTGCTGCCCGAAACGGGTCCCCACCACATAGAAAAAAGCTTTGCGATTTTTAAAGGATTGCCCGTTGCCTGAGTATAGTCAACCGACTGCGATATGCCGCCGGTATTACCGAGCGGGTCGCTCCCTCTGTTATAAATTCTGTATGCCGCCGCTACAGGATTGAGGCTTAATTTATCTTTGTCGGTATCAGGGTCTGTGCCAAGCTTTAAAATGCTCGCTTCTGACGCTGCGACAGAAGAATATGCCCAGCATAGGTTGCTGCCGCCCTGGTCTTTAACGGGTGTAATTATACCGTAGTCTCTGCCGTCATATTCCGGCATGGCGGCGATTTCTTCATCTGCCGGCAATGCAGAATGCAAAGTATTTTCTTCTGACGAAGCAAAAGCGAGAAATGAATTTGAAAGGCACAAAATTACCGTGACAAAAACCAAGAATATACTTAAAATACGTCTGCCATAATCCATTATCTCACTTCGCTTTCAAAACTCTTTAATATAACGTGTAATCAATATAGAAAAGAATATAATTCAAAGCTTTAGCAGTGAATTATATTCTTTTGTTTAATTCATCTTATCTGAAAAGATTTCTGATAATTCTGAAAAGGAGTCCGCAATATCTGTCTGCCAAACCGAACAGAAAATCCATAAAGCCGTAGTTTTTATAGCTGCTGTCGCCGTCATCCTTTGCATCGTCGGCATTTATTGTGAAGCTTTGAGTATAAACCACTCCGCCCTCGCCGAAGACCTCGGCTCTGACATAACCGCCGATTTCGTCCGAATAATCGTCAAGGTCAAAGCTCGCGTCGCCCGCCTTTGTTGTTGCGATAAGCTTGCCGTCCGAAATCCAGCGGACAATAAGAGCATTCTCGCTATTGATTGTTATGCTGTTTTCATCATTGTCAACATAAACAGACTTAATAACGGGACGTGTGTCGGTAGCCAGATATCCGTCATCGTCAATAGCTTTGTATCTTACGGATACATTGCCGTCAGAAGAAGAATTGTCTTTTTCCTCTCTCTGCACCTCATACTCTTTAACAATGCCGTCAATCTCTTTATAAAGCTCTGTTTCACCGTAAAGCTCTTTAAGTGCGGCTGCAATTTGCTCTAATTCGTCATGGTTGCATATGCAGGTGCTCTGTGCAAAAAATTCGCCGTTTTGAAGTGCGCTTTTTACGCTCTGCGAATCTTTGTTTTGGGCAAGGATAACTGTGCTGCCGGTGTCAATTTTATCAAGCTGATGCGCGTCGCTCGACGCAATGGCGAGCACGGTTTTGCCGCTCTTTGCCGCTTTGGTAAGCATTAAATCCCAAAGCTTCCTGTCATATCTTGTGCGAATATCGCCTTTGCTGTTTATATCTATACCGAGGCACGAATCATATTCGTTTATAAGTCCGTAGAACTTTTCAAAATAATATTTATAAACGGGATTGTTAAGATTGTATGCGTCCTTTTGATAAAGTTCATATCTTGCCTGGGAGTACTCGCCCGGGTGGTTTATAACCGAGAGTCCGCCGAGGGCATCAACACCGGCAACGGCATCTTTATAGTCGCTCGGCAGATTGCGGCTGAAATCCGCAAACCAGCTGTTGACGTGGGCGTTGACAGAAACGGCGTTATTCTCAATGCCGTAAGGGATTTTCAGTATCTCACTGCCGCTGTCGGTAAGTAAATAATCGTCGCCGTTTTTCTCGACCATTTCATATTTTGTACCGTTTTTAAATGTTCCGCTGTCGCCGAGATAATCAAGGTTAAAATCGGTTCTGCCGACAAGCTTCATTATCTTGCCGATAAATTTGCTGCCTGTGTTCTCTCGCCATGAATAGTCCACAGTGCCGTGGTCTGTGACTGCGACTATATCAAAGCCTGTTTCAACATGGCGCTCAAGTGACTCTTTGAGAGTGTTGCTGCCGTCACTCGCGTTTGTGTGTGTGTGAAGCGCGGTTTTGTATTGATTGACTGTGCTCCAATCAATATTTTCATATGGGTTGGAAATTGTATAATCCGCAGGTTTTTCGGGCTTTGAGGGCTTAATACAAGCACTTGCCGAAATACCCGAGCACAAGAGCACCGCACTCATACCGAAACACGCCGCCTTTATCATTGCTTTTTTAAAATTCATATTATCTACCTGCCTTTAAAATAGATAGTTTTAATTAAATATAACATATTGCAAGTCAAAGAGCAAACAAAACAGACTTGCCGAAGCCAAAATCGGCAAAATGAACAAATCAGAACCGATGTTATTTATCAAAAAAGCAAAAACAGGCTGCTCCGAAAATATTTGGAACAGCCTGTTAAAATTATTTGATTGAGCCGGGCACGGTCTGCACCTTTATGATATTGGTGTTGCCGGCTATACTAAGCGGTACGCCTGCGGTTATAACCACTGTGTCGCCTGCCGAGACTATGTCTATCTGCTTCGCACAGTCTATCGCGTGGTCAAACAGCTTCTCCTGGTCGCTCTGCGGCAATGCGAGAACCGGGAACACACCCCATGAAAGCGCAAGCTGATGATAAGTTTTAATATCCGGGGTTGACGCGACAATCGGCTCCGGCGGGCGGAATTTTGAAACGCGCCGTGCGGTATATCCCGATTTTGTAACTGCGATTATCGCGCTCGCGTTCAAATCCTTTGCCGTGGTGCAGGCTGCGTCGCAAATGGCGTTTGTTAGATCTGTCTCGTCAATATCATATTTTATTCCGCGGTAAACGTCCATGTCAAAAGCATCTTTTTCTGCCTGCTCAACAATTTTTGCCATAACCTTAACAACGAGAGCAGGGTGATCGCCTGCAGCAGTCTCGCCCGAGAGCATGACCGCGCTTGTGCCGTCAAACACGGCGTTTGCAACATCCGTTATCTCTGCTCTTGTGGGGTTGTGGCTGTGTATCATGGATTCAAGCATCTGCGTTGCGGTTATTACCATTTTGCCTGAGCGATAGCATTTGCGGATAAACTTTTTCTGTATACCGGGCAAACGCTCATACTCGACCTCAACGCCCATGTCGCCCCTTGCAACCATAATGCCGTCGGAATGCTCGAGAATTTCGTTAAAATTATCTATGCCCTCTATGTTTTCTATTTTAGATATTATTCTTATATCTCTGCCGCCGTAGTAATCTATAAATTTGCGAAGAGCAATAACATCCTCTTTGTTTCTGACAAAAGAAGCGGCAATAAAATCGACGCCCTGCTCAACTCCGAATTTCAAATCGCTCTCATCCGTCGGGCTGAGGTAAGGCATATCAAGGTGCACATTCGGTATGTTTATACCTTTGTGATTGCTTATTTCGCCGCCGATAACAACACTGCAAATAATATCTGTTTTTGTGCAGGAGTCAACGGTCAAAAGGAGTCTGCCGTCGTCAATCAAAACACGGTCGCCCTTTTTAAGCTGCGGCGGGAGGTCTTTATAAGTTATAGAAACTTTTTCTGAGCTTCCGTCAACTTCATTTGTGGTGAGAACAAATTTATCGCCTTCTTTTAAAAAGGCTTTGCCTCCGACAAAATTTTTAACTCTGATTTCGGGGCCTTTGGTATCAAGCATCAAAGCTGCCGGGATTTTCATTTCGTCTCTTACTTTTCTGAAAAGCTCTATTGTCTCGCGGTGATACTCATGATCTCCGTGAGAAAAATTGAGTCTTGCAACATTCATGCCGCTTTTAAGCATATCTTTCATAACGCGCTCGTCACGGCTTGCAGGGCCGAGTGTGCATATTATTTTGGTTCTTCTCATATTGATTTCATCTCCTGCTTTGAGTTATTTAATCAGCCTATTCTGACGCAGCTTTGCGCTTTCACTGTGACTCCGCCGACGGTCTGAGCATCATCGGAGTAGTTTACATACACTCTCACGCCGTTGTCATATGTGGTGCAGAAAAGGCTTTTACCGAGTTTTTCGTGCTCTGCAATACGCTGACCCTCAAGGGAATACAGCACAGCGGACATCTCATTATATGTTTTTATTATATCGTTGACGGCGTTGTCAAACAAAACGCTGTTTTCGCCGCCGTCACTTTCATAAACGGCAGAAAAATTAGGGGCTACTCCGTATTCTATACATTTAAGTGCCGCCGTTTTTATATCGCTTTGCGTATTTATCGGCTCACCCGACATAACAAGCATACCGTGAAGCACGGACTGCACAAACGGGACGGCAACATAAGCCTCGCTCTCTTCATACGACACGGAAACGGGAATATTTATAACCGCCGCCGAATTTTTTATCATATAAAAATTACCCGTATCAACAACCACCGTGCCTGAGTTTGAAAGCGCGGGAATTTGTGAAGACAGCGCGTCTTTAACCTCGCCGCGCGAGGCACCGGAGTGTGAATAATCGGATATGAGCACTCTGCCCGCATCGCCTATGCACCAGCCGCTTACACTGTAATCTTTTGTTTTGTCAATGAGCTCCGAAACATAAGAGTTGACCGCGCTTATTTTTCTGAAACGGTATTTGCCGCTGTTTTCGGCAAAGCCGTCCGAAGCGAAAGATTCAATTATATATGACGGTCTTTTTTGAAGATTTTTTGCGGCAGAAAAATCTGTTTTGCCGAAGAAGCTCTCATAGCTCAATATATTCACATCCAAAAGAAGTGAGATATTTTGAGAATGTGTGTAGTCATAAAGCTCTTTGAATTTACTCTCGCCGCCGAGAGAAGAAGAAAGAGACGAAGTGCCGTCTTTAAGCGCAGCTTTATATCTTACATTTATATTGTCTATACCTTTTGCTTTTATTCGCTTGACTATATCTAAGCCCTGCGAAAAATCGGTATATTTTTTTACTTTAAAAGTCCACGGATTTTTCTTGTACTGCCCCGTCAAGGTAATATACGCAGGCAGGCTGTCGCTGTTTTTTATAGAGGAGGACGAGAGCGTTCCGTTTCTGATAAACTGCTCGCGGCAGGCAGAAAAAATCTCGGAATAAGCGGCGTTATCCGCAGACAGGAACTTGTAGCAAAGCTCCGCTTTTTCAGAAGCGCCGCGAGAGCCGATATAAAGATTTTTGCCTTTTTGCTTTGTGTCGCTTAAATCAAAGCCTGCGTTTATATAGCTGTATCCGTTTTTATCGCAGTGAAGGCGGATTTTTGCGTTTTCTTCTGCATTGTCAATAATAACCGCATACGCGCTCTTGCCGCATTTTAAGCCGAATGCGCCCATGAGAGCAGAGTGAATATCTGCACTGTCTGCCGACGGGTCGGCACTGTAAACCTTATATTCATAATCCGCCGCCTCATCGCCCAAGGCAGGGTATGCGAGCGCACCGCAGCCGTCTGGAACCACAAAGAAGTCATCTTTTTGCGGATTTTTGAACGCTCCGAATTTTTCGAGAATACAAAAAGACTTAACCGCGCATTTGGTGTTGCCCGAAAGATTTTTAAGCTCTGCCGAGACAAAAAATCCGCCGTCCTTTAATGTGAAAGCGACCTTTGCCGAAAAGGCGATGTCGCTGTCTTTAAAGCTTTCTTTCTGCGCCGTTTTAAGGCTATCGGTTAAAGTATAATTTACAGTTACACCGTCTTTTGTCAGCTCATAACTCCAGTTTGAAAAAGCAACGCTGTTATCCTGCGAATTGAGGTAATGCACACCGTCCGACGCTATGACCTGCATACTCAAAACACTGCCGTCCGCGCCCTCGGGCATAGAATACCACATCTTGTTCTGCGTGATCTCTTTAACCGCAACGTCAGATGTTTTGCTGTTAAAATAAAGCTCGGTAAATCCCGATGAAGCAATTTTTTGAAGCTCGCCCTCGGCAGAAGAATGAAGAGTATCGGCGAACTGCGCCTTCAGCGTTTCATCACTCTTTATGCCAAGCACTTCAACGCCGTTATCGCGAAAGAACACCGCAGTGAGAGCAAGGCTCACAGCGAGCAGTATACACATTATTCTTATTGCTTTTCGCAAAGCTTTCATAAAAACTCCGTTTATTTATTAAAATCTATTACATCTTTGCTCTGAACATAATATATCACTGCCGAAACTACGCCCATAACCGCCGAAAGACCCATAAGAATATTTGAAATATCTGCGGGCATAAGCGGAATCGGCCAGCCGAAATAATCATCGACATGGCAAAGCAGCATAACGACAATGAACGAGACCATTTGCATTACCGTCTTTATTTTTCCGAAAATATTGGCAGGTATAACCTTGCCCTGCGACGAGGCGATAAGCCTTAAAGACGTCATGACAAACTCTCTTATAATTATCACAAAAACTATCCAAATGTTGCAAAGACCCTCTTTTAAAAATGCCAAAAGACCTGCCGTGACAAGCATTTTATCCGCTATCGGGTCAAGGAACTGACCGAAAACGGTGACGAGGTTGTTTTTTCTTGCCATTCTGCCGTCTATTGCGTCTGTTGCGGCGGCAACGGCAAACACTATTGCCGAAATAAGGTAGCGATAAGGTACGTCAAGCAAAAACACCGTGAGCCACACGGGTGCTAAAAATATTCTGAAAACCGTTATTTTGTTAGGTGTATTCATACTCTACCTCTCATTATATCGCTCTGCCGACAAGGTCATATTCGTTTACGCCGAGAATCTCTACAAGTGCGAAATCACCCTCGTCATATTCCTTATCCGAGGCAAAATATACCACGCCGTCAATTTCGGGAGCATCCATATAGGTTCTGCCGGAGTAGCTGTCGGTATAAGCGTCATAGCCCTCAACAAGAACCTTATATTCCTTGCCGATTCGGCTGTTGTTTTTCTCCTGCATTATAAGATACTGGTCTTCCATAAGAATTTCGCCGCGTCTCGTTTTGACGTCATCGTCAACCTGATTTTCCATTTCGGCAGCCGGCGTACCCTCCTGCGGAGAAAACTCGAAGCAGCCCATGCGGTCAAATTCCATTTCGTTTACAAATACGTTAAGCTCCTCAAACTCTTCGTCTCCCTCGCCGGGGAAGCCCGTGATAAACGTTGTGCGTATCGCAATATCCGGCATGGCGGCGCGAAGACGCTCTATAACGTCTGTTATCTCTGCCTTGGTGCCCTTTCTGTGCATTGCGGAAAGAATAGAGTCGTTGCAGTGTTGAAGAGGCAGATCTATGTAATTAACGATTTTCTCCTGCTTTGCCATTGTTTCTATAAGCTCATCTGTTATTTTATCGGGGTAGCAATAAAGCAGTCTTATCCATTCTATTCCGTCAATAAGGCAAAGCTCGTTTAAAAGCTCCGGCAATTTATACTCGCCGTAAAGGTCAATTCCGTAGGCGGTTGTATCCTGCGCGATAACAACAAGCTCTTTAACGCCCAGCTCTGCGAGCTGCTTTGCTTCTTCTATAACAGATTCAATCTTACGGCTTCTCATCGCTCCCCTGATTGAGGGAATTTTGCAGTAGGTGCAGCAGTTTGAGCAGCCCTCGGCAATTTTGAGATATGCCCAGTATGACGGCGTTGTGAGTATTCGCTGTGAATCCATAGGCAAATTACAAACATCGGGGAAAGACGAAATATTATTGCCCTCTATTGTCTCTCTGACTATTTTTACAATGTCTCCGTTTGCACCGATGCCGACTATCGTGTCAACCTCCGGGATTTCTTTGAGTATCTCGTCCTGATAACGCTGAGCAAGACAGCCTGTGACAATAATCGAGCCGACAAGTCCCTGCTTTTTAAGCTCTGCAACATCAAGTATATTTTCTATCGCTTCTTTTTTTGCATCGTCAATAAAGCCGCAGGTATTGATTATTACCGCGTCGCATTTGTCATCATAATCCGCGTCAACATAGTCCACAATTCTGAAACCCGCTTCGTCAAGCGCGGCAAGCATATGCTCCGCGTCAATCTGATTTTTGGGGCAGCCGAGTGAAATTAAACCTACCGAGTAAGCCATTTTATTCCCATCCTTCCGAAGAGTCAAAACTTTCTTCATCATATTCATTGAAAGCATGCCGTATGTCCGTAGAAGAGTAACCGAGCCTTTGGAGTGCGCTCCAAGCACGGCGGCGCTGCTTTTCGTCATTCGTAATATTATAATATTTTTTTGCGATAATATCAACTATTCTTTTAACATTATCTTCGCCGATTTGCTCATTTAAACATTCGATTGCATACTCTGTGATGTCCGGCGAAATTCCTTTAGCGGCAAGCTCATAGCGTATGCGCCGCTCACCCATGTTTTTTCTTGTATAAAGCTCTTCGGCATAAAGGCGCGCGAAGCGTTCGTCGTCAACCATGCCGAGCTCGCAAAGCCTCTCTACGGCGGACTCTGCGGCTTCTTCGTCAAACTTTGATTTAAGCTTTGTCAAAAGCTCTTTTTGGCTGTGCTCACGGCGCGAAATTATATCTGCCGCCGCATTAAAAGCACGGCGGGAGCCTGCCGCGCTTTTAAACGCAGCAAGCTCCCGTTCATCAATTTCATCGCCGGAAATATATCCGCAGCTATACCAATAATCACTGTCGACAGTCGTTAAATATTCATCGTCTATGCTGATGTGTATTTTATTGAATCTGCCTTGTTTTGCCGTGATTTTCATTCGTCATCATTCACACTTATGTCTAATTTTACGCCCGATTTCGGAGCCGCCGGCACGGGTGCGCTGACGCTCGCAGCCTTGCCCTTGGGCGGATTTTTGGGCATTTTAGCGAGTTTATCTGCATTATCGCGCACTTTTTGCTCTATTTCTGCGGCAAGCTCGGGATGCTCGCCGATATAGTTTTTAACATTGTCTCTGCCCTGACCGAGTCGCTCGCCGTTATAAGAGAACCATGCGCCGCTCTTGTTGACTATATCGAGCTTAACCGCAAGGTCGAGTATCTCGCCCTCTTTGGATATGCCCTTGCCGTACATAATATCAAACTCAGCCTCTTTAAAGGGCGGAGCAACTTTGTTTTTGACTATTTTTGCCTTTGTGCGGCTGCCTATAAATTCGCCGCCGGCACCTTTTATCTGCTCAATTCTGCGAACATCTATTCTTATGGAGGCATAAAATTTAAGCGCTCTGCCGCCGGTGGTTGTTTCGGGGTTGCCGAACATAACGCCGATTTTTTCTCTGAGCTGGTTTATAAATATAATAATTGTATTTGATTTTGAGCATGCACCCGCAAGCTTGCGAAGCGCCTGTGACATAAGCCTTGCGTGAGCACCCATGTGAGAATCGCCCATGTCGCCCTCAATCTCTGCTCTGGGAACAAGCGCGGCAACAGAGTCTATTACCATTATATCTATTGCTCCGGAGCGAACAAGAGCCTCGGCTATTTCAAGAGCCTGCTCGCCGTTATCGGGCTGAGAAACAAGAAGCGAATCAACATCTACGCCGAGGTTTGCGGCATAGATCGGGTCAAGCGCGTGCTCGGCGTCGATAAATGCAGCCTCGCCGCCCGCCTTTTGAGCCTGAGCGACCGCGTGAAGCGCGAGAGTAGTTTTACCCGAAGACTCAGGTCCGTATATTTCTATTATTCTTCCCTTGGGCAAACCGCCGATGCCGGTTGCAATATCGAGCGAGAGAGAGCCTGTTGAGATAGCCTCAACATTCATGCCCGAATCTGCACCGAGGCGCATAACCGTGCCTTTGCCGAATTGTTTTTCAAGCTGTTTAATAGCGGTTTCAAGAGCCTGCTGTTTATCTTCCATTTTTATTATCCTCCGTCTCCGTACATTTGTTCGTTGATATTATACAATAGCTTGTGCCCGATTGCAATAGCAAAATGAAAAATTTTTTAAAAAATAAGACAAAAAATTTTTATAAAACCCTTGATTTTATCTTGAGTATCTGTTAAAATATCGGTTGTTGTCTAGTAATTGTAACTTCAAAGGAGGTGCCTCAAATGGCAAAATGCGAATTTTGTGATAAATCAATATCTTTCGGTATCAAAGTATCACACTCACACAGACGTTCAAACAGAACATGGAAACCCAACGTTAAACGCGTTAAAGCAATCGTTGACGGTTCACCCCGCAGAGTATATGCCTGCACAAGGTGCTTGCGTTCAGGTAAGGTAACACGTGCCGTTTGATTAAAAATCAAGATATGTGAGGCTGTCCGTCAGGGCAGTCTCTTTGTCTTTAAGGAGGAACTTTTTTGATTAAGAAGTTGAAATTTTTAAGACGATACCTCGTTTTTCATGTTATTTGGCCTGCGGCGTTTATTCTCGGCTGTATTCACCCCGTTGACCCGAAGCTTGTGGTTTTCGCATATAACCTTCACTACAAGACGCTCCCCGACAATATGGTAAAGCTCAAAGAGATATATGAAAAGAAGGGGTATAAATGTGTTGAATATTCAAACCCCGCCAATGCGATACAGCGCCTTTTGGGCGATATTTGCTTTCAGTTTTTATATGCAAAGAGCAAAATAATATTTATAACCGACAATTTTGACCCCCTTTATGCTCACAAGCCGAGGAAGGGCACAAGAGTAGTTCAGCTCTGGCACGCCTGCGGTGCATTTAAAAAGTGGGGATATTCGACGCTCGACGCAGAGTGGGGCGACAGCAGAAGAATGTGGGAGCTTTTCCCGAGACACACATCATATACCGATGTTTTTGTTTCTTCAGAATATATTATCCCATGTTACAGCGAGGCGTTTAACTGCCCCAAAGAGATAATAAAGCCCCTCGGCGTTCCGCGCACCGACGTATTTTTTGACAAAGAGTTTGTTTCCTCCGGCAGAGAAAGGCTTTTGGAGGCTATCCCTGAAATAGGCAACAGAAAGGTTATTTTGTATGCGCCGACATTCAGAGGCAACTCACCCACCAATGCACACAATGATAAAATGATTGATTACAAATCATTTAAAGAGACATTCGGCAAAGATTATGCCCTTGTGCTCAAATTTCATCCGTTTACGCTCGGCAAAGAGAATCTCTCGGAGGAAGAAAAAGAGCTTTACGGCGATTTTGTTTATCTTTGCCCGCCCGAAATCGGCATCGACACCGCAATGTGCGCCGCAGACATACTCATATCCGATTATTCGTCTTTGATATTTGAATACTCGCTTCTTTCAAGACCGATGATATTTTTTGCATATGACCTTGACGAATATGAGCACTCAAGAGACTATTATTACAATTACACCGACTTTGTCCCGGGTCCGATAGTCAAGACAAGCGACGAGCTTTTAAATGCAATTGTATATGCGGCAAAAAACGGTGCAAATCATAAAATCATTGATGATTTCAGAGATAAATTTATGTCCGCCTGCGACGGCGGCAGCGCGCAGAGAATAGCGGATTTTGTTGAAAAAAATAATTGACAAAAAAATATCAGATGTTATAATATTTCTATCAATTTGATAAAGGAGCAATATAAATGTCAGAAGCAGCAACCGCACTCGCAGAGTGCATAAAAGCCATGATTTCTGGTCTCGGAACTGTTCTTGAAGGCCTCAAGTCTATAATCGGTCAGGTCGGCCCCGCATGGACAAACATTAAAGCCATGATTTCGATAGTTCTCACAAAGCTTCTTGCAATATGTATGACTATCGTTTACGCAATCAACGGCTACACCGGTCCTGCAACGGACGACCTTATAAAAGCAAAAGATGAAGAAAACGTAAGAATGACATTTGCGGCATGGGCAGATCCCCAGGTTTCAAACTATATATTTGAGCGTGAGCCGTACTTCCGCGCGGCAGGCGACGATCTCAAAAACGCAGAGGGCAAGGTTGACGCACTCCTCATCGCAGGCGACATTGCAGAGAACGGTCTTCAGTGCGAATATGACCTTATTTATGATGATATTTTTGACAGCGGCGTAGATAACTACATAATGGCAACAGGTAACCACGACGTACGCCTTCGTAAATATTCCGAAACAGTTGAGCGTTTCACCGGTTTTATGAATAAGCTTAACGAAAACGCCGGTAACACCGTTTCGGTTGACAAAATCCACTATACATATGAAATCAACGGCTACACATTTATCGTAATGGGAACAGACCGTACAGAGTTTGAAGAAGCATACTTCAACGACGAGCAGCTTAACTGGCTTGACCAAACCCTCAGCGAGGTAACGGCAACAGGCAAGCCCGCATTTGTCGTTATTCATCAGACTCTTAAAAACATGCACGGTCTTCCCGACACATGGAACAGCCCGTTTGACTGGGCAGGCTCCGTTGGTGCAAACTCGGATCAGCTTTATGAGATAATGAACCGTTACGACAACGTTATCATGATAAGCGGACATCTTCACACAGGCTTCGGTCAGTACACATATGAGATGGCAGGCAAGGTTCACTCCGTAAACCTCCCCTCAATAGCTATTGACAATATGGACGGCGATTGCAACGACAACGGCATCGGCTACATGGTAGAGGTTTATGACCATGAAGTTCTCTTCAGAGCAAGAAACTTCAGCCAGGGCAAATACCTCCCCGATTATGATATTGCCATAGAACTTGTATAAGCACAGCAAAATGAATTGGGGCTGTCGCATTTAGCGCAGACCAAAGAGTAAAAGCGTAAAAAATAAAAGGCTATAATTCATAAGCAGTGATTTAAGAAGCTGTCGAATATGGATTATAGCCTTGTTTTTTATTTAACGGTAAAAGATTTACTCTTTTAAGTGCTTTTTTGCCCGCTCGCGGTACAATAGTACTTTTTCGGGGCAAAGAAAACACTTTCTGCATCTAAATGTAACAACCCCGTTTTTTCGGCAAAAGCCAACCCTTTGAGAACGGCCTGCTCTCAAAGGGTTGATTTTTTATTTGCTTATTCCTTTTACGGTGATTTCGAGGCCGTCGGTGTCTGAACGGTCGGATTTTATTTTGTATTTTTTGCCGGGCTTGAGCTTAACCTTTTCACTCATTCCGGGCGTTAAATAGCCTATTGTAACCGAATCGCTTTCGTCCTCGGTATTTACAATTTCTATGGCACAATCCATATTGCTGCCAAAGCTCACAGTTGATTTTTTCACTTCAAAAGCTTCGCTGTAATACGCACCGTTTTCTTTTATATTCACCTTTAAAACAGCTTGTGAGCCGACTGCCGCACAGCTGCATAAAGCCAAAATCGGCAAAGCTGCTAAAATCAATAATATAATCTTTTTCATATTGTTATTTCTTAAAGCTCGTATAGTTCTTTGAAATGTCCCATTCTGCACCTCTGAGCTCCCGCATTTCGTCAACCGTAACAAATGCGTAGCCCTCTTTTGAGAGTTTATCCATAGCTATCAATGCGCCGTCAACAGACGTTTCATATATATCGTGCATCAAAACTATCGCGCCGTCAAACGCATTCTTGGTTATTGCGTCCGCAACCTTGTTTTTGTCGCGGTGCTTCCAGTCGAGAGTGTCAATGCTCCAAAGAATATTATACATTCCGCTTGTCTTTTTAACCTTGTCGTTTGTGCTGCCGTAGGGCGGTCTTATAAGCGTGGGCTTTGCGCCTGTGACATTTTCGATAAGGTTATTGGTGTCGTTTATTTCTTTTTTAAGCTCTGCGTCATTGAGCTTTGTGAGATTGCTGTGGCTGTAAGTATGCGAGCCTATCTCGTTGCCCTGGTCATATGCCCTTTTAAGCGTAGATTTATATGAATTAACTCTGCTGCCGACAACAAAGAATGTTACTCTCGCGTCGTATTTATCAAGATTATCCATCAGTTTGTTGGTATATTTGCCGCCGGGGCCGTCGTCAAAGGTAAAGCATATGAGCTTTTTATCTTTAAATTTGCTGAGATCCCGTTTGATGGTGCTCTTTTCCGCGCCGTTGAGATACTCTTTTTTCAAAGTACCGATAAGGTCGGTATAAGGTATTGTAACAGCCGCTTCTTTCTCAATGCCAAGCTGCTCCGGCATAAAAATTTCTTCAATACCGTCCTCTTTTAAAAGAACATTGGCAAAATTGTTTTCGTTTGCCGCAGTGGCGCCTTTGATGTTTTCATCGGCTATGCTCAATGAGTTTTTTTGCGAATACTCATTTAAATATCTGTATGAAAGACTCGAAAAAACATTTAAGGAATTTTCGCTTTCCATCATATCGCCGAGTTTAATCTGTGCGCCGCTTTTTTTGTTATAAATATATGATTTATCAAATCTTGCCGTGCCACCGCCGGTGTATGATGAAATAATAATATGAACGGACTCTGTATCGCCGACCGCGCCTGTTTCATATTTGGCGGTGAAGTTATAGTTAACGCCGTCTTCGGGTTTCGGCAGAGTTTTTGCGGTCTGCTCAAATTCGCTTTTTTTGCTTTCCACATAATCTTTTATCTCTTTTGACACCGCTTCGTTGTCAAGTGTAGGCAAATCTATACTGATGTCGCAGTACTTTTCATCGGTCTGTGATTTTCCGTTTTGACCGTCTGTATCTTTTTTGCCGATAAAATCATCTGCAAAATATGCGCCGATTGCTATGGCTATAACTGCAACAACAGATATAACAACTGCAATTTTTTTGCGGTCAGCGTTTAACCCTCCGCTTTTTTTCATAATTTTATGCGCTCCTTTTTATGCAAAACATATATTTTTTGAATTCCAGTATAGTTTACTACGGCTAAGTCCGAAATTCAAGTCATAAAAATAATCTTAACAAAATTTTAAGCTTTAAACAAAAATGTTGATTTTAATTTTTAATAATGTATAATAAGGTCAATCTGATTTTTAGGAGGCAAGCATGGAATTTTCTACACGGTTCATAAGCGCAACGCATAAATTCAACACATATTTTGAGCATGTGGCGGCGCCGCTTTTCAGAAAGACATTTGAAATAAAAAAAGAGCTGAAATCAGCCGAAATCACCATATGCGGTTTCGGATTTTATAAGCTGTATATAAACGGCAAAGACATCACAAAGGGTATGCTTGCGCCGTATATATCAAACCCCGACCACATTATTTATTATGACAACTACGACATTGCTCCGCTGTTAAAAGATGGCGAGAATGTTATAGGCGTTATGCTCGGCAACGGCATGCAAAACGCTCCGGGCGGCATAATTTGGGAATTTGACAAAGCCAAATGGCGTTCAAGCCCAAAACTTGCGCTGAACCTTGAGGGCGAATACGCAGACGGAGAGGTGTTCTCTTTTGAGGCGGACGAGAGCTTTAAGGTCAGCGACTCCCCGATATGGTTTGACGATCTTCGCAGCGGCACATTCTACAATGCGCTCAAAGAACAAAACGGCTGGAATGAGCCCGGCTTTGACGACAGCGAATGGGGCAACGCATTTTTCTGCGAAACTCCGCGCGGCGAAACAAGGCTCTGCGAGGCAGAACCGATTGTCGCAACCGAAAAAATTGCGCCCGTCAGCATCAAAAAAGGCGGACTTCAGGATTACAGCCCGAGCAGAAGAGAGCACTGGGCAAGCCTTGAAACACCCGAAACCACCGACGGATATATATTTGACTTTGGTACCAACGCCGCAGGTGTGTTTGAATTTAAGATAAAGAACGCCGAACCCGGCAGAAGAATAGAATTTTTCACATCTGAAATTTTAAATGAAAACGGTGACCTTTATACCGAGACATTCTCAAACTTCTACCCCAAATACTATGCCCAAAGAGACATATATATTTGCAAGGGCGGAGAAGAGTCTTTTATCCCCGATTTCACATACCACGGTTATCGCTATTGCCTTGTTATAGGTCTTAAAGAAGATGAAGCTGTACCCGAAACTCTCACATATATAAAAGCAAACTCGGCTTTGAAAGAAACGGGCGGATTTTGCTGCTCTGACGAGACTGCAAACACAATTCAAAAGGCGGCAAGAATTTCTGACCTTTCTAACTTCTACTACTTCCCCACAGACTGCCCGCACCGCGAAAAGAACGGCTGGACGGGCGATGCGGCTGTTTCGGCAGAGCATATGCTGTTGAACCTCAACCCCGAAAAGAGCTACCTTGAATGGCTGAGGAATATAAGAAAAGCACAGAAAGAGGACGGCTCGCTTCCGGGTATTGTTCCGACCGCAGACTGGGGCTATGAATGGGGCAACGGCCCTGCATGGGACTCGGTTTTGACCTACCTCCCCTACTTCACCTACAAATACAGAGGAGACAAAGAAATTCTGAAAGAAAACGCGGCAAGCATACTGCGCTATCTCAACTATATCTCCGGCAGGCGCGATGAAAACGGACTTATCGCAATAGGTCTCGGTGACTGGCTGCACGCAAACCGCGACGCGGACAAGCCTAAGTGCCCCCTCATTGTCACAGACAGCATTATTTCGATGAGCATTTGCTCTATGGCTGCCGAAATTTTCTCTGCGCTCGGTCAAATGGCACAGCACAATTTTGCCGCCGAGCTCCGTGATGAGTTCAGAGCCGCAATCAGAAAACATCTTGTTGACAAGCGCAAAATGACGGTGCTCAGCGATTCGCAAACGGCAATCGCGCTCGCTGTTCAATACGGAGTTTTTGAAGAATACGAAATCCCTGTTGCTGTTAAAAGACTTGTGGAAAACATCCACAGAAACTCCGATTTGCTTGACGCGGGCTTTCTCGGCGGACGGTATGTTTTTCGTGTTCTTGCAGATAACGGATACGCCGACCTTGCATATAAAATGATAGAGGGTCCCGGCTTCCCCTCCTACGGTTTTTGGCTTCAAAAGGGTGCAACTTCGCTTTGGGAATCTTTCTATCCCGAGCATCTTGATTCACTCAACCACCACTTCTGGGGCGATGTTTCGGCATGGTTCATAAGCTATGTGGCAGGCATACGCATAAACAGTGAATGTGACGATATATCAAGAGTTGATATTCGTCCGAACTTTATTGAAAAGCTTTCGTTTGCAGAGGCTTGGCATAATTCGGTCAATGGCAAAGTTTTTGTCAGATGGGATAAAAAAGACGGCAAAGCAACCATAAAAATCAATATACCGTCTTCTTCTCACGGAAGGCTGTATTTGCCCGAGGGCTGGGTAACGGATAAAGGCGAATATCCCTGTGATTATAGAGATTTTATTGATTTAAAAGGTGAAACCGTTGTCAGTGCAATCAAGCAATTTTAACGGTCATTTTGCGTTTTTGACAAAAGAGGTTAAAATAAATCAATAAACAAGCTAAAAAACTCACTATATAAAGCAATGCTCGGTGCTATAATATAACAGTAAAATAAATCAAAAGCAATGAAGAGGAACAGTAACCGCCGCAAGTCTTTCAGAGAGTTGCAGTTTGGTGCGATGCAACAGATAAACGCCGGTGAACTCGCCTCGGAGCCGCTGCCCGAACCCTATGATAACCGCCGGTTACATATCAGTAGGCGCAGACGCGGGCCCGGCGTTAATGGGCAAAGCATAAAGCGAAAGCAAGTGCTCTAAAGTGCGCGCCATGTGTGCGAAAACAGAGTGGTACCGCGTAAGAATGTAATTCTTCCGTCTCTGTTCACGGTTGTCCCTGCCGTGAACAGGGGCGATTTATTTTGATTGTGAGGTATTATCGTTATGAAAAATTTTGAGAAGTATGAACCGCAGTATTTTATGCCTCCGGCAGTCACATATGACTGGGTGAAAAAGGATCATATCACAGCTCCCCCCACATGGTGCAGTGTTGACCTGCGCGACGGTAACCAGGCTCTTATTGAGCCGATGAGCCTTGAAGAAAAGCTCGAATTTTTTAAGCTTCTTGTTGATATAGGATTTAAAGAGATAGAGGTCGGCTTCCCTGCCGCCTCTGAAACCGAATATACATTTATGCGCCGCCTTATAGACGACGGTCTTATCCCCGACGATGTTACCGTTCAGGTTCTCACACAGGCGAGAGATCATATAATCCGCAAAACATTTGAGGCTGTTAAGGGTGCGCCGCACGCCGTTATTCATCTTTATAACTCAACCTCCGTCGCACAGCGCGAGCAGGTGTTTAAAAAGAGCAAAGAGCAGGTTAAACAAATTGCCGTTGACGGCGCAAAGCTGCTGCTTGACATTGCCAATGAGACCGAGGGCAATTTCTCGTTCCAATACAGCCCCGAAAGCTTCCCCGGCACAGAGGTTGACTACGCTTTGGATGTTTGCAATGCCGTGCTCGATGTTTGGAAGCCTACCAAAGACAACAAAGCAATAATTAACCTGCCCACAACCGTTGAGAACTCTATGCCTCACGTTTTTGCTTCACAGGTTGAGTATATGCACAAAAATCTTAAATACAGAGACGCGGTGACTCTTTGCGTTCACCCGCACAACGACCGCGGCTGCGGCGTATGCGACGCCGAGTTTGCAGTTCTCGCCGGTGCAGACAGAATTGAGGGTACACTCTTCGGCAACGGTGAAAGAACCGGCAACGTTGACATAATCACGCTCGCAATGAACATGTTTTCACACGGCGTTGACCCGAAGCTTGATTTCAGCAATATGCCCGAAATCGTTAAAAAATATGAGCAGTTCACAAATATGCACGTTTATGAACGCTCCCCTTATGCGGGCGAGCTTGTGTTCTCAGCTTTTTCCGGTTCGCATCAGGATGCAATCGCAAAAGGCATCAAATACAGAGAAGACAACAAGTTGCAAAAATGGAATGTTCCCTATTTGCCCATCGACCCGATGGATGTCGGCAGAACATACGATTCGGACGTTATCAGAATCAACAGCCAGTCCGGCAAGGGCGGCGTTGCATATATCCTCAACCGCAGCTTCGGCCTTCAAATTCCCGAAAAAATGCGCGAGGAGCTGGGCTACACGGTAAAATCCGTTTCGGACCATCAGCACAAAGAGCTTACACCCGATTTGGTATATAATGTATTCAGCGAAAAATACATCACCAATACCCCCATTTTCACAAGCCCCAAGCACTCTTTCCGCAGAGAAGACAACATCAAGGCAGAAATTGTTATTGAGCTTTCCTCCGGCAGTGTATTTAATGTTAAGGCAGAGGGTAACGGACGTCTTGACGCAGTAAGTAAGGCTTTTCAGAAATATTTTGATGTTGATTTTGATATTGATATTTATGAAGAGCATGCACTCACAACAGGTTCGACCTCAAAGGCGGTCTCTTACGTTCGCATCAAAGCGGGCGATGGTTATCACTGGGGCGTCGGAATAGACGAGGATATTATCCGCTCTTCAATCGTGGCTCTTGTTGTTGCGGTCAACCAAATAAAACAGGTTCAGGAATTTCAGGTAAACGTTGACCCGAGAATCATTGAGATGATAGACTATATCAGAGACAACTATCAAACAGTAACCCTTGACGAGCTTGCCTCCAAATTCTATCTTTCAAAGCAGTATATTTCAAAATATATTAAAGAAAAATCCGGCATGACCTTCTGCGACAACGTTAAAAAGGTTCGCATGAAAAAGGCGGAGGAGCTGCTTACCACCACCTCTTTGACCGTTGAAAAGGTTGCCGAAAGCGCGGGATACCCGAGCGTTGAGCACTTTAACCGCAGATTTAAGAAAATGCACGGTCTTACTCCGGTACAATACAGAAACAAGCATAAAGATAACAAATAATCATTTTGATTAAAGCTGTAAGAAATTTTCTTGCAGCTTTAATTTTACCCTTGACAAATACCCCATATGGGTATATTATAACTAAAAATACCCCCGCAGGGTATAGTGCAAAGCAGGTGATTTTTTTGGGTAATACTAATAATAACGAAAGCTGCCCTTGCTGCTGCAGGCACAAGGCAACACCGAGAAGCGACGAAGCACAGCGTCAGCTTCAAAGCAGGCTCAATAGAATAATAGGTCAGCTTAACGGAATAAAAAAGATGATTGAAGACAACCGATACTGCGGCGATATTTTAATACAAACCGCCGCGGCAGAGAGCGCTCTTAAAAGCTTCGGCTACATCATCTTGCAGGACCATATGCACTCCTGCGTGGTTGAAGAAATCAGGCAGGGCAACTCGGCGGTTGTTGATGAAACCGTTGAGCTTATCAAAAAGCTGAAGTAGCAAGAGGAGCAAAACCGTGAAAACAGAAAAATTTATTGTCACCGGCATGACCTGTGCCGCCTGCCAGGCAAACGTGACAAAAACAGTCGGCAAACTAAACGGCGTAAAAGATGTTGATGTCAACCTTTTAACAGGCAGAATGAGCGTTGATTATGATGAAAGCCTACTCTCCGGCAAAGACATAACAAACGCGGTTATTTCAATAGGCTACGGTGCTTCTTGTGAGGAGCAGTCGAAATCCTCCGGCAGCAAAAACACTTATACCGACGAATGGCGGCGCAGGCGCGAAAGCGAAGAAAGTGCACAGCAATCCATAAAGAGAAGACTCGTAACTTCTATTATTTTATTGGTGCCGCTGATGTATGTCGCAATGGGTCACATGATACATTTGCCAATGCCGTCTTTTTTGCACGGAACCGAAAACGCTCTGATCTCGGCATTTACGCAGTTTTTGATTGCACTGCCGATAATATTTGTCAACAGAAAGTTTTATCAATCCGGATTTAAGGCACTTTTTAAGCGCGTTCCCAACATGGATTCGCTTGTTGCTCTCGGCTCGAGCGCGTCGGTTTTATACGGCATTTTTGTCATGTACCGCATGATGTACGGCTTTGCTACCGATAATATGGAGCTTGTGATGTCTTATTCGCACTCGCTTTATTTTGAATCGGGTGCGATGATATTGACGCTCGTAACCGTCGGCAAATATTTGGAATCTCGCTCAAAGGCAAAAACATCTTACACTCTCGAAAAGCTGGTTGCTCTCGCGCCCAAAACGGCAACAATTATAAGAGCAGGTAAAGAGCTAACCGTGCCGACAGAGCAGATAGTATCAGGCGACACGGTAGTAATCAAGCCCGGCGAGAGCATACCTGTTGACGGCATAATCTCTCAGGGCACGGGCTATATAGACCAATCCGCAATCACGGGCGAGAGCATACCCGTTGAAAAGGGCGTTGGAGACAGCGTAATATCCGCAACGATAAACAAAAACGGAAGCTTTAAATTCATCGCCTCTAAAGTAGGTGAAGAGACTACGCTCGCGCAAATAATTAAGATGGTAGACGAAGCAAGCGGCTCAAAGGCTCCCATAGCGCGCCTGGCAGACCGAATAAGCGGAGTTTTTGTGCCGATAGTTATGTTGATTGCTGTTGTAACGGCGGTAATTTGGGGCGTTTTAGGCAAGAATTTTGAGTTTGCACTCAACTGCGCGGTTTCGGTTTTGGTTATATCGTGCCCATGTGCGCTCGGGCTTGCAACCCCCGTTGCGATAATGGTCGGCACAGGTAAGGCGGCGGAGCTCGGCATATTGATAAAATCGGCGCAAAGCCTTGAAAATCTTCACACGGTAGACACTGTTGTTGTTGACAAAACCGGCACGCTTACCTCGGGTCATCCCTCGGTTACGGATATAGAAATAATCGACGATGAAATCACTTCCGATGAATTGCTTTCACTTGCCGCAAGCATAGAATCCGGCAGTGAGCATCCGCTTGCAGAGGCGGTTATAGAAAAAGCAAAAGAAAACGGAATTGACTTTGAAGAGCCGCAAAGCTTTGAGGCTGTTCCCGGCAGAGGAATTAAAGCCGTGCTCGGCAAAGACGAGCTTCTCGGCGGGAACCTTGCGTTTATGACCGAGAGCAAATCGGAGCTCGGCAATGCCAAAGAAGTTTGTGAAAGACTTTCTTCTCAGGGTAAAACTCCCCTGCTGTTCTCAAAAAGCGGAAAAGTAATCGGCGTAATCGCTGCAGCGGATACCGTTCGCAAATCGAGCCTTGAAGCTGTTAAAAATCTGCGTGAAATGGGTCTTGACGTTGTTATGCTCACGGGCGACAACCGCCTGAGCGCACAGGCTATCGGCAAACAGCTCGGCATAGAAAATATAATCTCCGATGTTTTGCCGGGTGATAAAGATGCCTGCGTCAGAAATCTGCAAGAAAAAGGTCACAAGGTTGCAATGGTCGGCGACGGAATAAACGACGCACCTGCGCTTGCGAGAGCCGACATAGGCATAGCAATTGGTGCCGGCACAGACATTGCGATTGAATCGGCAGACATTGTTTTGATGAAAAACTCGCTCGGCGACGCGTTCAACGCAATCAAGCTCAGCAGAGCGGTCATTAAAAATATAAAGATGAATTTGTTCTGGGCGTTTTTCTATAACGTGCTCGGTATTCCGATTGCCGCAGGTGCGCTTTATCCGCTTACGGGTCTTCTTTTAAGCCCGATGCTCGGCTCGCTTGCCATGAGCTTAAGCTCGCTGTTTGTTGTGACCAACGCTTTGAGGCTGAGGCTTTTTAAAGCGCCCTCCCCTGTTTATGATGAAGAAATCAAAAATAATAATAAAGACAAAGGAGAAATCAAAATGAAAAAGACTTTAAGCATTGACGGAATGATGTGCGAGCACTGCCGCTCTCACGTTGAAAAAGCACTCTCGGCGGTTGACGGAGTAACCTCGGTCGATGTAAGCCTCGAAAACAAAAACGCCGTCGTTTCACTCTCAAAAGACGTCTCAAACGACGTGCTCACCGCAGCAGTTACCGAAGCGGGATACACGGTTACCGACTGTAAATAATCCGTAACCGACAAACAGGCAAAAGAAAAGACTATAATCCATAAACGGTAATCAAACGAATTTATCGAATGTGGATTATAGTCTTCTTTTTTATCTAAACGTAACAGCCCGGTTTATGCGTGTTTTTTATTGTAGAAAAACATTGCTATGCCCGCGCCGCAAATTAAAATATAACCTGCAACGCTCAAAAGATCCGGAACATCGCCGAAGACAAGAAAGCCTAACACCGCGGCAAAAACGACCTGCGAATAGTCGTAAACCGATATTTCTTTTGCGGGAGCGCACATATATGCCCTTGTGATGCCGAGCTGACCTATGCAGGCAAACGTACCTGCAAGCACAAGATAAATCAGTTGCTTTGCGCTCATGGGTTCATAATCAAAAATCATAAACGGCACGCACATAAGGCACGAAAACGCAGAGAAATAAAATACAATTCTGTTACTGTTTTCTTTCATAGTGCCGAGCTTTCTGACAAAAGTATATGCAGTTCCCGCGCCGAAACCGCCGAGAACGCCGAACAGCGCCGGCATCAGCTCGGGATTATCAAAACTCGGCTTTATAATAAATATACTGCCTGCAAACGCGGTGCAAACACCGATAATCTGCACAAGCTTTGGCTTCTCTTTTAACAGAAACACCGAAAAAATTATTGCAAAAAACGGCGACAATTTATTGAGCATATTGGCGTCGGATAAATTCATTTTGCTGATTGCATAAAAATTGCAAAGCAAACCCACCGTGCCGAAAAAGCACCTGCCGAAAAGAGATGGTATAGCTTTTTTCTGCGGAATAAAGCCGACCTTATTTTTGAGCATTATAACGAGAATAAATATCAGCGCAATAAAATTTCTGAAAAACGCTTTTTGAAACGGCGGCAAATCACCGGCAAGCTTTACAAAAAGCGACATCACAGAAAAGCCGAAAGCGGCTGTGAGCACATATAATATTCCCCGGGTTTTTGAGCTTATTTTAGGCATAAAATCACTGTTCCAAAACAAAATTACTGCAAACATTTTACTGCATTTTAGCTGTTTGTGCAAGACAAAAATCACATTGTTTTTACCTTTACGCCGTCATATATCAAAGAGTGTATATATTTTGTGGTATCCTCCCAGTCTACAATGATTACCTCCAAGCCGTCTCTCATTTGGTATTGAGTGGCTTTTTTAGGAACAATATACTGCTCCATAGGCCATGACGTATATAAATCCAGCTCACCGGATTTTGCCACAAGCTCCGATCTGCTGAAATTTGTTGTAACATAAGGCAAAACCGCTTCAAGAAAGCTCAGTTTTTGTGATGCACTCATTTGAGCAGATTTTTTCATTATCTCATTAAGAAGTTTTCTCTGTCTGCCGGTTCTGGTTCTGTCGGAATCGGTTTTTCTGAGTCTTACATAACGAAGAGCCTGCGTCCCGTTCATTTTATATGTGCCCTCAGGAAGAGACTCGTCGTTAAAGGCAAAATCAGCCTCCGTCTTGGTCATATACAACGAGATTCCGCCCAAAGCGTCTATTATATTTTTAAAACCGTCGAAATTAGCGGTTATATATCTGTCTATTTTCACCTTATAGTTTTGTTCTATGGTTTCTACCAGCAGGCTTGCTCCGCCGTAAGCATGTGCCGTATTTAGTCTTTTGTTACCGTGCCCGGGAATCGCCGCATAAGTTGCTCTTGACAAAGATATTAGCTTAACCTTCTTTTTGACTTTGTTTACAGAGGCAATAATAATAGCATCGGAACGATAAAATTTAGGTGTATCGGCAGTCGCATTGTCGGTAAGACCGGCATCATAGCCTGCAATGAGAAGATTGTATACATCGTCGCTGTACCATAAATCATCGTTTCTTATATTTTCGGCTATGCTTGCGTCGGCTTTCTTTTTGACCTCTTTGCCGATGTTACTGTTAGAGATATTCTCTTTATTTTCTATAGCAGAATTTGTTTTGTAAACGGTTTGTCCTGATGAACTGTTTTGAACCGTGCTTTTTTGCTTTGTGCCCGACGACCGAGCCGGCTCGGCATTATTTTGCTCCGTTATCTCTTTATAATCAACAATTTCAAAATCTATCTCTTCTTCGCTGTCAAGCTGCTCTATCAATTCTGGGCTTGCTTCCGCCGCTTCGGCTATATCTCCGTAATTTACTTTGTTTAAATAATGACTGAGCACGGCAGAAACAGTAATTGTTATTATCAAGAAAAACGACAGCACGGATACGCAAATTTTTATTGCCGTATTCTCTCTTTTTTTTACCGATGCGTCAACATCTTTATTATAATCCGGACTTTTCATCTCGGCGATAATTCTGTTTATTTTTTCTTGTCTGTTATAATTCATTTCTGCCCCCCTAAAAATCCAAAGCAATGCCCTGATTTAAAAACCAGGGCATAAGACATAAACTTTTTCGGCAATTATTTAGTTACTACCTTGCCGTTGACAACTTTCCATGTTCCGTATTTATTTGATGCGGTTCCGTTATAGCTGAAATCAATCGTGCCGTTTTTAACATACCACCAACCGTACTGGTTTTTGGCAAGGCCCTTGAACTTATAATTTATTGTTCCGTTCTTAATATACCACCAGCCGTATTGATTCTTTGCGAGGCCGTCAAATTTATAATCTATTGAGCCGTTGTTAAAGTACCACCAACCATACGGATTTTTAGCAAGACCTGTGTAAGAGCTGTTAAGCTTACCGCTCTGGACATACCACCAGCCGTATCTGTTCTTTGCCATACCTGTGTAGCTGAAGTCGATTGTTCCCTCTTTAACATACCACCAACCATAGGCATTTTTGGCAAGACCCTCATAATCATAGTCAATAAATCCCTCATCGGCATAAACCCATATGCCGTCAACTTTTATAAGACCGTTTGCATTCTCATCGACCTTACCGTTCTTTATAATATAATCATTTTCATAAAGACCGTTATAACTGAAATCGATTTCACCGTCCGAAACATACCAAAAACCAAAACTATTATACTCTACGCCGACATAATCAGTGTATATTTCATTATTTTCATAATAATTCCATTGGTAATTATTGCGGTAAAGTCCACATAACTCAATATCGCCGACATACATTGTTTCATCATCAAAATAGTTAAAGCCAAAATTGCCGAGGCTTAAATGTGCATAATCCTCCAAAGCAATTTCAATACCGCCTATTGATACAGTAATAATGGACTCCAAAAGCTCATATATGGCATCATATTCATAAGCAAATTCATCAATATCTATTAACTCAATATCGACATTAGGGCTTTCGGGATTAAATTTTCTCGGATTTATTTCACAATATCCGTTTAAATCTTCATTATCGACTGTGCACCCGACATACATATCATAAGTCTTTTCGTACTGCCCGATATACAAATAAGCCCATGTTGACGAATAATCGTCAACAAACATCTCACTGTAAAGCTCTATCTTGTCGGATTCTGTGTCATTAGTAAAATATGTATATATATCTTTGCCTTCAATGTTGCCTGCCCAATAATTTACACTGTTATATCCGTTTTCATCCTCTTCTCCGAGTATGTCAATATAGTTTTGCAAATAAGCATAACTGTTATCTTCCGATTCCATAGCAGAAGCGTTTGATGCAAACGGTGTGCATAAACCGGCAATCGGAGCAGCTGACAGCAGCAAAATCACTGCCAATAATGTTGATAATATTCGTTTTAAATTTTTCTTCATCTTTCTATCCCTCCAGATAAATTTGTAATCTGATTTTATCACAGCATAATTAAAATTGCAATATATTTCATAAAAAACCGCCGCAAAATTGCGGCGGCTAATGTGTTATGTTATTTTATGCCCAACGCTTTGAGCAAGTAGTTCACAAAGCTGATAATGTAGTTTGCATACGGGAATATGCCGTTAAAATCGCCTCTGATTATCGGCTTAACTTCATTGCCGTTAACACCGTCAACAATGCCGAGGAACGAGCCTATAAGAGTTGAAGCGATATCAGATGAATATGAGAAGAGAATTGCGTTTGTGTTGGCTTTGAGCGAATACTCGCCCTCTTTATCGCCGTAGCTGTTAAGTCGTGCCACTGCAAGCGCATAGTCGTTATCAGGGTCAATGTAACCAGCCATATCGTTCATAAGACCGAAAACAAGCACATTGTCGTTCTCATCAAAATAATTGATAAGCGACTTATACTGGAAGTCTTTGCGTGTGATAGAGTAATCACCCGAAAGCAAGTGGTCATCTGTTGCAATAAGCTCCGGATTTATCTCACCGGGGCACATAAAGATTTTTATGTTGCTGCCGATTTCCATATATCCGACTTCAGAAACAGTGTATACGCTGTTGTCTTTATCTGTAAGAATTGTATTGTTTGTTATCTGAACAATGGCGAGGAGTCTTATAATCGGGTTATCGCATTTAACTATAACCTCTTCGGTCTTAGTGTTGAGTATTGGGTCAACCTTTTCGCCGCGCTCCATAGCCGAAATATAATCGCCTATAACAATGCCGTAATGCATTGAACGGTTTTCGTAAGTGGTATTATAAACCGGGTTTTTGCCGTCCTCATATTCGAGCTTGTATATCTCGTTCATTTTGCCGAAATTCATTTTTATCATTGATCCGATAGCCGAGTTAATAAAAATGAAGTTGCAGTCGATACCCTCTGCGGCACAGTTTTTCTGAATCTGCTGTTCCATATATGGAATAAAGTCTGCCGAAACAACTGGCAGTATCTCTTCAGCCGTGCTGACGCCAACCTTTTCGGGGTGAACGGCAAAGTTTGCGATTACCGTTTGTGCTACATTATTTTCATAGGGAACGAATGTGAGCTTATAAATATCGGAAAGGATATTTGTTGTATCTGCACCGGGCTGGAAGAAGTTTTCGCTCTTTTCCTCGCCGTTTTCGTCCGTGTATTCGATTATCGAATCATCCTTTGAAAAATAAAGTTCACCCTTGTGCATATCGTTATATGCCGCAATCATTGAGTCTGCAACCGTTTCATAAAGGAAGCTCATGTATTTCTCATCGGGCATGGGTGTATCAACGCCCTTGAGCATATTAGAAATTATTGTGCCGTCAACAAGCTGACCCACGCACTGCATGATACCGAGAGTATCAATTGAGCTGTGAGTGTGCGTGCCGCAGACATTGACGCTCACGATGTCGTCAATACCGTTTTTCTCGCAGTATTCATCAATAAGTTTAAGGATTGCGTTTTTGCTCGCGTTTGTAAGACCTATGCAGTCAACAGAAGCTATGAGCACCTTGCCTCTTGAATCGTCAAGGCAAATTGTGCGAACGCTGAGAACGTCGGGTGAATATCTTTTTGCAAGATCCGCCGCGATTTCGTCACGCTCTTTTTCCGAAAGTCCGTTTTCTTCTGCGTACTTATCTGCATAATAATCTGCGAGGTCGGCAGGGGTTTTATCAACCTTTGTTCCCTTTGTGAGAGACACTGAAATTTCTGCCGCACCGTATTTATAATAGTTGCCTTCATAAAAATCATCGGGCATAATATCGCGTTTGTCGTAGCCGAGGCTGAACACTGCCCCGTCTGCGGCTTCGTCCGCAAACGATTCGTGACCCGAATATTTCTCTGCAAGTTCGTTTACATATGTATCTTTGTCTTCAATGCCCACATCTGTAAGCTTCACCTTATTGAGAGCTTTGTTAAGTCCGTAAGAAAGGGACTTGTCAACAGTTCTGCAAAGTGCGGCAAGGACATTGTCTACAAGGCTGACGGCAACATTTTTTGCGGTGGTCGCCGCGTCGGTCTGTGCCGCATACGAAACTACTCCGCCCATTGAGCCGAGGATAATCGTTAAGCAAAGAATAATAGATAATATCTTTTTGCTTTTCTTCATTTTTTGCAACTCCTTATACAAAATTACATAATAATTATATCAAACAAAAAGTGTTTTGTCTATATTTAATAAGATTAAATTTAGATAAATTTATAGCCGACAAAAAGGGTCTGCGCTAAACGCGACAGACCCCGCTGATTTTATTCAACCGATTTCAGTGCCGATATAACATCGAGCTTTTGAAGCCTTTTGTGAACGAGCAGACTGACCGCCGCGGCAAACAGCGCAGTCAATATAACCGCCGCAAGATAGCTCCACCAATAAATATTTCTGCCGAACATAACGACATTAACTTCGGCTATGTTTATAACCACTCTGTGCAGCAGTATTCCGCCGAAAATTCCGAAGAAAATGCCCGCCGCCGTCAAGAAAATATTTTCTCTGTAAACATATGCGGTAACCTCTGCGTCGCTGAAGCCGACAACCTTTATTGTCGCTATTTCGCGCAGTCTCTCCTGTACGCTGATATTGGTAAGGTTATAAAGAATAACAAAAGCCAAAAGCCCTGCGGCAACTATGAATATAACTATAACAATATCAAGTCTGTCAACTATTGTGTTAAACGAATCTATCATAACATCGGTCGAAACAACACCCGAAACATCGTTGTATGACAGCATATCGTCCGCAACATTCTGCTCGTCGCTTTCGTTTGTATAGTCTTTGAGCGTTACGGTTATATAGTTGAATTTCGGATCCTCGCCGAAGCAGGTTCTGAAATATTGCGGAGAAATATAAACATAGTGATTTATATAGTTTTCAACTATTGCAGATACCTTAACCTGATATTTTTCTCCCTTTGCATTGGCAAGCTCCAACATATCGCCGACCTCTGTGCCGGTATCCTTGGCAAGCTTTTCGGTTATTACCGCTCCGTCGTCGGTAAGTTCATACTCTTTATGCCCCTTGCGCGAGCGAAGAGTAACAAAATCATCAAGTATGTCGGTTGACTGCGGCACATAAGTATGAACCGAAAGCTCCGTATCGCTGCCCTCTTTAGGTGAAGAGGCGGTGTATGTTGCCGTATCGAGAAGCATTGCATTTTTAACTCTTATATCTTCTCTTATTTTTTGAAGAGACTCGCTCTCCTCCGGTATTTCGTCGGAATCGAGCACCGCCATTAAGTTATAGTGCGATATTCCGTTCTCGCCGTACTGAGCCGAAATTATTGTATCAACCGAGTTGCTTATACCGAATGCCGCAAGTATAAGCGTTGTGCAGCCGGCAACGCCGAGCACCGTCATAATAAGGCGTTTTTTGCTTCTGAACATATTACGCACGGTGACGACAGAGCCGAATGACATTGAATTCCAAAGAGTTGTAAATCTCTCAAGGAATATTCTTTTGCCGGGCTTCGGCGAGCGCGGGCGCATAAGCTCCGCCGCCTGTGTGCGAAGCTCTCTGCGGCAGGCAATCGCGGTTGCAGTCAGAGTTGCAACCAAAGAAAATACAACGCCGCAGAAAATATAGAACCAATTAAAGTATATTTTTACATCCGGCAGGCAATACATCATGGCATATGCCGAATTTATTGCCTTTGGGAATATGACCGCGCCTATAATAACGCCGAGGACAGAACCGCTAAGGCAAGCTAATGCCGCGTAGCAATAATATTTTAAGAGAATCTTGCTGTCACCGTAGCCGAGAGCCTTCATGGTGCCGAGCTGCATACGCTCCTCCTGAACCATTCTCGTCATGGTTGCAAGGCACATGAGAGCGGCTATCAAGAAGAAGAAAACAGGGAAAACATTTGCCATTGCAGATATGTTTTCAAGGCTCTGACCGTAGCTTTCGTGGCCGGGAAGATCCTTTTGATAGCCTAAATTCCATGAAGAACGGTTAAGCTCTTCAAGGAATGTCTTTGCCTTATCTATGTCTCCCCTCGCCTTTTTGAGGTTGATTTTAACCTCATGCTCGGCGTCCGCATATGCGTCCTGAGCGGAGGCGTATCTTGCCTGCGCCGCTTTTAAATCTGCCTGACCTGCGGCGATTTTTTGGTTGCCGACGCTCTTTTCGTAATTCAGCTTAAGCTGGGACTCGGTTATTTTTATCTTTGCCTCTTTAAGCTCTTTTTCGGCGGTCTGCAACGCGTTTTTAAATATGACAAGGCTCTTTTCGCCCTGTTCGAGGCGTTTTATATCATCCTCATACTGTTTGAGCACATCTTCGTTGCTTTTATATGTTTCTTCTTTGCTTTTTATTGTTGCCTCTAAGGCTGTGTAGTTTTCGCTTGCGGATTCATATTCGTTTTTGGCGTTTATTCTCGCTGTGTCCGCGCGCAAAACCTCTGAATTTAGTTTATCAAGCTCCCCTTGAAGTGTGTTGCACTTTGCGGTGAACTCCGCAATATATTCGCGTATGGTTTCTATTGACTCATACGAATTGTTCGGATCCCAATTTGCCTCTTCATCTTTAAAAGACTGAAGAGTTCTCTGTGCTTCGGCAAGCTCTTTTTCTTTGCTTGCTGCCTCCGACACCTTGCTGTTGTATGCCTTTTCCGCCGCCTCATACTGCGACTTCTTTTTATTGACATTGCTCTTGTAAACAGAAAGAGACGACTTTAAGCTTTCGATTTCTGCCTTGTCTTTTTTCTGCTTTTCGACATAATTGTTATAAATATCCTTAGCTTTGTCGTAGCTGTTTATCTCGCTGTCGGCATCGCCTGCAAGAGTCTTGTTTTTTTCATATTCAGCAAGGCTTTGCTCATACTCTTCTTTTGATTCGTCAAGCTTTTTCTGTGCGTCTGCGGTTTTTGATTCGAGACTCGATTTTGCCGAGGCAATTTCACTGTCGCCGTTTTTGATATACTCTTCTATCGTGTTTATTTTAGCAAGAGCCGTTTCAAGCTGAGCGTTGGTCTCTTTTTCGAGTTCGGAATATTTTTCTTCGCCCTCGGCTATTTTTTGATTATATTCTTCTTTAACATCGGTAAGTCTGAGGTTTATGTTGCTTTGAGAAATATCTTTGATTTTTTGACCTATACCCTCCACATATTTTTCATAATCTTCGGAATATACGTCATAATTCTCTTTGCCGTCAACAACAGCAAAAGCCTCTGTGTAATATTCGGACGTAAAACAGTCCTTATCAATATAAATATACATACCGAGTGTGCCCGAGCCGATGTTTGTGCTGCCTCTTTCAAAAGAGACATACATGGGCGTTGACATTGTGCCGACAATGACAAACTCCTCTGTGTTAAGGCTGTCTGAAAGCGTTGTTCCGTCACCGCTGAGAGTTATTATGTTACCGACCGAAAGCTCGGGATATGACTTTGCCACGGCATTATCTATAAGGCACTCATTTTTATTTTCGGGGTATCTGCCATCAAGTAAAGTGATACGGTTAACATAGCTGTCGTCCGCCTCACCGGTCTGCGAAAACTTTTGTGCGCGTTTAAAATCAGCCGAAAAGGCGCGGCAAGCCATGGCTGCACCGTTTTCTACGTTTACAATACCCTTTCCGTTAACAAAGGCAAGAGTATCGGTAAATTTAACGGCGTCAACCGCTTTTATGCCATCTATCTGTTCAATCTTTTTAACCTCGTCATCTGTAAAGCCTATTGTAGAAACAACGCTTATATCAAGCAAATTGTCGCGTACAAAATAATCGTTCGCCGTTTTTCTCATATCGGGCGAAGCTGATTTTATACCTACAAAAAAGCTGATGCCGAGAGCTACTATCGCAATAATAGATGCAAACCTGATTATGCTTTTTTTTATGGATCTGAACAGATCCTTTCGCATAGGTTCGTTCATACAGTTACCATTCAATCCTTTCGACAGATACGGGGGTTTCATTTATCTCTATGCGGTGAATTTTTCCGCTTCTCATGGTAATAACTCTGTTTGCCATGGGCGTTATAGCCTGGTTGTGGGTTATGATGATTACCGTCATGCCGATAGCGCGGCTCGCATCCTGCAAAAGCTTCAAAATCTGAATACCTGTTTCATAATCAAGCGCACCCGTCGGCTCATCGCACAAAAGCACCTTCGGTCTTTTAACAAGTGCTCTGGCAATGGATATTCTCTGCTGCTCGCCACCCGAAAGCTGTGCGGGAAAATTGCCGGCTCTGTCCTCAAGTCCGACAAGTTCAAGCATTTTAAAGCTATCCAGCGGATTTCTGCTGATTTTTGCAACCAACTCTATATTTTCGTAAGCGGTAAGGTTTTGAACAAGGTTATAAAACTGAAACACAAAGCCTACATCCTTGCGGCGGTAAAGAGTCATGCTGCGTTTGCCAAGCTTGGTTATTGCTCGATCGTCAACAATAACGTCGCCGCTCGTGCAGGTGTCCATTCCTCCGAGAATGTTGAGCACAGTAGTTTTACCTGCGCCGCTGGGGCCGACTATTGTGCAGATTTCTCCGCGTTCTATTTCAAAACTCACATCGGAGAGCGCGTCAAGATCGAGCTCGCCGAGCTTGTATTTTTTGCAAACATTATGAAATTCGATAAAAGCCATCAGAACTGCCTCTCTTTTCAAATTATCAATTTGATTATATAACAAACCGCATCTGTTTTCAACAGAAAAAAGCAATTTCCCCGCAAAGGCAAAACAAGATGTGCCTGTGCAGGGAATTTTTATATTTGACCTGTAGCCATGCGAAGCACCACGAGCGCGTCAACGGAATTTACCGACGAATCGCCGTTCACATCGGCGGCCTTGCGCTGAAAATCGGAAAGTGTGCGCTTGCCGACAGCACTCTCCAATATATACAGAGCGTCCGCTGAATTGACCTTGCCGTCTCCCGTTACATCCCCCGCAATAACTTCGGGAACAGGCTCAATGTCATCTGCCTTTTTTTCATAATCGGGCACGCCGTAAAAAAGTATTTTGGTCGTTTTGTAATAGGTCTGACAGCCCGTGTCTTTATAATATTTTAAAGCATAAACCTTTTGTGATGTGTTACCCTCTATTGAGTATATATATGTGTCGTCCACTTTATAAACAAGGGCAACGTGGTCTGCATCCGGGTCAGAGTCGTTATCAATATAAAGAATGTCGCCCACCTGCGGCTCTCTTGTGCCGAAATCATACTTTTTCTCACCGAAGCGGCATACTGAACCCGAAGCCATGGAATTTGTTTTTATGACCGACTCCGGCACTCCCGCCATGCGTGCGCACCAGCTGACGAACACGGCACACCAGTTAAACTGTGTGCCTAACCAATAGCCGTATTCGGTGTAATTTCCGCTTCCGCTGCTGCCGCCGCCGAAATCCGCCGGGCTGTTGCCCTCGTGATAATCTTTTTGAGAAAGTGCCACATTTGCTATGTCAAGAGCTTGATCGCCCGTAAGCTCAACGCTCAAAAGCTTTTGATAATATTCGCTCTCTTTATATTGGAGCGAAACCTCATATCCCGGGGTAAGCGCAGACGCGCTCGCCGATAGAATCGAAGCGGTGCACAAAAACGCAACCGCGGTTTTGATAAATTTTTTCATTATAATCTCCGTTCTGCCGCAATTATGCCTTGCGTTTTGCAAAGCCCATAAATGTTTTTTTGCAGGTTAAAAGCAATGCTTTGACCTCTTTTTTATAAAACAAAAAGTTAATTCCGAATACCCAAACAAAGCATATAACCGCAACCTCGGCTGCGAATACAAACCAGCTCAAATATGTTGTAACGCCGTTCGACGGAATAAACGCACTGCAAGCTATTCCGCCTGCCGCCGCCGCCGAATTTATAAAAAATTTAATCAAAAACGGCAGCATGTTTTTTTGGTACAAAATATTTTTATAAAGGTATGAAGCATATTGAACCGTGCGGAAAGTCATTGCCAAAAATGTTCCGAGCGCAACACCGGTTATACCGAGCTTTATAATAAAAATGAGAGAAGCGACAATATTTATCGCAGCCTCAACAAACGCACCGTTTCTCGTTTGGCGATAATGCCCCGCCGCAAGAGTGACGTTGTTATATGGCATTCTTATGGCGTACATTGCCTCTGCCGCGATGAGAACATATGCAAATGCCGGGCGAATATAGTTTGCGTCCGACACGCCTTTCATATATACCGACATAAACGGCACTATAAGAATACCCAGGCAGGTAAACAAAAATGTTGTGAGCATAAACGATGCCTGCTCATAAATTTTAAAATTATATTCAAATATTTTTCGCTCGTTTTTGGCAATCATATTGCCGAAAGCCGCTTCAACAGCCTGGTGAAGCATATTTGATAGTTTACCTATGCCGTAGGTTATTGAATAGTAAACGGAATAAACCGACACCTCTGCAATGCTGAAAGAATCTGATATTTTTGAAAATACGGTCAGCAAAAAGACATCGGTATTCTCATGTATAAAGAACGCCAAGTGATGACCGAGGCCGTCCCATCGCTGCTTCAGAGCGTCTTTATCCGGCTCTGCTTTTTTTATAAGAGGATATTTTTTATGGACGTAAATATTTATCGCAATGGGTCTGAAAAAGAACACAAGTGAAGAAACAAGCTTCATTATATGAACCGATGTGCCGAATTTGATACATATAACAACAAGTATGCAGTTAAGCACAAGGGTAAAAAGCTGTGCAAATGAGCTGATATATCTTTTTTGATCTGCCTGAAGAAGCACCTGATATGTCACGCCGAAATAATACTGGCTGACCGTGCTCAGTGCGATTATGATAACAAGAGATGCCGTGAAGCTCCACTTAAATTTTTCGTCTATCAAATAAGGGAAAAAGCACGAAAGCACAACCGCATACAAAACAAACACAGCGCATATACGCCTGAAAAACATTTCGGCAGAGCGAAGCACTCCGCTGACTTTTATATAATTTTCTTCGGCGAGCGGCTTATAAAGAGCGGCTCTCACAACGCCGCCGACGCCTGCGTCCAAAAGAGTTATATAGTTAAGAAAATTGGTGGCGGAGTTTATAATTCCGTTCACATCCGAGCCGTATGCGCCGATTATAAGTCTCGGAACGATGAATCCGCATATGACAGTCACGAGTTGAAGCGATACCGAGCCGAATATATTTATCACTGCTTTCTTTTTTCGCACTCTGTCACTTCCAAACTTTAAAATTTAAAAAATTATATCACATTGCCGTCGATAACACAATGGCACAAAATTATTCTTCTTTTATAAGAGATGAATTAACGGGTCTTGTGAGAAAAACCTCTTTATAATCTTTTTTTAACTCCTCAAGAGCACACATTGCGTCGTCTTGGTTTTTGAATATGCCGAAAACAGACGGTCCGCTGCCGCTCATGCAGGCGCATGAAGCGTTGTTTTTAAGCATAACGGACTTTATCGGCACTCTTTGCGGAACCTCAATAAGCTGTTCAAATACATTGCCGGTCAGAGCGTACATTCTGTCAAAGTCGCCGTTCGCCGCGGCATAAAGCATTGAGCAGGTGTCAAGATGGCGAACACCGTGCTTATCAAACTCCGCATAAGCTTTGCCTGTCGCAACGCCTTGTTCGGGCTTTACAATAATAATAAAACATTCGTCCAAATCCGGCAGAGGAGAAAGAATCTCGCCTATATTCTGTGCGAGTCTTGTGCCGCCCGTGAGGCAAAAAGGAACATCTGCGCCGACCTTAACGCCGATTGAGCAAAGTTCTTTTTGCGAAAGACCTGCGGAATAAATATCATTCAAAGCGGCAATAACCGCCGCGCCGTCTGCACTGCCGCCTGCAAGACCTGCCGCAAACGGAATATTCTTTTCTATATACACAGAGATATTTCTGTCTTTTTCGCCGATATAATCAAAAAAAGCCGTCGCCGCTTTATGAGCAATATTCGTCTCGTCGCACGGTATTCTCTTCTCGTTGCTCAAAAGCTTTATGCCGCCGCCCGAGGTTTTGACAACCTCTACCCTGTCAAACAAACTCACGGACTGCATTACCATAAACAGGCTGTGATAGCCGTTATCGAGCCGCGATAAAATATCGAGCATAAGATTTATTTTTGCCGCCGCTTTATACGAAGATTTCATAACTACCTCTCGCATTTAAGAATTACTTTATAATAATAACATATTACCTTCCGCTTTGCAACAACGAGCTGTTTTGCTTGCAATTAAAATGCGTTCTTGATATAATATACAAAGCAATGAAAAAGCAAAGGAGCAATTTTGATGAAACCGCTGAAAGTTTATGCCTGTTACAATACCGACCTCGATTTGCGTATGAGCAGTTCTTCGGGTGCGGTGTTTTCTTCTTTGGCAAGCTTTATTTTATCAAACGGCGGTACGGTATACGGTGTTTCTATGTCAGACGACTGTTACTCGGCGGAATTTGTCAGAATAACAGATAATAAAGACCTTGCAAAACTGCGCGGTTCAAAATATCTTCAAGCAAAAGTCGGTGACGCTTATAAACGGGTCAAGAATGATGTTGCATCGGGCAAGGCGGTTTTATTTATAGGCACCGGCTGCCAGATAAACGGACTTAAATGCTTTTTAGGAAAAGAATATCAAAATCTGATTTGTGCAGACATCATATGTCACGGTGTTCCGTCACCTGCACTGTGGAAAAAATTTGCTAAGTATCAAGAAAAAAAGAATAGCGGAAAAATCACGAGCATAAATTTCAGATGCAAAGACGCTCAATATGACGACCTTGCCGCAAAAGATGTTTTAGGTAACATTCCGCAAAAAAAAATAAAAAAAGTGTATTTACC
Source organism: uncultured Ruminococcus sp. (assembly GCA_900539465.1). Classification (GTDB taxonomy): domain Bacteria; phylum Bacillota; class Clostridia; order Oscillospirales; family Acutalibacteraceae; genus CAG-488. The sequence goes on along the minus strand of UQCF01000005.1, from coordinate 57,251 downwards.
AAACAGCAAGAACACATACACCAAAATGTATATCAGAAATCATAATTTGCGCCCGTCATGCTATAACTGTGCCGCAAAAAAAGAAAAATTATCTGATATCACAATCGGCGACTTTTGGGGGATAAAAAAGCTCGCACCGGAAATGTCAGACGGTAAAGGTGCATCGCTTGTTTTAATACGCACAAAAAATGGCACCGATATTTTTAATAAAATCAAATCTGATTTCAGGACAAAAGAAATATCGTATAAAGATGCTGTAAGCGAAAACTCATCGGAATACAAATCCGCTGAAAAAACGTCTTTAAGAAGCAGCTTTTATACCGATATGAATAAGCTAAGTTATAGGGCTCTCGAAAAAAAATATGCCGCACCGCAATTCAAAGCTCCGCTCTCTTACCGAATCGGCTGCAAAATAAACGAAATCAGAAACTGCTTGCACGGCACTGCGCAGGCAAAAGACGAATCGAGCAATGAGGACTACGGCATACGCTTTATATTCAGAAAAAAGCATTAAGGGGTAAATATATGAAAAAAGTACCTATACTATATACTAATAAAGAAGACTGCTGCGGCTGCACAGCCTGCTGCGCCATATGTTTACAAGAAGCAATAACTATGTTGACAGACGAAGAAGGGTTTGAATACCCTATAATTGATGAAACAAAGTGCATCGGCTGCAAAAGCTGTATAAGAGTTTGCCCGGTTAAGCATGCGGCAAACGACCGATAAGGAAAAGAGGACCGACCAAAGCAATAAATTTTGGTCGGTCCTCTGTTTTTATCCTATTGACTTAACCCAATTTGAAACTTCGTTTTTATCTGCGATCGAAGAAAATCTTTTGCCTGTGAGCCAGTTGCCGCCGTTTGCTTTTGCAGCAAGTTCTTTGGCACTGTCGCCGAGGGGCGACGAAGCGGAAGTGCAAAACGGAATAACGGTTTTACCGGTAAAATCGTTTGCAGATACGAACGTGTCCGTAGGCCATGCGGCTATTCCCCACCATATCGGGTAACCGATATAAACTGTGTCATAATCGCTCCAATTCGGAACGACTGTATTCTTAAGCTCTACCTTACGGTTTACGTCGTTATGCTCTTTGCACACACGGCTGTTTTCATCGTTCCAGTTGAGGTCGGCACTGCTGTAAGGCGTCGCGGGCTCAATTACAAATATATCTGCGCCTGTTTCATCTCTTACATATTCGGCAACTTTTTTGGTGCTGCCCGTTGCAGAGAAATAAACCACAAGAGCCTTACTCTTTTTTATACTTATAGATTCGCTCGATGACGGCTGAGAGCCTGATTTTGCTGAGGTGTTATCGGGTTCTTTGCTGCCGCCCGAGCAAGCGGAAAGAGAGAGTATTGCCAAAACACATGCTACAAAAATTGCAATTATTTTTTTCATAATACATTCCCCTTTTTAATCCGAATATATCTCTTTTGCCATGTTAAATGCCGCCCAAGCTTTGGGCCAGCCTGCATAAAAAGCGAGATGTGTCAAAGCTTCTGCCATTTCTTCTTTGGTGACGCCGTTTTCTTTGGCATGGGATATGTGATATTTTAAAGAACTGTCTAAAATTCCGCTTGCCATAAGAGCCGAAACGGTTATGAGACTTCTGTCTCTCGGTGAAAGCTTATCCTCTCTTGACCATACCTCGCCAAAAAGCACATCATCGTTAAGTTCTGCAAATTTATCCGCAAATCCGCGCAAAGCGTCTCTGCCTGCTGTTACTTTTTTCATAACAAAAACCTCCCTTAAAGAGCATTGTATTCTTCGTCGCTAACTTCTTCGCACCATTCATTTTGGCAATTTTCGCCCGGAACTTCAATGGCTATGTGCGAAAACCAGCTGTCTTTTTTTGCGCCGTGCCAATGTTTTACGTTTGCCGGTATAGTTATAACCGTGCCCTCGCTGAGGCTGACGGCCTCTTTGCCGTATTCCCGGTACCATCCCTCGCCTACGGTGCATATGAGTATCTGACCGCCGCCGCTGCTCGATTTATGAATATGCCAGTTGTTGCGGCAACCCGGTTCAAAGGTAACGTTTGCAAGGAAAAGTCCGTTTTGGGGGTCTGTGAGCGGATTTAAAAACGAATTGCCTACAAAAAAATTTGCGTATGCAGTGTTTTCATCACCAGTACCGAAAACATTTGCTTTTTGAAACTGTTCTTTTGATGAATATTTCATTTTTATCCTCACTTTCCGCTGAACACAGGGAAGAAGCTGTGCTCACCGTAATTTTTTATTTTATCGGCAGACATCAGCGTTTGCATATCTTCAGCCGATATTTCAAAATTGACATCTGCATTTGCTTTCATGTGCTCAGGGTTTGATGTTTTGGGCAAAGCAACCATACCAAGCTGCAAAATATAGCGAACACAAAGTTGCGGAGCGGAAACGCCGTATTTTTTAGCCATGTCGCTTATTAAATCTATTTTAAGAGCCTCGCCGTGAGCTATGGGCGAATACGCTTCGGTCAATACGCCGTTTTCTTTGCAAAAGCTTATAAGCTCAAACGGAGTGTTTGAAATGTGAGCCAAAACCTGATTGACAGCGGGCTTTATCTCACAGTCATCAAGAATATTCCGTAGATCGTCTTTAAGAAAGTTTGAAACACCTATCGCACGAACTTTGCCCGATTTTTGAGCGTCTTCAAGAGCGCGCCAAACCTCTTTATTCTCTTCAAAATATCTTTTTTCGCCGCGAAATTCTGCCCATGGCTGCGGTGAATGAATTATCATAAGGTCAAGATAGTCAAGTCCGCTCTTTTTAAGACTTTCGTTTATCGAATTTGCCGCTGATTTATAGGTTTTATTTTCAGCTGCAACCTTGCTTGTTACAAAAAGTCGGCTTCTTTCTACGCCGCAGTCTCTTATGCCCTCACCGACTCCGGCTTCATTGCCGTATGCCTGCGCGGTATCTATGTGGCGGTAGCCTATTTTAATTGCCGATTTTACGGCGTTTGCCGCGTCGCCGTCGGGAATCAGCCAAGTGCCGAGACCGAGCTTTGGAATTTTTACATCTTGTGAAATTGAATATTTTTCTTCAAAAATCATTGTTTTATCCTCCTGTTTGACAATTTTGAACGCAGATGATATACTCAACATGCAAGTTCATTTATATTTTACAACTTAAAGTGCACTTTAAGTCAATAGATAAATGAAAAATTTTAAAGAGGTATTAAAAATGCTGTACACAGTAGGAGAAATGGCAAAAAAAATCGGCGTTGCGCCGTCTACTTTAAGATATTATGATAAAGAGGGGCTGCTCCCGTTTGTTGAACGCTCCGGCGGCGGAATAAGAATGTTTAAAGAAGACGACCTTGACTGGCTCTCGATAATAGAATGCTTAAAAAAGACCGGTATGCCGATAAAAGAAATTAAAAAATTTATTGACTGGTGCACTGAGGGCGACTCTACCATTGAGCAAAGGCTTGAGCTTATTGATAACCAAAGAGAAGCTGTTTTAAAACAAATCGCTCAGCTGCACGAAACACTGGACACGCTGAATTATAAGCACTGGTATTATGAAACTGCAAAAAAGGCAGGAACCTGCGATATTCATAACATAATCACACAAGAAGATATGCCGGAGGATATAAGAGAGATTAAAAATAAGCTTGATAAATTAAAAAGGAAGAAAATATAACTTATAACAAAACCGCTGTAAGTCGAAACTTACAGCGGTTTTTTATACCCTAATGGTAACTGTTTTATTTGTTTGCAGGGTCGATAAGCTCGATGATGCACATCTCTGCAGCATCGCCTCTGCGAGCCTCTGTTTTGATTATACGGCAATAGCCGCCGTTAACGTCCTTATATTTGGGGGCAATTTCATCAAAAAGCTTCTTGACTACATCCTCTTTTGTGACATAAGCCAAAACCTGTCTTCTTGCATGAAGGGAATTATCCTTTGCAATGGTGATCATTTTCTCAGTCATTGCGCGAACCTCTTTTGCCCTTGTAACGGTGGTCTCTATTCTGCCGCTCTCTAAAAGATAGGTTACCATGCCTCTGAGCATTGACTTACGATGGTCGGTTGCTCTGCCGAGTTTTCTGGAACCGGGCATTAAAATCACTCCTTTACCGTTATAGGTTGGATTCCTAACAAATTAAGAATTACAGCTAAAAATTATTCGTCGTCTCTGCGAAGATCGTAACCGAGAGAAGCCATTTTAGAAACGACCTCATCAAGAGATTTTCTGCCGAGGTTACGAACTTTCATCATATCCTCTTCTGACTTACCGATCAAATCTTCAACTGTATTGATGCCTGCTCTCTTCAAGCAATTAAAAGAACGCACAGACAGGTCAAGTTCCTCAATGGTCATCTCGAGAACTTTTTCTTTGCCGTTCTTACTCTTTTCTACCATAATCTCTGTTTCAAATGCCTCGTCTGAGAGGTCACCGAAGAGACTGAGGTGCTCGTTGAGGATCTTGGCGCCAAGAGATACGGCTTCCTTAGCGGAAATTGTGCCGTCTGTCCACACCTCAAGCGTAAGCTTGTCATAGTCAGTTATCTGACCCACACGTGTGTTCTCGACTGTGTAATTAACTTTTAAAACAGGCGAAAAAATTGAGTCAACAGCGATGACGCCGATTGCCGGCTGCATCTCCTGCTTATTCTTCTCTGCTGACACATATCCTCTGCCCTTGTCGCAGGTAATTTCCATAACGACGTTGGCATCGGAGTCAAGGGAAGCTATATGAAGATCGGGGTTAAGGATCTCAACTTCCGAATCATACTTAAAGCAACCCGCTGTGAGTTCGCCCTCGCCCTTCATATCCACATACATGGTTTTGGGGCCGTCGCCGTGTATTTTAAGAATAACGCTCTTGAGATTAAGGACTATCTCGGTAACGTCTTCTTTAACACCGGGGATGGTGGAGAACTCATGAAGGATCCCATCGATTTTAACAGATGTAATTGCATATCCGGGGAGTGAGGAAAGAAGCACTCTTCTAAGGCTGTTGCCAAGAGTTGTGCCGTAGCCTCTCTCAAGCGGGTCAACAACGAATCTGCCGTAAGTACCGTCGGGATAAACTTCAGCTGTTTCGATTTTGGGCTTTTCGATTCCTATCATTCAAAACCCTCCTTGTAAAATACAGCAAAAACTGCTTAATAAGTTTAAAATTATTTAGAATAGAACTCGACGATAAGATGTTCTTCGACGGGAGCAGCGATCTGATCACGGTCGGGAAGAGCTACGATCTTAGCCTCGAAGTCTGATGTTTTATCAAGCCACTGCGGAACCGGACGTGAACCGTTTGCCTCCAGCACTGCCTTGATCTTTTCACTGTCACGGCTGCCTTCTTTTACAGAGATAACGTCGCCTGCTTTAAGAAGAATTGAAGGAATGTTAACCTTCTTGCCGTTTACAAGGTAATGATTGTGTGTTACAAGCTGTCTGCCTTCTGCACGGGAGCTTGCCCAGCCCAAAAGATAAACAACGTTGTCAAGGCGGCTTTCGCAGATACGAAGAAGGTTTTCACCTGTCATGCCCTGCTTACGCTCAGCCATAAGAAAATATTTGTGGAACTGACTCTCGTTAATACCGTAGTAGCGTCTCGCCTGCTGTTTTGCGCGAAGCTGCAAACCGTATTCCGAAGTCTTTTTGCGGCCCTGACCATGCTGACCGGGAGCATATGAACGACGCTCAAAAGCACACTTCTGAGTGTAGCATCTCTCACCTTTAAGGAAGAGCTTTTTGCCCTCACGGCGGCACATTTTACAAACCGCACCGGTATATCTTGCCATGTAGTTACACCTCCTGAAATTATAGGTTTATACGCGCCTTCTCTTAGGCGGACGGCAGCCATTGTGCGGAATGGGAGTAACGTCTTTAATAAGAGTTACCTCTAAACCCGCTGTCTGTAAAGCTCTGATTGCAGCCTCACGACCGGCGCCCGGGCCTTTAACATAAACCTCAACTGTTTTCATACCATGCTCAATAGCAGCCTTAGCCGCAACCTCGGCAGCAGTCTGTGCTGCGAAGGGAGTTGACTTTTTGGAGCCTCTGAAGCCCATTTCACCGGCGCTTGCCCATGAAACAGCGTTGCCCTGTGTGTCTGAAATGGTAACAATTGTGTTATTGAAGGTGGATTGAATATGAGCTGCTCCGCGCTCTATGTTTTTACGCTCACGGCGTCTGCGAGTAGCAGTGCCTTTTTTAGCGGAACCCTTAGGTGCCATAATTCTACCTCCTTATTACTTCTTCTTGTTAGCAATAGTCTTTTTGGGACCCTTGCGTGTACGGGCGTTTGTCTTTGAGCGCTGTCCTCTTACGGGCAGGCCCTTGCGGTGACGAACACCGCGATAGCAACCGATTTCGATAAGTCTCTTGATATCGAAAGCGGTCTCTCTGCGCAGATCACCTTCGACCTTAACATTGTGGTCGATGTACTCACGCAATTTTGAAACATCTTCTTCGGTTAAATCCTTAACTCTGATGTCGGGATTTACACCGGTAGCTTTGATAATGTCGCTTGCAGTTTTACGTCCTACGCCATAGATATAAGTGAGAGCTATCTCAACTCTTTTTTCTCTGGGCAGGTCAACACCTGAAATACGCGCCATTTGTCAGTTGCACCTCCATTAAATGGTTTGCGCCGGATTAACCCTGACGCTGTTTGTGCTTGGGATTTTCACAGATAACCATGACTTTTCCCTTGCGCTTAATAATCTTGCACTTCTCGCAAATTTTCTTTACAGAAGGTCTGACTTTCATATTGAATGCCCTCCTTAAAAATTAGCCTGTTGGTTTTTATCGGCGTTTATTTTGAACGCCATGTGATGCGCCCTCTGGTGAGGTCGTAGGGTGAAACCTCGACCGTAACCTTATCGCCGGGCAAAATTCGTATATAGTTCATACGAAGCTTGCCTGAGATATGGGCTAAAATCTTGTGTCCGTTTTCCAGCTCCACCTGAAAAGTTGCATTGGGCAGTGCCTCAACCACAACACCTTCAAGCTCAAGCATATCTTGTTTTGACATAGCTCTCTACCTCCTCATATACGGGTCATAATCTTCGGCCCGTCCGGTGTAATAGCCACCGTATGTTCAAAGTGTGCCGACAGTGAACCGTCTTTGGTTTTAACTGTCCATCCGTCTGATAACTGTTTGACGCCCGCCTTGCCCATGTTAATCATGGGTTCTATGGCAATCGTCATACCCGGAATCAGTCTCACACCTCTGCCGGGGGTGCCGAAATTCGGTACACTGGGGTCTTCGTGGAGTTTTTTGCCGACTCCGTGCCCGACATATTCGCGGACAACAGAGAAGCCTCTCGCCTCGCAATAAGCTGCAATGGCTGCGCCTATATCGCCGATTCTGCCGCCAGCGACAGCCTTTTCGATGCCCACATAAAGGCTCTCTCTTGTGGTGTCGCACAGCCGCTTCGCTTCGGGAGAAATATCCCCCGCTGCGAAAGTAGCGGCATTGTCGCCGTTAAAGCCGTTTATTTTGGCGCCAAGGTCAATGCTGACTATGTCGCCCGCCTTTATTACACGCTTTTTGCTCGGTATTCCATGAATAACCTCATCGTTTATGGAAATGCATGCGGTAGCAGGGAATCCGCCGTAATTAAGGAAGTTTGGCTCAGCGCCGCACTTCTTTATATAATCGTAGGCGATTTTGTCTATTTCGGCGGTAGTAACGCCGGGTTCGACTGCCTCCCCCGCTATTTTCAATGCTCCTGCCGATATTTCACACGCTTCACGCATAAGCGCTAATTCGTGATTCGTTTTGAGCACGATCATGCTTAATCCTCCAATGCCTTGAGGGTCAACGCCGTAGTGGCAGCGACCTCCTCCTGGCCTTCTACTACCTTAAGCAAACCTGCTTTCGAGTAGTAGTCTTTAAGAGGCTCGGTCTGTTCGTGGTAAACTTTAAGTCTGTCAAGAACCGTATCGGGATGATCGTCCTTGCGCTGAACAAGTTTGCCGCCGCAAACGTTGCATATGCCTTCTTTTTCGGGTTTCTTATACTCAAGGTGATAAGAAGCGCCGCAGTCTGCACACACACGTCTGCCCGAAAGCCTCTGAACAATTTTATCATCGGGAACCTCAATGTCTATAACCTTGTCAATAACAACGCCCATAGCATCAAGAGCTTCTGCCTGAGGAATTGTCCTCGGGAATCCGTCAAGGATAAAACCGTTTTTGCAATCGTCCTTTGCAAGTCTTTCTTTAATGATGCCGATAACGACCTCATCGGGAACAAGCTGACCTGCGTCTATAAAGGACTTCGCTTTTATGCCCATTTCAGTTCCCTTTGAAAGAGCCTCGCGAATGATATTGCCTGTTGATATAGTGGGAACACCGAGTTTGTCGCAGATTACTTCTGCCTGTGTTCCTTTGCCGGCACCCGGCGCTCCGAGAAGAATTAAATTCATAACTTAGCCCTCCGGATTAGTCAAGGAATCCCTTGTAATGACGCATCATCATCTGAGATTCAAGCTGCTTAACGGTTTCAAGTGCAACACCTACAAGGATGATGATTGAAGTACCGCCCAAGGATATTGCCATCTCGTGATGTGCTGCCTTTGTAACCTGCTGGAAAATAATCGGGAAAAGAGCAACAACGCTGAGAAGCAAAGCTCCAAGCAATGTAATTCTTGACAAAATCTTTTTGATGTAATCAGATGTGGGCTTACCGGGGCGAATACCGGGGATAGCGCCGCTGTTTTTACGAATGTTGTTTGCCATTTCGATCGGATTATACTGGATGCTTGCATAGAAGTAAGCAAAGAAGATAATGAGAACGAAATACATAATTGCATATGCCCAATGTGCGCTTGTGAACAAACCGAAGAATGTTGCAAGGCCTGTGCCCTCTTTAGCATTAACGAAAAGGTTAATTGTGGGAGGAAGCGAAAGAATTGAACTTGCAAAAATGATGGGCATAACGCCGGACATATTAACTTTAATCGGAATATGTGTATTCTGACCGCCGTACATTTTACGTCCGACAACTCTCTTGGCGTACTGAACGGGAATTCTGCGTTCTGCGTTATCCATCCATACGATATAAGCTATCATAAGGAGATAAACGATAACAACCGAAACAGCGAGAACCGCATATGCACCGCCGAATGAGAAGTAACCGCCGTCCGAAGAGAACAGTTGAGCACCGATTGACGGAATACGTGACACGATACCTGCGAAGAGGATAAGTGAAATACCGTTGCCGATGCCGTTTGAGTTGATCTGCTCACCAAGCCACATTATAAGAGCAGTACCTGCGGTAAAGCAAATTATAATTACAAGAGCTTGGAAAACCGCATCAAAGCCTGTGAAGGCTGCTCCGTCTTCATTCTGCATGAGATAGCCGTTGCCTCTGAGATAGAAGTAATAAGCTGTGCTCTGAAGAATACCGAGAGCGATTGTAACAAATCTTGTGATCGAAGCGATCTTTTTGCGACCCTCTTCGCCGTCTTTTGAGAGTCTCTCAAGAGCGGGGATCGCAACCGTAAGCAGCTGCATGATGATGGAGCTGTTGATGTAAGGTGTGATAGACATTGCGAATATCGTACCATAGTTAAAAGCATCACCGGTCATCATCGTGAGATATTCCATGAATGTTCCCTGCATCTGGCTGCCCGAGAAAATACCCTCGGCACCAACATTGATGAACGGAACGGGAATAGCTGCGCCTATACGGAATATTAAAAGTATAAATGCTGTAAAAAGAATCTTTTTTCTGAGTTCGGGGATTTTCCATGCATTAACAAATGTTTTAAACATGTCAAATCACCTCAGCCTTTCCGCCGAGAGCCTCTATTTTCTGCTTTGCAGACTCAGAATAAGCATTTACCTTAACATCAAGTTTCTTGGTGAGTTCACCGTTACCGAGAACCTTGACAGAATCAAAGTAGTTTTTGACGAGTCCTGCGGCCTTGAGAGCTTCTGTGTCAACAACGGCACCGTTCTCAAACTTAGCCTCGAGGTCAGAAACATTAACTGTGGCTACAACGCTACGGAAAATGTTATTGAAACCTCTTTTGGGAAGACGTCTCTGCAAAGGCATCTGACCGCCCTCAAAGCCGGGACGCATACCTCTGCCTGCACGGGCTTTTTGACCCTTATGACCTTTACCGGCGGTTTTACCCTGACCGGAGCCTGCACCTCTACCGATACGCTTGCGCTCTTTTGTTGAGCCCTCTACCGGTGAAAGTTCGTGCAACTTCATACTTCGCACCTCCTTGCTTACGCTTCGCTGACCTCGATAAGATGAGCTATCTTCTTCACCTTACCTGAGGTCTGGGGATTTTCGGGCTGTACCGAAACATCACCTATTTTATGAAGACCAAGTGCATGGGCGGTGGCAATCTGATCCTTTTTGCTGCCGATTAAGCTTCTTACAAGTTTAACCTGAACTTTTGCCATTTTATCCACCCTCCTTAACCTAAAATTTCTTTTGCGGATCTATCGCGGACAGCCGAAACTTCGTCAACATTGCGAAGCTTTGAAAGACCGTCGATAGTCGCTCTTACTACATTGCAGGGATTGTTGGAACGCAGAGCCTTTGAACGAATGTCCTTAATGCCGACAGTTTCAACAACGGCACGAACGGGACCGCCTGCGATAACGCCGGTACCGGGTGCTGCCGGTTTAAGAAGGACAACACCTGCGCCGAACTTACCAATGATTTCGTGAGGGATTGTTGTGCCCTTAAGTGAAACCTTGATAAGATTTTTCTTTGCATCTTCAATGCCTTTGCGGATAGCGTCAGGAACTTCGCCTGACTTACCCATACCAAAACCGACTGTTCCGTTGCCGTCGCCGACAACTACGAGAGCAGCGAACTTGTAGATACGTCCGCCCTTAACGGTTTTGGATACGCGGTTGATAGCAACCACTCTCTCTTGAAGCTCTGTAGCCGATGCATCAATCTTAGCCAAAAGTAATTCCTCCTCACTTAGAACTTGAGGCCGCCCTCACGGGCGCCTTCGGCCAGCTCTTGCACACGGCCGTGATAGATATAACCGCCACGGTCAAACACACAATCAGTGATGTCTTTTTCAGCGGCGCGTTTTGCCAATAATTCGCCCACTTTGTGAGCTGCGGATTTATTTCCGCCGTATTCCTCAAAATCCTTTTCTACAGTTGAGGCAGATACAAGGGTAACACCCTGTACATCGTCTATTAACTGAGCGTAGATATGCTGCAGAGAGCGGAATACATTAAGGCGCGGGCACTCTGCTGTGCCTGTGATCTTACCGCGCACTCTCTTGTGGCGTTTGATCCTGGCCTTTTTACTGTCTGGTCTTGTAACCATAAGTGTTTCACTCCTTCATTTAGACTCTTATTTGCCGCCCTTACCGGCTTTACCTTCCTTACGGCGGATAACTTCATCAACATACTTGATGCCCTTGCCCTTGTAAGGCTCCGGAGGACGTTTTTCGCGTACGTTAGCGGCAAACTGACCTACCTTCTGTTTATCGGGTCCTGAAATACGGACTTTTGCGGGTGATGTAGGTGAAAGAACCTCAATATCAATTCCCTCGGGAGCCGTCATGGTAACGGGGTGAGAGTATCCGATATTCATAACAAGGTCTTTGCCCTGCATCTGAGCACGGTAACCGATGCCGTTGATTTCAAGCTCTTTGCTGTAACCTTCGTTGCAGCCCTGAACCATGTTTGCGATAAGAGATCTGGTCAAACCGTGAAGAGATCTGTTAAACTTATCGTCGTTGGGGCGAGTAACAACAATTGTGTCGCCCTCTTTTGCAACGCTGATGTTGCTGTGCACTGTTCTGGTAAGTGTACCCTTGGGTCCCTTAACGGTAACAGTGCTGCCGTCAATAACAACGTCTACGCCTGCGGGGATTGTAATCGGTAATTTACCTATACGAGACATTCTAACAGCACCTCCTTACCAGATAAACGCAAGAACTTCGCCGCCGACGTTGGCTTTGCGAGCGTCCTTATCAGTCATAATACCCTTTGATGTTGAGAGGATTGCAATACCGAGGCCCTTCATGACCTTGGGCATATCCTCGCAATTTGTGTAAATACGCAGGCCGGGTTTGGAAACTCTGCGTAAACCGGTGATGGCTGAAGCTTTGTTTGCGCCGTACTTGAGGGTGATCTCAATCATGCCCTGCTTGCCGTCATCTTCAACCTTAAAACCTTTAACATAGCCCTCATCAACAAGAATCTGAGCAATCGCTTTCTTCATGTTGGATGCGGGAACCTTAACCGAATCATGTTTTGCCGAACTTGCGTTGCGGATTCTCGTTAACATGTCGGCGATGGAATCAGTAATCTGCATACCGTCAACCTCCTTTATGCAACTGCTCTCTTACCAACTAGCTTTTTTAACACCGGGGATCTGACCCGCATGGGCAAGCTCCCTGAAGCAGATACGGCACACTCCGTATTTACGGAGATAGGCATGCGGCCTGCCGCAGATCTTGCATCTGTTATACTGTCTTGATGAGTATTTTGCAGGTCTTGCCTGCTTAACCTTCATTGATTTCTTGGCCACAACAATCCCTCCTTATCTTGCAAACGGAGCGCCCATAAGTGAAAGCAACTCACGAGCCTCTTCGTCGGTTTTAGCTGTTGTTACGAAGCAAATATCCATGCCTCTAACCTTGTCGATTTTATCATAGTCGATTTCAGGGAATATCAACTGCTCTTTAACGCCGAGAGAATAGTTGCCTCTGCCGTCGAATGAGTTGGGGTTAATACCTCTGAAGTCTCTGACTCGCGGAAGTGCGAGATTGAAGAATCTGTCAAGGAATTCATACATTCTCTCACCGCGAAGCGTTACTTTAACGCCGATTGTCATGCCCTCACGGAGCTTGAAGTTAGCAACGGATTTCTTAGCTTTGCACAGTACAGGCTTCTGACCTGTGATTTGTGTAACATCGCTAACGATAGCGTCAACAACCTTCGGGTTATCTCTTGCTTCGCCGCAGCCAACGTTAATAACTATCTTTTCAAGCTTGGGGATCTGCATGACACTCTTATACTCAAACTTTTTCATCAAAGCCGGAGCAACTTCTTTAACATAAGTCTCTTTTAATCTTGCCATTGTGTGTCACGCCTCCCTTATTCAAACTCTGCAAGACAGCCTTTTTTCTTGCAGTAACGAACTTTTTTGCCTTTTTCGTTTACCTTGCTGCCCGTTCTTGTCGGACGGCCGCACTTGGGGCAAATAAGCTGAACTTTGTCTGCATAGAGAGCGCTCTCAGCCTTGAGAAGGCCGCCCTGCTCTCCCATCTTTTTGGGCTTAACATGCTTTGTAACGATGTTAATGCCCTCAACGATAACCTTGCCTTCAGAGGGGCTTACGCTAAGCACTTTACCTCTGGCACCGCGGTTTTTACCGTTGATTACCATAACCGTATCACCGGTTTTAACATGTACTTTGTTCATCTTCTGCACCCCCATTAAAGTACTTCCGGAGCAAGTGACAGGATTTTTGTGAAATCCTTTTCACGAAGCTCTCTGGCAACAGGCCCGAAAATACGTGTGCCTCTGGGATTTTTATCTTCTCTGATTATAACAGCTGCATTCTCATCAAAGCGAATGTATGTGCCGTCGTTACGGCGAACACCGCTTGCGGAGCGAACAACAACTGCTTTTACAACCTCACCTTTTTTAACAACGCTGCCGGGTGATGCTTTTTTGACCGAAGCAACAATCACGTCACCGATGTTAGCATATCTTCTGCCGGAACCACCGAGAACTCGGATACATCTAATTTCCTTAGCGCCCGTGTTGTCGGCTACCTTGAGGTTACTTTCTTGCTGTATCACAATATAGGCCTCCTTACACCTGCGCCATTATTTGGCTTTCTCGATAATTTCTACAACACGCCATCTCTTGTCTTTTGAAAGAGGACGGGTTTCCATAACAAGTACGCGGTCACCGACTCCGCACTCGTTGTTTTCATCGTGCGCTTTGAGCTTAACGGTACGGTTAACAATCTTTTTGTAAAGAGGATGCTTAACCTTGTCTTTTACCGAAACAACGACTGTCTTATCCATCTTGTCGCTGCTGACAATGCCCACACGAGTTTTTCTGAGGTTTCTTTTATCCATCAAAATCTACCTCCTTTTCTCACGAATTAGCGCCGTGAAGTTCGACATCGCGCTGAACTGTTTTAATTCTTGCAATGTCCTTTTTAACGGCGTTAATACGCATAGGGTTGTCGAGCTGGTTAATGGCCTGCTGGAAGCGCAGTTTAAAAAGCTCGTCCTTCAAATCGTGAAGCTTTGCCTCTTGCTCAGCTGCGGTCATCTTTCTGATTTCACTGGCTTTCATTACTGCTCACCACCCGTTTCTTCTTTAGTAACAAATTTGCACTTGATGGGGAGCTTGTTAGCTGCGAGGCGAAGAGCCTCACGAGCGAGATCCTCATCAACACCGGCGATTTCAAAAAGAACTCTGCCGGGCTTAACAACGGCAACCCAATACTCGGGAGAACCTTTACCTGAACCCATTCGGGTTTCAGCCGGCTTCTCTGTTATCGGCTTGTCGGGGAAAATCTTAATCCAAACTTTACCGCCACGCTTAATATGACGAGTCATAGCAATACGGGCTGCTTCTATCTGGTTTGATGTTATCCATGCAGGTTCGAGAGCCTGAATACCGTAATCACCGTTGGTAACCTTGTTACCTCTGGTTGCCTTACCTTTAAGGCGGCCTCTCTGCACTCTGCGGTGTTTAACGCGCTTAGGCAACAGCATTATTTAGCTCCTCCTTCCCTGCGGCGTCTGGGTCTGCGGGTTGCGGTGTCGTGAAGAACCTCACCTTTATATATCCAAACCTTAACGCCTATACGTCCGTAAGTTGTTTTTGCTTCTGCAAAGCCGTAGTCGATATCGGCACGGATTGTCTGAAGCGGAATTGTACCCTCATGGTACTGCTCTGTACGAGCGATTTCAGCACCGCCTATACGACCTGAAACCTGAGTCTTTATGCCCTTTGCACCGAGCTTCATAGCGCGTCCGATGGACTGCTTAAGAGCACGGCGGAAAGAAATTCTTCTTTCGAGCTGAGATGCAATGTTCTCTGCAACAAGCTGAGCGTCAAGATCGGGCTGCTTAATCTCAATGATGTTGATTGAAACAGTCTTGTCGCCGCCGAGCTTCTTTGTGCAGATAGCCTTGAGCTTTTCTATCTCTGCGCCGCCGCGGCCGATAACCATACCGGGCTTTGCGCAATGGATGTTGATGTAAACGCGGTTTGCGTCACGCTCAATCTCAACCTTAGGTACACCGGCAGGAGCGAGTGTTTCAAGAAGGTACTCACGAAGGTTATAATCCTCAACGAGAGTATCGCCGAATGTGCTTTTGTTAGCGTACCAACGTGATTCCCAGTTTTTGATAACACCGATTCTTAAACCGGTCGGATTTATTTTCTGGCCCATTTGTAAACCTCCTCCTCGCTTATTCTGCTTCTTTAAGCACCATGGTTATGTGCGAAGTCTTTTTGTTGATTCTGTATGCACGACCCTGTGCTCTCGGTCTGATGCGCTTGAGGGTGGGACCCTGACAAACGTAGCACTTTGCAACGTAGAGTCTTGTTACATCCATATTGTTGTTTGTTTCCGCATTAGCAATAGCTGAATTAAGAAGCTTTGCAAGCGGTTCACACGCGGCCTTAGGCGTGTGCTTGAGTATAGCCCTTGCTTCTTCAACGGGCTTATTTCTTATAAGGTCAAGAACAATCTGAACCTTTCTGGGCGCTATGCGAACATGTGTTACTTTCGCCGTTGCTTCCATTTTAATACACACTCCTTTGCCAATTATTTACCGTTATTTGATGTTTTTGAACCTGCATGACCTCTGAAGGTTCTTGTAGGTGCAAACTCGCCTAACTTGTGACCTACCATGTCTTCCGTAACATATACGGGAACATGCTTGCGTCCGTCATGAACTGCAAATGTGTGGCCGACAAAGTCAGGGAAGATTGTGGAGCTGCGGCTCCATGTCTTAAGGACTATTTTTTCACCCTTTTCGTTCATCTCAACTACTTTTTTAAGCAGCTCGGGGCGAACATAAGGGCCTTTCTTTACGCTTCTGCCCATTATCTTTATCTCCTTTCAGCTTATTTGCCGTTACGACGTTTAACGATAAGTTTATCTGATGCTTTTTTGGTCTTTCTGGTCTTATATCCGAGAGCGGGTTTGCCCCAAGGAGTAACAGGACCGGGACGACCGATAGGTGCTTTGCCTTCGCCGCCGCCGTGGGGATGGTCGTTCGGGTTCATGACAGAACCGCGGACAGTCGGTCTCCAGCCCATGTGACGTTTGCGTCCGGCTTTACCTATTTTAACGTTTTCGTGGTCAACATTGCCTACAACGCCAACAGTTGCCATGCAGCCGTTGGAAACATTTCTCAACTCGCCCGAGGGCAAACGAAGAAGTGCATATGCACCCTCTTTAGCCATAAGCTGTGCGGAGTTACCTGCTGCACGAGCAAGCTGACCGCCTCTGCCGGGGTAAAGCTCAATGTTGTGAACAAAGGTACCTGTGGGGATATTAACGAGCGGCAATGCGTTGCCGGGCTTAATATCTGCATCGGGACCTGCCATGATCTTGTCGCCTACTTTTATGCCTGCAGGTGCAAGAATGTATCTCTTTTCGCCGTCTTCATATTTAACAAGGGCGATGTGAGCTGAACGGTTGGGATCGTACTCAAGAGTAACGACCTCAGCGGGAATACCGAACTTATCTCTTTTGAAGTCGATTATACGGTATTTTTTACGGTTTCCGCCGCCACGGTGACGTACTGTGATTCTGCCGTAGCTGTTTCTGCCGGAATTATTGCTGAGCGGTGCCAGCAAGCTCCTTTCGGGAGCGACTTTTGAAAGCTCTGAATAATCTGTAACCGACATGTTACGACGAGCGTTTGTGGTCGGTTTATAGAACTTTATCGACATTTTTCACACTCCTCTTCAAGTGATTCAAGCGGCTTCGCGAAGATGTCAAACTCCATACATTACCGCTTTGATTATTATTACATCATGCCGTCAAAGAACTCGATTGTCTTTGAATCTTCCTTAAGGGTAACAACGGCCTTTTTCCAAGAAGCTGTGTAGCCCTCAAAGCGGCCCTGTCTGCGAAGCTTACCTTTGCAGTTAACTGTGTTAACCTTGCTAACTTTGATGTCGCCGGGCTTTGATGAGAAAAGCTCCTCAACAGCTCTTGCGATTTCGATTTTGTTAGCGTCTTTCGCAACAGCGAAAGTGTATTTTTTATAAGCTGTGCCCATCATGCTTTCTTCCGTGATGATCGGGCGGAGGATAATATCCTGTGCTGCTTTACTCATGCGTAAACCTCCTCGATCTTGGCAACAGCGTCCTTAAGGACTACCATCGTGTCGCTGTTAAGAATGTCGTAAACATTAAGTGTGTTTACAAGTGCTATCTTAACGCCTGCGATGTTGCGTGCGCTTCTGTAAATAACGTCGTTTTTCTCGGGAAGAACAAGAAGTACTTTCTTGCCTGTTTCGAGAGCAGAAAGAACGCTGACTACGTCTTTTGTCTTGATTGCGTCAAGTGCAAGGCTTTCGAGAACTACCATCTCTTCAGCTGCAACCTTTGAAGAAAGAGCTGACTTCATAGCAAGTCTCTTTACCTTTTTATTGATTGAGAAACCGTACTCACGGGGTTTGGGACCGTGAGCGATACCGCCGTGTGTCCACTGAGGAGCTCTTGTAGAACCCTGACGTGCACGACCGGTTCCCTTCTGTCTCCAAGGCTTTTTGCCGCCGCCACTAACTTCGGAACGAGTTTTAGTGGACTGTGTGCCCTGGCGCTGATTTGCAAGATAATTTACAACGCAAAGGTGCATTGCCGATGTGTTGGGCTCAATGCCGAAAACGGACTCTGCAAGCTCTATGTCGGAAACTTTAGCTCCCTTGCTGTCAAATACTGAACAATTAGGCATACATTACACTCCTTCCTTAAGCTTTCTTGGCGTCTGCTATAACAACGATTCCGCCTTTGGGGCCGGGAACGGCACCCTTGATAGCGATGAGGTTGTTTTCAACGTCAACCTTGGCAACTGTCAAATTCTGAACGGTAACGCGCTCTGCACCGAGATGACCGGCGAGTTTCTTTCCCTTGTATACTCTTGAGGGATCGCTGCACGCGCCCAAAGAACCTGCATGTCTTGCAACGGGGCCGGTACCGTGTGACTCTTTAAGTCTTGAGAAGTTCCAGCGCTTAATTGCGCCTGCGGTTCCTTTACCTTTGCTTGTGCCTATAACGTCAATCTTCTCGCCGACTTCAAATACGTCTGCTTTAATAATGTCGCCGACATTGAGTGAATCAATATCGTCAAGGCGGAACTCTTTGAGAACCTTCTTGGGAGCAACATTACCCTTTGCGAAGTGACCCTGCATAGGTTTGTTGACACGCTGTACTTTCTGGTCACCGAAGCCTACCTGAACAGCTTTGTAGCCGTCGTTCTCAGCAGTCTTTTTCTGAACTACTGCACAAGGACCTGCTTCGATAACAGTAACGGGGATTACGTTACCTTTTTCGTCGAAGATCTGTGTCATGCCGATCTTCTTACCGATAAGACCTTTTTTCATAATATTTCCTCCTTATAGGTTATTGGTTGGCTTTGCCAACTTGACCTGCGGCGTTATCAGAGTTTAATCTCTATTTCTACGCCTGCGGGAAGCTCAAGACCTTTCAGAGCGTCAACGGTCTTAGCAGACGGTCTGATAATGTCGATAAGCCTTTTGTGTGTGCGCTGTTCAAACTGTTCACGGGAATCCTTGTACTTATGAACTGCGCGAAGAACTGTAACAACTTCCTTCTCGGTGGGGAGCGGAACGGGACCCGAAACCTGTGCGCCTGTGCGCTTTGCTGTTTCAACGATCTTCTCTGCCGCTTTGTCGACAAGGCTGTGGTCATAGCCCTTGAGTCTGATTCTGATTTTTCCCTTAACTGCCATGGTTTTGCCTCCTTAATTTTGGCGGGCATTCGTTTTGAGCGTCTTTTTACAACGTTTCCGGGCGTTTCAGCCCTTCGCATTTAAAAACCGGAATGGGTTAGTTCCGGGAAGTGTGCATTTTTGCTCAAAACGCACCTGCACAGACGAACGGCTTGCTTAGGGGAAGCAAGCATCTGTGCAAAGTTATTCTTTCGCCCGGTTTTAAATCGGACATACTCCGTGAGAGTTCCCAACTTCTGAGAGCTGCCACATCTCACATCTACGCATATCTACACACCATACTACATAATAATATAGCGTACTGTGGAATTCTACCACAGTACGCCTTTAATGTCAAGCTTTTTTCTTTACTTTTTAAGATTTTTTTACAACATTTTTTCGCTCATATTATATATATAAAATGTATAACAATTTATTTGTTAAAAGCCGCTCTGAAAGCCTTTGCAACGCGCTCCAAATCGCCGTCTGTCATCTGTGAACCGGAGGGCATGCACACTCCCCTGTTAAACACATCAACACCTACGTCCTTATCTTTGCCGCAGAAGTAAGCGCACTGTGAGAATATCGGCTGGCAGTGCATTGGGTTCCATGCCCTGCGCGACTCTATATTGTCGCTCTCAAGCGAAGCGATAACGTCGTCCGGTGTAACGTCGCAGCCCTTGTCTATCGTAAGCACGCTCAGCCAGAAGTTCGGCTCGCTGTCTTCAATATACGGTGCCATTGTTATGGGGAGGTCGGCAAACTCTTTGCGATAAAAATCGTTAATCTCTTTTCTTCTCGCTACCTTTGCGTCAAGCGATTTGAGCTGACCCCTGCCTATACCTGCACAGATATTTGACATTCTGTAATTATAGCCGAGCTCTTTGTGCAAATAATAATTCACATTCTCTTTTGACTGATTTGCCCAGAAGTGCATTTTCTCTATTGCTTCCACGTCGTTTGAGCAAGCCATTCCGCCGCCGGAGGTTGTGATTATTTTGTTGCCGTTAAAAGAGAGTATGCTTATTTTGCCGAAAGTTCCGCACTTTTTGCCGTGATATTTTGAGCCGAGAGCCTCTGCCGCATCTTCTATAACCGTCACGCCGTATTTTTCGCATATGGGCAAAAGCTCGTCAAATTTTGCGGGGTTGCCGTAAAGATCAACTATAATAACAGCTTTCGGGAGCTTACCGATAGCTGCATATTTTTCCATAGCAATTTCAAGTGCTTCGGGGCTCATGTTGAAGCTTTCATAGTCAGAATCAATAAATACAAGCTCGGCACCTATGTAAGCAACAGGATTGCAGCTGCCGGAGAATGTAAAATCCGAGCAAAACACAACATCGTCTTTGGTTACGCCGACATACATAAGCGCAAGGTGCATTGCAGCCGTTCCCGAAGCGAGAGCAACCGACTTATTTACGCCGATATATTTGCTCATTTCTTCTTCAAAGCCCGTGAGATTCGGGCCGAAAGGCGCAATCCAGTTTGTGTCAAACGCTTCTTTTATGTAGCCTATTTCAGAGCCGTTCATCTGAGGGGGAGACAAAAATATTCTCTCTGACAATTTAAACACGTTCTTTCTTTATTATTTAATAAGATAAGCCGCCGTCAAAACGGCGGCCTATGATTTTATTGCTTTTTATCTTTATCTACATTATCTTTTTCGACTATAAGCTTTGAGGAGTCCACTGCACCCTGACCGCCGTAGCCGTAACCGCCATATCCGCCGTAACCGCCGTAGCCGCCATAACTGCCGTAGCTTCCGTAGCCGTAGCCGCTCGAATAGCCGTAGCCGCCATATCCGCCATAGCCGCCGTAACCGCCATAGCTGCCATAGCCGCCGTAAGAGCCCTTCTTCTTTTTGCCGTAGCCGTAGCGTCCGTAACGTCCGCTGCCTCTGCGGTAATAGCCCTTCTTCTTATAATAACGGTTATTTTCTTCGCCGGTGCTCATAGTAAGTATTGTACCGATAAGTTCAATACCGGCGCCACGGATTTCTTCAAGAGTTCTGTTGATTTCGTTGGTTTTGGCATAGTCTCTTCTTACGCAGTAGATTATACCGTCTGTAAGCGGAGCGATAACCAAGCTGTCGGTAACAACATGTGAGGGCGGAGAGTCAATAATAATATAATCAAACTCTTTCTTTGCCTGTTCAAGCACGTTCCTGACCTTATCGGCATCAAGAACTTCGGTTGATTTGAGCGAAACACCGCCGGTGGGCAAAACAAATATGCCGAGCGATTTTATAAACTTAACAGAGTCAACATAAGTTGATGTGCCTTTGATAATAGGAATCAAGCCATAGCGTGTATCGCTCTTAACGCCGACCGCTCTGAGCACGGCAGGCTTTCTGAAGTCGCAGTCTATAAGCAAAACGGATTTGCCCTTTTGTGCGAGCGCACAGGCAATATTAACCGAAACGGTTGTTTTACCCTCGTCTTCATAGGTACTTGTAACAACAAAGGTCTTATAGCCTCTTTCGGCATATACATTCTCAATTTTTGTTCTGATAGCCTTGAAGCTTTCAACAAACGAGAACGTAACCTTCTTTTCGTCCGTTATAAGCAGTGCGCCGGACGGCACTTTCTTTTTCATAAACAAGCCCGTGGGCTTTTCTATAATCGGAATAGAACCGAGCACCTTTGTGCCTGTTGACGTTTTGAGTTCGTCCATATCCATAACGGTATCGGTTACAAGAACCGTAAAGAACACTATCAAAACAACAAGAGCCGCGCCGATAATAAAGCCGTAAATGGCATTTGTAACGGAGTTTGCGGAGCTGCTGACATATGGTGTGCCGGGCTCCATGATTGTATCGATGCTTATCGTGTTCTCAAAGCTTTGAACATATGCGGGGAATTCTTTAAGAATTGCCTGAAGAGCTCTTTGGCAATAGCCGCTGTCTGTGCTCGTAACTTTTATAACAAAGAAGCCCGTCAAATCATCGTTTACGGTAGATACGCTGAGCGTATTGCGTATGAAGTTCTCGGAGTATGTGGTGGAAAGCCCCTGAGAATCGAGCTCTTTTTTTATCTTTTTAACCATGGTTCCGCTCTTTAAAAGATACTGGTATCTCTCAACGTCGGATTTGGTATAGAAGCTCTTTTTTTCTTTAATGGTGGTTTCGGCTTCGCCTATGTTTGAATAGTCGGTAACCTTGACATATTCTGTAACCATGAACGCCAAGGTGGTTTCTGCCGTGTATTCTCTTACATATGTGGACTCTGAAATTATATATCCGCCCGCGGCAAAAATAACACCGGCAAGAAGAACAGCCCACAGTTTGTTGACTATACTCTTGACAAGTCTTATCATGTCAACGGACGAGCCGTCTTCATATATATTATGAGGCATTGCTTCAAATCTCTCTTGAGCCATTCAACATCACTCCCTGATTTTTGATTATATCAAAAGATTGTGCTTTTTGTCAATAAAATCTACGCTTTTCAAGGTATCTGAATTTAAGCGGAGGCAGTTTTTCGTTTAATAAAACCTTTTCGGCATTTGAGTGTAGCATTTTTTGCATAAGTCTTTGGTCTATATCGTCCGGGAATGCCCTCAGCATCTCGGCAAGGTCGTTGGGTCTGCCGTAGACCGAATGTGCGTCCGTCGCGATAAATGAGGCAACTCCCTTAAACGCCATCTCATATGCAAGCTCAAATTCTTCTCTGCCGTCGCGGCTGGCAAGGCTCGCCGCGTTTATCTGGAACAAAACGCCCCTTGAGGCAAGCTCGTTCACAGCATTATAATCCCTTTGAAAATATTCATATCTCTCCGGGTGGGCTATTATCGGCACAAGCCCCATGGAATATATCTCGTTTAAATACTCCAAAATATTTCTGAGCTTAAGCCCCGAAAAAGAAAATTCTATCAGAATATATCGGCTGCCGTTTATCGAGAGCCTGCCGAGATTTTTGGAATAAAAAATGTCGTCGTCTATATAAACTTCGGCTCCTGTATATATCTTCATATCTATGCCGTTTTTTTGCACGGCGTCTCTGAGCAGTTCGGCACGCTCGTTTCGCATTTCAATGAAGTTGTCTACATCCCCCAAAGCGTTAAAGTGAGGGGTTGCAACCGTTTTTCTTATATGATTTGCTCTGCCCAAAGCACAGAGTCTCAGCGATTCGTCAAGATCGCGTGCTCCGTCGTCAATCCCCGGCAAAATGTGTGTATGTATGTCAAACACTCGCCTCATCCCCTTTGTCAAGTATCATCTGCGCTCTTACGGCAAAGCCCTGTGCCGCAGGCAAAACGATGGACTCCTGCGAATAAAAGCCTATACCCATTGTATCGCCTTGGGAATAGTCCACCGTACCGTCGCGTCTTGTACGCGAATAAATATATTGCATCGCTTTTTGAGCAGAATTCATATACTCTTTTTTATCGGCAAGAAGGCCGGTATAAGCGAGAAAATACGCTATCATCGCGGTTGCGGAGCTGTCCGGCCCAGAACGGGAGAGAAGATTTCTGTCAAATGAGCCGTCGTTGAGCTGATATTTAACCACCGTCTGAGCAAAGTGCAGCATACATTTGAGAACGGTCACTTTTTCCTGCAAAAATTCGTCCTGACCGGTAGCGCTCAAAACCTCATAGCAATCTGCCAAGCCGCTCGCCCACCAGCCGCAGCCTCTGCCCCAGCCGTATATGCCGAGCGGAGCACCGTTTTTTATATTGACGCAGTGCACGGGCAAGCCAAGCTCTTTATGTATGCCCAAACGTGAATATTCTTCAATCATCTCTATCGCCGCTTTCATAGCGGTGCCATTATTATATGTGAGAGAATATTTCATAAGGAACGGGCATGCAAGTCCTATTGAATCGACAAATCTTATATCATTATCCGCACTGTAAGGTATTCCGCCGTATGAGCGGTATTTTTCGAGCAAAAGCTCCGCGGCTTCGTCCATAGCGGGTTTTATAAATTCGGGGTCGGTATAAGGCGAAGACAAAACGGCATAGGCAAAATATGCCTCGTCAACCCTCGTCAAAGGATGAATCCAACAGCCCGAGTCTTTATCTATACGCTTATAAATAATCGTCTCACACTCTGCCGCACCGAATTCGTCTGCGGCAAGCAGCAGTGCGCCCTCTTGCCAGGACTGAATTGAAACAGCTTTGTATGTACCCTTAATTCTGTCAATAATGCTCAGACGTCTGCCTGCAACCCTCGGCACTGTGGGTACGCCTTTGCCAAGCCATTTGCACACAATGGACTGCGCGGCTTCGAGCCAGCTTTCGCCAACGCCGGCGCTGCCCATCTTCATTCTCAAATAAATATTCATCATATACGGCACAACATCAAAAGAAACTGCCGCAGCCATGGCAAGGAGCAATATAACGAGTATTACAGTTAAAAGTTTCATATTATTTCTCTATCAATTCGTATAATTTTAATATCTCTTCTTCGTTGCCGAGCGGCTGTGAAAGAAGGCCCGATTTCAGCTTCAGCCTCTCATCCTCATTCTCTGCAAGGTGCTTTACAGCATCCGCAACGGAGCTTGCGTTTGTTTTGCATATAATACCGTCCGTTCCGTCGTTTATCTGATCGTAAGCCGACGGAAAATCGGTAACAACAATCGGCTTTAAAAAGCATTTTGCCTCATCGACCGCTATGCTTTTGCCCTCGTGCCGCGACGGCTGAACATATATATCACACGAAGAAAAATACGGATACGGGTCTGATTTTTCGCCGAGCAATATAAAATAATTCTCCAGGCCGTATTCTTTTATCATCTGCGATATTTTATCTTTTTCGGGTCCGCCGCCGACGTGATACCACTTGATTTTTGCTCCGCCCTCTTTTAAAATTCTGCAAGCCTCAACCGCAATATCGGGGCCTTTTTCGTGCGAGAGTCTGCCGACCGTGAGCACTCTTACATTGCCGTCGTTCGGTAGAACATCGGCATCGCCGACGGGCATAAGCTTCGGCGACGTTATATTTTCAATTACGCAAAAATTTTTATAATCGGGGTAGGATTTTTCGAGATTTTGCTTGCACTCGGGCGACACGGCAACAAAAGAATCAAATTTTTTCACCGTTTCGCCGAAGAACTTTTTATCGGCAAGCGAGCGGTCAAGGTAGCTGTGCATATACCCGATTTTTTTGTCCGCTCCCAAAAAATCCGAAGCAAACCAATCCGAAAGTCCCTCAAGATAACCTATTACACAATCGTATCTTTCTTTGGGATAATCTATTGACTTCTTTATTTCGTGCCATGCGCCTTTTTCTCTTTTGTAAGAGTCTTTATTTTTAAGACAAATGCCGTATTTAACCCTTGCCGCAGCGAGGTCAAGCCTGCCATTTTTCAAAAAAGACTTTACGGCATTTGCCGCGTCACCGTCAAAAAGATTAAAATTTTCGCCCGGTGAAAGGAGCTTTACCATCTTCGGTATTTTATCAAAGAACAGCCCCTCGTGCCTAAAAAGAAGCAAATCGACATCATATCTTTCATAATCAAAAAGCGACAAAACAGATATTAAGCTTTTTTCTGCGCCGCCGCTGTTGAGCGAGGGCATAACAAAAAGTATTTTCTTTTTCATTTTGCCCTCCGTAAAATTATAATTTATGAAGCTGCTCTCCGGCGTCCATAGCGCTCTTTATTTTTATGGGTATCATCTTTCGAAGCGTTGCTCTTATCTCGCCCTCTTCTTCGGCAAGGTTTTTAAACTGATGCTCCAGCTCCTCGGGAGTAGAGAGCGTTTTTGAATCTATAACAAATTTTTCTTCTCCGAAAAGATCAAGCGCAATTCCCCTTGATTTTACGCTGTAACCGAGCACAATGGTCGGCACACCGTTTGAATACGCGGCAATGGTCGCATGGGTTCTTGCGCCGATAAAAAATCTTAATCTCGCAATATATCCTTTATACTGCGAAGCCGTCAGATTATCCGGCAGCATAACAACTCTCTGCGTGTCGGAAAGTTCCTCTTCGATTTTTTGAAGCACCGTGCAGTCGTTGTTGCCGTCCTTTGTAACGTGCGGAACAAGGGCAATTTGCAATGTAGTGTTATCTATAATTCTCTTTAAAAATTTAACGCTCGCATCAAGAAGCGCAGGATTTTTTTCAGTAACCAAGGGGCTGAGATTAAATCCCAAAGTGTTGCCGAGTTCAAAGCTCTCCGGCAGCGGAAGATCCTCGCGCTCCATACAAAAAGCGGGGTCTGCAAACAAAAACAATTTGTCGGCAGGAACTATTTTTTCAAGCACCGAATAAGTAATCGGCTCTCTTGCAAAAATAGCGTCAAAATTTTTGAAAGACTCTATTTTTTCTGCGGTTAAATCTTCTTTGCCTATCGATGCCCCCCACAAAACGGTTTTTTTGCCCTGCTTGTGAAGAGCGGCGGTTATCTCTCTTGACGGTGCATTGTCACCGTAGCAGTATGTATCTCCGCCTATAGAAAGACAATAGTCAAAGCCATCTGCCTGCTCTATAACAGGTGAATACATCTGCCTCAAAGCATAGCTTTCACTGTGACGGATTTTTACGTTTAGAGCCGATATTATGGTTTCAGCCTGTGTAAGCTCACGTTTATCCATTGCGCCGACGGGAATACCGAGCGCAACATCCTCCTGCGGGCAATATGACGCGAGCCTGAACTGTGCCATGTCGTCATCGCGTGAGATTATATTCATTGTTCCTCTGACTATTGCTTCACAGCCGCGGTTAAGGCTGCCTGCGTGGTCAAACAAAAAATATTTCATATATCATTCCTCTTGTTCAAAATATTTGTTGTTCCTTAATTTTTTTACGAGCGGCGTAATCGGAAAAGTCAGAACGGCAACCGCTCTGTCTCCTCTGTGTGAAAGAGATTTTAATATCTCTTTATTTTTTTTGCCCGATACTCTGCCGTAATACGAAGCGCGGAATATGCTGACAAGCCTTTCTCTGCCGGTCATAACCGCATCGTTAAGATTTGATACCATCCAAAAATAGTTTGACACATAACCCTCTTTGACGTGATTTTTATACCACGAATTCATAAGGGAATCCGGCTCATTCTGATAATAAATTCTTACAATATCGTTTATATAATACTGCCTGTAAACCTTGTCGATTTTGTTCCAAACTATGCTTTCGGTTATAAAATATGTGCCCTCCGGCTCCGGGAACGGGAAGTTTTTAAGCACAGCCGTTCGCATACAGGAGGATTTTTCTCCCTTAACGTTTTTGGCAAGCTCGCGCGGCTTTTCCGCTTCGTTTATACCGTCCGGAAACTTGTCGCCTATAAGCTCACCTGTCTTGGAATCACGGCACAAGCCGACAACGCTCCAATACAGCGATTGTTTTTCTTTCGGTATGCTGTCCCAGCTTTTGTTAAAAACTTCTATTGTGTCGGGAGGTATAGCGTCGTCCGAATCAATTATCAAAAAATATTCGCTGTCGGTAAGAAGGCAGGCATAGTTGATTGCAGTATGCTTTCCGCCGTTCTTTTTGTAATAATAACGAATGTTAAAATCCGCTTCTTTTTTATACTCGTCTATAAGCTCTTTGACGTTGTCTGTCGAACCGTCGTCAACAATAAGCCACTCAAAGTTTTTATATGTTTGAGCCATGAGACTGTCAAACACTCTGTGAACGGTTTTTCGGCGGTTATATATGGGCGTAAAAACAGTGAATTTCACCGGCCATTTAAGCCTTTCGTTTTCACCGAAATCAAAATGTATATCTTCTTTTTGCGGCACAGCAGCTTTGCTAAAAAGCAGTTTATAAATTTGAGCTTTTACGTCCACAAATTTTAAATATCTTATAATTGACGAGGTTTTCTTTTTAAGCGCGAGTGAAGACACTTTTTGCATAGCAGGGTCTTCCATTTCGCCGGATAAATAAAAATCTTTAAGCGATTTCATTAAAACTTCATTATTATAAAGGCTGTTCATCGCCTTAAAAAAAGTGCTTCTGTCGCAATTTTTGTAGCCCAAAAATATTGAGGCCACTGTCTCTACCGCATCTCTGTCATGCTTCTTTTTTAAAAAATTCTCTTTGTCAAAGCCTATTTTTTCATATGCTTTTTCTGTATTTAAAAAAGACTCGCATATAATATCAAAATAATTGCTTCTGTTTTTTTGTATCGCACCGGATTTTACATATCTGTAAAAATACCCGACATAAGGTATGTACCAAGCAGAGTTGCAATAGGCGAAGAAGTTTAAAATAAAGTCTCTGTCTTCACCGTAGATCTTGCCCTCTTCAAACAAGATATTATTTTCTTCTATTACACTTTTTTTAAACGCCTTATTCCACACCGAGTTAAATTCGGTATCGCTTATCATATAGTCCGCTATTGTTTCTGTTATATATTTGCGGTCTAGTAAAGTGTTTTCTTTAAAAGGCCAAATTATATCTCTGCAAAAATCTTGCTGCTCGTATTTATAGTTATAAAATATCATATCGGGTGAATTTGTTTTTAACACTTCCAAAACTTTTTTCAGCGTTCCGTTAAGCCAAAAATCATCCGAATCCGAAAACATAATGTACTCGCCGTCGGCTTCTTTCATGCCTGAATTTCTCGCCGCGCTCACCCCGGCATTTTTAAGGTGAAGAGTTTTTATATTTTCAAATCTTTGAGAATACATATCGCATATTGCCGCGCTTGCATCGGTTGATCCGTCGTCCGATAAAACAATTTGAATTGTTTCGTCAAAACAATCTTGTGCAATAATGGAATCAACACATTCTCTGAGATACTTCTGAGAATTATATATAGGTATAACAAATGAGATTTTATATTTCATTATTACCCTCCAAAAAAGCGGCGTCCCGGGAAGAATATATCCGACTGATACATTTCTATTGCATAGGATTGATATGTGGAATAGTAGTAATATAATCCCACGCAGGCGGCATAGTACAGCCCTCGGTCTTTCTTTTGCACCCCGTTATATACAACCCATGACAAAAGCATTATATAATAAACACTTGTGTAAATGGCAAATCGCGCAAAGATCCAGTTGTATGTTGATATAACATAAAGAGCCATGTGCACAAAGCCCATATTGGTCAGTATATCGCCGATATGCCCGAGCTGTCGCATCCTCGCCCTTGAGAAATAAGCTATAACGATCGGCACGGCAGAAACCACAACTCTTATCGCGCTTGAGCCGTGTTCTTCACCGCTTGTGAACCAGCCGTTATCGGAATAATTGGAATATGATGTTTCTTCAAGTCCTTTTAAGAAAGACGGCAGGATCATATCAAACAGTGAAACAGCGATTATGCTGCCGAACATCAAAAGGAACGATGACGGACGCCATGCTTTTCGCCGCACAAACCAAAACACAAATATCATTATCAGTGCGCTTTTATGAATCATCCACGCCAAAAAGACTATTACGGCATATTTTATAAACGCAGTTTTTTTTGTTGAAAACAAAAATTTTGTACCGAGCATCAGCACGCCCGTCGCCGTGTACTGTCTTATTCCGTTCATCGAGAGCCCGAAATATCCCGTAGCCATAAAAAGATAAACCGAAAGATCAAACGGATGCGAATATTTATAAAGAACAACCAACACGGGAACAAGCGATATTATTGCGGTAAGCATTATGAGATAATGAAAGTCGTTGACTGTTTCTTTTACTATCTCAAAAAGTAAATTATAAAGCGTTCCGCCTCCGAATTTGTAATCAATTGTTCCGTTCGGCTCAATCAATTCAAAGTCAAGTATATAATAAAATGTGTCGCCCGAGTCGGTTCTGAGACCGGAAAAAGGAACATACGCAAGTATACACACAACAAGGCAAAGCGGGTTTGGCAAAGGCTGACCGATACCGCCGATTTTGTCGATAGGTTTTGAACGGCAATACATTGACAATGCCCAGCATATTACCGTGAATAGCCACGCCAATCTCAAATAAAAACTTATATCTCCCATAATTACTCCTGATAAAGTTTATATATTTCGCTCATACGAACAGCAACGTTTTCTTTTGAAAACCGTTTTATATCCCTCGCTGCATTTTGAGAAATTTTTTCAAAAAGTTCTCTGTCGTCAATAAGATTTTCTGCAAATTTCGCCATTTTGCGGCAGTCGTTCGGTTCAACAATAAAGCCGTCTTCGCCGTTTTTTATAAGAGCTCTGTGTCCTCTGTTATCTGCCGCTATCGTGGGCAGACCGCACGCCATTGCCTCCATAATATTTACGGGCAGACCCTCTCGAAGGCTTGACGCCACACAAATATCGCTCATTTTTAATAATTCTTCAACATCTTCTCTGTGACCGAGAAAATCCGTCTTGTCTTCTATGCCGAGTTCTTTTGCTATGCTTTGATTTTTGCCGCCGAAATTATCTGCACCGACAAGCAAAAGTCTGACATTGTATTCATCGTCCGAAAGCTTTTTAACCGCATTTAAAAGCATTGACTGGTTTTTGTTTGCATTAAGCTCCGCAACATATATCAAAAGCGTTTCATCTTTGCCGTAACCCTTTTGTTTACGCAAAAGCTTTTTCTCTTCGGGAGAGATTTCAAAAAAACGATCGCTGTTATAGCCTACGCCGTCAACCAACTCCACACGCGGATGTTTAAAATGCTTTTTTGCAAATTCATAATCCTCACTGTTTATGGTTATAAGACAATCGGTTTTTTGAGACATCACCCATTCTATCGGATAATATATCAACCAGTTAAGCACCGGAGCACCTTTATAAAAGTGAAAACCATGGGCGGTGTAAAGCACGCTCGTGCCGCTCTTCCTCTTTTTGGAGGCGGCAAGCCGAGCCAGCATTCCCCCCATGGGAGTGTGGCAATGTATTATATCAAAATTACCTTCGTCTATTATCTTTTTTATTTCTTTATATGCCTTTATATTTGCCGCAGAAAACGGAGAGCGGTCAATAGAAATCTCATGCTGAACATCACAGTTCGGCAATTTTCTGTCACCCTTTCCGGCAACGTGAACCTCCCACCCTGCGTCATGAAAGAGCTTTAGATAAGGCAGGTGAAAATAATAGAAATGATCTGTTATTGTTGCAATAAACAATATTTTTTTCATTTTCTGCAACCTTACCTCTTTTCTTTTGCTGCCGGCGTACCGCGGAATTTTTCCATCGTATTATTGTCACTGCAGTTTATATCGGCTCTCTTGAGCGTGTTTTTGATTGTTTTAAATATTATTTTTAAATCGAGCCAAAAGCTCATATGGTCAACATAATAAACATCATAATCGAACTTTTCTTCCCAAGTTATTGCATTGCGCCCGTTGACTTGGGCAAGCCCTGAAATTCCCGGCAAAACCTCGTGCCTTCTCATCTGATAGGGAGTGTATAGCTCCAAATATTCGCAAAGCAACGGTCTAGGCCCGATAAAACTCATATCGCCTTTGAGCACATTAAACAACTGCGGCAGCTCGTCAAGGCTTGTCTTTCTTAAAAATGAGCCGATTTTAGTCATTCTCTCAACATCCGAAAGTTCTCTGCCGTTTTCATCCTCGGTTTTTTCGGACATGGTTCTGAATTTATAAACAGTGAAAATTTTGCCGTCTTTGCCAGGACGTCTCTGCTTAAAAATCACAGAGCCGCCGTCGCTTATTTTCACCAAAACCGCCGACAAGGCCATTAACGGTGAAAGAATTATTAAAGCTGTAAGCGAAGCAACAAAATCCATTATTCTTTTAAAATATTTATACATTCAGAATCACCCTACGCAAAACTCAATGAACCAAAACTTCTTCGTTTACATCCTGAGGCTCGTGAAAATTCGGAACGGTTGCCTTTAAAAGGTCCCTTATTTGCTCCGGCTTTGCCTCTTTCAAAGCTTTAAGGTGATGTACCAAAAGCTTATCGTCAATATCTACCGGTGCCGTAACAAAAATCTTGTTGTTTGCTGTCATTTTTCTTTGGCTGAATTCGGCTTCGAGAGTCAGCTCCTCATAAAGCTTTTCACCGGGTCTGAGTCCCGTAAAAACAATGTCAATATCGACATAAGGCTTGTAGCCCGAAAGCCTTATGAGATTTTCTGCAAGCGTAAGAATTTTAACGGGATCGCCCATGTCAAGCACAAATATCTCGCCGCCGGTCGCCATGCCGCCCGCCTGAACAACAAGCTGTGCCGCCTCCGGAATTGTCATAAAATATCTTGTAATTTCGGGGTGCGTTACGGTAACAGGACCGCCGTTTTTTATCTGCTCGGTGAACAGAGGAATAACGCTGCCGCTTGAGCCCAAAACATTGCCGAAACGAACCGCCGCAAACTTAGTGGAGTTTTGGCATTTGCGCTCAAAATACTGAATTATCATCTCGGTTACACGTTTTGTTGCACCCATAATATTTGTCGGATTAACAGCCTTATCGGTCGAAATGCTGACAAATCGTTCAACGCCGTATTCAACCGCGGTTTCGGCAAGATTATATGTGCCGAAGACATTGTTTTTAACTGCCTCACCCGGGCAATCTTCCATAAGAGGAACATGCTTATGCGCCGCCGCATGGAACACAACCTGCGGATGAAATTCGTCAAAGACCTCTTCAAGTCTGCTTTTATCTCTGACAGAACCTATGCGAATATAAACCTCCGGACTTCCGTTATAATGCGAATCGAGCTGATTTTTAAGCACATACGCATTGTTTTCGTATATGTCGAATATAATTATTTTTTTAGGATTGTATTTTGAAATCTGACGGCAAAGCTCACTGCCGATTGAGCCGCCTCCGCCTGTTACAAGCACTGTTTTGCCGCTTATGTAGCTGCATATTTCGGTATCGAGCCTAATTTCGGGACGAGAAAGCAAATCTGTTATGTTGACATCTCTTACCGATGATTCGGTGTTCTCGACCATCTCAAGTATGCTCGGTGAAATTTTAAGGTGACAGCCCGTTTCAACGGCAAGGTGTAAAATCTCGGTCTGTCTCTCCGACGAAGCGGAGGGTATGCAAATTATTATTGTATCAATATTATATTGCTTTGCGAGCTCGCCGATTTGACTGCAGTTGCCTTTGACCGGTACCCCCCTGATTGACTGACCTTTTTTAAGAGGATTATCGTCAACTGCAATAATGGGTTTGCCGTGGGTATAGTTGTTTGCTTCAAGTTCTTTAATTATAATCATACCCATGTCGCCTGCGCCGACGATCATAACACGCTCGGCACTGTGCTTAAAAAATCCGTGCCAGTCTCTCGACGCACGTCTGAGCGTTCTGTAAAGGAGCCTAAACGCGCAAGTAAACACAATCACCATAAGAGTTCCGTAAATATAAAAAGCATAATTAAACGTTCCGCCGTCAAGTGAGTTTGACGCAAAACCAAAGAAAGACATTATCATATCCACGGTGATGCTCAAAAGTCCGCCGATTACCGTTGCCACGCCTATATTTATAAGCTCTTTTGAGCCGGCATATTCCCACATACTCTTATATATGCCGAAAACATAATACAAAAATAAAAATATAACCGTTACGGGCAGTGCACGCTGAATTAAAACATCTTTGCCTGCTTCGCCGACCTTTTCGACCAATGCGGCTACAACATAAGCAAGGTTTATAAAAATAACATCATAAAAAACCATGAATGCTTTTTTCAGTTTTATATTTTTAAAATCCATATAGATCAACTGCCTTTTTTAGCTATATAAAACCCGAGTGTAACGCAAGTTACAGTCAATAATTATTTTAATATAAATACGTCAAAAAGTCAATATGCACATTTTTCTTGAAGAGAAATTAGACGTTTCGGCGTTGACATAAAATAATAATAATGTTAATATTTTGATAAACAGAAATTCGGACATTTATTAAGGAGATTGGCTATGATAGGCTTAGGAACTTGGGAAATTCCCGTAAATTCAATGTTTTATAAAGGATGTGCGGAAATCACCGTCAAGAACGACGGGGGAAACTATGACTTTGAGTTTTTTCTGCCCGGGTTTAAAGTACCTAAAATGGATATATTTAATGTTCAAACATCAGGCAACACTTTGAGTGCGGACGCAACCTGCGACATGCTCAAGGGCAAAAAAATCTCTGTTAACGTAACGTTTGAGGGCGACACCTGCCGCGGCGTTGCCAAAGGCCCTTACGGAGTCAAAATCAACATTGACGGAAAAAGAAAATCATAGAGAATACCCATACGCAAGTGAACAGAAAGATGACATTGTCACCTTTCTGTTCTTTTTTATCTGTTGCCGAAAACTAAATCAATCGTCTTCTTCTGATTTTGATTCGGCAATTACCTTTTCTGCGACGTTTGCGGGAGCGTCTTCATATCTTGTAAATTCAAAGAAGTAATATCCTCTGCCGGCTGTTACAGAACGAAGGACCGTTGCAAAATCGCCCATCTCTGCCATGGGTACTTCGGCTACAAGCTCCTGCATGTGATGCTCACCCGACGGACCCATACCGAGTACGCGGCCGCGGCGTTTTGTAACATCGCCCATTATATCGCCGAGGTTATCATCGGGCATATAAGCCTTGAGTGTTCCGACAGGCTCAAGAATAACGGGTGAAGCCTGAGGAATACCGTTTTTAAACGCAAGCGAAGCGGCAGTTTTAAACGCCATTTCAGAGGAATCAACCGGGTGATATGAGCCGTCATAAAGAACAGCCTTCAAACCTACAACCGGGTAGCCTGCAAGCACGCCCTTCTTCATGCAGTCTTTAAGTCCTTTTTCAACTGCGGGGAAGAAGTTTTTGGGAACTGCGCCGCCGACAACTTCGGACTCAAAGATAAGCTCGTCACCGTCATGCGGTTCAAAACGAATCCAAACGTCACCGAACTGACCGTGACCGCCGGACTGCTTTTTATGTCTGCCCTGAACCTTTACGGTTTTGCGGATAGCTTCTCTGTATGCAACCTTCGGAACACTGAGGTCAACTTCAACGCCGAACTTTGTTTTAAGCTTTGAAACTATGTTATCAAGGTGCTGTTCACCAAGACCGTAGAGAACCTGCTCGCGTGTTTCCGAATTTATTTCAAACTTAATTGTGGGATCTTCTTCAACAAGTCGGTTGATACCTGCTACAACCTTTTCTTCTTCGCCCTTTTTGCGAACCTTAACCGCCATCGCAAGGCATGGAACGGGGAAGTCTATGCCCTCAAGCTCTACAACATTTTTGGGGTCACACATTGTGTCGCCTGTTTTGAAGCCGGAAAGCTTGGTGACAACGCCTATGTCACCGGCAGGAATTTTAGAAGCATCCTCTTGCTTTGCACCCCTGACGGTTATGATTTTACCCATTCTCTCGCTCTCGCCGGTTCTCGCATTATATGCGGGAGCATCGGGTGTGATTTTGCCCCTTACAACTTTAAAGAAAGACATTTTGCCGACAAACGGGTCTGCTATTGTCTTGAAACAAATAGCGGCAAGCGGTCCGTCTTCATTACACTCTACATCACCCTCACCTGCGTGCTCCGCAGCTATGGGAGCGGAGAAAGCGATTTCGTCAAGCAGCATATCAACAGCGTCACCCGTGTAGCCCGCGCAGGCATATACGGGATATACATTGCCCTCGCTTACGCCCTTATTGAGCGCACCTGCAATTTCACCTCTTGTGAACTGCTCGCCGGCAAAGAATTTCTCCATAAGGTCTTCGTCGGATGTCGCAACGGTCTCTGTAAGTATATCAAGCATTTCGCTGATTCTGGCATCCTCCGGCATCGGAACCTCTGTGGGTTTGCCGTCTTTATATTCATAAGCCTTGCGTGCCGCGAGGTTGACATAGCTTTTAACCTTGCCGTCTTCAACATAAGGAACGACAACCGGGCACACCGAGCTCTTATGTTCTGCTTTAATCGCTTCAAAGGTTTTGTAAAAATCTGCATTTTCGCCGTCGCATCTTGTAACGGCAAACATTCTTGCTATACCTCTTTTTTTAGCGGCTTTGTATGCCTTGTCGGCACCTACGTCATAGCCCGAGCCTGCCGCCGTAACTATAAGTACGCTCTCGGCGGCGCGAATACCCTCGCTCATACCGCCCGCAAAGTCAAAAAGACCGGGAGTATCTATTATATTTATCTTGCAATCCTTCCACTCAATAGGTGCTATTGCAGTAGAAACCGAAGTTTTGCGTCTCTTTTCTTCCGAATCAAAGTCGAGAACCGTATTGCCGTCTGCAACTCTGCCCATTCTGTCTATAAGTCCTGCCCAATAAAGCATTGCTTCTGCAAGTGTTGTTTTTCCCCTCGAGCCGTGACCGGCAATCGCAATATTGCGAATATCTTGTGCTTTGTATGATTTCAAATCTGATTCCTCCTTATGCCGCCGCGCGGCAGTTTCGCATAAGACGTTTCAAACGTCTTTTTTATTATAGCATTACATATCGTCATTTTCAAGCATTTTTAATAAAAATCAGCAATAAATCCTAAAATTTATATTAACTTTTACGTCAATGTAACAAATTTTCTTTAGCTATTGCAATCATAGGCGCAAATTTGCTATAATATAAAAAGACTATGATGAGGAGGTTTGGTATGCAAAAAGCGAAAAAGAAATCCGGGCTAAGCTTTGAACCCGGCTCAAAACAGCCGTTTGCACTTTACCTCATAAGTATAATCATAATATCCGCACTCATTACCATAATCGCCCTCGCCTCAAGCGGCTTGGCAGTTAAGCTCGGGGCATCGTCATCCCTCGGAGATGTGAACGGCGACGGCGTTATAAATTCAGGTGACTCTCTGCTGCTTATGAAACACCTTGTCGGTCAAAGTGAGCTTAATGAAACACAGCGCGGCAATGCGGATGTTGATAAAAACGAAGTATTAAACTCCAAGGACGCACTTTTAATTCTTCAGTTTTCAAACGGTTCAAGTGAAAAAATAGGCACGCCTGCCACGGCAAATGAAAACACCGAAGCACAGACAGAGCCTGTCTCCACACAAAGCAAGCCGTCAGGCGGCAATAAAACAGAGCCTGCATCTCAAGAAGCGGCGGTGACAGAAAAAGAATATGAGCGTTCCGGTGTTTCGGACGACGCCGCATATTTTTCAACTGATAAAAACATATATTTCACCGCAAGAATAACCAATAAATGGAAAGATGCGAGCGGTAAAAATATGTATCAAATTGAAGTCAAGATAAAGAACAACTCGGCAAAATCAATGTATAACACATCGGCATACATAAGCTTTTCTTCACCGGCAGAGGTCGGCAAAGCATGGTCCTGCAGTACAAAGAGCGGCTCGCAGGCAATAAAAATCACCACAAACAATGAGTCAACGCTTTATTCCGGCGGCACATTCGGCTGCGGATTTACAGTGTCCTCCGATTCCTCCGACCTGAAAATATCTTATTTTGCAAAAGAAAAGCCGAGCAGCGAAACAACTTCGCAGTAAGCTAAATATTAACAAAAGCAAAGGCTATAATTCACATTCGGTTTGATCGCCGTTTATGAATTATAGCCTTTTATTTTTTACGCTTTTACTCTTTGGTCTGCGCTAAATGCGGCAGAGTAATATGCGATAAAAGGGGCTGTCGAATTTAGATGCAGAAAACGTTTTCTTTGCCCCGAAGCTTTACACAAGTACCGCGAGTGGGCAAAAAAGCGTTTAAAAGAGTAAAATATTTGGTTTATGCAAAAATGAAGCTACAATCCACTTCGGTATGTCTGACTGCCTTTGTGAATTATAGCTTTTTTCTTTAATAATTGTTTTTACTCTTTGGTCTGCGCTAAATGCGGCAGAGTAATGTGCGATAAAAGGGGCTGTCGAATTTAGATGCAGAAAACGTTTTCTTTGCCCCGAAGCTGTACACAAGTACCGCGAGTGGGCAAAAAAGCGTTTAAAAGAGTAAAATATTTGATTTATACAAAAACGAAGCTATAATCCACTTCGGTATGTCTGACTGCCTTTGTGAATTATAGCTTTTTCTTTAATAATTGTTTTTACTCTTTGGTCTGCGCTAAATGCGGCAGCCCCTCCGCCTATTGAGCTTTGGGAGCAACTGAAACCTTTGCGGCTTTGATTGTTACAGGGTCTTTGTCGTATATTTTGCCGTCATACACTACAAGAAGAGCTTCGCCGTACTTGAGAGTGCTGCGGTCGATTACGTTTCCGTCGGCGTCATATACTTTTGGCTCGCCGTAGAATTTAACTTTAGTGCCGTTTGCGGAGTAATAGTCAAAATCCTTTTGGCTTGAATCAAACTGAACGTAAAAGTCGCCGCTATCCTCATTTTCAACGCTGTAATAAGCATAGAGCGTGCCAAATTCTCCGGCATCAATCTTTTGGCTTATTTCTTCCTGAGTATATTCTTTTGTTCCGCAGGAGCAAAGCGTGAGCATTATTGCCAAAACCGAGATGACGACGCAAATTATTTTTTTCATACAAAACTCCTATTACTGCCAAGAAAGAGTAACCGTGTTGCCGTTAACGGCATATGTGCCGGGTGTTGAGCCGTTGCCCTCTGTGAAGCTTATTGCTCTTTTGCCCTTGGCTTCGTTTCTGCCGTCCATACCGTCAACATTATTATAGATGTATGAGCACTTTTTAAGACCAATAACAAAGGCTTTTCTCATGTCATCATCCTTGAAAGTGATAGACGTTGTCAAATCAAGCGTTTTGGTGTACTTTGAGCTGACCATTGCGCCCGCACCGAGCTGACCGGGAACAAAGCCCGTCTGCCACCATGAAAGTTTTTGACTTCTGACAAA
Source organism: uncultured Ruminococcus sp. (assembly GCA_900539465.1). Taxonomy (GTDB): domain Bacteria; phylum Bacillota; class Clostridia; order Oscillospirales; family Acutalibacteraceae; genus CAG-488. Next base: position 18,773 of record UQCF01000005.1, on the reverse strand, counting down.
CAAAGGGCTGCCGTTTTTTCTGAGAGTGAGGCTTATGGGGAGGCGCTCGTTATCGTCAGCACATTCAAAATATGTGCTGCCGTTTGAGCCCTGCGGACGGTTATATACACCGACTTCCGCACCGATAAGAACAAGACCGTACTGACCCTTCCAGAGCTGAATCATCCACTCTTTGCCGCCGTAGATAAAGAATATTTTTGATGTATCATAGCTTATAGCTATAAGCTGTGAGGTTTTATCGTAAAGGTCACTGTAGCCGAAGTTTCTCTGCCAAGCGTTACCCGTTGCGTAGAAGCACTTTTCTTTTGTGCTGTAACCGAAGCCGAGAACGCCCTTGTCACCGTCGGTTGTGATGTTGCCGTCCGGGTCAATATACCATTTTATGTATTTGAGCCACTCGCCTGTTGCAAGCCATTTTGTAAGCTCCGCCGCGTCTTTAATTGTAAGTTTTGAGCCTTTTGACGGCGCAGTAGTAGCCGTTGTTGTTTTGCTGCCCGACGGTCTTGTATTATTATTCGGTCTTACAGCATTTGCAGTTCCGCCGCCTGAGTTAGATGCCGTTTTGGTCGTTATAGGCACAACCGCACCGTCGTCGGCTATCTGATAAGCGGTGCCGTCTTCAACGTACCACTCGCAGTTGCAGTCAAAGCAAACATAGTGCTGATCATACTTTTTATCCTGATCCTGTACCTCTTCAACATTTGCCGAGCCGCAGGCGGGGCAGGTTATTGTTGATGTGCCCGAATCGGGGTCTATATAATTCAAAGCCTCTGTCGAAGGCTGGCTGTTTGTTGTGTTTTCATCGCTGTTTTTCTTTTTGCCCGAAAGACTGCAGCCCGAAAGAACAAAGCTGAATGTTAAAACGCCTGCACACAGAAGTGCGGTTGTTCTTTGCGCCAGTTCCTTTGTTTTGCGCTCCATATCCGTTTACCTTCCTTTTCACAGTATTATATATACGTTTAATCGGATTAAATTATAGCACATAAAAAAAGTGTTTTCAATAGCGTTAACCGTATATTTAAGAAAGAATTTGCAAAATGCGGCGTAAAATAAAAGGCATTGACTATTTTATGCCTTAAATGTATAATTTATAGCATGAAAAACTATTGACAGGAGCCATCAATATGTATCAAAAACTTAACGGAATTTTATCCCGCTTTTTGTTTGACGGCGATTTTAAAAGTCTGACCGCAATTGACGAGGGACACATTAACACAACTTATTTTGCCGATTTTACAAAAGGAAAATATATAATTCAAAAAATCAACACCTCGGTATTTAAAAGCCCTGACGAGCTTATGCACAACATAACCTCCGTTACCGAGCATTTGAGCAGCACCCTGCAAAAGCAGGGAGAGGACCCGTCAAGACAAACTCTTCATTTTTTAAGAACCGCAGACGGCAAGCCTTATTACAGAGACTCGGCAGGAGCTTGCTGGAGAAGCTACATATACTTAGACAACTGTTACACGGTGGACAGCCTTTGCTCAAAAGAAGAAATTTATGAAGCCGCAAGGGCTTTCGGCAAGTTTCAGTATTTGTTGAGAGACTTCCCGAGTGAAAATCTTTTTGAAACAATCAAAGACTTTCACAATACGCCCAAAAGGCTTGATGCGCTTCGACTGGCAGTGAGTGAGGATAAAGCCGGCAGAGCCGACGGCGTCAAAGACGAAATTCAATTTTTCTTTGACAGAAAAGCCGATACGGAAATCGTAGTAAATCTTTTAAAAAGCGGCGAGCTGCCGCCGAGAGTTACACACAACGACACAAAGATAAACAATGTTCTTTTTGACTCTGAAACGAAAAAAGCAACCTGCGTCATTGACCTTGACACAATTATGCTCGGCTCTTCGCTCTATGACTTCGGCGACGGAATAAGAACAAGCGCCGCAACCGCACAAGAGGACGAAAAAGACACAAGCAAAATGGGCATTGACCTTGAAACCTACGGAGCATATGTCTCCGGCTATCTTGACGGCACAAAAGGTGAGTTAAGCGATAAAGAAAAGGAGCTTCTCCCCTTCTCTGTGAAGCTTTTGACGCTTGAATGTGCAATGAGGTTTTTGACAGATTACCTGAACGGCGACACTTATTTCAGAATAAAATACCCGGAACACAATCTTGTCAGAGCAAGAGCTCAAATAAAATTGGTTAAAGACATAGAAGAAAAATTTGAAGAAATGAAAAAGATAACCTCTCGCGCAATCGGAGGAGATTTAACGTGAAAAAGCAAAAGAAGAAGAAAATAATTCTTGCAATATGTATTTTTCTTTTAATTACGGCGGCTGTATCAAGTGTTTTTATAACAAAGCACCACAGATTTACGCAAACCAAAAACTTGTTTTTGTCGCAAAATCTTGAACTTTATGATGATTTTTCGGTTATCTCGCCGTCTGCCGAGGTTGATAAAAGCAGGTGCTCTGCCGCAAGCTTTAAAGAGGCTGTACGCCTCGGCGCAAACACAGTTGTGCTCGATACTTGCTTTGATAAAGACAATATTCCCGTCATAAGCGAAAGCTATGACAAAATAAATGACGAATCTTTAAAATTTGAAGATATTGCAAAACTTTTAACTCAAAAGGAATATCAAAACATTAAAGTTTGCCTCAAAATAAAGCAGCTCGGCAGCCTCTCAGTTCTAAATTCTATACTGTCGGAGTATTCTATTTCTGACAGAGTGATTATTTGCGGAATTGACGAAGAAAGATACGGGCTTGTAAGCGGCAACGACACCTTTGCAAAGGTCTATTTTGATTATAAACCTGCCGACATAGCGAGCCGATCGATTGAAGAGATTGGCAAACTCAAAGCGAAATATAACATTTCGGGCGTTATTATAAGCTATAAGGATATTACGGAGGAGCTGTTAAAACTTTTGAGCGAAAACAGCATACAGTATATAATATCGGGAATAGAAGAAGAGCTTGACATGTATAAGGCGCTCAGTATGGGAATCCCCGTAATCGAAACCGACAAACCAAAGCTTTTAAACGAAATTTATGAAAATTGGCGAAACGAAACGCAAAAAAGAATAGACGCGTCTGTTATAGACGAACTTCAGAAATAAAGAAACCACCTGCGAAATCACAGTTGGTTTCAGACTGTTAAAAAACCGTGCTTCTCAAATCAAGAGAGACACGGTTTTTTTACTGTTTATATTCGTTGAATTGAAAAAGAGAAAAAAAATTGAGTAAAAAGTCGGTGGATTATTCGCTTATCTCAAAGTTTTTGAGTATATCTTCAAACTCTGATTTTAGGGCAGTGAGTGTATTTTTAAACTCATCTGCGCGCTGCGAAAGCGTGTCGGCTTGATTTAACATCTCGCCCACTCTTTCGTCCGCATCCGAAACAAGCTTTGAAGTCTCTTGCTTTATGTTCATAGCCATAAGCCCTGCACTTTCGATATATCTCTCGGCATATGCCATTGATTCGCGCATGAGTTTATCGGCCGCTTTTTCGTGCTTTTTATTCTCTGCATTGCCGGGATTTTCACTCTGCTCGTCCGGGTCTTCGACCTTTTCAAGTCTTGTGACCTTTTTTCTGAGCAAAATTAATTCCTGCTCTTTTTCTTCAAGCTCGGCTTTGAGTTTATTAACTTCATCCTCAAGCTCGGCGGCATTTTCTTCGCACTGCTCTTTTTGCGCCTCACACTTTAGCTTGAGCTCGCTTATATAGCACATAACATCGTCGCGATTAAATCCGCCGAACGCAGATTTTCTGAAATAAATTTCTCCGTCCATACAAAATCCCCTGTCTGTCAATCTTCGGTCGAGTTTTCTGTGTCAAGCTCAGATGTGCAGTGCGGGCATTTTGTTGCATCAATGCTGATTTCTGATTTGCAGAACGGGCAGGTTTTGGTAGTAGGTGCCGGTTCTTCTTCTTTTTTGGTGAATTTTTCAGATACTGTGTTTATCGTTTTTATGATGCAGAAGATTACAAATGCCATCAAAAGAAAATTGAGTACACTTGTAATAAACGAGCCCCACATAACGTTGACGCCGTTTATAACGGTTGATTTTTCAGAAAAATCAAGTCCGCCGGTTATTGAGCCGAGGAGTGGCATAACAATATCATTGACCAAAGAATTAACTATTGCCTGAAAAGCTCCGCCTATGATAACGCCGACAGCAAGGTCAATAACATTGCCGCGCATTATAAACTTTTTAAATTCAGCTACAAAGCCCTTTCCTTTTTTTGACATTTTAACAACTCCATAAAAATAATACATGTTATTATATAATACGGTTATGTTTTTGTCAAACGAATGGGGCTGATATTTACATAAAAAAACAGGGAATGACGAATCATTCCCTGTAAAAACCGATATTAAAGTTTTAATTATTCAAAGATTTCAGTAACAACGCCTGAACCAACTGTACGGCCACCTTCGCGGATAGCGAAACGAAGACCAACTTCAATAGCGATAGGAGTAATAAGCTCAACGTTCATAACAACGTTATCGCCGGGCATGCACATCTCAACGCCTTCGGGAAGAGTGATAACACCTGTAACGTCAGTTGTACGGAAATAGAACTGAGGACGATAGTTGTTGAAGAACGGTGTATGACGGCCGCCTTCGTCCTTGCTCAGAACGTAAACCTGACCGGCAAACTTAGTGTGAGGATGGATTGAACCGGGTTTGCAGAGAACCTGTCCACGCTCAATCTCTGTGCGCTGAATACCACGAAGAAGAGCACCGATGTTGTCGCCTGCCTCAGCATAATCGAGGATCTTTCTGAACATCTCGATACCTGTAACAACAGTCTTTTTCTTCTCGTCTTTAAGACCAACGATTTCAACTTCCTCACCGGTTTTAAGCTGTCCGCGCTCAACTCTACCTGTTGCAACAGTACCACGGCCTGTGATCGTGAATACGTCCTCAACGGGCATAAGGAAGGGAAGGTCAGCCTTACGGTCGGGAGTGGGAATGTAGGTATCAACAGCATCCATGAGTTCCCAGATGCAAGCAAGCTCGGGAGCGTTTACATCGTTGCCGCTGTACTCAAGAGCCTTAAGAGCAGAGCCCTTGATGATGGGTGTATCATCGCCGGGGAAGTCATACTCGTTAAGAGTCTCACGGATTTCCATTTCTACGAGCTCGATAAGCTCTTCATCGTCAACCTGATCGCACTTGTTCATGAATACGATGATGTAGGGAACGCCAACCTGACGAGCAAGAAGAAGGTGCTCTTTTGTCTGAGCCATGGGGCCATCGGTAGCAGCTATAACAAGGATAGCGCCGTCCATCTGAGCAGCACCTGTGATCATGTTCTTGATGTAGTCGGCATGGCCGGGGCAGTCAACGTGAGCATAGTGACGAGTCTCTGTCTCATACTCAACGTGAGCTGTGTTGATTGTAATACCACGCTCTCTCTCTTCGGGAGCCTTATCGATGTTTGCATAGTCAACGAAATCAGCGCCGCCCTTCATAGCGAGGGTCTTTGTGATAGCAGCTGTAAGTGTTGTCTTACCATGGTCAACGTGTCCGATTGTACCAATGTTTACATGGGGCTTACTACGGTTAAATTTTTCTTTTGCCATTGGATATTCCTCCTAACGTAAATTACGAAATTAACTATGCGTTATGCACAGTGTTATTTTATCAATTTTATCTTTAAAAAGCAAGAGCTTTTTAAAAAATATTAGTCTTTTGAACGGCTCGAAATAATATCGTCCGAAATAGACTTGGGAACTGCCGTATAATGGCTGGGTTCCATTGCATACTGACCGCGTCCCTGTGTTTTGGAACGAAGTGCGGTAGCATAACCGAACATGTTTGCAAGCGGAATGTTTGCATTAACCTGAACGGCGCCGACTCTTGTCTCTGAACCGAGAATCATGCCGCGGCGTGAGTTAACGTCGCCCATAACATCGCCGAGATACTCGTCGGGAACGATAATGGCAACCTTCATGATGGGCTCCATAAGAACGGGAGCGGCTTTCTTCATAGCATCTTTGAATGCCATTGAACCGGCAATCTTAAACGCCATTTCGGAAGAGTCAACCTCGTGATAAGATCCATCGTAAAGAGTAACCTTAACGTCAACAACAGGATAGCCTGCCAAAACGCCGGACTGCATTGCGCCCTCAACACCTGCCTGAACAGCGGGGATATATTCCTTGGGAATAACACCGCCGACAATGGCATTGACAAACTCAAAGCCTTTTTCGGGGTTGGGCTCAACTTTAATTTTAACGTGACCGTACTGACCGCGACCGCCTGACTGACGAGAATACTTGCAGTCAACATCTGCGGGCTTGGTGATGGTCTCTCTGTAAGCAACCTGGGGCTGACCTACGTTAGCTTCAACTTTGAACTCACGAAGCATTCTGTCAACGATGATTTCAAGGTGAAGCTCACCCATACCGGCGATAATGGTTTGTCCGGTTTCTTCATCTGTGTAGCAGCGGAATGTGGGGTCTTCTTCTGCAAGCTTCTGAAGAGCTATGCCCATCTTCTCCTGGCCGGCCTTGGTTTTAGGCTCGATAGCTACGCGGATAACAGGCTCCGGGAACTCCATTGATTCAAGAATAATGGGGTGCTTTGCATCGCAAAGAGTATCGCCTGTGGTGGTATTTTTAAGACCGACTGCGGCTGCAATATCACCTGCATAGCAGCAGTCAATGTCCTGTCTGTGGTTTGAGTGCATCTGAAGAATACGGCCCATTCTCTCGTTGTCGCCCTTAACAGAGTTATAAACGGTTGTGCCGGCTTCTACGATACCCGAATAAACTCTGAAGAAGCAGAGCTTGCCGACATAGGGGTCAGTCGCAATCTTGAATGCGAGAGCTGCAAAAGGCTCTGTATCCGAAGAATGACGGTACTCCTCTTCATCGGTGTCGGGGTTAACGCCCTTGATAGACTCAACGTCTGTCGGAGCGGGCATGAAATCAACAACTGCGTCAAGAAGCATCTGAACGCCCTTGTTGCGATATGACGTGCCGCAGGTAACGGGAACCATTTTATTGGCAATGGTTGCTTTACGGATGCAAGTCTTGATTTCGTCAACGGTGAGCTCTTCACCGTCAAAGAATTTCATCATAAGCTCGTCATCCTGCTCGGCAACCGCTTCAATAAGCTCTTCGTGATACTTCTGAGCGATTTCCTTCATATCCTCCGGAATGTCTTCTATACGGATATCAAGACCCTTGTCGTCATAATAAACTTCTGCCTTCATTGTTACGAGGTCGATAATTCCTCTGAAGTCAGACTCAGCACCGATAGGAAGCTGAATCGGAACAGCGTTACATTTAAGGCGGTCTTTCATCATGTCAACAACTCTGTAGAAGTTGGCGCCCATAATATCCATCTTGTTGATGTATACCATACGCGGAACATGATATTTATCTGCCTGACGCCATACCGTCTCTGACTGGGGCTCAACGCCACCCTTTGCGCACAAAACGGTAACAGAACCGTCAAGTACACGCAGAGAACGCTCAACCTCAACTGTGAAGTCAACGTGACCGGGGGTGTCGATAATGTTTATACGGTGTTTCTTCCAGAAGCAAGTTGTAGCAGCCGAAGTAATTGTAATACCTCTCTCCTGCTCCTGCTCCATCCAGTCCATCGTAGCAGCACCATCGTGAGTCTCACCGATCTTATGGTTGATACCTGTGTAAAACAAAATACGCTCTGTGGTAGTTGTTTTACCGGCATCAATGTGAGCCATGATTCCGATATTTCTTGTTAATTCAAGTGGTACTTTTCTTGGCATTGTAAACCTCCGTTGTCACATATAAGTGACTGATAAACCGGTGTGATAACGCAGATTACCATCTGAAGTGAGCAAAAGCCTTGTTTGCTTCTGCCATCTTGTGTGTATCCTCGCGCTTTTTGAATGCTGAACCGGTTGAGTTGACAGCATCCATTATCTCGTTGGCAAGACGCTCTTTCATTGTTCTCTCGGAACGCTGACGAGCGTAGAGTGTTATCCATCTCAAGCCGAGAGTCTGTCTTCTTTCGGGACGAACCTCGATCGGTACCTGATAGGTAGCACCGCCGACGCGGCGAGCCTTAACTTCAAGTACGGGCATAACATTTTCCATAGCGGCTTCAAAAACCTCGATGGGTTCCTTGCCTGTCTTTTCTTTGATGATGTCGAAAGCGTCATAAACTATTTTCTGAGCAACGCCTTTTTTACCATCATACATAACACTGTTGATAAGTCGTGTTACTAACTTTGAATTGTAAAGCGGATCCGGCAAAACATCACGTTTTGCTGTTTGGCCTCTTCTTGGCACTTCGCTTCCCTCCTTCATAATAATGATATCATAGGTACTCGAGTGACAAAACCCCGTGGCGCCAATGGAGAGGCATATATAATATATATACATCTCACATTGTTACAAAAAACATCTGTTTTATGCAGCCTGCAAGAAGATTCTGTCTTTAATGGTCGATCCGTCAGGATCATTTTTTGGCAGCCTTCGGGCGCTTTGCGCCGTACTTTGAGCGAGCCTGCATTCTACCGTTAACGCCCTGTGTATCGAGTGTACCGCGGACGATATGGTAACGAACGCCGGGAAGGTCTTTAACACGGCCGCCGCGGATAAGAACAACGCTATGCTCCTGAAGGTTGTGACCTACGCCCGGAATGTATGAAGTAACTTCGATTCCGTTTGTAAGACGAACTCTTGCGATCTTTCTGAGCGCTGAGTTGGGCTTTTTGGGGGTAGCTGTCTTAACTGCTGTGCAAACGCCTCTCTTTTGAGGTGAGTTCTGGTCTGTAAGAATATTCTTCTTAGAGTTGAGACCCTTCAAAAGTGCGGGTGCTTTTGCCTTCTTCTCCTGTGTTTCTCTGCCGTTGCGTACAAGCTGATTAAAGGTCGGCAAACACAAACATCTCCTTTCTTCAAAAATATATAGTCAAGGCAAAACGCCCTACCGCTCTCACGGTAAAGCAGTTTTGCTCAACATACATTTGTATATTTTACTCTTTAAGAGTAAAAATGTCAAGAGTTTATCAGAGAATTTCTTCGCTCTCGTCATTTACGGGATTTGTTGATCTGATTTGAACATCGGAATAACAACGCATACCCGTTCCGGAGGGAAGAAGCTTACCGATAATAACATTTTCTTTAAGACCGATAAGCGGATCTGTTTTGCCTTTGATTGCGGCGTCGGTAAGAACTCTTGTTGTCTCCTGGAAAGAAGCGGCAGAAAGGAACGACTCTGTTGCAAGCGATGCCTTGGTTATACCCATAAGTGTGGGGATTGCCTGTGCATATATCGGCTCGCGACCCTCTGCTTCCGCTTTCTTTCTTATGGCTTCGTTTGCCGCGTAAAATTCGGTCTTTTCAACCTGAATACCGGGCAGGAAATCCGAATCGCCGGGATCTGTTATTTTAACCTTACGCATCATCTGGCGGACTATAACTTCAATGTGCTTGTCGTTGATGTCAACGCCCTGAGTACGGTAAGTTCTCTGAACTTCGCGAATGAGGTAGTCATGAACGGCGTCAACGCCTCTGACTGCAAGTATATCGTGCGGGTTGGGAGCACCGTCGGTCAAAGCCTGACCCTTGGTAACCTTATCGCCCTCTTCTACGATTTCGCGGAAACCGTAGGGAATGAGATATGCTTTTTCCTCACCGTCGTCTGAGGTGATAACGATATGGCGGCTCTTCTTAATCTCACGGATTGAAACTGTACCGTCAATCTCTGCAAGAATTGCGAGTGACTTCGGCTTTCTTGCTTCAAAAAGCTCTTCGATTCTGGGAAGACCCTGTGTAATATCGCCTGCGTCTTTAGCACCGCCGGTGTGGAACGTTCTCATCGTAAGCTGTGTACCGGGCTCGCCGATTGACTGAGCGGCGATAATTCCGACTGCCTCGCCTACCGTTACAGGCTCACCTGTTGCAAGGTTTGCACCGTAGCACTTAATGCACACACCGTGTTCTGCCTTACATGTAAGGAGTGATCTTATGGTGATTGAGGGGATTTCTGTTTCGGGGAATTTGCCTGCGTCAAGCTTTGCCTGGAAATCGGCTTTAACCTTATTGGCAACTCTCTCTGCGTCTGCGTCGCCCATCATAACATCTTTGCTCTGAATAAGCTCGCCTGTCTCTTCATCAACATAATCGTTGAGCAGGTAACGACCCTGAAGTCTTTCTTTAAGGTCAACTATCTTACGGTTGCCGTGGTAAATATCATAAACATTTATGCCCTCGTCGCAGCCGCAGTCTTCCATGTGGATAATAACATCCTGCGAAACGTCAACAAGACGGCGGGTAAGGTAACCCGAGTCGGCGGTACGAAGCGCTGTATCGGCAAGACCTTTACGCGCACCACGGGAGGAAATGAAGTATTCGAGTATATTAAGACCCTCACGGTAGTTAGCCTTGATGGGAACTTCGATTGTTTTACCTGCCGTGTTTGCGATAAGTCCGCGCATACCTGCAAGCTGACGAAGCTGTGAATCGTTACCGCGGGCACCGGAGTCAAGCATCATGTTAATGGGGTTGTACTTATCAAAGTTTGCCTTAAGTTCGTTGGCAACTTCTTTTGTGCAGTCTTCCCATATTTCAATAACTCTGTCTGAACGCTCGGCGTCTGTGATAAGACCTCTCGAATAGTTCTTGTTTACTTTATCAATCTTTGCCTCTGCGGCAGCAATAAGCTCTGCTTTCTGAGGCGGAATTGTTGCGTCACAAACAGCAACGGTAATGCCGCTTCTGGTTGAATATTTATAACCCTGAGCCTTGATTTTATCAAGCATTTCGGCGGCAATTGCTGTGCCGTGCTTGCGGATGCATTTGTCTATAATCTGACCGAGGTTGCCTTTTTTAACAAGGAACTCAACCTCAAACTTAAATGCGTTTGCCGGGTCGCTTCTGTCAACAAAGCCGAGATCCTGCGGAATGGGTGCGTTGAAAATAACGCGGCCGAGTGTTGTGGGTACAAGCTGAGTAACGGTTTTGCCGTTTATCTCTTTGCTCATACGGATTTTTATTGATGAATGAAGGCCGATAATGCCCTCGTCATATGCCATCTGCGCTTCGTTCACATCACGGAACACCTTGCCCTCGCCGGGTTCGCCGGGTCTTTCGAGTGTGAGGTAATATGAACCGAGGATCATATCCTGTGTGGGAACCGTAACGGGACGTCCGTCGGAGGGTTTGAGAAGGTTGTTAGCCGCAAGCATAAGGAATCTCGCCTCTGCCTGTGCCTCTGCCGAAAGAGGAACGTGAACAGCCATCTGGTCACCGTCAAAATCCGCGTTGAACGCCGTACATACCAACGGGTGAAGTTTAATGGCTCTGCCCTCAACAAGTACGGGTTCAAATGCCTGAATACCGAGTCTGTGAAGTGTAGGAGCACGGTTGAGCATTACGGGGTGGTCTTTAATTACTATTTCAAGTGCGTCCCAAACAACGGGATTTACTTTTTCTACCATCTTTCTTGCAGACTTAACATTACCTGCAAGCTCAGTCTGAACAAGGCGTTTCATAACGAAGGGCTTGAACAGCTCAAGAGCCATCTCTTTAGGAAGACCGCACTGATAAAGCTTGAGTTCGGGGCCGACAACGATAACCGAACGACCCGAGTAGTCAACACGTTTACCGAGAAGGTTCTGACGGAAACGTCCCTGCTTACCTTTAAGCATATCCGACAAAGATTTGAGTGCTCTGTTGTTGGGTCCTGTAACGGGACGTCCGCGGCGGCCGTTGTCGATAAGTGCATCAACTGCCTCCTGAAGCATTCTCTTTTCGTTGCGGATAATGATTTCGGGTGCACCGAGCTCAAGGAGCTTTTTAAGACGGTTGTTTCTGTTGATAACACGTCTGTAAAGGTCGTTAAGATCCGATGTTGCAAAACGTCCGCCGTCAAGCTGAACCATGGGACGAATTTCGGGAGGAATAACCGGAACAACGTCGAGTATCATCCACTCCGGTTTATTGCCGGACTGTCTGAAGGCTTCTACAACCTCAAGACGTTTGAGAGCTTTGGTTCTCTTTTGGCCGGAGTTGCTGTTAAGCTCCTCGCGAAGTTCTTCGCTGAGCTTATCGAGGTCTATATCTTTGAGAAGCTCTTTGATAGCCTCTGCGCCCATGCCTGCTTTGAAGTCATCCTCATATCTTTCGCGATATTCGCTGTAGGTTTTTTCATCGAGAATCTGCTTCTTCTCAAGCGGTGTATCGCCGGGGTCAACAACTATATAAGATGCAAAATAGAGCACCTTTTCAAGGTTTCTGGGTGTGATGTCAAGCATAAGGCCTATTCTTGACGGTATACCCTTAAAATACCATATATGAGAAACGGGAGCCGCAAGCTCAATATGGCCCATTCTCTCACGGCGAACCTTGGATTTTGTAACTTCAACGCCGCAGCGGTCGCATATTATGCCCTTGTGGCGAACTCTTTTATACTTTCCGCAATGGCACTCCCAGTCCTTGGTGGGTCCGAAAATTCTTTCGCAGAAAAGTCCGTCTCTCTCAGGCTTAAGGGTTCTGTAGTTTATTGTTTCGGGTTTTGTGACCTCACCGTATGACCACTCGCGGATCTGCTCAGGTGAAGCAAGCCCGATCTTTATTGATTCAAAGGTATTGTTTTCCAATGTAACTGCCCCTTTTCTAAAATGAAGTAATTAGTGTTTGCTGCCTGTATCGAGACTTTTATTCCTCATCAAAATAATCGTCTGCCTCAAAAGCGTTTTCGTTTTCAAACAGGCTTTCTTCATCAATTCCGTCGTCCTCAGACTCTTCTTCAAAAATCGGATTGCCCTGCTCGTCTTCAAGGCTGTATCCCTCTGCCGAGTCTGCATCGTTAACGTTTACAAATGCTTTGTCGTCACTCTGAGAGAAACCGAGCTCATCGTCAAAATTCTGACGAAGGTCAATCTCTTCTTTGTCTGCGTCATAAACCTTAACGTCAAGACCGAGAGACTGAAGCTCTTTAACAAGAACTTTAAAGGATTCCGGAATACCGGGCTGCGGAACATTATTGCCCTTAACAATGGCTTCGTAAGTTTTAACACGTCCTACAACGTCATCGGATTTAACTGTGAGTATCTCCTGAAGAGTGTAAGCTGCACCGTAAGCTTCAAGAGCCCAAACCTCCATCTCACCGAAACGCTGACCGCCGAACTGAGCTTTACCGCCCAAGGGCTGCTGAGTAACAAGTGAGTACGGTCCTGTTGAACGTGCATGGATTTTATCATCAACAAGGTGATGAAGCTTGAGGTAATACATGACGCCGACTGTAACGGCATTATCGAACTTTCTGCCGGTTCTGCCGTCGGTAAGAACTGATTTACCGTCTCTTGCCGCGCGAGCCTTTTTAAACAGCTGCTCATACTGCTGAGCGTCCGAATTGCTCTCAACATGCTCAATGAGCTCGTTGAGGTCAAATCCTTCGTCGCCTTTGGAATTTTCATACTCATCAACGAGGGCTTTGATGTGCTCATCGCCGTGCTTGAGGTAATATGCTTTTGTGAGAAGATACTGTATATCCTCCTCGTGAGCGCCGTCGAATACGGGGGTCATAACATGCCAGCCAAGATGTCTTGCGGCAAAGCCGAGGTGAACTTCAAGCACCTGACCGATGTTCATTCGAGAGGGAACGCCCAACGGGTTAAGAACTATATCAAGCGGTGTGCCGTCCTCAAGGAAAGGCATATCCTCCTGAGGAAGTATTCTTGAAACAACACCCTTGTTACCGTGACGACCCGCCATTTTATCGCCGACAGAGAGCTTACGCTTCTGGGCAATGTAGCAGCGTACAACCTTGTTTACGCCGGGGCTGAGCTCGTCGCTGTTTTCTTTTGTGAACACCTCAACGTTAACAACGATACCGTATTCGCCGTGAGGAACTCTGAGAGAAGTATCTCTGACTTCTTTTGCTTTTTCGCCGAATATTGCGCGGAGAAGTCTCTCTTCGGGTGTAAGCTCGGTTTCGCCCTTGGGTGTAACCTTACCTACAAGAATATCACCGGAGTGAACCTCTGCACCTACACGGATAATTCCGCGTTCGTCAAGGTCTTTAAGAGCGTCGTCGCCGACATTCGGTATATCTCTTGTGATTTCTTCCGGTCCGAGTTTTGTATCTCTCGCTTCAATATCGTGGTCTTCTATATGAATTGATGTATAAACATCGTCTCTTACAAGTTTTTCGTTAATAAGAACAGCGTCCTCATAGTTGTAGCCCTCCCAAGTCATGAATCCGACAAGGGCATTTTTACCGAGGCTGATTTCGCCGTGATCCGTTGCGGGACCGTCTGCGATAACCTGCTTTTCTTCAACGTGCTGACCGAGGTCAACAATCGGCTTTTGGTTTACACATGAGCTCTGGTTAGAACGCATGAATTTGATAAGAGTGTATCTGTCTGTCTGTCCGTCTTCATCTGCACGGATTTCGATATAATCCGCATTGACGTGAACAACGGTACCCGCGCGCTTTGCAATAACCACAACGCCGGAGTCAACAGCGGCTTTATATTCCATACCTGTGCCTACAATGGGAGCGCTGCTTGTGAGAAGCGGAACTGCCTGACGCTGCATGTTTGAACCCATGAGGGCACGGTTAGCATCGTCGTTTTCAAGGAAGGGAATCATTGCCGTAGCAACAGAAACAACCATCTTGGGCGAAACATCCATGTAGTCAACGCGCATTTTGTCCATCTCATGGTACTCATCGCGGTAACGCGCCATAACGCGCTTGTTTTTGAACATTCCGTTTTCATCAAGGGGTTCGTTAGCCTGTGCAACGATGAATTCATCTTCTTCATCGGCTGTCATATAGCGAACTTCGTCAAGAACCTTGCCGTCAACAACACGTCTGTAAGGTGCCTCAACAAAGCCGTATTTGTTTATTCTTGCAAATGTTGCAAGGTAAGAGATAAGTCCGATGTTCGGTCCTTCGGGGGTCTCTATGGGGCACATGCGTCCGTAATGGCTGTAGTGAACGTCACGAACCTCAAATCCTGCACGGTCACGTGAAAGACCGCCGGGGCCGAGGGCTGAAAGACGGCGCTTATGAGTAAGCTCTGCAAGGGGGTTGATCTGATCCATGAACTGAGAGAGCGGTGAAGAACCGAAGAACTCTCTGATAGCCATGAGAACAGGCCTGATGTTTATGAGCGACTGAGGAGTAATCTTATCTTCATCCTCCTGAGCCTGAAGCGTCATTCTCTCACGAACGACTCTTTCCATTCTCGCAATACCGATTCTGAACTGGTTCTGAAGCAATTCGCCTACGCTGCGTATACGGCGGTTGCCGAGATGGTCTATGTCATCTGTTTTGCCGACGCCGAATGCAATGCTGTTTATATAGTTGATAGATGAGAAAATATCGTCTACCGTGATGTGTTTGGGGATAAGCTCATCACAGCGAAGTTTGAGAGCCTCAAAAACAGCGTCGTCATTGTCGCAGGATTCAAGTATCTCCGAAAGAACCTTGAATGATACTTTTTCGTTTATTCCGATAGATTCAAGCTGATCTACGGTGAACTGAGGCAGGAACTCGCCTATCTCAACCATACCGTTGGATATAACTTTTATTTCTTTGTCGTCGCCGACTGCCACATACGCCACCATCGCGCCGGACTGCTCGATCGCATGTGCCTTTTCTTTGGTTATAACTTCGCCTGCCTCGGCAACAACCTCGCCGGTAAGTGCGTTTGCTATCGGCTGAGAAAGCGTTGCACCGATAAGTCTGTCTGACATTGAAAGCTTTTTGTTATATTTATATCTGCCTACGCGTGAAATATCATAGCGATAAGGATCAAAGAACAAATTGTCGATATATGCTTTTGCGGTTTCAAGAGTGGTAGGCTCACCGGGGCGAAGCTTTTTGAATACTTCCATAATAGCTTCTTCGGTGTTCTGAGTCTCGTCCTTTTCGAGAGTAGCGTCGATTCTGGGGTCGTAACCGAAGAATTCACGTATATCATCGTCAGAGCTGAGACCGAGTGCTCTTATAAATGTGGTAATGTATATTTTTCTGTTTTTATCTATTCTTACATAGTAAATATCGTTTACGTCTGTTTCGTACTCGAGCCAAGCGCCTCGGTTCGGAATAACAGTGTTGGTATAAAGCTCTATACCGGTCTTATCATGCGTCATATCGTAATATACGCCGGGGGAACGGACAAGCTGAGATACTATAACTCTCTCTGCACCGTTAATTATAAATGTACCGCTCTCTGTCATTATGGGGAAATCGCCCATATAGACTTCGCTTTCTTTTACGATTCCGGTTTCTTTATTACGGAGTCTTGCACGCACACGCATAGGCGCGGAATATGTCGCGTCGCGCTCCTTGCATTCTCTTACGGTGTATTTGGGCTTGTCGTCCATACGGTAATCGACGAATTTAAGAACCCAGTTGCCTGTATAGTCGGTGATATCGGCTATATCCCTGAATACTTCCTTAAGACCTTTTTCGAGGAACCATCGATAAGAGTCCTTCTGGATCTCAATAAGGTTCGGCATTTCCATAACCTCATTGATTTTGCTAAAGCTTCTGCGAGTTCTTTTGCCCTTCGTCACTGGAGAAACTTTCACCATTGAATAACCACTCCGTTTCTTTTGTTTTCGTCCATGATTTATGGTGGATAAATCGGATCTTGAATGAGCATTTTGTAGCATTTTGCAGCTAAACTAAATACCTTTAGACATATAATTCCATTATAATAGTTATGACATTATATATCATCAAATAGCAAATGTCAAGAAAAACAAGCAAATTTATTTTAAAAAAGTAAATTTTCTTGTTTGCATATAAAAAACAGTGCGGAGCAGCGCATTTTTTATTAAAGACAAACAAACCGCCGCTCACTCGGAGCGACGGTCTGCCGTTATAGTTTATTTGGTTAAAGATAAATTGTGATTATTTGTAGCGAACCTCAACATTGATTGTCTTATCCGAGAACTCAAATGCGCTCTGAAGAGTACGTACTCTGATTGAGTATGACTGATCGCCGAGCTGAGCAAAGTTCATATTGATAGTCCAAACCTTGTTGCCGTCAACATAATCTACGGTAGCGTTGTTTGCGGTGTAGGTCCAAGTGTTGCCGCCCTTATAGAGCTGAACCTTGTAAACGCCTGCGCCTGTAACAACTGTGAGCTTGTGAACACCGTTATACATTACGCCGTCATAGCACTCATTGATTTCATAAGAATATACATTCTTATCATCTGAATAAGAGTTAACTTTAAGAGCGAACTTGTATGCGGGCTCTACCCAGCCTTCGCCGGCATATTTAGCATAGATCGAATAAACCGATTTTTCCGCATAAACATTGAATCTGAGTTTCCATGTTTCTGTGCCGTTACCGTTATCGGTGATGTCGATTACATAAGCATTGTTTCTGTCATATGTCCATGTGTTGAGGTCTTTGTTTACAAAGCGAACCTTTGTGGGGCTACCTTCAACAGTTATGTCAAGAACGGTCTTCTCTGCGAGCTGAACGGGAGCCGAAGGAACAACAGAAAGGATTCTGCAGCCCTCTGCCTGCTGGAACTCAAGAGCTTCGCGTGCGTCAACAATTGCCTTTGTTGCAGCGTCAACAACCGATTGGCTGTCTGCTGTGAGGTTTCTGTCAACTGCTTTACCTGCTGCAACAGCGTCTGCAAATACTTTCCAAGAAGCTGCTGTGTAGTCGGACTCGGTGTAATCTGCTATTGAAGCAATAGCAGCGTCAAGATAAGTGTAATCTGCTGCTGCGGGAGCTTCGCCGATTGTAAGGTTAATATCCTCGGGGAATGCGATTGTCTGGTCATAAGAAGCGCGCTCATCGGGAAGAACAAAGTCAGCGTGCTTAGAACCGCTTGCTCTGTCAAATCTGATGCTGGGCTCTGTGTAATCCGCATCATCGCTGATGAACGGAGTTGTGAACTCTTTGGACATATAGATTTTGCCTGTGCCGTCTGTAACATTGTCAAGAACTTTGAATGTAACTGTAACAGCGTCTTCAAAATCTGTGGGCATCCAAATGTCGTTATCTGTTGTATTTGTGCTGTAGCTTACACAGAACTGATTATACTGCTCTTTCATGGCGTCTGTCCATGAAGAGGGCCAGTACTCGGAAAGGATTGAGTCATCTGTAACGCTTCTGCCCCACTTATAGTTGAAGCCGTTGCTCATAAGGCTCTGAAGAATTGCGTCTGAGCTCTTAGCGTCAATAATCTCAAACTTTGTTGCATCATATGCAAATCCGAGATACATTGATGAAATGTAGAAGTCTGTCTTAAGCTTAATGCTGAGAGTGAAAGTATCGCCCGCTTTAAGATACTTGGAAGCATCTGTTGACCACTGATAGTAAGCATGTGCTTTGCTCTCATCGCGGTTAATCGGGTAATCTTTCCATTCACCTACACCGGGGATCATCGGATCCGGTGCATAATACTGTCCTTTTTCTTCAACAAGTGTTTTTGCTGCTTCGCAAAGAGCATAAGCACTGTCGATGTCGGACTGGCTTCCGCTTGCAATGGCTGCTGCAGCGGCTGTTTTTGCCGCCGAAATTGCATCGACGGTCTTGTCGTTGTAGAAACGTGCGTTGTAATCATCGGGTAAGCTTGCAAGGATCTCGTTAAGCTCGCTTGTTGTTGCAGCCGAAACAGCTACAGCGCAAACACCGAGGGCAATTACAAGTGCAAGTACTACGCTCAATACTTTTTTTGCCATGAAATTATCCTCCTAAAAAATTTTTATCTTTAACCATTTTTTAAATGGAATAAAGCTGGGTTTCCTGCCCCGCAAAAGCGGGGCATTTTGTTTATTTTGTAGCGCCGGTCTGGTTGATAGTCTTTTTGCCGCTTACTGCCGCTGC
>UQCF01000004.1 GCA_900539465.1 uncultured Ruminococcus sp. | reverse complement strand
ACAGACCAAGTAATGAACGTCTGGGTTCGCTTCAAATAACAACCTGAGCCGACGCGGCAGCGTCGGCTCTTTTTCTCGGCGGTGTTAGGACACACCGCCGCTGACGTATTTAAACTCTCAAATGCCAACCGGCTCTGATGAAATCTGCCGTTATTTCGGGGTACTCTTTTTTATTATCATCAACAATTCGTGATACGGTCGTTCCGAATCTGTCGGCAATTTCGGTTAAGGTGTCTCCCCTTTTGACCGTATACGTTACAAGCCCGGGTCTGTCATAATGCTCACCCCTGCACTCCTCCTCTGCGGTGTAACCGTTTTTGCCTGTTCTTTTTATTATTTCGGGGAAGTCAACAAGCATATAATCCTGGTCACAGGTCACACCTGCCACCTGAGTTGAGCGTATTTCATTCACACTGCCGCCAAACTGCCACATACCTAAAACGCTTCTCGGCGTGTAGGTGCACTCGCGCTCCCACTGTGCGACCCAATGCGTGTATGCGCGAAGTTCTTCATCGTTTGTATGTGTTTCAAAGAAAGAAAGCGAAGAATAAACGCCTGCAAAATAATTTTTCTTTTGCATATAATCGCACCATGTTTTTATTATTTCGGTTACCTCTTCTCTGCTGAGTGCTCTCTGCACTTCGTCCTCAATATCTATATAAATCGGCAGTTCAAAACGCTTACCTTTAAGCACGCGCTCACACAAAAACTCTGCCTCTTCTGCCGCCTGCTGGGCGTTAACGGCTTTAGTGTATTGATAAACGCCGACATCAAGTCCCTGCCTGCGCGCTCTGGAATAATTCTGCTCAAATTTTGAGTCGATATATGTATGATATGCGCCGCGGATAACCGCAAACCGCACCCCCTCTGCCCTTGCCGCTTCAAAGTCAAAATTCCCCTGCCATTCAGAAACATCAATACCGAAAATTCTCATTTATATCACCTTTCATAAAATATTACTATATTTTATGCCGATAACAAAAAAGCGTGCCATTTAAAGGCACGCTTTTGGTCAATTAATCGGTTTTTGCGGTCTTTCTCCGCTCGGTTTCTCGGGCGGAGTGCCGCCATTGTTTTGATTATCGGGCGGTGTTTGACCATGCCCTCCGCCGGGATTTTGCCCTCCGCCGGGGTTGCCTGTTGCCGAGCCTGCCGATGAATAAATTATATCGCTCATCTCAACCGTTTGGCTCTCGCCCGCGGCCGTAACCGTGTAAGTCTCACCCTTTTTAATATCAGGAGTGCTGATAACAACCGAGTTATACTCTTTTTCGGGAGTGAAAGAAATTATAACGCTGCCGGAGCTGTCTTTAACAGTCACCGCGCCGCTCGAACGCGACGAAACATTTAGCAAAATCGAACCCTGTGTTGAACTGCTGCCGAAGTTTTGAGCCATTCCGCTCATGCCCGCCGCAACGATTGTTCCGCCTGTTATTTGTGCGTCTCCCGAATAATCAAGCGCGCCGTTGCCGTCGTTTTCGGGGCCGGAAACATATATCTCTCCGCCTTTGACATAGAGATTGCCGTTTGAGTCTATACCGTCACCCGAGGCATTTATTGTGATTTTGCCGCCGGAGATTGTTATAGAACTGTTTTCGTCCGTGCTGAAATCATCCTGCATCATCTTTCCGCCAAAGCCGCTTTCGTCATTGCCGCCTGCTGCGTTCATGCCGTCATCGTCGCTGACTATTGATATTATTCCGCCGGAAATATTTATTGTCTGACCCTCTAAGCCTTCATAGCTCTTTTCGATATTCAAAGTGCCGTTTGTTACAGTAAGATTTGCGTCGGCGTGTATTCCGTCATCGCCCGTGAGTATTTTATAAGTGCCGCCGCTAACGGTGATGCTGCTGTTTGAGTGTATTGCATCGTCGGCAGAATTTATTGAAAATTCACCCGATACTATCGTCAGATTGCCGTCGGCTTTTATGCCCTTTGCGCTGACGGAGTCGCTTTGCTCTGTTGTCTGCTCTGCCGATTGATTTTGCTGATTTCTGCCTCCCGGGAAAAATTCTTCGCTCTTTTTCTCTGCGTTTTCGCTTCCGCCGCCGGAGGTTATATTGACACTGCCGTTCTTCACCGTCACAGTACCCGAAGCATCAATGCCGTCACAGTCACAGGTTATATCGAGCGTTCCGTTTGCGATATATATAAACCCTTTTGATGTATCGTCGGTATTTTCGCTGTGAAGTCCGTCTTTGCCTGCATTCAATGTATAAGTGCCGTCTGCAACGCGTATGCTGTCCTTACCCGAGAGCGCCTGTTTTTCTGAAGTTATGCTGTATTCACCGCCCGTCAGCACAAGGTCATCTTTTGAGACTATGCCGTGACCGTAAGCTGCGTTAACGGTGAGCTTGCCGCTGCCGTTGAGCGTTAAGTCCGATTTTGAAAAGATTACGGAATCAATATTATTATCGTCCACAGCGACAAATTCGCTCTTGTTTGAGAGAGTGTTTTCGCTTGACGGAGCAAGAGTTATAAACACTTTATCCGCCTGTTTGACATATATAGCCGCGCTGGTGTCGCAGTTTATTGTTGCACCGTTTAAAACGAGCTGAATTTTATCGCTGTCTTTAGCGTTTATGATTATTCTGCCGTTTGTGAGCGTACCGCTGATGATATATGTGCCCTCGCCTGTTATCTCAACCGCGTCGCCGTCTGTCTTTACGTTATCAGAGTCGCTTTTGGTTGCTCCGTCGGCAAGCGCAATTTTAGCGCTTGAGCTCTCGTCATAAGACGCATCCAAATCCCGTTCGGTGAACATATCTTCATCAGAAACACTTGTGCCGCTATCGGCAGAGTCAGTCTTTTTAAGCGAGCAGCCGCCGAAGGTCATTATCACAAGCACTGCCGCCATAACAATCGCAAATATTTTATATTTAAAGCTCATTATAATTCTCCTCTCTGTTTGAGACGCTGATTTCAAGGTTGCCGTTTCTGCACCTCAAGGCATCAATCATTTCTTTTTCTTGTGAAGCGTCTTTGAGTGTGATATTATATGTCAGCTTAAAAAGGCTGCCCATATTTGTTGTTTTGACGCTTAAAGATTCATATTTTTTAGTGTATTTTTCAAATATATCATTAAAAACATCTGTATAATTAAGATCTTCGGGAATGGTTATACGCAAAACTTTTTCTTTGTTTTCACTGCCTTTGCCGGATATAACTTTGTAATAAACAAACATTGCCGTGCCGAGCAAAACCGCCGCCAAAGCCGCATATGCGAGGTAACCCATGCCGGCTATCATGCCCGACGCCATGGCAATGAAGATTGCGCCTATCTCGCGTGCGGAGCCTGCCACGGAGCGAAAGCGAATTAAGCTGAAAGCACCCGCGACCGCAACGCCTGCACCGATATTGCCGTTAACCATCATTATTATAGTGCACACTGCCGCCGGCATAATTGCAAGCGTGGCAACAAAGCTTTTGGTATATTTGCTTTTATAGGCATAAACCGCCGCAAGAAAAATTCCTATTAAAAGCGATGTTCCTATGCAAAGCAAAAAGTTTGATGCAGAAATTACCGTCTCACTCTCTGATGAAAAAATCCCTTTAAATATATTCTCAAGCATAAATAGCGCCTCCTGTTTGTGATTTTAAAAATATTTCTTTATATGCTTCTCCGTACTTTGAAAAAGACGTTTTATAAATTTTATTTTCGCTAAGCGTTCTCACAAGCCACATCGGCATACCCGAAGATGTTTTTATCTCCATGAGCGTTTGACCGGGTTTCAACAGTGAATTGCCGTAAGCCCCCGAGCAAAGCGAAAGGTCATCATCACGCCACAGGATATTGTTATCGAAAGTTATTCTTAAATTTCTGTTATCCGCGGCATAAAACGCTTCTCTTTCATAAGAAATACAAACCGACGGCGAAAGCCCACCGTAAAGCGACATAAAATAATCTATTTCATTCGTTATCTGATTTGTTTTTGCGGGCGAGCCGCCGCTTAGATATTTCACGGCTTCGCTCTCGTTCATGCTCACTCGCCTTTTATAAACCACCGAATCATATTTCTTTTTTATCTCGGCAAACACTGTGCTGTCGCTCTTTGCTACGCCGTAGCTTCTGAGCCTGAGTTTTTCTTTATAATGCGGCTTTTCTATTGAGCGGCGTATGAGAAGATAATTCGGCGTGTCATAATATAAATTGCAGATTAGGCTTTTGCCGTATTCGTCCTCTCGCATAAACGGCTGCATCGCTTTCATCACTGCATCTTTTTGCTGCGGAGAAAGCATATATTTAAATTCGTACCGTTTAAAAATGTTTTGGTATTTCATAAGGTTTCTCCCCTTTCGTTGATAAAAGCTTAATACGCGAACTTTAAAATAAACTAAAAAAACGGATAGTTTTCAAAAAAAATCGAAAAACTATCCGTTAAAAATTTGTGACTAAAGTATTACGGTGAATTCTATGGATTTGCCGTCTTCACTGTGTGCGGATATTTTTCCTTTATGCGCCGTAACTATTGCCTTTGCTATTGAAAGCCCTATTCCGTGACCGCCGGTTTGCGAGTTTCTCGACTCATCAGAGCGGTAAAAACGCTCAAACAAAACGCTGTGGTCGCCTTTTTCTATTTTTTCTACGCTGTTTTTTACTCTAAGTCTTTTTCGCTTGCCGTCGGAGGAAAGACTGAGTTCTGTTTTGCCGCCGTCGGGCGAATACTTTATTGCATTGTCTAAAAGCACCGAAACAAGCTGGCGTATAGAATACTCATCGCCCCTATAAATAATATTCGACTCAATGCTTATTGAAAGCTCTTTATTTTGGGCTTTTGCCATTGTTTCAAAGGGAAACGCCGTCTCGGATACGGCGTCCGACAAAGAGAAATCTTCAAAATTTAAAATGTTGCTCTCTTCGTCCATTTTTGAAAGGAACACGAGCTTGCCCGTGAGCTCGCTCAATCTTTTAACCTGATTTTTTATGCTTCGTATCCACTCATTTTCGCCGACCTCCATCTCAAGGACTTCGGCATTGGCGTCTATTATTGTGAGTGGAGTTTTTATCTCATGACCCGCGTCTGTGATAAATCTTTTTTGCTTTTGGTAGCTCTCTTCAAGAGGTCTTACAACAGCACGCGAAAAAATTAAAACCAATATAAATACCGTTATAAGCCCTGCGGTGCTGGCAAGCAGACTTGAATACAGAAAAGATTTGAAGGTTGAAAGCGACTGCGAACAGTCAACAAAAATATACATCCTGCCGTTTTCAACAGATATCACCGAAAACTTGTAATTATCCCTAAATCCGCCGGTTTTGTTTTTTTGAAAACACTCCTTGGCATAAGTCACCGCATCATTTTCTGAAACAGCGGCAATTTTGCCTACATCGGCTGAAACAAGCCCTCCGCCGTCACTCAGCGTAACGGTGAAATATCTTGTATCAAACGGTGCCTCGGGCGACAGCTCTTTCGGCTCGTGAAGTTTGTCTTTTTTCGGTTCTTTCTTTTCTTCTTCGCCCGGTTTCGGGAAGTAGCCGCCGTTGCTCTCCAGCACAGATAGAAGCCTGTCGGCACGTTCGTTTATATTGCAATAGTTTGCAATGTTGATTGCACCGATAATCACTGCCAAAACGGCAAAAACAGAGCACATTGCGGTTGCAATAAATTTTATTCTTAATTTTTTAATCATGACTCGGCAAAGCACCTTTCAAAGCTTTATGTCAAAAGACAATATCCCAAACTTCGCGCAGCCTTTATCTGCACATTTGAGCCGATACTTTTAAGCTTTTTTCTTAAATTAGAGATATAGACCCATACCACGTTCAGCTCTGCGTCACTGTCAAGTCCCCAAATTTTCTCCATAAAAAGCTCGGTAGAAATCACCTGCTCGTGTGAAAGCATGAGCATCTCAAGCATCTGAAACTCTTTGCCCGAGAGCCCGGTCGTATCGCCATTACACGAAAGCTCAAATTTTAGTCTGTCAAGCGTAATATCGCCGGCCGAGAGCAGATTATCTGCCGTAATATCGGCTTTTCTTCTCGTCATGGCTCTTATACGCGCCAAAAGCTCTTTGGTCGAAAAAGGCTTCGGCAAATAATCGTCTGCCCCGCTGTCAAGGCCGAGCACGCGATCGTCTATTTCTCCCTTTGCGGTCAAGAGTAAAATCGGCACCGAGTTGCCTGCGGCACGCACCTTTTTTAAAACAGAAATGCCGTCAAGCCCCGGCATCATAATGTCTAAAATAATTCCGTCATATTTGCCGAGCGAGATATAATCAAGTGCGTCAAGTCCGTTATAAACAGCGTCAACAGAAAAATTGTTGTGCTTCAAAATCACCGTAAGGGCGTTTGAAAGCTCTTTTTCGTCTTCTGCCAAAAGCAATCTCATAATAAATGCCTCCTTTACCTTTTATATTAAGTGACTAACCTTAAATTAACTTAAAAACAGCGTTCACCGAGCCTGTGGTAAAATATATAACAATACCGACTGAATAAAGACTTCAGTCGGTATTTTGCATTTCAAATATACGGCTGACAAATGCCGTGGTAATTACTCAACTTCTGCGGTGTTGGGGTCATCCCAGTTTACAGAATAATTTGCGGTTGACGAATAAGTAAATGCAAGCGGAACCGTGCCCATCTCTGCAAGTGTATTCTGACCTGTAACCTCTGTTTCAACTCTGATTTCCCTTTCGAGTTTAAGCTCTGAGAGGCGGTCTGTCTCTTTAGAAACGACGGCAATTATTTTGCCGACCTGATACTGAGCGTCATAATCGTCAATTGTCATATAATCGCTTGCCTTTTTAAGCTCGTTGAGAATTTCATCTTTGGGGGTGATTTTATAAATCTTGCCGAAGATGCTGTTCTCCTGAGTGGGATTTGATTCTTCCCATATGGTAAGCTCTATTGTGTATGAACGCGATGTTGCATCGTCAATATCAACTATGTTTGCGGATTTGATATTTTTAAGATCAAGCGTATTCTGAGGGAAAAGCTTTGAGCAATCTTCACCGTATTTGGTAGACTCTTTAATGTTGCCCGTCATAAGCTTTGCTATCGTGGGGAACGCCGCCTTGATACTGCTGTTTTCACTGTCGGCAGATTTTGCTTTTTGCGAGAGCTTGTAGCTGACAGCAGGATTCTTTTCTTCTACCATTTTCATAGCCTTGCAGAAATAATCAAAGATTTCTGCCTTGGTCTGCGGAATTGCAGAAGCTCTTTTTATAACCTCCTCCTCATATGAACCGCAGGAACACAGAGAAAAAGTCATTACAGCTATGAGAACCAATGCCAAAGCTCTGATGATTTTTTTATTCATAAATAAAACATCTCCTCACAATATAGGGAAATCGGGAGGTCATATGCCCTCCAATCAGAATAGCTTTCGTTATTATAACACATCTTTACATAATTTAACAATAGTTTTTTAAAACTTTTTATCTAATATTTACAAGATAATATCAGATTCCTCTCTCGTCAAAGAGGAATGTGGTCTCAAGTGCGATTTTAACGCCTGCCTCAATGGTTTTGGGGTCAAGGTTATCTTCTGTATCAAGTCTTGTATGATAATAGCGTGCAGGGGACGGATCCATGGCAACAAAAGAAGCCGCCGCAACGCCTGCCTGTGACATAGCCGCCGCGTCTGTTGCGCCGAGAGCTATTGTGTCTATTTTAACATTGTCATAGCCTGCAATGGCTGCGCCGTCTTTAATAAGCTTTGCAACGCGCTCGTCGTTTTTAACAACGCCTGTCATGTCCTTATCAAAAATTGTCATAAAGTCAAACTCACGGATTGTGTCAAAGCCGACAAAAACAGTTTGAATGTCGCTGTTTTTAAGCTCGTCTTTATGAGCCTTTGCATAAGCCTTTGAGCCTCTGAGACCTGCCTCTTCGCCTGCTGCCATGAGGGCTACAACCTCTGTGTTTTCAAATCTTATATCGTTGTCGCTGAGGAACTTTGTAACAGCTGCCGAAATAAATGTGCCCGTGAGGTCGTCGTTTGCGCCCATAACGGGTTTTTTATAGTTGCAGAAGAAAAGCGCCGCAATATAAAAAGGAACAAGTATGAGCATTGCTATGCTGAGACAGGCAACAAGAACGTTATCACCCGTTACAACTATGCTGATGTCAAAAGCGCCGCCGTTTACTATTGAAATAATGCTTGCGGCAATAGTGATAACTATGCCTGCTATTGCAGTGCCGATGATTGTGGCAACCGCGGGTCTTCCGCCGTGATAGGTGTAAGTCCACTCAAAAGCAGAGTCGGTATGACCCGAAATTATAATTCTTCTCTTTGTTTCGCCTGCGGCCTTTCTGACGCCGACAACATTTGCGGTATCCTTTTTCTTAAAGAAAATATCAAGAGTCTGCTTATAAAAAATAAATTCGGATAAAATGAAGAAAAGAGTTAAAACCGTGAGTGCAAGCGATACAACCGCCATGCCGAAAAGATAAAAAAGTGCCGAAAGAGTAAGAAGTACCGCGCCGAGCGGAACCCAAGCCATAAATGCCTTGTCACTGACTTTAAACGGTTCAACCGTTACTTCATCACAGAATTTTTCAAGGTCTGCTTTGTAATACTCCTGTGCTTTTCTGTCGCTTTCGCTGCCGACCGGTCTCGGTCCATATGTTTTGCACACATTTTTTATGCTCTTAATAACATAATTAGTGTATTCCCGCACGCGCGCAGGGTACTTTTCAATGCTTTCGTTTGCTTTCATTAAATATCAATTCCTCTCTTGAAAATAATATATGTAAGTGTTAAAATAAAGACGAAATCAAAGGTTGGTGATATTTATGTCTTTTAAAAACACATTATACCGTATGTCTGCCGTCGGCGCCGCCCTCGCGGTTTTATTTGCATCGGCAGGCTGCTCAAAAAAAGACGTCGGCAAAGGAGATAACGCCGCAAGCTCACCGTCATATTCGCAGCAGACTGATGCAGGCTCGCAAAAGAGTGAAGGAAGCCTCTCTTCCCCCGGTACTTCCGCTTCTTCAAAGTCGGAACTTTCAAAAGAAAACTCAACATCGGCAAAATCAAGTCAAAGCGCTTCAAAGAGCACATATGCTTATGCCTATGCGGGATTTAACCCTGCCCCGGCTAACATGAACGCTCCTTATACCGAGCTTTTGCTCAACAAAAAGCACATTTTGCCCGACGGCTATGTGCCGAAGCTTGCCGAGGCGGTTAAAGGCTCCGGCGTAATGCTCGATTACAGGGTTGCCCCTCACTATCAAAAAATGTATGACGCCGCCAAAAAAGACGGCATCACATTGACTCCCGTTTCCGGCTACCGTTCGTTCCAACGTCAAAAAAACAATTTTGAAAACAGCATTGCCCGGTATCAAAAACAGGGTTACAGCAAAAAGGACGCAACAATCAAAGCATCCGAAACAAGGCTTTTACCCGGAACAAGCGAGCACAACGCCGGCCTTGCAATGGATATTTGCTCACTTAGCACATCCTTTGACACAACAAAAGAATATAAATGGTTGCAAGCTCACGCACATGAATACGGTTTCATCCTCAGATACCCGAAAGACAAAATCAACATCACTCAAATAACTTATGAACCGTGGCACTACCGTTATGTAGGCACCGAAATAGCCAAAAAAATGAAAGCGAGCGGTCAGGTGCTCGAAGAGTATCTCGGCGAGGCTTAATCAAATTTATTCAATTACAGATCCGTCATAAAAAACGGATCTGTTTTTTTATTTTGATGATTTTTTGTTGTCCTTTTCTTCACCGTCATTTATATCCGCACGCGTTATGACGGATTTAACGGTCATAAAAATTATTTTTAAATCAAAAGCAAGGCTCTGTTTTTCTATATATTCCCTGTCAAGCTTTACCTTTTCTTCATCGCTGATGTTGTCTCTGCCGTTAACCTGCGCCCAACCGGTTATGCCCGGCATAGCGTCATATATTCCGTACTGACTTCTGAGCTTTCTGATTTTAGTCTCTGACGGAATAAGCGGTCTCGGTCCCACAAGGCTCATAGTGCCGTTTATCAAATTAAAAAACTGCGGCAATTCGTCAAGGCTTGTCTTTCTCAAAAATTTGCCGAAGCCGGTTATTTTTTTATCCGCGTCTTTAAGTTTGCCCGTGGCAAAATCGCCGACTCCCTTTTTCATGGTTCGGAATTTGTATATTTTAAATATTTTGTTGTCTTTACCGACTCTGTCCTGCTTAAAGATAACGGGCATGCCGTCGTCTGCCAAAGCGATTATTGATATTATCAAAAACAAAGGCGACAATATCAAAAAGCCAAACAGACCGATAAGAAAATCAAATACACGCTTCAAATTTAAAACTCTCCATTCGTGTACAGTCTGACGCTTGATTATACACCAAAATGTGCCGATTTTCAAGATTTTATTTTACATTATTCCATAAAATATAATCGTCTATTAAAACCGCTCTCACCGGTGCGCCGTCTATCGCGCCCATTTTAACGGGTGCGGCAATCAAAAAATAATCGCCCGGCTCAACCTTGCTCAAATCAAGACCTTCGAGTATAGCCACACCGTTTCTCAAAAAAGCTCTGTGCGGCTCGGTCTGGTCGCCCGCCCTGCCGACGGAATCCGCGTCCGTACCGATAAGGCAAATGCCCGTGTCCACGGTTTCATATGCCGCGCTGTCCATAAAATGGCAAAGTCCGTTGCCCTTTATGAGTATTCTCGTGCATACTTTCGGGAAGTGCTTATTCACATACTCGCCGGATATTACCCCCGGCGGAACCTCGATAACCGTGCACGGACCTATATATTTGTATAAATCCAAATCCTCGACCGTATCCGCACCGTCAATAAAATGGCATGGTGCATCGGTGTGCGTGCCCGTGTGGACGCACGAGTAAACAGCAGAAAGATTGCAGCCGTCGCCGTTCTCTATCTTTCTGACCTGCTCATGGCGTGTTTTTGGGTCACCCGGGTATTCCACCGCTGTCAAAAGCGTGCGCGATATATCAATAATGTTCATAAAGAGCACCTCCTCAAGAATTTAATTCCTTCAAAGACTCCATTTTAAGATATGCGTTGATAAATCCGTCAAGGTCGCCGTCCATAACGGCGTTTATGTTGCCGGATTCATAGCCTGTTCTGTGATCCTTAACGAGTGTGTACGGCATAAATACATATGAGCGAATCTGGCTGCCCCAGCCGATTTCTTTTTGGTCGCCCTTAATATCCTCTATTTTATCAAGATGTTCTCTCTCTTTTATCTCGATAAGCTTTGATTTGAGCATACGCATCGCAACCTCGCGGTTTTGGTGCTGGCTTCTTTCAACCTGGCAGGCAACAACTATGCCTGTGGGTATATGCGTTATACGAACGGCAGAAGACGTTTTGTTAACCTTCTGACCGCCTGCGCCGCTTGCGCGGTAGGTATCTACCTTCAAATCCTCGGGATTTATCTCGACCTCGATTGTCTCGTCAATTTCGGGCATAACCTCAAGAGATGCAAAAGAAGTATGGCGGCGGCCGGAGGCATCAAACGGCGAAACCCTTACAAGTCTGTGAACGCCTGCCTCGCTCTTTAAATATCCGTATGCGTTCTCGCCCTCTATAAGGACGGTTGCGGATTTAAGTCCCGCTTCGTCGCCGTCAAGAAAATCAAGCATACTGACCTTAAAGCCGTGTTTTTCACCCCAGTGCGAGTACATTCTGACAAGCATTTCCGCCCAGTCCTGAGCCTCTGTTCCGCCTGCACCGGCATGGAAAGTAAGAATGGCGTTTTTGGTGTCATATTCACCCGAAAGCAAGGTGCTAAGAGTTTGCTTATCGAGTTCTTCTATAAATGCGTCAACATTTGCCGAGCACTCGTCTATCATGCTCTCGTCGCCCTCTTCATCAGAAAGCTCTATCATCATAAGCCCGTCGTCAAAAGCGGCTTTGAGATCTTCGTAGGATTTTATCTTATTCTTTAAAGCAGCTATGCGCTGAAGAACCTTTTGCGAATTTGCAAGATCTCCCCAAAAGTTCTCGTCCGCCGTCATAGCCTCAAGCTTTTCCTGCTCCGCGCGCATCTCGTCAAGTCCGAGTGCTTCTTTAAGCTCTTTGAGCTTATCCTCATAGCTTAAAAGTTTTAATCTTAACTCTTCAAACTGTAACATAAATAACCTCTCATGCAAAAAAATATTCCTCTGATGTTAGATTATACAAGAAATTTCTTATAAAGTAAAGAAACTTTTAATAAGATGATTGAAAATTATTAAAAAATCGGCTACAATATTTTACATTCTTGTGATATACTATCTTACTAGAGATAAGTTTTTGCCGAATACAGACATTACGGCAATATAAATTGACTTTGGAGAAACAAATTATGGATTACAAGAACGAAATTTGCCCCGTGTGCGGCGAACCGTTTAAAAATGATGACGATATAGTAGTATGCCCCGATTGCGGCACTCCCTATCACAGGGAATGTTGGAAAAAGGTCGGTTACTGCGCATTCCGCGACCGCCACGCAGAGGGATTTGTATGGCAGCCGAGCGTAAAAGAAGAAACACCCGAGGAGCAGGCGCAAATAAATGAGCATCAAAATAACGGGCAGGAGCAGCAGCCCATACAGCCCGTATTTATGAAAACCGCCTCTGAAGAAGATTTTGAAAATCTTTTGCTTCAGGGTGTGGCGGCAGATAAGAACGATGAATTTGACGGCATAAAGGTTACCGAAGCCGCGCTCTATCTTCAAACCGGCAACAGAAGATATATAAATAAATTCATGCGCGCCGAAAGAAGCAAGGCTAAAATAACATGGAACTGGGCGGCATTCTTTTTGGCACCCGCGTGGTTCTTTTACAGAAAGCTTTATAAAGCAGGTCTTATATTTTTATCTGTTTTTGTTGCGCTCAATCTTTTTATGGGCGGCGTAGCGCAAAGAGTATATGATAATTACGACGATCTCTCGGCGCAAATATATAAAATATATAACGGCGACAACGACGAAGAGGCTGCCGCTAAGCTCACAGCAGACCCTGAATTTACCGAAAAATATGAGGTAATGTCCAAAGATGTCGGCAAACTCATTGCGGTAACATTCCTGATTCCGAACACCGTAGCGGCTTTGTGTGCCGATTTTCTTCTTAAAAAGAAGATGAAAAAAGAAATAAAAGAAGCTAAAGAATATACCGAAGATTCCCGCTCCGAAAAAATTGAGCTTATAAGGCGCGGCGGAGTTTCACCGTTTGCATTCTTGGCGGTTTTTATTGCCCAGCCGTATTTGTCATCTGTTTTGATAAACATTGCGGACTGGATAAAAAATTGGTTTTAAATTTTATTTTAATATAGGAGGAACCTGTTATGAAAATTAAAAAAGCAGTCATTCCGGCAGCAGGACTCGGCACAAGAGTTCTCCCGGCTTCAAAATCAGTACCCAAAGAGATGCTCAACATTGTTGACAAGCCTGCAATTCAGTATATAGTTGAAGAGGCGGCTGCAGCGGGAATTGAGGATATTCTTATCATCACAAACCGCGGCAAGGGCGTTATGGAGGATCATTTCGACCACAGCTATGAGCTTGAAGATCAGCTCTCTAAAAATCCCGCAAAGAAAGATATTTATGACGTTGTAAAAGCGACGGCAGACATTGCGAACGTATATTTTGTACGTCAGAAAGAGACAAAAGGTCTCGGTCATGCAATTCTCAGAGCAAAACCGTTTATCGGCAATGAGCCGTTCGCAATTCTTTACGGCGATGACGTTATCGTAAACTATGACGGTCACCCCGTAACCAAACAGCTTGTTGATACATATGAAAAATACGGCAAAGGCGTTGTCGGCGTTAAAGAAGTTCCGCGCAAGGACGTTCAGAAATACTGCACACTTGATATAACCGACATCGGCGGCGGCCTTATGGACGTTCACAAGATTATCGAAAAACCCAGAGAAGACCAGATTATGTCCTGCTTCTCAATTCTCGGCAGAGTTATAGCTCCGCCCTGCGTATTTGATTATCTTGAAGAAGATCTCGCAAGAACTCCCGAAGGAACAGAGCTCTATTTCACCGATACTCTCTCACGCCTTGCCGGCGAGGGCAGACTTATGGCTCAGGATTTTGACGGAATCCGTTATGACATGGGCAACAAGCTCGGCATTATGAAAGCAAACTGCGAAATAGCTCTCAAACACCCCGAAATCGGCGCAGATTTTAAAGAGTATATCAAAAAGCTTGCCGCAACATTATAATCAATTATAGACTCGGTCGCATCGTTTGATGCGGCTGTTTTTATATAAAAATAATATTAGATTGATTTTTTGCCGATTTATGATATAATAAAATCAAATTTAAAGCAGGAGTGAAAGCAATGGCTGAATTTAAAATTGATGATATAGTCAAATACTCATTTGACGGTATTCCCGGGTACGGAATTGTAACCAAGGTCACATCTAAAAAAATTTCTGTCTATGATTTTGATGACGAAGATACAGTAACGATATTAAAAAATCAAGCGTCAGTCCTCCCGCCGATAATGCTCAACAAAGGCGAATATCAAAAACTCGCCCGTTATGAACTGAGTCTCACCGACATTGCAGAAGATGATATATTTTATAACATTCAAAACGCAGACAATTACCAAATAACCTTAGAGGATTTGCTCTGCGTATTAAAAAAGATACAAAAAGAAAATATAGACCCCGACACATTCTATGAGGAATGGTATGACTATTTTGCAGATATACTTGAGAGCACCGAATATGAAGAAACGGACAATATTTTTTATAACAGAAACACTGTTTTAGAAGAGATAATATTTGCTTTTTACATACTTGACACATACGAAAATAATCCGATGCTCAAAGAACTGACCGCAGAAATCGAAACTTATCTTAAAGATGAATCAAAACCGCTGTCCGAGCGCAATTTTCCTGTCGGAGCAAAGCTCTCACTGTTACATATGCTCAATAACAATGACGCATTAAACGCCGCAGATGAAGAAACCGCCCGTCTTTATAAAAAATTTGCGCAAGAGCTTTATAAAAAAGATGAAATACTCGCCCTTGATGCAGTCGGCTACGGCTCATACGGCGGTAACCGTGTTTTTGAATGTGATTGGAAAAAGTCAGAGGAATGTATGCTCAAGCTGTTCGATATGGTTGACACACTTCCCGACAAAGCTTTTTATGCAAACACACTCGGCTACATCTATTACTACGGCAGGTGCAACGGCGGTGTGCCGGAATATGACAAAGCATATAAATACTTTTCTTTCGCCGCATTCAACGGTGTTTATGAAGCGGAATATAAAATAGCCGATATGTTTCAAAACGGTTACGGTGTTGCCAAATGCAAAGAGACCGCAGAAAACATTATCCTCAGATTGTACGATGAAAATTTAAAATATTTTCAGCAAGGAAATTTTACAGGCAAATTTGCGGATATAGCGTTTCGTATGGGCAATTTTTATAAGGACAACGAAGATGAACCGCTTTATGAAAATGCGCTTTACTATTATTATCAAGCGAGCTTTGCCATTCGTGCGCGAATGGCAGAGGCAACCCTTTACGGTGACGCTTCGGTTGCAAAAAACATTCAGGATAAGCTTGATGAGGTTAAAGAAGCACTCTGCTTTGAGCCTCAAAAGAAAATCAAGTGCTGTAACATATCATATATATTTGCACCTTGTCTTTCAAACGGTGAAATTCTTGATATTACACCCAAAAAAATCTCTGAAAATAAATACAAACTTACAATCAGACTTCATCAAAAATTTAATAGCAACAATAAAAGAAGGCTCTTTTTAACTGTTCCCGAGCTTGATATGTGCGGACTTTATGACAGCCTTACCGTAACCGTAACAGGAAGCAAATTTAATCACCTTGACGAAAAATTCAGTGTTGACGAAATTAACGGAGACGCATTTTATTATGACGGATTTCCGGTATTCTTTTGCGATAACTGTATTTTTGAAGTATCCGCACCGAAAAACAGTAATAAAAAACACCGATTTATCTCTGTGAAATTCACTCCAAACGGCGGCAGCTATGATTATCTTTGCGACAACGAAAATATAAAAATCGGCGACAAAATAATTGTCCACGCAAATGATGAAGAAAAAGAAGTGACCGTTGTAAATATTTTTGAAAAAACAGAGTCTGAAACAGCGTTACCTATAAAATCTTATAAAAAAGTATAGAAGCAAATCCACCGCATCGATTAATCGGTCGGTGGATTTTTAGCTTTTTATGCCTTAACAAGTCTCTTGGCAACCGCACACAGCACGCATATTGCAGTCGCAGCGGTCACTGCCGAGGCTGCGGCGCTTAAAAAATCAAGCACCTGCGATAAGGTAGATACATATTTCAGCAGCTTTATTCCGTCATAGGTCTTTTTCATTTTCTGCCCCCTGTCAAATATACTCCGTGAGCTATGCCGGGCACGGTCTCGCCCTGAAGAGTGGTTGTCTGCGACAAGAGCGCTCCGGTTGCAACAAAGAGCATTTTTTCTATTGTGCCGTCAAAAAGTTCTTTCATAATTTTTGAGCACAGCACGCTCGCACTGCACCCACAGCCCGAACCGCCTGCGTTTACGTCTTGCTCGTCGAGTTTATATATCATAAGTCCGCAGTCGTTGTGAACCTTTGAAATATCAATATCATACTCTTTCTCAAGCATTTCATAAAGGAGCTTTTTGCCCACTGCGCCGAGGTCACCCGTGAGTATCAAATCATAATCGCTCGGTTTGGTATTCGTCCCCTGCAAAAATCTTGCAATAGTCTCACACGCGGCAGGAGCCATTGCCGCACCCATGTTGTTTTCGTCCGTGACGCCGAGGTCGCGCACCTTGCCGAAAATCACCTTTTCGATATGCGGTGCTTTTTCTTCATTTTCGCCCAGAATTACGCAGCCCGAGCCCGTAACCGTCCACTGCGCCGAGGGCGGACGCTGACCGCCGTATTCAAGCGGCTTTCTGAATTGCTTTTCGGCAGAGCAAAAATGAGACGACGTTATTGCAGCCGCTTTTTTTGCATAAGAGCCGTCAACGCTGAGCGAGGCAAGGATAAGGCTAAGCGCCATTGTTGAGCACGCGCCGTACACACCTGCATACGGAATTGAAAAGCCGCGCATCCCGAAGCTTGAGCCTGCGCACTGAGCCAAAAGGTCGCCTGCAAAAATTATATCTATATCTTCGTCCTTGTAGCCTCTTTTTTTCATAGCGGTTTTAAGCGCCGTCTTTTGAAAAAGGCTCTCGGCTTTCTCCCACGAATCCTGCCCCATAGATGTGTCGGTATTTATTACGTCAAAATAATCTTTCAGCGGCCCTTCGGATTCTTTTTTGCCGACCGCAGAAGCATAGCTTAAAACCGCGGGAGGATTTTTGAGTGTGATTACATTCTGTTGCATCAGCCCACCGCCTTTTCAAATATCCAATAAATAAAGCCGTAGATTACAGCCGCCGTTGTGCCATAGAGGATAACAGGGCCTGCAATGTTAAATATTTTTGCGCCCACGCCCATTATTTTGCCCTCGTTTTTAAATTCCATGGCAGAGCACACAACCGAGTTTGCAAAACCCGTTATCGGCACTATTGTGCCTGCGCCGGCATGGCGTGCGATTTTATCAAAAACACCGATTGCCGTTAAAATCGAAGTTATAACAATAAGCGTCATAGGCACCAGGGCTTTTACCTCGTCCTCGCGCATATCGGTCATTCTGTAAAGAGAAAAAAGCACCTCGCCTAAAAGACATATCGCTCCGCCGAACACAAATGCCTTTATACAGTTTAAAACTATGGGTGACGAGGGCGACGCGTCCTTTGTCATTTTATCGTATTCTTTTTTTGAAACTGACATATAACCATTCCTTTGAAAATAATGCACTCATATATAATTAGTATCTCTTTTTGCACATAATTTATGCGAGCGTATTGCCTTGAACAGCACGGAATATAATGATATAATATAGCTAACAAAAATTTGAGAGGTCAGCTTATGAAAAACAAAACTTCTTTGGTATTCACCGGTGACATCGGTTTTGACAGATATATGTACGAGAAATGGAACGATGAGGATTTAATCTCCGATGAGGTGCTCGCATTTTTGCACTCTGCCGACCATGTTATTGCGAATGTGGAGGGGCCGATAGCCGAAATCCCGCAAAATACCGTCCAAAGCGGAGTGAAACAACTTTTGCACACCATTGACCCCGAGGCTGTAAAGGTGCTTAAAAATATGCGCGCAGATATATGGAACATCTGCAACAATCACATAATGGACGCAGGCGAAGACGGCATAAAAAGCACCATAGAAATCGCAAAGCAAAACGGCGTTAAAACAATAGGCGCAGGTATGAATATAAATGATGCAAGAAAGCCGGTCATTATTGACGAAGCAGGCGGAATCGGGCTTTTCGGCGTGGGGTATCAGCGCGCCTGCCGTGCCGCAGGTGAAGAAAAAGCGGGGTGCTTCAGCTGGAGCGACCTTGACGCGATACAAAACGTGATTGACGATATTAAAAGAAAATGCCGCTGGTGCGTTGTTGTTGCGCACGCAGGCGAGGAGTTCACTCCCCTGCCGTCGCCATACACAAGAGAAAGATACCGCAAATATCTTGACATGGGCGCGGACATTGTTATTTCTCACCACCCCCATGTGCCGATGAACTACGAGACCGTGGGCAACAAAATTATTTTTTATTCCCTGGGCAATTTTATTTTTGATACGGACTATCAGCGTTCGCAATATTACACGGATCTCGGTCTTTTGGTTAAGATAAATTTCACTGTGGATAAATTTTCTTTTGAGCCGATGGGGCTTAAAATTTTGCGCGGAGAGGAGCATATCGTAAAATCCGATCTGCCGAAGATTTTTACCGACGTGCAGCAAAAAGATTATGAACTGCTTGCACCGCTCTCTGCAAAGGCACTGATTGCGGCAACAAAACGTCAGCAAACCTATCTTAACCCCAAAGAATTTAAAGACGCCGACGAAGAAAAGTGGAAAGAGCATTTTTCTCAGCCGCTCAGAACAGGCAGAGTGCCCGGTGAGACGCTCGATTTCTTT
The DNA here is from genome assembly GCA_900539465.1 of uncultured Ruminococcus sp. GTDB lineage: Bacteria > Bacillota > Clostridia > Oscillospirales > Acutalibacteraceae > CAG-488. The sequence continues at coordinate 132,104 of UQCF01000004.1, read as the reverse complement.
ATAATCTGCCCCCTTGCGGAGGAGGAAAAGAAAAAAGAGTGGCAAAAAAGTGAATTGGAAGATGTTAAAAACTACATTTTAAATCAGCTTTGATTTATGAAGATGTGACGAGCATCAACATTTCATCCGCAGTAATATGCGGCTGCAAAGCTTTGTTGACCGTCAGAGCCACAAGCTTTGCGGCCCTGCTTATCACAAGGTCTATTTCGCGCGGAGTGATTATCATATCTCTGCCCTTTTCGCTGTCGCCGCCGCGGAACGCATCGTCGCCCGCAATATCGTTTGCAAGCGTTGCGGCGTCAACAACCGTAGGTATACCTATTGAAATAACGGGTACGCCGAGTGTAGATTTGTTAATTGCGCTTCTTGCATTGCCTACGCCGGAGCCGGGAACTATACCTGCGTCAGACATTTGCAGTGTGCAGCCGAGCCTTGAAAGCCGCCTTGCCGCGAGCGCGTCTATAACTATAACCGCGCAGGGTGATAAAAAAGAGACAAGCCCTTTTATTATTTCGGCTGTTTCAACACCCGTTTGACCGAGCACGCCCGGTGACAGCACCGCGGAGGCTCTTAAATCGCCGAGCCCTATGCTTTTGGCAAGCTCGCCTTTTATGTGCCTTGTTGCAAGAATCATAGAGCAGCTCAAAGGGCCGAGTGCATCGGGCGTAATATCTTCATTGCCGAGCCCGACGCTCAGCACCGCTCCGTCTTTGGGCAAAAGAGAAGAGAGCTGCTCACCGAGAGCACAGAGCAAGTTCTCGTCATAAGAGCCGTATTTCCCGAGCGGAGGAATTTCGGCAGTAATGTAAGTACCGACGGGCTTGCCCATTGTTTTGCTGCCGTTTTCGTTTGTGATTTTTATTTTTGTAATTTGCGCTCCGGCTGTTCCGAAAGCTTCGCTTTCAACACCGTCTATGCGGTTCTCCGGCAAGCTCTCGCGGCATTCCAGCGCAAGGTCGGTGCGAAAATTCATAAAACTCCCCCTTTTTATGATACAGAGACTTGATTTTGAGATAAAAATATAGTATTATTAGTTGCGTTTCAAAAAAACAAGAGATTTTTTTGAAAAAAACTTGCAATTTGTTGCAAATGATGATATTATAATTTACTGTGTAAAGAATTAAAGGAGGTGCAACTATGCCCAACATTAAATCAGCTAAAAAGCGCGTTATCGTTAACAGAACTAAGGCCGCTCGCAACAAGTCAGCTAACACTGCTTTGAAGACCGCCATCAAAAAGGCTCATATCGCTTGCGAGAGCAACGCAGCAGACAAAGAGGCTGTTGTTAAGTATGCTATTAAAAAGGTCGACCAGGCAGCTGCAAAGGGTCTTCTTCACAAGAACAATGCTTCAAGAAAGAAATCGGCTCTTGCTAAGCTCATAAACGACTAATCAAAACATTACGGGTGGTTTTTGCCGCCCTTTTTGTTTGCCCTTTTGTTAAATTTCAGTGAACTGCTTGACATTGCTTTTTGCGTGTACTATAATTGAGTTACTAATAAAAGGAGGATATTACCATGTGTGATACATTGAAAAAGATATTTAAAATAGTCGGTATAATCGCTGCTATTGCAGGTGCGGCAGCAGGCGTATATATGCTCATCAAAAAGTTCTGTCCCAAATGCAATCCGCTTGAGGATGACAAGTGTGATTACGTTTCATGCTCATGCTTTGAGGACGAAGAGCCCGAAGCACCCCAGGCATAAATAAATCAACAACGGACTGTCGCATTTGCGACAGTCTTTTTTATTTATCTTTAGGGCCTGTTATAAACGATACAACAAGTCCGCACAAAAGCGCAGTTGTAATCCCTGCCGCACCTGCGGTAAAGGGACCTGTTATTACACCGAGAAGCCCCTGCTCGCCGACGGCGTTTGCCGTGCCCTTTGCAAGTGTATAGCCAAAGCCCGTGAGGGGCACGGTTGCACCTGCTCCGGCAGCATCGACCAGCGGCTGATATACTCCTATCCCCTGCAAAAACACGCCGAGCACCACAAAAAGTACAAGTATTCTTGCCGGCGTGAGCTTTGTTTTGTCAATGAGTATCTGCCCGACTACACAAATTGCCCCGCCAATGAGAAAAGCCAAAATATAATTCATCGCGTTCACCTTATTCATTAAGCTAAAATTATTTTTTGAACGCAAACAAAAAATATTACAGGTATATATTAGAAAAGAGCTTGCTCACTTTATTTTGTGAACAAGCTCTTTTTAATTTTAACTTTTTGCCCGGTCGTCATTGATTGAATTATATTTAAAAATATTTTTCTTTCCGTCTGAATAATGCACCGAAAAATCATTGCCGTTTTCTGAAAATTTCTCTTTTTGACGCTTTTTATTTAATTACATCAGCTCAAAGAAGCTGTGAATTACTTTATTTGATATTTTTTTAATATCGGCAAAATCTTTTTCGGAATTTTTATCGTAGACCGCAACGGTAAAAAATCCGCCCTTTAATGCGCCGCGTATGCCTGCAAGCAAATCCTCAAAAACCACGCAATTTTCTACGTTTTCGCCTGCTTTTTGTGCCGATTTAATATAAACATCGGGGAAGCCCTTGCCCCTGTTCACTTCTTTGAGAGTGGTAATGCAATCAAACAAATCATATACGCCGTTTCTTTTGAGCGCGGGAACAAAAAGCTCCTCATGTGAAGCGGTGGCAATGCAAAGTTTTATATCTTTGCTTTTCAAATAATTGAGATACTCGTAAGCACCGTCTTTTAAGCCGACATTGTTCTCAAATTTCTGCTGAGCCATATAATTCCATTCCTCCATAACCTGTGACTTGGTTTCGGGAAGAGAAAAGGTTTCTATTGTGTATTCGGCGGCTCGTTCAAAGCCCATGGGCGATATGGTTTTGGCATAATCCGGCGGAATCACCAGCCCTCTCGCCTCAAAAAATTCTTTGTCTATTTGATACCAGACATCGGTTGAGTCCAGCACGGTACCGTCAAGATCAAAAACGGCGCATTTAAAATTTTTCATAATTTCTCCGTAAGCTTTATTTTTTTAATCATATCATATTTTATCAAACGATTCAACATAAAAAGCCGCAAGTCAAATGATTTGCGGCTTTCCCGTTAAAATTTTATAATATTAAGCCCTGTTTCTTCGTCAAAGCATCTGTCTGTTTCGGCGTCAATGCAGTGTAAAACGATTTCGCCCGTTCCGCTTATAACCGCTTTGCTCAAATGCCCGCCGTAGACCTTGCCGCTCTCGTCCGCAATGCTCATGTGAAGGTGCAAATACGCTTCTCCGTTCATTTTGTTTATGATGCCGCAGAGCGAAACAATTTCAAGATCTCCCGTAAGCTCACTGCTTTTAAAGCGTCTTTCCCCGGTGTCAAAATATCCTGTCACCGCGCTGCCGACTGCGCCTATGCCGCTGACCGAGGCAAAATGAATATCCTCTTTTACTGCGATTTCTTTTAGCTTTTCGACCAACTCATCGCCTTTGTCAAGCCTCACGGCAATATCTGCGCCGAAGCGTTTATATTCCATAAGCTACTCCTCCTCGCAGAAATTTTTGTTAAAATAATCGTCTATTATCTTGCCGTCCTGTATTCTGATAACTCTCTGAGCTTCGGCAGCTATTCCGTTATCGTGAGTTATCAAAATTATTGTTCTGCCCTCGCTGTGCAGATGATGAATTATTTTCATAACATCCTTGCCGGAGTGTGAATCGAGGTTGCCCGTCGGCTCGTCGGCAAGAATGAGCGGCGGCTTTGCGGCTATTGCCCTTGCAATCGCCACTCTTTGCTGCTGACCGCCGGACATCTGCGCCGGCCGGTGGTACATCCTTTTTTCAAGCCCGACCATTTCGAGTGCCTTGGCCGAGAGCTTTTCTCTCTCGGATCTTTTCATGCCGCGGTAAACGAGCGGCAATTCGACATTGCCCTTTGCCGTAAGGCTCGAAATAAGGTTAAATCCCTGAAAAATAAAACCGATTTTTTTATTGCGAATTTCCGAAAGCTCGTCGTCGCTCATGTGAGAAACATCTATGCCGTCCATATAATATTCGCCGGAGGTGCAGGTGTCAAGCAAACCGAGCATATTCATAAGTGTTGATTTGCCCGAACCGGACTGACCGATTATAGCAACGAACTCGCCCTCTTCGATTGTGAGGCTCACTCCGTCAAGTGCACGAACCTCATTCTCGCCGGGGTTATATATTTTATATACGTTTCTGACGTCTATTAAGCTCATGTCAATCCCTCCTGAGGGCTTCTATGGGTAGCATCTTTGCCGCTTTGCGTGCAGGATAAAGCCCAAAGAAAATACCGACTGCGCTTGAAAAGCCGACCGCTATCAAAATAGTTGTTGCCTCAATTTTTATCGTTATTCCCGCAAATTCGGCAACACCCGCCGCCATTAAAACTCCGATTATAAAGCCGACCAATCCGCCTATTACGCACAGAATTATCGACTCTGTCAAAAACTGGAACATTATCGTTGAGGTCTTTGCACCGAGAGCTTTTCTGATACCTATTTCTCTTGTCCTTTCGGTGACGGAGACAAGCATTATATTCATAACGCCTATGCCGCCCACAAGCAGCGCTATTGCACTTATGCCTGCAACAAATGTTGTGAACACATTTATTATTTTATCGACCATTTCGGTGTATGCTTCCATATTCATAACTGTATAAACATCCGAGCCGAAATTGCCGTGCTTTGCATAAAGAATGTTCTTTGCCGCATTGCCGACTGTGTCTGCATTTTCTTCATCCGCAGCCATAACATAGAGCATATCATAGTTGCCGCTGTTGCCGCTGATATTGTCGGTAACCGTGATGGGTGTGACTATGGCTATCATTTGAGAGCCTATTGCCATCATCGGGTTGTCGCTCGCAGAGGAGGAGCTTGCCTGCGAAAACATGGAAACGGACGAATTCGCGGACGATGTGCTTGCGGAAAGATCGGCACTCGTTACGCCTATTATCTGAAGCTTCACCGTTTGACCGCTGAGCTTAAAGTTGATATACTCGCCCGTGCAGTCGATTTTATTAAACATTGCGAGTGCGCCCAGCTCTGTTATAACGCAAACCTTTGAGCCGTTTTTATTTTCTTCTTCGGTAAAGAATCGTCCTCTTCTCATGCTTATGTTCATTACCTTCGACAAATCCTCATTGCCGGAGAGAGCAAGGCACATTGCGCTTTCATTGTCCGTAAATGCGGAGCCGATTTTATAATCCAGCGGAGAAGCATATTTTATGGTTTCTATTTTTTTAATATCCTCTATATCCTCTTTGGTTATTCTTTCGGACTCGGACGCGCCGGAGCTGACCTGTATGCTGACCGCGCCGGAGCTCATATTGCTCATAAGATCAACAACAAAATCCTTGCCGCCGTTGCCGACGGTGATTATCGCAATAACTGACGCAACGCCTATAATTATGCCGAGCATGGTAAGAATAGAGCGCATCATATTTGTGCGTATGCTGAATACGGCTATTTTAATGTTTTCCCAAATACTCACTTGCTTACCTCCGAGGGTCAGGTTTTATCAACATTATGAGCTATAATTTTATCCTCGTCCTTCATTGTTGCAACAGGGGTTCTGACTATTATATCACCCTCGTTTATTCCCGAAAGTATTTCATAATACGTGCCGTCAAAAATTCCCGTTTCAACCATTTTGCGGTTGATGATTTTTTTGCTCGGGTCATAAACAAAAACATATGCGTGCTGTTCGTCATACTGTATTGACTCAACCGGTACGGTCAAGCAGCCGTGCTTTTCTTCTGTTTCGATTGAAACATCCGCATCAAGGCCTATAATAATGCCGCTGTCCGCCTCACTGAGCGTTACCTTTGCCTCAATTCCGCTGCTGCCGGAGGAGGTGCCGAGAATAGAATTTATATCCACACTGCTTGAGGCCGTCGCAACCGCCGCTATGTAGCTGACTTCGCCGCGAAGCTCTTTGCCGGTTTCGGATTTCACCGAAACGCTTTTGCCAACAGATACCTTGCTGAGGTCGCCCTTGTTGAGCATGAACGAAACCTCAAGCGGGTAATACTGAACCTTTATGCCGATTTCGTCCGCCGAGAAAAATCCGCCGACTATATCCGAAATGCTGTTGCCGGATGTAACCGCGCTGACGATGGAGGAAATGTCAAAGCCGGAGTTTAAAGATAAATTTTCTTTTTCCTTAACCGTTTCGCCCTCTGTTATGTTCACTTCGCTCACTATGCCGTCTTCGGCGGCAACCCAGCCCGAGTTCAGCGCGTCAATGCTGCTTTTCACGCTGTTGTATCCCTTTTGGGCGGATTCGTAAATGGATCTGTAAACGTCCTCAAGGTCGCCGTTTGCCTGAGTCTGTGCGGCCGCCTTGCTTATTTTTAAAGAAGCAAGCTCTATCTGCGCCTGTGCAAGCTCATACTGTGCGCTGCCGGCACTCATTGAACCCATAGAGGACAAAATCTGAAAAATCGTATCCTCGTTTGCTCCCGAAATTTTTTCGAGCATGGCTTTAAGCTCCTGCAAGCTTTTGCTTGAGGAGACAAGGTTGTCAATGATTTTACCCGCAAGGCTTGAATCGCCCATAAGAGAGGAAAGCTTATCTTTTGCCTGCTGAGCCTGATTCTTTTGCTCGGTGCCGGAAAAAGTATTCTTTTTGCCGTTCACCTTTTTTTCAAGTGCGTCAACCTTTGCCTCTGCCGCGGCAAGCTGAGAGTTTATGGACGAAAGCTGCCCCTTCGCGGAATCCATTGAGCTTTTATAATCGTTATAAGCTCTCTGCGCCTTGTCGAGTGCGCTCTTTTTTTCGCCGAGCGTTTTGTTTAATGATGAAGCGTCAAACTCCGCGAGAACATCGCCCTTTTTGACGGACGAGCCGACCTTAACATTGACCTTGTTGACCTTTACACCCGGCACAAGTGTGAAATCTCCCTCGGATTTTGACGAGACTTTTCCCGAAGTGTCAAAGGTTGCGGTGATGTTTCTTTTTGCAACGGTGACAACGTCCGCATCATAGCCTTTGTTGAACCAGCCGAGCATATAGCCTATGACGCCGACGAGCATCGCCAGTATCACAAAAGCAATTATGCAAAGCACCGTTATTCTTTTTTTGCTCATTTTCTTTTCCATAAACAAGTACGCTCCGTTTAGTATTTTGCTTATATTATATAACAATTATATATTTTATGTTGTCAAAAATCAATAAGAACTGTTTAAATTTTACACAATGGTAACATTTGTAAATCGTTTTACCCTCATATGAACGGCATTATTGATTTTTGCAAAACGGTATGCTATAATTTATTATTAGAAAAAACTATTAAAAGGCAGTGTATCACTATGACAAAAACTAAGGCCAAAACCCTATCGGCAGATATTGCGCTTATTGCACTTTTTGCCGCGCTTATCGCGGTCTGCTCATGGGTAAGTATTCCGTTAACAGTTCCGATAACCTTACAAACTTTTGCCGTTTTTATGGCAGTCGGCACGCTCGGCATGAAAAAGGGAACGCTCAGCGTTTTAGTATATATTTTGCTCGGAGCCGTCGGTGCTCCCGTGTTTTCGGGCTTTCGCGGCGGCGCATCGGTCTTGATAGGCACAACCGGCGGATACATTGTCGGATTTATTCTCTCGGCGCTCCTTTGCGGATATATAATAGATAAATTCCCGCAAAAAATATGGGTCAGCGCCCTTGCGATGGCGGCAGGTCTCATAGTCTGCTATGCGTTCGGCACGGCGTGGTATGTTATAGCATATGCGCGCTCCTCCGGTGCGGTGGGTGTCGGCAGCGTGCTCATGGCGTGCGTTGTTCCCTTTATTTTACCCGACGCTTTGAAGATAGCGGCGGCGGCAATACTTTCGCAAAGAATCAAAAAACACATAAAATAAAGGGTTGAGATTATGGAAGGCAGACTTATAGAATTCGGTGAATTTCAGACGATAGCCAAAAGCGTTCTTAAACGAGTTTGCGAATTTTGCGAAAAAAACGGTCTTAAATATTTTTTATCTTACGGCACTCTTATCGGTGCGGTTCGTCACGGCGATATGATTCCGTGGGACTATGACATAGATATAATGATGCCGCGAGAAGACCTCAACAAATTTCTCAAGCTCACAAAAAATCAGGATGCAATAGAAAACGTCACGGTTTTCTCATGGGTAACTCACAAAGATTATTACATTCCCTTTGTAAAAGTCTGCGACAGCCGCACAAGGCTTGTCATTACCAAAACCACAAATCCGCTGCCGCTCGGCATATGGGTAGATATATTCCCTGCGGACGGGATTGTCTCTGTTGAAGAGAGCAGTGAAACAAAAAACGAAGCAGAAAAATATACAAAAGCCGCCAAAGCGCCGTATACGGTCGCCTGCACTCCGAAAGAAAAAGCTTTCAGATTTTTTTCAAGATGCAAAAACAAATTCAAGCCATCGGGCGAATACTTAAAAAAGGCCGCCGAGCTTGCCGCCGAGCACAGTTATTATGATTGCGACAAGGCAGGTGTGATTTTATCTGTTGACTGGTCGGTCGAGAAAGAATGTTTTGACAAGAAAAATACGGACGAGCTTATAAAGCTTCCGTTCGGCGACAGAGAGTATTATTGCCCCTCGGGCTATGATGCGATTCTCACAAAGCAATACGGCGATTATATGACTTTGCCGCCCGAGGAACAAAGAGCAATACCGAAAATCAAAGCATACATGATAAAGGAATGATAACAATGTCAACCGTCACCTCTTTTGATTTAATGAACGAGGCACAAAAAAAAGGCTGCGCCGTTCCGGCTTTTAACATTGACAACCTTGAGTCCGCCATGGCGGTGGCTCAGGTTATGAAAGAAACGGGATTGCCGGTAATAGTTCAAACCATTCCGCGCACGCTCAACTACGGCGGAATTTTCACATACCCGGCCATGATGAGTGCACTTATGAAAGACTGCGGCACGGACTATGCCATGCACCTTGACCACGGCAGCAGTGCAGAGCTTGCCAAAAAGTGCATAGACAGCGGCTTCACATCGGTTATGTATGACGGCAGCACTTTGCCGTTTGAAGAAAACATAGCAAAAACGAGCGCCGTCACGGACTTTGCCCTTAAAGCCGGCGTATCGGTTGAGGGCGAGCTCGGCACTATCGGAGGGAAAGAAGAGGGCGACATAGACCTTGAAACGAGCTACACCAAAGTAGAAGAAGCGGTCGAATTTGCAGAAAGAACCAAAGTCAGCACTCTTGCAATAGGCGTTGGCACAGCTCACGGCGTTTATAAAGGCGTGCCCAAGATAAACGTAAAGAGGATAGAAGAAATCCATGCCGCCATTGATACGCCGCTGGTTCTGCACGGAGCTTCGGGACTTTCGGATGAAGTTCTTGACAAATGCATTAAAGCGGGTATTTCAAAAATCAATTTTGCAACGGAGCTTCGCCAGGCATATACCCTCGGTATAAAAAAAGCTTTTGAAAATGACCCCGAGGCCTTTGACCCCAAACTTTATATGCCGACCGCAATAGAATATATTAAGGAAGTGTTGAAATCCAAGCTTAAAATATGTTACCGTCTTAAATAACGAGGTGCTTTTTATGATTTACAAAAATTGGATGTCTTATATTAAAGATGACGTAAAGCTCTGTGATGTTGTTATGCCCGGCTCACACAATACGGGTAGCTACGGCATGACATGGACCGGCTGCTGCCAGGACGGCGATATCTATGACCAGTTTTGCTACGGTGTGCGCCATTACTGCATGAGGCTTGACACCAAAAACGGCGTTATCGTTCAGTGCCACGGCGTAACAAAGGGTGAGCCGTTCACATATTCCCTCAGGCAATTCAGAAGGATTATCGAAGAAAACGATTCTGAATTTCTTTTGATTGACCTCAGAGAATATTATCCCCAAAAGGTCGGACCTATTACTCTGAAGTTCCGCGCAGACCCCAAAGAGGTCGATAAGCTTTTGGCAAAATACATCAATCCCGAAAAATATGCGTTCACCGATTTTGACGATATATCAAAAGTAACCATGGGCGATATAAGGCGCTCCGGCAAAAGATATATTCTCATAAATCATGAGTGTGCCTATGCCTACTCGGTCAATTGCAAAATAGATTCTCCTTGGGATAAAAAAATTCACGGTCTTCACGCGCCGCACTTTGTTAAAGAATGTCTCTCTTTTCTCGATAAGGAATATGAAGGTCTTTTGTGGTTCCAGACACAAATGACCCCGAACCTCGGCACCGATATCGGCTTCCGCTCACCCAGAAAGCTGGATAAAGCTCTTCGCCCGCACTTTAAAGACCTTATAAAGAACATTGCAAGCGACCCGGATAAGCTAAAAAAGGCCAACATAATCGGCGGCGATTTCATGACGGAGGACTATATGAAATCCTGTGAAATTCTTATGCTCAATATATTAAAAAATAACATAATAGAACCACTTAAAGACGAATTCAAGAAAGGACTTACACCGGCATGAAGCACTACGAATCTCTTATAATCGGTCATATTTCTATGGATCAAAATATTGACCATCTCGGCAACGAGGCAAATATTCCCGGCGGAGCGGTAATTTACTCTTCGGCTTCCGCATACTCTTTGGGTCACAACGTTGCGGCACTCACCAAGGTTGCCCCAAAAGACCGCGACCGTCTTAACGCTTTCACCATTCCGAGAGAAAACGTCATTTGCCTTGATTCAAAAGACTCAACAAATATGTATAACAAATATCTCACCCCCGATAAAGAGCGCCGCATCTGCAAATGCTTCTCAAAGGGCGACGAGATAAAAGCAGAGGATATTCCCGCAGATATTGAGGCTGATATTTACCACTTTGCAGGTCTTATTTACGGCGATTTCAGCTCCGAGACGGTCAAAGAGATAAGCAAAAGAGGCGCAGTTGCCGTTGACGTTCAGGGATTTCTTCGCCACTGGAACCCCGATGACAAATCAATGTTTTTTGAAGACTGGGCAGACAAAAAAGACGTTTTGCCGCATATAACATATCTTAAAACAGACGCGGCAGAGGCTGAAATTCTCACAGGACTTACCGACAGAAAAGAAGCCGCAAAGCTTCTTCACTCATGGGGAGCAAAAGAGGTTGTTATAACACACAACACCGAGGTTCTTGCCTATGACGGCAATGAATTTTACACCTGCCCCATACGCGCAAGGAATTTGAGCGGCAGGACTGGCAGAGGCGACACGACCTTTGCGGCATATCTTAACGAGAGACTTCATCACAGCGTAAAAGACGCCCTCCTCACCGCAACGGCTACCGTTTCGTTTAAGATGGAAACCCCCGGTGCCCTCAAAGCAACAAGAGAAGAGATAGAAAATTACATAAACGAATTTTATTCGGATATAAAATAAGCTGAAAAGCAAAGAAAAAAGACTATAACCCATAAATAACGGCAGCCAAATAAACTTGCCGAATGTGGATTATAGTCTTATTTTTATATCCTCTGCTTTTTAAGTGCTTTTGTTATAAAATTCAGCCCTCATACTTTTTAACCGCTCTTGCAGGTACGCCTACCACGGTACAGCCGCCGGGCAAATCTTTTATAACAACGGCTCCGGCGCCGACAAATGTGCCCTCGCCCACCGTCAGCCCCTGCAAAATTTGCGAGCCTGTGCCTGCCTGCACTCCCTCTTTAAGCAAGGTGTTGCCCGATACGTTTACGGACGGATAAAGCGTAACAAAATCTTCGAGCACCGCATCGTGCCCCACCGTGCTGTTGACATCAATTATGCAGTGCCTGCCTATTTTTATATCAACGGTCAGCACGGCACCGGCGCAAATCACTGTTCCCTCGCCTATTGCGACCTTGCCCGAGCATATCGCGGCAGGGTCTATAAGCGTGGCAAATTTGTTGCCGAGAGCAGAAACTTTATCAATAATCATTTTTCTTATGCGCGTGTTTGCAATGCAGCACACGGCAAAAGCGTCGGGATAATTTTTGATTGCATCACAGCCGCCGAGAATTTTATATCCGTCAACCGACTCGGGCAGTGCATTTGCATTGTCATCCGCAAAGCCCAATAAATTCCACTGCGGTGAAACGGCGTTTATTCTCTCAACAAGCCATGCAGTCTCTCTGCCAAATCCGCCCGCGCCGATGATAATAAGATTTTTCATAACGAAGAACCCCCGAAAATCAGTTTTGCTTTCTGACTATTTTATACTCGTCATACGGGTCAAAATACGGGCAGTCATAAAAAGTGCCGCCGATAAATTTTGCCATTTCATCCTCATCAAGATTTACGTCGCAGCAGTAGCAATCGTCCTCTTCATCATAGACAAAGTTTGCACACTCTTCGCAGTTTGTTGCAGTTTTCATAACAAAACTTCCTTTAAAAAATGGGGCGCTGACTAATCAACGCCCCTGATTTTTTTTAGTCTCTTTTGCCTCTGTTGCCGCCTCTGTTACCGCCACGGCCGCCTCTGTCGCCTCCGCGACCGCGTCCGCCTGCAGGACGTCTGGGAGCATCGGATATTTCATTTTCGGGAACAAGACCCTCAACCTCTATAAGAGCCTCTCTGCGCGAAAGGTTAAGTCTGCCCTGATCGTCTATCTCTCTGACTTTAACTATAACTTCATCGCCTACGTTAACAACATCCTCTACCTTGTCGGTATGTTTAACGTCAAGGTGGCTGATGTGAACCATGCCCTCTTTGCCGGGGGCAATCTCAACAAATGCGCCGAAATCCATAATTCTTGTAACTACGCCCTTATAAATAGCACCAACCTCCGGGTCGTTAGCTATTGTCTCTACCATAAAGAGCGCACGCTTTGCATCTTCAATATCAAGAGCACTGATGAATACGCTGCCGTCTTCTTCAACGTCAACCTTACATTTGCACTCTTCGCAAATCTTCTGTATAACCTTGCCCTGTTTGCCGATAACGTCGCCGATCTTTGAGGGATCAATCTTTGTTGTGAGCATCTTAGGTGCATATTTTGAAAGCTCCTTACGCGGCTCTGCAATAACGGGGAGCATAATCTCATCAAGAATATAGCAACGAGCCTTATATGTCTTATCAAGAGCTTCGCGGATGATTTCGGGTGTAAGGCCGTGAACCTTGAGGTCCATCTGAATTGCCGTGATACCCTTTTTGGTACCTGCAACTTTGAAGTCCATATCGCCGAAGAAATCTTCAACGCCCTGAATATCAACCATTGTCATGAAGCGGTCGCCCTCTGTTACAAGACCGCAGGAGATACCTGCTACGGGAGCTTTAATCGGAACACCGGCAGCCATGAGTGAAAGGGTTGAACCGCAAACAGAACCCTGTGAAGTAGAACCGTTTGAAGAAAGAACCTCGGATACAAGTCTTATGCAGTACGGGAACTCTTCAACCGACGGAATAACGGGGAGGAGCGCTCTCTCTGCAAGTGCGCCGTGACCGATTTCGCGGCGTCCCGGTCCTCTGCTGGGCTTGGTTTCGCCGACAGAGTATGAGGGGAAATTGTAGTGGTGGATATATCTCTTTGTGGTTTCGTTGTCAATACCGTCAAGGAGCTGAACATCGCTCATAGGTCCGAGTGTTGTAACGGTGAGAACCTGAGTCTGACCTCTTGTGAACATACCCGAGCCGTGAACGCGGCTGAGAAGGTCAATCTCTGCGTTAAGGGGACGAATCTCGTCTATTCCTCTGCCGTCAACACGCTTGCCCTCGTCAAGGAGCCAGCGTCTTACAACGAACTTCTGGAGTTTATACATACAGTCGTCTATCTTTGCTATGTCGTCGGGATATTCCTCGTCAAACTTAGCATGAACAGCCTCATAAACGGGCTTGAGTCTTTCGTCACGAACTCTCTTATCGTCTGTGTCAAGAGCTGCCTTAACATCGTCAATTGCAAAAGCCTTGACAGCCTCGAACATCTCGGGTGAAGGATCGTTTGAGGGGAAGTCAATCTTCTTTTTGCCGACCTCTGCCTGAATGCCCTTGATGAACTCAACGATCTCCTGGTTTACTTTGTGGGCATACATAATGCCGTCATACATATCGTCGTTAGAAACTTCGTTTGCGCCTGCCTCAATCATAGCAACAAGGTCGCTGGTTGAAGCAACGGTAACAGCCATCTGAGAAACTTCTCTCTGAGCCTCGGTGGGGTTGATAACGAATTTGCCGTCAACAAGACCGACCGATACGCCGGAGATCGGGCCGTCCCACGGAATTTCTGAAATTGAAAGTGCAACCGAAACACCTATCATAGCTGTGATTTCGGGTGAGCAATCGGGGTCAACAGACATAACCGTTGCAACAACGCCTACGTCGTTTCTCATATCCTTGGGGAAAAGCGGACGAATGGGTCTGTCGATAACTCTTGAAGCGAGAGTGGCTTTTTCGCTTGCTCTGCCCTCACGGCGCTGGAAAGAGCCGGGGATTCTGCCGACAGAATAGAGTTTTTCTTCAAAATCAACCGAAAGCGGGAAGAAGTCTACACCCTCTCTGGGCTTGTCTGCCATGGTGGCGGTGCAAAGAACTTCTGTTTCACCGTAACGGATAAGGCAGGAGCCGCCTGCAAGCTGAGCCATTTTGCCGACTTCAACTTCAAGAGGACGGTCTGCAAGTGTGGTTTTAAAGGTTTTAAAATCTTTAAAAAACATAAAATCTTACCTCTTTTTAAAATATATTTCTTCGCCGGGCAAGATTTAGCAATAAATCCGTACTTCAAAATTTGAAGCACCGATTCACTGCTAAAGCCTGACCTTTTTGAGCATTTGCCTCAAAAAGGCTGCCCTGCGACAGATTCAAATTAAACAAAGGCAGGCATATTTTGTATGCCTGCCCCGACGGCATTATTTACGTATGCCGAGTTTTGCTATGATAGCACGGTATCTTTCGATATCGACTTTCTGAAGATATGCAAGAAGATTACGTCTGTGACCAACCATTTTAAGAAGGCCGCGGCGTGAGTGATGGTCCTTTTTATGAACCTTGAGATGCTCGGTGAGGTCGTTGATTCTCTTAGTGAGAACGGCAATCTGAACCTCGGGTGAGCCTGTGTCGCCCTCGTGAGTAGCATACTCCTGCATAATAGCGGTTTTCTCTTCTTTAGTCATTACTTTCACCTCATTTTAATTATTTGCCCGTCATCTCAGGTCAAGGCAGGTGAACACTGCTTTGCAGTTTAAACCAAGATCCGAGAAGCGGAACATACAACAGTTATTATATCATAAAAAATATTTTTGTAAAGTCTTTTTTTAGATTTTGCCTTGCAACAACGAAAAATATAGCAGTCGCTAAAAAAAATAAAAGGCATATACTGCAATGAGGATGTTAAAAATAAAGATATGCGGAAACTCGGCCGCAGCGGCTTTTTGCGCCCGAGGGAAACTGCGGTCTGCATTTTTGCAAAGCTTCCGCTTAATATATCTCCGCCCGTGCGGCAAACCCGGGCGGAGAGAAAAGCCGAAATTTGCTTTTTAAAAAATTTGTGATAAGATAAAAGAAAAATCGGAGTTATATAAAATGAATTTCAAAACCCGGCAGATATCGTCTCTCAGTCGCGTATTTCTTGACGGAAACTGCGCTCTTGATGAAATTTGCAGCGCTTCGGCTTTAAAAGGCGAGCGTTATTCATATCAAATCGCATACCAAAGCGAGGATAGCTTCACAGCCGAAATATCGGTGGAATCGCCGCTGTCGCAATACATAAGCATAAGAGAAGTCGGCAGTGTGCCGTCGGAGCTACCCGTTTACAAATCCGACTGCGGATACTATGAGCGCACCGAGCCCGGGCTTTTCCCCGATGTGCTTTATCCCGTAAAAGACGGCAGTCTTTTGGTGAAAAGAGACTGCTTTTATTCCCTATGGGTAACGGCGGAGCTGCCCGAAAATATTGACGCCGGCGAATACGGCATAACGATAAAATTTTTGCGTGAGGGAGAAGAATTATCCTCCGACACATTTTATTTAAAGGTTGTCGATGCCGTGCTGCCCGCACAAACGCTGATATACACGCAGTGGTTTCACTGTGACGGAATCGCGCAATACTACAACGCTCCCGTTTTCGGCGAAAAATTTTGGAGATTAACCGAGGAATTTATAAAAACAGCGGTACACACCGGCATAAATATGCTTTTAACGCCGGTGTTTACTCCTCCGCTTGACACTGCCGTCGGCGGAGAACGACTGACCGTTCAGCTTGCGGATGTTAAGATTTGCGACGGTCAATATTATTTTAACTTTGACAAATTCAAAAAATGGGTCGGCATCGCAAGAAAAAACGGAATAAAATATTTTGAAATATCACATCTGTTTTCTCAATGGGGTGCAAAGTATGCGCCCAAAATCGTTGCGGAGCTTGACGGAACGCAGAAAAAAATCTTCGGATGGGAAACTCCGGCAGACTCGCCTGCCTACAAAGAATTTTTAAAGGTATTTTTGCCGGAGCTTATCGCCGTTATACGCTCGCTCGGCATTGAAAAAAGCACCTTTTTTCATATTTCGGATGAGCCGAACAAAGAGCAGGCCGCATCATATAAAAAAGCAAAAGAAATTATTGCTCCGCTTGTGGAGGGCTTCCCTGTGATTGACGCGCTTTCGGACTATGAATATTATAAAAACGGGCTTGTTTCTCACCCTATTCCCGGCACCGACGAGATTGAAAATTTTATTGAAAAAGGCTTTCCCCACCCATGGACATATTACTGCTGCTCTCAAAGAGAAAAGCTCAGTAACCGTTTTTTCGGTACGCCGCTTTCTGCCGAAAGAGCAATAGGCTTACAGTTTTATAAATTCGGCATAGAGGGCTTTCTTCAGTGGGGATATAATTTTTACAATTCCCGATTTTCTCTCAGAAGCATAAACCCGTTCTGCGTAACGGATGCCGACGGAGCCTTCCCCTCCGGCGACGCATTCTCCGTTTATCCCGGAGAAAGCGGTGCGCTCGAATCGATAAGAAGCGTCGTGTTTTACGAGGCTCTTCAGGATATGCGGGCATTGCAGCTTTTAGGCAGCCTTTTGGGCAGGGATAAATGTATTTTTTTGATAGAAAATAAATTCGGCAAAATCACTTTTACACAATATCCGCGCCAAAAAGATGAAATAATAAGGCTGCGTGAATTTATTAACAAAGCAATATCCGAAAGCATAAAAAAAGAGTGCCCGTGAGGACACTCTTTTGATTATTGAATTACTGCTCAACAGCGTATACGCTGACCTTTTTGCGGTCTTTGCCGACACGCTCAAATTTAACGGTACCGTCAATAAGAGCAAAGAGGGTATCGTCAGAACCTTTGCCGACATTGTTGCCGGGGTGGATGTGTGTTCCGCGCTGCTTAACAAGAATGTTGCCTGCGAGAACAAACTGACCGTCTGCACGCTTAACGCCGAGTCTCTTTGACTCTGAATCACGTCCGTTACGTGTTGAACCCATTCCTTTTTTATGAGCAAAAAGCTGAATGTTTATTTTAAGCATTTTGGCACCTCCGTCATATCTTGATTTTAATATATTTGGGGTAATCCTCCGCAAGAGCCTTAATATGAAGCTCAAGCCCTTTGAGGATTGTTTGCGTTTCACCGTGCCCGTCTGACACGAGGCTTAAATAACCGTTCTTCACGGTAATTTCGGCATTGTCGCCTATAACATCCGTTATGGTGTTTGCCGCCATGTATGCCGCGGAAGAAACCGACGCACACACAATATCATCTTCACCCTCTCGGGCAAGGCCGCTGTGACCCGTTATTTTAAAGCCGGTGAGTGAATCGCCTTTTTTAAAAAACTCGGCTTTTATCATAAAGCCTTAAGCGTTAATAGCTGTGATCTCAACCTTGGTGTAGGGCTGTCTGTGACCTTTTTTACGCTTTTCGTTCTTCTTTGATTTGTAGGTGAATACGGTAACTTTCTTGGCTTTGCCGTTTTTCTCAACCTTAGCGGTAACTGTTGCACCCTCAACATAGGGAGCACCTACAACGATACCGTCGTCCTTACCTACTGCTGCGACCTTGTCAAATGTGACCTCGTCGCCTGCTTCAACGTCAAGCTTCTCGATAAAAACAGCTTCGCCTGCCTCAACCTTATACTGCTTGCCGCCCGTAACAATGATTGCGTACATTCTTCTAACCTTCCTTTATTATGGACTCGCTACTGTTAGGCGGATAAATCACTTGTGCCGTTTGCACGGCGCCCAAAGTACGCGGTATGAGAGAGTATATCACATAAAGGCAAAAAAGTCAATAGTTTTAAAAATTAAAAACAGACGATTTTAAATATGGCTTATTTGTTGAAGCCGTCAACAAACGGAATGAGCTTTTCTTTAAAAATTTTATAGGCAAATTTCACCTTATCCTCGGGCCAACGTTCACTTCGCAGCATACTTGTGCAGCATCTGAACCACGCAAGCGGATAAAGCCATTTAAGCTCGGGATCTTTCTTTTCCGCATCTTCTAAACTATTGCCGTCAAGATATTTTGACATAAACATATCAAATATTTTTCCAACGGTTTCATTAGGTAATTTATAAAAGCTGTTAAAGCCCTCATCGCCGTAGTTTGAATAGTGCATTGAAAAAATAATTCTTGAAACGTCAAACACAGAAATTCCGGTGCTGAACTCGCCCATGTCTATAAGGCAACATTCTCCGTTCTGAACCATTATGTTATTAATATTGAGGTCCCCGTGGATGCAAGCATCACCGTCCGGCACAAGGTCAATAAATCTATAAAGATAATTCTTTTCATCTTCGGTTAAGTCCGTAACCTTTAAAATATCCTCACGGTTTATATCTTTAAAGGATGGTATTTCGGGATCTGATGTATGTATTGAACCGATATGTCTGCAAATATCAACATACATATCAACATACTCCTCCGTCTTTTCCGGGTTGCTTCGTATAAGCTCACAAAGCGTTTTTGAATTTATCAGCTCATACATAACGCCTGTTCTGCCGTTTGACTCAACAATGTCATATGATATAGCGGTCGGCACACCCATAACAAACGCTTTTTTGGCAAGAGCCTTTTCTCGTTCGATTTCTTCACGATTTATTCTCGGATAATAGAGTTTAATAATCGTCTCGTCATCTATTCTGTAACATTCTCCGCACGCACCCGCACCGATTTTTTGACATCCGTCAATGCTGATTTGCTTGACCGCCTGGCTAACATCCATAATCTCTGAAAAGCCGGTAACGTCAAAAATATTTTTGACATCATTATTTACATTTATAACCTTAAAGGTCTTGCATTTACAACGTTTTTTCGTAGCGAGCACAACTCTGAGTCCGGCACTTGAAATATATTCGAGCGCTGCCGCGTCAAGTACTATTCCGTCAAGCTCAGAAATGTCAATGTTCATCGCTTTTTCAAATTCGTTCGCATTTGCAGACGTTACGTTGCCGTCAACAGAAATATATGCAATATTCTCTTTAATCTCAATATGTGAATTCATTTTCCGTTCTCCTTTATTTGCTGCCAAACACCTTGTCGGTCAAAGTATTCAGTTCTTTATACATTTTCAAATCATCAACAGGCGAAAGCACATCAAGCATTTCACGATAAAGCCACTCTTGTTTATCCTTTCCGCGTTTAAACCGGCTCCAAACATCTGCATTGCCCAGCTCAAGCTGTTCATAAATTTCTCGCAAATTTGCAAGCTTATCGGCGCAAACCAGCATACACATTTCTCTGTTTCCGTTTTTCAGCTCATTAAGAGTACTTTGTTTTCTTTGCTCCCACGAAAGAGATTTATCTTCACTGTCTTCGCGAACAAGTCTTGCAATTTTTTCGCCGAATTTTTCTTGAATCTCTCTCTGTGTAACACCTGCATCCTCAATAACATCGTGCAAAAGTCCGGCACAAATGAGTTCATCCGAAGCGCCGTTTTTGGCAAGCTCCGTCGCAACTGTAAACGGATGCGAAATATAGGGTTTACCGCCTTTTCTGAATTGATTTTTGTGTGCCTCATAGGCGAATAAAAAAGCTTTTTGTATCAATTTCATTTCTCCGCATCTTTAAGATTGAAATCTACCGTAAGCATATTTTCCGAATTTTTATATTCATATTGCACACGGGAAGCAAGATTTTTTACCATGAATATTCCAAGACCACCGATTTTTCTATCCTGAGCAGAAAGGGTAATATCCGGACTTTCTGCAGCAGTCGGGTCATATTGTCTGCCGTTATCCGTAAACACAAGCGACAATCTCTCATTTGCAAACAAAAACTTTATTTTGACAAAATCCGCAGAGCTGAACTTCATAATATTTGAATAAATTTCATCAACGCTTACTTGAATTTTGTTAAGCACACTCTTTGAAATATTCAGCATTGAAAGCTTCTCCGAAAGAAATTCGGAAACCTTATGCAGCGATTTTATATCCGGATAAACGGTTATGCTGTTAGCAGACTGCATATAATTCAATCTGAAAGAGAGCATAGTCATATCATCTGCCTGTGGTGCAGAACCGGCAAATTTCAGCGTATCCGACTCTACAGTTTTGCAAATCATTTTAGGCGACCTTTCTTTTACGCTTAAAAGTGAGCGCAAAAGCTTGTCTTCGCCGTAAAATTTGCCGTTAATATCTGATGCTTCCGTTATTCCGTCGGTGTAAAGAAACAGTACATCACCGGGATACAGCGTCATTTCATATTTACGGTATCGTGTTTCTTCCATACCGGCGAGAATAAAGTTCGGCTTGGACTTTAAATATTGAAACTCACCGTTGTTTTTGCAAATCAGCGGCGGATTATGCCCTGCATTCGCATAAGCCATGTGACCCGTTTCAAGATTTACAGCACCCATCCATGCCGTCACAAACATACCTGCGTCATTATTGCGGCAAAGCTTTTCATTTGTTTCGTTAAAAACCTCGTCGACCGTTTTTCCGCGCTCCGCAAGTCCCTTTATAAGCGTTTTTGAAGCCATCATAAACATAGCTGCGGGAATGCCTTTGCCAGACACGTCTGCAATCAAAAAGGCAAAATGCTTATCATCGGTAAAATAGAAATCATAAAAATCTCCGCCGACTTCCTTTGCCGTGTTCATAAGCGCATATATGTCAAAATCCTTACGCTTCGGGAATGGCGGAAATATAAACGGCACTGCAGATTTTTGTATCTGCCTTGCAAGTTCAAGCTCGCGGTCAATACGTTTTTCCGCTTCCGAAATATGCTCTTTAAGCGTATCAACCGTTTTATTTATGTCGTCTGAAAGATCTGAAAATTCACGGCACGTTCTGACATCAATAACAGTATCAAGCTTGCCGTATGTAATATCGTTCAAGCCTGCGTTTACCTCATGAAGCCTATCTACCATTTTTCTTTTCATAATCTGATAAACTATGCAAAAAATGGTGACGTAAATAATTATCTCCATAAAAACCGACATATAAAGCGTTACATTTCTAAACAAATCAGCCTCTTTAACAGGGGTAAAAACAAACACATAATAATCTTCGGTTTCGGTGACCAAGCAATAAACTTTTTCACCGCCCATTGAAGTTTTATAACAAGCGTCTTTGAGGTTAATTTCACAATTTTCCCAATCGGATAATGATGAAACGCGCTTGCCTGCACGGCTTGCTATCAACGGTCTTCCGCTTTTATTGCAAATAAGAAGCCCTCCCGTTTGCCCTGTTCTCCAACTTGCAAGTCTTTTGCTGAGTCCGTTTTCTTTAAGCTCGGCGCAAATATCATCGGCATTATATTCAAGAAGAGAGCCTGCCTCATGACTCGAAATTTCGGTGTGTATGAGGTAGGTCAATGAACCGGTAACAACAAACGCTCCCACAACGCTTATAAAAAGTATTTTTGTAAAGTCTCTTATAAGAGGCCGGGGCTTGAGCTTTTCAAAAATTCTTTCTCCTGCGGCAACATAAGCAAATGACACTGCCAAGCCATTGCAAAGAGTCATTACCGTTGTACACTGCCTAACGAACTCAAAAGCATATGACATATCGCTCATATTAGTCACAAGCACAAGCAGCATATGAAAGACTTCGGTAACAAGAGCAAATCCAAACATAAACCCAAAGGTCGGACGTTTGTTGTCAAACATCCTCTTGCGAAGCAATGCGGCAAACAAACCCGCAAAAAGCGTTGCAACAGAGCATGCCAACCTTGTATACTGTGCGCCGCCCCAATATACGCAAAGCCAACGTTCAACACCGCCGATAACTCCTGCGATCATTCCGGCAGGTCCGCCAAAGAGCAGTCCAGCACAAAGCGGCGCAGAATCGCGCACGTTAAGTATCGCTCCGCCTATGTCCACACCGTATTCTGTAGAAAGAACGGCAAAAATTCCAAAAGCCACACCGATTATAATTTGGCGTGACGCATAAGAAAAATCTTTAAATTTTGTTTTTTTATCCAGCAAAGTAAATATGCCCGAAATAATCGCCGGGCACATAACAGCCACCATAAGCTTTAATATCGACATAGTCAAAATCTTTCTGAAATAAAATTTAATATATTATTTGTTTTATTCTACCATGGTTCATATTAAAAGTCCAGTAGATACGGTCAATAATATTTTTTGCAAAAACAACAAAAAGCCGTAACCCGGATTGCCTGCAAGCATATGCTTCAATCCGAATTACAGCTTTTTAATAGATTGCGCTGCCTAATGTGGCAACAGCGTTATTGAAAATATTATTCTGCCTCTTCAAATACAAAGTCATCATCTTTATATTTGCATACATATTTTTTGCCTGCCGAAACAGAAGAGTCAAGCATCTTTTCACTGAGCTTATCCTCGATTTTTGACTGAATAGCTCTTCTGAGCGGTCTTGCGCCGTATACCGGGTCAAAGCCCTCATCCGCTATTTTATCAACAGCGCTTTCGTCAAAGCTTATTTCAATACCGAGTCCGCTTGTGCGCTTTCTGAGTATCTCAAGCATGTTGGAGGCAATCTTTTTAATATCGTCCTTTTTGAGCTGCTCAAATACAATTATATCGTCAACCCTGTTAAGGAACTCGGGTCTGAACATCTTTTTAAGCTCGCCCATAACGGCATCGCGTATTTTGCTGTCGCTGAGTGTGCCGCTGCTGTCCTTATCCGAATTGAAGCCGAGCGAACCTGAACCGCCGCTTATAAGCTTTGCACCAACGTTTGACGTCATTATGATAACGGTATTTTTGAAGTCAACCTTTCTGCCCTGCGAGTCGGTGAGAATACCGTCGTCCAAAATCTGCAAAAGCATATTGAACACATCGGGATGCGCTTTTTCAATCTCATCAAAAAGAACTACGCTGTAGGGTTTGCGGCGTACTTTCTCGGTGAGCTGACCGCCCTCTTCATAGCCGACATATCCGGGAGGTGAGCCTACCATTTTAGAAACGGTGTGCTTCTCCATATACTCTGACATATCAAGCCTTATAAGCGCGTTTTCATCGCCGAACATTGTTGCCGCAAGTGCCTTGCAAAGCTCTGTTTTGCCTACGCCGGTAGGACCGAGGAAGATAAACGAACCCGTAGGACGGTTGGGGTCTTTAAGACCTACCCTGCCCCTGCGGATAGCCTTTGCAACCGCAGAAACCGCTTTGTCTTGACCGATAACCCTGCGGTGAAGCTCATCCTCAAGGTGAAGAAGTCTGTCGCTTTCCTCCCTGGTGAGCTGAACTATCGGGATATGAGTCCATTCGGACACAACAGCCGCTATATCCTCAGGTGTTACAACGCCTTTCATTTCGCAGCTCTTTCTGCTCCAGGAGTCTTTAGCCTCGTCAAGCTTTTTCTGAGCCTCTTTTTCTTCGTCACGAAGTCTTGCGGCAAGCTCATAATTCTGGCTGTTGACAGCCGAAGCTTTTTCATCCGAAATTGATTTGATTTTATCTTCAAGTTCTTTTATATTTTCGGGCGGAGTAAAAGCACGAAGTCTGATTTTTGAAGCAGCCTCGTCGATAAGGTCTATCGCTTTATCGGGCAAATATCTGTCGGTGATATATCTTGAAGAAAGATGAACAGCCGCTTCAATGGCGTCGTCGGGAATTTTGACGTTGTGGTGAGCCTCATATTTATCGTGCAAACCTTTGAGGATTTCGATAGCTTCCTCCTGCGAGGGTTCGCCGACAACAATGGGCTGAAAACGTCTTTCAAGTGCGGCGTCTTTTTCAATATTTTTGCGGTATTCATCGAGCGTTGTTGCGCCGATAACCTGAAGCTCGCCCCTTGCAAGCGAGGGCTTCAAGATGTTTGCGGCGTCAACCGCGCCCTCTGCCGAGCCTGCGCCCATAAGAGTATGAACCTCATCAATAAAGAGTATTACGTCACCCGCCTTGATAACCTCGTCTATTGCGGATTTTATACGTTCCTCAAAGTCGCCCCTGTATTTTGTGCCGGCGACCATGCTTGTGAGGTCAAGCGAAATAATCCTTTTATCTTTAAGAAGCTCGGGAACCTCGCCGTTGGCGATTTTAAGAGCCAAGCCCTCTGCTATCGCGGTTTTGCCTACACCGGGTTCACCGATAAGGCAGGGGTTGTTTTTGGTACGTCTGATAAGAATTTGAATAACTCTGTTAATCTCGTTCTGTCTGCCGATGACGGGGTCGATCTTGCCCTCTTTTGCCATAGCGGTTAAATCTCTGCCGAACTGCTCAACGGTCGGAGTAGACGACTTTTTATTTGAACTTGCCGACGGTGCACTGCCGCTCGGCGATGTGCTGACGTTCTTTGTTATTTCATTTATTATATCGTTTGAGGATACGCCGAGCTGTGAAAGAACCGTCATTGCGAAGCAGCTCTCATCCTTTGCTATTGCAATGAGCAAATGCTCTGTGCCGACATAACTGTGACCCATTGCACGGGCGGCAGCTATCGCACTCTCTATTATCTGCTTGCTTCTCGGGGTGAATTCGTTGGGCGAAAGCATTGTGGGAGTACCTATGCCGACGGTGGATTTCAAAACATTCTCAACTCTGTCTGCGGTTATACCCTTTGCCGTAAGAGCGGCATAAGCTACGCTGGATTCACTGTGAAGCAGACCGATAAGAAGGTGCTCGCTTCCGATATAGGTATGGCCGAGATCTTCAGCCGTTTCAATAGCGTCGTTTAACGCGATGTTTGCTTTTTGCGTGAAGCCTGTGAATTTATACATAACAGCACCTCTCCTTTATATTATATTCTTGAACTGAATTTTGTTTGTTATGCAAATGCCTTGCGTACCATATCCGCACGCATTATGTCTCTTTGCTGTGCGGTCAGCTCCCTGCCCTCGTGGGCGTTTATGGTTGCCGGCTGTACGCTGTAAGTTATTTCGTTAAGTTTTTTAATATCAACATCTATTTTACCTGCTCTTGCGCCCATTCTGACGAGCGAAGCAAGTTCCATAAATTCATCGCAGCTGAGCATTCTTGCATTTTTGAGTATGCCGAGTGCACGCCACATTTTGTCCTCCTGCGCGGGATTTTCCATCAAAGACTGCGCCGCCGCACGCTCCTGTGCAACAAGCTGCAAGGCTATTGACTGCAAATTATCAAGTGCCTCTTCTTCAGATATTCCGAGTGTTATCTGATTGCTGAGCTGATATATTTCGCCCTTGGGGCTTGTGCCCTCGCCGTGCGCTCCCCTGATAACAAGACCGAGCTTTGAAACGGTAGAGGCAAGCCTGCCTATCTGACCGCACTTTGTGAGTGCCGGCAGATGAAGCATAACGGACGCTCTCATTGCCGTGCCGAGGTTTGTCGGGCATTGGGTAAGATAGCCTATTCTCTCGTCAAAAGCATAGTTAAGCCCGGCAGAAAGAATATTGTCTATTTTATCAGCAACGCTGTATGCCTCTTTGAGTGCAAGTCCCGACATCATCACCTGCAAGCGAATATGGTCTTCTTCGCAAAGCATAATGCTTATCGCCTCGTCATCGGTGAGGATAAGCGCACCGTCCTGCTGTGAAATAAAGTCTGGGCTTATAAGATGTCTCTCGGCAAGCGATATGCGCTGCGCCTTTGAAAGATTCTTCATTTGAGTGTAGCTGAAATCCCATTCCTTTTGAGAAAGAAGCAAATCCCTAACCTTTTCGCACACTTCTTTTTTGCCCTGTGCGTTAAGTCTTGCCGGGAACGGGTATTCATCGATATTTCTCGCTAAACGTACTCTTGTGCTCAGGACTATATCGCCCTGTTCTCCGCTTTCTATATACCATTTATCCATACTATTCACCTTATCTTTCGTTGATACAGCGTTATTCTTCTATATTTTTAGAAGAATTGTTTTCAATCTCTTTAATTTTGTCTCTCAAAACAGCCGCCTGCTCAAACTCTTGGTCGGCAATGGCTTTTTCAAGCTCTTTTTTGAGTTTTTCGATAGGATTCTCTTTAACGGGTTCTTCTTTTTTCATTTCGGTCTGCGGTGCGGAAACAAGCTTTCCGTTGTGTTTTATTCTGCCGTGTATTCTTTGTATCGACGGAAGTAGTTTATCGTAAAAGGTTCTGTAACACTCGCTGCAGCCTATTTTGCCGCTGTTTACTATATCGCCGAAGGTGCAGCCGCACTTGGGGCATCTTTGCTCCGTCGGCGAAGAAAGCTTCTGAACGCTGTCGCCTAAAAAGCTGCCGAAGAAATCGTCAAGATTTAAGCCGAAGCCGCTGAACATATCGCCGTAACCGAGATGCTGAGCGCACTCCGCGCAAAGATGTGTTTCTGTTGTATCGCCGTTTACCACTCTTTTGATATGGGTGGTAGCTTCATTTTTTCCGCAATTCTGACAAAGCATAAATTATCTCCCTTTCTTTATCGTACTCAAAAGTATCTGTTTAAATATTGCCGCACGGGCGATGTCTCTGGTCTGCTGATCAATGTCTTTAAGGCACTTATCACCTGTGACCGCCAGCGCCGCCGCGGCTATATCGTCATTTATGAATTTTTGATAGTTAAGATTTTTTATATGAGCGCGGCACGTCGCTTCATCTGCGCTCTGACCTATACTGTTTATGACGTGCATCAGAGCCGAACCTTTATCGTAGTTCACTCTTGATATTCTCACATAGCCTCCGCCGCCTCGCCTGCTCTCTACAATATAACCGTGCTCGGGCGTAAATCTTGACGAAATAACATAGTTGATCTGGCTCGGCACACAGCCTATACTTTGAGCCAGCTCGTTGCGCTGTATTTCGGTAAATCCGCTGCCCTCAAGCATATGCAATATCATATTGGCAATTTCATTGCTCATGTTCATATCTTTCATCTCTCTTTGTCTTTGACTTTCTTTGACTTTAATTATACACGATTTCCGGTCAAAGTCAAAAGGTCAAATAAGGTCAAAGTAATAATTTTTGATATGACATTTCAAATTATCTCTTTCATGCTGCATTTTTCTCACTTATTTGCGTTTTTTCTGATTTTTTTATTTTGCTTGAAAGTCAAAAATCGTTACATTAAAGGTCAAAACATCATACACTGTTATCAGGGAGGCAAAAATCAAACTCCCGAACAGAAAAATCGGGTGCATTTTCCAATAAATATATATCTATTATTATGCAAAAAAATATTGCAAGAGAGGTAAAAATGATGTATAATATTAACGTCTATTTTCAAAGCAATAATTATCTTCTTACGGAGGGATGTTAAATGGAAGCCTATCTTGACAACAGCGCCACTACACCGGTGTGTCCGGAGGCCGTAAATGCGGTAACAGGTGCGCTCACAACCTATTGGGGCAACCCGTCCTCCCTCCATTTCGGCGGAATCGAGGCTGCCGAAGTTCTCGAAAAATCACGTCGTTCAATCGCAAAAAGGCTCTCATGCGACGAGAGCGAGATATATTTCACGTCCGGCGGCACAGAGAGCAACAACATTGCCGTTTTCGGCGCAGCTCACGCCTACCGCTCAAAGGGTATGAGAATAATCACAACATCAATTGAGCACCCGAGCGTTGAAGAGCCGTTTAAACAGCTTGAGATGCAGGGTTATGACGTTGTAAGACTCAATGTTGACTCTGAGGGCAGATTTGACGAGAGACAGCTTTATGCCGCAGTAAATACTTCAACATCGCTCATAAGCATTATGGCGGTCAACAATGAGGTCGGCACAATTCAGGCAGTAGAAAAGGCGCGTATTGCCGTTAAAAAATTTAACGCCCCCGCCCTCATTCACTGCGACGCAGTTCAGGCATTCGGCAAAATACCGTTAAAGCCCTATGCCATGGGTGTTGACCTTATGACAATAAGCTCGCATAAAATTCACGGACCTAAAGGTGCAGGCGCACTGTTTATCAAAAAAGGTTCGCGCCTTGCTCACCATGTATTCGGCGGAGGGCAGGAACACGGTATTCGCCCCGGGACAGAACCTTTGCCGGCAATAGCAGGTTTCGGCGCGGCGGCGGACGCTTTGCCGGATCTCAGTATTCAGCTTGCCAAAACGGCAGCACTCAGGGATTATATGCTTGAACAGATCGAGTCTATGGACGGAATTGTTTTGAACTCACCGCGCGACGCACTGCCCTATGTCACCAATGTTTCTGTCGTCGGTATTCCCTCGGAGGTAATGGTAAACTACCTCTCGGAAATGGGGATTTACGTCTCGGGCGGTTCGGCATGCGCAAAGGGTCACAAGAGCCGTGTGCTTCAGTCAATGAAGCTTGACGGCACAAGAATAAACAGTGCCATACGCATAAGCCTGTCGAGATACACGACAAAAGACGAGATAGACTATTTGATTCAAGGCATTTCATCGGCGCAAAAGTCGATTATGAAAAGGATAAAATAAATCACGGAGTTCATCAAATGAAAGAAATCATTCTTATAAAAAACGGCGAGCTTGCGCTCAAAGGCCTTAACAGACGCACCTTTGAAGATATACTCATCAAAAATATGCGCCATCGCCTTAAAGATTTAGGCAAATTCAAATTCACTCCGGCTCAGTCCACCATCACGGTTGAGCCGGAGCAGGACGTTACAGACCTTGACGAAGCGGTAAACAGACTTCTCAAGGTTTTCGGCATTGCGGCGCTTTCAAGAGCCGCCGCAGTCGAAAAAGATATGGACGTCATTCTCTCAACCGTGGGCGAATATCTGCGCTCTCAGCTTGAAGTCGCTTCGACTTTTAAGGTTGAAGCCAAAAGGGCGGACAAGCGCTTTCCCCTCAACTCCCCTGCCATATGCCGTGAAGCAGGAGGAAAAATCCTCGAGATGTTCCCCCACCTTAAAGTGGACGTGCACAACCCCGACCTTGTTGTAATGATTGAAATACGCGACACATACGCATATATACACGGCAACCAGTTAAAAGGCGCGGGCGGTATGCCCACAGGCTCCTCCGGCAGAGCGGCACTGCTCGTCTCCGGCGGAATTGACAGCCCCGTTGCCGGCTGGATGATGGCAAAAAGAGGTTTGAGCCTTGTCGGTATCCACTTTGCCTCTCCCCCTTACACAAGCCAGCGTGCAGAGATGAAAGTTCACACGCTTTGCAAAAAGGTCTCGGCTTACAGCGGCAGGATTCCGCTCTACGTCGTTCCCTTTACCCATATTCAGGAAGAAATAAAAGAAAAGTGCCCCGAGGATCTTTTCACTCTTATCATGCGCCGCCTTATGATGCGATGTGCACAGATAATAGCTAAAAAAGAAGACTGCGGCGCACTCATAACAGGCGAAAGCGTGGGTCAGGTTGCGAGCCAGACCATGCAGGCAATCGCTTGCACCGAGGCCGTTGCGGATATGCCGGTTTTTCGCCCTCTTATAGGTATGGATAAAAACGAGGTCGTTATACTTTCAAGAAAGATTGACACATTCGAGACCTCAATTCTTCCGTTTGAAGACTGCTGCACGGTCTTCACTCCAAAGCATCCAAAAACCAAACCGAAGCTCAGCCAGCTTGAAGAGGCAGAAGAAGCCCTCGATATTGACGCACTT
Organism: uncultured Ruminococcus sp.; assembly: GCA_900539465.1. Lineage (GTDB taxonomy): Bacteria > Bacillota > Clostridia > Oscillospirales > Acutalibacteraceae > CAG-488. The sequence goes on along the minus strand of UQCF01000004.1, from coordinate 102,362 downwards.
GTTAAAGAAGCCGTTGAGGGTGCAAAATTTGTTATGATAGACAGATAAAAGGTGATTTGTTTGGCAACTTGTGAAATAATCAGCGTCGGCACAGAAATTTTATTAGGCGACATTTTAAACACCGACGCACAGTTCTTATCAATACAGCTTGCCTTAATGGGCATCAGTGTGCTGCACCAGACCACTGTCGGCGACAACCCCGAAAGGCTGCGGGAGGCTCTCGGCATTGCCGCTTCGAGGAACGATATAATAATCACCTCCGGCGGTCTCGGCCCAACACCCGATGATTTAACAAAAGAGATTTGCTGTGAGTTCTTCTCTAAAAAATGCGTATTGCACCGAGAAAGCCTTGAGAAAATGAGCGCATACTTTGCTTCAAAAGGCTTAGAGATGACAGAGAACAATAAAAAGCAGGCCATGCTCCCGGCAGACTGCACCGTTTTCCCGAACGACAACGGCACCGCTCCCGGCTGTGCAATTGAAAAAGACGGCAAGCATATTATTATGCTTCCGGGACCTCCCGGTGAGCTGAAGCCAATGTTTTTTAAATCCGCGGCAAAATATCTTAAAAGATTTTCTGATAAAACAATAATTTCACATTCCATACGCACCTTCGGCATAGGCGAAAGTGCAATGGCTCAAAAAATGAACGACCTTTTTGACGGCAGTAACCCCACCCTCGCGCCATATGCCAAAAACGGCGAGGCTCTTTTAAGGGTAACCGCCATGGCGCAAAGCAAAGAAGACGCCGAAAAGCTGTGCGCCCCGATTATAAAAGAAGTAAGCAAAAGGCTTGACGGCCTTATTTACGGCATTGATGTGCCGAATATAGAAACAGCGGTTGTAAATATGCTCAAAGAAAAGCATTTGAAGCTTGCAACGGCAGAATCCTGCACAGGCGGATACATCGGCAAAAGGATAACCGACATTCCCGGCTCCTCCGATGTTTTTGAGTGCGGTATTATTTCATACTCAAACGAAATAAAAGCGAACGTGCTCGGCGTCAGCAGAGACGACCTTCAAAAATACGGCGCAGTCAGCGAGCAGGTAGCAAAGCAAATGGCAATCGGCGCACTCAAGGTCAGCGGTGCGGATATTGCCGTAAGCGTCACGGGCATAGCGGGCCCCGGCAGTGACGGAACCGACAAGCCCGTTGGGCTTAGCTATATAGGCATTGCGGCAAAAGATTTTGTATATGCAAAAAAGCTTGTCACAGGCAAAAAGAACGACGGCTGCCGCGAATATAACAGATACGTTTCGGCGTCAAACGCCTTGAATCTTGTAAGGCTCTATCTTGAAAACAGGCTTTGATAAAGCATTTAAGGAGAAATTTTATGGACGACAACAAAAGAAGAGACATTGATCTTTCGAGTTTTGATCTTTCTCAGTTTAAAGAATATTTTGAAGAAGAAGACGCTCAGCGCGCCGCAGAAGAAAAAGAAAGAAAAGAACGCGCCGCAAAAGAAGAGGCGGAGCGCCTTGCCGCGCAGGAAGAAGCCGTTAGGCTTGAAATAGCCGAAAAGCGCAGACGTGAAAAAGAGCTCGCCGAAAAGCGTGAAGCCGCCATGAAAGCGGAGCGTGAAGCGAGAGAAAAAGAAGAGGCAAGACGTGCCGCAGAAAAAGCCGCCGCGGCGGCAATGGCGGCAAAGCGCGCAGAAGAAGCGCGTCAAAAGGCCAATTTAGAGGCATCTGCAAAGCTGCGTGAGCAGGCAGAGGCAGAGAATACGCTCTCTCCCGAGAGTTCTCCGACAAAGCAAAAACCTGACGAGAGCGAGGCTCAATTTAAAAAATTCGCTTCTATACTTGATATAGAAGACCTTAAAAGCAACACCGAAGATGACAAAGATAACGAAGAAGACGATGAGATCACGGGCTTTCTTGTTGACAAAGACAAGACCAAGAGCCGTCTTTTCACAGCGCTCTGCATAGTTCTTTGTGTCGCCTTCATTGCCTGCGCGGCTTTTGCGGCAGTCAATTTCTTTAAAGCAAAATATTCTGATGACGACAGCTCGTCGGCATCAGCCGATACTGCCGCCGTATCGTATAATCCGTATAAGAACTTAAAAGCGACTTACGGCAATGCGGAATATCCGAACGCCATATTAAGCGACCTTAAGCCCATGTATTCGAGAAACGACGACCTTGCCGGCTGGCTCACCATACCCGGCACGGCTATCGACTACCCGATAGTTCAGTCCAAAAACAACACCTACTACCTCAACGGCAAAAACGCCTTTAACGAGAATGCCCGTTACGGAACACCGTTCCTTGATTACAGATGCAACACATTTGACCTTAGTAAAAACACCATAGTCTACGGTCACCACATGAACAACAATATGCATTTCGGCTCGCTCGATTTATTTGCGGATGTAAAGAATTATAAAGAGCACCCGATTATAAAATACGAAACGCTCACCAAATCATACACCTTTAAAATATATGCCGCATTCTATGCCACAACAGAGGCAAGTGTAGACGGCGGATATGTTTTTGAATACTATAACCCCAATATGAGCACATCTAATTTCTCCGGCTATATTGATATGCTGAAGCAATATGCTCTTTACACCACCGAAGCAGGTCTTAAAGCCGATGACAAAATCATCACTCTTTCAACCTGCACTCATGTTTATGACTCGCTCAAAAGCGGAGGAGTTGACGCACGTCTTGTGGTAGTGGGCAGACTGCTCAGAAACGGCGAGAGCGAAAGCATAAACACCGACAATGTGCTTGTAAACTCAGATTACAGACGTCCTCAGATATGGTATGACAAGAACGGAAAGTCAAATCCGTATGCGTCTTCAAGAAAATGGACTCCGTCCAAATAATCATTCTGAAGCTGCCTGCAAAGTTTTAAGAAAGGAGCGCTCAAATTGGCAAACGACAACGACATAAAAAAGGGCGTCGGCATTCCCGAACAGCCTCAGAGTCCCGAAGCAATCCCTGTTGACGATAAGGGTCAGCCATTGCCCGACCCCTCGGAAACACTCAGCGGATATATTGTTCCCGGTGAATTTGATTCACTCAAAAAATCTTTTGCCCAGGCAGAAGAGGATGAAGATATAAAAGACACCATGGAGCCGCCTCAGCGCACCAATTTTTTCCGTAAGCACAAGCCCGGCAGCAGAGGTTATGATTATTACGGCGCTCCTGCCGGCAGCATACCCAATGACAGTAACGGTTTAGAGCCGTCCCCGCTCACAAAGCTGTTTTCAGAAGCCGAGCCGTTTGAGTTTGTTCCGGACGAAGACGAAGAGCTTCCGCCGGAGCTCCCCGAAGAGCCGATTTTTGAATCAAGACCTATTGAAACGCCAAAGCAGACATCTAAAGATATAAACAGCGTATCCGACGCAAGGGAGCTTTTTGCACAGGCCGGCTACAGAGTTGTTGACGACGACCCTGTATTCACCAAAAAAGAAATTAAACGTGATGAGAACGCTCCGAGGCTTCGCGACCTTTACAAAACCAACACCAAGGTTATATTTGAGGCCGGTCAAAACGGCGAAAACATAGCCAAAAAAATCAACACAGCTTCAAGCATTTCAGAGAGCACGGCTGAACTTTTTAAAGAAAACGCCAAGATTTCGAGAACTAAAAAGCGTTTACAAAAGAAGCAGGAGCGCAAGGCTCTCAGAGCACAGATAAAGCTTGAAAAGAAAAAGGCGCGTCTGCAAAAGAAAGCAGACAGGGCCGCTCAAAAAGCAAAACTCAAAGCCGAGAAGCAAAAAGTCAAAAACAAAGCCGTCGGCGCAGTCGATACAGCAGTCGGCACTCAAGACATTCTCGGCAATGCAAAGCAAAAAAGAGACGAAGCGGCGGCAGAAAAAGCAAAGCTCCAAAAGCAAGAAGCTCTTGCCGCAGCAAAAAAAGCTAAAGAAGAAAAAGAGCGCGCTCAAAAAGAAGCTGCCGATGCGGCGCAAAAGGCCAAAGAAGAAAAAGAGCGCGTTCAAAAAGAGGCTGCCGACGCGGCGCAAAAGGCAAAAGAAGAAAAAGAACGCGTTCAAAAAGAAGCCGCCGATGCGGCACAAAAGGCAAAAGAAGAAAAAGAACGCGCTCAAAAAGAGGCTGCCGACGCGGCGCAAAAGGCTAAAGAAGACGCTCAGCGTGCCATTGACGAGGCAAACCGTCAAAAAGAAGAGGCTCAACGCGCCGCAAAGCTTGCCGCCAAGCAAGCCGCAGAAAAATTACTTGAAGAGCGCGAGAGAAACCGCCGTCAGGCGCAGGATGCAGAATCGGAAAGAGTCAAAAGCGAACAGCAGGCTCTTGAAGCAAAGCAAAAATTAGAAGAGGAAAAGGCAAAGGCTCAAAAAGCCGCCGAAGAAGCCAAAAAGGCTCTTGAAGAAGCCGAGAAAATAAAAGCCGAGCTTTCTGCAATGAAAGAAGCCGCGGCTGCGGCGCTTATGCAAAAGCAAGAGGCAGAAGAAGCCGCCAAAAAAGCGCGTGAAGAAAAAGCAAAACTCGACGAAGAAGCCAAAAAGCGCGAGCTTGAAGAAAAACAGCGTCAAGAAGAGCTTGCCGCCAAGCGTGCCGCAAGGCTCAAACGTGAAGAAGCAAGAAAAGCCGAAACCGAAAAAATCAGAATGGAGCGCGACGAAGCCATCGCCAAAGCCCATGCGGAAAAAGAGGCGGCAATAGCCAAGGCAAAAGCCGAAAGAGATGCCGCGCTTGCCAAAGCAAAGGCAGAAAAAGAAGCGGCTATCGCAAAGGCAAAGCAAGCAAGCTCCTCTGCGGCCGCAAAAAAGACTTCTAAAAGCAGAGACGTTTATTCAAACTCAAAAACGGCGGACGAAATTAAGCGAAAGATAGCAGAGATGGAGTCAAAGCTTTCCTCTCCGCCCAAGGATATTTATATATCCGAAACCAAACGTCCGGCACAAAAAGAAAAAGCTCTTCCGCCGGAATTTTCAATAAGCAAAGAAAACATTATTTCACGCTCCGCAAAAAAGGATGACAGCTCAGATGAAAGCTCCGAAATCTAAAAAAGAGATAATAAGAAAAATTCTTCTCATCATCTCCATAATAGGTATTGTGTGCAGCTCGGGGTACCTTGTGTATGACCTTGTGTGGATGCCGCATGTTATAGAAAAAAAGAACGAAGAGTTTAAAGTTGACGAATCCGATAAAAATACCAACCCGTCAAACTCGGGCTCTAAAGCAGAGGCTCCGCCTATTCAGGAAAAGTATGCAGAACTCAAAAATAAATATGCTGATTTTGCAGGCAAGCTCATAGTCAAAGGGCTTAATATGGATTTCCCCGTTGCACAGTACACCGATAACTCATATTACCTTAAATATACCTTTGACAAGGTTGAGGATAAGCACGGCGCACTGTTTGTGGATTACCGCGACGACCTCATAAATTTAAGCCATAACACTATTATCTACGGCCACAATATGCGCGACGGTACGCAGTTCGGTATGCTGAGTATGTATAAAAAGCTCAGCACCTATAAAAGCTGCCCCGTCATAACCTTTAACACGATTTATAAAGATTATAAATGGAAAGTCTTTGCGGCATTTTTGATAAACACAAAACCCGAAGACGACAACGGCTATGTATTTAACTACACCCGCACGGAATTTGCAAGTGACGAAGAGTTTAACGAATTTTATAAAGAGGCTCTCGAAAGGTCATATTTCACAACAGATATTGACGTTACACCGCAGGATAAAATTCTCACGCTCTCCACATGCAGTCTTTTGATTGACGACTCGCGCTTTGTTGTTATGGCAAGGCTCGTGCGTGACGGCGAGAGCGAAAGCGTTGACACAAGCAATGCAAAAACAAACCCGAAACAGCGTTTTCCGCAGGCGTGGTATGATGAGAAAAAACAGACAAACCCATATGTTGATTAGTTTTAAGAAGGACAATGTTTAATTATGGAAATAAAACTTTTTTCTTTAACTAAAAAAGAACCCCATCTGTTTGCAGACGAAAAAAGAGCAGTAACCGAGTGTGCCAACTCCTTTTCTTCGGAAACAGAAAAATTCAAAAACTATTCGTCGCCGAAGCGTATGCTGCTTGCCGTTTCGCAGGCTCTACGCTCTGCCGACGTCGTAATAATTGCGGTGCAGTCTTCAAACTACAACTCTGCAAAAAAGATGATTTGCTCCGCCCTCGGCATTGATTTAAAGCAAGATGAAGATATATACTCTGCTCTTTTGCCCGTTAAAGAAAGCGGTAAAATAACGCAGGGTGCTCTTCTCAACAACTCCATGTTCCCGAAAGAAGCCGATATTTTTGCAACAGGTGATTTTAAATGCTGCGGATTTTCGGTAACATCGGGTGCTCAAAGCATAATTGTATTGCCGCTTGAGAGCATTAAAACAGCAGAGATTGTTTTTGGCTCGCTTTATGATTACCTCGGTGACATTGCCGGCGTAAAAGACAAAAAAGAACTTGCGCGCCTCAAAAGATACCGTCTGGCACAAAGAACATATCAGTCGCTTAAAAAGAGCGGAGAAAAAATCTCTTTTGCTCCCCTCGGAGGAAAATCTCTCATAGACGAAAATATCCGTCTTATAGACAAAGAGAATGAATTTATGTCTCTCGGCGAAGCGCCCGAGGCAAGGCAGTCCTCCCAATCCGTAAAAGAATATATCACCGCCGCCGCGCAGGCAGAGCGTGAAAAAAGCGGATGCGACTATGCAGGTGTCGTTTCGAGCGCATTTGCCAGCAACACAGATGATTCCGTATTTATTTTTTATGCGGTTGCCGATAAAGAAAACACTCATGTTATAAAGCTCTATGCGAATGAAGACGAAGACCCCAAGGCTCTCACCGCATACGCCGTTGAGCGAATGTTTGAGACAGCCGGCGACACCGTTATAACCAAATTTAACGAAAAAGAAAGCGCAAAGCCGACACAGGCAGACCGCAATCTTCGCCAAAAAATATCTGCGATAACAGCTTTTGCCATTGGTGGTTCGGCGGCAATCTGTGCCGTTCTTGCGCTCATACTCGGCGGTCAATAAAATAAAAAAAACGTCCCGTTCCTCTCGGAACAGGACGATATGATTTTATCAATAATATCGCATAACGGCAACAACCTTACCGAGAATCGAAACATCGCTGACTATTATCGGCATATAGCTTGGGTTCTCGGGTTGAAGGCGATAATATCCGTCTTCTTTATAAAAAGTTTTTACGGTTGCCTCATCTTCAACGAGTGCAACAACAAGGTCGCCGTTTCGGGCATACGGTGTTTTTTCGGCAATAACAAGGTCACCGTCTAATATACCGGCCTCAATCATGCTCTCGCCCCTTACATGCAGGGCAAAAAGCGGCTTATCGCGCGAAACGCTGCCTGTATAAGGGAAGTAGCCCTCAATAGACTCAACCGCAAGTATCGGCGCACCTGCCGTGACCGTGCCGACTATCGGCACCTGAGTTATATTGTCGTTTTGACCGACTATTCTTATGGATCTTTTGAGCATCGGATCCCTGGTTATATATCCCTTTTCTTCAAGTGCGTCAAGGTTTGCCTGCACAGAAGAAGTTGATCTCAGACCTACGGCTGTGCCGATTTCTCTGACCGAGGGAGGGATGCCGTCTGCGCTCCTCTCAACGAGAAAGTCATATATTCTGCGCTGTGTATCGTTTAATGACATGGCATTGCACACCTTTCAACATTTATTTAAGGCTATTTTAGCACAAATGTTCGTATTTGTAAACATTTGTTTGTGATTTTTTTATATTTTTTTGCGAGGTTTTTTAATGAACGGCATTTCTAAATTTTTATCTACCCTTATAACGGTCATTTTTGTATTTTCAACATTCGGAATTGCCGTTTTTGCCGGCAGCGAAAGCTCTGCCGCGGATATAAACTATACTGTGAAAGTCTGCGCAGATAAAGGCAACTGGCTCACCCACCCCGAAAATTCGCTTGAAGCGATAAACGACTGCTCGGCAGAATATATTTCTTTAGATATTCGTCTCACAGCAGACGGTGTGCCCGTTCTCTTAAAAGATGAAACCGTAGGCAGAATGTGCACGGATCGAAATGGGAACGCAGTCAGCGGCAGCGTAAAAAATATAAATTACCCTGTTTTGTCAACATACCGTCTGCGCCAAAGGAACGGCGGAGTCGGCTCCGAAGTGAGCGAAAGTACCGTTGCCTCTTTGCAGCAGGCCTTGACTCATTCGGACGGTAAAACGCTTATTCTTGACACCGAGAAGTCGGATTTGGACGCTGTTTATAAATGCGTAAGCGACAACTCGGCGCAGGAAAAGGTTATTTTCAGACCAAATTGCTCCGCAAAAGAGGCATTTGCCCTCGCCAAAGAAAAGGGCATTTCAAATATTATGGCGAAATATGACGGCAACATAATTTTCAGTGCGGTGTCGCTCATTAAAAACAGCGAAAAAAACGGACTTTCAACCGCTCAAATAGGCAGCAAAAATCAGTACGGCGTTGTTTTTTATCATGCCTTTACAAAGATTTTTAATAAATATAACAGAACAGTCCTCTTTTCAATGACGGACGGTTACAGCGGCAAAAGACCCGACAGCGCCGAGGGCTGGGACGACATTATTTCAAGAGGCTACGGAATTATTGAAACAGACTACCCCGACTCTTTGCAAAATTACATCAGCGAATCGGAAGCGATAAAGACAAATCTTCGTTCTCTAAAAGAAACTTGCGATAAGTATAAAAACGGGAGCTACTCAAAAGACACCGCGTTGTCTTTTAAAAAAGCTTTGGCAAACGCAAACGGTGTTTTAGGTCGTTATGCTTCAAAAAACGAGCTTTCAAAAGCGTATTCGGAGCTTAATAACGCCTTTGCAAATTTGAAAACAGACGGCAAAATCACAGAAATGTTTTCTTTTACCCCCGGCAGAATAATTGCCGCCTCGCTTTGTCTTTGCGCCGTAGCGGCGGCACAGGTGTTTTTCTATAAACGCCGCAAATCAAATTAGTTATTCTTTACAATAAAAGGAGTGTTTTTATGGCAGCGACATTAAAAGAAAAAATCCGCCTTGAAAGAGCGGATTACCCCGAGCAGGTCGGTGTGTCTTCTAAAGAGATGGAAGCACTGATAGCGGATTTTAAGCAGAATAATATCGAGGTTCACAGTATCATGGTCATGAATCACGGCAAGGTTGCCTTTGAGACATGGGCAGACCCTTATTCTCCGGATATTCCGCATGCAATGTACTCTGTCAGCAAAACCTTTACCTCGGCGGCAATAGGCTTTGCCGTAAACGAGGGACTTATAAGCACAGACACAAAGCTTATAGAAATATTCCCCGAATTCATGCCCGAAAAGTGCGACGATAAGCTTGAAAAGCTCACTATTCACGCTTTGCTCACCATGCAATCCGGCAAAAACGTGAGCGTATTTTCTGACAAAACAAAGGGAAACTGGGAGAAGGAATTTTTCGACGCGCCCTGGGCTTTTACGCCCTGTGACGGCCACTGGCAATACATAAGCGAGAACCAGTATATGCTCTGCTCCGTAATTCACAGGGTAACGGGTATGTCTGTTACCGAATACCTCACTCCGCGCCTTTTTGAGCCGCTCGGCATTGACGTACCCGCATGGGAAAGATCGCCCGAGGGAATAGAGGCAGGCGGTTGGGGTCTGTTTATAAAAACAGAAGACCTCGCAAAATTTGTCACCTGCTATCAGCACGGCGGTATGTTTAACGGCAAGCAGGTTATCCCCGAAGAGTGGGTACGCCTCACACACCGCAGACATGCCGATAACTCCACCGTAAACAAATCACCCGATACCCAGTGCGGCTACGGCTACTGCGTATGGCACTGTGCAGGTGCATCGGCTTACAGAATGGACGGTATGTTCTCACAGTTCGGCATTGTATTTAAAGACCGAGATGCCTCTGTTATCATCACGGCAGGCGAAATTGACGAGCAAAAAACAAGAGATTCCATTTGGCGTCACATTCCCAAGTGTTTTATAGAACCGGACAGCGAACCGAAAGCGGATCACGAAATTGCTCTTGCTCCGCTTGACGATAGACTCCCTGCCGGCGAAAGAAGCGAACTTGAAAAAGAGATTGCAGGCAAGAATATTACTTTCAAAAAAAATCTTATTCTTGAAGCTTCGGGCTTCCCGGTGAGCATGCTGCCCATTCCCGTTGTGTATATGTCGGCAGACAAAGCAGGCAACATAACAAATGTCAAGTTTGAATTCGGCGAAGATGAGTGCACAATGACGTGGGACGAGGGCAACGAGCACAACACCATAATTTGCGGTATGGACGGAAAATACAGAACAGCACCCATTCACCTTGCAAAAATGGATTTCACAGCTTACAGCACCGCCGCATGGAAAGATGAGCGCACACTTGTTATCAACATGCGCCCGATAGAGTCCGTTTGCCGCAGAACCATTGAGTTCCATTTCGGTGAAGACGGTCACAGCGTTTCGTTTAAGCCGAGCAGTCAGCAGTCGATAAACGCAATGGCAGAAAATCTTGCTCTTGATGTTGACTCATACTTCCCAGGCGTACTTCAAAAGCTTGGGCTTGTGGCATTTGACCAGTTGCCCAAAATTATTGACGCGGTTCACAAGGGCTCAATAGAAAAATAAACAGAAATCAAGTTAAAAATCAATGACGTATTATATCATTTTAGCAATTTTAATTTTAGGGCAAATAGCTTTAACCCCGGTTTTTATCACCGTTCAAAGACCGGGGCGATGCTTTAAATCGCTGTGCATAAAAATATTATGCTCAAGTATGTTTTTGCTTGCCGGCATAGTGAGCGCGGCTCACGCAGGCGAAATCACCGAGTATAAGAAATATATGCTCTGTGGCCTGGCACTCGGCTTTTTGGGGGACATATTGCTGCACGTCAAAAGCAACATATTTAACGGGCTCGGCTTTTTATCCTTTCTTTCGGGTCATATCTTTTATATTCTTGCATTTAACAGAGTGGGAGAGCAGGGGCGCAAATTTTTAACAGGCGGTGAAATTGCAGCGGTTTGCGCCATAATGGCTGCCTTTGTTTTGGTTGGGATTATTTTTAAAATCGACCTCAAAATTGCCGTTATCCCCTGCCTTATTTACGGCGCGGTAATAACTGTTATGACGGTCAAGTGTTTTGTGTTCGGCTGCAATCTTCTCGCTGCGGGAGGAATACAGGAAAAAGTTTATTCCGCGATGCTGATATGCGGCAGCACACTGTTTATCCTCTCGGACGCTTCTATAGCGCCGCTTATTTTTGACGACAAATTTAAGCATAATTATCCGCTTAAAAAGTTCAATTTATGGACTTATTACATGGGGCAGCTGTTGATTGCTCTTTCGCTCAACATTTCATCGGTATAAATCAAAAGGAAGTAAGGCACTATGAACATAACAGTATATCTCGGTGCGCTTGAGGGTAACGACCCGTCGCTCAAAAAAGCCGTAAGAGAACTCGGAAATTGGATAGGCAAAAGCGGCAACGCACTTGTTTACGGCGGCTCCAAAAGCGGACTCATGGGTGAAATTGCCGACAGTGTTCTGTCCTCCGGCGGCAAAGTAACCGGGGTTGAACCACAGTTTTTTATTGACAGATGCGCTCAACACGAGGGCTTAACAAAACTTATAGTAACAAAAGATATGGCAGAACGCAAAGCAAAAATGATAGAGCTTGGGGACGCGTTCATAGCTTTCCCCGGCGGCACGGGCACGCTCGAAGAAATTTCGGAGGTCATGTCAAAAGTTTCTTTAAAACAGCTTGACGCACCGTGTATATTCTATAACCTCAACGGCTATTACAACAGCCTGAAAGAGCTTTTAGAGCATATGACCGAAATGGGGCTCTCTTCAAAAGAGCGCCAAAACGGCATATATTTTGCCAAAAGTCTTTTGCAGATACAGGATATTATAAAAAATACCAATAGATAACAAAAACGACAGCCGGATTAAATCTGACTGTCGTTTCTGTTTACGCGCCTTTTTTATTAAAACGCTTTGAATTTTTATTTTTAACAAGCTCCGGCGGAGCTCCGTTTTTGACCGAATCGGCTGTGAAAATAACTTTTTCGATTGTCTTGTCGCCCGGCACTTCATACATCACGGGCAAAAGCACCGATTCCATAATAGAACGAAGCCCTCTCGCGCCTGTCTTTTTCTCAAGAGTTTTTTCCGCAACGGCAGAAAGTGCGCCGTCGTCAAATTCAAGCTCCACTCCGTCCATTGCAAACAACGCCTGATACTGCTTTAATATAGCGTTTTTGGGCTCTTTAAGAATTCTTATCATGTCGTCTTTATCAAGCTGATGAAGAGTTGTGATAACAGGAAGTCTGCCGACAAGCTCAGGGATAAGACCGTATTTGGAAAGATCCTGATGAATAACTTTGCCGATAAGATTTTCTGCCGTAAGCTCCGACTTGTTTTTAACATCTGCGCCGAAGCCGAGAGCCGAACCGCCTATTCTTTTCTCAACGATTTTTTCTATGCCGTCAAATGCACCGCCGCAAATAAAGAGGATGTTTGAGGTATCAACCTGAATAAACTCTTGCTGCGGATGCTTTCTGCCGCCCTGCGGAGGCACATTGGCAACAGTGCCCTCAAGAATTTTGAGAAGTGCCTGCTGAACGCCCTCACCGCTGACGTCTCTTGTAATAGACGGGTTCTCTGATTTTCTTGCAATCTTATCTATCTCGTCAACATAAATTATGCCGCGCTGCGCTTTTTCAATGTCAAAATCCGCCGCCTGAATAAGGCGAAGCAAAATATTCTCAACATCCTCGCCTACATAGCCTGCCTCGGTAAGCGTTGTGGCGTCTGCAATAGCAAACGGAACGTCAAGGGTTTTGGCAAGAGTCTGTGCGAGCATGGTTTTGCCCACACCCGTGGGGCCGAGCAGCATAATGTTGCTCTTTTGAATATCAACGTCACTCTCTGCGCCCTTATAAACGCGCTTATAGTGGTTATAGACCGCAACGCTGAGCGCAATTTTTGCCTCGTTTTGCCCAACGACATACTCATCGAGATTTTTCTTTATCTCAGCCGGGGTAGGCAGATGAACCTCGGCAGCCTTGGCCTTTTTTTTGCGCACCGTCTGCTCGTTTTCATCGTCAATTATTCGCTGGCAAAGCTCCACACATTCGTCGCAAATATAAACACCCGGGCCTGCAATTATTTTTTCGACCTGGTTCTGTGTTTTTTGGCAAAAAGAACAGCGAATATTTTTCTCCCGTCTTTCGTCATCTCTAAGCATACTGTTCTGTCAAATCCTTTCGGGTTTATCTGTGTTTAATAACCTTATCAACAAGGCCGTATTCCATAGCCTCCTGCGCGGTGAGGTAGTTGTCTCTCTCAGTGTCAAGCGCAATCTGCTCAATGGGCTTGCCTGTGTTCTCTGCAAGGATAGCGTTGAGCTTTTCTCTTGTTTTGAGTATGTGGTCGGCAACAATCTTAATCTCTGTCGCCTGACCTTTGGCACCGCCGAGGGGCTGATGTATCATAATCTCACTGTTGGGCAGAGCAAGTCTTTTGCCCTTTGCGCCGGAGGAGAGCAAAAATGCACCCATCGAAGCAGCCATGCCCATGCAAATGGTTGAAACATCGCACTTAATATACTGCATAGTGTCATAAATCGCCATGCCTGCGGTTACAGAGCCGCCCGGGCTGTTGATATAAAGGCTGATGTCCTTCTCGGGGTCCTGACCCTCAAGGAACAAAAGCTGTGCAACAACAAGGCTTGCGGTAGCGTCGTTCACCTCGTCCGAGAGCACTATTATTCTGTCGCTCAAAAGACGTGAGAATATATCATAAGATCTCTCGCCTCTGTTAGTCTGTTCAATAACATAAGGTACCAATGCCATAATAAATTCCTCCTTATACAGAAATGAATGGCAATAAAGCCATCCACTTCATTAACATTATAGGTTTTAAAACAAAGAATTATTCAGCCGATTCTTCCTTTTCGGCCTCTGCCGCTTCTGACTTTTTGGTTGTCTTTTTTGCAGCGGTTTTCTTTGCGGGCTTTTCGGGAGCTTCTGCTACTGCGTTGTCAACAACAAGCTGAACCGCCTTGCCGTTGATGATGTCTGTCTTAACATCCTCTGCGGGAACAAAGCCCTTAATCTTTTCAACTTCAATTTTATAGAGGTCAGCCATCTCTTTATATTTATTCTCAACTTCTTCATCGGAAGCCTCGATGTTTTCGAGTTCGGCAATCTTCTCTATTGCAAGCATAAGCTTAACCTGCTTAACCGCACCGTCACGGAAGCTCTCTTTGAGCTTGTTCATATCCATGCCTGTGTATTTAAGGTAGGTGTCAATATCCATACCCTGAGACGCAAGGCGCTGAGAGAAGTTGTTGATGTCGTCTTCAACCTTGTTGTCATACATAACCTCGGGGATTTCGCCCTTAACGCCGTCTGCAAGCTGCTCTAAGAGAGCACTTTCAAAGTCTTTATCTGCCTGAGCCTTTTTGCCCTCGCCGAGCTCTGCCTTTATGCTCTTTTTAAGAGCCGCAAGTGTGTCTGCGTCTTCGCTTACGTCCTTTGCAAACTCATCGTCAAGCTCGGGGAGCTCTTTTGCCTTAATCTCTTTAACCTTAACTTTGAATACAGCATCCTTATCTGCAAGCTCGGGAGTATACTCCTTGGGGAATTTAACGTTTACGTCAAACTCGTCGCCTGTGTTGTGGCCGATAATCTGATCTTCAAAGCCGGGGATAAACTGACCCGAACCGATTGTAAGCTCAAAGTCTTCGCCTTTGCCGCCGTCAAATGCAACGCCGTCAACAAAGCCTTCAAAATCAATAACTGCGATGTCGTCTTTTTTAACTGCTCTGTCTTCAACGGTGATAACTCTTGCGTTTCTCTCCTGAAGATCCTGAAGCTGTTTTTTAACCTCTGCCGCAGAAACGGTTGTGTCTGCCTTAACGGCTTTAAGTCCCTTGTACTCGCTAACCTCGATTTCGGGTTTAACGGTAACTTTCATTGACATCTCAACGCCGTCTTCGTCAATTTTGGATACGTCAAGGTCATGAGGAGCTGCAACAGCCTCAATGCCTGCCTCTTTGATTGCATCGCTTACAACATCGGGATAAAGGATGTCGAGAGCATCTTCGTAAAATACGCCCTTGCCGTAGTAACGCTCAATCATGTGAAGCGGAACCTTGCCCTTGCGGAAACCGGGGATGGCAATATTGCCTTTCTGTTTGTTATATGCCTTTAAAATGGCAGCTTTGAAGTCCTCGCCGCTTATTGAAACCTCTAAAGTATAAATGTTGGTTTCTGTTTTGTTTGCTGATTTTAACATCGTTGTTCCTCCTGTACATTCTCTAACTTATACATTATAGCAGATGTTTTCTGCAATTTCTATACTTTATGAAAAATTTATCATCAAAAAATCAGAATTTTTCGACCAATTTGGGGCAAAATCCGAGATAATCGCTTGATACAAGCTTAAACTTGATGCCGAACATCTCGCAGCCCGGTGCAAAAGATGCCGCCGCGCCGTGAAGATGGCCGTAGTAACAGCGTTTAACGCCGCCTGCGATAAGCTCCGAAACTATCTCTTCGCACACTTTGCCGCCCGACATCGGCGGATAATGCAAAAACGCAATCGGCTCGCCGCCTAAGCTTTTTGCACAGTCTATCGACATTTTAAGCCTTGCCGCTTCCCGAAGAACTATTTTTCTGTCCTCGAGCTTTGAGCTGTCCGCCATCCAGCCCCTTGTGCCGCAAAGCGCAAGCGAGCCGACGGAATAAGCGTTGTTATTTAATATTTTTATGGTTTTTATTCCGTTGTTTTCAAAAAACGTCTCCGCCTTTTTTTTGGTTGACCACCAGTAATCGTGGTTGCCTTTCATTATGATTTTGGTGCCCGGCAAAGCGTCTATAAATTTAAAATCCGGCAGTGCCGTTTCCATAGTCATGCCCCATGTTATATCGCCCGGTATCACAACGGTATCATCACTTTTTACAACGGCAAGCCAGTTGTTTTTTAATTTTTCTTCAAAATTTTCCCATCCGCGAAAAATATCCATCGGCTTGTCCGTTCCGAAAGAAAGATGAGTGTCGCCGATTACAAATAATGACATCCGTTCACCTCGAATATAACAAATTATTTTGCAAAAAATACTCTCAGGCGAATGAATTTCGCCCAAATAACCTATGGAGGGTAATTTTATGCGTCATACTATAAAAGATATCAAATGCAACGTTGACAACTGCATATACAACGAAAACCGTTGTGAATGCACAGCCGGCAAAATAGAAGTCGGCCCGTCAAGCGCATGCTGCTGCTCTGAAACACTTTGTGCAACATTTGAGCCAAAGCACGGCACAACTGAGGGCAACCGCTAAAATTCGGCACTGAAACGCCGTAAAGTCACAAAACCGAGTTGCTCACAGCGTCAGGTTTTGTGACTTTATTTTTACTTATTTTGAAAGCATGTCAAAAACAACTTTTTCCATATCCTCTTTTTTGCAGCAGCCGGTAAATCTCGGCGTTTTGTCTTTAAGATTTGCAAGCTGGGGCGGGCAATCCGCGCCTGTCTCTACATGAAGACCCAAAACCATATCAAACTCGTTCATGCCCTCTGTCATGCCGGGGCGAACCGCGTCAAGCACGCTCGCACTGAATTTAAACGGATTTGCGGTTGAGGCAATAACAGTGGGGGTACTGTCGCCGCTTTGTGCGATATAATCTTCATAAACCGCAACGGCAACGGCCGTATGCGTGTCGCAAAGATATTTTTTCTCTTCAAAAACCTCGGCTATCGTTGCCTTTGTTTTTTCGTCATTGCAGCAGCCTGCTTCAAATACGGCTTTGATTTTTGAAAGAACTTCATCGCCGACACGGTATTTGCCGCTCTCTTTGAGCTCTTTCATCCAAGCGTTCACTTTCACATCGTCCATTGAGCTTAAAAGGAACAAAAGCCTTTCAAGGTTTGAGGAGATAAGTATATCCATAGACGGTGAAATCGTGGTGTAAAAATCACGAACTCTGTTATACACGCCCGTCTTTAAAAACTCGGTGAGAACATCGTTTGAATTCGATGCGCAAATAAGCTTCTTTATCGGCACGCCCATTTCTTTTGCATAATATGCGGCAAGAATGTTGCCGAAGTTGCCCGTGGGGACAACGACGTTTATCTCATCGCCCATTTTTATTTTGCCCTTTGAGAGCATATCGCAGTATGCCGAAACATAATAAACAATCTGCGGAACAAGACGTCCCCAGTTGATTGAGTTTGCGGAGGAGAACATCATACCCATGCCGTCA
Source organism: uncultured Ruminococcus sp. (assembly GCA_900539465.1). Classification (GTDB taxonomy): domain Bacteria; phylum Bacillota; class Clostridia; order Oscillospirales; family Acutalibacteraceae; genus CAG-488. The sequence goes on along the minus strand of UQCF01000004.1, from coordinate 85,156 downwards.
AGCTTTTTGGCAACCTCTTTATCCGTGAAAATTGCTTTTACGCCGTTTTGTGCGTCGTCAAAGTTGCCCTCAATGGCGCAAACGGCGACATTTTCGCCCTCCTGCGTTATCATCTGAAGCTTCTGCATGGGGCTGACTCCGTCCTCCGGGTAGAAAACGAGAATTTTTGTACCGGGTACGTCTTTGAAGCCCTCAAGAGCCGCTTTGCCCGTGTCTCCCGATGTTGCAACGAGTATAACGATTTTTTTATCGGGTGCACTCTTTTTAGCCGCTACCGTGAGAAGATATGGCAAAAGCTGAAGCGCCATGTCTTTAAACGCACAGGTGGGACCTTTCCAAAGCTCCAAAATTTCGGCTTTGTCGCTGAGAGTGTGGAGCGGTGCGATTTTTTCATCGCTGAACTTGCCCTTTGCGTATGCGCCGTTTACGCAGTAATCTATCTCATCCTCGGAAAAATCGGTGAGATAGAGTGAAAGTATTTTTTTTGCTCTGCCGATATAATCCATACCGACAAGCTCGTTTATATCGTCCTTTGATATTTTCGGTATTTCTACCGGAATAAAAAGTCCGCCCTCTTCCGAGATTCCGTGAGCTATGGCATCTGCCGATTCGACCTTTATGCTTTTATCTCGCGTGCTTGTATAGAGCATTGTATTTTCCTCCGATTATTTGTGTTGCTTAATTTTATAATAACATATTGTGTCAAGAACTAAAAAGCGTTCTCAATATAGTTTATGTTTACAGGATCGTAAGTTTTGCCGAGCGTAACCTCGACAACGTCAAAGCGCGAGGTTTTCTCTTGCGCAATATCCTTTAAATAAAGTGCCGCAGCAGCCTTGAGCCTTTCGCGTTTATAGCCGTCAACAGCCTCCATAGGGCGAAACATCGGGTCTTCCCCTCTTGTTTTAACCTCTATAAAACATGTAACGCCGTCTTTTTCGGCTATAATGTCAATCTCGCCTACTCTTCTGCGATAGTTGCCGGCAATCAAATCAAAACCGTTGTCGCGCAAAAATCTCGCGGCATAAATTTCGCCCCAAAGGCCTGTTCTGTTTATATCCATTATTTTTCACCGGTCAGCTTTTTAAGAAAGGATTTTCTGTGTATGTCGCTGATGCCGTATTTTTCTATCATTTCGTAGTGAAGCTTTGTGCCGTAGCCCTTGTGCTTTTCAAACATATACTGCGGGTATTGCTTGCACATTTCGAGCATATAGCGGTCTCTCGTAACCTTGGCGAGCACCGACGCCGCCGCTATTGAAGCAGAGAGTGCATCGCCCTTTATAACCGTTTCGGTTTTTATGCCGAGCTTCGGGTCGCGGTTGCCGTCAACCAAAACAAAGTCGGGCTTTACAGAGAGCGAATTTACCGCCCTGCTCATCGCAAGAAAAGTAGCCTGCAAAATATTTATTTCGTCTATCTCTTTTTCGCTCGCCATTGCAACCGAATAAGCAACGGCTTTTTCTTTTATAACATCAAAAAGGGCTTCGCGCTTTTTTTCGGTGAGCTTTTTAGAGTCGTTAAGCCCATCAATCACGCAGCCCTCCGGCAAAATGACCGCCGCAGCGCACACAGGACCTGCAAGAGGGCCTCTGCCCGCTTCGTCAACGCCGCAAATTGTTTTGTAGCCTGCGCTTCTTGCCTCATTTTCATATTTGTGCCAGTTGATTATTTCGTCCTGTTGTTTCTTCATAATTGAACATCCTCTGTTAACCGCACAAAGATTGTGTTCCCGTTTTATAGGCGTTTATTTTATATCATGCGGAGTTTCCATACTTATTTTGCCGAGCTTGCCCGCGCGGTACTCATCAAGCAGTGTAACCGAGGCACGCTCGGTGTCGATTTCTCCGCCGCTTATGAGCATACCTCTTTTTTTGCCCAAAAGCTCCAAAATTTCAAAGCTTTCTGTTTCGGCAAAATCAATACCGTTTATTTTATACCGTTGTGAAAGAGTGTTCGGATATTCCTTTTTTAAAACGTCTATAAGGCGCACCGCCATTGTCTCGCTGTCAAGCACGGTATCTTTAACCGAGCCGATAAACGCAAGCTTATCGCCGACAGACGGGTCGTCAAACTTCGGCCAAAGCACACCGGGGGTGTCGAGAAGCTCTATTCCGTTGCCGATGTTGAACCACTGATTGTGGCGGGTAACACCGGGTCTGTCTGCAACCTGAGCGCGGTTTTTGCCTGCCATTCTGTTAATAAACGACGATTTGCCGGTGTTTGGTATGCCGACAACCATCACGCGCAGGCTTTTGCCTGCCATGCCCTTTTGCTCGTTGGATTTTATTTTTTCCGCGAGCACCTTTCTCACTGCCGGACGGTATGCGCCGAGCCCTTTGCCGGAGCGGCAGTCAACAGGCAAAGCGGTGAAGCCTTTGCTCTCAAAATAATTTATCCATTCTCTTGTAATTCTTTCGTCGGCAACATCACACTTATTCAAAAGAATAATTCGCGGTTTGCCGGCGGTTATCTGCTCAATTTCGGGGTTGCGGCTGCTCAGGGGTATGCGTGCGTCCAAAATCTCGGTCACGGCGTCCACCATTGAAAGGCTCTCTTTTATGAGCCTTCTTGTTTTTGCCATGTGCCCCGGGAACCACTGAACGGTCTGTTTTTGAAAATCTCCCATTATTTTCCCTCTGAAAACAATTATTTAAAATAAGTGAATTTATCTATCGGCATAACTCTGAATTTAACCTTGCCTATAATATAACGCTCGTCAAGAAGACCGATAAGAGAAGAGCGGCTGTCTGTTGAGTGGCGGCGGTTGTCGCCCAAAACAAAAAGCTTACCCTCCGGCACGGTTATGGGGAAGGCCATATCCTCGCGGACAGTTGTGGTCTCGGCAATATAATCCTCTTGCAAAACCTTGCCGTCAACTTTTACTTCACCGGTTTCAAAATCAATATCCACCGTCTGACCGCCCGTTGCGATAACTCTTTTAACAATCGGCTCGTTAAAAGCGTTGGGCTGTGAGCTTATTATTATGTCGCCGTATTCATAGCTGCTTTTTGAATGTACCAAAAGCCAGTCGTTATTCTCAAGCGTCGGCACCATTGAGTCGCCCACAACGCCGACAAATCTGAAAAAAAACGTAAATGCAACCATTATAACTATAACCGCGGTGCAAATGACCGACACAACATCATAAGCAAACGGCTGCTTATTTTTTTTATCATTCTCTTTTTGAGTTAAAATCTCGCCCTCGTTCATATATAAGCCTTCTTTATAACGGACTTTTAAAAGCCGAAAAATTTAAAATCGCTTATCGGCAAAACTCTGAAAACAGCCTTGCCGAGTATGTATCGCTCGTCTATCGGTCCTACTCTCGAAGAGCGGCTGTCAATAGAATCGTTTCTGTTGTCGCCCATTGCGAACACACAGCCCTCCGGCACAACATACGGAAATTTTACGTCATACTGCAAAGCGGTCGGTTCTTTTATATACGGCTCGTCAAGAAGCTTGCCGTTGACATAAACCTCATGGGTATTAAAATCTATATCTATCGTCTCGCCACCCGTTGCGATTATTCTTTTTACAAGCGGCTCGTTATCAAGTTCATTCGGCTGAGTGATGATTATTATATCTCCGCGTTCATAGGTCTTTTCGTCAGAGACAAGCAGCCAGTTGCCGTCTGCCAGGGTCGGCTGCATGGAGCTGCCCACAACGTTCACGGCGCGGCACAAAAAAGTGAAAACTATAAAAAGTATCACCAAAGCCGTCACAAATGAACCCGAGAGGTCAAAGAGCTGATACCATCTGCGCTTTCTTGCCTGAGCCTGCTTGGCAGTTATGCCGCCGGGGTAATATTTTATATTGTCGGATTCACAGCGATGATAATTATACATTGCGATTCCCTCTGTTTATCTAAAAATAAAAAGGTATGCAGAATTACGCTCCGCATACCCTCAACGGTACGACAAAGGCGTACCTTACGCTCTTTTTGATTAGCCGATCTTCTGCTTAACCTTAGCAGCTTTGCCGACTCTGTCACGCAGATAGTAGAGCTTGCTTCTGCGAACCTTACCGCTTCTGATGAGCTCAACGCTTGCAACGTTGGGTGAGTGAACGGGGAATACCCTTTCAACACCTACGCCGTAAGAAACGCGGCGAACGGTAAAGGTTTCGGATACACCTGCGCCCTTGCGAGCAATGACGATGCCTTCAAAAGCCTGAAGTCTTTCTCTTTCGCCTTCACGGATTCTGACCTGCACCTTAACGGTGTTGCCGACTTTGATTGCTTCGGATACGTCAGCCTTGAGGCTGTCCTGAGCAATGATTTTAAGTGCGTCCATTTTATAGACCTCCCGATAGTTTCAGACGTTCGTGCCGACTACACGGCAGAGGACCGTCCGCTTTAATGTTCGGCATTAAACCCCACTTTTAAAAAGCGGATACAAATGCTGAAATATCATAACATATAAAAATAATAATTTCAAGCCTTTTTTAAGATTTTTCAGCAAAAGATTTCGCCGTCTTTGGTTTTTAGATTTATTCTGTGTATAACGCGGTTTTGCGGCTCAATAAGCGTATATTTTGCCAAGGTTTCAAACAAAAGGTCGGGGTTCAAATTCACTGTGTTGCCGGCGGCAAGCTCCAGATAAAAATTTGCCTCTGCGCCGCTTTGCGAAATATCGGCTTTATATATCTGCTCAATGAGATTAACCTGCTTCAAAACTTTTCTGTGTCCTTTTTTGCCCATTTTTTCTGCCATAAGCTCTGTGCCGCACAAAAGCCCGCGGGATTTTTCGGAGAACTCTTTTGCCTCTGCTTCGTTTTTAAAAATCAGCTTTGTATCATAACAGGCAGAGGCTATTTCATTTGACGAATGAACGCTCTCGCCTGCCGAAATTATCTCTATCCCCTGCGGCATAACTTCGCGAAGGCGCGATACAACCTCATCATTTGTAATGTCGCCTGTCACTCTTATATCCATAAACTCACTCTCGCTGCTCTGACCGAGCGGAAGCGGCAGAGCAAACGCAATATACGGGTGCGGATTGAAGCCCTCGGTGTACCACATGGGAAGCTTCGCGCGGCGCACCGCCCTTGTCATAAGGCGATTGACATCAAGGTGCGAAATATAAATCATACTGCCGCTTTTTGAAAATTTAATTCTTACGCATCGCATGGCAGTACCCTCCGTTGAGCTTATTTGCACCGCAGCCGGCGCACTTTTCACGGCAGTTAGGTGTTGTGACGCTGCCGTGCGCCTTTTTATTTTCGTTTATCAAAAAGTTTTTACTTACGCCGTAGTCAAGATGATCCCACGGCAAAACCTCATCATATTCTCTGCGGCGGTTTGCATAAAACGCAGGGTCTATGCCGCACTCCTCAAATGCCTCGCTCCACAAATCAAAACGGAATTGATCGTCCCAGCCGTCAAAGCGGCAGCCCTTTTTCCACGCAGTCTCCATAACTCTTGCGAGGCGGCGGTCTCCCCTTGCGAAGACTCCCTCAAGAAAGCTTGTAGGGGTAAGATGCGTGCTGATATTTATTTTTCTTGTGGTCACACTCGCGCGCAGATGTTTTTGCTTTTCTTCAAGCATTTCCATTGTGTCCTGCGGTTCCCACTGAAAAGGCGTGAACGGCTTCGGCACAAATGATGATGCGCTGATGCTGACAGTTACGCCCTTGCCCTTCGGCTTATCGGGGTTTGCATAAAATGCGTTGACGACCTTTTGACCGAGCTCGGCAATGCCCGCTACGTCCTCAAAGGTTTCGGTGGGAAGACCGAGCATAAAATAAAGCTTAACGCTCGTCCAGCCGCCTGAGAATGCTTTTTTTGCGGTTGTCATAACATCCTGCTCGGTGACGTTTTTGTTAATCGCGTCTCTGAGTCTCTGCGTGCCCGCCTCGGGTGCAAAGGTAAGTCCGCTGCGCCTCACTGCCTGAAGCTTTTTCATAAGCTCATCCGAGAAATTATCAACTCTGAGCGACGGCAGAGCAACATTTATCTTTTCGTCAACCGTCCAGTTCAAAAGCGTGTCAAGAAGCGGCTCAATCTGTGTGTAATCGCTCGTGCTGAGTGAGCAGAGCGATATTTCGTCATAGCCCGAGGTTTTGCAAAGGCTTTTGCTTTGCTCGTTCACCGTCTCGAAGCTTTTTTCTCTTATGGGGCGATATATAAATCCCGCCTGGCAAAAGCGGCAGCCCCTTATGCAGCCTCTGAATATTTCGGAGGTTACCCTGTCGTGCACAATCTCTATTGACGGCACTATAAACGACTTTGGATAAAAGGATTTATCGAGGTCGCTCACAACCCTCTTTTTTGCCTTTTGCGGCGCAGTGTATTTGGGTGTTACGCTTTTAACAGTGTTGTCTTCGTTATATTCAACATCATAAAACGACGGGACATAAAGCCCCTCTATTTTTGCCGCCTCACACAAAAAATCATGCTTTGAAGAGCCCTTTTTCTTGTGCTCTTTTAAAAGGTCAAGGAGTTCGTTTGTTGTCTCTTCGCCCTCACCAAGCATGATAACGTCAATAAAATCCGCTATCGGCTCTGCGTTGCAAACGCACGGTCCGCCTGCGACAACAAGCGGAGTGAGGCTCTCTCTGTCTTTGGAATAAAGCGGTATCTTTGCAAGCGAGAGCATATTCAGCACGTTTGAAAAGCTGAGCTCATACTGCAAAGTGAAGCCGACCATATCAAAATCCTTAACCGGGTCGCCGCTTTCGAGAGCATAGAGCGGAATGTCGTTTTTTCTCATCTGCTCTTCCATATCCACCCACGGTGCAAAAACGCGCTCGCACCATGCGTCCTCGCGCTCGTTGACAAGCGAATAAAGTATTTTCATGCCAAGGTGCGACATGCCTATTTCATATGTATCGGGAAAACAAAAGGCGTATCTTAAATCAACCTTGCTTTTGTCTTTTATAACGCTGTTAAGTTCGCCCCCGACATATCTGCCGGGCTTTTGAACTTTCAGCAATATTTTTTCTGCCTCTTTAGGGAACATATATCCTCCAAAAAATTACTTGAGTGTGACAATGCTCACGCCGTCTTCGCCCTCGCCGAACGTGCCGAGCCTGTGAGATTTGACATATGGGCTCTTTTTAAGATATTCTCTCACGGCGGTTCTGAGCTTGCCCGTGCCCTTGCCGTGGATTATCGTGAACTCGTTAAGTCCTGTTCTCAACGCACTGTCCATAAACCTGTCAAGGGTCATAATGCACTCTTCAACCGTCATTCCGCGGAGGTCAAGCCGCGTTTCGGCAGACATATTCATTCTGCTTTCCATAGCTCCTCCGCGCCTTGCTTTAGGCGGTGCGGAGGTCTTTTTTGGCTTGTCGGCAAGCCTTAAATTGCTCTCGCTGACTCTCGTTTTAATTGAGCCCATTTGAACCTCAACAAGACCTTTTTTATTTTTGAGGTCCGTTACAACGGCTTCGCCGCCTATATCTGCCAAAATGACCGTGTCGCCCACTTTAAGCGCACGCGGCAAAACGTAATTTTCGTCATCATCAAAGCTGCCCACAACAGGGTCTGCCGCCGCGTCTATTGCGCCGACGCCTTTTTTGACCGCGGCTCTTGCGCGCCTTGCCATCTCTGCGGCGTCCTTTTGCTTGGACTGCTCTTTTTTGAGTCTTTCAAGCTCTTCCAACAGTGCATAGGCTTCGCGCTTCGCCCGATCCGTCAGTTTTATTGCCTGAGCCTTGGCGTTTTCAAGCTCTTTTTCTCTAAGCCGTTTTATGTCGGCTTTCATCTCTTTTGCTTTTTCTATCTCTGCCTCTGCCTCGCGCTTTAAAGCAAGAGCCTCGCTTCGCTGATTTTCCATATCCTTGCGGCTCTCTTCAAGGCGGTCTATAACGTCCTCAAACATTGTATTTTCGGACGAGACGAGTGCCTTTGCGTGTTCTATGACATCAACGGGCATATTCAGCCGCTGAGAAATTGCGAACGCGTTGGATTTGCCGGGTACGCCGATTAAAAGCCTGTATGTCGGTCTTAAAGTCGCAACATCAAACTCACAGCTGCCGTTTGAAACGCCGTCGGTCTGAAGTGCATAGGCTTTCAGCTCTGCATAGTGGGTTGTGACCGCAACCTTTGCACCCTGCGAGCGCAGCTTTTCAAGAATCGAGATGGCAAGCGCCGCACCCTCTACCGGGTCGGTGCCTGCGCCGAGCTCGTCTATCAGCACAAGGCTTTTATCGTCCGCACACGAAAGAATTTTCACTATGTTTGTCATGTGCGAAGAGAAAGTCGAGAGCGACTGCTCAATGCTCTGCTCGTCGCCTATATCCGCAAGCACATTTTCAAAAACCGATATGCGGCTTCTATCGTCCACGGGCAGCATAAGTCCGCACATTGCCATCAAGCTCAAAAGACCTATTGTTTTAATCGAAACGGTTTTGCCGCCCGTATTTGGACCCGTGATAACAAGTGTATCGAATGTTTCGCCGAGCTTTATATTGACGGGCACTACCTTTTTCGGGTCAATGAGCGGATGCCTTGCGCGTTTAAGCTCAATTATACCCTCGTTGTTTATAAGCGGTGCGCTCGCTTTCATGGCATATGCCAGCTGCGCCTTGCCGAATATGAGATTCAGCTCAACGGCACATTCGTAGCTGCTCTTTATGCTCTGTGCAAAAGAGCCTGCAACAGACGAGAGCTCCGATATTATGCGGTCGATTTCGTCCTGCTCCTGATTTTTTAGAAGCTTTATTTTGTTGTTTGCCTCAACAACGCCCATCGGCTCAATAAACACCGTTGCGCCGCTTGATGAGGTATCGTGAACAAGACCCGGTATTTCGGCTCTGTGCTCGCTTTTTACGGGAACGACAAATCTGCCGTTTCGCATGGTTATGATACTGTCCTGCAAATATTTTGAATAGTTTGTGTTCCTTGTAATTTTGCCGAGCTGGTCGCGAACGTGCGATTCCTGCGACCTGATTTTGCGGCGAATATCCGAAAGAGTGCTTGAAGCGGTATCTGCAATTTCGTCTTCGGAGAGCACCGCATTTCTTATGGAATCTTCAAGATACCTGTTGGGGCTTAGTGAATTAAAGAGCGAGTCAAGGCTCGTCTCCACCCCGGCGCAGGTTGAACGCCACTGCGTTATTGTTCTTATAACGTGCAGTGTGCTCGCAATGTCAAGCAATTCTCTGAGAGTGAGAGAGCTGCCTGCGTCGGCTCTGTAAAGGGCGTTTGTAACATTCACAAGTCCGCCGAAAGCAGGTCCGCCGAACCTTGCAAGCAGCATATGAGCGTCTACCGTTTGCTTCATAGCCGCCTGAACAAGAGGCAAAGATGTCTCGGGTTCAAGATTTTTTGCGGCAATGCGCGCGTCCTCACAAGAAACGTGAGAAGCGAGCATATCCAATACCTTGTCAAGTTCAAGTGACAAGCAATGTCTTTTTTTGTCAGTCATAATTTCTCCTGTGGCTTTGCGCCTTATGTATAAAGGCTTTTATAAAAATCAAGTGTTTTGTATTTTTTATTTGTCTGCGCCAAAAGATATTTTTCGGTCACGGCCGAGAGAGATGCGTAGTTTTCATTGCTTAAAGAGAACGAAAAGAGTTTATCGTCGCTCGAATAGCAGATATATCTCATCGCAGTCACGACGCCCATGTTCAGTTCTTCGCACGGTATATCGCCCACGCAGTCGCGGCAATAGAGATGGCCGTCATAAACGCAAAAATACATCTGCTCGTCCTCAAATTTTCCGCAGCCCTCGCACGCGACAAGGTCGGGCATATAGCCCGCGAGCGAGAGGGTTCTGAGCTGTGCTATCGACTTTAATTGGAGCGGCGGTTTTTTATCTTTTGAGAGCATATGCAGACAGTTGAGAGTAAGGCGCAAAAAAGAATCCGCCTCGCTCTCCTGCGGAGCAAGCTCATATTGCAGCTCACAAAAAAACTGGGCAAGAGCAAGCTTGCCTATATCGTTTCTCAAATCAAAAAATATTTCTTTCGGCTGAACCTCGTCAATCACATATGCGTCACGGCCGCGATAAATAGAAAAATCGGCATAAGAAAACATCTGACTGCCGCATTGGGAGCGGCTTTTTATTCTCTGCGCTCCCCTGACGAAAGCGCGCAGAACCCCGTAATCTCTCGTGAGCACCGTAACAAGGCGGTCGTCACCGCTTGTTTTGTGCTCCTTTATTACCAGTCCGTCCGTGTTCATTCGCATTTGTCTTATTCTCCTGTGACATATGTGACAAATTTTTATAGTTTAAATAATCGCTTATTTTTCCGCTCTCGGCAAACTTTGCCCATGCGTCAAAGCTGTTTGTTTCCATAAAAATCCCTCCGCAATTATTATTTGCAGAGAAAAATTTTTATTTATGATTTCGGTGTAAAATTACCGAGAAAAATTTTGTTGAATCTGCCTATCAATCAAGCCCGAAGTTGTGGATAAGACCCTCTTTGTTGCGCCAGCCCTCTTTGACCTTGACCCAGCACTGCAAATTTATTTTGCAGCAGAAAAATCTTTCCATATCCTCTCTTGCTCTGGTTGAGATTTTTTTGAGCATTGCGCCTTTTTTGCCGATGATTATGCCCTTGTGGCTGTCTTTTTCGCAATATATAACGGCGTCTATATCCATAATTCCGCCGTCCTCGCGCTCGCGCATTTTCTCTATGCTCACAGCAGTGCCGTGCGGAATTTCTTTATCAAGATTTCTGAGTATTTTTTCTCTGATTATTTCTGCGGCAATTACTCTTTCGGGTTGGTCGGTCAAAGTATCCTCCGGGAAGAAGAATACCGACTCCTCCGCAAGCTTTTCGAGCTCCGACACAAGCTCGTCCATGTTCGTGCCTTTTATTGCCGAAACGGGAACGACCGCCTCAAAATTATAAAGAGAAGACATCTCGAGTATTTTTGCCATGAGCTTTTCTTTTTCGGCTACGGTGTCAACCTTGTTTATCGCAAGAACCACTGGAAGCTTTTCTCTTTTAAATCTTTCGATAAGCTCTTTTTCCGCTGCGCGGAGTTCGCCCTCGGGTTCAACAACAAAGAGCACCGCGTCAACGCCGGATATACTGTCCCCCACCGCTTTAATCATTTTTTCGCCGAGTTTGTTTTTGGGCTTATGAAAACCGGGCGTGTCGGTGAAAACAAGCTGGGTGTCACCGTTTGTCAATACGCCCATTATTTTGGTGCGCGTGGTCTGCGGCTTGTTTGAAACTATCGCAACCTTTTGACCCAACATTCTGTTAAGCAAAGATGATTTGCCGACATTGGGGCAGCCGACGATTGATATAAAAGCGGTTTTAGTCATTATGTTTACCTCTGATAAAGTTAATTATTTTTTTAGGACCCGAAAGTATAAATATACCGTCCAAGATCAAAGTGACTGCAAGCACGGCAATATAAAGCGGATTGTTTTTGAAATAGCAAAACATCTCGGTGAAAGCCGAAGGCTGATAAAGAATTATTATGCCGACCGCCACCGAAAAAATTGCGAGTACAAGCACTGCACCTGCCGCCGCGTCTTTTGCTATTTTAACAAACTCGTTTTTTTCGAGCGTAGCAGCGTCTGCGGCTCTTTCGATTCCAGTATTAAAAAGCTCGCCTGCCATAACGAGAGACGACATCATCAAAAGAATCGCAAACTGCGTTTTGCTCACCTCAAAAAAATCATAGTGCAGCAAAAAGAACATCATGTAAATAAATATACTCACATGAAAGCGCATATTTCTCTCGTTTATTACGCCGAAAGCTATTCCTCTGAAAGCATAGCCGAAGCCCTTTATAAATGCCTTCATTCTTATTCTTCTCCCAAATAATAACTGCTGTTTCTTTTAAGACCGAGCTGAGTGAGTATAGCCTCTTCTTTTTCTCTCATTCTGACCTGCTCAATTCCGCCTGCCTCGTGGTCATAGCCGAGCAGATGGAGCATTGAATGAACGGTCAAAAATCCTATCTCACGCTGAAGCGAATGGCCGTAATTCTCTGCCTGAACAACGGCGTGCTCAAGTGAAATGACAATATCGCCCAAAAGCTTTGCGCCCGTATCGTAGTTTATATCGTATTCGCCGTTTTCACCCAGAGGGAAAGAGAGGACATCCGTGCTTCTGTCGGTATTGCGGTACTGAAGATTTAATCTATGTATCTCTTCATCGTCAACAAATCTTACGCTGACCTCGACAGAGCCTTCAAAATGCTCGTTCACAAGTACGGCGTTGCAACAGCGTCTTATTAAAAGTCTTATGCCCGTAGGCACCTTAACAGCCTTTTGATCGTCCGAGATTATAACCTTGATTTTGTCACTCATCTTTTTCTTGCCTCCTCATATTTTTCGTATGCCTTGACTATATCTTGCACCAGTCTGTGGCGCACAACGTCTTTTTCGTTAAACTTAATTGTTTTTATATCGTCCACATTTTTAAGTATCTTTGTTGCCTCTACAAGGCCGGAGCGTTTGCCGTCCGGCAAATCTATCTGCGTAACGTCGCCGGTGATAACCATTTTGGAGTTAAAACCGAGTCGGGTCAAAAACATTTTCATCTGCTCGGGCGTTGTGTTCTGCGCTTCGTCAAGAATTATGAAGCTGTCGTCGAGAGTACGTCCGCGCATATAGGCAAGCGGCGCAACCTCAATATTGCCGCGCTCCTGATACCTCTGAAAATTCTCTGCGCCGAGCATATCAAACAGAGCGTCATAAAGCGGTCTTAAATAAGGGTCAACCTTTTGCTGCAGATCACCGGGCAAAAAGCCGAGCTTTTCGCCTGCTTCGACGGCAGGCCTTGTCAAGATGATTCTGTTGACCTCTTTTGCTCTGAATGCGTTGACGGCCATTGCGACGGCAAGGTAGGTCTTGCCCGTTCCGGCAGGTCCTATGCCGAAAACCACCGTACTGCCCTTTATCGCGTCAACATATTTCTCCTGACCGAGTGTTTTGGGCTTTATGGGTTTGCCCTTGGAGCTTATGCAAATACAGTTGTTGGTCATTGCCGCAAGCTTGTCCTCGCCGCCCTCGTCAACAAGCCCCATGACATACCTCACATTTTGCTCGCTGAGTGCTTCGCCCTTGTTAATTAAAAGCAACAGCCCGTTCACCGCGCGCACCGCTTTTGCTACATTCTCGGCTTCGCCCGTGATTTTTAAATCCGAACCGCGGCTTATTACGTTGACGGAATACTGATTTTCTATCAGCTTAATATTCTCGTCAAAACTGCCGAAAAGCGCAACCGCCTGCTCCATTCGGTCAAAATTTATTATTTGTTCAAACACGTTTTGTCCCCCTTAGGCAGAGAAAACTGTAAAAAGAATATATTTTTACGCCTATATATGTTAAAGTATATCATATTTTGCACAAAAAGTCATTTAATCATCTAAAAAAAATCTGAAATTTTTAATAGTTTTTTGCGTTCTCATTTGTGCAATATTCACACACAGCGGCGATTAAGGTCTAAAATTGTTAAAAAAAATAAAAATCACTCTTTTATTATCTTTAAAAGTATAGTATAATATCTTTATAAGTGTTTTTGCAGGGGAAAGGATGTTTTTTCTACATGGATACCAAAAAAGTCCGCGTCCGCATAGGCGGTATGGATTATTACCTCACAACAGACGACGATATCGGCTATGTCCGCAAGGTGGGCGACGAGGTTGACGAGATACTGACAAGCATTATGAGAGAGCACGCCCGTCTTTCAATGACGCAGGCGGCGGTGCTTTGCGCCCTGCAAATGGCCGATGAAAAGCACAAGACAGCAGACGGAGCTGCCGAGCTCCGCAAAGAAATTCAGGCTTATATGGAGGACGCGTCAAAGGCAAAAACCGATGCAGAAATCGCCAGAAGAGAAGTTGACCGCCTAAACAAAGAGCTTCACGCTTTAAGAAATGAAACTACAAGGAAAAGATATGAATAAAAAGACAGAAATTCTTGCCCCCGCAGGCTCACCCGATGCCTTGAGAGCGGCGGTGCTCTGCGGTGCGGACGCCGTATATTTCGGCGTTAAAGAAATGAACGCACGCAGAAGTGCGGCAAATTTTGATTATGACGAAATGGACGAAGCTGTCCGTTTTTGCCGTTTGAGAGGAGTTAAAACCTACCTCACGCTCAACACCCTTGTGAGCGACGGCGAAATTAAAACAGTTTATAAAATTATTGAGCGCGCCTGTGCCGCCGGCATAGATGCGCTCATTTTGCAGGATCTTGCCGCGGTAAAAATCGCCTCTGCCGCCGCGCCCGGCATGGCATTGCACGCTTCAACGCAAATGTCGGTGCAAACTCTTGAGGGCATAAAAAATTTGCAGGAGCTCGGCTTTAAGCGTGCGGTTTTGCCAAGAGAGCTGAGCAAGTCGGAAACCGAATATCTGTGCAAAAATTCACCCATTGAGCTTGAAGCCTTTGTGCACGGTGCGCTGTGCATGAGCGTTTCGGGTCAGTGCCTTATGAGCGCGGTTTTAGGCTCGCGAAGCGGCAACCGCGGTGCGTGCGCTCAGCCATGCCGTCTGCCGTTCAGCGCAGGTGCAAAGGGCAGGTGCGATTTAAGCTTAAAAGATTTGTCGCTCCTCTCTCACGCAAAGGAGCTATCGGACATGGGAGTTTTGTCGTTTAAAATCGAGGGCAGAATGAAACGTCCCGAATACGTTGCCGCCGCAGTGACTGCTTGCAGACAGGCGCTTGACGGCGAAATAGAAGAGGAACTCAAAAAAGATTTGCAAAGCATTTTTTCAAGAACGGGATTTACGGACGGCTATTATACCTCGTCTCTCGGTACCGATATGTTCGGCACACGCCGCAAAGAAGATGTTGTATCTGCCGCGCCGATACTCAAAAAGCTTGAAACGCTTTATAATAAAGAAACGCCGAGAACTCCCATAAGCTTTTTCTTCACCGCCTATGAGGGTGAAAAGGTTTCGCTCAGCGCAAAGTGCGGCAAAATATCCGTATTTTGCGAAAGTGAGCACGAGGTTCAAAAGGCGCTCAATAAGCCTTTAACAGCCGACAGCGTTAAAACGCAGCTCTCAAAAACGGGCGGCACCGCGTTTTTTGCAGAAGATATTGAGTGCGATATAGACGACGGTGTAAATGTGCCCGTATCGGTGATAAATGCTCTTCGCCGCGACGTGCTTTCGGCGGCAGAAGGAAAGCTCTCCGCTCCGAATATAAAAAAGTGCAATGAAATAAATTTTGAATATAAAAGGCACAGAGCTTTTGCGCCTTATCTTGTTTGCAGATTTAAAACCGAGGAGCAAATTCCGGACGACCTCGGCTCTGTCAAAGAAATAATTTTGCCGGCAGACAGCATAAAAACACGCTTTGATTCTTCCGCTCAACTGCCGCGCGGAATTTTCGGCGGATACGAAAAAATTTCAAAAAAGCTCGCGGATTTAAAATCGAGGGGCGTTAAAAAAGTTTGGGCGGGCGGACTTGACGGCATTGCCGCCGCAAAAGCAAACGGTCTTGACTTTGCCGCAGGCTTCGGCACCAACATATTTAACACGCTCAGCGCAGAAGAATATAAAAACCTCGGTGCTAAAAAAATATTGCTTTCACCCGAGTTTACTTTATCACAGATCAAAGACATCGGCGGCGATATTCCGAGAGGAATTTTTGCCTACGGCAGACTGCCTTTGATGCTGACAAGAAACTGCCCGCAAAAGAACGTCAAGTCCTGCGCCGAATGTAAAAAGCACGGCAGGCTCGTTGACCGCAAGGACGTTACTTTCCCCATAGAGTGTGACGGAACATGCAGTGAAATTTTAAACTCCAGACCCATATACATGGCCGACAGGCTCGGTGAAATTAAAAATGCGGATTTTCTTCTTTTATATTTCACGGACGAATCAAAAGAAGAAGCGCAAAAAATTATAAACGCATATAAAATCGGCAAAAAGCCCGACGGTGAATTTACCAGAGGCCTTCTTTACAGAGGTGTTGAATGATGATAAAAAAATTACAAGCTCTGATACCTAAAAACGTTGACGGCATACTTATAGTCTCGCCCGAAAACCGTCTTTATTTTACGCATTTTGCCTCGTCCGACGGCTACCTTTTTGTCACAAGAGACGACGCGCTGTTTTTAACCGACAGCAGATATATAGAAGCGGCTCAAAAAAAGGTCCAAAACTGCCGCTGCGAGGAGCTTGTGAGCCTTTCAAAGCAGCTCCCCTCCATTGCAAAAGAAATGGGATTTTCTTCTCTTTTGACCGAGGCGGACAGATTGACCGTTTCGCTTCTTTCGTCTTTGAGAAAAACATTCGGCAAAATACGTCTTTCGACAGTCGGCACCGATAAAATAATAAACTCTTTGAGAGAAATAAAAACAGAAGAAGAAATAAAAAACATTCTGCTTGCCCAAAATATAGCAGAACGGGCTTTTGAGCATATTCTCAAATTTATAAAGCCCGGCATCAGTGAGCGCGACATTTCGCTTGAGCTTGATTATTTTATGCTGAAGAACGGTGCACAGGCACTCTCTTTTGAGACGATTGCCGTCAGCGGTGTTAAATCCTCTATGCCGCACGGTGTGCCGGATGGCAAAATAATAGAAAACGGCGATTTTATAACAATGGATTACGGTGCGGTTGTGAACGGCTACCACAGCGACATGACAAGAACCGTTGCCGTCGGCAAAGTGAGCGACAAGCAAAGAAAAGTTTACAACACAGTGCTCACGGCGCAAAAAAATGTTATTGATTTTGTAAAGGAGGGCGTATTTCTCAGCGACGCGGACGCGGCGGCGCGCAATGTTATAGCAGACGCGGGCTACGGCGAATTTTTCCGCCATTCGACGGGTCACGGAGTGGGCATTGAAATTCACGAAGCGCCGTTTGTCTCTCCGAGAGCAAAGGCAAAGCTCAAAAAGGGCAATGTTATTACAGACGAGCCGGGCATATATATCCCCGGTGAATTCGGAGTACGCATAGAAGATATGCTTCTCATAACCGAGAACGGCTGTGAAAACCTCACCCGTGCGCCCAAAGAGCTTATCATTATTTAATAATATGTAAATTTTTTCATCAGCATTTGAATTATACGTTTATTTATGATACAATCTTTTTGAATTTATTAAGGGAGGTATTCCTTTGGCTGAAGATACAACCAAAAAAGGTGAAAACGGCGAATCAGAAGAACCCGAAAACAAAGATTGGGATTGGGAAGCCGCCACACCGGACGCTCCGACAGACACGTTGGACCTTGCAGAGCTTTCGCATGACGCAGTGCATGAACAGACGGCGGAAGAAGCGGAAGAATCCGATGAACCCGAAAGCTATGACTCGGAAGAAGAAAACGACGAACACAAACCCGGCTTTTGCGTAATATGCGGCGAACCTATAAGAAGAAGCCCCAGCTCGGTTTACTGTAACGTGTGCAGAGAAAAATATCTTTGCGTCGGCTACGGTGCAAGGCACATAATTCTCTCGATAATTATGATTATAGTGGCGGTTGTCGGCATTGTTGCATTTATGACAAGCGCAAAAATAGTCAAAAATGTTTTTGAAGGCGACAAGGCCTTGAAGCAGAGCCAATATGCCAACGCGCTTGACAGCTACAACTCCGTTGATTCAACGGTAACGGAGCTTAACAGCGGCTTCAACAAGTTTTTGCAGGGCATAAGCGAAAACTTCGGCGAGGTTGATTTGTTCAAAAGCGGCAAAGCGGTTGACAAAAAACTTGTAAAGGTCAAGCTCAAAACTCTCACATGGCAGCCCGATGATTTGAGCGCATTTGTTTCACTTGTTGACTCGGCATACTCCGAAAAAGAGCTTAAAAGCGTCGAGAATAAAGATATTAAAGACTGCTACGACTACTGCAAATCCGCCTATGCGACTTACGGCGAGCTTCAGCAGGAGTGGTCAAGCCTCATTCAGGAATATATGGGCTCTTATGACGAAGACGGCAATCAAAGCGGTGAGAGCACCGTTACCGAAGCCGACATCATAACCTACCTCAAAAACTTTGAGGAGGAAAACCCCGACGCAGACAAGAGCACCATAGAGTATTTCAGATTTATAACCTATTATTACGGTTATATCTACTTTGATAAAACCGAAACAGACAATGTTCTTTCTCAGCTTCAAAAAGCTTATGAAGCGGCAGGCGACTTCGGCTATCTTTACGCAAGCGACTATATGAGCATTGCATATTCGTTTGACAAATACGACGTTGCTCTTGAAACGGCGCAAAAGCAGCTCAAGGTTAATCCCTCGGACGAAACAGCTTATCAGTATTCGGCAAAAATCCATGCTATAAACGGCAATTTCGATGACGCTTTGAAGGACTGCGAAAGCCTTAAAGAATATAACCCCGACAGCTTGCAGTATTACGCTTTGCAGGCAGAAGTGCTCCGCAGAAAGGGTGACTTCACCGCGGCGGTCGATATTTGCGAAAAGGGCAAAAAAGCGGGCTCCGACGGCGGCGAATTTGCAAGACAGGAAGCAATAGCCTATATGCTCTCCGGCGAAAAAGACAAGGCGCTTGAGCAGGCAAACGAATCATACGAAACCGCATACTCATCAAGCTACAACGGCGGCTCGGTATCGCTTGAGGTTGTAAACACCTCGGCACTTATATGCTACCTTTGCGGCGATGAAGAAACTTATGACGAGATTAAAACCCAGCTCTCAAACCAGAGCTATGAGCTTGAGGATTCGGTTAAATCCGTCATCAGCGGCGACAAAACGTTTGAGGATCTCTTTATGAGCGGAAAGGGGGATATATAATATGAAAATCCTTTACCTTATATCTAAATACGCAACCGTTTTCGGTACGCTCATAAAGGGCTTATGGGAGCATTTGACCTGCGGAATTTTAAACGTTCTTGTTGAAGACGGCAGATATTTGCAGCCAAACGAGCTGTGCGGTCATGTTGAGCATGAGTTCACCTCTACAAGACCCAAAACATTTTTGCTCGGCTGGCTCCCCGGCATAATAAACGCCGTGCTCGCATTCCTTTTAGGCGGTGCGGGATTTATGGGGTTGTTTATCTTGCGTGTATCTCACAAGGACGCAATCTTCTGGGTATATATAGTTTTGTTCTATCTCGGCATTTCGTTTTTCTGCAATATGTTCCCTCTTTATGAGGATGCGCTTAACAACTGGAACCTTCTCTATCAGCAGAAGCTGAGCGATAAAGATAAAGAAATGAACGAAGAAATAAAGCAAAAAATCAAGGCAGACAAAGCGTACAGAAAAGAAGCCCAAAGAATCGCAAAAGAAAGCGGCAAAAAAGTTACCAACATTCCCTCGGCAAAGCCCAAAGAAAAAATAAAGAAAGAAACCAATATTTTCTTTAAAATTATACTTTTTATTCCGTCGGTTATCATGTCGGCAGGCTCATTCCTTGAAAAATACGGTCTGACATTTATTCTTGCAATAATCATAACCGTTCTTGCGGCATTTTTAGTTTAATCGCATAAATCAGCAGGCAGGCGAAAAGCCCCTGCTGATTTTTTGTTGAAATATTTTGTTCTCAATGTGACTCGAACCCCTCCGTCACGGCTTCGCCGTGCCCCCCCTAAAGTGGAGGCGATGTATGTTTGGTCGCACCGCCCTACATGAGAACCGAAACACCATGCAGGACGGTTCGGTTCTATTTTAATTGACTTTAATTGTTTTATAATGTTATAATAAAGTATATTTCGATCAGAGGTGAGTTTAATGTCCGTTTTGTCAGAAAATTTTGATTTTTTAATCAAAAAATATAACCTAAAAATAAACCAAATTGCAGAAGAATGCGGCATTGAACGCTCACTGCTCTCAAAATTCAAAAAAGGGACACGTTCCCTCTCGCCACGCAGCTTTAAAAAGATGCTCGGCAAGCTCAACATAGCAGATTCAGAAAAGAAAACGCTCACCGCAACATACATAGACGATTATTTCGGCACAGATAAATACGCGGAATATCTTAAAATACTCTCTAAATTTTCTGAGTATGAACCGAATCAAAAAGATTATGGCATAAAATATAAAATATCGGCAGAGCTTGATTTCAAAAATAACATAATGCACCTGCACTCGGGCGAAAATCTGTTGACCGCAGCAAGGTATCTTATCGGCATCGAAATTGACAGAGAAAACGGCAGAATATATTCCAACATTCCCTCATCGTCAATGCTGAAGCTCATGCAGGGCTTTCCGAACAAAATAGTGGATTTTAAACACATTGTGAGCATAAGCTCAATAGGCGATTATCACTTCAACACGCTCTCGCAAATTTTTGAATTGATGTCGCTCGGCTATATCAGCAACTACACCTCCTCGCCGTCGGGAATATATGAGCAAAACGATTTGATATATCCGTTTTATATTATTTTCACAGACCGCGTTCTGCTTGTTGACAAAGAGCTTAAACGCGGAATAATCTGCGACAATGCGGATTTTGCAAAGCACTATGCCGATGTATTTTTAAATCAGTTCAAATACACCGACCGCTACGCTTATCAGTGTGACAATATTTTATCGCTTAAAGCGATGAACGAAAAGCTTTATTCGAGCGAGATTGAAAGTATTTATTCT
Organism: uncultured Ruminococcus sp.; assembly: GCA_900539465.1. Classification (GTDB taxonomy): domain Bacteria; phylum Bacillota; class Clostridia; order Oscillospirales; family Acutalibacteraceae; genus CAG-488. The sequence goes on along the minus strand of UQCF01000004.1, from coordinate 64,734 downwards.
TTCGGCACAATGAATTGCCAGATAACGACCTCGCTTACCCTTGATATGTGGGAACAAATTGCAAAGCCCGATGTGCCGAACCGCGAATATCTGCGCGATATGACATATGCCTATTATCAAAAATTAGAAGAATGTGTCAAAAACATGACGCTGATTACAAGCAGAAAATCTCTTGACGACTTCATATCAAACGGCACGGTTAAAACCATGCCGCGCGAATATGCTTATCCGCTAAGCAAAGATAACAGAATAAAACTGCTTCAAATAATATATGATAAATACCGCGAAGAGAATTTCGACTTTTATTTATTTGAAGATATGCCGAGCTTCACCATGAGTGACAACCTCGGTATAGAAGTTATAAGCAACACAAAATCGCCGTCTCAGCTCAACATATGCTATGAGACCGAAAACAGCCCCATGCACTACTACGGCAACATCGGCCTTCGCACAGACAATAAATTTGCCGTGCAGGATATTGCGAACTTTTTGGAGTGCTTTATTATTTCTTCTGCCTGCCATTCAAAAGAAGACTCTCTGAAAATATTAAAAGAGGCAATTCAAAAATGCCAAATGATGCCAGAATAAAAAATCCCGTGAAAGGTTTAAACCAATCACGGGATTAAATTATTTTACAAGCATATCTGTCTCTATATATCTGACACCGAGGTCATACAGTATTTTTGCGTCTTCAAGCGTATTCACCGTCCAGTACGATACGTCCACGCCCGAATCTGCCGCATTTCTTATGCTGTCTTCATTATTTTTAGAGAAGTTTGCCGAAAGCCATGTGTTGCCGAGAGCTTTTGCCTCGGCTGTTTTTTCGTTTGTTATTTCGTCAACAAGATACCAAAGCTCAATATTTTTGTCAATGGCGCGTATTGCTTTAAGCTGTTCAATATCAAAAGAAATGATAATAGCCTGCTTTTCAAGTCCCTTTGCCCTAACGGCGTCAACAACCGTGCCGAGCATATCATAATTTTGAACCTTAATCTCTATTTGCGGACGTGTGTTTGAGCCGACAAACACATCTAAAAACTCTTCAAGAGTCGGGATTTTCAAATCCTTATACTTCCAAAAATTCGTTCCGTTTTTATAAGCATAAGTGCGAAGCGAGTCAAAATCCGTCTCTGCAATTTTGCCGAACTGCCAAAAGTGCTTATCAATATCATCACTGTGACTGAGCACCCATTTGTTGTCGCTTGTGAGCTTTATGTCGCACTCTGCCGAATAATATCCGAGCTTAACCGCTTCTTCATAGGCAGGCAGGGTATTCTCCGGTGCAACTGCGGTAACGCCTCTGTGAGCCGTTATGTGCATTTCATCTGCCATTTGCTCATATCCGCTTTCGCTTATGGATATCAAATCAAACGGACGGTAAATAATTTTTTTGACAAGCAGTACGGGCGACATACAGTGCATTAAAACAGGCACAAGCAAAACCGATATTATCTTGTTGAGTAAAGAAATAAAAAATGTTTCCATAAACAATCTCTCTTACTGCTGTGATTTTTGAAGAGCCTGCTCAACATCTGCAATTATATCGTCAACATATTCTATGCCGACAGAAAGACGAATGAGGTCCGGTTTAACTCCGCATTCTTCAAGCTGTTCATCGGTGAGCTGACGGTGGGTCGTGCTCGCCGGGTGAAGAGCACAGGTGCGGCAATCCGCAACATGGGTAACAACAGAGGCAAGCTTCAATGAATCCAAAAACTTAGTTGCCGCCTCGCGGCCGCCCTTAACGCCGAATGATATTACGCCGCTTGTGCCGTGGGGCATATATTTCATTGCAAGGTCATGCTGGCTGTCACTCTCAAGCCCCGGATATTTGATCCATGAAACATTGGGGTGATTTTCGAGCATTTTGGCAACTGCCATTGCGTTTTCGCAATGACGTTCAACTCTTAAAAAGAGCGTCTCTAAGCCGAGATTTAAAAGAAATGAATTTTGCGGAGCGGGGATTGAACCGAGGTCTCTCATAAGCTGAGCCACCGCTTTTGTTATGTATGCGCCCTTGCCGAATCTTTCGGTATAAGTGATACCGTGGTAGCTCTCATCGGGCGTTGTAAGACCCGGGAACTTATCGTTCTGAGTCCAGTCAAAATTACCGCTGTCAACTATAACACCGCCTACCTGTGTAGCATGACCGTCCATATATTTTGTTGTTGAGTGAGTGACAATATCGGCACCGAACTCAAACGGGCGGCAATTCACGGGTGTGGGAAAGGTGTTGTCAACTATAAGCGGAACACCGTGAGAATGTGCGGCATTTGCAAATTTTTCAATATCCAAAACTTCAAGAGCCGGGTTTGAAAGCGTCTCGGCAAAAACGAGCTTGGTGTTGTCTTTAAATGCGGCGTCGAGCTCCTCTTTGCTCGAGTGAGGGCTGACAAACGTAAAATCTATACCGAGCTTTTTCATCGTAACAGAGAAAAGGTTGAATGTGCCGCCGTAGATTGCCGCCGAAGCAACAACATGGTCGCCCGCACCGCAAATATTAAACACCGAATAGAATGAAGCCGCCTGACCCGATGAAGTGAGCACGGCCGCAACGCCGCCCTCAAGAGCGGCTATTTTTGCCGCCACTGCGTCGTTGGTCGGGTTTTGAAGTCTTGTATAAAAATATCCGTCCTTTTCAAGGTCAAAGAGCTTGCCCATTTCTTCGCTTGAATCATATTTATAAGTTGTGCTTTGATATATGGGCAAAACCCTCGGCTCACCGTTTTTTGGTGTATAGCCTGCGTGCAGGCAGTTTGTATTAAGATGATAATTACTCATTTTGTTGCTCCTTAAATTTCTTTTATAAATTTGTTCATCAGTTCATATCCCGCGTCAATAAAGTTGCCTGTTTTCTTTGCCGACTCCTCGTTTATTGACTCAACGCCGCTGTCTTTTTCTTTTGATTTTTGATAAATCATATAAGGCACGGGGTCGCTCGCGTGAGTTCTTGTTGAAAGCGGTGTGGGATGATCCGGTAAAATCATTATTTTATAATCCTCGCCTATTTCTTCAAGTCCCTTTATAACTATGGGCAAAACACGGGAGTCGATATACTCTATCGCTTTCACTTTATTTTCGGGCTCATATCTGTGACCGCATTCATCGGGGGCCTCAATGTGAATATAGGCAAAATCGCAGTCTTTTTTAAGTGCATCAACCGCAGCGTTCGCCTTGCCCTCAAAGTTTGTGTCAATATAGCCTGTCGCACCCTCAACCTCCGGGGTCTGCATACCTGCGGCAATACCTATGCCCTTTAAAAGGTCAACTGCCGATATTACCGTGCCCTTTACGCCGTAAAGCTCGCTGAAAGGCGGAAGCGTGGGCTTTGTTCCCTCACCCCAAAGCCAAATGGAGTTTGCGGGGCGTTTGCCCTGTTTAATTCTCTCAATATTAACGGGATGGTCTTTTAAAAGGTCATAGCTTTTTCTCATAAGAGAGGTGAGCTTCTGCGCATTTGGCGAGGTTGAGATATAAGGCCCTACAACCCTGCCCGAGATATCGTGCGGAGGAGTCATCGTACCGAGATCGGTTGTTCCCTTGTGAAAAATCAGGCAATGGCGATAGCTGACGCCGCTGTAAAAATCAAATTCACCGCCGCCGAAATTTTGCTGAACTGTCTTGATTATCTTTGCCGCCTCTTCACTCGAAATATCGCCGGCAGAATAGTCTACCATTGTTTTGTCGTCGTAATTTTCTTCATCCGAGAGCGTAACAAGATTACAGCGAAGAGAAATATCGTCATCCGCCATTTTAACGCCGATGCTTATTGCCTCTAAAGGAGAACGCCCGGTAAAATATTTTCTCGGGTCGTAGCCCATAACGGTGAGATTGCCTATCTCACTGCCGGGCTTTAAGCCCTCGCCTATGGTGCGGACAAGCCCCACCTCTCCCCTTTTTGCAAGAGAATCAAAAATCGGCTTATTCGCCTTTTGCATGGGAGTTTTGCCGCCGAGAGCCTCGACGGGGTAATCTGCCATGCCGTCATATAAAACCACTACATATTTCATAAGTTCGCCACCTTAATGTTAAATATCAATCTCAAGGTCAAATTCTTTATGCCATTTGCCCCTGTTAAAATCTACGGCTTTAAACTCTACACGGTTGTCATAAACCTCCATCTGATAGCCGATGCCAAGCTCGGGGTGCTCGGTGGGTTTATCGTAGCCGTTTTCAAAAGAGAAATTTTCTTTGCCGTATGACGGAACATCAAGCATAATAATGTTGCCGTCTGTTTCTATTTTATTCACGCCGAAATAATTGTGAATATGACCCGTTATAAAAAAGATTTTAAGGTCCTTATGCTTTTGGAGCAGGGCTCTGAGTTCATCCGAACGCTCGCCAAGCTCGCCCTCCGGCCAAATTTTCTCAATCTGCATGGTGTTGTTAAAAGCATAGTGATTAAAAATAAAAACGGGAAGACCTGTTTTTTCGGCATCATAAAGACGTGCGTCGAGCCATGCAATCTGCTCGTCGGACATATCCTCGTTATCTTCAAGTCTGTCGCTCTCTGATGAGAGTGTGATGAAATAATAACCGTTTATCACTTTATAAAAATACGGCGTTTTGCTCTCGTGATACATATTTATAACTTTCATATGTCTTGTCATACAAGCTTCGTAGCCGTCTGTACCCTTTGTGCCGAGACCCGTGTCGTGGTTGCCCATTACGGGGATTACGGTTTTGGCACAGTTATATTTTTTGAGGAGTCTCATTATCTCTTTATTTTGGCTCTCATAGCTGCGGTTGGTGCAGTCGCCGTCTATAACAAGTGCGTCATATGCGGGTTCGGCACAGGACATTCTTTTGATTCCCGTCTGAAAAGCCGCGGTGGATTTAAAATCGTTTCTCAAATGAGTATCCGAAATAACAGCTACTTTAAGCTTTGCGCCGCTGCCGCTTTTCATAAAATCGCAGGGCTTGCCGACGCCGCTTCTGAAAGCGTATGAAGCAGAGTTCAAAGAAGTTATAAAGTGTGAACATATATTATCCCAATCCATGTTTAGCACATCCGTTTCTTAAACTGTTAGATTTTATTTTATCACGCATAAATATAAAATTCAATAGCTGCGCCGCCTTTAAAATTTGCAAAGCAAATATATTGAAAAAAAGAGAGAAATATGATATTATCTTTTTATGCAAAATTTGAGGGAGGTCGTTTTATGCTGAAAAATTATTTTAATATGTTTGAGCTTGACCGCGACTTTTCTTCAAGAACCGCACGCAAAGAATTTTGGCGCACCGCATTGCCGGATGTTATAATCTGGGCACTGCTGATTGCTTTTTATTTTATTTTTAACGACATAGGCATAATATTTATATGTATTGCCGCCGTTTACTTGCTTGACACATTTTCTGCAAGGCTTGCGCTGTGGTTTCGCCGTATGCATGACACAGGCATAAAAGGTACATTTTCGCTTGTTGTGCTGATTCCGCTTTTAGGCGCACTGGCGCTGCTGTTTGTCTTTATGTCGGATTCTCAGCCGAAAAACAACGTCTACGGCGAATATATTGCCGAAGAGCCGAAGAAAAAGAAAGCTAAAAAGAAAAAATAATTTCCGCCCGTAGCACAGCCGGATAGTGCGTCAGACTCCGATTCTGAAGGCCGGGGGTTCGAATCCCTTCGGGCGGGCCAAAAGCCCACTTCTTTTGAGGTGGGCTTTTTAATAAACTCGGTAAAACTGCAGGCTCTGCTTTTATATTTTTGACTTGTCAGGTAATGTTAAAGCTTTTGTGTGGTAACAAATCGTGGGTCTGCGTTTTCGTGCACAGCTATAAAGCTGTGCATTTTTTATTTGCTTTCAAATAAAGATTTGAAATATGGGCTGTTGCATGCTACAATAGCGATATAAACCGCATATTTAATTTTATCGGGTAAAACCGCAGGCTCTGCTTTCTCATACTTATTATGTGGAGATCTATTTTGTTTCGCAGCAAATTCGAGTCTGCGTTTTCGTGCACAGCTATGAAGCTGTGCATTTTTATTTGCGTTATTAAAAATGTTTGAAATCTTTGCCGTAATATGCTATAATAACCGCACCACACAAAATTTTATATTCAACAGCATACGTGCACATTTTTTAGGTAAAAATGTGGGCTCTATTTTCGCATGTATGGTGTTGAAAATTTTGTGTGGTAGCAAATCGGAGCTTGCGTTTTTCTGCGCGGCTTTCGGGCTGCGCATTTTTTATTTCGGAGGGTAAAAATGGGATTCGCAGAAAATTTTAAATCCGCACGCATAAAAAACGGCTTAACGCAAAAGCAAATTGCGGAAAAGCTGAACATCGACCGTTCTTCAATCGCTCACTATGAAAGCGGCGACAGCGTACCGAGCACAAAAAATATTCAAAAAATATGCGATATGCTGAACCTGTCTTTTGAAGAATTGTTTCGATAAAAAAGCAGAACCTCGGTTAAATCTGAGGTTCTGCTTAATATTATTTGGTCGCTTTTTCTTTTTTTACTTTAGCGGGCTTGCTTTCTTTTTTCTGTGCTTTTTTGTTTTCTGCTTCCTGCTCTTTTAAGAGTGACTCCTCTGTTCTTCTGCCAATCTCGTCAAAGCTGTTTTTGAGGTCTTTCTCTGTTAAAATAACAGGCACAAAGAACATTACAAACTGAACACCGATAACAAACGTTGCCAAAATATTTGCGGCGTCGGGCGACATTTTGACGGTTATAACCATAATTGCCGCTGACACGGGCAATGCTATCAACCCAAAAAGCTTGCAAAGATGACCGAACTTTTTGTGGCCGTACTGCCATGTATCGCCGTTCACCGTCGAACGCCTTGTTCGGTAAGCAATGAACGCATTTACATCCTCCGGCGCACCTTTTTCAAATCTGCTGCCGAAAAATATCATAAGAAGCGGAACAAGGAGCACAAGCACCAACATATATACCCAAAAGCCCATAAAATCATCTCCCAATATTTCTGTTTAATATTTTAGCATAAATTTATTTTGATTTCAACAAATAATTACTTCTTAAAGCCTCCGAGTAATATGCCGACCCATGACGTTATAATATTCACAACCATAACCGCCGTCTGTTCGAGCCCAAAACGCTTTAAAAATCCGACTGTATTCTCGGGTGCATACCGGTCAATAAGATTTTTTTCACACAGCGGCGAGGTCGGTTTATTCCCGTCATAAAGAGCGTTTTCGCCGTTCATCAAAGTGAAGTTGAGAGTCCTTTCGCAAAGCGGAGTAATACTGCCGAGAAGCACAAAGTCAATAACGATTTCTTTCTTCGCAAGTCCGGTATTTTGAAGCTTGCCGCTGAAAGAAATTTCTGCCGTCTCGCCCGGGTTTAAAACCGCCGTGTTTGCAAAGTCAAATTTTAAGCCCATATTATTTTTGACAGACATTATTTTGAGCTTATATTTTGTAGAAAGATTTTTTACCGTAAGCTTCGTGTCGGCAGACGAAACAAATCCCTCTTTGCTGTTATCAAACGCCGCCCATATGCCCGAGGACGGGCTGGTGTTTGCATGGAACTGCGGAAAATTCGGGTCGGAATTTACATCCTCTATCTCGTCGGTCAAAAGAAGCTTTTCGAGCAAATCATCGGAATACGAATCTTTATACATCATTCCGTGGAACATATTTTCTATAAGCCATGTGTTATTCGGCAAATATCCGCAGGATATATCCGTATCCATCGCAGGAGAAACCTTATAATCCGCAGAGGATATTTTCTGCGTGTATCCGTCAGAAAATCTCTCGTCAATATTCGCACACAATGCGCCTGTTGATGATTTTGTCGTTATAATTCCGTCAGAAGATGTTTGACTGCCCGTGACTATCGGCAAGCCGCAGCCCGCGATAATCGAAATATTCACCCCTGCCTGCTGTGCCTTTTTAAAATTATCGGCAAAGCTCGGCATTATTTCATAGTGCATATAATCGCTTTTCTTTATAATCTCTGCATTGAGGTCTTTATCGAGATATTTATTTTTAAGCTTCTCATAATATTCGCTCGGCACAAAATCCCAAATACTGCCCCAGTTGCCGAGAACCTCCAAAACATACGGAACAAATGCATTTAAGACATCGTCAACAAAGCCGAGGCAATCGGACTCTAAAAGCAAATGATAATCTTCTTCATACATCATACCGTATTCAACAAAGCGAAGAAGCTCTTCTTCGTCAAATTTTATATTCTGGGTAAGAACATCATATATAACCGCCGAGCCGCCGAGTGCGGGAACAGTCATAACGGCATTATTAACATCACCCTTTTCGCCGTAAACAGAAAGATATGTGCCCGTCACCTGACCGCCGTGGCTGATTGAGAAAATATTTACTTTATCCTTGCCCGTATATTCTTTAACCGCCGTTATATATTCATCAAGCTCCGCCGCACAGGCAACTGCGCCCATTCTGAAATCGCACGCGAAGTTAAAAATATTTTCGTGCCCGATGTACTGCGAATAATCGCCCATTATTTCGGACTCAAAGCGGCAAAAACTGCTGTCGGGATATTTTTCCATAAGATATACGTCGTTCGTCTCGGCAGGGTCAAAATGGTAGCGTTTAACATCATAAACACTGCTGCCGTCGTCATTGCAGGCAAGGTCGCCGTACATTCTGATAAATTCTTCGCCTACGGCTTTTGCAATGTATTCAGCATCGCCCTGCGTCAGCTTTTTGATACCTATGCAAACATCTGTTATTCTTGAGAAAAAAGCCTCGATTATTTCATCTGTCATAATGTTCCAGACGTGTATTCTCTCGCCCGTTTCTTCGTCGATTCTGTACATGGGCGACGAAGCGTAACCGGGCACAACAACAACGGGATAATCGGAATAACCGCCGTCATTTTCGCTTGCATACGCCGCTGCGGAGCAAACCGAAAAGATCAAAACAGCGCTCATAAAAAGAGATAAAAATTTTTTCACCGCAAGTCCCTCCGAAAGCAATTTTTTCAATTATATCAAACAAAATCGTTCACATCAACACAAATTTATTTTTTGTTGATTTTGCCCATTACCAAAACCGACAAATTGTGATATAATAATTATAACAACGTACGGTTTGGAGCAGGGACTTGTCGCTTGTTTCAAACTGTTTTTTTATGAACAAATGCATCACGGAAGGAAAAATCATGTTAAACGTAGGAGAAACTGTTTTATACGCAGCCAACGGAGTTTGCACCGTTGAAGAAATTACGGAGCTGGACTTTGGCTCGGGCAAAACAAAATATTATATTTTAAAGCCCGTTTCATCAAGCCAAAATACTTTTTATATACCCGCAGACAATCAAAAAATGCTCTCAAAAATAAGAAAGATTTTATCAAGAGAAGAGGTTGACGAAATAATTGCCTCTATGCCGGACAGCACCGCAGGCTGGATTGAGAACGACCTCGAAAGAAAAAACGAATATAAAAAAATTATCGGCAGCGGCGACTGCAAAAGCCTTGTGAAAGTTATTAAATCAATTCACATGCACAAAACAGAGATTGCCGAGAACGGCAAAAAGCTTCATCAAATCGACGAGCATATGTTAAAAGATGCGGAGTCTCTTTTATATGGCGAATTTGCAACCGTGCTCAACATAAAAAAAGAAGAAGTTTTGCCGTTTATTATCAAAACGCTTGACGGAGCGGCGGACGAATAAAAAAACACCCTTTGCACTCTTTCGGAATGCAAAGGGATTTTTATTTTACTGTGCTGCAGCGGTCTATTCCGTAATATTCAAAACATTTTATAACATCTTCGTCTATCACTTCGCCGTAGGAGACTATCGGCACGGCAGGGGGACAGCAAATTGCCGAGGACGCCGAAACTCTGCCCAAGCAATCTTTCACAGGTAAAATTTCGCCGAGTGAAAGCATGGCTTCGTGTGCAGGTATTGCGGCTTTAGGCTTGACAAGCTTCGGTGGACGTGATTTTATCGCGTCTTTTCTTTTTATGCGTTTTAAAACATCAAAAATTCTTTCAAACTCTTCGTCGGTGTTATACGGGGAGAGCATTAAAACAAGGTGGTCACAATCATAAAATTCGGGATAAATTTCTTCTTTTTCCAAAGTGAGTGCCAACTCGCCGCCCGTGTAGCCGTAAGACTTCGGTTTTAGTGTTACTTTAAGCTCTTCGTCGCCGCAAATTTCAAAGCCCAATGAAATTATTTTTTCTTTAAAAGCTTTTGCTTTAGGCAAAAAATATGAGAGCCTTTGTTTAAACTCCTCTGCCCCGCCGTTAAAAAGATCCAGCGACTGCAAAATCAAATATGACGGGCTGCTTGAAGAAAAAACAGACATAGCCTCAACAGCTTTTGATTTCAGTATTTCATCTGCCCCGTCGGCTATGTGGAGATACGCGCCGCCCGTGAGTACTGGCAATGTCTTATGCGCCGAATCACAGCACATATCTGCGCCCAAATCCATAGGATGCTTTGATTGCGGCAAAAATTTGAGGTATGCCCCGTGCGCGTTATCAATCAAAAGCAGTATGTTTTTTTGACGGCAAACCTTTGATATTGCTTTTATATCCGAAATATTGCCGAGATAATCGGGCGAGGTAATATAAACCGCGGTTATTTTATCGCCGCAGCCCTCTATTGCGTCTTTAACCTCTTTTTCGGTTACTGTTCCGCTGAAATATGTGCCGTCTTTCGGAAAAATCCACCGAACATCAATATCCAAAAGAGCGGCCGCGTTTATAAATGATTTATGCGCGTTTCTCGCGGCTAAAATCAGCGGCTTTTCAGAGCGTGAGGAGGCAAGCAAAGCCGTCAGATAAAGCATTGCTTGAATACAAAGCGTCGAGCCGCCCGCGGAATAAAAAGTTTTGGATGAAAAAATTTCGCTTGCGTTTTTTTCACTCTCCGAAATTATTCCGCTCGGAGCAAACAGATTATCGGCTCCGTCGATTTCGGTTATGTCAAATGCTTCCATACCGAGCAGAGATACGCCCTTGTGCCCCGGCATGTGCGCTCTGACCGCTTTGCTTTGCGCGTATCTTTTTACAAAATCAATAATCGGGGTGTTCATTCCTCGTCACCGAATTCTCTTGCGACGGCAACGGCTATGGCACATTCCATTCTCTTTTTAAACAAATCACAGCCGTATTTATAAACGCCCTTTACACTGCCTGTCGCGTGGTATGCATTTGCCGCACAGCCGCCGGAGCAATAGAGCCTTGCCCAGCAATCGCGGCACTCGCTTCTTGCATAAACATTGCAAGAGGCAAATTCGTTTTGAATTTCTTTATTTTCAACCCCGTGCCAAATATCGCCGAGCTTGAATTTTTCGTCGCCTACAAACTGGTGGCATGGGTAAAGGTCGCCCCACGGTGTGACCGCCATATATTCGGTGCCCGAGCCGCAGCCGGAAATTCGCTTGTATATGCAGGGACCTCCCGCAAGGTCTATCATATAATGATAAAATGTGAAAGGCTTGCCCTCTTTGTCTCTTTTGAGCATAAGCTCCGCAAGCTCCTCATATTGCTTCATAACAACAGGCTTGTCCTCTTCGGTCAAAGCAGCCTCATCACCCTCTGCGGCAACGACCGGCTCCATGCTAAGCTCCGTAAATCCGAGATTGAGCATGGTTTTTATATCCTCTAAAAAATCGGGATTTGCGTGGGTAAAAGTGCCGCGCATATAATAATTTTTGCCGCCGCGCGCTTTGACGAATTTTTGAAACTTCGGCACAATTGTATCATAGCTGCCGCGTCCCTGATAATCCACACGGTAGCGGTCGTGAACCTCTTTTCTGCCGTCAAGGCTCAAAACGACATTGCTCATTTCTTTGTTTGCAAAGTCTATAACATCATCGTCCACAAGCACGCCGTTTGTTGTGAGAGTGAAGCGGAAGTTTTTACCCTTTTCTTTTTCAATGCTCCTTGCATACTCAACGAGTTTTTTTACAACATCAAAATTCATAAGCGGTTCGCCGCCGAAAAAATCGACCTCAAGGTTGCGGCGTGTACCCGAATTTTCTATTAAAAAATCAAGCGCGCGTTTGCCGACCTCAAAGCTCATCAGCGCACGCTCGCCGTGATATTTGCCCTGACTTGCAAAGCAATATGAGCAGTTGAGATTGCAGGTGTGCGCAATATGCAGGCAAAGTGCCTTGATAACGCCCGATGTTTTTGCTTTAAGCTCGCCTGCCATCGGCTCAAAATTGTCTTCTGTAAAAAGCTCGCCGCTGTTTTTAAGCTCTGTTACCTGGTCGTAGCACTCTATTATTTCATCTCTCGGCACATCGCCGTATTTTTTAGAAATTTCGGCTATTACCTCGTCTTTCTCTTTATTTTCATAAAGTGAAATAATGTCATATGCAATGTCGTCAACAATATGCACCGCACCCGAGCAAATATCAAGAACTATGTTGTAGCCGCACTGTTTATACTGATGAATCATCTTAATCTCCTTGGTTTTGGGAATATGTTTATCGCTTATGCTAAAAATGCCGCCCTTTTGCCGGGCGGCATCATAGTTTTAAACTGCCGATTATTTGCTCTTTTTGCTCTCGCAAGCCTGGTTGGCAATGCCGCAGCTTGTTTTGCAGGCTGACTGGCAAGAAGTCTGGCACTCACCGCAGCCGCCTTTTTTTGCGCTCTCGCAAAGGTTGCGGGTTTTAACAGTCTTTATATGTTTCATAGCAATAAACCTCCGAATCGAGTAATTTTTATTTATTATATCACAGTAAAAAAGCCTTGTCAATCAAAGCAAAGGATTTTTAGCACAAAGCTTTCGGTTTAAACAAGCCAACTTAAAATATCCGATATAAAGTTGACTGCTGTTTTGACAATATATAAAATCCATTGCCACCAAGTAAACTTGACAGTTACCTTGCATGAGTCCGATTCGCCGTTCTCGGCAGCAGCGGTTATTGTTGCAGTCCCTCTTCCTACCGCCGTTACAACACCGTTCCCGTCAACCTTTGCAACATTCGGAGCACTTGAACTCCAGGTAACCTTTGATTCACACTCCGCTGTTATTTTTAAAGAATCGTCACAGTGTAAATCGACCTCAGTTTTATCAAGCTTTACGCTTATTGACTCAAGATTATTTATTGCTGTTTCAATATCCTTTGCAAATTTGTTCACTTTATCTTGCATTGTTTTGTCAAGATTATATTCTACGGCTTCAATCGCTTTTGTCAGTTCATCTCTGCTCCTTTTTGTATACCAGGATAAATCGGCGGGAACTTTACTCAAAGCTAAATCAACGCAGGAATAATCTGCAGACAATTTCACCGTTCTGTTTTCACAGGCGCTTGTTTTGATAGTTATGGGGTCAAAATCGCCGTCTTTACTCGTTACCACGCAGTAATAATACGGGGCATAATAATCGGCAGGATTAAAGGTTTTGCCTGTTGCGCCTTCAATCGACGTTCCTCCCTCATTGCTGTTGACATCATTTGCATACCACTGATATTGCCTGTTAAAACCAACAACATCTGCCTCAAGCTCGCCCATGTATGGCTTGTAATATTTCGGCAGGTCTGTTATTACAGCGGTTTCCGGCGTTACTTCGATAAATTTTATTTCATTCTTGCTTGCCCATTCTTCAACATATGTTCCTGACGAACCGTAAATTGTGTAGGTTGGGAGTATATCGCCGTAAATTGAAAAATCTTTATATTCACTCAAATCTTTCGGCATGTATTCCAACGTTGACGGTAAAACAAGAGTTGAGAACGGGCCCGGAAGATCATATAAATTCTTTAGTTTAGAAAATTCGATTCTGAAAACATTTTCACTGCTTACATGACCCCAAAGGCTCAATTTTAAATCCTCCGCTTCAGACCAATCAAGCGGATTGCAAATCTTCGTATGATTTAAAATATCCGGGCGCATTGTTGTATATTCCCCGTCGTGAACAAAAGAAAACTTCGGTGTATATATGCTGTAAAAAAAGCTATTGCTAAATGCTTCATCGGCACATGATTTAAGTTCCGGCAACCATAATTTATACATATTGCAGGATGCGAGCGCTTCTATTCCGAGGCGTTCGACTTTGGGCAGGTTCAACCGATGCAAACCATTTGAAAGATAAAAAGAACACTCCCCTATCTCTTTACATTTCGGAAAATTTACTTTTGCTAATTTATAGCATTTGTAGAATACACTGTCTCCGATAGCTTCAACGGATTCTCCATCAATGTATTTTAATGACTGATTTTCGTAAAAAGACCTATATGCAAGTAAGGTATCTACAGATATATCTTCCGTTTCAAACATTCCAAGCGTTTTAACCGTATGTGGCAAAACAATTCCCGTAACCTGAGAATCAGCAAAGGCCGATTGAAGTATATTGGTAACTTTAGTTGAATTAATTGTATCGGGTATAACAATGTCAGATAAGTTTCCGTTATATTTTGTTATGGCACCGTCTTCGTCAATTTCAAAGCTGCTTTCTTTCTCCAAAATTGAAGAACGGTATGCACCGGAAAACAATCTGCTCGGGACATTGTTGTCACTATATGCCACAGCATTTACAATAAATTGATCCGAATATATTTTTATTGGTTCTTTATATAAAATTCCGTTTTCCTTTGTCGGGTAGCTTTGATCCACGCTATAATAAATTTCAGCATCATCCGATGTTGTCAGCGTAAGATTTATTTCGCTTTTATAATCTCCCTCGTTTAAGCTAACGTCAATTTTACTTGTTCTTTTAATTCCCGTTGCTTCGACAGCATCAACAAAGCCAGTTCCGTAAACGCTCGGCATTCCATCCAAGCCGCAAGAATCATCGTAAGGAACAGCCGTTTCCTTAACTCTGTCAATAAGCATGTCAGGAGTATAAGACGGATTTAATGTGAGAATTTCCGCACAAACCGAGGCGGTTATGGGCGATGAAAAAGATGTTCCGTCAAGATATTTATATGAGCTTTTATATGCAGTCGGTATGTTTACTCCGGGGGCGGACACATCAACGCATTTTCCCATACTGTAAGTCGGCTTTAAATCTTCTTCCAATCCCGTTACGCTAAGCACATAATCAGATGTACTCGGCAAAGTAACCGCAGGTTGACGTGATATATTTATATAATTTCCTGCACTGCACACAATCAAAGAGCCCTGATTATAAACCTCTTCCAACGCATCTGAAAGCATATTCCAATCTGCATTTTTATAATTACTTAAAATTGATAGACTGCAGTTTATTACATCGGCACCATCCATAGCAGCCTGCAGAATTGCTACTGTCACATCCAAATAAGTAAAGCTTCCGTCATCGGATATTTTATAATTTCTGACTTTCACGTTATCAGGTGTGGAATCCAAAATAACACTTGTTACCGCAGTTCCGTGACCAAGCACATCATATTCATCATCTTTTTTATCGTGCACAACCGTAAAATTTGTTCTCTCAAGCCTATCCTTTTTGTTCGAGAAAAAATCATGATCATATTCAATGCCGCTGTCAACAACAGCTACGGTTACATCATTTTTTACGGCACTGTTATTCTTCGTCAAATAATCCTTAACAGCATAAGCCCCTGACACCTCACTGCCCCAAGAATTTAATCTGTCCGGAACGCCGTCATATGTAAGATTCTCATCTTCATTTGAAGCGTTGACATTCTCGGTTGCATCAAGCATTCCGCCGAATTCTATTGCCGTAAAAGCCCCTGTATCCTCATCGGCACATACATCTATGTAGTCAAACTTTGAATAATAATCGTATGCTTTTTTTGTATCATCTTCATTTTTAAACTGAATTATATAATAATCTTTAAATCCGCTTGCCATTCCGACAGAGTTAAGCTTTTGAGGCTTCTTGTCGGATTTCACAATCAATCTGCAAGTAGAAAAATCCTTATTTTCAATATTATCGTTATTTACAGAGTTTGTTTCAATCAAATGTTCAGGTTTGAACGAAAGAAGTTCTGTTGATTCATTGATAAATTTTTGTAAATCATCTCCATAGTTTATTGCGAACACTTTACTGTCGGCTATAAATGTTGTAAATAGCATTAAAAGAGTCATTATCATGCTGAAAATCTTTCTCATAATTTATACCTCCGTACAGCAATTTTATCATATTGATTAACGCTTCTGTTAAAATCAGCCAAAACGATTAAAAAAGCAGAAAAAAACGATATTACTTTTTATAAAATAATACTTAAATCAAGCTAATTAAATGTCGGCAAAAGACATAAGGTTGTTTTATTATACAAACGAATTGCGGCAATAACTTTTAAATAATCAGCTTTAATGCCCCACACCGACTTTCTGATTTGATTATATAACGCCAAATATATTTTGTCAATATATATTTGGTGCAAAAGTATTTACAACAATAATATTTTGCTTTATTATATATATAAATCAAAAATGGGGTTGATGTGCTTGGGTAAAAATCAGGAAAACTTTAAAAGAGGATGTACGGAAATACTTGTTCTTTATTTGTTATCTAAAGAGGATCTTTACGGTTATCAAATTACACAGTTATTTGAAGAAAAAAGCGGCGGTCGTTTCATCATGCTTGAGGGCACTCTTTATCTTATCCTCTATAAATTGGTAGAAGCCGGTTACCTGTCAACTTATTCAAGAACGGTCGGCATTAAGAGAACTCGCAAATATTATCACCTTGAACCCTCTGGGCAGGAATACTTAAGCCGAATTTTGAATGAGTACGACGAAATAACCCAAGGCATTGCCATGATACTTGACAGGGAGGTTCATAATGATGAGCAAAATTAACAAAGAAATCAATGAGTATATTGCCGAAATAAAAAAGAACTTGATTTGTTCTTCATCTCAAAAGAATGCCGTCATAAGCGATTTGCGCGACAGCGTTATCAATTTTGTTGAAGAAAATAATATTGACGATATCCATAAAGTATACGACCAATTCGGAACCCCTCAGGACATAGCGAATCAGTCGATTTCCGATACAGAACCGCAAAAAATTAAAAAGAATTACAGACAACACAGAGTTATCATTATTGGTGTTGCAGTCGCAGTTTTAATTGTTGCAATTGTAATAATATGGGCAGCTCTTGACGGGCATAAATCAACTGACGGCTATTTTGTAGATACTTTTAATACAACATCCGAAGCGACGGCTACAGATGCAAACACTCAAAATATTAACAGCAATCCCCTCATAAACAATTGACAAGCTAAGCACCGTAATTTAAACAACATTATATTAAGCGAACAAAAATAAGTCAGCAACAATCGGATAGCTTGTCCGATTATTGCTGACTTTAGTACATTTTAATCATCAATAACAGCATAAAAAGTAAAATAACCATTATATGCTTACAAATGACCGATTCTTCATGTGCCGTAACGCGTACCCGGAATTTGACGACGGTCAGAGATTAAAGGCCGTATTCAGCGGCAATATCCGCCACCTTAACCGGCAATCCGGTTACGAGAGATTTTTTAGCGGCGAGGCCGATAAGAACGGGCTGGAGGCCGCAGTCGATGCCGACGTTGACGGGCTTATCATTTACAACGCAGTCGATAAACTCGCTGATTTCGGCAACATATGCCTGCATATATCTCTGGAGGAAGAAGTAGAGAGGCTTCTCGGAATGTACGCCTGCGGCGTCGGAGAGAACTGCGGTTGATTCGCTGTCGTTAGCGATGGCAATCTGACCCTTGCGGCCGAAAGCCTCTACTCTCTGGTCATAGCCGTAGCTTGCTTCGCGGCTGTTATCAATAACTGCGATAGCGCCGTTTGTGAGCTTCATTGAGATAACTGCTGTGTCGATGTCGCCTGCTTCGCCGATTGCGGGGTCAACTCTGACAGCACCGTAAGCAAATACCTCTTCAACCTCTGCGCCGGACATGAATCTGACCATATCAAAATCATGGATAGTCATATCAAGGAAGATGCCGCCGGAAACCTTAACATATTCAACCGGGGGTGCGCCGGGGTCTCTTGAGCAGATTTTGAGAATATCCATATCGCCTATCTGACCGTCTGCAACAGCCTTGCGCGCCGCTGCAAAGTTGTGGTCAAAGCGGCGGTTGAAGCCTACCTGATATTTAACGCCGCTGTTCTCGAGAGCCTTTTTAACCTCAAGAATTTTGTTGACGTCATGGTCTATCGGCTTTTCGCAGAAAATGTGCTTGCCTGCCGCGATTGCTTCAAGAGAAATTTTTGAGTGAGTATCTGTTGAAGAGCAGATAAGAACCGCGTCTATCTCTTTATCATTCAAAATATCGTGATAATCTTTTGTGAACTCGTTGATGCCAAGCCCCTTTGCCCATTCGATTGTTTCATCGTTAAGGAACGGGTCTGCAACCGATTTAACGGTTGCGCTCTTAACATAATTCATTATTGACTCGCAGTGCACCTTGCCGATACGTCCTGCTCCTATAATGCCGACTTTTAACATAGTATCAATCCTTTCAAATTTCGGTATAAATCAGATGGTGCCGTCCCAAGTTGAGACTTCTGTCTTTTTCATTTCTTCCTCATCAAACCAGCGTGTTGTTACACACTTGCTCTCGGTGTAGAATCTGTAAGCATCCTTGCCGAGGCAGTGGAGATCGCCGAAGAATGAGTTTTTATGACCCGCAAAGGGGAAGAATCCAATCGGTACGGGTATGCCTACGTTTACGCCGACCATGCCGCCGTCCGTATGGCGGGTAAACTCTCTTGCATAGTAACCGTTCTGCGTAAAGATAACGGAGCCGTTTGCATAGGGGTTTGCGTTCATAACTTTAAGACCCTCTTCAAAGTCTTTAACTCTCTTTATGCAAAGGACGGGGCCGAAAACCTCCTCGGTACCGATAGACATATCTGCCGTCACCTTGTCAAAGACTGTGGGGCCGACATAAAATCCGTTTTCATAGCCCTCAACAACGCAATTTCTGCCGTCAAGAACAAGCTCTGCACCCTCGGCTACGCCCTTGTCGATATCCGCAAGAACTTCTTTATAGTGCTTTTCGTATGTAATCGGTCCGAGCTTAGAGGTCTTGTCATATGCGGGGCCGACTTTTATGTTCTGAGCCTGCTTTTTAAGCTCTGCAACAAATTTATCCGCAATGCTCTCCTGAACTACGCAGCAGCTCAGAGCCATACATCTTTGACCTGCACAGCCGAATGCAGAGTTAATAACGCCTGCAACCGTTCTCTCAATAGGTGTGTCCTCAAGCACAAGGGCATGGTTCTTTGCCTGGCAAAGGCACTGAACTCTTTTGCCTGTCCTTGCGGCTCTTTCGTATATAATTTTACCGACGGGTGTTGAGCCGACGAATGTGATGCCGCGAACGTCTTCACTGTCAAGCAAAGTGTTAATCTCGTTCCTTGAGCAGGTAACGATGTTGATAACGCCGTCGGGAACGCCTGCCTCTTTATAAAGACCTGCTATTCTGAGCGCTGTTCTGGGGGTAAGGCTTGCGGCCTTGAGAACCATGGTGTTGCCGGTTGCTATGCAAACGGGAGCCATCCAGCCGAAAGGAATCATGGCGGGGAAGTTTACGGGAACTATGCCTGCGAAAACGCCCATTGCCTCACGGTATTTAACCGTGTCATAGCCCTTTGAAGCGTCCATAATGCTCTCACCCATCATAAGCGAGGGAACCTGTGTTGCAAGCTCCGTGCCCTCTTTGGCTTTGAGAACGTCGCCCTCTGCCTCTGACCAGCACTTGCCGTTTTCTTCTGCAACGAGCATGGTAAGCTCTTCCATATGCTCAATAAGAAGATCGCGGATTTTATACAAAACCTGTGCTCTTTTTATTGCGGGTGTTGCGCTCCATGACGGGAAAGCCGCCTTGGCCGCCGCAATCGCGCCGAGAACTTCGTCGTTTGTGCAGCAGGGAGCGTAGCCTGTGATCTCGCCCGTGCTGGGGTTCACAAGGTCATAATACTTGTCTGTTTTTGACTCAACGTACTCGCCGTTGACAAAATACTTTAATTTTTCTGCGGACATTTGATTTATCTCCTCTTTAAAATTTACCAAAAGTTATATTCCTGCTTTTTCAGCAATATATTTTCTTGCCATTTTAGCATATTTAAACGGATTTGCAACAGCAGGGTCCTGCTCTGCTTCAACAAGCATCCAGCCCTCATAGCCGGCTTTGTCAAGCTCGTCAAAAATCGGAGCAAAATCTATTGCGCCGTCGCCGGGGACCGTGAATGCGCCGAGTCTTACGCCCTGAAGGAAGCTGAGGTGCTCCTCCTTAACCTTTTTAACGATTTCGGGGCGGATGTCTTTGAGGTGAACGTGCTTAATTCTCTTTGCGTATTTTTTGAGAACAGCCATATAGTCCTCACCGCAATAAGCAAGGTGACCGCTGTCAAAAAGAAGATATACGCTCTCGGGGTCGCAAAGCTCCATCATTTTATCAACCTCGGCGGCAGTCTGAACAACTGTGCCCATGTGGTGATGATATACGAGAGTGATGCCGTATTCTTTTGCAATGCTGCCGAGGCGTGAAAGTCCGTCTGCAAACTTTTTCCACTCTTCGTCGTTCATAACATATTTCTTTTCAAATACGGGTGTATCCATCTGACCCTGTATGCTGTAGCTCTGTTCGGAGGCGCCTATTCTTTTTGCGCCGCAGCCCTTGAGAAACTCGCACTGCGCTCTGAAATCTCTTTCTACCTCTTCAAAGGGCTTTGTGAGAATGAATGATGAGAACCACTGGTTGCAGATCTGCAAACCGCGAATATCGAGATATTCATGAATACCCTCTGCGGTTTTGGGGTATTTATTGCCGACTTCACAGCCCTCAAAGCCTGCAAGAGCCATTTCGCTCACGCACTGCTCAAAGGTGTTTTCACTGCCGAGATCGGGCATATCGTCATTAGTCCAAGCTATGGGCGCAATGCCGAGTTTAATTTTGTTAGAATCCATTTTTAAAACCTCTCTATATCAATATTTTCTAGCCGTATTCAAATGCTCTTGTCTGTCTTTAAGAGCCGCTTTGCCGCCGTCGTTTCTCGGAATATCCGAACAACCGACATTCCACCAGCTGCCGTAGCCGTCCGTCATGGTCTTCGGCAAAACCTTTATGTCAATAAGCGTGGGCTTAGTCTGCTTGAGGCTGTCTTTCAAAGCGTCCTCAAGCTCCTGCATCGTCTTTGCGGTGTAGGTGACATAGCCGTAGCCCCTTGCGCACATGGCATAGTCTATATTCATAAACTCGCCCTCGCGTATGGGCTTATCGCCGTCTCTGAAACGAGCCTCGGTGCAAAGCGAAGCAACACCCTGACCCATTTGCAGGTTGTTTATGCAGCCGAAAGAGGCATTATCAAAGAGCATTACATTTATCTTTTTGCCCTCCTGCAAAGCGGTGAGCATTTCTGAGTGGAGCATATTATAGCTGCCGTCACCAACCATTGCATAAACCTCGCTCTCGGGTTTTGCAAGCTTTGAGCCGAACGCGCCCGCTATTTCATAGCCCATGCAGGAGTAGCCGTATTCCATATTATAAGAATCTTTTTCATCTGTGGTCCACATTCTCTGCATACAGCCGGGGAGTGAACCTGCCGAAGCGACAACAACCGCATTGTCGGGTATAATTTTTCTGATAAGCGCAAGTGCCGCCGTCTGGCAAATAACGCCGCCGGTAGCTTTGTTATAATCTTCTACAACGCCGTCTGTATGGGCTTTTATCTCGGTTTCAAAATCCTTTGACGGATATGTAACGGCAGAGAGCCTTGCCATCTCTTTTGCCCAAACGTCTTTGGCCTTTTTGATTTCGTCTTTATACTCTGTTTTATAATCGCCGAGATATTTTTCAAGTGCGTCTATGCCCTCTTTAACATCGGCAACGAGCTGAATTGCATCAAGCTTGCCTGCGTGGAACTCGCTCGCATTCACGGTGACGACCTGTGAAGATGCATAGAGCCACTTTGAAGAAGTTGTAAAATCCGTAAATCTTGTGCCTACGCCGATTATAAGGTCTGCCGCGTCCGCAAGAATGTTTGCGCTCGCATTGCCCGTTACGCCTATGCCGCCGACATTCAGCTCATGGCTCGATTTTATAACGCTCTTGCCCGCCTGGGTTTCGGCAAAGGGAATGTTGTGCTTTTCACAAAACGCGCGAACCGTTTCGCCCGCTTGGCTGTATCTTACGCCACCGCCGACAATAAGGAGCGGTTTTTGGGCCTTTTTGATAGCTTCGGCGACGTTTTTGACCTCATAATCATCGGGCTTTTGACGTCTTATAAGGTGAACGCGCTTTCTGAAAAATTCTTTGGGATAATCATAGCTTTCGCCCTGAACATCCTGGCACATTGCGATTGCAACCGCGCCCGTGTGAGCCGGGTCAACCAAAATCCTCATTGCGTTTGTGAGAGCGGTCATTACCATTTCGGGTCTTGTCACTCTGTCAAAATAACGTGTAACGGCCTTGAAAGCGTCGTTTGTGGTAACTGTACCGTCGCATAGCTGTTCAATCTGCTGAAGAACAGGGTCGGGCTGGCGCGAAGCAAAAGTGTCGCCCATAAAAAGAAGCAGAGGAATGTTATTGACTGTTGCCGTTGCCGCCGCGGTGACCATATTTGCCGCACCGGGGCCTATTGAAGACATACAGGGAATAATCTTCATGCGGTTATTCATTTTTGCATAGGCAGTTGCCGCCTGAGCCATGCCCTGCTCGTTTCTGCCCTGCATAACTTTTATTGTGTGCTCTGCCTGTGAGAGTGCCTCGCCCACACCGAGAACACAGCCGTGGCCGAATATTGTATAAAAATACTCGACAAATTTGTTCTCGATCATCTCGCCGTCTTTTTCTATCGTGACATACTGGTTGTCAAGATATTTAACAACCGCTTCGCCTGCGGTGAGGCGAACAGTCTCCGGCTTATAATTTTTTTCGCTCATATCAAACCTCCGCTTAGAAATTAAATTTCCGGTTTTATCCTCACGAGTAGTACCTCCGGCGGGTTATAAATCCTCGGAAGCAAATAGGTCGCGGTGGTGATTCCGCTACCTACCAAAAGCTCGGTGCCGCCGATTTTGTATTTGCCGTGAACATATTTCGGAAAAATCTTTTTTCCTCCTCCGGCAACGCCGAACTCGGTTTTCGGCAGCCTCCACAAACCGCCGTGATTGTGACCGCTCAGGATAAGGTCAAAATTTTCATCGCCCTGCACCCACATGGGCACATGACGCAAAAGTACGCTGAAAGTGCTGCTGTTTTTTATCGTATTTATAATATTCTCTTTTTGCTTTGTGACCTCTTCTTCGCCCAAAGCGGCATTGTCAACCCCGCAAATATATATTTGCTGAAAGTTTTTTGCAGTGAAGAGAACCGCGTCGCCGCAAAGGACTTTAACCCCGCTTTTTTCAAGCATAGTTATGAACTCCTCTGCCCTGCCGCTCTCTATCTCGTGATTGCCGGATACAAAGAAGCAGTCTTTGTGAAATTCCGCAATTCTTTTTGCAAAATCCGCTGCCGCCGCAAAGCCTGTATCATCGCTGTATTTGTCAAGAATGTCTCCGCCGAGCAAAATACAATCGACATTTTCTTTTTTGATTATTTCAAAAAGCTTATCCGAATTTTTCTCTCTTTTTTGAAAGTGCAGGTCGGATAAAAACAACAGCTTAACTTCTTTTTCTGCTTTTTTGCTTTTAACGATATATTCTTTTAAAACGAGCTTATTGTCAATTCCGCAAACGGCAAAAATCACCAAAGCGAGAATTAAACACAAAAAGACCCATTTCATCATTTAGTCTCTCTGACAAATTTTTGCGTCTCGCCGCCGTTGAGCCACATATAACGCTCGTCGTCAACGCGGTCAAGCCACGGATTGCCGGGCAGATGACGAATCATCCAAACCGTATACATCGGGTAGCCCGGTGCTGTTACCTGCGGATGGTTAAGTCCGCCGGGGAAGCAGCCGACGCTGCCGTCTTTTATCATGTGTGCGCTCTCGCCTATAAAGCAGGCGCCGAAGCCCTCGGGGCGTTCAAACTTGTAGTAATAAACCTCCGGCTGGGGGTGACTGTGCGGAATATAACTGCACCATCTGCCCTGACGGGTGAGTATTTCGCCGAGAACCATGTTTGAATAAGGCGCATTTTTATAGTCAAAAACGGTAACCACGTCTCTGACGGCGGTATTCTCCCACTTGTCCTCGCAGGAGGTGAAGTAGTCGCAGTCATCCGGGGCATAGTATTTTGAGGGGAAGTCTTTGTCATTCTCTGTGCTCTGGCAAAGAAGCTCACTGTCTTCATCGGCAGTAACGCTCACCTTCGTGCCCTTTGAGACATGAAGCGTTGAGGGTCCCTCTTTAAAAAGGCTGCCTCTTTTTGCAGAAACCTTTTTGCCCTCATATTCAAAAGTGACCGCGCCGAGAACAAGCATCAAAGCGAGCTCGTCTTTATCTAAACAAAATGACTTTTTATCGCCCTTTTTCATTTTATAGGTCACTATATCCATCATCATTTCACTCTCGGCAGTTGAGAGAACTTTTTTGCCCTCGCTGTCAAACTCGGGGTATGCAAACATTTAATCACCATAGCCTTTCAGGCAACAAATATTTTATTAAAAATTACCGTATATCCTGCGTTGCCCGAACAGGTATAATATGTCAACGGCAAATTTTACGGCAATTTAACAGTGTAATTTTTACACTGTTTCTGCCAAAATCAGCCTCTTGCAACCATGTCGCCGTATTTGTCTTTGCAGTCTTTGATATAAGACTGAAGATCCGAAAGGGACGGCATAAACAGCGAGCAGCCGTGTGCGTTTATAAGGAGCGAAGCAGAAGCACTGCCGAGCTCAAGGCAGTCGATAATATCCCAGCCCTCAAGAAGACCATAGATAAACGAAGAACCGTAGCCGTCGCCGCCGCCGAAAGATTTAATCTTATCAATCGGGAAAGGCTTTATGTTAAAGCTGCCGTCTGCCGTGTGAGCGGTTGAGCCCTCTTTGCCGTGCTTGATTATGATTATTTTGTTGCCCTTTGAGAGCCAATATGCGGCAGTTTCTTCATCTGTTCTGCCGGGAGCCGTTATAGCCTCTGTGAGGTCATACTCTTCGCGTGAGCCCATTATCATATCGCTGTTTTCTGCAACGATTGAATAATAGATGGCTATTTCGTCCGCACTCTTCCAGTTATAGGGGCGGTAGTCAATATCAAAAATAATTTTTGTGCCGACCTTTTTTGCAAGGTACATTGCTTTGAGGCAAGCCTCTCTTGACGGGCTTTGGCAAAGAGCCGTGCCGCTTATAAGAATTGCCTTTGCGCTTGCGATATATTCCTCGTCAACATCGGCAGGCTCAAGCATAAGATCAGCAACGCCGTCGCGATACATAAGTATGCTGCTCTCTTTGGGTGAGAGCATCTCGGTGAATGTAAGACCGAGCTTTTCGCCGTTTTTGGCTCTTGTGACGTGCGAGGTGTCTATTCCCTCGTCATCAAAAAACTTTGTGACGTAGTCGCCGAACTGATCATCCGAAACCTTGCCGATAAAACCGACTTTTTTGCCGAGCCTTGCAAGACCTACTGCAATGTTTGCAGGCGAACCGCCGACATATTTTTTGAAGGTATCTGCCTCAACAAGCGACTGAAAAGGCGGAATAACCGGATTAAAATCTATTGCCATTCTGCCCATGGGGATAAGGTCGATAGGACGTGATTTGTCAAATTCAATATAACTCATAATTAACCTCCGCTAATATATTTATTATTCAACAGTGATGCCTTTTTCGGCTCTTTGCTGTGCGAGTTCTCTTGTTATTTTATCTTTCTTTTCGCCTACGATGTCATAGAAGAAAATCGGTATAGCGCAAAGAAGAAGGCTTATGCCGGGCACTATGGTGACAAGTGCGAACATCGCAAACTCCTGATTTGAGCTCAGATTTATGCTTGCTGCGCCCGTGCTGTCATACATGCTGTTTACGTCGATTTCAACAAGCATATACATTGCTATTATCATAACGGTAGAAAGTGCGTTGCCGAGCTTGTTGACGAATGACTGGCAGGCAGAGCCGAGAGCCGTGTCTCTGTGTCCGGTCTCCCACTCCATATAATCAAGGCTGTCGCAAACCATGGCATAAGAAACAACGTTGATAACGCCGAGGGGGATAGCCGAAATTATCATTGTGGGTATGCAGAAATAAAGATTGTGTGTAGACCAGCCTATAACACAGGTTATCACGCTCGCCGCAAAGCCTGCGATGCAGGTGTATATCATAAGCTGTTTGTAGTTGAATTTTTTATAGAGGAACGGAACAACTATCATTGCGCCGAACATACCGATTGCGGCGCACACCTGAATAATAAGCGCAACCGCGGTGACGTTTGACTGAAAATCGTCTTTAATATGGAAGCCCGCGTATCTCGCAACATGGGGGGCCGCCGCCTGAAGCATATATCTGCCGAAAGAAAGCGTGCCTGCAAGAACTATAAGCATAAGGGGTTTGCAGTGGAATATGCGGTAAAGGGTAGATTTTTCTCCTGTGCCCTTTTTGCTTTTTGCGTTGGGAATATGTATTCTCTCTTTTGCGGAGAAAGAAACGGTTGAAAAAACAATTACGCCGATAACGGCACAGGAAAGAGCCATTATCATATATTTTTTCTCGTCTGCTTCAACGTCGGAGTATCCCATACCCTTGAGGACAGGTCCTATAATCATGGGGAGAACCGTAACTATTCCGGTAGAAATTCCGCCGAAGGTACGGCCGAGAGAAATAAGCTTGCCGCGCTCTTCGGGGTTCGGGGTCATAATATTCGGCAAACTCCAGAACGGAACGTCGCTTGAGG
Source organism: uncultured Ruminococcus sp. (assembly GCA_900539465.1). Classification (GTDB taxonomy): domain Bacteria; phylum Bacillota; class Clostridia; order Oscillospirales; family Acutalibacteraceae; genus CAG-488. The sequence goes on along the minus strand of UQCF01000004.1, from coordinate 38,091 downwards.
TATAAATCATTCCCCACATAACATAAACAACCGCTGTGTATACCATGAGCGGTCCGTCTACGAGATTGGGCTTGTAGAACATCAGTATTGTGAGTATCGCAATCGGGATTGCGGTGATAACCGGATAGGGCTTCATTCTGCCCCATTTGGTCTTGTGTCTGTCAACTATCATGCCCATAAGCGGGTCGTTGATTGCGTCCCAAACTCTTGCAAGAAGCATTAAAAGCAAAACGAACATCGGTGCAAGTCTTAATACGTTTATGTAATAATCGGTTACATAGCTTGACATACAGCTATATACAAGACTCTGACCCAATGCTGCAATTGTAAAAATCCAGAATTCTTTTTTTGGAATGTGATTAACGGTAGTCGCTGCTGCCGCCTCGGCAGTTTTGGTGGATTTTGCCATAGTATGCGAACACTCCTTAAATAAAATACTCGTATAAATATACGTTCATTATATTGTAACACAATTAAAAGAGCTGTTCAATAAATCTAAATGTAGAAATATGACACCAAATCTTATTAAAAAAAACGAAAATACGACCGTGCAGGGTCTGCACAGCCGCATTTTAATCAATCTTCTTTTTTCTTGTGCATTAAAAGCTTATCCACCGGGAAATAAAGGAAGAACTGTATAGCACTGCAAGCCATTGTTGCAGCATTTGCCGAAAGTCCCTCGCTCCAACCGGCAGAGTGAACCAACAAGCCGTAAAGTGTCGGAGAAAGCCATGCCGAGAAGCAAATAAGCGCCACGGTAAAGATTATGTATATGGGCAAAGTGACCGCAACATTTGCGGACGAATTAAACGTCTTTTCTTTATTGACAAAAAATGCAACTATCTGCGCCGCAATGTTTGCTGTGTTAAAGGCTATGAAGTAGCCGAGTCCTCCGTCCTTAACCGGGTAGTCAAAAACAAACCAATTAAACGGCTCGTTATAAAGCTCTGCAATAGCAGGTATAAGACGAAGTGCATTCAGCAAAGCAAACTGCACAATCATTGCAAGAAGGCTCACAAATATAAATTTCACAAACTGCCACAGCGTGGTCATGCCGGAGCCTTTACTCTCTGCCTTTTTATCAATGTCCTTTAATTTAGCCATACCTTTCCTCCTCTTAAACGTTTGAGCCGATTATATTTTTTATGCTTTCAAAGAGCTTTTTTATTTCGCTCTTTAAATCAATTTCTTTTTCGGGTTCGGTTATTTCTGTCAGTGTCATTTCTTTTATATCCGACTTTAAAAACTGCGGATATTCAGGGTAATCATACACACTGTCCTGCCCTTTTGAAGTTATGAGAAGACTTATGAGCTTTCCGTAATCCGAGCCGTATTTGCAGCCGACATGTTTTTCGCCTTTTATAAACCATGTGCTGTCGGGGAAAAGACATGTCGAAGCGTCGATTTTTAAATCTTTTGAAACATGAGAATGTCCGCCGCAATTTTTGACCTGCTCATAATTTTCGCCGAGAGTTTTGCCAACGGGTGAAGCATATGCACCTATGCTTGTGCAAACGGTTTCGATAAGAGTGTCACCCTCTGCGCTTGCCATTTGCGTTACGGGAACGCTGCCCCTGTCATAGTGAGAAAACACATCTATCGCAACGCCGTTTGCCGCAGCCTCTTTGAGTATTTCGTTATTTTTTGAGCCGACGTTTTTATGATAATGCTCTATTTTGGCTATGAGCTCCTCGCTCATATTGCCGTTTATCATAAAGTCGAAATCTTTGTCAAAATAATCATCGCACACAAACGCCCACATGCCTGGCATTGTGCCGAAAACTTTTCTCATAGTCTCATATACCGTCTCGTTGCTGAGCTCAAGAGAAAAATCATTTATCTTTTCAAACAATTTATTTAGGTACGGTGCCGAGCCCAAATATGAGCAGATAAAATCAAAAACATTGTCTGTATTTTCGTTGCCGATATTTAAAAGCTTTGAGAAAAACATAAAAATATTTTTTTGGTCTATCTCAATATTGTCGCCGAAAAGCTCGCTGACAAGAAGAAGTCCCTTGTGCGCCGACGACATAAAAATTATTTTTTCAACATCGTTATAACCGTACTCTTCAAGATAAGCCATAGTCTGCACGCCGCCCATGCTGCACGGAATGAGTATGACCTTGTCGCTGCCGGTTTCTTCTTTTGCTTTTTTTACCGCCGTATTTAGTCCGCTTGCGTTGCCGCAAGGGTCAATTCTCCAGTCATAGTTATAAAAATAAACATTTTCCGCACCTATTTTATCGGCGCAGGTACCTGCAATGGCAATTTCCGGAACATCGTTTTCATAGTCGAAATCATAATTTGCAATTGACTCTTTATAGGTCGGAGTCGAAACATTGTCATATTTTGAATTACCGTTTTCATCGCACATAAAGCCGTCAAAAGTTTCTTCGAGAATTACGGACACCGCAGACGAAAGCTTTGAAATATCACTTGTCAAAATTGCCGAAGCAATGCCGACAACAGCTTTTGAAATTACGCTCGCATAATCTACCGTAGGCGGGAATACGGACTCTTCGTTATCTTCGCCCAAATTTTTGTAATAAGGTCTTGTGCCCACTCCGCCGACAATTATCACGGGCGTCACATCTTTTTTTGCCGCAAGCGCAGATAAAGAAAGACCCGTAACGGCTATCACAAGAGCCATGAAGATGCTAAGTATCTTTTTCATTCAAATCCTCCTCATTTAAACATCGAAATAAGCGTTTTTATAAAGCTTACGGCATAAATCACAATGCGCTCGGCGGGTTCTGTGCTTTCACTCTCTTTATTCAGTGTGAATGAGTCTATCTCGCGGTCTCCGTCCGTAGTGTAGGTTTTTACGTCTATGCTTTCGCCCGTCACATCAAGCAGCGAATACGTCGCGGTCTTTTCTCTGAAAACAAAGCGCGAATATCTGCTCTGCTCCTGCTTCGGCGTGCCGAAATTACTGCCGGAGGCGGAGGATGCCTGAAGATAGGTTGTACCCTCGCCGACCTTGCCGGAGCGCACGGGGTATGAGCAGGAATACATATGGTCGTTGCCGCTTAAAACAAGGTCTATAGAATATGTATCAAAAAGCGGTGCGAAAACGCTTCTCTCAAGCACGAATTTGCCGTCGCTTTGATATGCCGAATACGCGCTCAGATGAAGTGCGGCAATTCGCCATTTTGCTTTTGGATAAGCATCAATTGCACTTTTTATAAGCTTTGCCGCATCGGGCACATACATATCGTTTGAGTTGAGAATTATAAACAGTGCGTCACCGCGGCAAAAATAAAATCCGTTGCCCGCAGGTGAAGCGAGTTTTTCTTTTATTTGATTGGGATTTGCGGAATAATATGTATAGCACGGAAAATAAAAATCATGATTGCCTATGACGTTCACCAGCGGATAGCTGCGAAGCTCTTTGGGCGAAAGGAACGCCTTGTATTGCGTAAGGCTGTAGCCGTGCTCGGTCTGATCGCCTGCCGAGAGAATAAACGACGCGTCGGGTTTTCTCTCGGATGCCATGCGAACCGTTCTCTGCCAGCCGCAGGTGTCGTTTATCAAAACGTTTTTATCCTTGGGGTCGCCCGATCTGCCTATTTGAGAATCGGAAACAAAGATAAAAGAGAAATTATCTTTGCTGCCGATTTTAAAGCTTTCGGGTTCGCTCCAAGCACCGTTTTCGGTATAAGAATACCAATAGGTTTCATTTTCTTCAAGTCCCTTTGCATAAGCCTTGTTTGAGCGGCGCAAAAGAACGGTGCTTTTGCTCTCGACCGAAATATTTTCGCTGTCTTTCATATCGCTGTTTTTGCTGATTTTAAGCATGGGTTTTGCATCAAAAAAGTCGGACAGCCAAGAGAATGAAATGTCGTTAAAATTTTCGCCTACCGAGAGTGTGATAACAGAATTATCAGCCTGTATATCCTCCCACTCAAGGCGCGTTTTTTGAAGCTCGTCTTCTGTGAAAGTGAAGCCGGGCTCGGCAAAAGCCGTAACAGAAAATAAAAGTGACAATGCGAGAACCAAAGAAATGACCTTTGATATTCTTTTCATTTTATTTTTCCCCCGATAAATTTTTAAGGAAAATTATCGCCTGCCTGTATCCCTCAAAGCCGAGACCGCAAATTGTCTTTTTTGCCGCAAGGCTCACATAAGAAAATTTGCGAAAATCCTCACGCTGAGAAATATCGGATATATGAACCTCTGCCGTAGGAATTGCAACCGCTTTTAAAGCGTCAAGAATCGCAACGCTCGTATGAGTATATGCGGCAGGGTTTATAACGATGCCGTCAAATTTGCCGTAAGCGGATTGAATTTTATCGACTATCGCGCCCTCGTGGTTTGACTGAAAGCACTCGCACTCAACACCCTGCTCGTCGCAGGATTTTTTTATAAACTCAAGCAGTGCTTCATAATTTTGCGCGCCGTAAATCCCCGGCTCTCTTATGCCGAGCATATTTATATTCGGTCCGTTTATAATGAGAAATTTCACAGTATCTCTCCTTTTAATTTTTCGAGAATTTTTTTGCCGGTTATGCTCTCGTCTGGGTCAACGTCTATCGTGACATCGGCAAAGCCCTCATAAATCGGCTTTCTCTCTTTCTCTATTCTTTTAACTTCTTCAAGGCTTTTAGAAAGCGGACGTCCGTCTCTTTGAAGCAAGGACGCGTCCTTTTTAAGCAAAACAATTATGCTGTTTTGTTTTAAGAAATATCTGTTTTCTTCTCTCAAAACCGCTCCGCCGCCGGTCGCTATTATCACGCCGCTTTTTTTGCCGGCTTCGCAGGCAGATTTTGTCTCTTCGTCTCTGAAATATTTTTCGCCGTATTTTGAAAACATTTCGGGTATGGTTATTTTGCATCTTTCTTCTGTCATTAAATCAGTGTCAAAAACTTCTCTTTTAAGCTCTTGACCGAGAAAATTTGCCATTGTGCTTTTGCCGCTGCCGGGCATACCTATAAGCACAATATTTCTGCGCGATTTTTCTATTTTTTTTACCGTCGATTCGATTTTTTCGCGCGGAATTTTATTTTGGATAAATTCTTCCGCCGACATATGTGCCTGAGCGACAAGCATATTGAGTCCGCCGGCATAGGGAATATTCAAATTTTTTGCGTCATACAAAATCGGCGTAAGCGAGGGATTGTATATGAGGTCAAACACTCCGCAAAGATTTTTAAAACGGCTTATATCAATAACTTTTTCTCCGTTATTCGGGTACATACCGACAGGCGTTGCGTTGACTATCACCTGAGCCGAAGAGCAAACGTCATAGATATTTTGATAATTCACTTCTCCGCTTCTCGAAACAAAAATCACTTCTTTTGCGCCGAGGTCGCAAAGCACCGCTTTCACCGTGAGCGAAGCGCCGCCCGTGCCGAGTATAAGGCAGATTTTATCTTTAATTTGCACTCCGCTTTTTTCTATCATATAAGAAAAGCCGAAGTAATCCGAATTATCGCCGAAAAGCGTGCCGTCTTTTTTTATGGTTATTGTATTTACGCTGCCGATTTTTTCTGCCGCCGGCGAAAGAGCCGAGCAGTATTTTATAACGTCTTTTTTGTAAGGTATTGTGACGTTCAGTCCGCTGAAATTTTTTTCTTCAAAAAATCCGTCAAGCTCCTGCGGTTCTTTTTCAAAAAGCAGATATTCATAATCGCAAAGCTCTGCGTGAATTTCGGGTGAAATGCTGTGAGAGAGTTTTCTGCCGAGAAGTCCGAAAGGTTTCATGCTCTGCCTCCTCAAGAAATCTCTGTGTAGGTGCCGAGATAATCAAAAAATTCAAGCTCTGAGTCAAGCTCGTTTATAAGGTCAGTAAGCTCGGGTCTGTAAACCGAAGCGGCAACGTCTATATAGAATTTAAACTCAAAATCTCTGCCGGGTATGGGTCGGCTTTCAAGCTTGCTGATGTTTATATCCACCGCTCTGAATTTTGAAAGCACGTCATAAAGAGCACCCGGTCTGTGAGGAGCTTTGAAAATAACGCTCGTCTTGTGTGCGCCGGGATAAATCTCAAGTTCTTTTGAAATGCAGATAAATCTTGTGTAGTTATTGTCGGTGTTCATAATGTCGTCTCTTATGCCGACAAGGTTATAAAGCTCCGCGCAATCGGGCGAGCCGATGGCGGCAATATCATTTCTGCCGCATTTTGAAACATACTCTGCCGCGGCGGCGGTGTTTTCATAAACCGTAACCTTAACATCGCCCAAAGAAGAAATAAATTCGCTGCACTGCCTGATTGCCTGCTCGTGAGAAACTATCTCTTTTATATTCTCGAGCTTTGTGCCTCTTTTTGCAAGAAGGCTGTGATAAATTTTAAGCTTAACGCTTCTGACAATATAAAATTTATATTTGCCCAAAAGGTCATACACCGCATTGACCGTGCCTGCCGTGCTGTTTTCAAGCGGCAAAACACCGTATCTGCAATCTGAGTTTTCAACAGCTTTGCAGACGTCCTCCCAGGTTTTGTAATATTTTATATCGGGGTTATTAAAAAGCCTGTCGCACGCACTTTGAGAATATGCGCCCTCTACCCCCTGGCAAGCGACCTTTGCCGCCTGCGGAAAAAGCTGCGGAGTTTCTTCAAGCGCACGTTTCATGTTAAGAGTTATGGGCGACTCCGAAGACAGCTGTTTAAACTGATATGAACGGCTGAGCTGAAACATGGTTGAATACAAAATTTTTGCATACGAGCCTAAATCCTCGCTCACCTCGGAGCTTACGCGGTTGATTATATCGCGCTCTCTTTTTCTGTCATAAACAGCCATGTCATTTTGGCGTTTATATTCTGCGACCTTGCCCGCAAGATTCATTCTTTTTTCAAAGAGTTTTGCAATGCTGTCGTCCGTTTCGTTTATTTCTTCTCTGATTTTATTTAAGTCGAGTTCCATTTTATCACCTGTTTAGCAAAAGATCTGCCATCGCCAGAGCTGCCGCCGATTCAATAACCGGCACCGCTCTTTGAACTATGCACGGGTCATGCCGCCCTCCGATTACAAGCGGTTTTTCTTCACCCGAAGCGAGGTCGGCGGTAATCTGCTCTTTGGCTATTGAGGGCGTGGGCTTCATTGCCACTCTGAAAACTATCGGCATACCCGATGATATTCCGCCCAAAATTCCGCCGTGATTGTTGGTTTTTGTTTTTATGTTTTTGTCTTTATCAAAGCAAAATGCGTCGTTATTTTCACTGCCGAAAAGCGAAGCCGCCGCAAAGCCCGAGCCGAACTCAATGCCCTTAACCGCAGGCACACCGAAAACGCACGCGCTTATACGGTTTTCTATTCCGTCAAATATCGGCTCGCCCACGCCTGCCGGCACACCCGTTATAACACATTCGATTATGCCTCCGACGGAGTCGCCCTCTTTTTTTGCAGAGAGGATTTTTTCTTTCATTCTCTCGCCCGCCGCGTCGTTTATAACAGGGAACGGCTTTTTCTGTGCGGCTTTAAGCTTTTCCATATCGCCCGTTACGGGATCGGCTGTGTCGTCATATTCATCTTTTATGCTGTAAATATGCGCGGCAACCTCTATGCCCCGCCTTTTTAATATCTGCATCAAAACTCCGCCCGCAAAGCACAGCGGAGCCGTCATTCTGCCCGAGAAATTGCCGCCGCCGCGTGCGTCGTTATGACCCGAATGTTTTATAAAAGCGGTGAAATCCGCATGGCCCGGTCTCGGGGTGTTTTTTAATTTGTCGTAATCACCCGAGCGTGTATTTGTGTTTTTTATCACGGCGCATATCGGTGCGCCGCAGGTCATACCCTCTGTTATGCCCGAAACTATATCGGGTATATCTGCCTCTTTGCGCGGAGTTGAAAATGCGTTTTGCCCCGGAGCGCGCCGCGCCATGAACGAAAGAAGAGAGTCAATATCTACCCTCTCACCTGCCGGCACACCGTCTAACACACAGCCTATACTCTCGGAATGAGACTGACCGAAAACGGTAAGCTTTATATTGTCACCGAAACTGCAAGACATCGCATTTTCCTCCTAATAATTTAAAATCCTCAAAAAATGACGGATACGATTTGTTAACTGCCTCGGCATTTTTTATTGTGATGCTGCCGCCGTTTGACGAAGCAACCGCCATTGACATAACGATTCTGTGGTCGTTAAAGCTGTCCACCGTTCCTTGGTACTTTGCATTTTTGCTGCCGATTATTTCGAGTGCGTCGGGGTATTCTTTAACCTCGGCACCGATATTTTGAAGCGACTTTGTTATCGCGGCAAGTCGGTCGCTCTCTTTTATTCTGAGACGCGCGGCATTATAAATTTTTGTTTTGCCCTCGGCAAACGCCGCGGTGACCGCAAGCACAGGCACAAGGTCGGGGATTTGAGAAGCGTCTATATCGATGCCTTTAAGACCCGATGATGAGACCGAAACAAAGTCATCGCCCCATGTGACGTTTGCGCCGAAATCCTTTAAAACAGATACAATTTTCTTATCGCCCTGAAGCGAGTTTTTATATACTCCCTCATATTTTACATTGCCGTTTATCGCCGCCGCGCAAAGAAAGAACGCCGCGTTTGACCAGTCGCCGTCAGAAGAATAGACGTTGTTTTGCACCTTATAAAAAGAGCCGCTCGGCACAGAAAAAACATTGCCGTCTTTTTTTATGTCTATACCGTATTTTCTCATAGTGTCAACCGTCATGTCAATATATTTTTCTGATTCAATCGGCGGAATAACCGTTATTTTTCCTCCCCTGCCGAATATCGGCAAGGACAAGAGAAGCCCCGTAATATACTGAGAGCTGACATCGCCTCTTATTTCATACCGAGAGCCTTTAAGCTCGCCGCCGACCTTCAGCGGAAATTCGCCGAGCCGAGAAAATTCACAGCCGTTTTTCTCCATAACCCGTGCAAGGGGTTCCAACGGTCTTTGCGAAAGCCTGCCGTGACCGGTGAACCGCGCCTCGGCACCGAGCGCCGCCGCAACGGGCAGCATAAATCTTATGGTGGAGCCGCTCTCGCCGCAATCGAGCAAAATATTCTTTTTGACCTCTTTTATCGGAACAACCGTCGCTCCGCACCCGTCCCTTTTAATCTCCGCGCCAAGCGATACAAGGCAGGATATTGTTGCGTCTATATCCTGCGATGAACAGGCAAAGTTCACACGGCTCTCTCTGTCTGCCAAAACGGCGCAGATGAGTGCCCTGTGAACGTCTGATTTTGACGGTATTGCAGAAATTTTTCCGTCTGTATTTTTAAGTGTAACCTTTGTGTCCATGTTATACACCGCGCTTTATAAATTCAAGTACGTCGTTTGCATCTGTTTTTCTGAGCACACATTTGCCCATGATCTCGGGGATAACGAGGTTTATACTGCTGCCGGAACGTTTCTTATCATTGAGCGCAACCTCAAAAAGCTCCTCGGCAGAGAATTTGCACTCCGTAGGCAAAGCATTGTTTTTAAGTGCGGTGATTATATCGGCCGTGCAGTCCTCTTTTGACCAGCCCAAAGAATATGCGGCTTTTGCGGCTATAACCATGCCGATTGCCACTGCCTCGCCGTGTGCAACGGTGAAGCCGCTGCACTTTTCAATCGCGTGACCTACTGTATGACCGAAGTTTAAGAGCTGTCTTTCGCCGTTATCGTGCTCATCTTTTTGAACAACGTCTCTTTTAAGCTCAACGCACCTTTTGATTATGTGCTCAATATTGCCCTTGACGTCGCCGCTCTTTGTTAGATTAAAAAGGTCTTTATCAAATATAACGCCGTATTTTATGACCTCTGCCATGCCCTGTGCAAAGACCGCGTCGTCTAAAGTATCAAGCGTTTCTATATCGCAAATCACGGCAGACGGCTGATAAAACGAGCCTGCAAGATTTTTGCCCGCCTTGAGGTCAACAGCGGTCTTGCCGCCCACAGATGAATCCACCGCCGCCAAAAGGGTCGTGGGTATCTGCACAAAGCGAACGCCCCTTAAATAAACCGCCGCCGCAAAGCCTGCCATATCCCCCGTTACTCCGCCGCCGAGGGCAACTACCGTGTCGCTTCTCGTTATTTTATTCTCTGCCATGCACTCAAGCAAAGATGAGAGTGTGTTAATGTTTTTTGACTCTTCTCCGTTTTTAAATATAAATTCGGCTGCGGTGAAGCCGGCGTTTTCAAAAGATTTTTTTACTCTTTCGAGGTAGAGCGGCGCAACCTTGTCATCGGTCACTATCATCGCCTTGCCTGCGGAAAAAATCTCGCCGCACATTTTGCCGGCAGAATCTAAAAGCGACTTGCCTATAACAACGTCATAACTGCCCGAGGCTTCAATTCTTACTGTTTGAGACACCCTTATCAGCCCTTTCTTTTTTCTGTGTTCCGTCGCGCAAAAGCGCAATCAGCGCATCGGCGTCGTTTGCCTTTATCGCGTCGCTGTATTGCTTCAAATTCTCTATAAGCGTATCTATTTCAAAAATTATATTCTCTCTGTTTTCTAAAAACAGCTCCGTCCACATCGGCTCGTTCAGCCTTGCCACACGCGATAAATCCTTGTAGCTGCCTGCCGAAAATCCGCGCTGATCCAAAGCATTGGGGCTTTTGACATATGCGTTTGAGATTATGTGCGGCAGCTGCGAGGTGTAGCCGATAACACGGTCATGCTGCTCGGGTGTTGTGAACTGAACTCTGCCGAAGCCCGTTTCAAGAAAAAGGTCTCTCGCCTTTTCTCTTGTCTCAATGCTTGTTTTATCCTGCGGAGCGAGAAGCATTGTGGCACCCTTATAAAGGTTTGCTCTCGAATGTCTAAAACCCGAAAACTGCGTGCCCGCCATGGGGTGACCGCCGATAAATTCAAAGCCGTTTTCATCCGCAACAGGATAAAGTTCGCGGCAAACCACCCTTTTTGTGCCGCCGCAATCTATGACGATTGCACCTTTTTTAAACTTTTTGGCATTATTTTTTACAAAATCTATAACTCCCTGCGGATATGCCGCGGCAATAACAAAATCGCACTCGCCTATATTCTCGTCGCCGAGAGCACCGTCAACCGAGCCGACAAGCTCTGCGGCATAAATCTCGCTGAGCTTTATATCATAGCCCAAAACAGTATGTTTTGTGTTCTCTTTTAACGCTTTTGCCATTGAACCGCCTATAAGCCCAAGACCGACTACTCCGATTACCATAATACACCCTCCATCAACCTATCGACTTGCCGACTGCACCGAGCACTTTTTCCACATCTTTTGAAAGAGAATCAAACTCGCTCGGTGTGAGTGCCTGCGGACCGTCGCACAAAGCGTGTTCGGGGTCGTTGTGAACCTCTATCATTATGCCGTCCGCGCCTATTGCCGCCGCCGCAAGCGAGAGCGGATGAACCATAGCCGCGATACCTGCCGCGTGGCTGGGGTCAACGATAACAGGCAGGTGAGTCATCTTTTTAAGCATGGGCACAGCAGAAATATCAAGAGTGTTTCTTGTTGCGGTCTCAAAGGTGCGTATGCCTCTCTCGCAAAGAATCACTTTCTCGTTGCCGCCTGCCATTACATATTCGGCACTCATCAAAAGCTCCTGCAAGGTGTTGGCAAGACCTCTTTTAATAAGCACGGGCTTGTCGGTTTTGCCGAGCTCTTTAAGAAGCTCAAAATTTTGCATATTGCGCGCACCGACCTGAAAAACGTCCACATCTTTAAAAAGTTCTATGTGTGAGGCGTCCATTATTTCCGTCACTATCGGAAGACCCGTTTTCTCCTTTGCGGCAAGAAGGAGCTTTAAGCCCTCTTCTCTCATACCCTGAAAAGCGTAGGGTGAAGTTCTGGGCTTGAACGCACCGCCGCGAAGAAGTCCTGCGCCCGATTTTTTTACATCTTCGGCAATGGAGCATATCTGCTCTTTTGACTCAACCGAGCACGGACCTGCGATAAGCTGAAAATGACCTCCGCCGATTTTAACGCCGCCTATATCCACAACTGTGTCTGCCGGGTGAAATTTTCTGTTTGCATTTTTATAAGGCTCCGTTATTCTTGTGACATTTTCTACCATGCTGAGACCCTGAATCAGGTCTGTGTCAAGTCTGCTCGTGTCGCCCACAAGGCCAACTATTGTCACGCTCTCGCCCTTGCTGATATGCACTTTTATGTTTTGACTGTTGAGCCATGCGGTGAGTGTGTCGAGCTGTTTTTTATCTGTGTCTTTTTTTAATGTGAGTACCATAATTTTTCCTCCTGATAAATAAAAAAAAGGTTCCGCGGCGTTTCGCCGCGGAACCCAAAGCTTTTATATGCTTTCAGTTTTTGTTTTAAGCCGCAGGGAAACAGACCTTATCAGTTGAGCCGATAAAGTAAAAGTAATAATATTCAGATGCGTTAAAAAATCTGAGCATTTTTCTGTCTCCTTGTTGTTTATGCAGTGATTGTAGCACTTTAAAGCACTGATGTCAACACTTTTTTCAAAAAATATTAAATTTGTTCAAAAGAACCGAAAATCCGATATAAAAAGTTCTGCTATTCGTCTTGATTTTTATTTTGCTTTGCCGCAGACACTTTTTCTTTGCGAATATAACCGAGCACCGCAGAAGCGGCAACCGCAACTGCCGAAACAGAGCCCAAAACAATATACAGCTTTTTGTTTTCTTCACTTCTGCTCGGCGGTACGGCAGTGAAATCATCTGTAAGCACGCTGCCGTTTTCATCTGTTAAAGACTGCCGCGTCTTGCCCTCGCCGCTTTGCAAAACGGTATTTTTAACACTTTCGGCAAGTTTATATGTGAAATCGTTGCCTGCGCGCGCCGATGTACCGCGCTTTTCAGTTGCGGCTTCTTTTGTCTTTTTTGAAGCGGAGCTTTTCTCCGTCGCGTTTTTATCGCTCCGACTTTCGACCGCCTCGCCGAAATCAACAGTATAAAGATTTGAACTTTTGCCGTAAGTATCAATTATTCTCAATTTTAGGTTTCCGCGAGAGGCAAGCCGAGCTTTGACAATTTCGGCCTCTATCACCGCATTTTTTGAATAATCATACCAGCTTGCCGCTGTTTTAACGGCATAAGAGTCATCGGTACATCTGTATGTTCCGTCGGCACTCAAATATATCTCTGCACCGCCGCAAACAGACACGGTTGCACCTGCAAGGTTCAGATCGTTTATATTGCCGTATTCTATGCCTATGCACAAAAAGATTTTATTCTCTTCGGGCACTGTTACAATTCGTACATAGGCAAATTTTACATCATTGCCGAAATCATCGGGAACTTCAAGAAAGTGAAGCTCGCTGTCGCTCCACTCGGCATTGCCCTGCCTGCCGTCAATATTTATGCACTGTGCAGAAAATGCCGTAATCCATATTATTGCCATAATTACCGCAGCAAAAATGACCGATTTAATTTTAACGTCCTTCATCTCTCAAAACTCAGTTGATTTTAAGAGTGATTATTTCAAACGGCTTTGCCTTGAAGCTGACTTTGTTTCCGCAAACCTCGGGCACGTCCGTTTCATTCTCCATAAGGTCACAGATTTTTGCACTCTTTATATCAAAGCCGAAATCAAGAGTTACATCTGTGTGCTTGTTAAAGCATTCATAGCCTCTGACTATCACAGAGCCGCTGTCCTCTGCTTTTTTGACGGTTTCTATTATAAAATTGTCGGCACTGCATTTTACAAATGAATATTCTTCGGGCAAAGGACCGCTTTGCCTTCCGATTTTTTGAGCGGTCATGGGAATATTCAAATCATACGCAAGCTTTATCGTACCCGCCTGCCTGTAATCCCCCGCATGGGGATAAAGAGAGTAGGTAAACGAATGCAATCCCTTATCGGCATCCGGGTTAGGCTCGGTTGCACATTTAAAAAGAGAGAGCTTCATTGTGCCGTCCTTGACGTTGTGACCGTATTTGCAGTCGTTCATAAGGCTCACTCCGTAGCCGTAGTCGCCCATATCCATAAACTTGTGGGCGCAGACCTCAAATTTTGCCGCGTCCCATGATGTGTTTCTGTGGGTATTGCGCTGAATTGTGCCGAACTGAATATCATATGTTGCTTTGTCGGTGTTCACATCAATGTCAAAAGCCGCTTTTACCATATAATGCTCCTGCTTCCAATCGGCAAGGGTGACAAAATCTATCCTCGGGCTATGCTCATAGAAGCATATCTTTTGGCTGAAGTCGGAGTCAAGAAATTTTCTTTTTACGATAATTCCGAATCTTTCACCCTCGTCAAAGGTCTCTGTGCCCTCAACAGAGTTTATCTCATACATTTTATCCTCATAGTAATTTGAAAGCTCCCAGGCGTCATACTGATAAGGATAATCCTCATAAGCTTCAATAACATTTGCCCTGCCGCCGTCTCTTAAAACCTCGCGGCGGTTGAGCTTGTCATAAAGTCTCTTTATAGAATAATCATCGGCAAATTCGACGGTATAATATTTTGTCTCGAGAGTCTTATCTTTAAAAGTATAATCTGCCTTGACCTTTTCGGGTTTAATAACCTTGTAGCCCTTGGGCGGAATATTCTCGGCATACACGGCTTCTCCGTCAACCTCCACCGCACCGAAGCCCACGAATGAGTTGGGGTTGAATACAAGCACGCCGCCGTCTGTGCCGATGTTGTCGGTTATCGCTTTCTTTGCGGATTTTAGCACGCTGCCGCCTTTTTCAAAAACAACGGCATAATCTTCATCGCTCTTGTCATAAACGGGCTTAATTGAAGAGCCGGGTATAATATCATGGAACTGGTTGAGAAGAATTATCTTCCAGCCCTCGTTTAGCTTTTTCTGCTCGTACTCATGACCCGTCAAAAGCTTTGCCATGCAAGAGAGAAGCTCTGCATTCTCATAAAGGAACTCGCTTTTTCTGTTATTCTTTTTATTTTTTGCAATGGAGGTATATGTACCTCTGTGGAACTCAAGATAAAGCTCGCCCACCCATTTCGGCAGCCTCGGGTCATCCTCAAGCTTTGTGCGTATTCTGTCAAGATAATCGCCTGCAAACTCGATTTTTGTGCGCGGAATACCGGGAAGCCCTTTTTTCATTCTTTCGTGGTATTCAAGCTGAGCGTCCTCGGGTCCGCCGCCGCCGTCTCCGTGACCGAAAGTTATTATCGTGTTGCTGTTAAGCTCTTTAGGCTCATAACGCACATAAGAGCCTTTTGCATAGGACGGATTAAGCCCGGAGGTATAAACAGTTACTATATGGTGATTATCCGCAAAATTTTTAGGCTGACGGAGCAGATCCTGTGCCGTTAAAAATGCGGTGAACACCTTTGAGCCGTCTATGCCGTACCAGTTAAAATTGTCGTACGGCATACGGTTAAATTCGTTCCAAGAAATTTTTGATGTCACGAATGTATCGATACCGCACTTTTTAAGTATCTGCGGCATTGCCGCGCTGTAGCCGAAAACATCGGGCAGCCAAAGAATATGATTTTCTTTGCCGAACTCATCTTTGAAAAATCTTTTGCCGAACATAAACTGGCGAACAAAGCTCTCGCCGCTTATGAGGTTGCAGTCCGCTTCAAGCCACATACCGCCCTCGACCTCAAACCTGCCCTGCTCCACAAGCTTTTTGACCTCGGCATAAGTCTCGGGGGATTCCTCTTTTAAAAACTCAAAAAGCTGCGGCTGAGATGACATAAATTTATACTCCGGGTATTTTTTCATCATCTCAACAACAGATGAAAATGTGCGCTGCACCTTTTCCTTGGATTGACGGTAAGTCCAGCGCCACGCAACATCAATATGTGTATGACCTATGCACGAAACGACCTTGCCGTTATCCTTGCAGCACTTGCCGTAAAACTCCGTTTCAAGATATTCATTTGCCTTCTTGACGCTTCTCAAAAATCCCTCGGAGCCGGGGGCGCGCCAATCAAGCATATTTATCGCGGCATAAAGATGATTTACCGTTGTGACATATTCGTTTGAGAGCTTATCGAGTACAGGCAGAGCGTCAAACGGAGCTGCGATGTTGTAATAAAGCTTTTCGGTCTCGCGCTCAAAAACGCAAAGCTCACAGTAAAACTCAGACTTTTCGCCAAACGGCGCCGAATAAGCATAAACGTGTATATCCTGCTCTTTTTTTGTGCTGTCAATCTTCAAATAGCGGTGATTCGAGTCCATGCCGCGCACAAATTTTCCGTCAACATAAGCCATATACTGAGGGTCCCAATCGCTATCGTCCTCGGGTGTTGAGGCTATATAAAGCTCCGCGTCCGAGCCGACAAGCTCATCGGGTATTCTGAGCTTTGTATAAAACCAGCGGTGCTCCTCCGGATTCATTCCCCAGCGGTCATACTCACCGAAGCTTCTCCATTCTTCGGTCACTTCGGGAACGGTGTTATCCGTTTTATAGCCGCACTCCATGGTTTTTATATCGGTAATTTTTATTCTAACCGGCGTAATTTGCTTTTTAATATTCAAAAGCATAGTTTCTATCTTTTGAACTGTGCGATCATTCATCATGGCAAAATATCATCCTATCAATTCATAGATTTTTTCAATTTCTTTTTTGAAAGAGTAGTCCTCATTTTTTATGTTTTCGGCTATCTCTCTCTGCAAGTCCGCATTTTTTATAAATTCGGCAATTCCGTCCGCGCATTTTTCATTTTCAAGCGGAACTATAACGCCGTCATATCCGTTTTTTATTTGGCTTTTTGCAGTCGAATAATTTGTTATTGCAACCGGTTTTGAAAGAATCAGCGCCTCATTCACCGTGACGGCGTTGCCCTCAAAGCGCGAAGGCTGAATGTAAAAATCACATTCTTTCATATATGGGTACGGGTTTGATTTTTTGCCGAGCAATATGACATTTTCTTTCATTCCCGATTTTTCTATGCTGTCTTTTATAAGCTCGGTATCCGTACCGTAGCCGATAATGTACCACTTGACGTTTAAGCCGTGCTTTTCTCTTAGATATTTGCATATAAAAGGCAAATTGTCAAAATTCTTTGCCGTGCAAAATCTGCCGACCGAAAGAAGCCTTATACTGCCGTCGCGCGGCATTTCGCCCGACACGTCAAATTCCGCGGCTTTTTCTTTTATAAACTGCGACGGGTGCATATTTTTTATAACCGTCAGCTTATCCCGAAGCTCGGGGAAAACCTTTAAAAAGCTGTTGCTCACTTCGTCCGAAATAGATATTATGCGGTCAAAGCCGCTCCACATTTCGAGTTCGGATTTTCGGTCAATTTCCACCGCGCTGTAATCTGTATGTATCCATGCGACTTTTTTCTTTGCCTTTGTTTTATGCAAAGCGTAATAATGCGGAGTCAAAAAACTTATGACAAGGTCATATTCCTCATCCGAAATCATCGGCATATATTTATAGGTATATTTCTGCGAATAATTTATAAACACGTCAAAACCGTTTTTGTGCCCTGCCTCGGCGGTAAAATCCGCAGCTTTCTTTTTACCCAAAAACCTGCCGAAAGCTACGCCGAAACAGCCATTTTTCAAAACCTGCAAAGCAGATATGCCCATGCAGGCATAATGCTTTTCTTCATTTAAAATGTTGATATTTTTCGGGATATAATCATAAAGCTCGCCGAAATGACGTTCAAGAAAAAGGTCAACACTGTATTTTGAAGTGTCTATATTGTTAAGAAGCCCCAAAAGTGCGCGTTCCGCACCGCCAAGCTCCATAGTATGAGAAACTATCAGAATTTTTTTCATTTTTTCACTCCCATACGCCGATTTTTAATATTATAAACTGCCGCATATAATTAGTCAATACAGCTTTAATCCCATAACTTGTAATTATATAGTGCTTTTTTACAAATTGAACGCATATTTTATGAACAAATTGACGTTTTTTAATCTCGCTCGCAAAATTTTACAAAATTCGCGCGAAATAACAGTATAAATGTATTATTCTATAATTAAAGGAGGTGAATTAGGCTGTCTGGGATGTTATGTGAGAAATATTCCAAACATGGGGTTTATGAACAGTTTCTGCAAAAACAAATCCGATGACGGAGAAGGTTCCCTAGCCGAAGACGGCGGACCTTCGGCGATTATGCCCTTTTCCGTGGCTCTACCCTATAAATTGGGTCAAAGCGTGTGGTCAGTATGCAACAAGATAGTACGGGAATACACAGTAATCGGCTTTCGCTATGATTGCTCGGGTATTTCGGTTGACCTGCTGAACACCAAAGACGCCCGTGATATTCTTAACACGGATACGTCGTTTCTTTTTCTCAGTGAAGAAGAGGCGAGACATAGGGCATAGCAGACCTTCATGCTTTTGGCATTGAAGCAACAGATTCGCGGTGCAAACCACACTGCGAATCTCTTTTTGTGCATAAATAAAGAAAAGCTATAATTCATAGTTCGGCATATACACGCCGTTTATGAATATAGCTTTTCGGCAAATGTGTCCGTGCCGAATTTTACCATTCGTATTTTGTAAGCTTGCCCTCGCACAAAAGCTCCGGAAAATCCCACCGGCGCAAAACCTCATAAACCGCTATCGCAACCGAATTTGAGAGGTTGAGACTCCTTGCCGAGGAATCGTTTATCATTGGTATACGCACGCATTTTTCGGGATTGTCGTGCAAAAGCTCCTCCGGCAAGCCCTTTGTTTCTTTGCCGAAGAAAAGATAGGAATTATCGGGGTAGTCAACATCGGAATATCTGTTTTTTGCCTTTGTCGAAAAGAAATAGTAACTGCCCTTATTTTTTTCAAAAAAATCATCAAGATTTTTATAATAAGTTATATCAAGCAAATGCCAGTAATCAAGCCCCGCACGCTTTAATTTTTTATCGTCGATTTTAAAGCCCATCGGCTCGATTATATGCAGCCTTGCGCCCGTTGCGGCACAGGTTCTTGCTATGTTGCCTGTGTTTTGCGGAATTTCGGGTTCAACCAAAACAATATTTAATGTAGACATTTTTTATCTTCCTTTCGGGATATGCCGAGGTTTAAAGGGCAAAATAATAAAAAACAAACGGGAGGGAAAAACATGAAGAAAAAAGCTTCAGCCGTTATAAAAGGCGTTGGTATAGGCATGATAGCCGGAGGTGCGACAGCGGTTGCCGGCAGCATGATGATGGGCTCGGGATCGAGCCGCAAATACCGCAAAATGGCAAACAAAGCCGCTAAAACAGCCGGTGACATCATGGACTCTATAAGCCACAGCATAGGTATGTAACCTGTCACATTCGGCACAAAAGCCAAAACAAAACAATGCTATAATTCACATCAGATATTTAAAACCGAGATGTGAATTATAGCTTGATTTTTAATTAAAGCGATTCATCGCTTCATCTGTTTTTGACTGTGTTATGAGCCTTATTGCTTCACAGGCGTCCGAAACCGCTTTTTTTAATTCCTCAAGTTCATCTTTTTTGAAGGTTGAAAGCACCCAGTCCGCAAGGTCATAATCGGGGTGCGGCTTTGCGCCTACGCCGACCTTAACTCTCGGAAATTCATTGCTTTTAAGATGATATATTATGCTTTTTATTCCGTTATGGCCGCCGTCAGAGCCTTTGCGGCGTATTCTTATTTTACCGCACGGCAGAGAAATATCGTCAAAAACAACAATTATATTTTGCGGCGGTATCTTATAAAAGCCCGCCGCCTCTCTGACAGCCTCGCCGCTGTTATTCATAAAAGTCTGCGGCTTCATAACTATACAACGGTGGCCGCCGATTTTCACATCGCCCAAAAGAGCCTTGTGCTTTATTTTGTTTATTTTAAAATTTTCCTCAACGCAGAGCCTGTCCAAAGTCAAAAAGCCTGCGTTATGGCGCGTGTATTCATACTTCTCGCCGGGGTTGCCCAAGCCCACAATCAAGAACTCGGGCGCCGAGGCGTAGGAAAAATCTTTTTTCTTTAAAAACATAGTATTCCTTTATCAGCCGTTAATATTCATTGCATAGGTTGTAACGCTGCTCCAATCGTCAATATCGGATTCGGAAGAATCGATAAATGTGTACTGAAGCTTTATTTTAAGCTTTTTGAAAGCCTCTTCAAAAGCTTCATCCGAATCGTATTTTGACATATCGGCTATACCGTAAATTTCAATATTCATGGCGTTGCCGGGGCCTATCGAATACTCTGCGCCGAGCTCGCTCTTGACCCAAATTCCGTTTTCGCCGTTGTTCTCTGCTTTTATAAAGCTGCACGCGAGCTGTTTGTCGGATTTATTCTCAATATACTTCACAATATAAAATGTGCGCCAATTTTCGGGCTTGTCGGTGATGTCTTTTATATCGTCATCTGTCATGCCGTCCTCTTTTTTATCGGAGTTTATAAAAGAGTCTTTAATTGTCTGCGAAATTTTTTCGTCCTTTGCGATAACCTGCGGAATATTGACCTTGTCAACGTCCACAACCTCGGTGTACTCTTTCTTTTCACCGGTTTCTTTATCGGTGTAGCTGTGAGTATAAATTACCGTTCCGTTTTCTTCTTTCATATCGCCGAAGTCAACAACTCCCGCGTCCTTACCGCCGGAGCCGTCCTTGCCTTTTGAGCAGCCGAATGTACCGAGCAAAACCGAAAGAATTATCAGAAAACTCATTATTTTTATAAAAGTATTTTTATTTTTCATGTTTATATTCTCCTTATTTCTGCCATTTATAAGGTTTTTTGGACGTTACCCAGCCTTTTTTGATTGTCTGACGCGATCTTGCAAGCGCAAGTGAATCCTTCGGCACATCTTCTGTTATAACCGAGCCTGCCGCGGTGTAGGCATTGTCGCCGACCTTAACGGGTGCAACAAGGTAGGTGCTGCAACCGATAAACGCATTGTCGCCGACAACCGTGCGGTTCTTTTCGCGTCCGTTAAAGTTGACAGTGGCACAGCCGCAGCCGACATTGATGTTTTTGCCGAAATCCGCATCGCCGATATAGGTGAGGTGAGAAATTTTGGTCTCATCGCCGATATTGGCGTTTTTAAGTTCAACGAAGTTGCCGACTCTTACATCCGCGCCGACATCGCAGCCGGGTCTTATTCTGACGAACGGGCCTATCTGTGCGCCCGACCTTACAAGTGAAGAATAAACCTGTGTGTTGTTAAGCTCAACGTCGTCTTCTATTTTTGAATTGTCAACAATGCTGTTTGGGCCTATCAAACAGCCGCTGCCGACAACGGTTTTGCCCTTTATTATTGTGCCCGGCAAAATTTGAGTGTCAACGCCGATTTCCGCCTCCGGGTCTATCATAACGCCGTCAATGCAGGGTATGCTTACGCCGCTTTTCATTATTTTTGTCAGCACGCTTTTGCGCGCTATTTCGTTAAGCTCATAAAGCTGAGCGCGGTCGTTTGCACCCAAGACAACATCGGGAGTTTTTGAAACATAAGCCGCCGCCTTGCCGCCGTTTGAGAGAATAATCTCTATCGCGTCGGTGAGGTAATATTCTTTGCTCTTATCGTGAGAAGATGCAAGAATATCGAGTGCCTTGAGGAGTGCGGAAGAATCAAACCAAAACGCTCCCGAATTAACTTCGTTTATCTGTTTTTGGGTGTCGTTTGCTTCTTTTTCTTCTACAATCGCTTTGAGAAGGCCTTTTTCGTTTCTCTCTATTCTGCCGTAGCCGAAAGGATTTGCAACCTTTGCGGAAATTACGGTTGCGGTGTTGCCCGTTTCACAGTGGAAGTCGAGTGCTCCGCTTATCGTGTCGGCATCCATCAAAGGTGCGTCGCCGTTTAAAACGAGGACGTTGCCGGGCGTGTGCGCCTTTATAAAATCACGCGCCTGCATAACTGCGTGACCCGTACCGAGACGCTCCTGCTGCAAAACGGTCTCTATGCTGCCGTCAAGATGGTCTTTTAATATTTCGCTCTTGTAGCCCGTAACAACGCAAACCTCTTCCGCTCCGCCTTTTTTCGCCGCGGAAACCACCCAATCTATCATGGGTTTGAAAAGAACCTCTGCCATTGCTTTAGGTTTTGAAGACTTCATTCTTGTTCCCTCACCTGCGGCAAGGATAACTGCACATTTATAATTCATAAACAGAACCTCCGAAAAAATTTTATACGGAAAGTATATATATAATTATCGCACAAAACAATGCGAAATACAAGTAATAATTTGCGCTCGGAGCAAGCTGCGTCGCAAAGAGCGCAGAGCCGTCGTTTTTTGCCGTTTATATATATGAATTTTGCGGTAATTGCGCCGTGAGCCAACTTGTATGGCAGCGTGCCTATGCACCGCCGCCGGCAATATCAAATTGGGATATTCCACCTCATCAGTCACTTTGTGACAGCTTCTCCTCGAGGAGAAGCCGATTTTGAAGCTATCCTCAGTGAAAACGCAGAGCACATATCGCCTCCACTTTAGGGGAGGTGGATTCGGC
The DNA here is from genome assembly GCA_900539465.1 of uncultured Ruminococcus sp. Taxonomy (GTDB): domain Bacteria; phylum Bacillota; class Clostridia; order Oscillospirales; family Acutalibacteraceae; genus CAG-488. The sequence goes on along the minus strand of UQCF01000004.1, from coordinate 15,901 downwards.
GCTTTGCGCCGAAGACGGAGGGGTTAAAGTTTCATCAAAAATTGCATCACTCATTACAAAAGCTCAAATAATTTGCAATAAAACGTTGACAAAGCAAGCCAAATAAAATAAAATCAAGATGTATATTAAACTGCAGGAGGGAGTTTTATGAAAAAGATATTTAAAAGAATTTTATCAGCACTTTTAGTGGTAGTATTACTTATCGGCATAGCACCGATAGGCGGATTTGAGCTTTCTACGAAAGTAAGCGCAAAAGACATTTCATCATGTAAAGTCGGCGACATAATTGAGTTCGGTTCATATCCTCAGAGCAAGATTACAGACAGCGACCTTATCGCAAAAATAGAAGCCGTAGGCAAGAGCATTTCTTGGGTAGACTATAACTACTACATCGGCACAGGCACTTCGGATGACGGCAACATGAAGCCCGTTGACGGTATGATGCTTTATAAGGATATCCCTTACAATGGCAGCAAATACCGGGCAGTTAAAATAAATCAATACCGTCCGTATCGCACAGGCAACACCTCCTCAGAAACATATCAATACGACAACGGTTATAACAAAGGCAATATATATTATTTTAAATACGAACCTCTCTCATGGCGTATTCTTGACCCTTCGGAGGGCTATGTTATGTGCAATCAAATTATTGATTCGCAGGCTTATCAGAATTTTATTTATTATAACGGCAGTGAATACTACAACAGTGAGGCTTGTGAGAATTATGCTTCCGACTGGGTGACAAGCTCACTCCGTCAGTGGCTTAATAACAGCTTTTATAAAACGGCTTTTTCTGAAGAAGAGAAATCACAAATCGGAACATCGCATCTCGAAAATAAGAGTAAACATTCAAGCACATATGACAGCGCAGATACATACGACAAAATTTTTCTCATCTCATATTATGACGCAGCAAACAGTGCATACGGCTTCGATTCATCAAGCGATGCCAATGACGCGGCACGACAGCTTAAAGGCACAGATTACGCAAAGTGTCAGGGATTATATGTAAGTTCGAGTTACGACGGACCTTCTTGGTGGCGGCTTCGTTCGCCCAACAATTCCTACGGTGCAACCGAAGTCGTTCTCGGCGGCTGGGTGTACGGCTACTGCGGTGCCGGTGACACTGACGGAGGCGTCGTTCCGGCTTTTAAATTCAATCCAAAATCCACACTTCCGAATAAAATCGGTGATATAAACACAGACGGAAAGATAAACTCCGCCGATGCATTGCTTGTTTTGCAGTCATCAATGGGTGTAATAACCTTGACCGACACACAAAAGCTGCTTGCAGATGTAAACGAGGACGGAAAAATAAATTCTACCGACGCTCTTTTGATTTTGCAGTACGCAACCGGCAAAATAACCTCTTTCAAATAATTTTTAAACCGTGTGAATTTTTTGTTCACACGGTTTTTTGCGGTATAGATTGGTGTGCCCACACCGCCGCCGGCAAACCGTGAGACTTCACCTCATCAGTCACTTCGTGACAGCTTCTCCTCAAGGAGAAGCCGATTAGCCGCACATTGCCTCCCCTATATGGCGCCTATGCACCGCCGCACCGCTTCGCTGCCTATATGGGAGTCTAGGCAAGCCGCCGTCACCGTCCGCACCCGTAAAATTCGGAGCAACCGTGCCATGAGCCGCCCCCGCCGCAAACTATTGCAATTTTTTTCGTTTTGTGAGATAATTATTTTTAATCTTGATTTACACCGGACGGGAGGGACTTTTAATGAAAGACATAGATCCGAAAGAGCTTGAATATCTCGGCACCGTGCGCGGTTTTATAGACAAAGAGATATTAAAGCTTAAAAATCTCTCGCAGGAGCTTGAGGACAAAATAATGGCCGAGGGCAAAAAATTCTCGATGGACGACCCGTTTTTGTCCGTCTACGGCGGACCTGCTTTGACCGATTTGCATTACAGCATCGAAAGAAAAATTCAGCGCTCCGAGAATGCCAAGCAAGAGGCTTATTTTCTCGGAAAATTAAAAAGTCACCCGTATTTTGCGCGTGTTGATTTTAAAGAAGAGGACTGGCCGAGCGAAAGCTTTTATATCGGCATAAAAAGCCTTTTTGACGAAAAAGAAATATCCCCCTACGTCTATGACTGGCGCGCTCCCGTTGCCTCTCTTTTTTATGAAGAATTTGACGACGGCAAGGCGTGGTATGACGCACCCTCCGGCAGGATAGAGGGCGAGCTTGAGAAAAAAAGGCAGTATAAATTTGAAAACGGCGAGCTTGTCTATTGCTTTGACAGCGACATGAAAATAGACGACTTCATTTTGCAGCAGGCTTTGAGCGAAAGCTCAACAGACCGGCTTAAAGTTATTGTCGGCAGTATTCAAAAAGAGCAAAACAGAGCCATAAGATTCGGCTGTGATAAAAATCTTGTAATCTGCGGTCCCGCAGGTTCCGGCAAAACCTCGGTAGGTTTTCACCGCCTTGCGTATATGCTTTATCGCCACAGAGAAAATTTATCCTCCGCGCAGATAGTTATGCTCACAGGCAGTGACATTTTTGCAAGCTATGTATCGGATATTATCCCCGAGCTCGGCGAAGCGCCGATTAAGGATATGAATATTTATTCTCTTTTATCCGAAATTCCCGGCGAAAACCGTTTGCTTGATTATTATGAGCAAGCGGAAGCAATCATGTGCGGCGACGGCGACAGGGCAGAAAAAATCAAAATAAAATACTCTGCCGAAGCAGAGGAATTTATTAAAAACTATACCGAAAAAATGAGTTATTCGGTTTCGGATTTTTCTCTTTACGGCGATATTGTTTATAAAGGAAGTGCTCTTTCGGGTTATTTAAAGCGCAGGAACTCGCTCCCGTTCCCGGAGCTTCTCGCCGCGGCGATAACATATGCGGAAGAAAAAATTGACGCCTATTTCAGCGAAAATTATGAAAAGATATATGAAATTGCCGACAAGCAAAGCAGTATTCTCGACAACACGGGCGAATATATCGAAAGCATGAAAAAAGAAATCAAGCTTGATGTCAGAAAAAAGCTTGAGACAGAGCTGGATACCGACGACAGGCTCACCCTTTTGAACATATATAAAAGATATGAAAAAAATGTGCTCAAAAAAGACGTTTTATCGTCCGGTTTTAACTCCGACCTTGAAAACGGCGTGCTTAAATTTGAGGACGCATTGCTTATACTTTATATACGATGCCTTTTGGGCAAGGTGAAAAAATTTAACGACGTCCGTCATGTACTCATAGACGAGGCGCAGGACTGCCCCGCTCTTCAGCACAAAATAATAAAAAGTCTTTATCCGAGGGCGACTTTTACGATTTTAACCGACCCGAAGCAGGCAATTGTTCCGCTAATCAACACACCGAGTCTTGATGAAATATGCGGCATTTATTCGGCTGAATTGTTGGAGCTCAAAAAGAGCTACCGCTCAACAAAGCAGATAAGTCTTTTTGCGAAAGGGCTTCTCTCTTCGCCGGATTATGAAACATTTGACAGAAGCGGCGATGAGGTCTTAATAAAAGAATCGGATGATATAATTAAGCTCATAAAAGAAGAAAAAGAAAAGGCAGACGGCTCTTTTTGCGTTATCACAAAAACAAGTGCCGAGGCAAGGCACATATACAATGAGCTTATTAAAGACACCGACATTGAAATATATGACGATAAAGATAAATTCTTTTCTGATAAAGCCGCGATTTTACCGGTCGTATACTCAAAAGGTCTTGAATTTGACAACGTGCTGATTATAAATTCAAAAGACGGCGGCTTTGCGGGCGAAGAAAACAAGCCGTATCTTTATATGGCGGCAACAAGAGCTTTGCACAGTTTAAAAATTATAAACACCAAATAAATTAAGGCTATGTCAGAAACCTGTCATAGCCTTATATCGTTATCGGGTCTGTATTACAGTTCTTTGGCAAGCGAAACGATTATGTCAACGCACTTATCCTGACCGATTGCGGAGCTGTCGAGGGTCAGGTGGTAATTCTGTACCTTACCCCACTCCCTGCCCGTATAGTGGTTATAATTGACCCTTCTTTTCTTGTCTTTTTCGTCAAGTCTTTTTTCGGGGCTTTTTTCGGATTCGCCGTAAAGTCTTACAATTCTGTCTGCTCTGTAAGCCTTGTCTGCGTGTATAAACACATTGAGGCAATCGTCACGACCCGCCAAAATGGCGTCGGCGCATCTGCCGACTATTACGCACGGCTCTTCTTCTGCGATTTTAAGAATAACGCCTCTTTGAATATTCCACAAAAAGTCCGAGGCCGACATACCGTTCATAATTCCGGGTGCGCCGGGTGCAGAAAACGCATAGGCAAAAATGCTTTTGCTCGGAGCGTATTCACCCTGATCCTCAATGTATTTCGGGTCAAATCCGGTCTCTTGCGAAACCTGCTTTACAAGCTCTTTATCATAATATTTGCAGCCGAGCTTTTTTGCGACCTCTTTTGCAATGCTCCGCCCGCCCGAACCGAACTCGCGGCTGATTGTTATAATCTTTTTCATATCGGATACCTCCCTGAACATTTTATATTGAACCCTTGGTCTTCCGGTAATATTATATATTAAAATTTGTTTTTTTACAAGAAGAAACCGCACAAATATTGTTCAGCTTATACAAAAATCGCAAAATCCGCAAAGTGCAATTTTTTACAAAAAGGTATAGACTTTTACAGCAAATATATGATATACTGTTTAGCGAGTGTTAAGGGGCGAATTATCGTCCCGTTAAACCACATTTTAAATCGGAGGTAATTTAAATGCATAAGTATGTTTACTCTTTTAAAGAGGGTAACAAGGATATGCGCGAACTGCTCGGCGGTAAAGGCGCTAACCTTGCAGAAATGACCGGTATCGGTCTTCCCGTTCCTCAGGGCTTCACTGTTTCAACAGAAGCCTGCACAAAGTATTATGAGGACGGCAGAAAGATCAACGACGAGATAATGGCTCAGATCGATGAGTACATTGTTAAACTTGAAGAGGAATCCGGCAAGAAGTTCGGCGACAAAGAAAATCCGCTTCTCGTTTCGGTTCGTTCCGGTGCAAGAGCTTCTATGCCCGGCATGATGGACACCATCCTTAACCTCGGCCTTAACGAGGACGTTGTAGAAGTTATGGCTAAAAAGTCAAACAATCCCCGTTGGGCTTGGGACTGCTACAGAAGATTCATCCAGATGTATTCCGACGTTGTTATGGAAGTCGGCAAAAAATATTTTGAGCAGCTCATCGACAAGATGAAAGAGGCAAGAGGTGTTCAGCAGGACGTTGAGCTTACCGCAGACGATCTTAAAGAGCTTGCAGGTCAGTTCAAAGCCGAGTACAAAGCTAAAATCGGCACAGATTTCCCCTCAGACCCCAAAGAGCAGCTCAAGGGCGCTGTTGAGGCTGTTTTCCGTTCATGGGACAACCCCCGTGCAAACGTTTATCGCCGCGACAACGATATCCCCTACTCATGGGGTACTGCAGTTAACGTTCAGATGATGGCTTTCGGCAACATGGGCGATGACTGCGGCACAGGCGTTGCGTTCACTCGTGACCCCGCAACAGGCGAAAAAGGCCTTATGGGTGAGTTCCTCACAAACGCACAGGGCGAGGACGTTGTTGCCGGTGTTCGTACTCCCATGCCGATCGCACAGATGGCTGAGAAGTTCCCCGAGGCATTTGCAGACTTCCAGAAAGTTTGCGCTACTCTTGAAGATCATTACCGTGACATGCAGGATATGGAGTTCACCGTTGAAAAGGGCAAGCTCTATATGCTTCAGACCAGAAACGGTAAGAGAACCGCTAAGGCTGCTCTCAAAATCGCTTGCGACCTCGTTGACGAGGGCATGATCGACGAGAAAAAGGCTGTTGCTATGATCGACCCCAGAAACCTTGACACACTCCTCCATCCTCAGTTTGACGCTGCTGCACTTAAAGCTGCAACACCGGCAGGCAAGGGTCTCGGCGCATCACCCGGCGCTGCTTGCGGCAAAATCGTATTCACCGCAGAAGACGCAGAAGTATGGGATGACAGAGGAGAAAAGGTTGTTCTTGTTCGTCTTGAGACTTCACCCGAAGACATCACAGGTATGAAGGTTGCTCAGGGTATTCTCACGGTTCGCGGCGGTATGACTTCTCACGCAGCTGTTGTTGCCCGCGGTATGGGTACTTGCTGTGTATCCGGCTGCGGAGACATCAAGATGGATGAAGAAAACAAGCAGTTTGAACTTGCAGGAAAGGTATATCACGAGGGTGATTACATTTCAATCGACGGTGCAACAGGTAACATCTATGACGGAATTATCCCCACTGTTGACGCTGAAATCGCAGGCGAGTTCGGCAGAATCATGGAGTGGGCAGATAAATACAGAACTCTTAAGGTTCGCACAAACGCAGACACACCCGCAGACGCTAAGAAAGCAAGAGAGCTCGGCGCAGAGGGTATCGGTCTTTGCCGTACAGAGCATATGTTCTTCGAGGTAGACAGAATCGCAGCATTCCGTGAAATGATTTGCTCCGACACTGTTGAAGAGAGAGAAGCAGCTCTTGACAAGATTATGCCTTATCAGCAGGGCGACTTTGAGAAGCTCTATGAGGCTCTTGAAGGCAACCCCGTTACAATCCGTTTCCTTGATCCGCCTCTTCATGAGTTCGTTCCCACAGAAGAAGCTGACATCGAAGCTCTTGCAAAAGCTCAGGGTAAGAGCGTTGCAGACATCAAGAACATCATCGCATCTCTTCACGAGTTCAACCCCATGATGGGTCACCGTGGATGCCGCCTTACTGTTACTTATCCCGAAATTGCTAAGATGCAGACAAAGGCTGTTATCCGCGCTGCTATAAACGTTAAGAAGGCTCATGCAGACTGGAACATCGTTCCCGAAATCATGATTCCCCTTGTTGGTGAAGTTAAAGAGCTTAAGTTCGTTAAGGACATCGTTGTTGCAACTGCTGACGCTGAAATCGCAGCTTCGGGCATTGACCTCAAGTATGAAGTCGGTACCATGATTGAGATTCCGAGAGCAGCTCTTACAGCTGACGACATTGCTAAAGAAGCTGAGTTCTTCTGCTTCGGCACAAACGACCTTACTCAGATGACTTTCGGCTTCAGCCGTGACGACGCAGGCAAGTTCCTCGGCGCTTACTATGACAACAAGATCTATGAGAACGATCCGTTTGCAAAGCTCGACCAGGTTGGCGTTGGCAAGCTTATGAAGATGGCTGTTGAGCTTGGTAAGAAGACCCGTCCCGAGATGCATTGCGGCATCTGCGGCGAGCACGGCGGCGACCCCGTTTCCGTTGAGTTCTGCCACAAGATCGGTCTTGACTATGTTTCATGCTCACCCTTCCGTGTTCCGATTGCTCGCCTTGCAGCAGCACAGGCAGCTATCAACGAAGGCTAATCGGCAGTTGAGACAAGCTAACTGAATATTTAAAGACCTTGCAAAGACTATCTCTGCAAGGTCTTTTTAAACTTATAAATGGGATAAAATAAATGGCAAAAGATTATGTGGGCTTAAGAAGAGAAGAGAATTAAATGCAATTTGATTTGAATTTTTTTGCAAAGAGCAGACTGTTCAAATTCAGAAAATCAAAAATATCTAAACGACAAAAAGAGCGGTAATCCATTGCCGAGCAATGTTATTCAATCAAGAGAAAATCCCAACAAATTTTACACAGTAAAAGACTCAGGCTTAACAGAAGACGAAAGGCGCTTATATATAGAGTTGAAAAAACTCGAATATATAAAAACCATCAAAAATTGTGTTTTGTTTTTCACGGTGATAGCCGTAATCGGTCTGATTGCAACTTTTTTGTTATCACTGCAATAAAACCTGTTGACAAACCGCAAGTTATAAAATATAATATTGACACGACCATAAAGAGTGCGTGAGGGAGCAAGCCCAATGACCGCACACCAACCTGCTTTTGCAAGGTGGTAATGCTTGACCGATGGTGTGCAAAATAAAAGTTTTATCACACTCATTGGTAACGATGGGTGTGATTTTTTTCCTCTCTTTGCGGTCAGACTGACAAGAAGGGAGGCTTTTCTATGCTCAAATCTTTGCTGAACAGCTGCAAGGGCAGAATATATGTATATCTTGCAACAAAAGACATAGCGGAGCAATTCATGCGAGACGCAGAAAGCGAGGGCTTTACTTTCGGCGACGGCGTTAAGCCGACAGAGTGTGAACCGTCGGACATTATGGCAATAAATCGTGATATGACAATAAACTATGTCGGATTTGTCGGACATCTTGCATATCAAATTGCGAGCAAAATCGGTGACGAGCCGCTTGTAAAAATTGACTATCGAGACTGTTTGAAATCGTCAAAATAAGAATTTATCTATTCACGCCGTTCAATTACCGGTATCATATTCTTAACGCCTAACTCTGCACCGATTGAAGAAAATATAACAATATGATATAATCAAATAACAAACTCTGATTTTGTACGGGTTGGGAGGCAAAGCATTTTGATTTTTTATTTTTCGGGAACCGGCAACAGCCGATATATAGCCAAAAGAATATCAGAAGCACTGCATGAGGACTCGGTCGATTTAAACAAAAAGATTAAATCCGGCGACACGTCGGCAATTAAAACCGACTCCGATATTACGCTCGTCACGCCGACATATGCCTGGCGTATCCCGCGGATTGTATCAAATTGGCTTTCTGAAACAGAGCTTGTCGGCGCAGAACGCATATGGTTTGTTATGGACTGCGGCGGCGAGATAGGCAACGCCGCAAAATACAACAAAGAAATTGCCGAGCAAAAGAATCTTTGCTATATGGGCACGGCGCAAATTGTTATGCCTGAAAATTATATTGCCATGTTCTCGGCTCCGCAAAAAGAAGAAGCGCAAAAAATTGTGTCAAAAGCCGAGCCGAGTATCCTTAACGCCATTGAGCACATAGAAAAAGGGCAGGAGTTTTCTCTGCCGCGCAACAATTTATATGACCGTTTTATGAGCGGTCCGATAAACCCGATTTTTTATAAATTCTTTGTAAAGGCAGACGCATTTTATGCCAAGAAATCGTGTATCGGCTGTGGGAAGTGCGCCAAAAATTGCCCCGTGAATAATATTGAACTCAAAAACAACTTGCCTGTTTGGGGAAATAAATGCACGCACTGCATGGCATGCATTTGCTACTGCCCCGCCGAAGCCATAGAATACGGCAAAAAGAGCGTCGGCAAACCGAGATACCATTTTGAAGAATTGCAAAACGGAGGAAACGAATATGAAAGTACTGATAATTAACGGAAGCCCAAGAGCAAACGGAAACACCTCCGTTGCACTTGAAGAAATGAAAAAAATTTTTGACGCGGAGGGCATTGAAGCCGAAACCGTACAGATCGGCAATAAAAATGTAAGAGGCTGCATTGCTTGCGGACGCTGTGCCGAGCTCGGAAAATGCGTGTTTGATGATATTGTGAACGAGCTTGCGCCCAAATTTGAGGAGGCGGACGGACTTGTTGTTGCAAGCCCTGTTTATTATGCGTCTGCAAATGCAACTTTAATTGCCGTTCTTGACAGGCTCTTTTACAGCACCCATTTTAACAAGACAATGAAAGTCGGGGCAAGCGTGGTTTGCGCCAGGCGCGGCGGTTGCTCGTCAACATTTGATGAGCTGAACAAATACTTTACAATATCGGGTATGCCGATTGCGTCGAGCCAGTATTGGAACTCAATACACGGCCGCACTATCGGCGAAGCCGACAAAGACGAAGAGGGCAAGCAAACTATGCGCGTGCTCGCAAGGAATATGACGTTTCTTATGAAAAGCATTGCCCTCGGCAAAGAAAAATTCGGATTACCCGAAACGGAAAAGCGTGTTTGGACTCATTTTATATGATAATAATTTTTGGGGGCTGCCGCATTTAGCGCAGACCAAAGAGCAAAAGTGTAAAAAAATAAAGGACTATAATTCATAAACGGTGATTAAAGAAGCTGCCGAATATGGATTATAGTCTTATTTTTTATTTAATGGTAAAATATTTTACTCTTTTAAGCGTTTTTTGCCCTTTTGCGGTACTTGTGTACTTTTTCGGGGCAAAGAAAACGCTTTCTGCATCTAAATTTGACACCCCCCTTTTGCAGGCTTCTGTATGCCATGCGCACATATTTTTGTTGAAATACAACACAAGATATGGTACGCTATAAGTAAATATTATTTTATGTGGGGGAGGCAAATTCATATGGGAGCAACAGTTGTGCCTATAACTATAATAAGATTTTTTACATTTGGAACAAGATTTCTCGTAACCGCAATTGTTGGAATTGTTGTCTGCAAAAAATATGATGAACGAAACGCCGAAAAGTGCAAAAGATGGGTATGGGTGCTTCTCTGGACGAGATTTGCCATTGGTGCTTTTTTTATATTGACGGCTATTGCTATAATATTGTTTTTTGTTGCTATAAATATGTAAGAAAGTTTGTATCACTATGGAATTTAATGAAAAACTGCAGGAATTGAGAAAGAAAAATAATCTCACGCAAGAGGAGCTTGCGGAAAAGTTATATGTCTCCCGCACGGCAATTTCAAAATGGGAGTCCGGCAGAGGTTATCCCGGCATAGAATCCTTAAAAGCTATATCAAAATTTTTCTCTGTATCTTTGGACGAATTGCTTTCAAGCGAAACGGTGCTCACAATGGCCGAAGAAGAAAACAAACAAAAAGAAAACATTTTACGCTCAACTGTATTCGGTCTGCTTGATTGCTGTGTTGCAATCTTCCTGTTTCTCCCATTTTTCGGTCAAAAATCAAACGGCGAAATTAAATCGGTCTCGCTTTTAAATTTAACGGGTGTTGAGCCTTATACAAAAGCGGCATATCTGATTATTGTTTTTGCAATAATTTTATGCGGAATTTTAACGCTCGCCCTGCAAAATTTGAAGTCCGCATTTTGGCTCAAAATCAAAAACAAAATTTCTTTAATTTTAAGTGCAGTCGGCGCGGTTATCTTTATGGCGAGTTTGCAGCCGTATGCGGCTGCATTTACCTTTATATTTCTTGTGATAAAGGCTCTTATGCTTATAAAACGTTCTTGACACGATTCGTGTCGCTCGTGTGAAAGAGCGTTTCTTGTAAAAAATCCGTCTTTTCGGCACAATGTATCCGGGCGAAAGCCAAAAAAATAAAAGGACGGATGAAAATGAAGAAAAAAAGAATTTTATCGGCAGTGGGATTTATTGCACTTTTTGTTTTGTGGACAGCTGCAATTAAATGCTTTGACGTTCAAAGCATCGGACCCGGCGGCTCTGCCGTGGGTTTTGCTGCGCTTAACGGATTTGTGCATGAACTTTTCGGCGTTCATATGCTGCTCTATGTCGTCACGGATTGGCTCGGCATTGTTCCGCTGTGTTTTGTGCTCGGCTTTGCGGGTTTGGGGCTTATTCAGCTCATTAAAAGAAAAAGCCTTTTTAAAGTAGACAGCGATATTCTTGCACTCGGCGGATTTTATGTTGCAGTGCTCGCAGTATATTTTTTGTTTGAAACGGTTGTAATAAATTACAGACCCGTGCTCATAGACGGATATTTAGAGGCGTCTTACCCCTCTTCCACAACAATGCTTGTCATGTGCGTTATTCCGACAGCGATAATGCAGTTTAAAGTGAGAATCAAAAATAAATTATTGCAAAAAATTATTATTTTTACACTGGCTGCTTTCACGGTGTTTATGGTTATCGGAAGGCTCGTTTCGGGTGTTCATTGGTTCACCGACATTGTCGGCGGTGCAATTTTGAGTGCAGGGCTTGTGACGCTTTACAGCGGAATATCGGGCACAAAAAATCATATCTGACAAAGCTGTGATCTGCCGCATTAAAATGCAGAAAGTGTTTTTTTGCCAAAAGCCATACGTTGCAAAAGCACCAAAAAAAGCAAAGACTGACTGCGATAAAAATAAAAGCTATAATTCACATTGATGCGTTTAAATTGCCGCTTGTGAATTATAGCTTTATTATTTAACTTAATTTGCTATTTGGTCTGCGCTGAATACTGCACTCCAAATTAGCCAAGGAGCTTTTTGAGCTGCTCAAGACCGATGATGAGGATGTCGATGAAAGCTACGATGTAGCCCTTAATCTTAGCCTCAATCTTTTCCCATACTGTGGGTTCATAAGGTCTTGCTTCAATAACAACGTTCTCGTTGATTATACCGTCAACATTAACAACTGCATCTCCGGCTGTTTCAATATAAGCCTGACCTGCGTCGCCGCCTGCAAAGAACTCTGCCGAGATCTCCTGCTGTGCAACATGGTCAACAACCTGCCAATTCTCCGATACGGCAATCTCAACCGTGAAGAGGATTAAGCTCTTGTTGCCATAGAGATAAGAAGAGGGAAGAGTAACTTCGCCTATAATTGACTGTTTGTTCTCGTCAACAGCGGTATCTTCCGAAAGAGCAACGCCTGCTGCTTTAGCTTCTTCTGTGAGTTCTATGCCGGTAAGAGGAGCAAGCTCTGCATCACCTGTGAATACCATAAACGGAATGTGAAGTGTTCCGTCTGTGGGGTAACCGTCTGACTCAAAAGCATCGGCAACGAACTGAATCGGAGCCTTAACAGTCTCGCCGGGGTTTGCATATACGGTGCCTTCAGGTCCGCAATAGATCTGACCGCTGGTAATTTCTTTAGCTGAAACAGCCAATGAGCCAAATGCAAATACCATGGTAAGAGCAAGCACAACGGCTAATACTTTTTTCATAGTTTTCATTTGTATTTTCTCCTTTCGCACTGTGTGCGTAAATTTATAGGGCAATTATACCCTACTGTATTTGAAATATTATCACAACCAAGCTTTGATATAATTCTAAAAAAGAAATATATTGTTTTTTTAGTTAGAATTTACAATTACAAATTTAGGCATTATGCCAATGGGTTTTATGGCAAAATCAATATGTTGTGGACTATATATCATTTGCATACAGCTTGCATAACTTTGTTTGCCACAACTCCTGCCGCGGCAAGACCCGTTCCGCCGTTCTCAACAACAACCGCAACCGCATACGGTGTGCTCTCATTCTGCGAAAAGCCCACAAACCATGAATGCGGCTCGCCGTCATCTATCTGCGCCGTTCCCGTTTTGCCGCACATCTCAAGGCCGGGGAAGGTGCTGTCTTTATAATAATTCACAACATTTGAGCGAAGCAGCTTTTTCATCTTGTTTGCAACATCTGCCGGTAAAGAAATTTCGGTAAAAGCCTCGCTTTTAGTTTCGGTTTTTCTGCCGTTTTGGGTTTGAACATAATCTACAACATACGGCTCCGTCGCCGTTCCGCCGTTTGCAATGCAGCCCATTATGCTCATCATATGATATGGGCTGACAAGAGTTGTGTACTGACCTATACCCGCCCAGCCGAGGTCAACCTTTGCCGCTTTGCTGACATCAAAAGAAGATTTTGCGGGTGAAGCAATGCCGTTCACATCGAGCTTTATGTTAAAGCCAAGCTCGTTTGCGGTTGCCGTCAGCCTTTCGGAGCCGAGCTCAACCGCAATCTTTGCAAAGGCACTGTTGCAGGAGTGATTGAGAGCCTGCTCAAAATTGACCGTGCCGTGAACGCCGTTGCACTTAACAATTCCGTCGCCCGTAGAATACTCGCCCGTACATTTAAATGTCTGAGAGTAAATATCCGGCAAATTTTCTATTGCGCTGACCGCAGTTATAACTTTAAAGGTTGATCCGGGTGTGTAAAGACCTGATATAACGCGGTTCAAATAAACGCCCTCGTATTTTTTATTTGAGTCAATATCTGACGGCTTGTTTTTGGGGTCATAGTTCGGTGAAGAAACCATACAGACTATTTTGCCTGTTTTGTAGTTGTATACACCCACCGCACCCTTTCTGCCGTTAAGAGCCTTGTATGCGGTTTTGCATATTTCGGAATTTATAGTCAGATGTATGTCATTGCCCTTGCCGTAGCTGACTATGGACGATATGCCGTCAACAAAATCATAGCCCGTCAGCGTGTTGCGGTATGTATACTGAACACCGGTTGCAATGTATCCGTTAAGGTCGCCCACAGTGTGAAGAGTTGACCTTCTTATCGTGACATCGGAGTTATATTTTCTTTTGCCGTCAACGGTTTGTGCAAGGATTTCGCCGTTTGCGTCATACACCGAGCCTGCGGCAGAAATACTGCCGTCCGAATAAAGATGGCGGTTGGCTTTGCTTGTTGCCCACTGGGCGCCGTTTGCAATGAAGCTGTAAATCAAAATGCCCATTCCCACAAAGAAAAGCGCCACAACGGCATAGAGCACATAAGCTCTTTTGGTTGTATTGTTCATTTAGCCGTGCCCCTCCTTCTCTTGCCGATGAATATATCGTCAGCGTAAAGCGGATGATCCGGCAAAATAGTTTTTGTAAGCTTCGGATAGGTGCTGATATCTGCAGATTTTATAAATGCAAAAAGTCCCCATGAGCACAGCATACTCGAACCGCCTCTGCTTATAAACGGCAGTGTTACTCCCGTAAAAGGCAAAAGGTCCGTAACACCGAAAATATTGAGTGAAGCCTGAAACAGCAGCATACCCGAAGCGGCGCAGGCGGCTATTGCATAAAACGCCGAACGTGTGCTGCGCGCGGTCTTCACGCAATACAGCACCAAGAACGCAAAAGAGAGCATTATCATCAGCGCGATTATAAGACCCCACTCCTCGCAAATCATGCCGAATACAAGGTCGGTAGTTGCGGCAAAGGTGTTTTTGAGCTTGCCGTTTCCTATGCCGAGCCCGAAAAGTCCGCCGCTTGCGGAATAGATAAGCGCCCTCGTCTGCTGCATTCCTTTGCCGTACATATCGTCCCAAATATGCCTGTAGGTTGCAAAACGTGCCGCAACCGTAGATTTAAAGTAAATTACCATCACAGCACCCAAGACTGCTCCCGCGCAAACAAGGGCTATGGTTCTCACATCACCCGAGCGCATAAAGGCCATAACAACGAATGTGAAGAAGAATATCAGCGCTGTGCCGAAGTCCCTCATCAAGAACAAAAAGCCAACGCAGACAACGGCGAATATAATATATTTGGTAATACTTCTGGTTCTCTGAAGTTTTTCCAAAGAAGCCGCACCGACAAATATAAACGCAAGCTTTACTATTTCGGACGGCTGAACAGAAACGCCCGCAACGGTTATCCAGTTAAGTGTTCCGTTCTTTGTTTTGGCAAGCGCAAGGTTTAAAATCAGCAAAGCTATCGCACAAATCGCTATCGGCGTGCGGAGCTTTGAGACTATATCGGTTCTTCTGAGCACCGCAAGCATTGAAATATAAACGATCAGCCCCAAAAGAATCGCGCCGCCCTGCTTCAAAGCATAATCCTCGCTCACGCTCGCGCAGACCGTGAGACCGATGCCGGAAAGGAAAAATCCCAAAACCTCTATTTCAAGATGCCGAAGCCCGAAAAATATCCTCGCCGTAAAAAGATATATCCACTCCACCGCCATGTAGCCGACAAGCAGCAACATAAGTGTGTAGCTGAATTCATTTGTTTTAGTCAGCACCGTGAGCGAGCATATCGCCTGAAAAATGCTCACAAGCACCATAACCGGAAACCATTTGAAAGTCCTCGGCTTTTCGTTAGTCATAGGCAAACCTCCCATTTTGAACATTATAGCATTTTTTGCGCGAATGTCAAAACGGCAGAGACAAAATTCAGTTTTATATAATGTAAACTTTATAATTATGCGTTACGGCAAGACCGCCTATACCAAGAAAAGAGCATCATCATGTAAAATTTCGAAAGTGTCAATTGACAATTCAGAAAATCTGTTGAAACCGTGCTTTATAATATGGTAAAATAAGAGTGTCCATCATAACCGTATTAAAATTTTTGCGGTTACATCCGCAGGAAGGAGCAAATCAATATGAAAACAAAAAGAATTACGGCGCTTGTGCTGGCTTTAATCATGACCCTGCTCCTTGCCG
>UQCF01000003.1 GCA_900539465.1 uncultured Ruminococcus sp. | reverse complement strand
CGGATAAGGAAGCAACCGAAACCGAAAAAGGCGAAAAGCATGAGGAATGTTCTGTCTGTCACGCAACAAGAAATGAGCATACAGAGATTCCGGCAACAGGCAAAGATAATATTTTAACAAGAATATATAATTGGATACTCAAGATAATAATTAAGATTATCAAGCTGATAATTGATTTTATCTATAGTATTTGCTGATGTTTAAATTCGGCGGCATGTCCTCATGCCGCCGAATGAAAATCGCAAAACAGCGCGTAAGCCGTTATGACTTACGCGCTGTTACTATATGCTTTTATACAAGCTTCATAAACATTTCGAGAATTCTCTTGACGCAAAGTTCAAGGTCGGCTCTTGAAAGCTCGCCGCTTTCCATAGCCTTTTTTAAATCCTCCGGGTAGCCTATGTGCATTTTCATGTCGTTGCCGGCAAGAACCTCTTTCACCGGGTCGTTTTTCTGCCCCCAGTCGGTGGTTACCATGCCCTTAAAGCCCCATTCGTTTCTGAGTATCTCCGTCAGCAGCTCATAGCTTTCTGAGGTATGAAGTCCGTTAATGAGGTTATATGACGACATAACCGTCCACGGGTCGGATTCCTTTACGCAAATTTCAAATCCTTTAAGATAAATTTCTCTCAATGCTCTTTCGGAAATTCTTGCGTCGCAACCGAAGCGGTTTACCTCCTTGCTGTTGCAGGCAAAGTGCTTCATAGATACCGCAATTTTTTCGGATTGAATACCTCTTATTTCCGCCGCGGCCATTTTGCCGGCTACAACAGGATCCTCTGAAAGATATTCAAAATTTCTGCCGCAAAGGGGATTGCGGTGAATATTGAGCGCAGGCGCAAGCCAAATGCCGAGGTTGTTTTCTTTCACCTCACGCGCCGCCGCCGCGCCAACCTTGTAAATCAGCTCGGTGTTTCGGCTCGCTGCAAGCAGAGTGGCGCAGGGCCAAGCCGTTGTCGGTATGCCCGTATCGGTGTTGAGCCTTAGACCGGCAGGACCGTCCGCGGTTGCGACAGGGGGAACGTCAAGTCTTTCAAGTCCGCCGAAGCAGCCGGTGTTTGCAACACCTGTCGGTTCGTGGCCGCCGACAAACTCCATAAGCTCCTCATCTGTGAATTGCTTTACAAACTCATCCATGCCGAGTTTTTCGCCCACGTCGTCAAACATAAATTCTTCTTCGGGCTTCTTTGCGCTTGAGAGCTTGTTCTTGCCGTAAAAATATTTTGCTTCGCCTGTTGGGAGTGCCTCATATTCTCCGCTTGAGAGCATACGCTTTTGTAATTTCCAAGGCGTGCAGAGTGATTTAAGCTGCAAAACAACTATGTCACTTTCGGCGGTGTATTTATAATCAAGCTCCTTTAAAGAGCGAACCGATGTGCCGATAAAGAATTTGTATTCGCCTTTTTCCAATACATATGCGCTTTTTTGGATTTTTCCCAAATCATCAAAGCTTGCCATGTCGTTTATATCAAAGCTCAAAGCGATTGTCTGTGCTTCACCGGGGGCAAGGAGCTTTGTTTTTGTGAACGCGGCAAGCTCCTTGGCAGGCTTGCCGAGCTTACCCTGCGGTGCGCTGTAATAAAGCTCGATAACCTCTTTGCCGGCTGCTTTGCCTATGTTTTTAACGCTCAGGGCGGCTGTTATTTTGCCTTCGCTTTCACCGCATATTGCGCCCGAAAGCTCAAACTCGGTGTAAGACAGACCATAACCGAAAGGATAGCGAACCTGCTCCTTTGCGCCCGGAACCGTCTCAAAATAGCGGTAGCCGACATAAATATCCTCGCTGTAGTCGAGATAGTTAAAGTCCTTGTTAAAATCATCCTTGCTCGGGTAAAAGTCATATGATTTAACAATTGTGTCGGGGAGCTTGCCGGAGGGGTTTACGTCACCGCAAAGAATATCCGCAATCGCTCTGCCGCCCTCCAAGCCGCCCTGCCATGCAAAAAGAGCCGCGCCGACTTTTTCGTTCTCGGCAAAATCCTCGCAGTCAAGCACTCCGCCGCTGTTTAAAACGACAATAACATTTTTAAATTTATTGCAAAGCTTTTTCAAAAGCTCCTTTTCCGTGGCAGAAAGATAGTAGTCGTCGCCTATGGCGCGTCTGTCGGTTCCCTCGCCGGAGAAGCGGCTGAAGGTCATTACGGCTGTGTCGGCATAGTCTGCCGCACCGGCTATGACCTCGTCCGGCACCTCTGCTTCGGGCATATGCATTTTATAAAATGTGTCATATGTTATGTCGTCACGCTCCTGACCGAAGGGCATGGCGTTTACTTTATCCCAGATTTTATCTATTTGCTTGCGGGTGAGGACCTTTTTGCCGGCCTCCTCGGCATAGGATTTGTAAAAATCAACAAGCGGCATATAAATTTTGACCTTGCCCTCGGCCTCTTTTTCTTTAAAGCCTTCGTATATGTTGCATACATACGGCGCATTTACGTCGCCGCTTCCGCCGCCGCCCTTTATGTAGTCAATAACGGCTTTGCCGAAAAGTGCGATTTTTGCGCCCTTTTTGAGCGGCAGAGAGCCATGCTCGTTTTTGAGAAGCACCATGCCCTCACAGGCTGCCTCACGAGAGAGGGCAATGTGTTCTTTTGACGCTGTAACGCATTTGCCGTCTTTGCCGAGAGGTATGCACGGCTGGTATCTGAATCTTGCAAATTTGTTCATAAAAACAACTCCAATCAATCGTCGTTTATCTTTTTGACGAATATCAATAATATAATAAAACAAAATAAATTATTAGGCAAGAAAAATTTAAAAATCTTGACATCAAATTCTTTTATGCTACAATTATATCATACAGGACAGTGCCGAATACATTTCGGCATCGCCCTTTTTATTTATACGAATTTTAAGAGGAGCGATATATGAAAATCAGTTTATCGGATCATTTTACATACAGAAAACTGCTGAGATTTGTTGCCCCGTCTGCTGTTATGATGATGTTCACTTCAATATACGGCGTGGTTGACGGTTTGTTTGTTTCAAACTATGTCGGCAAGGTTCCGTTTGCGGCAATAAATCTTGTTATGCCGTTTATTATGATTTTGGGCGGCATAGGTTTTATGATAGGCACAGGCGGCAGCGCGCTTGTCTCCAAAACTCTCGGCGAGGGCGATAGGAAAAAGGCAAACCGCTATTTTACAATGATGATATATTTGTCGCTTATCTGCGGCGCGGCGGCAAGCGTTATAGGCTTTGTGTTTATAAGACCGATATCATATCTTTTGGGCGCAACCGACACTATGATAGGCGACTGCGTGGAGTACGGCAGAATGATTTTTCTGTTTACCACGGCTTTTATGATGCAAAACGTGTTCCAAAGCTTTTTGGTTACCGCCGAAAAACCGAGGCTCGGGCTTTTGGCAACCGTCGGTGCAGGAGTGACAAACATGGCGCTTGACGCGTGGTTTATTGCCGGCTTAGGTTGGGGAGTCAAGGGGGCTGCGCTTGCAACGGGCATAAGCCAAACAGTCGGCGGAATTTTGCCGCTCATTTATTTCTTGAGACCGAACAGCAGTCTGCTTAAAATAACGCGCACAAAGCTTGAGGGCAGGCCGGTTTTCCTTGCGGTAACCAACGGCTCTTCCGAGCTTATGTCTAATATATCAGCTTCGGTCGTCAGCATGATATATAACTTTCAGCTTATGAAATTTGCCGGTGAAGACGGCGTTGCGGCATACGGAGTGCTGATGTATGTTCAGTTTGTGTTTATTGCGCTGTTTATAGGCTATGCGATAGGTTCCGCACCGATAATCGGTTATCACTACGGCGCAATAAATCACAGTGAGCTTAAAAATATGCTTAAAAAGAGCATTATTATAATGAGCATTTCGGGCGTTATAATGACTTTGCTCGCACAAGCCTTGGCTTTGCCGATTGCAAAAGTGTTTGTCGGTTATGATGAGGGGCTTTTTGACATGACCGTTCACGCATTCAGAGTTTTCTCATTTTCGTTTATACTTGCAGGCATCAATATTTTTGCTTCATCGTTTTTTACCGCGCTCAACAACGGCGCTGTGTCTGCGGCAATCTCTTTTTTGCGCACGCTCATTTTTCAAAGCACGGCGGTCATTGTTTTGCCGATGATTTGGAAACTTGACGGAATATGGCTTTCTATCACGGTTGCCGAGGTGTTTGCTTTGATAATTTCGGTAACATTCCTTGCAGCCAAGAGAAAGAAATATAACTATTGATAAATCGGGAGGATGTATGAAAAAAGCAGTTAAAATTATTATTGTTATTTTGGTTTTGCTATTTGTCGTTGCTGCCACGGCTGCCTTTTCAGTTGATTCTTTTGTAAAGGCAAAAGCTAAAGAGCGCATTATCACTGCAGAAGAGGCGACCCAAATAAGCAACGCGGATTGCATAATCGTTCTCGGCTGCCGCGTTTGGAGTGACAACACTCCGTCGGCAATGCTCTCGGACAGGCTCAAAAGGGGAGTAGAGCTTTATAAAGCGGGTGCCGCGCCTAAGCTTTTAATGTCCGGTGACCACGGCAGGGAGGACTATGACGAGGTTAATGTTATGAGAAAATATGCCGAAGAAGAGGGCGTTGACAGCAAGGATATTTTCACCGACCATGCGGGATTTTCGACATATGAAACAATGTACAGAGCCAAAGAGGTTTTTAAAGCCAAAAAGGTGATTATCGTAACGCAGAGCTATCATCTTTACCGCGCCGTCTACGATGCGGAAAAGCTCGGGCTTGAGGCAGTCGGCGTTGTAAGCTATGAGCGTGATTACGACAGCAAACAGCCCTACCGCGATGTAAGGGAAATTGCCGCGCGGTGCAAGGATTTTATTTACTGCATTTTTAAGCCGAAGCCCACTTATCTCGGCGAGGTTATACCGATAAACGGTGACGGTGAAATGAGCCGCGGATAATTTATCTTGCAAAAATAACGCTCTTAGTGTAGAATAGACATAGTTTGTAAAGGGGGCTTGTTTATGCTCTTGTCTTTGGTTGTTCCGTGTTATAATGAGCAGGACAATGTAGAGCGGTTCTATGAAGAAACGGTAAAGGCTTTTGCCGGAAGTAATTTTGATTATGAGTTTGTTTTTGTGAACGACGGCAGTAAGGACGATACACTTAAAAACTTAAAAGCTCTTTATGATAAACATAAGGAATCAAAAATTAAGGTACTGGGTTTTTCGCGTAATTTCGGCAAAGAGGCGGCTATGTATGCAGGTCTTTCAAACGCGAGCGGCGATTATGTCACGATAATTGACGCCGATTTGCAGCAAAGACCCGAGGTTGTGCTCGAAATGGTTAAAATACTTGACGAAAACGAGGAGTATGACAGTGTTGCGGCTTTTCAGCAAGAGCGCAAAGAGGGCAAAGCCATGGTCGCAATGAAAAACACTTTTTATAAGCTCATAAATAAAATGACCGAGATTGAGTTTGTATCGGGTGCGAGTGATTTCAGAACCTTCCGCCGCCCCGTGGTTGACGCAATACTCAGCATGAGTGAGTATCACCGCTTTTCAAAAGGCATATTTTCTTGGGTAGGTTTTAACACAAAATATATTCCCTATGATGTGCGTGAGAGGGAGAGCGGCACTTCCAACTGGAATTTTAAAAAGCTTTTAAAATATGCTTTTGAGGGTATAATTTCATTCACCACCGCTCCGCTCAAATTCGCCTCGGGGCTCGGTATTACAATGTTTTTGACGTCGATTATTTATATAATAGTGATTATTATAAAGAAGCTTACGGTAGGCACCGTTGCGGGCTATTCGAGCATTGTGGCACTCATTTTGATGTTCGGCGGTTTGCAGCTTCTTTGCATAGGAATTTTAGGTGAATATTTGGCAAAAATCTATGTTCAGGTTAAAAACAGACCCGTCTACATCGTCAGCAAAAAATACAGCTATGAGGACGAAAACAAAGAATAAAAAAATAAAATTATAAACAACAAAGCTATAATTCACAAACGGCAGCTAAGCGAGATGCCAAAAATGAATTATAGCTTTTACTTTTAATATAAGCATTTTGGGTAAAAAGAAAAGGCTTTCTTTAATATACTTCAAATCTTTTGATTGTGGCAAAGCCTCTTGTTTTAATAATGTCGAGGCGCAGTCTGCGCGCGTTCATTGGCGGCAGGTTGCAGATTTTTTTGCGGCCGATTGTGTTGCCCGAGTATATTTTTCTCCACTTGCCGTCAAAAAAGTAGAGAATGTTGAATTTCTCTATCTGCTGACCTGTTGCTTCGTTCTCTCCGAGTACAACCTTGTTTATAAACTGCACCTTGCCGAGGTCGAGCGTGATGCTTGTCTTTTTGTCAAATTCTCCGCTGTGCCAATAGCCGTTTTCTTCGTTTATCATTGCGGCAGTATGAAGCTCGTCTCTTTCTTTCTCGGCTTCAAACGTTCCCTCAAGCGCATAGTTGTGCTTAAATTCTATTTTGAGCTGTGCACCGAGAGTTACCAGAGAGTCAAGGTCTTTCTTTTCAATCTTTCCCGTGTGTGAGGGCGGAATATTGAGCACCATAGAGCCGTTGTTGCCGACGGAGCGAAAATAAATATCAAGTATTTTTGAAAGCATTTTAAGGCTTGTTTCTTCCTCTTTATGATAAAACCAACCGGGTCTGAGAGAGACGTAGGTCACCGGAGGGTACCAAACAAGCTCTTTTGCTTTCTTTATTTTTTTGCGGCTGCCGAGATCCGGCTGAACAAGCTTTTGAACGGGCGCGTTGTTCAAAAGGTCAAACGGAACGGCGTTCCATTCCTCGCTTCGGCTCACTCCGCCGAGGTTGCCGACCCAGCGGATGTCAGGTCCGCAGTCGCATATTACAGCACCCGGCTGAAGCTCTCTGACTGTTTTATAATAACGCTCCCAATCATAATGAAAGCCGGATTCATTGTCGCGCGGGAACCAAACGCAATATATTTCGCCGTAATCCGAGAGAAGCTCTTTTAACTGCGAAACAAAAAAATCGTTGTAGCTTTCGCTGCCGAAGCTTTCTTCATGCCTGTCAAGAGGGGAAAGATATATGCCGAATTTTATGCCCTGCTTGCGGCATTCGTCGGACACGAGTTTTACAACGTCCCCCTTACCCTCAAGCCATGGCGAATTTATAACGCTGTGGCTTGTGTAAGCCGACGGCCAAAGGCAAAATCCGTCAGAATATTTGCAGGTGAGTATAAGCCCTTTCATGCCTGCCGTTTTTATAGCTTTTACCCACTGCTCCGCGTCAACCTCGGGCGGATTAAAATATTTCTCGGGCTCGCGTCCGGTACCTTGCTCGCTGTTTGTGAATGTGTTCATTCCGAAGTGAATAAAGGCAGAGAACTCAAGTTCTGTGAACGCAAGCTGATTTTTTGACGGAACTGTGCGATTTGCTCTTTGTAACAACTCATTATCTTTCATAAACTAACCTCTGTTTTTTGATAAACACATTTTATCATCTTTATGTATTTAAAGCAATGACTTTTATTTAATCTTGTTTTTCTTTTTCTTGTTTGCGGTAAAAATTCCCGCAAGTCCGCCCGTGAGGAGCATAACGCCGAACGATACCCACCCGGTCGTGCTCAAAGCGGCTCTGTTGACTGCGGATACAACCGCAAAAATTATAAAAAACATCGGCAAAATGCTTGCCATACCTATCAAAAGCCCGTTTCTTTTAAACGGCCGAACCGCCGCAACGGAGCAAACGACGGAACTCAAAACGCAGGCAACCAGCGCAAGTACGGAATAATTGTCGGGGCTCATATCTTGCTTATAAGCAAAATATGAAACGATTGCTATAAGAATAAAAAATACTGCCGCTCCTATGAATGATGCGGTCAAGAGCTTTATTATAATGCTTCTTGTGCTTTTGTCGGCAGACGAAGTTTTTATTTTCTTTTTTGAAGTTTTATTTTTAGGCATAAAAAACCCTCCTCACTTAAATTTATGAGAAGGGCGGTTTAATTATTACGAACTATCTTATGCGCGGCGTTTTTTTGAAGAGAACGGCAGATTTCAAAGTCCTTTATTGCTTTGAACGGAGCGTTCGACAGGTTGATTTCTTTAATTATTTCTTTTATACGCTCTCTTTCGGCGTGCGTAACGATTTTGGCGCATACGGCTCGGTCGTTCCTTATATCTCTGCCCTCATAAACAAGAGCCTCGTCGATTTCGCCGTAAGATGTCAGCTTCAGCTCCAATTCTTCGGGAAAGACGTTTTTTCCGTTTGCGGTTATTATTACGTTCTTCAGTCTGCCGGTTATATAATAGTTGCCGTCTTCGTCGGTTTTGCCAAGGTCTCCCGTGTGAAACCAGCCGTCGCTGTCAGTGCTCTTTATAACACTTTTTTCTTTTTCGTAATATCCGAGCATCAGCATTTTACCTTTGACGCAAATTTCGCCGATGCCGTTTTCGTCTTTGTTTATGATTTTTGCCAAAGTTCCCGGCAAAGGCTTTCCGACAGATGAGTAAATAACATCTTTGTCACTGCTGCACATGGCGATGGGTGAGCACTCCGTCAATCCATAGCCCTGAAGCGCGGTTATGCCTGCCGATGAGAAAAATTCAAGATATTTCGGGTCGAGCGGAGCCGCTCCGCAAACAATCAGACGAAGCGAGCCTCCGAAAAACTCCGAAACGGTTTCTTTTGAAAAATAGTGAAGCTTTTTATAAAAGTTTTCGATAAAGAGCGGAACAAGAATCAGCGCATGCGGAGAAAAAAGCTTTAAATCGCTGTATATTTCGCGCAGTCCGCCGCCGAAGCACACCGTAACACCGGCATAAAAACAGCATAGAAAAGTAATACTGCACTCATATGTGTGGTGAAGCGGCAAAAGAGACAAAGCCCTTTCTCCCTCGTTGATTTTTACTATTTTCATAACCGATGAGATGTCAAAACAAATGCTGCTTTGGCTGAGGGCAACGGCTTTGGCGTCGCCGGTTGTTCCCGACGTGAAAAGCAAAACGGATATTTCGTCATCGGCTTTTTGCGGCATTTCTTTTATACTTGTCTCTTCTAAAAGCGATTCGGCAGAAAGCACGCCGCCGCCGCAAAAATCAGTGCCTATTAAAACGGTTCCTTGCGGAAAGTCATTGCCGCAGGAGCAAATTTTTTTGTATGTCTTTTTGTCCGTGACCAAAACCTTTGAGCCGGATTTTTGAAACGCCTTTATAATGTCGCTGCCCGTGAGCTCTTTATCAATCGGAACAGCCGCGGCGGTGTATATGGCAGCAGCCATATATGCTGTGCACCATAAAATGCTGTTGCCGGCACAAAGCGCAATGCTGCTGTGCTCATGACCCATTTTGCAAAGAGCGGAGCCGAAGCTCATCACGTCTTTTCTGAATTGGGCATAGCTTTTGTCGCAAAGCCTTCCGTCACTGCTTTTTTGCCTAAAGGCAGGCAGCTCTCCGAAAAGCTTTGCACTCATATCAAGCAAGGAGGGGAAATTATTAAATTGTCTCACATCATAAAGAGCCAAAATAATTACCTCAAATTTTAAGTTTAGCCGAGAAGCTTTTGCACAGCGGCAAGCTTTACGCATACGCAAAGAATTTCTACCGCTTTCGCGAGTTCCTCTTCCGAGGGGAAAGTCGGAGCAATTCTGATGTTGCTGTCTTCGGGGTCAATGCCGTAAGGGTATGTCGCGCCGACTGTGGTGAGAGTAACGCCTGCCTCTTTGCAAAGTCTGCCGACCTCTTTTGCCGTGCCGGGCATTACGCAAAGACTGATGAAATAGCCGCCGTTGGGTTTTGTCCATTCGGCAATGCCGAGACCGCTGAGCTCTTTGTCAAATGCGTTCAGAACCGTTTCAAACTTCGGTCTGATTATAGCGGCGTGCTTTTTCATGTGAGCTTTTATGCCGTCAAGGTTTTTAAAGTATCTCGCATGGCGAAGCTGATTTATTTTATCATGTCCGATTATCTGAGCCGACATACGCTTTTTGATAGCTTTGATATTGTTGTCCGAAGCGGCAAGAACAGAAATTCCTGCGCCGGGGAAAGTGATTTTTGACGTTGAAGCAACTTCTATAAAGAGGTCTTCACTGCCGTATTCTTTTGCTGCATCAAAAATGTTGAGAATAGAATCGGGCGTGTCGTTAAAATCATGAACTATATAGGCATTGTCCCAAATTACTCTGAAATCCTTTGCCGCAGGCTTCATTGCCGCAAAACGGCGAACCGTTTCATCCGAGAAGGTTTTGCCCTCGGGGTTTGAGTATTTCGGAACGCAGAATATGCCCTTAACTTTTTCGTCCTTAATAAGCTCGTCAATTTTATCCATATCCGGGCCGTCTTTGAGCATGGGAATGTTTATCATTTTTATGCCCATACTTTCGAGAATACCGAAATGTCTGTCATATCCGGGAGCGGGGCAGAGGAATTTGATTCCCTCCTGTGCCGCCCAGGGCTTGCCGCCTGCGCCGTAAATCATGCACTGAGCGATGTAGTCATACATAATGTTAAGACTTGACGCGCCGAAAACTATGAGATTGTCGGCACTTACGTCCAAAAGCTCTGCAAAAAGGCGCTTGCACTCGGGTATACCGTCGAGTATTCCGTAGTTGCGAACGTCAAGACCGTTTTCTGATTTATAGTCGCTTGAAGAGTTGAGAACGTCGTTGAGGTCGTTGCTCAAATTAAGCTGAGCCGTTGAGGGCTTGCCTCTTGACATATCAAGCTTAAGCCCCTCGGCTTTGTATTCGTCATATTTCTTTGTCAAAGAGTCCTTAAGGTTTGAAAGTTCTTCTTTGGATAAATCTTTGTATTGCATCTTTTACCTCCGAAAATTCGGGCCTGACCGTTAGGCACAGACCCGTTTTAATATTTTAAGCCTCAACAGGCTGCTTATCAAGATGTTTGGCTATAAAGCTCTTTACCTTGGCTTCATACTCGTCTTTTGCGTTGTAGTAGCTGTATGCGTGAATGGTGTCCGGCACCCAAAGGAAGTCTTTGTCTACCGTGCATGCCTCATAAAGCTCTTTGCCGAATTTTGTCGGAACAAAATCGTCGCTTTCGCCGTGAATGAAGAGTATCGGGTTCTTAGCCTTATCCATATGACCGAGAGGGTCTGCATCTTTAAAGTTGTAGCCTGCAACCTTTTTGCATATAACGCTTGCCATGTTGACAAGCAGTTTAAAGTCAAAGCCGAGCATCTTTTTAAGGGTGTCGCACATCTGGTCATACGCACAGCCGTAGCCGCAGTCCTCAATTATAAGCTTAACCTGATCGGGCGGGTCAAGCTCGTTGCATATCATAACCGTTGCCGCGCCCATAGAGATGCCGTGAAGGATAATTTCAATATCTTCGCCGAAGCGGTCGATAAGATAATCAACCCAGCGAAGAATATTTTTTGAGTCAAATGTGCCGAAGCCTATGTATTTGCCTTCGCTTCTACCGTGAGCGGTGAGGTCGGGCAAAAGATAGTTATAACCCATATCGTAGTGATAAAACGGCATCATGTGGCTGAATTCGTCGGGGCCGTTGCAGTTGTAGCCGTGAACGCAGATAACAAAACGCTTTGTCTCTTTTTCTGCCGACAGATACCATGCTTTCATGTTAAGACCGTCAACACTCTTGATTGTGAGATCCTCGGGATTTAAATCATAAAGACGCTGATTGTTGGCTTTTCTGATTTCCTGTCTTATAAGATAGATTTCCTCTGTTTCGGGTTTCTTCTTTTTGGGTCTCTTTATGGCAAAGTTAAAAGCATAACCCGCCGCGCCCCAAAGAATTGCCGACACTGCGGCGAGCACTATAAGAAGAATTTTAACGGTATTTATAATCATTTAAAGCACCTCTCTATTTCTCACTTAAAAGCTTTGCAAGCTCATCCATAAATGTGTTTATATCTCTGAACTGGCGATAAACCGAGGCAAAACGAACATATGCAACCTCGTCTGTCTCCTTGAGCTTATCCATAACCATCTCTCCGATGTGAACCGAGGTAACCTCGCGGTCAAGCGAATTTTGCAAAGCCGCCTCAATGCTGTCAACCATGTTGTCTATTGTTTCGATAGAAACGGGTCTTTTTTCACAAGCACGCAAAATGCCGTTAAAGAGCTTTGTTCTGTCAAAAGATTCTCTCGACTTGTCTTTTTTAACGACTATTACGGGAACAGTCTCAATAACCTCATATGTGGTGAAACGTTTGCCGCACTTGACGCACTCTCTGCGCCTGCGTATTCTTTCGCCCTCGTCGGTGGGGCGAGAGTCTATGACCTTGCTTTCTTCAAATCCGCAAAACGGACATTTCATGGAATCACATCCTTCGGTATGATTTGATTTAAAGGCAATTACACCATATAATTAACCGAATTTTATTATAGCATACAAAGGCAGGCAAATTCAACACATTCTATCAATATTTTCCAAATATATTTTAGAGTCCGCTATTTGTTTTATATCCTCATAACTGTCGGCATAAAGCTCAATTACCGCGCTTTTGTCGTAGCCGGATTTTTTAAGATATGAAAACAGCTTCAAAAAGTCGTATTCACCTTCGCCGGGTGGCAGACAGTCCGCCGAGCCGTTAAAGTCGCTTATGTGTATTTGCATTATGTCATCCGCAAAAAGGTCAATGAATTTATATTCGTCAACCGCACTGCGCCTGCATTGCTTAATGTCGAGTACCGCCTTAAAATTTTTGCCGCAGTCTCTTTTTAATGCCGACATAAACTCAAGGCTGCTCCCGGTTCTGCCGACAACTATTTCGTGCGCCGTGCTTACGGAGTACGGCTCTGCCACCGTGCAAAGCCTGTTTAAAACCTCTGCATAAAGCGGCTCATCCTGTGGGTGAGCAAGGTATCCGCCGTGCAAAACAACACATTCTGCTCCGAGTGCCTCGGCAGCCTCAAAATAATTTTTATAAAAATCTATCGCCTCTTCGGTTCTGCGCTCGTATTTGCCGAAGAGCATATATGGTTCCGCAAATGAGGTGTAGGGATGAATAGAACGCACGCTTATGCCGTAATAATTTTGTATGCCGATTATCTCGTTTAAAACAGGGGAGTGCAGTTCGCACTGTGAGTTAAAAAATATTTCGGCTGTCTTTACGCCGAGCTCACCCGCTATTTTAAACGCGCTCTCTGTTTTCAGCGGATAAAAGCATGATGATGAAACACCGATTTGCAAAAGTATCACCTCTTTTTGCATTATAACATAATTTGGCACAAAAATAAATCGGTAAGCCGCTGTTTGCAGGGATAAATTGTTATCAAAGTGTTAAATTTTATTAAAAGGGTTGACATTTAGAAAAAACGGGCTAAAATAGATTTAGCACTCGGGAACAAAGAGTGCTAAACAGAACATATTAAAACTTTATAAGGAGGACATATATATGACTATCAAACCACTTGCAGACAGAGTTGTAGTAAAACTCACCGAGGTTGAAGAGACAACCTCCAGCGGCATCATTCTTGCAGCTTCCGCACAGGAGAAGCCCCAGGTTGCAGAGGTTCTTGCAGTAGGCCCCGGCGGAACAGTAGACGGCAAAGAGGTTAAGATGTACGTCAAAGTCGGCGATAAGGTAATCACAAGCAAGTATTCGGGCACAGAGGTTAAACTCAACAACGAAGAATACATCATCGTTCGCCAGAGCGATATTCTTGCAGTAGTAGAATAATTATTGAACGGAGGAATACATCATGGCTAAACAAATTATTTACGGTGAAGAAGCCAGAAAGGCTCTTCAGGCAGGTATAGACAAACTCGCAAACACAGTTAAGATTACTTTGGGACCCAAGGGTCGCAATGTTGTTCTTGATAAAAAATACGGCGCACCGCTTATAACAAACGACGGTGTTACAATCGCTAAGGATGTTGAGCTTGAGGACGCATTTGAAAACATGGGCGCTCAGCTTGTGAAAGAGGTTGCCACAAAGACAAACGACGTTGCAGGCGACGGCACAACAACCGCCACTCTTCTTGCACAGGCTCTTGTTCGCGAGGGCATGAAAAATGTTGCCGCAGGCGCAAACCCGATGGAAGTTAAAAAGGGTATCGCAGCCGCAGTAGAAAAGGCTGTTGAAGCGGTAAAGGCAAATTCAAAGCCCGTTACCGATTCTAAGGACATTGCAAGAGTTGCCACAATTTCGTCTGCAGATGAGACAATCGGCGACATCATTGCCGAGGCTATGGAAAAGGTAACCGCAGACGGCGTTATCACTGTTGAAGAGAGCAAAACGGCAGTTACCGACAGCGACATTGTTGAAGGTATGCAGTTTGACAGAGGCTACATTTCACCTTATATGGTAACAGACACCGATAAGATGGAGGCCGTTATCGACGATGCCTATGTTCTTATCACAGATAAAAAGATTTCAAATATTCAAGAGATTCTTCCTCTTCTTGAGCAGATTCTCCAGTCAGGCAAAAAGCTTGTTATAATCGCTGAGGATGTTGAGGGCGAGGCTCTTTCAACAATCCTTGTCAATAAACTCAGAGGCACATTCACCTGCGTATGCGTTAAGGCTCCCGGCTTTGGCGACAGACGTAAAGAAATGCTTCAGGATATTGCAATTCTCACAGGCGGCGAGGTTATCACTTCCGACCTCGGTCTTGAGCTTAAAGATACTCAGGTCACACAGCTCGGCCGTGCACGTCAGATTAAGGTTTCCAAAGAGAATACAATCATTGTTGACGGTGCAGGCGATAAAGATGCAATCAAGAGCAGAGTTGCTCAGATTCGCTCTCTTATTGAGACTTCGACCTCTGATTTTGACCGTGAGAAGCTTCAGGAAAGACTTGCAAAGCTTGCAGGCGGCGTAGCCGTTATCCGTGTAGGTGCCGCAACAGAGACCGAAATGAAAGAGAAAAAGCTTCGCATTGAAGACGCTCTTGCAGCAACAAAAGCCGCTGTTGAAGAGGGTATCGTTGCAGGCGGCGGCGTAGCTCTTATCAACGCTATCCCCGCAGTTAAGACCTTGCTTGACACCGACAACGCAGACTTTAAGACAGGTGTAAGAATTGTTCTTAAAGCTCTTGAAGAGCCGGTACGTCAGATTGCTGCAAATGCAGGCCTTGAGGGCTCTGTAATTCTCAACAGCATTATTGAGTCAGGCAAAACAGGCTACGGTTATGACTTCGGCAACGATGGATATGTAGATATGTTTGAAGCAGGAATCCTTGACCCCACAAAGGTTACGCGTTCCGCACTTCAGAACGCTTCTTCGGTAGCTGCTATGGTTCTTACAACCGAGAGCCTTGTTACCGATAAGCCCGACCCGGCAGGCGATGCGGCGGCAGCAGCTGCAATGGCAGGTCAGGCAGGCGGCGGAATGTATTAATACCGCATTCGGCGCAGATATATAAAGATAAAAGGCTATAATTCACAAACGGTTACCGAACGACCGAATGTGGATTATAGCCGTTTTTATTATTATACCGGGAGCCGGCGCGGCGAAAGCCGTGACGCAGTGGCTTTGGCTCATTTAGCCAAAAGAAAATCCGTTGTCACTTATGTCAGATCCCCATATAACAGTTTCGGGGCTGCCTCAAGAGCAGCCCCGTTTGTATTGTACCGTATCAGAAAAGCCCCGAAATAACTCCGTTTTCGTCAACGTCGATTTTTTCTGCCGCAGGAACCTTGGGAAGACCGGGCATAGTCATTATATCGCCCGTGAGTGCAACGATAAAGCCTGCACCTGCCGATACCTTGACGTTTTTAACGGTGACCGTGAATCCGTCGGGAGCGCCGAGCTTTGTCGCGTCGTCCGAGAAGCTGTACTGTGTTTTTGCCATACATACCGGGATTTTGTCGAAGCCCAGAGCGGTGAGCTGCTGTATTTGCTTCTTTGCTTTAGGCAAAAACGCTACTCCGTCTCCGCCGTATATTTTTTTGACGATGGCTTCAATTTTTTCTTCTATGCTAATGTCCGTGTCATAGCTGAATGTGAAGTTGTTTTCTTCTTCGCAAAGCCTTACGACCTCTTTGGCAAGCTCTGTGCCGCCGTTGCCGCCCTTTGCCCAAACGTCGGATAGTACAACATTAACCCCGAGAGCCTTGCACTCGTTTATGATAAGCTCAATTTCTGCGTCCGTATCGGTCGGGAAGCGGTTGACCGCAACAACAGACGGCAGTTTATATACGTTTTTGATATTTGAAACATGGCGCAGAAGGTTGGGAATACCTTTTTTTAGTGCATCAAGATTTTCTGCCTCAAGCTCTGTTTTGGCAACTCCGCCGTGCATTTTAAGCGCACGAACCGTTGCAACAATAACAACCGCAGAGGGCTTGAGGTTTGCATAGCGGCACTTGATGTCAAGAAATTTCTCTGCACCGAGGTCTGCGCCGAAGCCCGCCTCGGTAACGGCGTAGTCGCCGAGTTTCATTGCCATTTTGGTGGCTGTGACAGAGTTGCAGCCGTGCGCGATATTTGCAAACGGGCCGCCGTGAACAAATGCGGGCGTACCCTCAAGGGTCTGAACAAGGTTCGGCTTTAATGCGTCTTTTAAAAGAGCGGTCATCGCACCTGCGGCGCCGAGCTGACCTGCGGTTACAGGCTCTTCAGAGTATGTATAGCCGACAATAATTCTCGAAAGTCTCTCTTTAAGGTCGGTAATTGAATTTGAAAGACAAAGAACAGCCATAATTTCCGAGGCAACGGTTATGTCATATCCGTCCTCACGCGGAACGCCGTTTATCCTGCCGCCGAGACCGTCCGTAATAAAGCGAAGCTGGCGGTCATTCATGTCAACGCAGCGCTTCCATGTTATTCTTCTGGGGTCAATGTTGAGCTTGTTGCCCTGATATATGTGGTTATCAAGCATAGCCGCAAGCAGGTTGTTAGCCGCGCCTATTGCATGAAAATCGCCCGTGAAGTGAAGATTGATGTCCTCCATCGGCACAACCTGAGCATATCCGCCGCCTGCCGCGCCGCCCTTAACGCCGAATACGGGGCCGAGCGAAGGCTCGCGCAAGGCAATAACAACATTTTTGCCTATTTTTTTAAGCCCGTCACCGAGACCGATTGTTGTGGTGGTTTTGCCCTCGCCGGCAGGGGTGGGGGTTATGGCGGTGACAAGGATAAGCTTGCCGTCTGCATTTTTGTTTTCTTTGAGCAAAGAAAGGTCGATCTTTGCCTTGTATTTGCCGTATTGCTCTATATATTTTTCGTCAATACCGGCTGAACGCGCAATTTCGGTTATCGGCAGCATTTTAGCTCCCTGAGCAATTTCGATATCTGTCATCACAATTCACTCCTTAAAAAAATAAGGGCAGATTCCCTGTGAGAATCTGCCCAGACGGTCGGCATAAGGGGCAAAAGCCCGTTTCCCGCTCCACTGTGGTCGCCCACATTATCCGTCAGTCACGGGAACAATAAGATAATATCATCTTTTTATAATTTAATCAAGTGTTTTTTATCTGAGCCTAAATGTCTTAACTTCATGGGGCTTAATTTCAAACGTAAATTCTCTGTTTTCGCAGGGGATTTCTTTTTCATTCTGCTCCATGAGGTTGCACTCCGTGACGCGTGAATACGGAATATCGAGCGATACGCTAACCTTTGTGTGTTTCGTTTCGGCCTCATACAGCCTTACGATATATCCGTCGCCGTCCTGCGCCGCTTTGAGCGCGTCGAGAATAACATTATCCGCACTCACGCAGCCGAAGCTCTTTTCTTTGTCACTGCCACCTGCGGCTTTTTGGAACACGGCCTTGGGCGGCTTGTTTTCTATAAATCCGAGCTTTACGGTGTCTGCCTCGCGCCATGTGCCGGTGTGAGGATAAAGAGAATAGCAAAATTCGCTTATTCCCATATCCGCTGTCGCGTCAGGCATATTCGGCGCTCTCATAAGCGTTATTTTCATAATGTTGTCATGCACGTTGTAGCCGTATTTGCAATCGTTAAGTATGCTGACGCCGTATCCTCCGTCCGAAAGGTCTGCCCATTTGTGAGCGCAAAATTCAAATTTTGCAAGGTCGTAGCTCGTGTTGTAATGAGTGGGATATTCAGCAGAGCCGTGCGCTATTTCGCAGCTTACATTGCGGTTTCTCACATCGACGGGGAATGCCGCTTTAAGCACCTTTTGCTTTTCGTGCCAGTCAACCGTGGTTCTGAAATCGAGCGTGCGGCTGTTTCTTTCAAGAGTAATATCCTGCGTAAAGACAGAATCGTTAAACCTGCGAACAACTCTTATCACAGCTCTCAGCGGTGAAGCTTCTACAACCTCGATTTTTTCGGCCTTTGTCAGCTCCCACTGCTTTTTCTGATAATTAAATTCAAGATTCCATGCGGTTTCGTGCACTGCCTTGTCGTGTGAAACGGTTAAAAGATTGCCCTTGCCCGTAAGGATTTGGCGCTCGGATTCCTTATCGTAAACCGAAGTTAAAAGTCCGTTTTCGTCAAGCTCGATTTTGAGATATTTGTTTTCAAGAAGATTTTTTTCTGCTTTGACACAGTCAAAATCCGCTTTGTCATTTGTCAACTCAAACAGTGCGCAGCCGAGAGTCGGAACAAAGTCCGCATAAAATTCAATATAGTATTTGCCGTTTTCTTCCTCTGTGAGGCAGGGGAGAGGCTCACCGTTTTTATTTTTGATTCCGCCTGCTTTATAAGGAGTTTCGGCTTTTACCGTTCCGCTGACGGCAAAGCTTAATGTGTTCCAAACGGCAATGCTGTCTTTCTCGGGGCTGATTTCGGCAGATAGGCGAGCCATTGCGCCGTCAACGATTTCGCCGCCGAGCGTGTGCATACGCGCATAGTCTTTTTTGCAGTTATCAAACACCTCGTGAATAGATGTGCCGGGCAAAATATCGTGGAACTGATTTATAAGCAGAAGCTTCCATGTTTCGTCAAGCTTTTCTCTCGGATATTCCATGCCGCTTAAAACAGAGAGAAGCTCCGCGTCACGAAGCAAAAATTCACCTCGTCTGTTGTTTTTCTTGACGAAGGCCTGGCTTGTGAATGTTCCGCGGTGGTTTTCAAAATACATTTCTCCGTCCCAGACCGGAAGCTCGTCGATTTTTTTCTCCGCCTCTTTAAAAAATTCGCTGACGTGCGTGTTTTTAGATTTCGGAAGCCCCGGAAGCTTACGGCACCTTTCGCCCTTTTCGAGCATCTGATAGGTGCATCCGCCGCCGCCGTCGCCGTAGCCGAACATACCGAAGGAGCAGTCAACTATGTTGTTTTGCCGGTTGTTTTTGCGGCAGTATTTTATATATGACGGGTTGTATTCACCCTGGTAATGCACCTTTTGCATATATGCCAAAACCTCGTCGCCGCTGTGCGAACGCCATTTGAATACACTCATCGGAAATTCGTTTGTGTCGTTATACTGAAGCTTTGAGGTTAAAAAATATTTCATGCCGGAACGCTTTATTATCTGCGGCAGCGCCCAGGTGAAGCCGAAACAGTCCGGCAGCCAGTAAACATCCGAAGAAACGCCGAATTCCTTTAAGAAAAATTCTCTGCCGTAAAGCAGCTGACGTATAAGCGATTCGCCGCTTGCGATGTTGGTGTCGGCCTCGACCCATGCGTTGCCGACTATTTCCCACTGACCGTTTTTAACCTTTTCTTTAACACGCTCAAAAATATCGGGGTAGTACTTTTTCATAAAATCGTAAAGCACTGCCTGGCTCTGCGTGAATTTAAAGTCGGGGTAGTTATCCATAAGGGCAAGATTGTTTGAGAAGGTTCTGGCGGTTTTTCTCGTTATCTCCTTCACCGTCCAAAGCCATGCAACGTCAAGGTGGCTGTGTCCGCCCATAAACACCTCGCCCGGTGTGGAATAATTTATTTCGCTTATTTTATTCCACAGAGTTTCGGTGGCTTTGTCAACGCTTTCCAAAAAAGCCTCTTCGCCCATGTCATAATTTATCTCGTGAGCGGAATCGTCAATGGCTATATAGAGCCTTGATTTTATATATTCGTCCTCGCAGCATTCATAGACCTCGTGCGCGGTCGAAATATCATACCAGTAGCTTTCCGCCTTTTCGTTGACCGCAACAAGCTCCGCTTTTTTCAGCGTGTATTCAAGCTGCTTTTCGCCGGCAATGGCACGGTTGCAAAAAGATGCGCAGTCAACCGCGCCCTCAACCTGAATACTCAGCTTTTCGCCGCCCTTGAATTTGTCTTTAAAAAGAATCTCGGTTCTGTGAACCCAGCCCGAATTTTCTCTTGAGCTTACCGCCCCGACAATTTCTCCGTTTATGCGCACAAGAGCTTCTCCGCCGAAGTCTATTGAGAGATAAACTTTTTTACCTGCCAGATAATCGGGTACTATGACGTCTGCTTCAAAGTATCGCGTTTCGTCGTAGCCTACCTTCCATCTGTCGCCCAGGTGCATGGTCTGCGGCGGATTACCGTCCGAAACTATATTGTTGGGGCTTTCGTGTATTCCCGTGTGGCTCAACCACTCGTCAATTACAAATGTGTCAGTGACGACATACGGTTCGATTTGTTTCACAAGATCATTCAAAATGTAAGGGTTTATTGTTTGCATAAGCTACTCCTATCTGTAACATTCTGCCGCCTGCAAATTGCCGCAGAGC
This sequence comes from uncultured Ruminococcus sp., assembly GCA_900539465.1. Classification (GTDB taxonomy): domain Bacteria; phylum Bacillota; class Clostridia; order Oscillospirales; family Acutalibacteraceae; genus CAG-488. Next base: position 137,506 of record UQCF01000003.1, on the reverse strand, counting down.
GTGAATTTATTTTTTGCATTTTCGGTTATAAAGAAATAATCGCCTTTTTTTAGCTCTTTTTTGTATCCGTCTCCGGCTATTTCACCGTTGCCGTCCGTCACAACATAAACCGCCGCGCCTTTGTCCAAAACAAATTTGCCGCTGTCAAGGCTTATTCGTCTTACTCTGAAGCTGTCGGTCATTCTGCCGTCAATGAGGGATTCATATTTTACGCCGTTTTCGTCACCGATGATTTTCGGAGTGAGCGGAGCGGGGAAATCCTTTTTAAAATCAAAGCATTTAAGGGATGTCTTTTTGTCTATGCCGAGATACATCTCCCGGTCGGACAGCCTGTAGTCTCCGCACATACGCTCGGGCTGAATCGTGAAATCGGTCGGCTCCTGCACCTCGAGCAAAAGGCAACCCGCGCCGATTGCGTGCACCATTTTTGCGGGTATGTATATAACGTCTCCGGTTTTAACCTCAAAGGATTTTAAAAGCTTTTCCATAGCGGTTTTGTCCGTTTCGCTTTTTTCACTCGCTTCTTCAAACTGTTCTGCGGTAACACCGTCTTTAAAACCGTAAAAAACCTTTGCACCCGGTCTTGTCGCAAGAATAATCCAGCTTTCCTCCTTGCCGTAGGGCGAGCCGAAATATTCTTTTGAAAAAGCCTTGTCGGGGTGCGCCTGTACGGGCAGTCGTATTGCGCTGTCAAGAATTTTTGTGAGTATGCCTATATCCTCGCGCTCGCCGAGCATTTCTTTTTTATATTTTTTCAGGGCTTCGTCAAGATACAGTTCGGAGTCTTTTATTTTTGATATTCCTTCGTGAATATCCTCGCTGCCCTCGTTAAGAGCATGAACGGAGGATACCACCCATTCCTCCGGATAATTGCCGTCTGCGGAATCGTCACCGAAAAAGTCCGCAAAAAGCTTTCCGCCTTTATACACTCTGAAAACTCTGTTTTTTTCAAAGAATATGGGGTAATCGTAAAACATTTATCTTTCTCCTTCATACTTTATAAGCTTTCTCGCCTCGTTTATGCCGCCGAATATCCCGGCAGCGACAGAGGCTGTGAGAGCCGCGCCGTACGCAGCCTCTTCTTTATAAAGCGGCTTCAGAATTTTTTTGCCGAATTTTTGATTTACTATATTTTCGAGCGCGCGGTTCTTCCTTATCCCGTTGCCGGAGCAGACAAGCGCCGAGCAATCCTGCCCGAGCGACGAATACATATCAAAAAGTTCCTGTGCCATTCCGTCCAGGACGGCAAACAGCATATCTTCGGCAGTTAAATTGTTTTCGTCAATATTATAAAAGCTGCCGCGGAGCTTCGGGTCTTGGCGTGTTCCGCAAAATCTGCTGTCGCATTTAAGCGTTGTTTCGTGCTTTTCTGTCAAGGCTTTGTCTATCTCGGGGTACAGGCTGCCGACATCCTTGCCCGTGGCAAGCTTCACAGCCGACGCCAAAAAACGCTCCGCCATGGAAAAAGCGCGTCCGCCGCAGAGCGCACAGCCTGCCGCAAGGTATTTTTTGCCGTCAAACGGGCGAAATTCGATACTTTCTTTCGGCTCAAAGCTGTTGGTGAGCATTGAAATCTGCGAACCGGTGCCTACGTTTATAAGGGCAAACGAGTCGTCACGCACGGAGCCTATAAAGCTTGATTGGTTGTCACCGAGCGCCGACGTTACGGGTATACCCTTGTATTCGCCTATAATTTCAGCTTCTGCCGTGACATTGGGCAAATACGGAATTTGTGCCTTAAAACGGTTTTCTTTTATATCAAACAAGCCGAGCGATGCGGCGTTTGTTATGTGCATTGTCGGTTTCGTTTTGCCGCAAAGCCTAAGGGCTATATAATCGCCTATTGTCATGATATATTCCGTGTCTCTTGGCACAAGCGAGTTTTCTCTGTTATAAAAATCGGTCACCAGCCCGTAGCCGGAGGGCGCGCCCAAAACCTCCGCATAAGTTTTGTTGTTCTTATATTCGAGCGAGCCTCTGCCGTCCTGCCATGTGTAGAGAGGGGAGAGGGCACGCGCGTTTTTATCCGTATAAAGCACACCGTGCATTTGGTTTGATATGCCTATTGCTTTTGTGTCTTTATCGCAAAGAGGCTCCAACAAATTGATTACGGTGCCGTATATGCTCTCGCAGTCCTGTATCTTTTCATATTCCTTATCTGTATGTATAAAAGAGTTGTTCGGCGCCGTGACACATTCGATAATTTCTCCGCTTTTTAAGTTTAGCTTCACGGCGCAAATGCTTGTTGTGCCTATGTCAATTCCTATGCTGTGCATAATTCCTCCTCCTTAAGAGAGATTAGCCGAGCCGGGGTCAAGCCTTTTTATAATATCCTGCTGAATTGCGGGCGAGAGGTCAAGAAAGTTTACGAATGTGCCGTGTATTCTCATGATATATACTCCGCTCGGGGCGTATTTTTGCGGCTCTGCAAGCACCTTTCTCAGAATTTCGGCAGTTGTTACGTTTACATAAAGATAAAACGGAGACACGCCCTCTTTCAGAGGATTGAAGAACAGCGGAGCAACAATTTTATCGCGAAATTCTATACCTTTGCCCTCATAAGTGTCTGATTTAAAGTATTTGGGGTCTACGCCGAGGTGAGAGGCATAGCCGCCGTTCATTTTTTCAAACGGCATTTTCATGTTAGAGAGCATACGGAAGCCGAGCCCGTTTTCCGCACTGCCGTAAAGCGGATCAACGCCGTAGCTTATCATGTCTCTTGCACTGCGTCCGTCCGGGGTTGCGCCGACCCAATAGCCATACAGCAGGTGAGTTGACGGACTGCTGAAATCGGGTCTGAAGCTGTTGCCGAGATAATTTTTCTGCGAAGCTACAATATCCGCAACTCGAGATGCTATTTCGGCTGCTTCATCGTCAACTTTTTCTATGTTGTTGCCGTATTTGTCGGCAGAGAGTAAAAATTCTTTCAGCTCGTCATAGCCTTCAAAATTGTTTTTTATTGCGTCAACAAGCTTATCCGCGTCCTGCGGACGCTCTTTTAAAAGCGCGTCAATCGCGCTGAAGCTGTCTGCAACAACGGTTACGCCGTGTATAAGGCATCCGCTGCCGTTATATTTTGTGCCCTGTTTGTGAGTGTCTCTCGCGTCGGTGCCGTTTTGCATACCGCCCATAAAGCAAGAGAGAAACGGAACTCTTTGGGTGGAGAGTGCCTCGGACGCACCGTTCGCCGCCTTTGCCATTTCACGCGAGAAAAATTCGACGTTTTTATAAAACTCTTCTCTGATGTTTTTAAGCTCGGCTTTTTTAACATCGGCAAGCTTTTCGCCCGTTATTGCAGAGATGCCGCCTGTGAGCGTCATTTCAAGTATTTTGGGCAAATTAAGCCAGCTGTTTGTTGTGTTGCCGTTGTCCTTGCCCATTATCAGAGGCTCCTGACAGCCGGCAATAGAAATATCGGTGAGGTCGTTTTCGTCCGTACCGCTGTTTTTGAGCGTTTCAAAAAGAGCGTCGTCATTAAAAAGCGACGGAGTGAGTACTCCGGGAGAAAAGAAAAATCTGCCCATTTCCTCATATAGCTTTTCGGGTGTATTTTTGTGCAGCTTAACCGAAAGTATTGGCTGCGGCAAATTCATGTCATAGTATGCGTCAAGCATTGCGTAGGTAGTATCGTTTGTCAAATCGTTGCCGCACAAATCCCTGCCGCTTACAATGATATTTTGCGAAATTGCCCAGCTTCTGTCCGCAACATTAAAGAAAACAAGAAAATGCTTAAATAAAGACGCGGCTTCGCTGCGGTTCAGACCGTTCCTGTACGGCTCAAATATTCTGTCTGCGTTGCCGAGCGAAAATGCAAACGGATTTGGTGCCTGCTCAAGGCACATCACCTGCCACAAAAGAAGGAACGACTGCATCGCTTCATACATATTCTCGGCAGGGTAGCGCGGAACCTTTTTCAGCGTGTTCGCCAAAAGCTTCAGCCGCTCTTTATCTTTTCCCTGTGCCAACGTCGCTTTTCCCTCGGCAAGCACTGCGTATCTGTCGGCAAGAATCAAAACACCCAGAAGAGCCTTTGAAAATGCCTTGTAGCCGTTGCCGTCATGTGCTTTCAATTCTTCAATCATCTGCAAAACGCCGTGACGCAAAGCATACCTGAAGTCGGGAATAAGATGCCCGGTGACCTGCTCTACAAAAAATATGACTTCTTTTGTGTAATTCTCACATTCCGAATATACTTTTTCAAGTTTTTTTGCGTATTCGCTCTGAGCAAACAGATTTTTTGTTTTTTCTATTCGCTCTTTTGTGAACTCGTCATTAGGCTCAATGTCGCCGAATACCGCCGCAGGGTCGCAGTATCCGCAAAACTCCTCAACCTTAAAAGAGGGGTTGATAAGCGCATAGCTTCTTGCAAACGCGTCGTCCTGCGTGCCGGCGAAGATATTGTCTTTATCAATATCTATCGGTATTGTTTTTAATATTTCGCACAGAATGTCGGCTTTTTTGATTTCTTCGCTTTCTTCATTCAGTGCGCGGTCGAGTTCGCACTCTTTTTCTTTTGCTATGAACCAGCCGTCGAGCCTCTTTTTTGCGCGCTCCGTTTTAAAAAGCCTTTTCGCCTTTTGGGTAAGTTCATCGGGTGAATAAATATCAAATATCATTCAAAACCCTCCTTAGGTTTTTATTAGGTTAATGCCGTGACTTTGCATTGCTTCGGTAAAAGCTTTAAGCGTATCTTCGCTCACAAATCCGTCGGTGATTTCATATTCGGAGATCCATTTGCATTTGCCGTATTCATGATATGGAAGTATTTCAAGTTTGACGTTTTGCATATTGACAGAAGAAAAAAGCTTATTGAACGGCTCGGGGTTTGTGTTGACATGATTTATAAGCGGTATTCTCAAATGAAGCTGTCTGCCGGATAAGGTCAGCCTTTTAAAATTTTTCAATGTCTCAAGGTTTGAGTGACCGGTATATTTTTTGTGCACCTCGTCGTCGGGACACTTAATATCCATAATCATATAATCTATGTATTTGCTCATTTCAAAAAGACGCGGGTGGGAGCCGTTGGTTTCTATTGCAGTGCCGATTTCGCTCTCGCGGCACATTTTGAGCACGCAAATCAAATCGTCATATTGCATTGTCGGCTCGCCGCCCGTGAAGGTTACTCCGCCGCCGTCAAAAAACATCATTCTGCTTCTTTTAATTTCGCCGATAATTTCTTCGGGCGTGTAATCTTTTGCCCCGTCAAAATCGGGTGACATACTCTCGGGGTTTGAGCACCATTTGCATTTGAAATTGCAGCCCTGCAGGTGATAAACAAGCCTGTTGCCGGGGCCGTCCTGTGAATAATTAAAGCCTTTTTGTAAAATTTTCATATTGATTTCCGCCGATATTATTTATTTGGCTATATACTATCATACGCTCTTTTTTATTTCAATAAAAACATAACAAATATTATTTTTTTGTGTTTTTTGTAGTGACAAATAGCGAAGTTTATGTTAAAATGACGAGTGTAAGCTGACACTGCTTAATATTTTAGAAAGGAATTAAACTTATGAAGCAATCAATTATTAAAAAGATTATTTGTGCGGTTCTTGCCGCAACCCTTATTTTCGGTGCGGCTCCGGCTGCAATGGCACAGACACCAACCGCAATTGTTGCACAGGCAGAGACTGAGGCTCAGGAGTCAAACGATTTTGTCACTCTTGCAGATGAGGGCGAGAAAGACGATGACATCCGCGACAACCAGACTTTCCAGGAGGCTTTGGTTGAGATAGTTAAAAGCTTTGTAAAGGCTTTTGCAGAGACCATAGTTCGCTATGTTAAATTTATAATTGACTTTATCAATTCTCAAATCGGTCAGCAGTAATTTAAAAACAAAATCAACCCGTCTGCATTGCGGACGGGTAATTTTTTGACTTGCCGGCGAGCTATTGACATAAAGGCCGAATTAAGATAGTATTTTTATTGTAATAAAATGAGAAGAGGAAAGATATGACGCTGAACGAATTAAAAATAGGTCAAAGCGCAAAGATAGTGTCAGTGGGCGGCGAGGGTTCGCTTCGCAACAGACTGATAGATATGGGGCTTATACCTCATACCGAACTCACTCTGCGCAAGGTTGCGCCTATGGGCGACCCGATTGAAATACATATCAGGGGATACGAGTTGACCTTGAGACTTGACGACGCGGCTAAAATTGAGGTTGAGCTGCTCAATAATAAACCGAAAAAGCAAATGAATATCTAAGAATATGGGAGAGAAAAAATGAAGTTTGCCCTTGCAGGAAATCAAAATTGCGGCAAAACCGCACTTTTTAACGCCCTCACAGGTATGAGATGCCATGTAGGCAATTTTCCGGGTGTTACGGTTGAACAAAAAACGGGTGAGATAAAAGGGAAAAGCGACTGCACGGTTGTCGATCTTCCGGGTATATATTCTCTTCGCCCCTATACACAGGAGGAAATTGTTACCCGTGATTACATACTAAACGAAAAACCCGATTGCATAATAAATATAATCGACGCTACCAATATAGAGAGAAATCTTTATCTCAGCATGCAGCTTTTAGAGCTTAACGTGCCTATGGTGCTGGCTCTTAACATGATGGACGAGGTTCGTGCGAACGGCGGCTCGATAGATGTTAAAGAAATGAGCAAAGAACTCGGTATTCCCGTTGTGCCGATAAGCGCTATAAACGGTGAGGGAGTGTCCGAACTTACAGATAAAGCGATAGATACCGCTAAAAAACATACGCTCCCTATAAGAGCCGATTTCTGTGCCGCAAATTCGCCTTGCCACAGATGTATACACGCCGTTATGCACTTGATACAGGACCATGCCGAGAGCGAGAGTCTGCCGCTTCGCTTCTGTGCTTCAAAGCTTATTGAGAGCGACAATGACATGGCGGATCGCTTGCAGCTTGACAAAAACGAGCGTGAGCTTATAGAGCACTGCCTGCTTCAGTTAGAGAAGGAATCGGGGCTTGACAGAAACGCAGCGCTTGCGGATATGCGATATTCTTTTATAGAGAGCGTTGTTGAGGGATCGGTGGTAAAATGCAGCGAGAGCCGCGAGCATCTGCGCTCGGTTGCCATGGATAAAATTCTTACGGGCAAATATACCGCAATTCCCGTCTTTTTGCTTGTTATTCTCACAATTTTTTGGCTGACCTTTAATGTTATCGGCGCCGCACTTCAGCGTTTACTTGAGGCCGGGATAGGTCAGCTTTCGGATATTGTTGACAAGGCACTCACAAATTTCGGATTAAACGAGGTTGTTCACAGCCTTATTATAGACGGCATATTCAACGGCGTCGGCAGTGTTCTTTCGTTTTTGCCGATTATAGTTACACTGTTCTTCTTTCTTTCAATACTTGAAGACACCGGCTACATGGCGCGTGTTGCGTTTGTTATGGATAAGCCTCTGCGCCGTCTCGGACTTTCCGGAAGGTCGTTTGTGCCGATGCTCATAGGCTTCGGATGCTCTGTGCCTGCGATTATGTCGGCTCGCACGGTATCTTCGGACCGCGACAGAAAAATGACGATAATGCTGGTTCCGTTTATGAGCTGCTCTGCTAAAATACCGATATATTCGGTGTTTGTGGCGGCTTTCTTCCCGGGCAGGGGAGCGATAGTGATGTTTGTTCTCTACCTTTTGGGCATATTGCTCGGTATATTGATGGCTCTTATATTAAAAAACACCTCGTTCCGCGGCAAGCCGGTGCCGTTTGTTATGGAACTTCCGAATTATCGTTTTCCCTCACCAAAAAGCGTTATGCTCCTTTTGTGGGAGAAGGCGAGGGATTTTCTTGAGCGAGCATTTTCCGTAATATTCATAGCCACTGTGGTGATTTGGTTCCTGCAGAGCTTTGATTATCATTTGAACCCGGTAAAAGACTCTACCGAAAGCCTGCTCGCATACGTTGGACAAACAATATCGGTTATATTTAAGCCCCTCGGCTTCGGTGACTGGAAGTTTTCAACCGCACTTATCTCCGGCTTTATCGCAAAAGAGCAGGTTGTTTCAACTCTCGCGGTTTTAATCGGCTGCGATGCGAGCATGCTTTACACCGCACTTCCCGGAGTGTTCGGGTCTGTGCTTGCGGCGTGCAGCTTCCTTGTGTTCACACTGCTTTATACACCGTGCGTTGCGGCTGTTACATCTATCAGACGTGAGTTCGGTTCTCGGCTTGAAACGGCAGGCGTAGTTGTTATGCAGTGCGCCGTTGCGTGGATTGTGGCATTTCTCGTGTATAATATAGGGGGGCTTTTTGTATGAACACCGCAGATATAATCGTTCTCGCCGCCGTGGGAGCGGCGATAGTGCTTGCGGTGATATTCTCTTTTCACTCGCGCAAAAAGCGCGGTGGAGGGTGCTCCTGCGGCTGCTCCGGCTGCAAGTCAAATTGCAATAAGAAATGATAAAAAGACGACATTCTCAAAACGGAATGTCGTCTTTTTTCAAAACAGCTTATTCTTTGATTGTTCATTTGTTTCTGCGCCGGAATCAGGCTGATTAATCCAATTGTTACTGCCCATAAACAATTTAAAGTGGATGCGATAAGCCCGGCATCAACAACAATTATTGACGGAAAAAGCAATGCGTGGCTTAATGTTACGGTCTTTAAATAACTGTTTTTTTGTGGGCAAATACTTTGATAAAATCAGTGATTCGGCAATCAGAATGAAGAGGTTGATTATTCTCCACAGTAACGGGAATTTCGTGAAAAAATAAGTGAAAGCATCTATAATCGGTCTTGCACTGCCGCTTAAAAATTCTTTTAAAGATAATAGAGATGATTTTTCAAAGAATATAGCGTCGTCTCCCCAATTTAAAGGTAAAAAGAGGTGAACAATAAAAACTGCCGAATAAAAGAATAAATAAAATTTTCGCACTTTATTACAAGCAAAATAATTCTTGATTTTATTTTTTACGGAGTTAAGCACCCGAAAAAGTGACGGTATTATTCCCAACGCCATTTTGATATGTGCGCGTTTTGCGAATAGTAAACGTATTCATTTGTTGTGCCGTTTGAAAATATAAGACGAGAGCCGAATCGGTCGGTCAAATAAAAACCGCGGCTGTTCATATATTTTGTGAACACATCTTTATCGGGTTTTGCAATGATTACCTTGGGCAAATGTGAAATCTCGGCATAATCCTCGCCTGCGGCAATCTGAACAAAACCGACTGCGGCAGAAAAGCAGTTTGGCGTTTCAAAATAAATATAAGATAAAATGCAGCCGCAGATTAAAATTACAGCTGCCGCGAGTGAAGAAAATACGGCAATTCTTTTGATTTTCATTACAATTCCCTTCCTTTTTGAATTGATTATATTAAACCAAAACAAAGTCAAAAAGGAATATGTCAATTGTAAAGAAGTTATAAAGAAGCCTGCAAAAAAACAACCCCAAGAACCTGATGTTCTTGGGGCTTTGGAGGCGCCACCCAGATTTGAACTGGGGCATAAAGGTTTTGCAGACCTCTGCCTTACCACTTGGCTATGGCGCCGTATGTGCGGGGGAGTATAACTCCCTCAATAAAAAAGACGCTCAACATTCAATTAAACATTCAGCGTCAAAATGGAGCGGATGACGAGGCTCGAACTCGCTACCTCCACCTTGGCAAGGTGGCGCTCTACCGGATGAGCTACATCCGCACATAATTGGTGCCTCCGGCCGGAATCGAACCAGCGACACGTGGATTTTCAGTCCACTGCTCTACCAACTGAGCTACAGAGGCAAAAGAAAATGGCGACCCGGAACGGGCTCGAACCGTCGACCTCTAGCGTGACAGGCTAGCGTTCTAACCAACTGAACTACCGGGCCATTATGGTGGGAACAACAGGGCTCGAACCTGTGACCCTCTGCTTGTAAGGCAGATGCTCTCCCAGCTGAGCTATGCTCCCATCGCATTTTCTTTAATCACTGCTGTGCAACAGCGACTTATATAATATAACCGATAACACCCCGTTTGTCAACACCTTTTTGATAAAAACTTTAATTTTTTATGCTAAGCGGGCAGGGGAACGGCATATTTTATTTCTCTGTGGCTCTTTTGATGATTTCTTTTATATCCGCACTCGAAAAGTTATATGCCTTCGTGCAAAATTGGCATTTGACCTCGGTATTTTCGTCCTTTGCAAGCTCGTTGAGTTCGTCAACTCCTGTTGATATCAGTGCGCGCACCACACGTTCTCTTGAACAGTTACATTTATATTCGGGCGAGGACTCATCAAGAACCTCAAGTTCAAAATTCGGCAAAACTTTTTTGCAGATTTCTTCGGGAGTGAGTCCGTCGGAGAGCATAGCAGTCACCGGAGGAATATCTTTTATATCTTCCTCAACCTTGTCTATCGTGTCATCGGACGCGGTGGGCAAAAGCTGAATTATAAATCCGCCCGCATTTTTTACACTCAAATCGGGGTTCACAAGCACACCCAAAGCGCATACGCTCGGTATCTGCTCGCTTATTGCATAATAAGAGGTTATATCCTCTGCAATTTCGCCGCTGACAATCGGCACCTGACCGACATACGGTTCTTTAAGACCAAGGTCTTTTATTACCGTCAGAGAGCCGTCCTTGCCCACGGCTGCGGCAACGTCAAGCTTTCCTTTGCTGTTGAGGGGAATTTCAACTATCGGGTTCGCGGCGTATCCTCTTGTGTTGCCGTCGCTGTCGGATACTGCGAGCACCGTTCCCGCTTCTCCGCCGCCGTTTATTCTGAGGGTTATGCTGTCATCTTTGCCTTTGAGCATGCTGCCCATAAGGCTTGCCGCAGTCAAAAGTCTGCCGAGTGCGGCGGTGACTACTGCGCTCGGTTTGTGTATTTCCTGTGCGGTTTCTACCATTTGTGTGGTGTCCGCAGCCATTATAACGAGTGTTCCGTCGCTCGATATACATCTTACAAGTTTATCCATTTTGCTCCTTCTTTCCGCAGTATTTTGCAATTATAAGAAGTCTTTGCGTTTCTTCGGTCGGCGGATTGCCGCTCAAATCGTCGGTAATTTCGGCAATTTCAAATTCCGCGTCGCAAAGCCATTTTTTAATCATATCAATGTCGTATGCACGCTCTTTAAAGCTCTCGCAGGTTCGCATATACATATCATTTTCGCCGCGCTCAAAAAAATCAAGAGAGATGTCAACGCTGTCGTCATCGTTTATAAAGTTTTGCCAAACGCAGAATACATCGTCCGTGTCATAAACAAAAGAGTTATTGCCGAGAATGTTTCGGTGCTTATAGAGTGTATTTATATCAAAAATAAATATGCCGCCCGGGTTCATAAAAAGCCCGACTTTTTTGAATGTTTCTTTAACGCTTTCGGCACTTTCAAGGTGATTTATGCTGTCAAACGTGCTGATTGCCGCGTCAACCGTGCCGTAGAGGTCAAGCTCGTCCATGCTCTGGCACAGCAGCAAAATATCAAGACTCTTGTCGGAGGCATTGTTCCTTGCCTCGCACAGCATATCGGGGGATATATCAACGCCCGTCATGTCATATCCCATTTCGGCAAGCTCTGAAGTGAGTTTGCCCGTGCCGCAGCCGAGGTCAACTATCTCTGCGCCGTCTTTAACCCCGTAACGCATAAGAAGCGTGCGGAAATATTCTGCACGCTTTTTATAGTCAACATTATCCATAAGGGAATCGTAATATTGTGAAAAAATACCGTATCCGCTCATTCTTTTGAATCTATCCTTAAAAAAAGCTTTTCGTAGCCGTCACAGCCGTATCTTAAAGATCGGTTAACTCTGCTGATTGTTGCGGTGCTTGCGCCTGTTTGCTCAACAATATCGCTGTAAACCTTGTTGTCTCTGAGCATTTTTGCAACAACAATTCTCTGTGAGAGTGCTTTAAGCTCTGTAACCGTGCAAAGATCTTCAAAAAAGTCATAGCACTCGTCCATATCTTTAAGTTCAAGAATTGCTTTAAAAAGAAAGTCTACGTTTGAATCCTTGATTTTTTCGTGCATATCAAAGCCTCCTGCCCGGCGGTGATTTAGGTTATAAGCCGAGCGTAACTGTTATTGTGGAACTAATCATATGATAACACACTAAACCGTAAAAGTAAAGACTTAGTTAAAAGCTTTTTCTATGGCGCTGACGCATTTTGCGGTGTCAACCTGAGCCACGAGAAGAGAGATGGTAACATCGGAGGTTGTGATCATTCTTATATCACAGCCGACGTTTGAAACGGCTTCAAAAACCTTTGCTGCAACGCCGGGCGTGCCGTTCATTTCTTCGCCGTAAACCGATATTTTGCTGTTGCCGCTGCTGACGCTTATTTTAAGTGTGGGGTTAAAGTTTCTGATTTCGCCGGCAATCTTCATAATTTTGACAAAATCGCTGTCGTTCACCGTGAATGAAAGGTCTGAAAAGCGGCCGTCCTGCGGTGATTGCGAAATCATATCAACGTCTATATTCTCTGCCGAAATCATAGAGAAAATTTTTGATACCATGCCGATGTCGGCGGGTGAGCCGTGGAGTGATATTAAGGTGTTTTCTTCTGTTACGGCAATGTTTTCTATAACTGACATATTAAATCCTCCTTATTTGGCTTCTACAAGCTCTTTCATGGTGTAAAGACCGGGTTTTTTGCCTTTTAAAAACAGCGCGGCGTTGATCGCACCGACGGCAAAAATCTGCTTTGAGCGCGCGCTGTGAGAAAGTGTGATTATCTCGTCGTTGCCGGCAAACATAATCTCATGCTCTCCGACTATTGTGCCGCCTCTTACGGCATGAATACCGATTTCGTTTTTAGAGCGTTTCTCACGTTTTGAATGTCTGTCGTATTCATATTTTGTGTCGCCCTCAAGCTGAGAGGATATTGCGTCCGCAAGCATAAGAGCCGTACCGCTCGGAGCGTCGATTTTTTGATTGTGGTGGCGTTCGATTATCTCAATATCAAAATCGTTGCCGAGAACCCTTGCCGCTTTTTGTGCAAGCTCTGTCAAAAGGCTTACGCCGAGCGACATATTTGCAGTGAAAAACATCGGCACTTTTTTTGACGCTTCGTGAATTTTCTCTGTCTGTTCTGCACTCAGACCCGTGGTGGCGATTACTGCCGGGGTGCCTGTCCTCACAGCGTAGTCTACAATAGAGTCAAGAGCAGAGGGGTGAGAAAAATCTATTATAACATCGGCTTTGCCGTTAAACTTGTCTGCACTTGTGTATATCGGGAACGGAGAATTTTCGTCCGCCTTGAGGTCTATGCCGGCGATTATGCGGCAGTCGTCTCTGCCGCTTACACAGTCTGCAATATTTTTACCCATTTTTCCGCCGCAGCCGCTGAGGATTATATCTGTCATTTTGCCACTTCCTAATCAAATTAAAATTTTGGAGCTGAATCAAAAGAGAAACAGCTCCTGATTGCGATTTAATTATATCATATAAGCGAATGTTTTTCCAGTGTAGCTTTAAGCTTTGCCTTGTTGCTCTCGCTCATCTCATAAAGGGGCAGACGGCAGGGACCGACGTCCATACCCATCATGTTCATAGCCTCTTTTACGGGGATGGGGTTGACGTCGCAGAAAAGGTCGTGGCAAAGGTCAAGATACTGAAGCTGCATCTCGGTGCACTTCTTTATATCGCCGTTGCAGCCTGCGATTGCCATGTCGTGAGCGGCTTTCGGCGCAACGTTTGAGAGAACCGAGATAACGCCCTTGCCGCCGATAGCGATAACGGGAGCCGTCTGGTCGTCGTTGCCCGTGTAAAGATCAAGATTATCGCCGCAAAGAGCAAGTGTTTCAAGCATTGACGAAATATCTCCGTTTGCCTCTTTTGTGGCAACAACATTGCTCATTTTTGAAAGCTCAAAATATGTCTGCGGTTTAATGTTTACGCCTGTTCTGCCGGGTACGTTATAAAGGATTATGGGCGTGCTTACGCGGTCGTTAATATATTCATAATGCTTTATAAGACCGAGCTGCGAGGTCTTGTTGTAGTAGGGGGTAACCATCAAAAGCGCGTCAACGCCGTCTTTTTCCGCCTCGTTAGAGAGCTTAACGGCATACTCTGTGTCGTTGCTGCCCGTGCCTGCAATTACGGGTACACGGCCTGCAACATATTCGGCTGTAAATCTTATTGCCTCCGCGTGCTCCTCATGCGTGAGGGTGGGGCCTTCGCCCGATGTGCCGCAGATAACAATTGCGTCCGTGGAGTTTTCTATCTGAAAATCAATAAGCTCGGCAAGCTTTTTATAGTTAATTTTGTTGTCCTTATCAAAGGGGGTAACTATCGCAACTGCCGCACCTGTAAAAACTGTTTTTTTCATGTTGTCTAACCTCCGTCAAAGCTTAATCCATATAACCCTGGCGGCAAAGAAGCTCGGCAAGCAGAACCGCTCCGCCGGCTGCTCCGCGCAGTGTGTTATGTGAAAGGCAAACAAATTTGTAGTCATACTGTGTATCTTCACGCAAACGGCCTATGCTGACTGCCATGCCGCCCTCAAGGTCGCGCTGAAGCTTGGTCTGAGGCAGATTATCCTCTGTGAAATAGTGAAGGAACTGCTTCGGAGCACTCGGAAGCTCATATTCCTGCGGCTCTGCCGAGTATTCTTTCCATACCTTGAGTATTTCTTCTTTAGAGGGAGCCTCGTTTTCAAATCTTACAAAAACAGCACCCATGTGACCGTTTGATACGGGAACTCTTATGCACTGAGCCGTGAAGTTGGGGGAGTCTGCGGTTTTGATAACTCCGTCCTCAACCTTGCCCCAGATTTTAAGCGGCTCCTGCTCGCTTTTTTCTTCTTCTCCTCCGATATAGGGGATAACGTTATCGAGCATCTCGGGCCAAGTCTCAAATGTTTTGCCTGCACCCGAAATTGCCTGGTATGTGCAAACAAGTACGTCCTTTACTTTGTAGCCTGCCTTGTCAAGCGGATATATTGCCGGAACATAGCTTTGAAGCGAGCAGTTGGATTTAACGGCGATAAATCCGCGCTTTGTGCCGAGGCGTTTGCGCTGAGACTTTATAACCGCGGTGTGAGCGGCGTTGAGCTCCGGCACAACCATGGGTACGTCGGGTGTAAATCTGTGTGCGCTGTTGTTTGAAACAACGGGGCACTCTGCCTTTGCATATCTCTCTTCAAGAGCTTTTATTTCGTCTTTTTTCATATCTACCGCGCAAAAAACAAAATCAACCATAGAAGCGATTTTTTCAACGTCTGCGTCGGCGTTCATAACTATGAAGTTTTTCATTTTTTCGGGCATGGGGGTGGGCATACACCAGCGTTTGCCTACAGCCTCTTCATATGTTTTGCCTGCCGAACGGGGGCTTGCCGCAACAAGTACCGGCTCAAACCACGGGTGGTTTTCAAGTAATGAAGCAAATCTTTGACCTACCATTCCTGTTGCGCCTATAATACCTACCTTGTACTTCTTCATAACATAACCTCTTATTCTAAAGAAAAATAAAAAAACTATTGTTTTTTGACCCGATGTGCAATATAATATACGGGCTGACTATAATCATCTAATATTAACATTTTATATTAGGTCAGTCAATCTTTTTGATGTGGAATTTTTAACAAAGATTGTTTTATATTTTATATTTATTTGTATATTATATTTGTATGCTAAGAGGTCATGTTGATGAAAACAAGCGATTTTTACTACGATTTGCCGCAGGAGCTTATAGCCCAGCACCCGATTGAGCCGAGAGACGCCTCGCGCCTTATGGTGCTTGATAAAGACACGGGCGCTGTTGCCCACAGGCATTTTTATGATATATGCGACTATCTTAAAGAGGGCGACTGCCTTATCTTAAACGATACGCGCGTGCTCCCTGCCAGAATTTACGGCATAAAAGAGGGAACGGGCGCAAAGGTTGAGTTTTTGCTTCTCAATCAAGAAGAAAAAGATGTGTGGGAGGTTCTCGCAGGTCCCGGCAAAAGAGCCAAAGAGGGCACAAGATTTGTTTTCGGCGACGGAATTATGAAGGCAGAAGTGCTCCGCGTTTTGCCGAACGGCAACAGAATAGCAAAATTCACTTATTCGGGTGTAAACTTTTTTGACGCACTTGATAAAATCGGCGAAATGCCTTTGCCGCATTACATAACCGAGCATCTTGACGATAAAGAACGTTATCAGACTGTTTATTCGCGTGAGCTCGGCTCGGCGGCTGCTCCGACGGCGGGGCTTCATTTTACCGAAGAATTGCTTCAAAAAATAAAGGCAAAGGGAATAAAAGTCGGCTTCGTTACGCTCCATGTCGGTCTCGGCACTTTCCGCCCCGTAAAGGCAGATAATATAGAGGATCACAAAATGCACTCCGAGCATTACAGTATTCCGAAAGAAACGGCCGAGCTTATAAACAACACCAAGAAAAACGGCGGACGAGTAGTAGCCGTAGGCACCACCTGCTGCCGCACGCTCGAATCCGTATGCCAAGCCAAGGGTGAGGTTTGCGAGTATGACGATTGGACGAGCATATTCATTTACCCCGGCTACAAATTCAAGTGTATAGACGCTCTTGTCACAAACTTTCATTTGCCCGAGAGTACGCTGATAATGCTTGTCAGCGCATTTTGCGGCTACGAAAAAACAATGAACGCATACAAAATCGCGGTAGAAGAAAAATACAGATTTTTCAGCTTCGGCGATGCAATGCTCATTATCGGAGGTACGGGAATTGGCTCTTAAAATATTAAAAACACAAGGCAAAGCAAGGCGAGGGGAGTTCACCACTGTTCACGGCACGGTGCAGACCCCGGCTTTTCAGAATGTTGCGACCTGCGGCGCGATAAAAGGTGCGCTGGATGCATATGACCTCAAAGACATAGGCTGTCAGGTTCAGCTTTGCAACACATATCATTTGCATGTAAGACCGGGGGACGAGCTTATAAAAGAGCTCGGCGGAATAAGAAAATTTACCGGCTGGCAAGGTCCCGTGCTCACCGACAGCGGCGGATTTCAGGTTTTTTCGCTCGCTTCTCTTCGCAAAATAAAAGAAGAGGGTGTGACCTTTGCTTCACACGTTGACGGCAGACGCATTTTTATGGGACCCGAAGAGAGCATGAGAATACAGTCAAACCTTGCCTCAACAATAGCAATGGCTTTTGACGAATGCGTAGAAAATCCCGCGACATACGAATATGCCAAGCGTTCATGCGAAAGAACGGTGCGCTGGCTTTGCCGATGCAAGGATGAGATGGAACGCCTCAAGGCTTTGCCCGATACGCTCAATAAAGACCAGCTCCTTTTCGGCATAAATCAGGGCTGCACATTTGATGAGCTGAGAATAGAGAATATGCAAAAAATCGCCGAGCTTGACCTTGACGGCTACGCAATAGGCGGACTTGCCGTGGGTGAGCCCAAAGAGGATATGTACCGCATAATTTCTGCCGTTGAGCCGTATGCCCCCAAGAATAAAATACGCTATCTTATGGGTGTCGGCACACCCGGCAATATACTTGAGGGCGTGAGCAGAGGCGTTGATCTTTTTGACTGCGTAATGCCGAGCCGCAACGCACGCCACGGGCACCTTTTCACAATGAAAGGCATTATAAACATAAACAATGCAAAATATGAAAAGGACAATACGCCCATTGAAGAGGGCTGTTCCTGCCCGACCTGCCGCAGACATTCAAAGGCATATATAAGGCACCTGTTCAAGGCAAAAGAAATGCTTGCAATGCGCCTTTGCGTAACTCACAACCTCTGGTTCTATAATACGCTCATGCAAAAGATTCGTGACTCTTTGGACGACGGAACTTTTGATGAGTTCAAAGAAAAATACACCGATCTTTTAGATACGCGCATATAATTGTTGCAAAAGTGACACAAAATATGTCTATATTGTTAAATATTAAAAAAAGCTTGAAAAAGCTTTGATTGTCAGTTATAATAATTAAGATATTTATTTGGAGGTACAGATAATGTTAGGACAAGGCAGTAGTTCATCAATGATGTGGATAATGATAGTGGCAATGCTCGCTATTATGTATTTCTTAACCATCAGACCGCAGCGCAAAAGACAAAAAGAAGAGCAGACAATGCGTGATAATATTCAGGTAGGCGACGAGATAACAACAATCGGCGGAATCATGGGTCGCGTTGTTACAGTTAAAGAGGACGCTCTTATAATCGAAACCGGCGCAGATAAAAACAAGCTTAAAATTTCTCGCTGGGCAGTAAGCACCAATAACACCGCAAACGAGAAGCTTGCCGCAGAGAGAGAGGCCGCAAAGGCCGCCCAGCAAAAAGAAAAAGAAGCACGCCTTGAGGCAAAGGGCAAGGGCAAAAAGAAGAAAAAAGAAGATATTGAAGACAAATATTGATTTAAAAGGAGCTGCCGTTCGGCAGCTCCTTTTAATATAACTTTGTTACAGCTCATTTATCGTGCTGAGGTGCTCTGCGTAGAACAGCCTTATGTTATTTGTGTTTAACATTCCGCCCTGAAGCGACATATGATCACCGTGATAAATCGGCATAACATTCCAAACCCCCGGTTTTATGTTGTCTTTATCATAATCGACCCGCTCCGCATTATATGGCGCGAGTGCCGAAACTGTGTTTACAAGACCGTCGTTTGCCTGCCATTTTTCATCAAGCTTATATCCCGACGGTGTTTCACCGCTCCAATTTGTTATTCTGTCCGCAGAGCCGCGGAAAAGAAGCTCCAAATCATTTCGATCAAAGGTTCTGACGCCGTTTTCGTCAAGATATGTAACATCACAGGCATATGAAAAATAATACACGCCTTTTTGCGTTTCCCATGTGTCACAAAGCGACATTGCACGGTCAATTTCCATATCATATCCGGCGTTGTCAAGCTTGTTTCTTCCGTCGGGGATGGGCTCGGTAAGTATTCCTACGGCACAGGCTACAAGAAGCTCCTCGGCAGTGGCATTTTTATCGCTTAAAATCTCATCTTTTATGTAATATGCCGTTGTACCGTTCAGCGGTGCGGCAAGCGTTGTTACGGAATATACCCAATCGGTTTTATTTCCCTTAAAAAGCTCGGAAAGCTCGCTCTCTGCGGTGCAGGCTCTTTCCTCCTCGCTTCCGTCTGCCATCAAATCCAAAAACTGCAAAACCGTTGCACCGCCGAATGAATGACCGAGAAGATTGATTTTGTGCTCGGCATCAAAATTTTCAATCAGCGGTCTTCCGGTGTAATCAGGCCCGTAACGCTTGTGATTATTAGCTTGAGAATGATGTTTGCCGTAGTCGGTTCGGGTTCCGGTCAACTGGGCATAAAGCTCGCAAGCCCTGTCCCAGCAGCTCTCTATCGGTGAAACGGCGGCGGCAACGCAGTCAAAGCCGCGCGCATTGAGATATTTCATCAGTGAGCCGCCCATTGTTCCCCAATAAGGAACAACGCGATCGGCAATATCGTATTCGCCCCAGCCGCCCAGGCCGTGAACATAAACATATGTGTAGTTTGACTTGAATTTTTCTGCCTCTGCTTCAAACTTCGGGATGTTTGCCGTTGGAACAATAAACATAATCACCGCGCAAATAATTGACATAACTTTATTAAGCATTAAACCGCCTCCTTTTTGTTCGATTTGATAATATCATATTTTGGCTTGATTTTCAATTTCCGAATAAAATTTATATAAAAACGTTTTGACTTTTGACAAAAAATGCGGCTCAACCTTATCGGTAAAGCCGCTGCATTTTTATAACACTTTTGAAAGAAATTCTTTCGCTCTGTCGGAATGGGGGTCTTCAAAAAACTCTTTCGGGTTTCTGTCCTCAATTATTTTGCCCTCGTCAATGAATAAAAGACGCGTTCCGACCTCTTTGGCAAAGCCCATTTCGTGAGTGACTATTACCATTGTCATGCCGGTTTCGGCAAGGTTTCTCATAACATCGAGAACTTCGCCTACCATTTCGGGGTCAAGAGCCGATGTCGGCTCGTCAAAAAGAATAACGTCGGGGTTCATCGCCATTGCCCTTACTATCGCAACACGCTGCTTCTGACCGCCGGAGAGGGTGGAGGGGTAAACATCCGCCTTGTCCTCAAGGCCTATTCTTTTTAAAAGTGCGAGCGCTTCTTCTCTTTTTTGAGCAATAATTTCTTTTTTGCTCGGCAAGTCTTTTTTCAGTTCATGCTTTTTTGAGCCGAGCTTGTGAAGAAGATTGTTTCTTTTGTCTGCCGCAAGCTGCTTTTTTGCAACATACACAGGGGAGAGCATGATGTTTTCTATAACCGTTTTGTTGTTAAAAAGGTTAAACTGCTGAAAAACCATGCCCATTTTGCGGCGGTGAATGTTTATGTCAACCTTGGGGTCTGCAATGTCTACACCGTCAAAAAAGATGCTGCCGGAGGTAGGATCTTCCATACAATTTAGGCACCTTAAAAATGTGGATTTACCGGAGCCGGAGGGACCGATGATAACGACTTTTTCGCCTTGATTTATTGTTGTGCTTATATGGTCAAGAACCGTGTTGCCGCCGAAATCTTTAACAAGGTCAATTACGTCTATCACTCTTCTTCAGACTCCTTTCCATAATTTTAATAAACAGCGAAATAATAAGAACAAGAACTATGTATATAGCCGCCATTACAAGATAAGGCACCATAAATTCATAGCTGTTGCTGCCTATGTAGCTGAATGCAACATAAAGGTCGGTTGCACCGACAAAGCTTACAACGCTCGTCTCTTTAATAAGGGTTATGAACTCGTTGCCGAGCGTGGGCAAAATGTTTTTGACTGCCTGAGGGATAACTATTTTAAGCATTGACGCTGAGAAGGGGAGACCCAAGGCTCTGCCTGCCTCCATCTGACCGCCGTCAACAGACTGAATACCGCCGCGCATAATTTCAGAAATATAAGCGCCGCTGTTGAGCCCGAATACCATCATCGAAACCTGAACGCCCGTCATCTTTGAGCCGAGGAGCGGCAGAAGAACATAGTAAAATATAAGCAGCTGAACAACCATCGGCGTTCCTCTGAATACGCTTACATAAAAGCCGCATATACCGTTGAGTATTCTCGGCACAAGCTTATATTTCGGCATGGTTCTTGCCGTGGCTATGAGCGTACCGATAACTATGCCTATCAAAAGACCGGATACGGCTATCAAAAGCGTGTTCTGCAAGCCCAAAACAACTTGGTTAACACCGCCGCGCTCCCAAAAGATGCGCCAGAATATTTCGACCTTTTTATCAAAATTTCCCATAATAAATTCCTTTAACTGCAAAGCCTCACCGCACGGTTTAAGGACGATGAGGCTCTGATTTATTTGATTTGTATTTTATCTTTAAGCGGCAACAGCGTTAACAGCCTTAACAATGTTTGCTGCGGGAGCTGCGTCAATAAGAACATAAGTGATATTGCCGTTTATAAGATCCTGAACCGCAAGAGAGCCCGATGTGTACTTCTTGCACTGAGCCTTGAGACCTGCAAATCCGAGGTCTTCACTGCCCTCAACATAAGACATACCGGTTGTGCCCTTCTGCGTGCCGATGATGTTTGTGCTGTCAAGACCGTTGAGAATTTTCTCAACATCTTCTTTGGTTTTGCAGTTGTCAAAGGTTGTGTCGTCGCCCTTAACTATAAGCTGCTGAGATGCTTTGTAGTAAGAGTCTGTGAATGTAACAGCGGTTTTACGGTCTTCGGATACTGTAAGACCTGCCATTGCGATGTCGCACTTGTGCTGACCTACCGATGTGCATACGGCGTCAAATTCCATGTTGTTGATAACAAGCTCTTTGCCGAGCTCTTTTGCAAGAAGAGCTGCGATTTCCATGTCGATACCGTAGTATTTGTCGCCCTGAGTATACTCAAACGGCTCAAAAGCTGCGTTTGTTGCAACAACAAGCTGGTCTTTGTTTGCGTCATAAACTGCGCTCTCAACCGCGGTGGGCGTGCCGTCTGCAAAATATTTGTCGCAGATTGCGTTGAATGTGCCGTCAGCCATTATCTTTTTGATAAAAGCGTTGGTCTTCTCAAGAAGCTCGGGCTGATTTTTGTCAACGCCGAAAGCATATTCTTCGTCTGTGAGGTTAATGTTGACGAGTTTAACAGCCTGTGCGGTTGCCTTGTCGCCGTCTGCTTTGCCGTCATCTTTTTTTCCGCAGCCCGCAAAAGCAAAAATGCTGAGCGTGAGCACTGCGCAAAGAACGAGTGATAAAATCTTTTTCATTTTCTTTTCCTCCGAAATATTATTTTTTTAGAATGCGGTCATTATACTCCTATATGCATAAAATGTCAATATTTATACATAAAAAACATTTAATCATACATTTTTATAGCGTGAAATGCCGTTTTTATTATTGAAAATATGCGAGCCGTGTGCTAAAATTAACAAAACAGTGAAAGAAGGGCGCTTATGAAAACCTGTGTGAGCAGTTACAGCTTTTGCTCTTATATGAAAGAGACGGGCACGAGCCAGAAAGATATAATCAAAAAAGCAAAAGAACTGGGCTTTGAAGCTATTGAATACATAGACCTCGATGTTCCGAACGGCATGAGCGAGGCGCAGTTTGCTTCGGTCTTGAGAGAAGAGAGCGAAAAATACTCTTTGCCGATAGTGAATTACACCGTTTCTGCGGATTTTTTAAACTGCGATTCCCTCGAAGAAGAGATTGAGCGTGTTTGCCGCAAGGTCGATATTGCAAAAATTCTCGGCGCGGGCGGCATGAGACATGACGCGACAGTCGGATATAAAGGAAAAGAGCGCTCTTTTAAAACCTTTGACGACGCGCTTCCGATTTTGGCGGAGGGCTGCGGCTGCGTTACGAGATACGCAAAAGAAAAAGGCATAGAGACCATGGTGGAAAATCACGGTCAGTTTTGTCAAGAGAGCGAGAGGGTAGAGAGGCTCATAGGCGAGGTCGGTGACAAAAATTTCGGCTGGCTTCTTGATATAGGCAACTTCCTTTGTGCGGACGATGAGCCGCAAAAGGCGGCAGGCAGAGCCGCGCCGTTTATAAAGCATGTGCATGTTAAGGATTTTCATATTAAAAGCGGCAGTGAATTTAACCCCGGAGAGGGATTTTTTATGACAAGAGGCGGCACGTTTTTAAGGGGAGCGATACTCGGTCAGGGCAATGTTCCCGTGCTCGGCTGCCTGAGAGTTGTTAAAAATTCGGGCTATGACGGATATGTCAGCATTGAGTTTGAGGGCATGGAGGACAATATCAAAGCCTTAAAAATAGGACTTGATAATTTAAACGCCATGATAAAAGCTTTATAAAACGGGAGAAACAGCTATGAAAAACGCACTTAAAGTTATAATATTTATCGTCGCGGTTCTCGCACTGTGCGCAGGCGGAATTTTCGGCTATACAAAATATATGAAGACCGATTTTGATTTTTCGGACGGCACAAAATCAGGTACGGTAGAGATAACCGCTTATAACGGTGATTCCGTAAACATTATAATCCCTAAAAAAATACGCGGCAAAACGGTTGTTCAAATTGCACAGTCTGCTTTTGCAAAAACAGACATCACATCCGTAGAGATACCCGATACCGTTACTTCTGTCGGCGAAAAAGCTTTTGCAAACTGCGAAAAACTTGAAAGAGTAAAAATCGGAAACAGCGTTAAAAGTATAGGCAATTCCTGCTTTTATAACTGCAAAAGTCTTGCGGATATAAATATCCCCGCTTCTGTCGAAAAATTGGAAGACGCAGCGTTTCTTTATTGTTCTGCGCTTACTTCGCCCGCAATAGAAGACGGAGCAAACTTTGTTATGAAAGACGGAATTTTATATGACAAAGGCTATACAACCGCTTATTGGATAAGCAGCAATGCCGACCTTTCAAACTACACCTTCCCGTCAACGCTCAAAAAACTGACCGCGTATCTTTTCACGGGTCATGACGAGCTTGCGACCTTCACCGTTCCTCACGGCGTTACCGAAATTCCGCAGGCGGCTTTCTTGATTTGTAAATCGCTTCAGCGCGTAACTCTTCACGATAACGTGACAAAAATCGGCGACGGCGCATTCCTCGGCTGTGAAAATTTAAAACAGATGTATATTTCAAAAAATGTTACGCAGATAGGCTCGCTTGCGTTTCCCGGCATGGGCAGCGGTGAGAACGGCGAAAACACCGGCGATTTTAAAATAATCACAGATTCCGGCTCGGCGGCAGAGAGCTATGCCGAAAAAAACGAAATCAAATGCGAAACGGCAAATAATTAAAGGACGGTTACCATGCAATACAGAACAGAAAAAGATTCAATGGGTGAGATGCTTGTCCCGGCAGATAAATACTGGGGTGCGCAAACTCAAAGAAGCTATCAGAATTTTAAAATAGGCGAAGAAAAAATGCCGCGCGAAATTGTTCATGCTTTCGGCATTTTAAAAAAGGCGGCGGCAGGGGCGAATAACGAGCTCGGCAGGCTCTCGGACGAGAAGTATGCCTATATAAGCAAAGCCTGCGACGAGGTTATAGACGGCAGTCTCTCACCGCATTTCCCTCTTGCCGTGTGGCAGACGGGCAGCGGTACGCAGTCAAACATGAACGCGAACGAGGTAATAGCCAACAGAGGCAACGAGCTTGCGGGCAAAAAACTGCTTCATCCCAATGACGACGTCAATATGTCGCAAAGCTCAAACGATACTTTCCCCACGGCAATGCACATTGCCGCGGTTATAAGCATAGAAGATTCTCTTATCCCTGCGGCGCAAAAGCTTATAGAGACTTTTAAAAGACTTGAAGAAGAAAACGCCGATGTTGTAAAAAGCGGACGCACGCATTTGCAGGACGCGACGCCCATAAAATTTTCGCAGGAGATAAGCGGCTGGCGAACAATGCTTGAGAAAACCTGCGATATGCTAAAAGCGGCTTTGCCGAATCTCAAAGAGCTTGCACTCGGCGGCACGGCGGTCGGCACGGGGCTTAACGCACCCGCGGGATTCTCAGAAAAGGTTGCGGAAAAGGTCAGCGGAATAACCGGCAAGGATTTTGTGAGCGAAAACAATAAATTCCACGCGCTCACATCAAAAGACGCAATCGTTTTTGCCCACGGTGCGATAAAGGCAATGGCGGCGAATCTTATGAAAATCGCAAACGATATAAGATGGCTCGCAAGCGGTCCGAGATGCGGACTCGGTGAGATTTTTATTCCCGAAAACGAACCGGGCAGTTCGATTATGCCCGGCAAAGTCAACCCGACCCAGTGCGAGGCTGTGACAATGGTTGCGGTGCAGGTTATGGCAAACGATGTTGCGGTAGGTCTGGCGGCGTCTCAGGGCAATTTTGAGCTGAATGTTTTTATGCCCGTCTGCGCCTATAACTTTTTGCAGTCGGCAAGGATTCTTTCCGACGCGATAATTTCGTTTAATAATAACTGTGCTGTCGGAATAAAAGCAAACAGAGAAAAAATGAGCGCAAATCTTCACAACTCTTTGATGCTTGTTACCGCGCTCAATCCGTATATAGGATATGACAATGCCGCAAAAACAGCCAAAAAAGCTTTTAAAGACAATATTTCTTTAAAAGAGGCTTGCGTTGAGCTCGGCTTTTTGACGGCGGAGGAGTTCGATAAAGTTTTTCACCCGGAAGAGATGGTATAAATGAAATACGGTACATATATTTTTGACCTTGACGGCACACTTCTGAATACGCTTGAGGATTTAAAAAATTCCACAAACTATGCAATGGAGCAAATGGGCTACCCCACGCACTCTAAAGATGAGGTCAGACGTTTTGTCGGCAACGGAATTGCAATGCTCATAAAACGCGCCGTACCCAAGGGTACGGACGAAGCGGACGAGAGCAAAGCACTTGAAATTTTCAAATCGCACTACATTGTGCACCTTAACGACAATACCGCACCGTATCCTGGCATAATTGATATGTTAAAGGAACTGAAAAGCAAGGGCTGCAAAACAGGCGTTGTCACAAACAAAAACGAAGACGCCGCAAAAGAGCTTATAGAGAGATATTTCGGCACACTTTTTGACTGTGTTGTCGGCCACAGAGACGGACTTGCTTCAAAGCCCGACCCTGCCGCACTCGGTATTGCAATGAGTGAGCTGAATGCCGAAAAGAGCAGTACAATTTTTATCGGCGACTCCGACGTTGATGTTATGACGGCGCATAATGCCGATTTAAAGTGCATCGGCGTGCTTTGGGGCTTCAGAGACAAAGAAACGCTGAAATCCGTCGGCGCAGAATATATAGTCTCCTGCGCAAAGGATATTTTAAGCATATAAAAGAAAGCTGTAATTCATGTCGGTGGTTTTAACTGCCGTTTGTGAATTACAGCTCTTTTTATTTATGTTTATCTAAAATTCTTTTTACGATTTCTCTCTCGTCATAGTGGATTTTTTCATCGCCGATTATCTGGTATGTTTCGTGCCCTTTGCCGCAGAGAACAATCACATCGCCCTCACGGGCGTTTTTTATTGCATAATCAATCGCCTGCGTCCTGTCCGATATTATGGCGCAGGACGTACCTTTGCCGTTTATGCCGGGGATAATGTCTTCTATTATTTCATTTGGGTTTTCTGTTCGCGGATTGTCTGATGTTATTATCAGATAATCCGCATTTTCCGCCGCTTTTTGAGCCATCAGCGGACGTTTTGTTTTGTCTCTGTCACCGCCGCAGCCAAAAAGCGCAATGACGCGCCCTTTGGCAAACTGCCTTACGGAGGAAAGGATATTTTCTATCGCGTCCGGCGAATGGGCATAGTCTATTATAATTGTATACGGTGTGTCGGTTTTGAGCACTTCCGCTCTTCCCGGTACGCCGCCTGTTTCGGCAAGCGCTTTCACACATCTGACGGTATCAATCCCGAGCGCGGAACAGCAGCTTATCGCGGCGAGCGAGTTATAAACCGTAAATTCACCGGGAATGTCTATTCTTACATTATATGTTTTGCCTTTTGTATATAATATATATTCACATTCCGCTTTGCCGAGGTGGATATTATCCGCAAAATAATCTGCCCGGTTATCCTTTTTTGAGTAACCGATTATATCGCCCGACAGAACGGCGTTTTTCATAAAGTCAAAACGGCTGTCGTCTTTATTCAGCACAGCGCATTTGCACTGCGAAAAAAGCTTTGCTTTGGCGTTTGCGTAATTCTCCATTGTGCCGTGGTAGTCGAGATGATCCTGAGTTAAATTGGTGAACACGGCGGCGGAAAATTCAAGCCCGATACATCTTCCCTGCGCGAGCGCCTGCGAAGAAACCTCCATAACGCAGTATTCGCATCCGCTTTCTGCCATGCTTTTAAAAATTCTGTGAAGCTCCTGCGGCTTGGGCGTTGTCAAAGAGGCGGAAGAGAGCATCTCTCCGCCTGCCATATAACTTACCGTGCCGATAAGCCCCGTCTTTTTGCCGCAGTATTCGAGAATTTTTTTAATCATGTGCGTTGTCGAAGTTTTGCCGTTTGTGCCCGTTACGCCTATGAGCTTCATTTTTTTTGACGGTTCGCCGTAAAACGAAGAGCTCATTTTTGCAAGTGCCTCTCTTGTGCTGCTTACAAGTATTTCGTTAGGCGCACCGGTCTGCCGCTCCGAGATTATCGCTTTCGCGCCTTTTTCGGCGGCTTCAAGTGCGGCGGAGTGACCGTCAAATTCTCTGCCCTTTATGCAAACAAATACACAGCCCTCGGTCACTTTGCGCGAGTCCGTAATTATTTCGCTTATGTCATAATCCGAAAATGAATTTTTGACCTCAACATTTTCAAGAAGCTTTGTAAGGCGCAAATTTATACCCCCTCAAATAAAACAAACCGAGCCGATTTCTCTTCTGGGTTAATTTTATGTACCGGGGATTGTACAATATTACATTTCAACATTCAAACGACAAATATTGACAAAAAATTTCATAAAACATATAATATATTTGCTTATCATTTACAATTAAAACAATTATATATAAGGGATTTCTTGAAAGGATAAATCGGTTGTTATGACAAAAAAGAGAGTTTTGATTGCAATGTCATTTTTGCTTGTAATCGCGCTTTTGGCTTTGGGAGTATATTGGTTCACTCCGTTAAAGGTATCGGAAGAAGCCAAAAGCGCCGCAATAAAAAGTCTGAATTTTAAAAATTTAACTGTCGGCGAGGCATCACAATATCTTTGCTCCGACGGCGAAAGCGGCTATTATTTTAGAGACAGCG
Source organism: uncultured Ruminococcus sp. (assembly GCA_900539465.1). GTDB lineage: Bacteria > Bacillota > Clostridia > Oscillospirales > Acutalibacteraceae > CAG-488. The sequence goes on along the minus strand of UQCF01000003.1, from coordinate 109,510 downwards.
AAAAGCCAAAAATTATAAAAGCAAGCGATAACAAAATATTGCGTGAATTAAACTGTGAAAAAATACAAGGCGACGCCGATAGAATAAGGATAAACAGTGCCTATATAACCGACGGTGAGATTTATTTTATAGTGTCGTTATTTTATGGAATTGATGAAACAAATGTAATTTATAAAGCCGATACAAATTTATTATCATGCGAGTTGACCGCGGAAAATTATAAATTAGGCGATATTACAAGTTACGGCTTTGTTGTTGACGGCGGAGTGATTTATTATACTTTGCAATCGGGTGAAAAATACAAAATTGCTTCACGCCGCGGATATGAAGAAAAAATTATATATGAAAGCGATAATGTAATTGAAGCTTTAATGATAGAAGATAATTGTTTGTTTGTCAGAGATTGCGATAAAGAAAAGTTATACCGCATAGACCTTGAAACGAAGAAAATAAAAAAATTGCCGTTCGTCACGGCTCAAAAGTCGAATATTAAATTCAGCAATATAGCGGATATAGACTTTGTCGATGAGAACAAAAGAATCATGGCGGTTTATTTAAAATTATATAACAGCAGCTATGACCTTGGTGACGAAGATGTTGTATATTTCTTTGATGTAAAAACGGGAAGAAAATGCAAGATGAAATAATATGAGGTGACGGATATGAAAAAGAAAAAAGCATTAAGAAAAGCCTTTAAAATTATTGCCGCAGTTTTAATTCTTGCGGTGATTTGCGTAGGAACGTTTTTGGCGTACACATGGTTTTGCGAGCCGCCGTGCCCGGATGAAGTATATTATCGGAACAATGTATATATAAGAGCAAAATCGGTAGACGGTTGCGGCGCGTATTTAGTCGAAAAAAATGACATTAAACAGATGTTTAACAAGGACGAAACACTAAGCTCCGTAACCGATGAAGAAGCAGAAAATGTTGATGCACTGGTTTGTGAAAGTAACGATTATTTTATCTTTATTAAACCGAAGATAGGCACAAATTACGAGATGTATTGCAAAAAAGGCATCGACTATAATGCCCCTGTGTCAGCCGAAAAAATATTATCTGCCGAAATTATTGACGATAAGGGTAATGCGGTTTATTCTTTAGATAAGTCCGCTTTTAATACGATAGCAAAGTATTGCGGCGGAGCAAACCCGAGCAACGGAATATCAAGCGATGAAAAGCCTGAGCGGAAATACTGTTTAGCAGTGTGTGTTGAAGATATTCCTTTTCCCAAATTACTCGGCGAGGTAATTAAAACCGATTCAAATACTTTCGGATTCAGAAGCTACGGTCAACCTGAATCATATGACTACTGCGACATTACAACATTTATTAAATAAAAGAGGTTAATAAATTGACAAAGTATTATATGATTTGCTTTCTGATTTTCTATTCGCTTGCGATAGCGGCAAGGTTCATAGTCGGCACAGCACACGATGAACGAATACAGACAAGCCTTAAATTTGCAGGTGTAAACAAAGCTTTGCAGATTTTGCTGTTTTTGAGCTTCAGCAAAAAGGCGGTTGCCGTTCACTGCGTGTTTTGGCAAATTGCAAATATTCTTATGCTGGGCATATCTTTTCTTATCAAACTCCCGATTATGATTTGTGTTGAAATTTATGTCGCATTATTCAGCATAGTGATTATATCGCTTTGTGTTGAAACGGTTTGGCTGTATATCGGTTTTGACGGCAAATGGAAAGATGAAGCTTCCGTTCTTTCCGCCGATTTCAGAGACGGCAAATACAAATTGCGGTATGAAAATAAAATTATTGACGGCTATTTGGAACGCTACGTTAAAAGACGCTGTGCTTTTTATGACGAAAGCGGCGAAATGATTTTCAGCGCAAGGTACAAGCACAGCATTAAAGATAAAGAATTCTGTATTTTTATAGACGGCGGAGAAACTTTACGTCTTAAACCTGTCGGTAAAGTCCTCACAACTTCGCAGAACAATTAAAAATATTGACTTGCAAAATTATATGTGATATTGTGAGAGCGTAAAGAGAAATATGGGAGGGCTAAAAATGAAAAAGTTAGCAGTTATTTTGCTGTCTGTTGCGGCAGTTGCGACAATATTGTTCGTTCCGATAATCAAAAATCCCAAAGATAAAATATTAACTGCAACCGATAACGGCTATGAATACTGCGGTGTAGATTATATTTTAATGAGTTCAGCGATATAGATTACATGAATTATAACGACTATCGTTACCGCTTTGATTCGGACTCAAAAAATTTTGAAAATGTGTATGTTAAAAAATTCAGCTCTGTTTTTGAACGCATTTTCGGCAAAAAATATTATCTGGACGACAGGGGAGTTTTGGTGCAGTACAACGGATTTATTTCAAAAATCGGCTTCCCCGGCAATTTTTGTTATATGAGAGACGGCTTAACTTTCCCTGAATTTAAAGCAGAAAATATTGAAAAAATCACCGTTGCAAAAGCCCGGCAGGTTATTATGACAAATTTTGAAGACAAGGACAACTACTTTGATGATGCAGTAAAAGACATCAAAGAATATGAAGAAGCTTCGCCGCCGATTTTAGAGATTACCGATGAAAATACTATTTCAAAATTTGTTGATGAAATAAATGAAAAAGGCAGTACAGATGAATTTTGTGCGGAATTAACCGAGAGAGAAGAGATAAACGACAAGTTCTATTTCAAAGTCCGGTTTAAAAGCGAGGATATGCCGTTTTATCTTTCGGTGTATACAACTCAAAATTCATTTGATGAAACTTCCTATTTGAAAAGTGCGGGGTTTAAAGCTATACATTAATTGCTGATTGAATTTTTGTTAAATTGGAGACCGGATATGAAAAAGAAAGTTATAAAAATTTTATGTATTGTTTTTGGTATCCCCCTTGGATTGATACTTTTGGCTGTATTGTTTTTTGTCGCGAATGACATATATCAGCAGCTTCCGCACCACATAACCGATGTTGAAGAGATACAGTATCTTATACCTTATTTTGAAGATATGCCTATTGAATCCTGCGATTGCCGCTGGGAGGCGGACGTAATTTTTATGGGCGGAGCACTTGAAACACATTCCTCCGGCAAAATTACGGTGTCGCAGGAGTATTATGATTCTTTGCTTGGAAATTACAGCTGGCACGAGAGCAGCGGCGTTCCTACTGCGGTTATAGGCAGCAAAAATCCAAAAAAAGAGTTGAGCGAGGCTTATTGGGATTTTATGAGGAAGGAAAAATATCTTGTGTCGGGCAGTTTTCAGAAGCAATTTGATAATTATATCGATGCAAGCTATTTATTTGCTCTTGCCAAGGATGAACCGTGTATTTACTACTATTACCATTCGTTTTAAGCGTGGCTGCCAATAGCGTTCAAAATTAAAACACGGCTGTTTCGAGTGCTTTTCGGAACAGCCGTGTTCGCTTATATTATTATGCAAATTAGTCCGCTGCAGCCCTCGTTAATAACTTTTTCGAGGGTTTCCTGCAACTTCATCCGCGCGTTGCCGGGCATACGGTAGAGCTTGTTGTGCAGTCCCTCGTTCACAAGCTCGTGCAGGCTTTTACCGAATATGTTTGATTCCCATATCTTTGCCGGGTTTTCTTCAAACTCTTTGAGCAAATACATCACGAGTTCTTCCGATTGCGATTCCGAGCCTACAATCGGCGCGACTTCTGTGGTTATATTTGCTTTCATCATGTGAATTGACGGTGCGCTCGCCTTGAGCCTTACTCCGTAACGTCCGCCCTGGCGCATTATCTCGGGTTCTTCGAGGCTGAGTTCGTCTATCGTCGGCATAACAATTCCGTAGCCCGTTGCCTCAACCTCGTCTATTGCGTCCTTGAGGCGTTCATATGATTTTTTGATTCTTGAAAGCTCGCCTATGCTCTCTAACAGCTGCTCGTCGTTTTCAATCTCAAGCCCTGTTTTTTCGGATAAAATTTTGTAAAACAGCTCTCCGCAGACGCATGCCTTTATCACAGATGAGCCGTTAGAAAGGTCTATTGACTCCGCTTTTGCGCTCTCTATATGCTCACAATCCGAAAGGGCGGCGGCGAAAGTGTTTATATCTCTTACTTTCTTTAAATCTGCCGAAAGAGATTTTATCTTTTCACCTATGTCTTTTCTGAGCCAGTGCTCACACGGCAGTGACATCAGCCAGCCGGGCAGGTCAACCTTGACTTCTTTCACGGGGAATTCAAACAAAACACCCGAAATAATGTCTTTTATCGCCTCCTGCGTAAGCTCCATGCAGTTGACGGGCTTTACGGGAACGTCATATTTTTGGCAAAGCTCTGCCGCGAGCTGTGCCGTCTGCGGCGACTCGGGCGCAACGCTGTTTAAAAGCACAACAAAGGGTTTGTTTATTTCTTTAAGTTCGTTTATCACACGCGCTTCGGCATCCTCATATTCGCTTCGCGGAATGTCGCTTATAGTGCCGTCTGTTGTAACAACAAGACCTATGGTGGAATGTTCGCTGATAACCTTTTGAGTGCCTATTTCCGCCGCCATGTTAAACGGAATTTCTTTGTCAAACCACGGCGTTTTAACCATTCTCGGGTGGTCGCCCTCAATGTAGCCGAGGGAGCTTGGCACTATATAGCCCACGCAGTCTATCATTCTGACTCTGAATGCCGCGTTGCCGGGGAGGCTTATTTCGACGGCTTCTTCGGGTATAAATTTCGGCTCGGTCGTCATTATCGTTCTGCCGGAGGCAGACTGCGGCAGTTCGTCGGTAGCCCTGTCCTTTTTAGAAGCTTCGGCTATGTTGGGGATAACGAGCGTATCCATAAACTGTTTTATAAATGTTGATTTGCCTGTGCGTACAGGGCCGACAACGCCGATATAAATATCGCCGCCCGTGCGCGTTGCAATATCGCTGTAAATGTTTGTGCCTGTCATAAACATTCCTCCATGTTCACTCATTTACTTTGTATAATGCTATGCAGGTGCGGACGGGTTTATGACAGAACAAAAGATGAGCCGCTCCGTTTTTTCGGAACAGCTCATCTTTTTATTTTATTTCACCCATGCAAAAATCGCCGCTTATGCCTGTTATCAAAACGTCTTTTATTTCACCGCAGTGGATATCGCCCTTGACCTTAACCGGGGTATAATTTTCAGTGTAACCCTCGGTGCAGCCGTCTGCATGCCTTGTCTCAAACAGCACGCTCAGAGTTTTGCCCTTTAAGCTCTCAAAATACTTGCGGCGTATTTTTTCGGTGCGCTCCGTCATCTCGTGCGCCCTTTTTTCTTTTATATTCTTTTCTATCTGCGGCAGGGCGGCGGCTTTTGTGCCCTCTCTCGGTGAGTAGGGGAAGACGTGCACCTTTTCAAAACCCACTTTTTCGGCAAATGCCATCGACTCTTCATGGTCTTCGTCCGTTTCACCGGGGAAGCCGACCATAATATCCGTTGTAACAGCCGCGTCCTTAAAGTTTTTGCGAAGCTTTTCGCAAAGCTCAAAATATTCTTCGGCGTTGTAGTGGCGGTTCATATTTTTCAGCGTTTTGTCACAGCCGCTCTGGAGCGAAATGTGAAACTGCGGGCAAAGCTGCGGCAGTGCGGAAAGCTCTTTTATAACCTCGTCCGTTATGTGGTCGGGTTCAAGCGAGCCGAGACGCACTCTCTTAAAGCCTGTGTCACAGGCGAGCCTCACCGCGTCGCAAAATCTCTCGCCCGTGTCTTTGCCGTATGCCGAGAGGTTAATACCGACAAGCACCACCTCAGAAAATCCGTGTTCTTTAAGCTCTTTTAATTCATCTTTAAGCTCGGCAAGGGGCTTTGAACGCACTCTGCCGCGCGAATAAGGAATTATGCAGTATGAGCAAAAGCGGTCGCAGCCGTCTTCTATTTTAACATATGCTCTCGTTCTGCCCTCAAATCCCGAGATTTTGCAGCTGTCAAACTTTTCTTTGGATTTATGAGGGTCAATGTCAACTATACGTCCGCAGCCGTCGAGGTATCTTTTTATATATTCTATAATCTGCGAGTTGCTTTTGTTGCCTATTACAATGTCCGCTTCTTCGAGCGCTTTTGCGTCTTCGGGGAAAGCCTGCGGCATACAGCCTGTGAGCACAACTATGCTGTCGGGGTGGTTGCGCTTAAAGCGGCGGACGGCCTGGCGCGTTTTGCGGTCGCTCTCCGAAGTGACGGTGCAGGAGTTTATAACATAGACGTCCGCATCCTCGTTTGCGCAGACAAGAATAAACCCGTTTCTTTTTGCAAGGTCGCCCATCCAGTTTGATTCATATTGATTTACCTTGCAGCCCAAGGTATAAAATGCTATTTTCATTACAGTACCTGCCTAAAACAATTTAAACAATTATATTATATACTTCGCAAAATTTCAACCGTTGCCGATGTGTTATTGCAACATCTTTTTGCATAACTATTGTAGCGGAGGTGCTGTGTGATGAAAAAACTTTTCAGCGTTATATTATGTTTTGCGGTTCTTTTGAATGTTTTTGCGCTTAACGCGTTTGCGGCAAACGAGGCAAAAGGCGCATCGCCCGCTGTCAAAGCAAAGGCGGCAGTGCTTATGGAGCAGGGTACGGGTAAGGTGCTGTACGAAAAAAATTCGGATCAAAAGCTTTACCCCGCGTCGGTTACAAAAATAATGACAATGCTGCTTGTCGCAGAGGCGATAGACGACGGCAAAATATCTTTTTCCGATGAGGTCGCGGCAAGCAAAGAAGCGGCGGCAAAGGGCGGCTCGCAGATATGGCTTAAAGAGGGCGAGACCATGACCGTTGACGAGCTTTTTAAAGCAATGTCCGTCTACAGTGCAAACGACGCGTGCACAGCGCTCGCAGAGCACGTCGCAGGCAGTGAAGACGGCTTTATAAATATGATGAACGAGCGCGCGGCGCAGCTCGGCATGAAAAACACACATTTTGAAAACTGCACGGGACTTGACGACACGGCAGAAAATCATTTGACCACCGCCTATGACATTGCACTCATGGCACGGGCGCTTATGGGTCATGAATTTGTAAAAAAATATACAACAATATGGATGGATTCTTTGAGAAACGGCGCAACGGAGCTTGTCAACACAAATAAGCTTGTCAGGTTTTATTCGGGCTGCACGGGGCTTAAAACAGGCACGACGGCAAAGGCGGGCTGCTGTGTGTGCGCCACGGCAACAAGAGACAATACCTCTTTAATTGCCGTTGTTCTCGGCAGTGACAACAGCACAGACAGATTTGAAAGCGCAAAAGCCATGCTTAATTACGGCTTTGCGAACTGGGTTTCGGTAACGCCGAAAATAGAACCGTCGCTCATAACCGATGTTGCCGTCACAATGGGAGAAGAACGCTTCTTAACTCCGCAGATTCCGGCTGCGGCGAACGTGCTTATACCGAAAGGCAGAGAAAAGGATATAAAGCAGGATATAAAGCTTTCCGTCAGCGTGGAAGCACCCGTTGAGTCGGGTCAGGTGCTCGGCAATGTTGATGTGAGCCTTGACGGCGAGACCATAGGTACATATTCTTTGACCGCGCCTCATTATGTAGAAAAACTGACTTTTTCGTCGGTTTATCGCAGAGTTTTAGCCGTCTTTTCAAAAAGCAGATAATTTTAACAAAAATCATCTCTTTTTTGCTTGCAAAAAGGCTTCTCTTAGGTTATAATATACAAAAAACAGTAAGAATTTTATTGGAGGCCTAAGGAATGTCATTAAGGCTTAACACAAAATACGTAATGCCGTTTTTGCCGGACGGCGCATTGGAGAATATCGCCGGTGAAGTGAAAAGTGCCAACGACGCACTCTATGCCGGCACAGGCAAGGGCAGCGATTTTCTCGGCTGGCTCACTCTTCCGCAGGATTATGACAAGGACGAATTTGCCCGTATAAAATCGGCGGCGAAAAAAATACAGGATAATTCAGATGTATTGGTTGTTGTAGGTATCGGCGGTTCATACCTCGGTGCAAGAGCGGCAATTGAGTTTGTAAAATCGCAAAACTACAATCTTCTCAAAAAAGACACACCCGATATATATTTTGCCGGCAACACGATTTCTTCGCGTGCCGTAGCAGAGCTTGAGAGAATGATCGGCGACAGAGATTTCTCCGTCAACGTTATCTCAAAATCGGGCACAACCACCGAGCCTGCCGTAGCATTCAGAATTTTAAGAGAGTTACTCGAAAAGAAATACGGCAAAGACGGTGCCAAAGAAAGAATTTTTGCAACAACCGATAAAGAAAAGGGCACGCTTAAAAAGTTTGCCGATTCCGAGGGCTGGCAGACCTTTGTTGTACCCGACAATGTAGGCGGCAGATATTCGGTTCTTACCGCCGTCGGTCTTCTTCCGATAGCGGTTGCAGGCATAGACATTGACGCACTTATGCAGGGCGCCCGCGACGCTATGGAGAAATATTTCTCCGGCGACGTTATGAAAGACGACTGCTGCAAATATGCCGCGATCCGCAACATTCTTTATCGCTCGGGCAGAAAAATAGAGATGATGATAAGCTATGAGCCGTCATATACCATGATGAACGAGTGGTTCAAGCAGCTCTTCGGCGAAAGCGAGGGCAAAGACGGCAAGGGCATATTCCCGGCGTCGGCTGTTTTCTCAACAGACCTTCACTCTATGGGTCAGTATATTCAGCAGGGCGAAAGAACGCTGTTTGAAACGGTTGTCACCTTTAAAAACTCGGTTGACGAGGTTTATATCGAAAACGATAAAGACAATGTTGACGGTCTTAACTTCCTCGCAGGCAAGAGCATATCTTTTGTAAACCAAAAGGCTTTTGAGGGCACGGTTCTCGCCCATACGGACGGCAACGTGCCGAACATCGTCATAGAGCTTGACAATATGGACGAACATGACCTCGGCGAGCTTATCTACTTCCTCGAAAAGGCATGTGCGCTCAGCGGATATGTTCTCGGAGTCAATCCCTTTGACCAGCCGGGTGTTGAGAGCTACAAAAAGAATATGTTTGCTCTTTTGGGCAAACCCGGTTACGAAGCACAAAAAGCAGAACTCGAAAAGAGAATAAACGAATAACATTGTTTAATTTTCGTGAAGAACACGGATTTTAAAATATACTAAGGAGGACTTATATATGATTACTCTTATTTTAGGACATAAGGGCTCAGGAAAAACCAAGATGCTTATAGACAAGGTGAACGAAGCTGTCGAAGCTTCTAACGGCAATGTTGTTTGCATAGAGAAACAGCCCAAGCTTACTTATGACGTGAACTATCGTGCACGCCTTATGGATACAGATCATTACGGTGTCAGCGGCTTTGACGCTTTCTACGGTTTCCTTTGCGGCGTATGTGCGGGTGACCACGATATAACCGACATTTTGGTTGACGCAACACTCAGAATAGGCTCACGCGACTATAACGAGCTTGCATCTTTCCTTAAAAAGGTTGACGCACTCAGCAAAAATCACGTTACAGAGAAAAACTTCATCTTCACGATTTCTGCCGATGAAGAGGAGCTCCCCGCAGAGATATTCGATTTCTGCGAAAAGCTTTAATTAACGCTTAAACTTTGGGCAAACGGATTTGCGCTTTTGCATATTCGTTTGCCTTTTGCCTTTTGTCTATGCGAATTTGCCATTTTTTTTGATTTTTCTGTTGACAAACTGCGCCTGACAATATATAATAACCAATGCATGACATTTGAGGTGAAGTGTGAAATATGTTCTTTATTGAGCTTGAACCTATCTTCAATAACGATGGGGCTAAGCAGCCGTTTGATTACAGCCTTGATTTGAGCGATTTTGCCTACAACGGCGGATTTCCCTTTGACAAAGGCGTTAAGGTGAGCGGCTGTGTTAAAAATTCAACCGGAATCGTTACTATTGAGGCGAAGGCGGAGTTCACTTTGAACCTTAACTGTGACAGATGCGCCGAACGTTTCAGCCGTTCTTTCTCGGTGCCGATAGAGCATACTTTGGTAACCGAGGTCAACGATGAGACCAACGACGAGCTTATTGTAGTCGATTCATTCCGTTATGATTTGGATCCGCTTGTCACAGAAGACATTATTCTTTATTTGCCGACAAAAATTTTATGCAAAGAAAATTGCGCGGGCGTTTGTCCGCAGTGCGGCAAAAACCTCAACAACGGTCCGTGCGGCTGCAAAAAGGCAACCGATCCCAGATGGGATATTCTTTCGCAGCTCGTGGACGAAGACAGTTAACAATTATAATTATTGATAGGGAGGCGCTTAAGCAATGGCAGTTCCGAAGAGAAGAGTTTCAAAAGCAAGAAGAGATAAGAGACGTTCAAACGTATGGAAGATGAACGCACCCGAGCTTGTTAAATGCTCACAGTGCGGCAGTCTCAAGAGAGCTCACAGAGTATGTCCTGAGTGTGGCTACTACAACGGCAGATTGGTAGTCAGCAAGGAAGCATAAGTCTTTTGAAATTAACGAAAGGTAGAGAAGTACTCGTAGCTTCTCTGCCTTTTTGGCTTTTTATATACATTAACTGAAAGTGTGGAACTTTTATGCCGGTTATCATTGACTCTGTTCAGTCCCATTCACAGGCGGCACATCACCGCATCAAAGCGGGCGACAAGCTTTTAAAAATAAACGGTCATAATATAAATGACGTTCTTGATTATAGATTTTATATAGGTGAAGAGCGTCTTGAACTCGAACTCGAGACGCAGCACGGGAAAAAAAGAACCGTCAAGATGAAAAATAAATCGGCAGGCGAGATAGGTCTTGAATTTTCGACTTATCTTATGGATAAGCAGCGCTCATGCGCCAACAACTGTATTTTTTGCTTTATAGACCAGCTGCCCAAAGGGCTTCGGGAAAGCCTTTATTTTAAAGATGACGACTCGCGCCTGTCTTTCTTTTTCGGCAACTATATAACCCTTACAAATATCGGTCAAAAAGATATTGACAGAATTATCGCTATGCACATAAGTCCCGTTAATGTTTCGGTTCACACTATGAATCCGGAGCTTCGGGTAAAAATGATGGGCAATAAACGCGCCGGCAAGGTTCTTGAATATATATACCGGCTTGCCGAGGCAGGTATAAAAATGAATACACAGCTTGTTCTTTGCCCCGGCTATAACGACGGTGAGGAATTGACCTATACCCTTAACGAGCTCGGCAAGCTTTATCCGTCTGTTCAGAGCATCGCCTGCGTACCGGTGGGGCTGACAAAATGCCGCGAGGGGCTGTGTGAGCTTTCGCCGTTTACAAAAGAGCAGGCAGACGATGTAGTGTCAAGAATTGAAGTTTACAACAAATCATTTTTGTGCTATAATAAAACGAATATTGCATATGCTTCGGATGAGTTCTATTTAAAGGCTCAGCGCCCGATGCCCGGCAAAGAGAGATACGGCGAATTTATGCAGCTTGAAAACGGCGTAGGGCTTTGGACTATGCTCAAAGAAGAGGTCAAAGAGGCACTTAAAGCTTTCACTTACAGCGGCAAAAAAAGAACTGTTACGCTTGCCACGGGAGCTGCGGCATATCCGCTTATAAAAGAGCTGACAGATGAAGTAATGGCAAAGTGCGGCGGACTTTCGGCAAATGTTGTAAAGGTAGAAAACAGGCTTTTCGGCGATAAAATAACCGTTGCCGGTCTTATTTGCGGCGAAGATTTTTACAATGCTTTAAAAGGCACAAATCTCGGCGACGAGCTGCTTATTCCTGCGGTGTCACTTCGGCGCGAGGGCGATATGTTCCTTGACGATATGACGATTAAAACGCTTTCACAAAGGCTTAATATAAAAGTTACCCCCGTTGCAAATGACGGGTGGGATTTTCTTGAAAAGATAACGGGAAAGGGATGATTATATGGCAAAACCGGTAGTAGCGGTCGTTGGCAGACCGAATGTAGGCAAGTCAACTCTTTTTAATAAGCTTATCGGTCAGCGTCTCTCTATTGTAGACGACACCCCCGGTGTTACGAGAGACAGAATATACGGCGACTGTGAATGGCTTGGCAAAACCTTTCTGCTTGTAGATACAGGCGGTATAGAACCGTATTCGGACGATATAATTCTTTCGCAGATGCGCCGTCAGGCACAGCTTGCGATAGACAGCGCAGATGTTATAATTTTGGTTACGGATGTTCGCTCGGGCGTTGTAGCAACCGATGAAGAGGTTGCTTCAATGCTTCAAAAAAGCGGAAAGCCGATAGTCCTTTGCGTAAACAAGTGCGACAAGGTCGGTGAAGCTCCGCTTGAATATTATGAATTTTATAACCTCGGTCTCGGCGACCCGATTCAGGTTTCGGCTGTTCACGGTCACGGCACGGGCGATTTACTTGACGAAGTTATAAAATATTTGCCCGACGAAGAAAAAGAAGAGGAAGAGAGCGACACCGTTAAGGTCGCCGTTATCGGCAAACCCAATGTCGGCAAATCTTCGCTCATTAACGCAATCGCCGGTGAGGAGAGGGTTATTGTCTCTAACATCGCAGGAACGACCCGCGATGCGACAGACACGCTTATAGAAAACGAGCACGGCAAGTTTGTGTTTATAGATACAGCCGGCATGAGAAGAAAAAGCAGGGTTGACGATTCAATAGAAAAATACAGCGTTATAAGGGCAAGAATGGCTGTTGAGCGCGCAAGCGTTTGCGTTATTATGATTGACGCGTGCGAGGGCTTTACCGAGCAGGATTCAAAAGTTGCAGGCATAGCGCATGAACTCGGAAAAGCCTGCATTATTGCCGTTAATAAATGGGACGCGGTCGAAAAAGACGGCAGAACCATGGATTCTTACCGCAAAAAGCTTATGGACGATTTTTCGTTTATGTCATATGCGCCGATAATTTTTATTTCGGCAAAAACAGGTCAAAGACTTGACAGACTTTTTGAGCTTATTAAATTTGTAGATACGCAAAATGCAATGCGAATTTCGACAGGCAGACTCAACGATGTGCTTGCAGACGCAACCGCACGCGTTCAGCCGCCCACAGATAAGGGCAGAAGACTTAAAATATATTATATGACGCAGGCTTCTACAAGACCGCCCACATTTGTGTGCTTTGTAAATAAAAAAGATTTGTTCCATTACAGCTATCAAAGATATATAGATAACCAAATAAGAGAAGTTTTCGGCCTTGAGGGTACGCCCACAAGAATGGTTATCAGAGAAAGAGAGAACAACAAAAAATGAGGATATTGGGCATAGACCCCGGTTATGCCATTGTCGGCTACGGCGTGCTTGATTATCGCAGCAACCACTTCGGCATAGTCGATTTCGGCGCGATTACGACACCTGCGGGTATGGACTTCGGCAGACGTCTTGAAATAATTTATGACGAGATGCAGGTGCTTATAGAAAAGACAAAACCCGAGGCAATGGCGATAGAAAAGCTTTTTTATAACACCAATGCCAAAACGGTTATAGATGTCGGTCAGGCGAGGGGAGTATTGCTTTTAGCGGCGCAAAAAAATCATTTGCCGGTTTACGAATACACTCCGCTTCAGGTTAAACAAAGCGTTGTAGGCTACGGCAGAGCCGAAAAAAAGCAGGTGCAGGAGATGACGCGCCTTATGCTGCATCTCGATAAAGTTCCGAAGCCCGACGACACCGCAGACGCGCTTGCAATGGCAATTTGCCATGCCCATACGAGCGGTTCGCTCATGAAAAGATTACAGGTAAAGGATTGATCGTATGTTTTATTCCCTTACAGGCAAAATAACGGCTATGACCGAGTCTTTTGTCGCAATTCAGTGCGGTTCGGTCGCATTTCAGTGCATGACTACGCTCAATACACTCTCAAAAATAGGCAAAACGGGCGAAGAGGCAACTCTTTACACCTATCTTAACGTCAGAGAGGACGCGCTTGATCTTTTCGGATTTTACACAGAGCAGGAGCTTGCCTGCTTTAAACAGCTTATATCCGTCTCGGGTGTGGGACCCAAGGCGGCGCTTGCCATACTTTCACAGCTCTCACCCGATAAGCTCGCTCTTTGCATAGCCTCGGGTGACGTAAAAGCTATCACAAAAGCACAGGGCGTGGGTCCCAAGCTTGCCCAGCGAGTTGTGCTTGAGCTTAAAGATAAAATGACAAAATCCACCGCCGGTTTGGATCTTTCATCTCTGCCGGGCGGCGAAGCTGTATCTTCCGGCAGCAGAGCAGAGGCTGTCGAAGCACTTGTTATGCTCGGCTACAGCAGATCCGAGGCGGCGAGTGCAATCGGCAAACTTGATTCGTCTTTGCCTACGGAAGAGCTTGTGCGCCTTGCGCTCAAGGCGCTTATATAAAGGAGCGTGACTATGGACTCAGATTACGAAAGCAGAATAGTTGCCCCCGAATATTCATCGGGAACAGACAGCGAAATAGAGCTTCAGTTAAGGCCGCACACCCTCGGCGACTATATAGGTCAGGAGAAAGTTAAAGAAAACCTATCCGTTTATATAGAGGCGGCAAAAACCAGGGGAGAATCGCTTGACCATGTGCTTCTTTACGGCCCTCCCGGTCTCGGCAAAACAACGCTTGCGGGTATTATCGCAAACGAGATGGGTGTAAATTTCCGCCTTACCTCGGGTCCTGCGATAGAAAAGCCCAAGGACCTTGCGGCATTGCTTACAAACCTCAATGAGGGCGACGTGCTCTTTATAGACGAAATTCACCGCATGAACAGAGTGGTTGAAGAGGTTCTTTACCCCGCGATGGAGGATAATGCGCTCGATATTATTATCGGTCAAGGTCCTTCCGCGAGGTCTATAAGAATAGACCTTCCGCACTTCACTCTTGTCGGCGCAACAACAAGGGCGGGTCAGCTCAGTGCGCCGCTCAGAGACAGATTCGGTGTCGTTTTAAGGCTTGAATTATATTCACCCGAAGAGCTGTCGCTCATAGTTAAGCGCAGCGCCGGCATACTCGGTGTTGACACAGACGAGCAGGGAGCTATGGAGATTGCCTCGCGCTCACGCGGAACACCGAGAATAGCAAACAGACTTTTAAAGCGTGCGCGAGATTTTGCACAGGTGCTCGGCAACGGAATTATAACCGACGCAACGGCAAATATGGCACTTGAGAGAATGGAAATTGACTCTATCGGCCTTGACTCAATAGACCGTATGCTTCTTAACTGCATGATTAAAAACTATAACGGCGGCCCCGTAGGGCTTGACACAATAGCCGCCGCAATAGGTGAAGAAGCTGTTACAATAGAAGATGTTTATGAACCTTATCTTATGCAGATAGGCTTTTTATCACGAACCCCGAGAGGCAGATGCGTAACACCGGCAGGATACCGCCATTTAGGCATACCGATGCCGGGTCAGCAAAAGCTCTTTTAATAACTTTTAACGGAGGTAGATTATGGGCAGATTATTCGGAACAGACGGCGCACGCGGAGTGGCAAACTCCGAGCTTACTTGTGAGCTTGCTTTGCAAATAGGCCGCGCGGCGGCAATGGTACTCATTGACGGCAACAAAAAAAGACCAAAAGTTATGATAGGTATGGATACGAGAATATCCTCAAATATGCTCTGCTCGGCAATTACGGCAGGACTTTGCTCCGTCGGTGCGGACGTTATGCACCTCGGTGTGCTCCCGACCCCGGCAGTTGCATATCTTGTTAAAAAATATAAATATGACGCAGCGGTTATGATTACCGCTTCGCACAACCCCTGTGAATATAACGGAATAAAAATCTTCCAAAAAGACGGATTTAAACTCCCCGATGAACTTGAAGAAAAAATAGAGGCTATAATTCTTGATGACGCAGATGTTCCGCCTGTTAAAATCGGTGCGGACGTCGGCAGAATAAGAACTTCCGAAATGCCGATATTCGATTATGTCCGCCATCTTGAAAGTACTGTGGATTGCACCTTTGAAGAGTATAAAATAGCTCTCGACTGTGCAAACGGCGCGTCCTGCGTCACGGCTCCCGAGCTCTTCACAGACCTTGGCGCAGATACTCACATCAAATCGTCTATTCCCAACGGTGTAAATATCAACCGCAAATGCGGCTCAACTCATATGCAGGGTCTTCAGCACCTTGTACTCGAAAATAACTGTGATATAGGCTTTGCTTTTGACGGCGATGCCGACAGAATGTTGGCTGTTGACGAAAAGGGCAGAGTGGTTGACGGCGACAAAATAATCGCAATCTGCGCTTTGGATATGAAACGCCGCGGCGTGCTCACCAACGACACCGCCGTTGTAACCGTCATGAGCAACATGGGCTTTTTCAAATTCTGTGACGAGCATGGCATAAAATGCGAAAAGACCAAGGTCGGTGACAGATACGTTCTCGAAAATATGCGTAAAAATAACTATAAAATCGGCGGCGAACAGTCGGGTCACGTTATTTTTTATGATTACGCCACAACGGGCGACGGTCAGCTCACCGCGATACAGCTTCTCTCTGTTATGAAGCGTACCGGCAAAAAGCTTTCGGAGCTTGCCGACGAGATGGAGGTTTATCCTCAGGTTCTTATTAACGTCAAGGTCTCTCAGATAGGCAAGGCAAGATACGAAAATGACGAAGAAATCAAAAAAGCGATTGCCAGCGCAGAGAAAGAGCTCGGCGACACGGGCAGAGTTCTTGTACGCGTTTCGGGTACAGAACCTCTTGTGAGAGTTATGCTTGAGGGCAAGGACGAAGAACAGATTAAAACCCTTGCTGAAGAAATTGCACAGGTTGTAAAAGAAAGACTGATATAAAAGAAAGGTTGAGTTTATGCGAAGCACTGCCGATTGGCGCGATTATGAGCTTATAGACTGCTCGGACGGCGAACGACTTGAAAGATGGGGCAAATATATCCTCATAAGACCGGACCCGCAGGTTTTGTGGCAGAGCGCTAAAACAAATCCTTTGTGGAACAAGGCGGACGCACGTTACTTTCGCTCCTCAACGGGCGGCGGAAAGTGGGAGATATATAAAAAACTCCCCGACTCATGGCGCATAAACTATAAATCGCTATCCTTTAACGTGAAGCCTATGGGCTTTAAGCATACGGGGCTTTTTCCCGAGCAGGCGGTCAACTGGGATTATATGACCGACGTTATAAAAAACGCCGGCAGAGAAGTTAAGGTTTTAAATCTTTTTGCCTACACGGGCGGTGCAACCGTTGCCGCCCTCAAGGCAGGCGCACACGTTGTTCATGTTGACGCGTCAAAGGGCATGGTCGCATGGGCAAAAGAGAATGCGGCGGCTTCCGGCGCGGCAGACCTCCCCGTGAGGTGGATAGTTGACGACTGCATAAAATTTGTCCGCCGCGAAATAAGGCGCGGCAACAAATACGATATTTTGATTATGGATCCGCCCTCATACGGCAGAGGACCGGGCGGCGAAGTGTGGAAGCTTGAGAATGAAATATATTCTTTCGTTGAGCTTTGCTCGCAGGTTCTCAGCGACGATCCTTTAATGGTTCTTATAAATTCCTATACCACAGGGCTTTCACCCTCGGTTATGGAATATATGCTCGGCTCGCTCATAAAACCTAAATACGGCGGCAGACTTGCCTGTGATGAAATAGGTCTCAAAGTGAGCGAGAGCGGCATGGTGCTCCCTTGCGGAGCGTCTGCAATGTGGCTTGGCAAATAACCCTCCCGAAAGGCAGCTTATGGACGATAAAACACTCATACAATTCGACAATGTAACATTTTCATATCCGCACGATGAAGAGGATTCTTACGCTCCCGAATCACCGGTGCTTATTGACTTTTCTTTGAAAATCCCCAAAGGGCAGTTTATAGCAATTCTCGGTCACAACGGCAGCGGCAAGTCCACTGCGGCAAAAATGATGAATGCACTGCTCGTACCCCAAAGCGGCAAGGTGACCGTTGAGGGCATGGCGACAGACGACGAGAGCAAAACCATTGATATACGCAGAAAAGTCGGCATGGTTTTTCAAAATCCCGATAATCAGCTTGTTGCAACAATAGTTGAGGATGACGTCGCATTTGGCCCCGAAAATCTCGGTGTTGAGCCGAAAGAGATAAGAAAGCGCGTAGACGACGCTCTCAAAGCCGTCGGCATGTATGAATTTAAAGACAGAGAGCCGCACAAGCTCTCCGGCGGTCAGAAACAGCGCGTTGCCATAGCCGGTGTTATCGCAATGCAAACAGACTGCATTGTTATGGACGAGCCCACCGCAATGCTCGACCCACGCGGCAGAAAAGAAGTTATGCAAACGGTTAAAATGCTGAAAGAAAAGCTCGGCATAACCGTTGTTTTAATCACGCATTATATGGACGAAGCGGTTCAGGCAGACAGAGTAGTTGTTATGAACGACGGCAGAACGGTGCTTGACGGCACGCCGCGAGAGGTGTTTTCTGATGTGGAAAAGATAAAATCCCTGGGCCTTGATGTGCCGCAGGCGACGGAGCTTGCGTATAAGCTTCACAAATCGGGCTTTCCGGTGGATTATAATGTGCTCAATGAAACAGAGTGCGCGCAGTCTGTTTTAAAAGCTCTGGGGGTGCAGTGATGGAATCGGTTATATCTGTAAGAAATCTCACCCACAGCTACAATGAGGGACTGCCTAACAAATTCAATGCAATAGAAAATTTGAATTTTGATATATATAAGGGCGATTTTGTCGGACTTATCGGTCACACGGGCTCCGGCAAAAGCACGCTTATCCAGCATTTTAACGGCCTTTTAAAGCCGACTCAGGGGCAGATACTCCTTGACGGCAAGGATATTTGGAGCGATAAAAAGAGCGTACGCGAGGCAAAGTTCAAAGTCGGTCTTTGCTTTCAGTACCCCGAATATCAACTTTTTGAAGAGACTGTGGCAAAGGATATAGCTTTCGGCCCCAAAAACATGAAGCTTCCCGAAAAAGAAATTGCCGAGCGTGTTGCCAAGGCGGCTATGTATGTGGGGCTTAAAAGGGAATATATGGAAAAATCGCCGTTTGACCTTTCCGGCGGCGAAAAACGCCGTGCGGCAATCGCGGGCGTTATGGCTATGCAGCCTGAGGTCTTGATTTTAGACGAGCCGACCGCAGGGCTTGACCCGCGCGGCAGAGACAAAATTTTGTCTTTGATAAGCAACTACCGCGCACAGACGGGCTGCACGGTTATCCTCGTTTCTCACAGCATGGAGGACGTTGCGAGAGTGGCAAACAGGGTTATGGTTATGAACAAAGGCTCGCTCGCAATGTACGGAACGGTAAACGAAGTTTATTCGCAGTTTTCACGCCTTAATGAGATGGGGCTTAATGTGCCGCAGGTCTCGCGCGTGTTTGATATATTGAGCGAAAAATTGCCCGAGCTTAAAAATTCCAATGTCTATACCGTTGACAGCGGCGCAGAAATTCTTGCGCGCCTTTTTAAAGAAAGGGGTGCGTTAAAATGATAAAGGATATTACAATAGGTCAGTATTATTCGGCAAATTCGGTCGTTCATAGAATGGACGCGAGAATGAAAATAGTCTTGACCTTTGCGCTGATAATTTCAATCTTTTTGTGCAAGAGCATACCCTCGCTCGCGCTTATCGTTTTGATAACGGTCGCGCTGATATTGGTTTCGCGTGTTCCGCTTAAAATGGTTTTAAAAAGCGTGAAACCCATTGCCGTTATAGTTATATTCACGGGGCTTCTTAACCTTTTTTATGTCAGAGGCGGCACACCGCTTTTGGACTGGCACTTTATTCACATAACCTCAAAAGGTATATTTACCGCCGTTTTTATGGCGATAAGAATAATCTGTCTTGTAATTATAAGCTCTCTTTTAACTTACACCACAACACCTACAATGCTTACAGATGCCATTGAGCGTTTGCTCTCACCCCTTAAAATTTTTAAGGTTCCGGTTCATACGCTTGCAATGATGATGACCCTTGCTTT
This sequence comes from uncultured Ruminococcus sp., assembly GCA_900539465.1. Lineage (GTDB taxonomy): Bacteria > Bacillota > Clostridia > Oscillospirales > Acutalibacteraceae > CAG-488. The sequence goes on along the minus strand of UQCF01000003.1, from coordinate 89,781 downwards.
GAGGTTTATTCCCACCCTGGTGGATGAGATAGACCGTATAACCAATGCACAAAAGGCGAGGGGAGCGGATCTTGAATCCGGCGGAATAGTCGAAAAAATCAAGGCGCTTATTCCGATAATCGTTCCGCTTTTTGTCTCTGCGATAAGGCGCGCGTATGAGCTTGCGGACGCTATGGACTGCCGCTGCTACGTTGGCGGAGAAGGCAGAACGAGAATGAAAAAAATGAAGCTCGGCGCAAGAGACTTTATTTCTCTTGCAATCACTGCCGCAGTTATAACCGGTATTGTTCTTTTAAACGTATATTTTCCCAAAGTAATATAACAAGGTGAAAAAATTGAGAAATCTTCTTGTTACAATAGCATATGACGGCACCGATTACCACGGCTGGCAGGTGCAGCCGAACGGCGAAACCGTTCAGCAAAAGGTGCAGGATGCCATAGAAAAAATACTCGGTAAGCGAGAGAATATAATCGGCTGCAGCCGTACCGATTCGGGCGTTCATGCAAACGGATTTTGCTTTAATATGCGAACCGAGAGCGAAATGAACTGTTACCGGTTTATCGGTGCAATGAATGCCGTTTTGCCCGATGATATTGCCGTTAAGGACTGCCGCGAGGTGCCTCTTGATTTTCATGCAAGGTATGATTGTCTCGGCAAGGAATATATATATAAAATATGGAACAGCCATCAGCGTAACCCGTTTTGCGAGGACAGATACCTGCACTATAAGCTTCCGCTTGACTGTGAGATGCTGAACACTCAGGCGCAGATGTTTGTCGGAGAGCATGACTTTTCTTCATTTTGCGCGGCAAAAAGCTCGGTAGAGGACCGAGTCAGAACGGTAGAATATTTCACCGTTTCAAAAATGCAGGAAGAAGTGATTTTAAAAGTCAAAGCCGACGGATTCTTATATAACATGGTGAGAATAATGGTCGGTACGCTCCTCGAAATTTCGGAGGGCAAAATACCGCAGAACACAATCGGCGATATAATAAATTCCCAAGACCGAAGCAGAGCGGGCAGAACCGCTCCGCCGCACGGACTGTATCTTAACAAGGTTTTTTATAAGGAGTGACGGCAATGGCAAATAAAAAAAGCAAAAAAGGCACGGCTTTTAACCGTTTAAAGCCGGGTGCAAAAGCAGTGCTCAAGGTTTTGTTTGTGCTTTTAATTACCGTGTCTCTTGTTTTTATTGCCGCAAGGTCAATAGGCGGAGTTACCCTCAACAGCATAACGGGCAACATAAAAACGGCTTTGTCAAACCTCGGCTCGGGCGGCGGCTATCCTTACGATACTTCCGGCGCACAGGTGACTTCTCTTTATGCCGACGGCGGCAGGGTCTTTGCTTTCAGCAAAGGCAAGACCTTCCTTTTAAGCGCCAGCGCAAAAGAGCTGAATGAGACCGATACCGAATACGGAAAGCCCGCAATAAAATATAAAAACGGCAAAGCGATAGTTTATGACCGTGACTCGGGCAAATTCAGGGTGCAGAACGCATCCGAAATAATTGCCGAAAAAGAAATGAAAAAAACCGTGACCGCCGCGGGCATAGGCAAAAAAGGCAACTGTGCCGTTGCAACGGGCGCGAGCGGCGCACAGAACAGGCTCACTGTGTTTGATAAAAACCAAAAAGAGATTTTTACATGGGATTTTAAAAACGAACGCGTCAGCGATATTGACCTGTCAGACGACGGCAAGTTCGCCGCAGTGAGCACTATTGAGGCTAAAAACGCACAGATAAATTCAAAGGTTTATGTATTCAGATTTGATTCAAAAGACTATGTTGCATGCTTTGATTATGCCGACACCGCAGTTGTCAGCGTCAGTTATGTCAAATCTCACGATATTTGTGTAATATCCGATAAAATGAGGTCATTTATTACTGACAACACGACAAAGCTTTCGGATGATGCTTTCGGCTCGGATGTTTTGCACCGCAAAAGCGATGACGACGCGGCTTTGAACGCCGTCGCGCTTTTAAAATACGGCAGTGATTCAAACAGCATATTAAAAGTTTATAACGGCGGGGAGCTTCTGTTCACACAAGATGTCGGCAGTGAGATAAAAGACGTTTCGTGCTCTGACAGATACACGGCGGTTCTCACTGACAGCAAGGTTATCGTTTACAACAAAAAGGGCGAAATAAAGGCGGAATTTTCTGCCGATGTTTCGGCAAATTATGTTTTGGTCGGCAGAAAAAGAGTCTATACGGTTTCGCCGTCCGCCATAACATGCAACAAATTTTAAATATATATTTTTTTAAGAAAGGAGCAGCGGCCTTTTTAGGCAGTTAAGGCAATTTGTCATATGGATTTTTTAAAAATTTACATAATAGACATAGTTTTAGTATTGCTATTTATATCTTGGGTGGTTTATTATTATCGTAAAGGATTTGTCAGATCCGTGCTTGAGTTTTGCTCGTTTTTTGCGGCGGCTGTCGTTACAAGAGCATATTATGTTCCGCTTGCGGATTGGATAAGAGCAAACACCTCGCTTTGCTCCGGCACGGCAGGGGAATATAAAGCAAAATTCATAGCGATGATTATTTTGTTCATTGCAGTATCGTTAGTGCTGAAAATTCTTATCGGCATTGTTGATAAATTCTTTAAATTGCCGATTTTAAAAACGGCAAACAAAGCATTGGGGCTTGTGATCGGAACACTTTGCGGAGTGCTTATGGTAACAGGCGCATGCGTTCTTATAAACGCGCTGACTTTCACGGGCTATGAACCGCTGAAAGCCGCGGCTCGCTCATCAAAGATTATGGAGCTTGACTCAAAGCTCATTGCCGCAGTTTTCCCTGCGGTTAAAGAGTTTATTCAAGGAGGAATATGAATATGAAAGAATTGCTTAAGGGCTGGAATACAATACCGAACTGGCTGTCTTATATCCGAATTGCGCTCATACCCGTATTTGCCGTTTTGTTTTATAAAGGCTATGTAGGCTGGGCAATGCTTGTGCTCGGGCTTTCGGGATTGTCGGATTTTTTAGACGGTAAAATCGCAAGAAAATTCAATCAGGTATCAGATCTCGGCAAAATAATCGACCCCGTTGCCGATAAGCTCACGCAAATAACAATTGCGATAATGTTTTATATCGAGTTCAGAACAAGCTCCGATGAGCTTATAAAAACCTTCAGTTGGGTTTTTCTCATTTTTGTAATAAAAGAGTTCGTCATGGTATTTTTCGGCGGACTTATGCTGGCTATGGGGCTCAGACCCGCCGCGGCAGAAATATACGGCAAAGCTGCCACAATGGTTTTTTATCTGGTTATGATTGCCATTGTCATGTTCGGCCCCGATATAGGCTTTCTTAAAGAATACTGGACTATACCCGATGTCGCAATGCTGGTTCTCGTCATTGTGTCGGCAGTGCTCACGGTAGTGGCTTTTTGCAGCTATCTGCCGTCCGCGGCAAAGCAGATTATCGGTAAAATAAAGAGCCGTAAATAAGCAAAAACATAGGAGTAAAATATGAAGCAAGTTTTATGCAGCAAGTGCAAAATGCGCCCTGCGGTTATATTTATGACTAAAATGGACGGAGACAAGCAATCGGATTCCGAGGGCTTGTGCCTCAAATGCGCCATGGAGTCCACAGGCCCCATAAAACAGATGATGGAGAATATGGGCATCACAGAGGACGACGTGGACGAAATGAGCGAACAGTTCGGCGCCATGATGGGCATGGGTGACGACGGCGAGGGTTTTGAGCCGGGCGGAATACCCACGTTCCCGTTCCTTCAGGGGATGATGGGCAAAAAAGACGCGGCAGAAGAAGATGCCGTTGCAGAAACCGAAGCTGTAAGCGAAAACGATTCTAAGGATAAAAAAGGCAAAAATCCAAAAGAAAAAGGCGCAAAAAACAATAAAAAGAGAAAATTTCTTCCCCTTTACTGCACAAACCTCACTCAACGTGCAAGAGAGGGCAAAATAGACCGCATAATCGGCAGAGATAACGAGATTTACCGAACAATTCAAATCCTTTGCCGCAGAAGCAAAAATAACCCCTGTCTCATAGGTGAGCCGGGCGTCGGAAAGACCGCCATTGCCGAGGGATTGGCAATCAAAATCGCAAAGGGCGAGGTTCCGGCAAAGCTTGCGGATAAAGAGATTCATCTTCTTGACCTTACCTCACTCGTTGCCGGTACACAGTTCAGAGGTCAGTTTGAGGGCAGGGTAAAAGGTCTTGTGGAAGAGGTTAAGGCGGACGGCAATATCATTCTCTTTATTGACGAGGTGCACAACCTTGTCGGTACGGGAGGAGATGCCGACGGCTCAATGAATGCGGCAAACATCTTAAAACCTGCTCTTTCAAGGGGAGAGGTGCAGATAATCGGCGCAACCACCTTTAACGAATACAGAAAATATATCGAAAAAGATGCCGCTCTTGAGAGAAGAATGCAGTCTGTCAAGGTTGAAGAGCCGTCTATTGAAGACACCTGCGAAATGCTCAAGGGAATAAAAGATTATTACGAAAATTACCACAGAGTAAAGATAAGCGACAGCCTTATTTATAAAGCCGTAACACTTTCGGAGCGTTTTATTAACGACCGTTTCTTGCCCGATAAAGCGATAGATTTGCTCGACGAAGCCTGCACCTGTGCAAATCTTCGCAACAAAAATATCAGCGAGCAGGAGCTTATAGAAAAGAAAATCGCAGAGCTCAAGGTTCGGCAGCAATCCCTTATGGAGGATGCCGAAATAATCGACTACGAGGCAATAGCCAAGGTCAAGAGCGATATAATTCAGGCACAGGCAAAGTGCGATGAGCTTGAAGAGCTTGTTAAGGATGCCGCCGTTACGGAGGACGACCTTGCAAGAGTAATTCAGCTTTGGACAGGCATACCGGCGCAAAAGATTGTTGAGAGCGATCTCCGCAGGCTCGCAGACCTTGATAAAAAGCTTAAATCAAAGGTTATCGGTCAGGATAAAGCGGTTGACCTCGTTTCTGCCGCAATCCGCAGGGGCAGAGTCAACATCAGCCCCAGAAGACGTCCGGCTTCGTTTATCTTTGTCGGTCCCACGGGCGTCGGCAAAACGGAGCTTGTAAAGCAGCTTGCAAACGAACTTTTTGACACTCCCGAAACGCTTATCAGACTTGATATGTCCGAATTTATGGAGAAACACAGTGTTTCGAGAATAATCGGCTCGCCGCCCGGATACGTCGGCTATGACGAGGCAGGTCAGCTCACCGAAAAGGTGCGCCGCAAGCCTTACAGCGTAATTTTGTTTGATGAAATAGAAAAGGCACACCCCGATGTTATGAATATTTTGCTCCAGATTCTTGACGAGGGCAAAATAACCGATGCGCAGGGCAGGACGGTGGCGTTTGACAACACTGTTATAGTCATGACCTCAAACGCCGGCAGCGAGAGGGCGGATTCGGCTCTCGGCTTCGGCAAAACCGCCGCAGATGCTTCCTCCGAAAAGGCAATGAAAGCCCTCAGAGAGTTCCTGCGCCCCGAGTTTATCGGCCGTGTTGACGAGGTGGTTGTGTTCAAACCTCTCACACAGGAGGATTTTGAAAAGATTGCCGTTCTTATGCTCTCCGAGCTTGAAGAGCCGCTGAGAGATAAAGACATAAGCTTTAGCTACACAGATGAAGCGGTTAAGCTTATTGCCGAAAAATCTGTCGGCGGAACGCGCGGAGCGAGAGATCTCAGAAACTTCATCAGAAGAAATGTTGAGGATAAAATCGCGTCTATGATAGTAGACAGCGTAGATAATCCGATACATTCCGTAACGGTAGATGTCGATGACGGCGAACTTTCCGTAAAATAAAATTTTAAAAGCTATAATTCACAAACGGCAGCTAAATTATTGCCAAATGCGGATTATAGCTTTTTCTTTTATGCACTTTTAAAATTGAATTTATCATAAATTCTCTGAGATCCCTATGTTTTAGGGCATTTTACGTGTTAAATGCCCTAACCTTATGTACTTCCCATTGTTTTTTGCCCTTATGGGCAGAAATAAGAGAAAGTCGTTTCAGACAAAAAACAATCCTTCCGTATGTAGTTAAAAGTTCTTATCGTTTAAAAGCGAAATACATCGCTCGCACAAATCTACTGCCTACAGAAACATTCCGCGAAAAGCAATCAGTTTGCCGGATACATATTGATCGTTATTCTTTTTTCTCTTTTATAACTTTCTTGCCTTAAACAAAATTGAAATGGGTAGCATTTTTGCTTTTTTCGCTTTGTCGCTGATATTTCCTTCCGCGTGCATTGTCACCTCGTCGGTCTGCTCAACCATTTGCTCAATTGCAAATCCCGCTTTCGCTAAAGCGTTGACGTAGGTGGATATTTTTCGGTTACACAGCAGAATCTCACTGCCGTCCACCGGCATTCTGAAGTAAGACTCATCAAAATAGCTTTTGTTCATCACCAAGGCATTATTTTGGATCACATCTTTCCGTTCATCGCAAGACCAGGCAATGCAGTAATTGAGTGTATGATGCCAGCTAAAAATGAAGATACCGTCTTTTTTCAGATACGATGCAATCTTCCGGAAAGTACCATCCAAATCAGTCGTCCATCCGATACCATATATCGAGTATACGAAATCGAAATACTCTTTCGGGATATCCGTATCAGCTTCCATCGGGGAGCAGATAAAATTAGCCGTGTAACCGTTTTCACTCAAATACCGTTTAGCATTTTCAAGCTGTTTATGAGAAATATCAACGCCCCATAATTCTCCGGCATTTCTATCTGCATTATATTTCAGAGAATGACCGCTGCCACAGCAAATCTCAAGCATTTTCTTTCCCGAAACATCACCGAACAAGTGTAATTCATCCTCAGTTACAAAGTGTACGCCATATGTAGGAAGTGCAGTAGTACCAAACCACAGATCAGCGAATGTATCCCAGTAATGCTTATTTGTTTTTAATATTTCATCTTTATTCATTTCTATTTTTCCTTTGTATCGTAAAGTTCTTACATAGCCAAACGATTTCACTTGTCTGCCAACACTCAACTACATTTTTTCGGTTTTGCTTCACTTGTTTTTGCCCTTATAAAATACAAAGATAAGGGCAAATTTGAGTGAAATCACATAAAAGAATAAGGTTAGCAGACTGCGATAAACCCTTTGTTTTCAAGGCTTCCAATGAATTTTATTATCATCCTATAACGGGTGATAGCGGTCTAAGATTTCGAATGTTTCAAATTTAATTTTTTCTGAGTCTTTTATGCGATAAAATAAGCGTCAAAACAAGTATTGTCGGGAATATGACCGCGGTCAAAATTCCTTTTTTGAGGTCGTCGCCCTGAAGACTTGACGAAAGCCCCACGGTGTACGGCGCGAGCGCACAGCCGAGGTCGCCCGCAAGAGCCAAAAGCGCAAACAAGGCGGTTCCGCCGGCAGGGCAGGCCTTTGCGGCAATGCTGAATGTGCCCGGCCACATAACTCCTACTGAAAATCCGCAAAGTCCGCAGCCGATGAGCGATATAATTGCATTTTGACCGAGGCTTGCCAAAAGATAGGCGCATATGCAAAGTAAGGACGAAAAAATCATAAACTTTTGAAGGTCGATTTTTTCGTCTATTTTAGAGTGCAGAACCCGCGCAAGACCCATAAACAGTGCGAACGCACACGGACCTGCAAGGTCGCCGACTGCCTTTGAAACGCCGAGACCCTCCTCTGCAAAGGCTGACGCCCATTGGCTTATGCCTTGCTCCGAAGCTCCTGAACAGGTCATGAGTATCATAAGCGCCCAGAATGTTCCCGATTTAAAAAGCTCCTTTATCGTCATACCTTTTTCGTCTTCGGCCATAAGCGGATAAATCGTTACACGCGAAAAAAGCATGGCATTTAAAATCGGAATAATTGCCCAAATATATGCAAGATAACGCCAGCTTGCAACGCCGGAAACGGCAAAAAATCCCGTAGAGAGCAAAACGACAAATATGTGACCCCAGCAATAAAATGAGTGAAGCAGGCTCATGGCAGAGGATTTTGCGTCCACGGGGCAGGCCTGAACTATGGGGCTTATAAGCACCTCTATAAGCCCTCCGCCTATTGCGCTGAAAGCAGTCGCAATCAAAATGCCGACGTAGTGCGACGGCACGATATACGGAAAAAATCCGAGCCCCGCAAGCCCTGCGGCAGAAAAGATGTGAGCCGCAACAATCATTTTACGGTAGCCTATTTTGTCAACGATTTTTGCACTTAACAAGTCAACAATCAGTTGAATACCGAAATTTATGCTGACTATCGAAGCGATTTTGTCAAGTGATACGCCGAATTCCTTGTTAAACGTCACAAACAGAAGCGGCGCAAAGTTATTTACTATTGCCTGCGTGATGTAGCCGATATAGCACGCAGACACAGTTGCTTTGTAGTTATTCTTTATTTTTGACATCTGAATGATTCTCCATGGCATCAAAAGCTTTTTTGAGTATGGTGAGCTGATCCTCACCGGGGTTGATTCTTATTGCTATATGAGGCTTACCTGCGGCGGCAACGGTTATTCTGCCCTTGAGTGCCGCGGCAAGCGATGTTATTTTTTGCATATCGAGCGAGTCTATAAACAGATTTATTCTGTCGCCGTTTCTGCCGATTTCATAAACCCCCTGGTCAAGCGCGGTGTTGCGCAAAAGAGAAATATCTATAAGACCCATTACGCACGCAGGCGGCTCGCCGAAGCGGTCAATAAGCTCGTCTATAACGTCGTCCGCATCGTCTGTGTTTCTTATATCCGCTATGCGGCGGTACATGGCGATTTTGTTTGGCACGCTTTTAATATATTCGGCAGGGATATATGCGTCAACAGGCAGGTCGATAAGGCACTCTTTGTCGGGAGCGGGCGGAAGCTCGCCCTTTTCTTCGCCGACCGCTTGATTCAGCATTTTCATATAGAGGTCATAGCCGACAGCCTCCATGTGTCCGTGCTGCTGTGTGCCGAGAATGTTGCCCGCGCCTCTTATTTCAAGGTCGCGCATCGCAATTTTAAAGCCGGAGCCGAACTCGGTGTATTCCCTTATAGCCGTGAGCCTTTTTGCGGCAATTTCGCTAAGCTCTTTGCCGCGCGTAAAGGTGAAGTATGCGCTCGCGCGTCTTGCCGATCTTCCGACGCGGCCTCTGAGCTGGTGAAGCTGTGAAAGGCCCATTCTGTCGGCGTTTTCAACTATAAGCGTGTTGACATTCGGTACATCCACGCCCGTTTCTATAATCGTGGTGCAAACAAGTATGTCGGTTTCGCCCTCGATAACATTTTTCCATATGTCGCTGAGCTTTTCTTCGGTCATCTGACCGTGTGCATAGGCAACCCTTGCGTCGGGCATCATCTCTTTGATTTTTGCGGCGGTGCGCGCAATGGTTTCTGTTTTGTTGTGAAGATAATATACCTGACCGCCGCGGCGCAGCTCATTGCTCATTGCCTGCACGAGCACGTCGGGGTTGTGCTCAATGACATAGGTTTGAACGGGGTGTCTGTCCTGCGGAGCCTCTTCGAGTATCGACATATCCCTTATTCCGGACATCGCCATATTCAAAGTTCTCGGTATCGGCGTTGCCGTGAGAGTGAGCACGTCCACACTCGGGTAAAGAGATTTGAGCTTCTCTTTTTGAGCTACGCCGAAACGCTGCTCCTCATCAATTATTATAAGGCCGAGGTCACGGAATTCAATATCCTTGGAAATCAGCCTGTGAGTGCCGACTATTATATCCACATATCCTCTTTTGAGGTCTTTTTTTATTTTTTCCTGTTGCTTTTGCGGCACAAACCTTGAAATCATCTGTGCCTCAATCGGGAAGCCGTCAAACCGTCTGCAAATAGTTTGAAAATGCTGCATGGCAAGTATGGTTGTCGGCACTAAGATGGCGCACTGCTTGCCGTCCGCAACGCACTTGAATGCGGCTCTGAGCGCAACCTCCGTTTTGCCGAAGCCGACGTCGCCGCAGAGAAGTCTGTCCATCGGGCATGGCTTTTCCATATCATTTTTTATTTCGTTTATGCATCTTATTTGATCGTCCGTCTCTTCAAATTCAAAACGGCGCTCAAAATCGTTTTGCATATCAATATCGGGCGAAAAAGCATAGCCCTTCATATTGGTGCGCTTGGCATAAAGCTCAATGAGCTCTTTGGCCATGTCTTTAACGGAACTGCGGACTCTTGTGCGGGTTTTGTTCCATTCTCCGCCGCCGAGACGGTTGAGCTTTAGTGTGTGCGAATCGCTGTTCGGTCCTATATATTTAGATACCTGGTCAAGCTGAGTTACGGGAACATACAGCACGTCGCCCTTGTCGTATTTTATTTTGATATAGTCTTTTACGTTTCCGTCCGATTCAAGCTGAGTTATGCCGTCAAAAATACCTATACCGTGTGCGGAGTGAACGATGTAGTCGCCCTTGTGCAGCTCTTCAAGGCTGTTAAATACGGCGGCTTTGTTCACCTTTTTGCGCTTTTTTGCAACAGGCAGAGCTTCTCTGCTGCCGTAGGTTATAACCGTGAAATGAGCGCTCGGGTATTCAAAGCCCGAAGAAAATCCGCCAGGCAAAACAGCTATCTTGCCTTTCGGCAAATCATCAGGCACATCCTCCATATATATGCAGGGGAAGCCCTCACCGTTTAAGTCCTCGCTCAATGCGCTTGCCGCTTTCGCTGTGCCGGACATAATTATGACGGTGTTTCCGTCCTTGCCGGTTATCGGTTCAAGGTCATCTTTTAATACCGACATCGAGCCGTTCCAAGGCGAAATCTGGCGGGCGTTAAAGGTTATAAGCTCCTTGACGGGGGTGTCAAAGCTGCCGCGGGCGAGGTTATCAAGGTATATAACGCCGAGGTCTTCATAAAATTTGAGCATCTCGCTCCATGTCAAAATATATTTTTCAAGCCCCTTGCAGACTACTCCCTCCGAGAGGTACGCTTTGTATTCTTCGTTAAAAAGCTGAATTGCGGCGTTTGCCTTGTCTTTAACAGTGAAGCTTTCGCTCACAAAAAGCATGGGACGTTCAACATAGTCGAATACGCTTGCACAGTCCTTGTAAATAAGCGGCAGGTATCTGTCAAGAGATGAAAGACTCACGCCGCTTTTTAATGACTCAATATCTTTAAAAAGCGACTCTTTGACCTTGACCGAACCTTTTCCTTTTACCGTGGCGGCAAAGCTTTCTATTATTGAAATGAGCTTCTCTCTTTCACAGCAAATCTCGTTTGCCGGGGTTATCGTCATTTCGTCAATTTGCTTTACGCGCCTTTGGGTGTCGGTCTCAAAAACAGATATGGAGTCTATTGTATCGCCCCAAAAATCTATTCTGAAAGGCAAGTCGCTGTCGGGAGAAAACAAATCGACTATTCCGCCCCTGACGGAGTATTGACCGCTGCCCTCAACACTGTCACATGAGGTGTAGCCGGAGCGGACAAGTCTTTCGGTAAGCTCTTTTATAGACATATCTTCGCCGACTTTTATGTGTATGCGCCTTGAAAAAAGCTCCTCCGGCGGAATTGTATATTGCAATGCCGCCTCTGCGCTCATAACCACCGCTTCGGCATTTCCGTCCAGCAAATGACCGAGCACCGACAATCTGCGGTGCTCATATTCTCTTGATTTGATTTGTGTTGTACGCAGAGAAATATCCCCGGCGGGGTAGAGCAGGGCGTTGCAGCCGAAAGACAATAAATCTCGGCAAAGGCGCGACGCCTGCGCTTCGTCAGGGGTGATTATAACCGCTTGCCTCGGCGAGTTTTCTTTGCAGAGCGAGCTTATGATGTTTGCCTTGTGAATTTGAGCAAGCCCCAAAACACCTATCGGCAGACGGTTTTTATTTATATTTTGAGTGAGCGACGTATATTCGCTCATGGTTTTTAATGCTTTAAAAAAGCAGGACATTTGACCCTCCGATAATAAATTTATATGTTTACTCCGCACTCACGCATATCTTTTATGAGTGAAGCGGTGTCGCTGATGTCAAACTTATGTGCAAAAAAGCCGAGCTCTTTGGCTTTGTCCGTATTTGCCTGTGAGTCGTCTATAAAAAAACATTCCTCTGCTTTTAAAGAGAATTTGTCCAAAAGAATTTTATATATTTTTTCGTCAGGCTTTGATACGCGGCAGTCGGCAGACACAACGAAGCCCTCAAACAGCTCTATGGAGGGGATACTCTTTTTAAAAGAGTGAAACCATGCGGGGCAGTTTGAGAGAACAAACAATCTGTATCCGTTTTGATGAAGAGCGTTTATTATGGGCGTTGTGCCTTTTAGCGGCGGCATATAATTTTCACGGTCAAGCACCATTACTTTTGCTTTTTCTCGTATTTGCGGCGCGAGCCTGTCGGTCATTATTTCGAGCGCCTCGTCAACGCTTAAATCGCCGCTGTCCATCTTTTTCCACTCTTCGCTTTTAAAAAGCGCGGTCATTATTTCGTCTTTGTGATCCGAAAGAGAGCAGCGGCGTATCATGTTTTCGGGGTTAAATTCGACCAATACGCCGCCCATGTCAAAAATTATATTTTTTATTGCCATAATTACTCCTTGATTTCGGCAGAGTATGAAAATTCAAATTCTTCGCCGCTCTCAAGCTTGTGAATAGCTCTTTTCTGCGAAAAATCATCTTTCTTTTCGCGCGAGTCGTTTATGCCGTACCAAGGCTCAATGCAAACATACGGTGCGCCGGGCTTTGCCCAAAGACCGAGAAACTGAACGTCGCCGAAATAAAACTCAACGTCTGCCGTGCCGTCCAAGTGCTTAAGCGTGCATTTCTTTGATTTGAGAGAAGAGAGAATGTGCGCGTCCTTATCAAATATATGCTCGCCGACGGTAAAAATTTTGCCGTTTACGGGCGAGGGGAAGTGCTCGTCAAAAAGAATCGACTCTTCGTCTATCAATTCATTTTGGGCATTTGATTCGTCACATTCAAACTCAAGCACATCGCCGATTTTGCAGTTAAAGCCGGGATGCGCGCCTGCGGAAAAATACATTTTGCCGTCGCCCTCGTTCTTTATTGTGTGAGTGACGGTGAGCTTTTTGCCGTCAAGAGCAAATTTTATGTCAAAAACATATTTGAAAGGATATGCTTTGAGCGTTTCTTCATCATACTTTTGGGTGAGAATTATGTAGTTTTCGCCCTCTTCTTTTAATTCAAAATCGCGCTTTCTCGCAATTCCGTGGCGGAACATGGTGTACTCCTTGCCGCCGTAGGTGTATTTGTCGTTGAGAAGCGTTCCGACTATAGGAAAGAGTATCGGCGACTGACCCGCCCATATATCGGGATTGCCCTGCCAAAGATATTCGGTGCCGCTGCCGAGCGATTTAAAAGATGAAAGCTCTGCGCCGAACTTCTTTACTTTTACAGAAATCTTGCCGTTATTTACACTATAAAACATACTGTTCACACTCCGTTTAAAGACTACCGAAATTATACCATTCGCATATCAAAAAATCAATAAGAACCTATTGATAAATTTGCGTTTAAATGTTACTATATACAATATATTGGGTTTTTGTGCCCGCTATAATAATATCGGCACCTTTGGCAACAATAAAAAAGAATTGCATTAAAGGTGATGATTATATGGGATACAGAAACACTTTGGGCTTGGGCTTTACTGCCCCGACGGGGCCTACCACAGGCAGCGGAAACGAATGTGAGCAAGAAGGGCAGTCCTCTTACAGTGACGCTATAAGACAGATTATAGACACAGGCTCTATTACCGTTCAAAAAAACGGACATCTTATCCACTGCATGACGGTAATAGGTCAGATCGAGGGGCACTATATTTTGCCCTCTCAAAACAAAACAACAAAGTATGAGCACGTTATACCGCAGCTTGTCGCCATTGAAGAGAGCGACAGTATTGACGGGCTTTTGATAATCCTCAACACCGTCGGCGGCGATATTGAGGCAGGGCTTGCGATAGCGGAGCTTATCTCGGGTATGAAAACCTCAACGGTTTCGCTTGTGCTCGGCGGCGGACATTCAATAGGCGTGCCGCTTGCCGTTTCGGCAAAAAAATCCTTTATAGTGCCGTCCGCAACAATGACGATACACCCCGTAAGAATGAACGGGCTTGTGCTCGGCGTTCCGCAGACCCTATCTTATTTTGAGCAGATGCAAGAGAGAATAGTACGCTTTGTCAGTAAAAATTCAAATATGCCTGCCGATAAATTCAGGTCGCTTATGCTTGCAACGGGCGAATTGGTTATGGACGTCGGCACGGTGCTTGACGGCAAAGAAGCTGTAAAAGGCGGACTTATCGACTCGCTCGGCAGTCTGTCTGACGCGCTTAACTGCCTTGACAAAATGATTTTGGAAAAAGAAAAGGCTCATAAAAAAAGACCGGCTAAAAAAAGCGAAAAGACTAAAAAAGACGGCGTTTGATTTTCGAGCGTCAATTACATATATGCGTATTTAATTTGGAGGAAAGTTTAATGGCAAACAAAACAACGGCAAAAAAACCGGCTAAGAAAAAAGCTTCGCCGCAAAATAGCAAAAAAACGGCTCCGAAACAGCAGGAGAGGCAAAAAGCTCCGCGCACTCCTCAGACTCCCGCGCAAAGGCAGAGAACGGCGCTTATACTGATGGCTTCCGCGCTGATACTTCTTGCGATTACCCTCATAAGCGGCGAGAGAGCCTGGGCTGCGGTACATAATTTTGTTTTCGGCGTGTTCGGCGTATGCTCATATGCATGGCCGCTTATGCTCATATACCTTGCCGTTATGTTTGCGCTCAACAAGCCGCTCGGCTCGGTTGCGGTGAACCTTGCCGGAATAGGCGGATTTATAACATTTTTGTCGGGCATAGTCCATGTCGCATGGGATAATGTTTCGGTCGGCGATCTCGGAGAGCAGATAGAATATGTGTGGGACGAGCGTATGGCCGTCACAGCCAAAAGCGGCGGTGTTCTTGGTGCGGTTATCGGCGGCGGACTCGACGCTCTCGCAGGCAAAACAGGCGCACTTATTATCCTTATCGTTCTCGCTCTTTTGATTCTTATGCTTTTAACCGGCACAACGCTTATCAGCGCGTTCAACTTTTTCTCGAAGCCCGTTAAAAAGGTCGGCTCGTATACAGAAGAAAAAATCGGCAGAGAAATGGAAAAACAGAGACAAAAACGTGAAGAGCAAAAGGAATTTTCCGTTCCGCCCGTCAAAAAGAGAAAGTTTGTGCCCATTGATGTGGGTCCTGCCGCAGTGTCGCCGATAGGTGAGGAAAAAGAGCAGGAGCAGGACGATGACGATACCGTATTTGTCGAGGAGCTTGCAGGCAATGCACAAAAGGAAGAGGCGGAGGAAAATATCGACAATATAATCCGCAGTATGAGCACGCCGCAGGAGCCTGTTGCTCCCGTGAACATCACCCGTGCAGAGCCTAAAGACGCAGAGGAAAAGCCTAAACGAGAAGAAAAAGCCAAAGCCGAACAGCCGCAGGCAAAAGAAGAAAAGCAGCCTGCCGCAAACATTCCGGCACTTGTTAAAATATACAGAAAACCGACTCTTGACTGCCTTGCTCACGCAGACAATTCAAGGGCAATGAACTATGACCAGGAATTAAAACTCAATGCACAAAAGCTTGAGGATACTCTCACAAGCTTCGGCGTCAGAACAAAGCTTGTTGATATTTGCCGCGGTCCGTCCGTTACAAGATATGAGCTTCAGCCTGCCCCGGGCGTTAAAATCAGCAAAATCACGGGTCTTTCAGACGATATTGCCCTGGCTCTTGCCGCTTCTGGCGTCAGAATAGAAGCACCGATACCTAATAAATCGGCAGTGGGTATAGAAATACCAAACAAAAACAGAGCGACTGTTTCATTAAGAGAAATAGTCGAGACCGCCCAGTATAAAACACAGGTAGAAAAAAGCAAGCTTTCGGTCGCCTTGGGCAAGGATATAACGGGCGAAACAATAATCGCGGACCTTGCCAAAATGCCTCACTTGCTCATTGCGGGTACTACCGGCTCCGGTAAATCCGTTTGCCTTAACGCGATGATAGTCAGCATACTTTTTAACGCTTCACCGGATGAGGTCAAGCTTTTGATGATTGACCCGAAACAGGTTGAGTTCACGGTTTATAACGGCATACCGCATTTGCTCGTTCCCGTTGTTTCGGACCCGAGAAAAGCGGCGGGTGCGCTCGGCTGGGCAGTTACCGAAATGCTCAAAAGATATAAGATGTTCTCCGAAAAGAACGTGCGCGATATAAAGGGCTATAACCGCCTTGCGAGAGAAGACGACACTCTTGAGGTCATGCCGCAGGTCGTTATCTTTATAGATGAGCTTTCTGACCTTATGATGGCTGCGCCGAACGAGGTAGAAGATTCTATCTGCCGCCTTGCACAGATGGCGCGTGCCGCAGGCATGCACCTTGTTATCGCAACACAAAGACCTTCTGTCAATGTTATCACAGGTATCATTAAAGCGAATATTCCGAGCCGAATTGCGCTCTCCGTTTCTTCGCAGGTCGATTCAAGAACGATTATTGACGCCTCCGGTGCGGAAAAGCTTCTCGGCAACGGCGATATGCTCTTTAACCCTGTCGGTGTTTCAAAGCCCGTGCGTGTTCAGGGCTGTTTCCTTTCGGACACCGAGGTCGAAAATGTAGTAAACTTCATTAAAGAGCAAGAGAGCAGCTCGTATGACGATCAGGTTATGGAAGAAATCGAGCGCCAGGCGGCTATGGAAAAGAAAAAGCCTGCCGCTTCCGAGGATTCGGGCGATTCCGACTCTTCGGACGAAATGCTGCCCAAAGCAATAGAGGTCATCGTCGAAAATCAGATGGCATCAACCACTCTTTTGCAAAGAAAACTTAAACTCGGCTATGCGAGAGCGGCAAGACTTATGGACGCACTCGAAGAAAAGGGTGTTGTAGGCCCCTTTGAGGGCAGTAAGCCCAGAAAAGTGCTTATCTCAAAGCAGCAGTGGATGGAGATGAACGCTCTCGGTAACGCTTCACCCGCACGCGAAAAGCCGTATGGTCAAGACGATGAATAATTACGGAGGTTAAAGCCTTGTTCTTACCCATAAGCACAAAAGAAGTTAAAGAACGCGGATGGGACGAAGTGGATTTTGTCTATGTTACGGGTGATGCTTATGTCGATCACCCGAGCTTCGGCGCGGCTATAATCACACGCGTGCTCGAAGCAGAGGGCTACCGTGTGGCGGTTCTCGCCCAGCCGAATTGGAAAACAACCGAGGATTTTAAATGCTTCGGCAGACCGCGTCTCGGATTTTTGGTAAGCTCCGGCAACATAGACTCAATGGTGGCGCACTACACCGCCGCCAAGAAAAAAAGAAGCCAAGACGCTTATTCGCCCGGCAGAATTATGGGGCTTCGCCCCGACAGAGCCGTTACGGTCTACTGCAATAAAATAAGAGAAGCTTATCACGATGTTCCCATTATAATCGGCGGACTTGAGGCTTCTCTGCGCCGATTTGCCCACTATGATTATTGGGACGACAAAATCAGACGTTCGATAATTTTTGACTCGCAGGCGGATTTGCTCGTCTACGGTATGGGCGAAAATCAGATGATAGAAATTTGCCGCAGACTCTCTAACGGAGAAAATATTTCGGATATTCGCGACGTTAAAGGCACTTGCTATGTCTGCGATGTTACAGAAACCCCGTATGAGGGCAAAGAGTGCCCGTCATACGAAAACTGCCTTAAAAGCAAAAAAGAATATGCCGTCTCTTGCAGAATAGAGCAGGACGAGCAGGACCATATAAGAGGCAAGACCGTTAAACAGCGTCACGGCAGCAAAATGCTTGTGCAAAATCCTCCTATGCCGCCACTCACACAACAGGAGCTTGACTGGGTGTATTCTCTGCCTTATGAGAGAACCTATCACCCTTGTTATGAAAAACTCGGCGGAGTGCCGGCGATTGAAGAGGTAAGATTTTCGATAACCCACAACCGCGGCTGTTTCGGCGCGTGCAATTTCTGTTCGCTCGCGTTCCATCAGGGACGCTTTATAACAACAAGAAGCAAAGAATCGGTTGTGAAAGAAGCAAAGCTTTTAACAACGCTTCCCGATTTTAAAGGATACATACACGATATAGGCGGCCCCACCGCAAATTTCAGACGCACCTCATGCCTAAAACAGCTTGAGCACGGTTTGTGCAAGGGCAAAAAATGCCTTGCTCCCACTCCCTGCAAGGCTCTTGAAGCGGATCACAGCGAATATCTTGATATTTTACGCACGGTCAGAAGCTTGCCGAAGGTCAAAAAAGTTTTTGTCCGTTCGGGCATAAGATATGACTATATGCTGAAAGACCCGGACGATACATTCTTCAGAGAACTTGTTAAATATCACGTCAGCGGTCAGCTTAAAGTTGCGCCGGAGCATTGTTCGGCGGCGGTACTCGATAAAATGGGTAAACCGCATATAGAGGCTTATGTCGAGTTTTCAAAAAAATATTTTGAGCTGAGCGATGATGCCGGCAAGGAGCAGTATCTTGTTCCGTATTTGATGTCATCTCACCCCGGCTCAACGCTTAAAGACGCTGTTGAGCTTGCGGTCTTTCTCAAAAAAAGACATATAAGACCCGAGCAGGTGCAGGATTTTTACCCCACACCCGGCACAATTTCTACCTGTATGTTCTACACGGGGCTTGACCCGTACACCATGCAGGAGGTCTATGTCGCAAAAGACCCGAAAGACAAGGCAATGCAGCGCGCTCTTTTGCAGTATTATGACCCTAAAAACAGAGAGCTTGTCGCAAAGGCTCTTCACATTGCCGGCAGAAACGACCTTATAGGATTTTCGGATAAATGCCTTATAAAGCCGCTTTCAAACGGCAGCCGAGACAAGAGAAACCAAAAGAGCGGCAATAACAGGGGAGGGGCGCAGTATGGCAAAAAGAAGTTCAAAAAAAGATAAAAAAATCATAACTGTTGTCGTTATCTGCGCGGCAGTTCTCATTGCGCTTATCACAAGAATATCGGACGGCACATGGGATAAATTATATAAAGACAGCGGCGTTAACAGCCCGCCTGCCGTGTCGGGTGACGTTTCGGTTCACTTCGTTGATGTAGGACAGGGCGACTGCACGGTTATTTATTCAAAAGAATACGGTGTTACTGTTATAGACACGGGCGAAGCCTATAAGGCGCAGACTGTTATAAATTATCTTCGCTCACTCGGTGTTGACAAAATAAATTACTGTATTATGACTCACCCTCACTCGGATCATATGGGCAGCATGGCGGAGGTTTTGTCAGAATTTCACGCCGACAAGCTCATAATGCCGAAGCTCAGCGAAATAAACATACCCACAACCAAAACTTATGAAAAGTTTTTGCTCTCGGCACGGGAAAATGCGGACGAAATAATCGCCGCCGAAGCAGGCAGCACATATTCTATGGGCGATATAAAGCTTAACATACTCGGCCCTTGCAGGCAGGACGAGGATCTTAACAATATGTCTGTCGTCGTAAAGGCGGAATACGGCGAAACTTCCTTTCTCATAACGGGCGACTGCTCTTTTGACGAGGAAGAGAGCATAATGCAAAACAACTATTCCTCTCTTAAAAGCAATGTTTTAAAAATCGGCCATCACGGCAGCGCGGGTGCGACAAGCTCCGAATGGCTGGAGGCAGTAAGCCCCGAGGCTGGAGTAATTTCGGTCGGCGCGGGCAACAGCTATTCTCACCCGAACCAAAAGCTTATAAAGCGGCTTGACGATTACGGCTTAACATATTACAGAACCGATTTGCTCGGAACGGTTATTTTTGAAACCGACGGAAAAAATGTCTCGTATAAAGGCAAATAAAGCTTTATTTCGGTTGACAAAAATACACATATGATTTATAATTTTAATGTTAATATTATATCGGCATTGAAGGGGTTATGCGCCTTTTGCAGCACAGAGAAATGCGGCCACGGCTGAGAGCCGCGTTCATAAAACAAACTGCGCTTGCCGCCCCGGAGCCTGCGGTGACGAACCGCACGTTGCCCGCGTTAAGGGTAAGAGAGGTGCTTTGTGCACAATTCGGGTGGTACCGCGGTTTATTCCGTCCCGAAATGTAGCATGGGGTATCTTTATTTTTTTTAAGGAGTTTTTATTATGCAATGGACAGGACTTAACGAACTGAGAGAAAAATATCTTTCATTTTTTGAGAGTAAGGGTCATCTGCGTTTGCCGAGCTTTCCCTTGGTGCCGCAGGGTGATAAGAGTATTCTTTTGATAAATGCCGGCATGACGCCGATGAAAAAATACTTCACAGGCGAAATTACTCCGCCGAGAAACAGAGTAACCACCTGCCAAAAGTGCATACGCACACCCGATATTGATAATGTCGGCAAAACCGCACGTCACGGCACTTTTTTTGAAATGCTCGGCAACTTCTCGTTCGGCGATTATTTTAAACGCGAGGCAACCGCTTGGGCGTGGGAATTTTTCACAAAGGTTCTCGAAATGCCCGAGGACAAGCTCTATGTCAGCGTATATACCGAAGACGATGAAGCATATGACATCTGGACAAAAGAGGTCGGCGTTGACCCCTCTCATATGGTAAGATTCGGTAAAGAAGATAACTTCTGGGAGCATGGCGCAGGCCCCTGCGGCCCTTGTTCGGAGATATATTTTGACCGCGGACCCGACAAGGGCTGCGGCAAACCCGATTGCAAGGTTGGTTGTGAGTGCGACAGATATGTTGAGGTTTGGAATCTTGTTTTCACTCAGTTTGAAAATGACGGCCACAACAACTACACGCGCCTTGCAAAGCCCAATATCGACACAGGTATGGGTCTTGAAAGACTTGCCTGCGTAATGCAGGATGTTGACAACATCTTTGAGGTTGACACAATTCAAAACACAATGAAACACATCATGAAAATCGCAGGCGTAAATTACCATGACGATGAAGAAAAAGATGTTTCGCTCAGAGTTATCACAGACCACATCAGAAGCACAACATTTATGATAAGCGACGGCGTAATGCCCTCTAACGAAGGCAGAGGCTATGTTTTACGCAGACTTTTAAGACGTGCCGCACGCCACGGCAGACTTCTCGGTATCGACAGACCCTTCCTCTCCGAGGTTTGCGAAACCGTTATAAAAGACAGCGGCGACGCATATCCGAACCTTAAAGAAAAACACGATTTCATAATAAAGGTTATACAGACAGAAGAAGAGAACTTCGGCAGAACGATAGACGCAGGTCTTGCTCAGCTCTCGCAAATGATTGAGCAGTCAAAATCAAGCGTTCTCAGCGGTGAGGACGCATTCAAGCTTTCGGATACATTCGGTTTTCCGCTTGATCTTACAAAAGAGATACTCTCGGAAAAAGGCATGACGGTTGACGAAGAGAAATTCTCGGAGCTTGTTATTCAGCAGAGAAAGCGCTCAAGAGAAGCCCACAAGGGCGCAGGCAAAGAGGGCTGGGATGTTGCGGGTGTTGTGACAAAAGGCATTGCTTCAACCGAATTTAAGGGCTATGACAGCACTCAGTGCAAAGGCAAAATCATTGCTATAATCACAGACGGCGAGAGGGCAGAGTTCCTTGAACCGGGTGTTCAGGCGGTTATCGCTCTTGATAAGACCTCGTTCTACGGAGAGGGCGGCGGTCAGGTAGGCGACACGGGCGTTCTCAAAAACGACAATTTTGTTTTCGAGGTCAGAGACACCACCAAAACAAACGACGGCGTTTATCTTCACCACGGCGAAATTGTTTCGGGCGAGAGTGCTTCACTCGGCGACGAAGTGAGTGCAGAAGTCAACACAGAGCGCCGCGCCGCTATCGCAAGAAATCACACGGCGGCACATCTTCTTCAGGCTGCGCTCAGAAAAAATCTCGGCTCTCACGTTGAACAGGCAGGTCAGCTTGTAAACGAGCACACCGTCAGATTTGACTTTTCGCATTTTGCGGCTCTTACAAAAGAGGAGCTTGAAAAAGTAGAAAACGATGTCAATGCGTTCATTCTCGGCGCACATGATGTCACCATGACCGAAATGCCCATTGACGAAGCGAAAAAACTCGGAGCCATGGCTCTTTTCGGCGAAAAATACGGCGATATAGTCAGAGTTGTCAGAGCCGGTGATTTTTCAACCGAGCTTTGCGGCGGTACTCATGTTTCAAACAGCGGCAACCTCGGATTGTTCAAGATTATTTCAGAGTCAAGTGTTGCTGCAGGCGTTCGCCGTATAGAGGGCGTAACGGGCACAGGAGTGCTTAACTATATCAAAAACCTTAATTCCGTTCTCGGTAATGCGGCACAGGCTCTTAAAATCAGCAATCCTTCGGAGCTTGATAAAAAAGCCGCAGCTCTTGCCGCCGAGATTAAACAAAAGGACGAAGAAATAAAATCTCTCACATCGGAGCTTACCGAGCTTCGTTCGGGCAATATGTTTGAAAACGCAAAAGATATAGACGGCATTAAGCTTATCACCGCCTCGGCAGGCGAGGTTTCGGTTGACGAGCTTCGCCAGCTTTGCGACAAGGCAAAGGCAGAGGGTGACAATGTAGTTGCCGTTATCGCGGCTCTCAATTCCGCAAAGGGTACGGCGAATTTCGCAGTGTCCTGCGGCAGCGAAGCAATAGCCAAGGGCGTAAAAGCAGGCGCAGTGGTAAAGCAGGTTGCAATGCTTGCAGGCGGCAACGGCGGCGGAAAGCCGGACTTCGCAATGGCAGGCGCAAAAGACACCGCTAAAATAGACGAAGCACTCACTGCGGCGGCAGAGATAGTTAAGTCTTTTATTAAATAGGAGGATATTTATGGATTGCCTTTTTTGCAAAATAATCGGCGGAGAAATTCCGTCAAACAAAGTGTATGAGGACGACACGGTCTTTGCTTTCAGAGACATTGACCCGCAGGCTCCCGTGCACATACTCATTGTTCCAAAAGAGCACATAGCTTCTGCCAAAGATATAAACGAGAGCAACAGTGCCGTTGTGGCTCACATTTTTGAGGTCGCGGCAAAAATAGCAAAGGCAGAGGGCTTAGACGACGGATTCAGAATAGTAAACAACTGCGGCGACAGTGCCGGTCAAACGGTGAAACATCTTCATTTTCACCTTATGGGCGGCAGAGAATTTACATGGCCGGCAGGCTGATATATAACGGAGGTTAAAATTATGGCAGTACATAAAATGAAAATAGCCGGACTTGAAAGAGAACTTCCTCTTTGCCCGGTAAACGAGCATCTTGATATAGGCGCATTCATCATTTTCGGCGATGTGGAGCTTACAATAGCCGCCGCGTCCGAAATAATTAAAAAGTGCCCGGACTTTGACTATATCGTAACACCCGAGGCAAAAAGCATACCGCTTGCTTATGAAATTGCAAGGCAGTCGGGCAAAAAATACTTTGTAATTCGCAAAAAGCCCAAGGTCTATATGACAGACCCCGTTACGGTACATGTTAAATCCATAACCACCACCGATGTTCAGACTCTTATTCTTGACAGAGCAGACGGCGAGCAGATGAGAGGCAAAAAGGTTCTTGTTGTTGATGATGTTATCTCAACTGGCGAATCGCTTGCCGCAGTCGAAAAACTTATGGCTGAGTTCGACGTCAATATCGTCGGCAAAGCTGCCGTTCTCGCAGAGGGAGACGCGGCAGACAGAGACGACATTATCTTCCTTGAGAAGCTTCCCTTGTTCTTTAAATAATTTATGAATTACTTCAAGTACCGACCTATGTCAGTGATAGGCTTCGTGTCGCTCGCAGTGTCTCTCGTTTCTGTTTTAACGGGATTTATCTTCGGGTGCGGCGTTGCCTCGCTTGCCGCAGGCTCGGTCTTGTTGATTATTGCGCTGTTTTCAAAAAGCTTCAGAAATCGGATTGTTGCCATGTATCTTTGCGCGGCACTGATTTTTTGCGGTTCGGTTCTGACGGCAAACTTTGTTTTCGGTTTAGAAAAGGCACAGTCTCACGTCGGCGATAATGTTAAAATTACGGCAAAAATAACAAGTGAAGCGCAAAGTAAAGATTCCGGTGTAATCTATACCTTAAAGACGCAGTCTCTTGACGGCGAAAAGATAAAGGTCAAAATGCGCCTTAGCTCAAACACGCTGATAAATGCAGAAACGGGCGACACGATCGGCTTCACTTCAAAGGTTATGCCTGTTTCCGCACAAGATAAAACAAGCGAAATAATGAATCTTTCGCGCGGCGTATATCTCATATCGTATCTTTATGAGCCGGATTTAAACATAACCTCTGTAAAAAGTCCGCCGCACAGCACAGAACGGTTTTTGCAAAATATAAGGGATAACGTAAGGAGCAGAATTTATTACAATTTGCCCAATGAAAACGGAGCGGTTGCCATAGCCATGCTATTGGGCGATACATCGGGGATAAGTGACAAAACAGAAAATGCGTTCGCCGTTTCGGGAGTGTCGCATTTGTTCGCGGTGTCGGGTCTTCATCTTTCAATATGGGCGATGGGGCTTTATTATATTCTCTCTCATTTGAAAATACGCAGAAATTTAAGCTCCTTGACGGTGATTATTTTCACGGTGTTCTTTATGGCTCTTACAGGATTTACGGAGTCTGTGAGCCGTGCGGGTTTTATGCTGATTATAATGCTTTTAGGCAACTTGTTTTCTCGGCAAAGCGACCCGGTCAATTCTCTCGGCGCGGCAACTGCGGTTTTGATGGCAATAAATCCGTTTTCTTCGGCGAGCGTGTCGCTGCTGTTGTCTTTCAGTTCAACACTCGGGATTTTGCTCCTTTTTAAGCCGATTGAGCATTTTTATCTTCGCTATGCAGACAGAATAAAGCCAAAAGTATTAAGACGGGCTGTCAAAGCGGTTCTTTCGGTAGCGGCAATATCAATTTGTGCCATGGCGGCATCTTTCCCTGTCAATACGGCAGTGTTCGGCGGCATAAGCCTTGTTTCACCGCTGACAAATTTGCTTGTATCTTTTCCGTCAACCGTGCTTATGGTGTGCGCCGGGTTCTCGTCACTTACCTTTTCGTTTTCTTCAATAGGCAAGGCATTTGCTCTTGTGTGCGGACTGATGTCGAAATATGTTATTGCAGTGACTCAAAGGCTGTCACAGCTTAAATATGCGTTTATAGAAACAGACAATATATTCTTTGCTTCTGCGGCAGTGCTTGTGCTTTCGGGCACGGTATGCTGTTTTATCCTGATAAATCAAAAGCGGCGCGCACTGAGAGCCGCGGTTGCACTTACGGTGTGCATATGTATTGTCACCGGCTCCTTTTATGCCGTGTATTCTCATTCGCTTACAAGAATATCTGCCCTGAATGTCGGCGACGGAATATGCGTAATCGCAGAAAATAACAGCAAGATGTTTGTACTCGGCTGCGGCGGTTCTGATTATGACAGTGTTCAAAATATAAAGGACAGTATTAAAAACAAGGATTTAGACTTTTTGCTTGTTCCGAATACGGAACGTCATAACTCTTATTCGGCAGATGAAATTATAAAAGATTTTGAATTTAAGCGGATTTTTTGCTCCGAAGCTTACGGCAAAGCTACCGTATCGTCTGCATTTTGCCTTAACCCGTGGGAGGGTGCGTCGGTTGAATTTTGCCGAAACGGCGGTGCGGCATATGCCTATTGCGTATTCGGCAATACGGATTTGCTTGTGCTTTTTGACTGCGCTTCGGAACAGGCGATACCCGAAAAATGCCTTGAAGCGGATGTCCTCATATGTTCATATTATTTGCCGCAAAATTTTGACATCGGCGGATTTAAAAATGTGATAATTTCTTCAAGTGATGAAATAGCGGCGGACGTATGCCGTGAAATATCAAAAGAAGCTCAAAATATATACTCGGTTGCCGATTATAAACTTATCGGTGTTGATATAAGAAAAGACAACATTAAATTTTTCAGCGAAGGAGGTTGAAGCGTATGCCGGCAATTACTCTTGCAGATCTCAAAGCTCAATTGAGATCGGGCGAATTTGACAGGCTGTATTTTATATACGGCAACGAAAGCTACCTGAAGCGTTGTTATATGGAACGTTTGTTGCAAAAATGCGTTGACAAAGATTTTGCCGATTTTAACTTGCACGTCTTTGACGGCAAAGGCATTGATATAAAAGAAGTATCTATGGCGGCACAGGCTTTGCCTATGATGAGCGAGCGCACCTGTGTTCTTATAAAAGACTTAAAAGCGTCGGAGCTCGGCGAGAGTGATAAAAAAGAGCTTTTGTCTCTCGTTTCCGATATCCCCGAAACCTGCGTCGTAATAATATGCCTTTTGACTTCGGACGCCGACAGCAAGGGGTGGAAAGAACTCATTACAGCTTTTAATAAATACGGCAGCACCTTAAAGCTTGATAAAATGAGCAGGCAGGAGCTTTCACGTTATGTTATAAAAGGCGCACAGTCAAGAAACTTAAAAATAAGCCCCGCGCTTGCCGATTATTTTATATCTTTGACGGGCGACGATATGTCAAACGTCATTAACGAGCTTGAAAAGCTTTGCGCCAATGCCTCGGGCGGCGAAATCACAAGAGAAAATATAGACGCCGTAACGGTAAAAACCGCAGAGGTCAGAATTTTTGAGCTTTCAAAAAATCTTGTGGCAGGCAACAGCGGCAAGGCGTATTCGATACTCGATTCTTTGATAAAGCAAAGAGAAGAGCCGATATTTATTCTTGCAACGATAATTACTGCCTATATTGATATGTACAGAGCCAAGGTCGCACTCGCTGGCGGCCACAGGGCAGAAGACGCGGCAAAAATATTCAACTACGGCAAAAACGATTTCAGATTGAGAAACGCCGCAAAAAATGCTTCCGGAATGTCAATCTCACAGCTCAGAAAGAGCCTTGATATATTATCGCAGGCGGATGAAAGCTTAAAGTCAACATCTGTTGACGGCAGAATTATTTTGGAGGAAGCCATGATGAAGCTTTTTCTCATAGCCAACGGAGAAGAAGTATGCTGAAAACAGATAAAATAATAGTTGTAGAGGGCAGATACGATAAAATAAAGCTCTCCTCGCTCATAGATGCGGTCATAATAGAGACAGAGGGCTTTTCGATTTTTAAAGATAAAGAGAAGCAGAAGCTTTTAAGAAAGCTCGCCGAAAATAAAGAAATAGTTGTGCTGACAGACAGCGATTCGGCAGGCTTTGTCATAAGGAATTTTATCGGCAATATTGTTCCGCACAATAAAATTATCAACGCTTACATTCCCGATGTCTACGGCAAAGAGAAGCGCAAGGCCGTTTCTTCCAAAGAGGGCAAGCTCGGCGTTGAGGGCGTTTCGGCAGATATAATCAGAGAAGCACTCGCAAAAGCAGGAGTTGTTTGCCGTGACAGCGGCGAAGAAAAAAGACGCGTCGTCACCAAAAACGATTTTTATTTTGACGGGCTCACGGGCAGCGACGGCAGTAAAGAAAAAAGACTTGCCCTTTTAAAATATCTGGATTTGCCCGAGAGACTCACAACAAACGCAATGCTTGATATTATAAATTCCTATATGACTTATGACGATTACAAAACGGCGATAAACTCGCTTTGAAAGGCGGAGAATATATGAGAATAGGTCACGGATACGATGTTCATGTGCTCACCGAGGGCAGAAAGCTCATAATCGGCGGAGTTGAAATACCTTATGAAAAAGGGCTTCTCGGTCACTCCGATGCCGATGTGCTTCTTCATGCCGTCAGCGACGCGCTTTTGGGTGCGGCTGCAATGGGCGACATCGGCGGAATGTTCCCGGACGATGACCCAAAATTTGAGGGGGCGGACAGTTTGGTTCTCTTGAAGCAAGTTGTTTCAAGGCTTAAAAAAGAGGGTTACTCGGTCGGCAATATAGACTGCACCGTTATAGCTCAAAAGCCAAAAATGAAACCGTATATAGAAAAAATGAGAGAGAATATTGCGTCTGTCTGCGAAACGGATATAGGCAGAATAAACGTCAAAGCAACCACCGAAGAAAAGCTCGGATTCACGGGCCGCGGCGAGGGGATTTCGGCTCATGCGGTTTGCATTATTAACGGGGATTGATACAATTTGTGCCAAAATTCCCGTTGCAATGAAAAGTAATGTGTGATAAAATTAAATTGACGGCAGGGGATAATCAAAGGTTTATGTTGGGAGCTTAAAATGAACGATTTTTTTACTAATTTATCAGACATATGGGGCAGACTCGGCGCTTTGTTTTCGTCCTACAACTTTGTTGTGGATACGATAGATGTTTTGCTCGTTGCCCTTTTGGTTTATAAAATAATAAAATTTATGCGCGAGAGCCGCGCATTGCACGTTGTCAAGGGCATTATTTTGCTGTTGGCGGCATATTTTGTTGTAAATCTTCTCGGTATGCAGGCTACAACATACCTGTTTAAAACGTTGATGAGCAACTTTATAATCGTGCTTATCATTCTTTTTGCACCGGAGCTTCGCCATGCTCTCGAAAGCGTCGGCAGAAGCAGATTTTCGATTTTGCGTATGCTCGGTTTTGACAGGCAGGGCGCGGCATACGAAAGGCAAAAAAAGGCAATGCTTGAGATTTGCAAGGCATGCTATGACATGAGCGAGAAAAAAATCGGGGCGTTGATTGTTATTGAAAGAGACCTTACGCTCAACGACATTGTAGCCAGCGGAACATCTGTTGACGCTAAAGTGACAAAAGAGCTTATAGGCAGCCTTTTCTTCCCCAACTCTCCGCTTCATGACGGCGCGGTTATAATAAGAGACGGCAGGGTCTGCGCAGCAGGCTGTATACTTCCGCTCACGCAAAACACCAATCTCAGCAGCGACCTCGGCACAAGGCACAGAGCCTCTATCGGCCTCAGCGAGCAGTGTGACGCGGTTATAATAGTTGTATCCGAAGAAACAGGGCAAATTTCAATCGCCCACAAGGGCAGCCTTGAGCGCAATATATCCGACGGTATTCTTATGGAGCGGCTGCTGACATATTTTGCCCCTGTTGCAATGGAAAAGGTAAAGAAATTTAAGCAAAAAAAGCAGGGAGGAGACGTGAACGGCAATGGCAAAGAGCAGTAAAAAACAAAAGTTTAATTTGCACAAGCTGTTTTCAGACAATCGCTTTCTTCTTGTGATTTCGGTAATTATAGCCGTTGTTTTTTGGGCGGCGGTGTGTATATCTTTTTCACCCGAGACAGAGGTTGTTGTAGAAGACGTGCCTGTTAAAATCGAGATGGAAAACAGCGTACCCGACCAATACGGACTTCGTATGTTCGGCGACACGGCATATACGGTTGATATAACCGTCAGCGGCAGCAGATATGTTGTCGGCGGCAAGCTCCTTTCGGCAAGCGATTTTAATGTTACCGCTTCTACCGCACTTGTAACATCGGCCGGCACTCACGCTTTGCAGCTTAAAGTTTCAAAGGCAAATGAGTCTGCGGATTTTACGATAAAAAGCATATCCGAAAGCTTTATAAACGTCTATTTTGACGAATATGCCGAAACACAGGCAAACATTATCGTCAATGTTGACGCAGTGGATATTGTACCCGACGGCTATATTGCGGGCGATGACTATATTATGGATAAAAAGACCGTTCAGGTGGCAGGTCCGGCTCTTGAAATTTCACAGCTTGACTCTGTTGTTGCAGACCTGAAGCTTGATGAAGAGCTGACTCAGAGCAAGGCATTTAATGTTGCGCTGAAAGCAATTAAAAAAGACGGCTCATCATTAAAATACGTTACCATAGACGGTGAAAGCAACGTAAACGCCGCAGTGACAATACCTGTTTATAAGCTTGTGAATATCCCCGTTGCGGTGAAGTTTACGGATTCTCCCGCAAACTATGTTACAAATCAGCTTAACTACACCTGCTCTCCGTCAAATGTGAGCGTGGGTATTCTGCAAAACGGTACCGATTACAAAACTCTTGATGTCGGAACAATAAGCTTTTCAAAAATTAAGCCGGGCGAAAATTCCTTTGAGTTTAATCTCTCGGAGGTTGAGGGAGTGAAAACCACAGAAAACTCCGTTTCCTCCGTGTATGTTAGATTTACCGCACCTGATGCGAAATCCTCAAATTTCAGCATATCGACAGATAATATTTCGGTCTCTAATGCGCCGGAGGGATACACTGTGAAATTCACCTCTTCGCGCATATCAAACGTAACCGTTTACGGCAGTGACTCGGAGCTTTCCGCTCTTGCGGCAAACGGCATCAATGCAAGAATAGACCTTAGCGGAATAAGTATTAAAGAGGGCAGAAATACTGTGGAACTGCCTATACTTTTAAAAGACTGTGATTCCTGCTGGGCTTACGGCACTTACAAAATAAGCTTTGTCGCAACTGCCGAGAGCAAAACCAAATAACCTATAAATCATAATATCCTCTTCCGAAGCATATCTATTAACGATATGAATACGGGAGGGGATTTTTTTTGACAGATGCTGTTGATATTCGCGCCGTAGAGCTCGGCGAATACATAGTAAAAAACAGAGCAACCGTAAGAAGCGCCGCAAAGGCTTTTTCAGTGTCAAAATCCACAGTACATATGGATGTTACCAAAAGGCTCAAAAACATTGAACCGGATCTTTATGCCGATGTGCGAAAGGTGCTCGAAATCAACAAGGCACAGCGGCATATCAGGGGCGGACTTGCCACAAAAGAGAAGTATAAAGGCTCGTCAAATACATAAGCTTATTATGGCGCAACAGCCGTAAAATCAAATGAGGTGATAGCGTGTGCGGAATTGCAGGGCAGGTATCATTCAGTGAAAATCTGCTTAAATATAAATCTTCATTTTTGAAAATGGAAGACTCGCTGAAAAACAGAGGACCCGACCAACACGGCGAATATTTTTCAAATTCGGCGGCTTTGGTGCATAGGCGGCTGGCTGTTATAGATATTGAAAACGGCTGTCAGCCTATGATATATGAGACGGAAAAAGAAAAATATATCATCGCCTATAACGGCGAACTTTATAACACGCAGGAGGTTAAAAACGAGCTGCTTTCACACGGCGTGGAGTTTCGCGGTCATTCCGACACCGAAGTGGTGCTGAAAGCATTTGCCGAGTTCGGCGAGTATGCCGTGAATATGTTTAACGGCATATATGCTTTTGCAATTTGGCAGGAGAAAAAGCAGGAGCTGTTTTTTGCCAGAGACAGAATGGGCGTAAAACCGCTGTTTTTTGCAAAGGTAAAAAGCGGATTTGTATTTGCATCAGAATTAAAAGCTATGCTTTGCCACCCCGAGATAGAGCCTGTTATGGATATTAACTCTTTGAGCGAAATAATGCTTATAGGCCCCGGCAGAACACCCGGCTGCGGCGTGTTTAAGGGTATAGAAGAGATAAAACCCGCATTTTGCGGCACATATTCTCATGACGGATTGAAGCTAAGACCCTATTGGCAGCTGTGCTATAAGGAGCACACCGATAATTTTGAGCAGACGGCCGAAAAGGTGCGTTTTCTTGTGTGTGACGCAATAAAACGTCAGCTTGTTTCGGATGTTCCGCTTTGCACATTCCTCTCCGGCGGACTGGATTCGAGCTTAATCTCTTCTGTCAGCAATAATTACTTTAAAGAGAGAGGGGAGACGCTTAAAACTTTTTCTGTCGATTATGTTGACAACGAAAAATATTTTAAAAAGAGCAGGTTCCAGCCTAACAGCGACCCTCACTATATAAACGTCATGTCCGATTATCTCTCGTGCGAGCATCACTGGTGTATTATTGACACGCCGGAGCTTGTGAACGCGCTGTTCTCTGCCGTGGACGCGCGCGATTTGCCCGGTATGGCAGACGTTGATTCGTCAATGCTGCTGCTTTGTGAGAATATAAGAAAGTACGGCACGGTTGCGCTCTCGGGTGAGTGTGCCGATGAAATATTCGGCGGCTACCCGTGGTACAGAGACAAAACAATCAGACTGACGGACGGCTTTCCGTGGGCGCAGTCAACGGCTTACAGATACAGCTTTTTAAAAGATGAGTTTGCACAGAAAATCGACGCGGACGACTATGTTTATTCGAGATATAAAGCCACAGTGAACTCGGCAGATAAACCTTATAATGCGGACGAAACCGAATCTCGCATGGCAGAAATGATGAAACTTAATGTTGACTGGTTTATGCA
This sequence comes from uncultured Ruminococcus sp., assembly GCA_900539465.1. Lineage (GTDB taxonomy): Bacteria > Bacillota > Clostridia > Oscillospirales > Acutalibacteraceae > CAG-488. The sequence continues at coordinate 57,843 of UQCF01000003.1, read as the reverse complement.
AACTCTCCTTGATCGCAAAGACCGCATGAGCATGATAAATTCTCTTGAAGTCCGCGTGCCGTTTTGCGATCACAGAATAGTCGAATACCTTTACAGCGTTCCGTGGGAATATAAAGATCACGACAATTACGAAAAAGGACTTTTGCGCTATGCAATGCGCGGACTTTTGCCCGATGAAGTTTTGTGGCGCAAAAAAAGCCCGTACCCCAAAACGCATAATCCGCATTATTTAAATGCTGTGTCGCGGCTTCTCAGGGGAGTAATCGAAGATAAATCCTCTCCGCTTTTAAATTTTATAAAAAGAGAAAAATTAGAGGAGCTTTTAACGGCAGACAATCCGCAGCCGTGGTACGGTCAGCTTATGACCACACCGCAGACAATAGCATACTTTATTCAGTTTGATTATTGGCTGAGAAAGTATAAAGTCAGATTTGAATAAAAATTCGGGCGCAAGGTTTAATGCTTTGCGTCTGTTTTTATGAGTTGTTTTGATGAGATTGTTGTTTTGAGATTTAATTATTGACAGAAATTTATATAGATAATATAATATTCACAGCATGAATGTTTGCATCGGCATAGGGGAGATCGTTATATTAATAAATATTCATGCAGTTTATGGGAGCGTGATATAATGAAGAAAATTTATTTGAGAACGGTTGCGGTACTGCTTGTTGCAGCATTTATGCTTGGCAGCGCACCGACGGTAAGCGCAAAATATGACAAAAATGACATATTGGATGAATTGCAAATTTACGGCACATATTTGGCAGAGCCGGGCAGCGAAGTGCTGCTGGATATGAGTAATGTACTTGATGGCGCAGAATATTTTGAAGTTTATTCAAGTGATGAATCTGTTGTAGAAGTTGACGAATCCGGTACAGATGCATATGCGGTTAATGAAGGTATAGCACTTATAACAATAGAGCAATATGATGAAGATTACAATTATCTCGGCTATGAGAGAAATTTTGCGGTAGTAAGTGAAACAAGATGCGACGGCCATATCGAAGATATTACAGCTTTGGATGTGACGTTTAATTATAAGAGCGAGCAAAATTTGGATTCTCCGTTTTTACTTACTTCAGGCGATGTTGATTTTTACAGTTTTTACGTTACGCTTGACGGTGATGTTTATGTAGACGATTACGGTAATGTTGATACATATACTGTCGGCTCATCTACTGTTGCCTGCTTTGCGGTTACAACGAGCGGGAGTATATCTGCTACAACCTGCGAGGTTACGGTAAGATATTCATTTTTTCAGTGGCTTATAAGAATTTTCCTTTTTGGTTGGATTTGGTATTGATAAAAAGATAAGCCGGCTGAACTCCTCTATGCAAAAATATAACTGCCGTAATTTGCATCATCGGTGCAAATTACGGCAGTTTATTTTATTGCTCATCGGGTTTTATTATTGATATATTCTTTTTTGTCTCTATGTGATCGTAGTATTTTTTAAATCTCACCGCCACACGCGCACGGTTGCCGCATTTGGGGCAGTAATATATCGCTCTGAAAAACTGATTTGAATACCGCCAATTCTTTATTATTTCACCCTCTGTGCCGCATATTTCACACTTATAGCTAAGCAGTTCTTTGTTGACAAGCGGATTGCTCAGGTCATTGATTGCATAAGGCTTAAAGGCGAGCTTGCCGTAGAAATCGTTGCCGCACGGCTGAATCATTGCATATAATTTTTCTTTGTCAAATGTCTTTTTAAAGCATTCTGCGGTCAGCTTGCTGTCGTCAAGCGCACGGTGGTGAAAAAAGCTGTTTTCGTCTATTCCGAGCTGTTCTGCGGCGGCAGAAAGACCTATCTGCTGTGCCTTTGAAATGCTTAAAATATTTTGAACATAAATCTGAATGTCAATATAGTTGGTTAAAAACGGAATGGTTGTTATGCCGTTGAGGTATCTGAAGTTTTCTATAAGCACTCTTATATCTCCGTCACCCCAGGTCAAAACAACGTTTTCTTCACTGCCTATCCAGTCCCTGAACTTGCTCATGGCTCTTGTGAAGAGCATACCCGAATCAAGGTCTTCGTTAGAGATGCTCGTGAGTCTCTTTACACTGCTTCTGAGCTTTTTGCCCACCTGCGCCTTAACAAAGCATGAGAATTCGTCTATAATATTCAGGTTGTCATCAAGCATAACCGCACCAATTTCGATAACTTCGTTTAAAAAGCCTTTGATGCGCCTTGCATATGTGGTGTTCCATTCGAGGTCCATTATTATATAGTGCATTAAGTTCTCCCTTAACCGTAGATAAAGTTGTAGATATTCTTTTTGTTCTTCTCAATGTCGGGTACGAGTGCCGATTGCCGTTTAATATATTTTGATTTATACGCATCGTCGGCAGGTACCTGAAGCTGCTCTATGTCATATTTAATATAACCGAGAGAAGAAAATGCAAGTACGGTCATGTCCGCAGCCGGAATATCGGTTGTGAGCATCGGCATAATTTCAGAAACAATTTTTAAAAGAGTAACAGGGTTGGTTTTGGTCGCTTTTTCAACAATTGCCGTTATAACCTTTCTCTGGCGCTGCGTGCGGTAAAAGTCAGAGTCCAGCTTTCTTATTCTGGCGTATATCAAAGCTTTTTTACCGTCCAGCAGGCACTGACCCGCGTTGACGGTGGAGCTTGTGGTCCTGTTTATAAATTCTGCCTCTTTTTCCGTAACTTCAACCGTTATGCCGCCGAGAGCATCAATTATGCTTTTAAACATATCAAAGTCAACGGAGAGATAGTGGTCTATATCAACGCCGAAGTTATATTCGATTGTGTCCATAGTGAGCTGTGCACCGCCGTAAGAATATGAAGCATTGAGCTTGGCACTTTTATGGTCGGGAATATCTACCCACATATCGCGAAGAAACGAAGTGAGCTTCAACTTTTTATTGGCGGTGTCTATTGACAAAAGCATCATTGTGTCTGAACGTGAAGTTCCGCCGTCGCTGTCGTCAAGGCCGATAAGAAGAATATTCTTTATTTTGCTGTCGTGTTTAAGCTCTGCGGACGATACATATTTATTTGCGGCGGATTCGGAATAATTCGTTTTGCCCATAAGAGAGTAAACATAGCCGAAACATCCCGTAAAGCCTATTACAACCGCCAAGAGAAGTGCAATTATGCATACGCCCAAACAGCCGCCTTTTTTTCTGTTTTTAGGCGGTTCCTCGTATTTGTCGGCTCTTCTCTGCGCGCGTTTGCCGGATTTTACGTCTTCATATTCGCGCGGTTCTTCGCTTCTTTGAGTTTTTCTTTTCGGAATATTAAAATCGTTCGGGTCAAAGTCATAGTCTGTGTTGTATGTTCTTTGCGGTCTTGTGTAAAAATCCTGCTTCGGTTCCGGGATTTGCGTCGGTCTTGAATAAAAGCCGCTGCCGTCTTGCCCGTCGGAGCTTAATTCGTCAATTTTTTGCTGACGTCTTTGCTTTATAAGCCTTATTTCTTCCGGTGTAAGCACCGGAATATCTTTTGTGTCAAAATCATCCCTCATGATTTTCACCTTCAATTTCGTTTTTAATTTATTACAACATTCAATATTCTACAACATTATCTTTGCATACACAAGCGGTGAGGGCAAAATTTAATAATTTTTTTATTAAAAAAGCAGAAAGACAATCTGCGCGATTATCTTTCTGCCAAAAAATTTATTGATAAATTATCAGTTTTCCGAAGCTTCTGCGGTTTCAGGAGTTCTTGTGTCTTCGGAATCTTTGCCGTTTTCATAGCCTGATTCGTCAAAGTTATAATCTTTGCCGGGGAGTATAGCATTGAGAACTATACCTACTATTGATGCAACAGCAAGAGCCGAAAGGCTGATGTCTACTCCGCCGATTTTGAAATCAAGGCTGCCGAGACCGAGTGCGGTAACAAGAATGATAGCTGCAACTATAAGGTTACGGCTCTTCTTGAAGTCAACCTTGTTTTCAACAACGTTGCGAACACCGATTGCAGAAATCATACCGTAAAGAACAAATGAGATACCGCCGATGATTCCGGGAGGAATAAGGTTGATGAATGCCGCAAATTTGGGTGAGAATGAAAGGATGACTGCGAATACAGCGGCAAGTCTTATAACTCTGGGGTCATATACTTTTGAAAGAGCAAGAACACCGGTGTTTTCGCCGTAAGTTGTGTTTGCGGGTCCGCCGAATACAGCCGAAAGAGATGTTGCAAGGCCGTCGCCGATAAGTGTTCTGTGAAGGCCGGGGTCTTTGATGTAGTTTCTGCCGCAGGTAGCGCCGATAGCCGAAATATCGCCGATGTGCTCCATCATTGTGGCAAGCGAAATCGGAACGATAGCAACTATTGAGCTGATGATAAGAGATTTATTTGACCAGTCGATTGCGAAGATTGTTTCGCTCTTATGTACGGGAAGACCGATCCAGGCGGCGTTTTTGAACTCTGCCCATGCGGATACGTCAAAGAGCTTGAGCTGTTCAATGCCGTTTACCGCATAAAATTCAGAAGCGATTTTTCCTGATTCGTCAAGTACGGTAACATACTCTCTTGTTGTCAGAGCGAGTATTGCGGCAACCGCACATGAGCCGACAACACCGATAAGAATGGGGATGATCTTTGCCATGCCTTTGCCCCATACGTTAAAGATGATAACGAGAGCCAAAGCTACAATGGCAAGGAGCCAGTTCGTTTTGCAGTTGTTTACGGCAGAGCCTGCAAGGCCGAGACCAATTGCTATAATGATGGGTCCTGTAACAACGGGGGGGAAGAAACGCATGACCTTGTTTATGCCAACGAGCTTGATGAGAGTCGCAAGAATGAGGTAAACAAGACCTGCACATGCAACACCGAGGCATGCATAAGGCAGCTTTTCTGTGTTGGGCAATCCGTTCTCCATAGGAGCAACAGCCGCATATCCGCCGAGGAATGCGAACGATGAACCGAGGAATGCGGGAACCTTACCTTTTGCGATGATGTGGAACAATAATGTTCCGAGACCTGCCATTAAAAGCGTTGTCGCAACATCAAGACCTGTTAACAGAGGTACGAGAACCGTTGCGCCGAACATGGCGAACATGTGTTGGAAGCCGAGAAGAAGCATCTTGGGTATTCCCAGCTTGCGGGCGTCGTAAATGCCGTTTGCATTTACATTTGTTTTTTCTTTTGCCATTTTTTGACCATCCCTTCAATAATACTGTCTATTACACGGCAAAGCCGTAATAACCTAAGATATATTTTACATATGATACCACAACATATTGTAGCTGTAAATAGAAAATGTCAAGCTATCGTGTAGAAATATGTTATAATTTTGTGTGATTTTTTTTGCTCTTTTTACAAATGTAAAGTAAAAAGCTTTTACACTCAAAAAAATTCCCCGGCAAAAACCGGGGAATAAAATTATTGCTTTTTCTTGCTTGCAGCTCTCTGGAAGCATTTTACTATCTCAACAATGGGGATAATAAGGAATGAAAGTCCGAGAGAGATGAGATAAGCTTCGGTGTTCAAGTGAGCGAAACCGAAGAGCTCGGAGAGGAAGTCAATCTCAACAACCGCTGTTGTGAGAATAAGTGATGCAATGCTTGCAAGATAGAGATAAATGTTGTGGCTGCCCTTGAACATCATGCCGACAGAGGAGCCGCGCTGTGAACGCATATTGAACGAGTGGAAAATTTCGCACATAGACATGGTGAAGAACGCCATTGTCATACCCTCGTTGCTGTCGGGAATGTTGTGGAATATCCATTTGCCCGTTTCAAGGAACTCGCCGGTGAAGAATGCGATAAGAGTAAGAACGGTAACAATAATGCCCTGGTAAACACAGTCTACACCGAGACCGCCGGAGAATATACCGTCACTCTTTTTTCTGGGCTGTCTTCTCATGATGTCCGCTTCGGGTTTCTCCATGCCGAGAGCAAGAGCCGGGAAGCAGTCAGTAACAAGGTTGATAAACAGGAGGTGAGGAGCCTGAAGAATTGTAAAGTTGAGAATAGAAGCAATGAATATCGAGAGAACCTCTGAAAGGTTTGAACCGAGCAGGAACTGAATAGCCTTGCGGATATTGTCATAAATTCTTCTGCCTTCGCCGACAGCCGAAACTATGGTAGCAAAGTTGTCGTCTGCAAGAACCATGTCTGCAACGTTCTTTGTAACGTCTGTGCCGGTGATGCCCATGCCTACGCCTATATCTGCGCTCTTTATGGAGGGAGCGTCGTTTACGCCGTCGCCTGTCATGGCGGTTACATAGCCCTTGTTCTTCCAAGCGTTAACGATTTTGGTTTTGTGCTCGGGCTGAACGCGAGCGTAAACGCAGATGTTTTCAACTATCTTTTCAAATTCTTCGTCGGAGTATTTGTCAATGTCAACGCCCATCATTGCCTGTGAATCGTCGGTGAGAATACCGAGCTCTCTTGCAATGGCTTTTGCGGTGTTGATGTGGTCACCCGTAATCATAATCGGTGTAATGCCTGCTTCGCGGCACTCAACAATAGCATCCTTAACCTCGGGGCGAACGGGGTCTATCATGCCCGTAAGACCGATAAACGTCATGTCGCACTCAAGTGCGTCCGGTTCATAGGCTTGAGGCTCGGAATCATATGTTTTATACGCAGCGGCAAACACTCTGAGGGCTTTGTTGCCCATGCGTGTGTTTTCTTCGGATATTTTTGCAACGATTTCATCTGTCATCTCAACAACATGACCGTCGAATACGGCATGTGTGCACTTTTTGAGAATTTCATCGGGTGCACCTTTGGTGTACTGGAAGAATTTGCCGCCTGCCGCGTGAACGGTGCTCATCATCTTTCTGCCGGAGTCAAACGGAACTTCGCCTACTCTGGGAGCGGCAGCTACAAGGTCGGCCTTTTTAAGGCCGAGAGAGTTCGCATAGTTGATAAGTGCAATTTCGTCGGGCTCGCCTGTGCTTTTGCCGTCTTCAACCTCTGCATTTGTGCAAAGAGCCATGGCGGTGGCAAGCTTTAATTCGTCGTCTGCAAAGTGGTCAACAACAGTCATAACGTTCTGCGTGAGCGTGCCTGTTTTATCAGAGCAAATTATCTGTGTGCAGCCGAGTGTTTCAACCGCTGTCATTTTTCTGATAATCGCATTCTTTTTGGACATGTTGGTAACGCCGAGAGCGAGAACTATCGTCATAACCGCAACAAGACCCTCGGGTATGGCGGCAACGGCAAGAGCAATAGCCGTTATGAATGAATCAAGCGCAATGTCAAAAAATTCCGGTCTTGCGTCTGCAAGAAAATATTTGGTAACAATGTCAAAGGCAAAAATGAATATGCAAATGCCCACAACAAGCTTTGTGAGTACCTTTGAAAGCTGTTCAAGCTTTAATTCAAGCGGTGTCTTACCGTCTTGAGTGAGAGAAATAGCGTTGGCTATTTTACCCATTTCGGTGTTCATACCCGTGCTTACAACAACGGCCTTGCCGCGTCCGTAAACGAGGGTAGAGCCCATATAAGCCATGTTTTTGCGGTCGCCGAGCGGAACTTCGTCGTCTTCTTTGTGACCCATGAGAGCGTTGACGATTTTGTTTACGGGAACGGATTCACCTGTGAGAGCCGCTTCTTCAATCTTCATGCTTGCGCACTCAAAAATACGGCAGTCTGCGGGGATAGCGTCGCCTGCGTCAAGCAAAATAACGTCGCCGACAACAAGGTCTTCGCTTTTGATGACTTCTGTTTTGCCGTCGCGCAGAACCTTTGTCGTCGCGGCAGACATTTTTTGCAGTGCTTCAACAGCCTTTTCCGCCTTACTCTCCTGCACAACGCCGAGAACCGCGTTGATAATAACAACAACAAGAATTATGCAAGCGTCGGTGGGAGGGGTGAAATGACCTGCTTCTATTATATCGGTAACAGCCGATACAACAGCGGCAACGAGAAGAATAACTATCATCGGGTCTTTCATCTGGTCAAAGAACCTCTTGATGACGGAATCTTTCTTTGCCTCGGCAAGCTTGTTTTTGCCGTTTTGCTCAAGGCGTTTTGCCGCCTCCTGCGATGACAGACCGTTTTCGCTTGATTTAACATCGTCAAAAACAGACTGCATAGATTCGAGATAATACTTCATAAATCTACCTCTTCCGATTTTTTTAGATTGAGCAACAAAAAAGACCTTTACCGCTTATGCGATAAAAGTCTCACTCTTTAAGATGCAGGCGAGCCGCAGCCGTATTGACGCCGTACATCACACATATAAGTGCGAGTTACTCCCTCTTATGTGAGCAAAAGTATAGCATATAAAAACATTTTTGTAAATAATTTATCTCAAAAAAATATATCAATTTTTGATAAACTTTTATCTTTCGTTTTTTTATCATTGCAATAAACATTTATATGTGTTAAAATTTTTAAAATGCAACAAAGGGGTGTCATTATTATGAAAAGCTTGGCTATGAAAGCATATAAAGTTTCAAATATACAGCTTAAAAACACGCTTCAGGGCGGCACAAGGCTTGAACTTCAAAATAAATATTCGCACAATGTAAAGTACTCAAACAACAACGCCTGTGAGGGAATACTCAAGGTCGATATTAACGATAAATCCGGCAATGACAATTTTAAAATATCCGTCACCGTGCAGGGGCTTTTTCAGTATGAGGGCGAAATTACAAAAGAAAGACTTCATGTAGAGACTTTTAAAGAGCTCTTCCCTTATGCTCGCTCGCTTGTCACAACAATAACCGCAAACGCGGGTATGCCGCCGATAATAATTCCTCCGATAGATATTGAATCGCAGGAAATTTACCGTATAGACATGAACCCGGATAATCTAAATAATAAGGATGCACAGTAATATGAAATATTTACCTTTGGTCAACGTCAAACAAGGCACGCGCTCCGTGCCGAGATTTTCAAACGGCAACACCTTGCCGCTCACTCAGCTCCCTTTTGCCATGCTCGGATTTGCTCCGCAGACCAAGGGAGGCAGCTGGTTTTATCACCCGGGCGACAGGTGCCTTGAGGGAATAAGACTCACACATCAGCCGAGCCCGTGGATAAGCGATTACGGAGCGTTTGTTTTTACACCGCAGGTTGAGCCGCTGAACGATGAATCGGACGATGCGTGGTCGGGATATTACCCGGAAAACGCCGTTCTGGGACCCGATTACATAAAGCTTTATTTTCTTCGTTCAAGAGCCGAATTTGAGCTGACCCCGAGTGTCAGAGGCGGCAAAATAAGGCTTCGCTTTTCGCAGGGCAAAAAGCCGTATCTCTCCGTATTTTCAGTAAGGGGAGAGCACGGCTGCGAAATAGACGCAGAGAAAAATACGGTTAAGGTGTTTACGACCGGCAACGTCGGCAAAAACGCGGTCGGATTTAAAAACTATGTTGTTATAAAATTCAATGTACCGATAGATTCGGAAAACACAAAAATAATAAACAGCGGCGATGAGGATGAAAACGCCTGTGTACATATCGCATTTAATTCCCTGATTATCGAGGCGGACATAGCTTCGTCATATATCGGCTTTGAACAGGCAGAGGAGAATATGAGACAGGAGCTTTCCGGCAAAAGCTTTGACGATATTCAAAAAGCGGCGGCGGATGAATGGGAAAAATATCTCTCCAAAATTGAAATAGAGAGCGACGATTCGGAGCAGATGAAAACCTTTTATTCGTGTATGTACAGAACGGGGCTTTTTCCTCATAAAGCGTACGAGATTACAGCAGACGGCAAAAAAATACATTACTGTCCGTTTGACGGCACTGTCAGAGACGGAGTAAGATACACCGACAACGGATTTTGGGATACATACAGAACCGAATTTCCGCTCCTTGCATTGATAGACCGCGATGGCTATGCCGAAATGCTTGAGGGCTTCATTGCCGATTATAAAGACGGCGGCTGGCTGCCGAGGTGGCCGTCTATAGGCGAGAGGGGCTGTATGCCCAGCACGCTTATAGATGCCGTTATAGCCGATGCGGCGGTTAAAGGCATAATAGGCGGCGAGCTTCTCGAAACGGCGCTTGAGGGCATGATAAACCATGCCGAAAACGACGCACCCGAATCCCGCTTCGGCAGAGAGGGCGCATCCGATTACGTCAAACTCGGCTATGTGCCGCGAGAAAAATATAAACAGAGCGTCAATCTCACGCTCGATTCCGCATACGGCGATTTTTGCATAGCGCAGGTTGCAAAAGTGCTCGGCAAAGACGATATTGTGAAAAAATACTTGCCGCGCTCAAAGAATTATAAAAATCTGTTTGATAAAGAAACGGGCTTTATGAGAGGAAGAGACTCCGAGGGCAAAATGAAAGAAGATTTTGACCCGTTTGACTGGGGCGGCGAATACACAGAGGGCAGCGCGTGGCAAAGCTCCTTTGCCGTTCCGCACGATATAGAGGGGCTCGCAGAGCTTTACGGTGGCAAAGAGGAGCTTATCAAAAAGCTTGATGAATTGTTTTCGACTCCGCCCGTTTACGGCGTCGGCGGCTATGAGCGTGAAATACATGAGATGAGCGAAATGGCGGCGGCGGATTTCGGCCAGTGTGCCATTTCAAATCAGCCGAGCTTTCACATTCCGTATATTTATGCCGCTTTGGGTGAAAAAGAGAAGACGGAATATTGGATAAAAAGACTTTGCAAAGAGGGCTTCGGCAGCGGCGATGACGGCTTCCCCGGCGATGAGGATAACGGCGCAACCGCGGCATGGTACATTCTCGGCACGTTGGGTATTTATGATATTTGCCCCGGCAAAAACGAATATATCAGAATAAATAAGCTTGTTAAAAAAGCAAAGATTTTGGGAGAAGAAATATAATCGGGAGATTGTTGTTATGAGAGTCTTGCTAGTGAATTCGGTGTGCGGTATAGGCAGCACCGGCAGAATTTGCGCCCAGCTTGCCTTTGCGCTAAAGGAGCGCGGGGACGAGTGCAAAATCGCATACGGGCGCAGTGCCTCGGTGCCGAAAGATTGCTCGGAATTTGCAATGCGTATCGGCACAAAAAAAGATGTTGCCGAGCATATAGCGGAAACAAAATTTTTTGACAATCACGGCTTTGCCTCAAAAAATGCCACCGAAAAATGGCTGCGCGAAGTTCAAAGTTTTAATCCCGATGTTATTCATCTTCATAATATACACGGCTATTATGTCAATATAGAAATGCTTTTTTCTTACATAAAATCCCAAAAAAAGCCTGTTGTCTGGACTTTGCACGATTGCTGGTCATTTACCGGTCACTGCGCGCATTATGACAATGTGGGCTGCACAAAGTGGCATGACGGATGTTTTGACTGCCCGCAAAAAAGGCAGTACCCGGCGTCCTTTTTTAAGGACGCGTCAAAAGAAAATTATAAAAAGAAAAAAGATTTGTTTCTCTCCGCGCCCGATTTAACCCTTGTAACACCGTCACATTGGCTATCGGAGCAAGTGAAGCAGTCTTTCTTAAAAGAGCGAACCGTCAAGGTTATCCCAAACGGCATTGACCTCGACGTTTTTCATCCGTGCAAAAGCGATTTAAGGCTGAAATACGGTTTAAAAAACAAAAAAATTGTGCTTAGTGTTTCAAATGTGTGGGACGAGCTTAAAGGCCTTGACACAATGATTAAGCTTGCAAATTCTTTGCCGGAGGAGTATAAGGTTGTCTTAATCGGTCTTACGGGTGAGCAGGCAACTCATATTCCGCCGAACATAATTTGCATAGAACATACCGAGTCTCAGCAGGAGCTCGCAAAGTGGTATTCCGCCGCAGATGTTTTTGTGAACGCCAGCGTGCAGGAGACGATGGGACTTACAAGCGTTGAGGCAGCGGCTTGCGGCGCGCCTATTGTCGTCCCTGATGCGACCGCCTTGCCGGAGGTTGCCTCGGCTCTCGGCGGCGCGGTGGTTAAACCCAACGATATGGATTCTTTGATTTCGGCGGTTAAGTATTTATCAAACGAAAGCCGCAAAGACGAGCATGCGGCAGATAAATTCTCTTTAAAAAATATGACTGAGTCTTATTTGAATTTGTATGACGAAGTGCTCAAAACGAAAAGCAAAGTGCTTATGCAGAGGTGATATGTTTTGACAGAGCTTCAAAAAAAAGAATTTGAGCTTCTTAAAGCTTTTTGCGACGTATGCGAAAAGCTTGAAATTCGCTATTACCTCGTTTGCGGCAGTGCGCTCGGTGCGGTCAAATACAAAGGCTTTATTCCGTGGGACGATGATGTTGACGTTGCGCTTTTGAGAGACGATTATGAGGAGTTCTTAAAAAAAGCTCCGTCTCTTTTGCCCCGCAATATTTTTGTTCAGGATTACCGCAGTGACCCGGAATTTCCGGCGATATTTGCAAAGCTTCGGAACAGTGAAACCGCCTATATAGAAAAAAGCGCGTCAAGGCTTAATATAAATCACGGAATATATATAGACATTTTTCCGCTTGACGGCTACCCCGAAAAAAAGGCGGAGCAAAGAAAGCTTGAATTTAAAAAGAAAATATATAAAAGACTTTTGGCTTCGGCTTTTTATACAGAAAACGGCTTAAAAAAATTGATGTATTTGCCTTTAAAAATAATCGGCGCAAATAAAAATACCGCAAAGACCGTTGAAAAATATACCGACATGATTTCTTCTTATTCTGCCGAAAATTCGACCGTTCTCGCAAACCACGGCAACTGGCAGGGAACGCTCGATTACTCACCGAAAGAATTTTTCGGCAAAGGCAGATATGCCGAGTTTGAGGGTCTTAGGGTGATTGTTCCCGAAATGGCGGAGGAATACCTTAAGAGGAAGTACGGCAATATAAAAAAAGACCCGCCGAAAGAAAAGCAGGTGGGGCATCATTACTATTCTGTGATGGATACCGAAAAACCGTACACCGAATATGTGAATAAATAAGCCGTTTGATATATGGTTTTTATCCTTTATAAAAAACAGCTTGATTTATGGAGAACGAAAAATTAAACTCAGTGACAAAGTCCCTTGCTCTTTCATATGATAACTCGGGTGGTTATTTATGAAAAGGCGCAGGGGGCTTATCTTTTTTGCCGCAGCCGTGCTTTTAATTGCCGCGGCTGTGATTACGGTTTTGGCGGATATTCGCATCAGAGCCGTCAGAGACGAATTATCCGAGTTCACCGCAAAAAATGCGGCGGCTTCGGCAATTCTTTGCGGCGTTGAAGAGACTGTTAAAGACGCGAAATTCTATTACTCCGATGTTACAAAAATAGTGCGCGACGGCGAGGGCAACGTCAAGTCGATAATAACCGACGCCGCAAGGCTTAACACCGTCTCAAATGCGGCAAACAGAAATGTGGATAAACGCATAAGCTCTCTTTCGGTTGACCCTGTAAAAATACCGCTCACATCGCTTTTGGGCAGTGAACTCGTCGGCGGTATAGGGCCTAAAATAACCTTTTATGTCACAATGATCGGCACGGCTTCAACGAATTTTGAAAATGTCTTTGACTCGGCAGGCGTTAACCAAACAAGGCATCAGATTATGCTGAATGTCAGTGCGGATATTTATGTTGTTTTCGGGGGCAGCGTCAAGAACTACACCGTTGAGACCGACGTCTGTATAGCAGAGAATATTATAGTCGGCATAACTCCGCAGGCGGTGGCGCAGATAACCGATGATTGATGTTGTATTTTTTGAAGAATTTGGTATAATACATCTATAACGCATTGTGAGGATGATATTATATGGCAGATTACGAAAGATGCAAAAAAAGAGCCGAGGAGCTGCGCGAAACGCTCAACTATCACAGCTATAAGTATTATGTTGAGGATTCACCCGAGATAGAAGATTTTGAATATGACGCTATGCTCCGCGAACTCGAAAATATTGAAGAAAAGTATCCCGACCTTTCTACTCCCGATTCTCCCACGCGCCGTGTAGGCGGCAAGGCGGACGGTCAGTTTGAGCCCGTTACACACACCGTCCGTATGGAGAGTTTGCAGGACGCTTTCAGCGAGGATGAACTGCGTGAGTTTGACAACAGAGTGAAATCTGCCGTAAAGAATGCGGTCTATATCGTCGAGCCGAAAATCGACGGACTTTCCGTATCACTGGAGTATGAAAACGGCGTTTTCAAAAGAGGCTCCACAAGGGGCGACGGAGTCACGGGAGAAGATGTTTCCGCAAACCTTTGCACCGTCGGCTCAATTCCGCTTAAGCTGAAAAAAGACATACCTTTTATTGAGGTGCGCGGCGAAGTATATATGCCGCACTCTGCTTTTGAAGAGATAACCGCCAAGCAGGAGCTTATGGGTGAAAAGCCGTTTAAAAATCCGCGTAATGCCGCCGCAGGCTCACTGAGGCAGAAAGACCCCAAAATTACCGCTAAAAGGAAGCTCGATATTTTTGTTTTTAACATTCAGCAGATAAACGGCGAAGAACTCGGCGGACACAAACAGTCGCTGGATTATATAAAATCACTCGGCTTTAAAACCATACCGAGCTACAAAGAGTGCAAAAATATTGACGAGGCAATAGAAGAGATTAGAAGAATAGGCGCGGCACGCGGCACTTTGCCTTTTGATATTGACGGAGCGGTTATAAAAGTAAACAGCTTTTCACAGCGGCAAGCACTTGGCAGTACGGCAAAGTTCCCGAAGTGGGCGATAGCCTTTAAATATCCGCCGGAGGAAAAAGAAACAGAGCTTAAAGATATAGAAATAAACGTCGGCAGAACAGGTGTGCTCACACCTACGGCAGTGCTCTCTCCCGTGCTTCTTGCAGGTACAACCGTCAGCCGCGCAACGCTTCATAACGAAGATTTTATAAAAGAAAAGGGGATAAGGCTCGGCGATACGGTTGTCGTCAGAAAAGCGGGCGATATAATTCCCGAGGTGCTTTCTGTTTCAAAGCACGCCGAAAATTCCGTTCCCTTTGAAATGCCGAAGGTCTGCCCCTCGTGCGGATCGCCCGTTTACAGAGAAGAGGGCGAGGCGGCGCTCAGATGCCTTAATACGGATTGCCCATCTCAGCTTTTGAGAAACCTTATTCATTTTTGCTCAAGAGACGCTATGGATATTGAGGGCCTCGGCGAATCGGTCGCGGAGCTGCTGGTTAAAAATTCGCTTGTAAAAACCCCGGCAGATATATATGAGCTAAAGGCGGAGCAAATAGAAAATCTTGACAGAATGGGCAAGCTTTCCGCAAGCAATTTGATTGATGCAATCAAAAAATCCAAAGGAAACGATGTTTCAAAGCTTATATATGCGCTCGGTATCAGGCATATCGGTCAAAAGGCGGCAAAGCTCCTTGCCGAGCATTTCGGCACTTTGCCCGAGATTATGAAAAAAACAGCAGATGAAATTGCCGCAATAGACGGGTTCGGCGGCATAATGGCAAAAAGCATAGAGGATTATTTTGCAACACCCGAAAACCGCGAGCTTATCGACCGGCTTATGGCTCACGGGCTGAATATGAAATATTTGCAGGAGAAAAAGGATTTGCGCTTTTCCGGTCAGGTCTTTGTTTTGACGGGTACGCTCTCAAAATATACGCGCAATGAGGCTGCGCAGATAATAGAATCTTTCGGCGGCAAAACCTCCTCCTCGGTTTCAAAAAAGACAAGCTTTGTTCTCGCAGGCGAAGATGCGGGCAGCAAGCTTAAAAAAGCAAACGATCTCGGCATAAAGGTTATAAGCGAAGATGAATTTGAAACTATGATTTCTTAAAACGGAGTGTTTTTATGGGCAATTTTGAAGAAATTTTTTCAGTCAATACAGAAAGCCGCACAGACGAAAAATTTATCGTCCAAAAGGGGAGCGTGCGATTGAGCGTGCTCACCCCGAGGCTTTTGCGCGTTGAATTTCGGAGAGATAAAAAGTTTTGCGATTTGCCCACTCAAACAGTGTGGTACAGAAATTTCGGTTCACCGCAGTTTTCGTGCCATGAAAGCGAAGCGGCGGTTACCGTGACCACCGAATACTGCTCGTTTGAGATAAAAAAATCAAACGGCAGGCTTAAAAGCGTTGAATTTAAAGACGGCAAAAAGATAAAAAATTTTAAAAACGGCAATTTGCGCGGAACAGCCAGAACTCTTGACTTTACCTACGGAAAAATTCCGATAGGCGAGGGGATTCTCTCCGAAAACGGCGTTGCCGTGCTTGACGACGGCAAAAGCCTTGTCATTTGCGGCGACGGCTTCCCGGTGAAAGCGTCGCAGGCACTCTCACGAGAAGAGAACGGCAAAGATTACTATGTTTTTGCCTACGGCAGAGATTATAAATCCGCTCTGCGCGATTTCTTTAAGCTAACGGGTTCGGCTCCTCTTTTGCCCCGCTATGTTTTCGGCAATTGGTGGAGCAGATACAAGGCATATTCTCAGCAGGAATACCTTGATTTAATGAACAAATTTCAAGATGAAAAAATACCGCTCACCGTTGCCACTGTTGATATGGATTGGCACTGGGTAAAGGTAACCGAAAAATTCGGCGAGAGCGCAAAAAACAAATTCAGACCTAAAAATATAAGCGAACTCAATCAGGGCTGGACAGGTTACAGCTGGAATACGGATTTGTTCCCCGATTATAAATCCTTTTTACATAAGCTAAAGGATATGAAGCTTCACACCACGCTCAACGTTCATCCGAATATGGGCGTCAGATGGTTTGAGGACGCTTATAAGGATTTTGCCGAGTATCTCAGTATGGACCCATCCAAAAAAGAGCAGATAAAATTTGATTTATCAAACAAAAAATTTATCGAGGGCTATTTTGAATTTCTGCATCATCCTTTAGAAAAAGACGGCGTTGATTTTTGGTGGATAGACTGGCAGCAGGGCAAAAAGTCCGATGTTGACGGGCTTGACCCGTTGTGGGCGCTGAATCATTATCATTCGCTCGATATGCAGAGCCGCGGCAAAAGACCTCTCACGCTCTCACGCTTTGCGGGTGCCGGCAGTCACCGCTATCCTCTCGGTTTTTCGGGCGACACGGCAATTTATTGGAGTGCGCTTAAATTTCAGCCGTATTTCACCGCCACAGCCTCAAACATAGGCTACGGCTGGTGGAGCCACGACATAGGCGGTCACAGGGGAGGAATACATGACGGCGAGCTTTATTTACGCTGGCTTTGGTTTGGAGTGTTCAGCCCAATAAACCGCCTGCACTCAACAAGCAATGAGCTTATGGGCAAGGAACCGTGGAATTATCCTTATCATATATATAAGTGTGCCGCAGAGGCTCTGCGGCTTAGAAAAAGGCTCATACCTTATCTTTATTCTATGAATTACCGCTGCTTTAAAAACGGCGAAACGCTTTTAAGACCTATGTATTACGAATATCCGGAAGAAGCCGAAGCGTATAAATGCGGCAACGAATACTTTTTCGGCACCGAGCTCATAGCCGCGCCGATAACAGAAAAAGCGGATAAAAAGACCTCTCTCGCAAAGGCGGCGGTTTGGCTGCCGGAGGGAATATATACCGATATATTCACAGGTGCGATGTATAAAGGCGGTCAAAAAATAAATATGTACCGCGATATAAATTCAATCCCCGTGCTCGCAAAAGAGGGTGCGATAATTCCGCTTGATATTGACGGCACGGGCAACGGTGCCGCTCTTCCGTCGGAGCTTGAAATACTTATTTTTAACGGCAATAACAGCTTTTTAATGTATGAAGACGACGGAGAGAGCCGAGACTATGAATGCGGCAGGTTCTCTTTGACCGAATTTACACTGAAAACCGACGGTGACCGCCTTGAGTTTAAAATAAGCACAAACGGCTGCGCCGAGCTTTTGCCGAATGAGCGCGCATATACGCTTTCTTTCAGAAATATCGAATCCTGCGGCGATATATCGGTCAGCACCGAAAACGGTGCGCCGCGGTATGAAACTGACTGCACCGAGGGATTTTTGAAGCTTAAAATCAATCAGCCTTCATCTTCAAAAAATATCCTCGTAAGCCTTTGCGGCTGCATAAACAGAAAAAACACAGCTAAAAAAGACAAGGTTCTGTCGCTCCTTTCAAGATATGACGGATTTAACGGGGTGAAAAACGTCAGAGTTGCTCCGTTGCTTAAAAACAAAAACTATCCTTTTGCACCCAAAATATTAAAATCACAGCTCAAAGAGACGGAAAATATGCTTTGATTTATTTTAAGATTGCCAATTATTGACTTTTTTTAATCTATCCGCATAACAAATTTAACATAGTTGGTCATTTTTGTTGACAAGTTGGGCAATGTGTTTTAAAATTGGGAAGTCAATTTGTTAAAAGTGACAGTCAATCGGCATTTTATTTTATTGTTGAAGTGACTAATTTAAGGAGGACATTTAAAATGCTTAAGAAAATTCTTTGCATGGTTTTGTCGGCAGCCATGCTCATGGGCATCCTTTGCGCATGCGGCAACACTAAAACCGACGACGGTAAAAACAGCGGCAACACAGTATTTAAAATCGGCAGCATAGGCCCCACAACAGGCGATGCGGCAGAATACGGCAACGCGGTTATGAACGCAGCTCAGCTTGCGGTTGACGAAATCAACGCGGCAGGCGGCATCAACGGCTACAAGGTTGAGTTCATGAGTGCAGACGATATGGGCGACGCTCAGAAAGCCGTTAACGCTTATAACGACCTTAAAGATAAGGGCATGCAGATTCTCATGGGCACAGTTACCAGCACACCCTGCATGACAGTTGCCGAGAACACACATGACGATAATATGTTCATGCTCACCCCCTCGGGTTCGGCTGTTGAGTGCGTTAAGTATGACAACGCTTTCCGTGTATGCTTCTCAGACCCCAACCAGGGTATTGCTTCGGCAGACTACATTGCAGATCAGAAGCTCGGCACAAAGATAGCGGTTATTTATGACAGCTCAAACGCTTACTCGGCAGGTATCTATGAGAAGTTCAAGAGCGAAGCAGCCGCCAAGAACCTCACACTCGTTTCAGAGACTGCTTTCACAAAAGACAGCAACAAAGACTTCACCGTACAGCTTCAGCAGGCTAAGAGCGCAGGCGCAGACCTCCTCTTCCTTCCCATCTACTACACAGAGGCATCTCTTATCCTCTCTCAGGCTAACAAAATGGGCTATGCTCCCAAGATGTTCGGCGTTGACGGCATGGACGGTATTCTTAAAGTTAAGAACTTTGATACAAAGCTTGCAGAAGGTGTTGTTCTTCTTACTCCCTTCGCGGCAGACGCTAAGGATGAGCTTACACAGAAGTTTGTAAATTCCTACAAGACTAAGTTCGGCGACATCCCCAACCAGTTCGGCGCAGACGCTTATGATGCAATCTACATCATCAAGGCTGCAATCGAAAAGGCAGGCGTAACTCCCGACCAGTCAGTTTCAGACATTTGCAACGCTCTTAAAACAGCTATGACTCAGATAAAGGTTGACGGCGTAACAGGTCTCGGTATGACATGGACTGCCGAGGGCGAGCCCAACAAGTCTCCTAAGGGTATGGTAATCAAAAACGGCGAGTATGTCGCAATGTAACTGAATTTACTTTAAATTTGAGCAAAGCCGTTCTCAAATAAAGGACGGCTTTGTTTCTGTTACAACACAGATTACTAGGGAGGTTAAATTTTGGACTTTTTAAACTTTTTGATAAGCGGTTTGAGCTTGGGCAGCGTCTATGCCATAATCGCTTTGGGCTATACCATGGTCTACGGTATAGCCAAGATGCTTAACTTCGCACACGGCGATGTTATTATGGTCGGGGGATTTATCGTATACTACACGGTTAGTATGTCCGGTCTTCCCGAGTGGCTCGGTATAATCATTTCTGTTATCGGCTGCACAGTGCTCGGTGTTGTGATTGAACGTCTTGCATACCGTCCGCTCAGAGGCGCAACTCCGCTCGCAGTTCTTATCACTGCCATCGGCGTCAGCTATCTTCTTCAAAACCTTGCGCTTCTTATATTTAAAGCAGATACAAAATCGTTCCAGTCCGTTGTTCATTTGCCGGCAATCAAAATAGGCAACGGCGAACTCACAATAACAGGCGAAACAATAGTCACAATTGCAGCCTGCATTATAATAATGATCTTCCTTACATTATTTGTAAATAAAACCAAGCCCGGCAGAGCCATGCTCGCTGTCTCCGAAGACAGGGGAGCGGCACAGCTCATGGGTGTAAACGTAAACGGAACAATAGCTTTGACCTTTGCAATCGGTTCGGGACTTGCCGCAATAGCAGGTGTTCTTCTTTGCTCGGCATATCCCACGCTTACTCCTTACACAGGCGCAATGCCCGGTATCAAGGCATTTGTTGCGGCTGTTTTCGGCGGCATAGGCTCAATCCCCGGCGCAATGGTCGGCGGCATACTTCTCGGTGTTATAGAGAGTTTGAGCAAAGCCTACATCTCGTCACAGATGGCAGACGCTATTGTTTTCCTCGTTCTTATAATAATTCTTGTTGTTAAGCCCACGGGTATTTTCGGCAAGAAGATTAACGAAAAGGTTTAAGGGGGTGCTTTTTATGAAAAAAGGTTCAAGACTCGGCAGCATGAAAAAAAGCACCAAGAGCAGCCTTACGACATATCTTTTGGCTTTGGTACTGTTCTTAGTTCCCCAGACTCTTATGATGACGGGCAGCATCAGCAACCTTTTAAAAGGTCTTTTGGTGCCGATGTGCGCTTATGTTATCATGGCAATTTCTCTTAACCTCACGGTCGGCATTTTGGGCGAGCTCAGCCTCGGCCATGCAGGCTTTATGTGCGTCGGCGCATTTGCGAGCGCATTCTTCTCTGTATGCGTTAAAGACACAATAACCTCCGTATGGGTTCGTCTGCCCCTTGCAATAATAATAGGCGGCGTAGCAGCGGCAATATTCGGATTTATAGTGGGTATCCCTGTTCTTCGTCTTAAGGGCGACTACCTCGCAATCGTAACGCTTGCTTTCGGCGAGATAATTAAAAACGTCGTCAACGTCATATATGTCGGTAAAGACAGCAAGGGCTTCCACTTCTCAACAGAGAGTGCGGCGGCTATGAATATGGATATTGACGGCAAAACAATTATAAATGGAGCGCTCGGCATAACCGGCATTCCGCGTGACGCAACCTTTGCGGTCGGATTTGTGCTTGTTATCATAACACTTTTTGTTATTCTCAACCTTATCCATTCCCGTGACGGACGCGCAATAATGGCAATACGCGACAACAGAATAGCGGCGGAGTCCATCGGTATAAATGTTACAAAGTACAAGCTTATCGCATTTGTTGTTTCCGCGTTTTTTGCAGGTATCGCGGGTGTTCTTTACACTCACAACCTCTCATCGCTCACCGCAACAACAGATAACTTCGGATATAATATGTCTATAATGATACTTGTTTATGTCGTTCTCGGCGGAATAGGCAATATCAAAGGCTCAATCATCGCAACGATAATCCTCACCCTTCTTCCCGAAGAGCTTCGCTTCCTCAACGATTACCGTATGCTCATTTACTCAATAGTTCTTATCGTTATGATGATATTCACATCAAGCCCCGCACTTGAAGGCTTCAGAGAAAAATATTCTCCCAAACATCTTCTCAAAAACAAGAAAAAAATTAAAGCAAAGGAGGCGGCGTAAATGGCACTCCTTGAAGTAAAAAATCTTTCTATTCAGTTCGGCGGACTTAAAGCGGTAGACGATTTTAATATCTCTGTCGAAAAAGGTCAGCTTTACGGACTTATCGGCCCCAACGGCGCAGGCAAAACAACGATTTTCAACCTTTTGACGGGCGTTTATAAGCCGACTGCCGGTGAGATTTATCTTGACGGCGCTCTTATGAACGGCAAAAAGACCGCAGACGTCAACAAGGCGGGTATTGCAAGAACCTTTCAGAATATCAGACTTTTTAACAACATGAGCGTTCTTGACAATGTTAAAACCGGTCTTCACAATCAAAATAAATATTCTGTTCCGTGTGCGCTTTTGAAGCTGCCCTCATACTACAAAAAAGAGGCGGCTATGGATAAAAAAGCCATGGAACTTCTGAAAGTTTTTGACCTTGACAAAGAGGCGTCGCTTCTCGCTTGCAATCTTCCATACGGCAAGCAGAGAAAGCTTGAAATCGCGAGAGCACTTGCCACAAATCCCAAGCTCTTGCTTCTCGACGAGCCCGCCGCAGGCATGAACCCCAACGAAACGCAGGAGCTTATGGATACCATACGTTTTGTCCGTGACGAGTTTGACATGACCATACTTTTAATAGAGCATGATATGCGCCTTGTTTCGGGAATATGCGAAGAACTTACCGTACTCAACTTCGGCAAGGT
Source organism: uncultured Ruminococcus sp. (assembly GCA_900539465.1). Classification (GTDB taxonomy): domain Bacteria; phylum Bacillota; class Clostridia; order Oscillospirales; family Acutalibacteraceae; genus CAG-488. The sequence continues at coordinate 35,706 of UQCF01000003.1, read as the reverse complement.
TTTGGCACAGGGCGAAACATCCGCCGTGCTCCAAAATCCTGAAGTCGTAACGGCATATCTCGGTGAATAAGGAGGAATAAAGTTATGGCTATGCTTGAAGTTGAAAATCTTGAAGTTTATTACGGTGTGATAAGAGCTATCAAAGGCATATCCTTTGAGGTCAACGCCGGCGAGGTTATTGCGCTCATAGGAGCAAACGGCGCAGGTAAAACAACAACTCTTCACACAATTACGGGACTTATCCAGCCCAAGAGCGGCAAAATAATTTTTGACGGCAAAGATATTACAAAAGTTCCGGCTCATAAAATCGTATCTATGGGTATGGCTCATGTGCCGGAGGGACGCAGAATATTCCAGCAGCTCACGGTGCTTGAAAATTTAAAGCTCGGTGCATACACAAGAAAAGACAAGGCCGAAATCTCAAAAACGCTCAAAATGGTTTATGAGCGTTTCCCCAGACTTGAAGAGAGAAAAGGGCAGATTGCCGGCACACTTTCCGGCGGCGAGCAGCAGATGCTTGCAATGGGCAGAGCTTTGATGAGCAACCCCAGAATCATATTGATGGATGAACCGTCAATGGGTCTTTCTCCGCTTCTTGTTTCTGAAATTTTTGATATTATCAAAGTTATAAGCGAGGGCGGCACAACCGTTCTTCTCGTTGAGCAGAACGCGCAGAAAGCTCTCTCTATTGCCGACAGAGCGTATGTTCTTGAAACGGGCAACATTTCACTCAGCGGCAAGGCGAGCGACCTTATAAACGATGAGTCTGTCAGAAAGGCTTATCTCGGTGCATAATAAAAAGCAGGTTCTGTGCCTGCTTTTTTACCTTTTGGGAGGCTGTGACATATGTTAGGCTTTATGGATATGGGCGGCGGAATGAGAGACGTCTACGGCGCGGGAGTTACCGACTGCTTTCTTGATAACGGCATAAGTTTTGATTATTGCATAGGTGTTTCGGCAGGCTGTGCGAATATTGCAACTTTTTTAGCGGGGCAAAGGGGCAGAAATTTCAGGTTTTATACCGATTATGCCCTCAGAAAAGAATACATGAGCGCAGAAAATTTTATTAAAAGCGGCTCATTTTTTAATCTTGACTATGTGTATTCGTATCTCAGCAATTCATCCGGTGAGGATCCGCTCGATTTTGACGCAATGAAAAATAACAAAAGTGAATTTATAGTTGTTGCAACAGATGCCGAAAGCGGAAATCCCGTATATTTTAATAAAAAGTATTTAACAAGAGATAATTATGATGTCATAAAAGCATCATGCGCCGTGCCGCTTATGAACAAGCCATATGCCGTGGACGGGCGCGAATATTTTGACGGCGGAGTTTCGGATCCGCTTCCGGTTGATAAAGTTTTTGCAGACGGCTGCGACAAAATCGTTGCCGTGCTGACAAGACCCGTGGATTTTGTGAAGAAGCCCGAAAAATTTGATTTGGTTCTTCACCGCAGTCTCGGCGAAAAATACCCCGAGGTTTACGGCAAAATTCACACGCGGCATGAAGCTTATAACCGCTCTTTGGAAAAGCTCAGAGCTTATCAAAAAGAGGGCAGGGCTGTCATAATCGCTCCGGACGGCTCGGAGGGCATAAGCATTGCCAGCAAGGATGCCAAAAAGCTCAAAAAGGTGTATGAGCAGGGCTATGCCGATGCCGAGAAGGCTCTCGAAAACATATAAAACCTTGACAATAATTTGACAAAATGATATTATATTAAAAACCGACTCTCGGGCATGCCTTAGAGAAAGTTGTTTAAAATTTCTGACGCCGAAATTTATTGAGGTGAAAGTGCCGACAATACTCAATATAAGTGTATTTGCGCCTTTCTCCGGAAAGGCGCTTTTTATTTGGAGGTTATTATGGAAAACGAAAGCAGAGTTGCCGTGATTTCTATTATTGTGGAAAATCTTGATTCTGCCGAAAAGGTGAACTCCGTTCTTCATGAATACGGCGAGCATATCATAGGCAGAATGGGTGTGCCTTATCGCAAAAAGAATATCAATATTATAAGCGTTGCCATTGACGCTCCGCTTGAGACAATAAATGCGGTCTCCGGCAAAATCGGCAGACTTAAAGATGTCAGTGTGAAAACCGCTTATTCGGCTGCAAAATAAATTTTTTGAAGGGAAGATTAAAGATGTACGATCCTAAATCACTTAAAGCAGAGGAATTTATCTGCCATGACGAGGTGCTTGAAACTCTCGATTACGCACAAAAAAACAAAGACAATATAGAGCTTATAGATTCTATCATTGAAAAAGCAAAAAAAAGAAAGGGTCTTTCTCACAGAGAAGCTTCGGTTCTTCTCGCCTGCGAAATACCCGAAAAGATACAAGAGATATATGACCTTGCCGAGCAGATAAAAAAAGATTTTTACGGCAACAGAATAGTTATTTTTGCCCCGCTTTATCTTTCAAACTACTGCGTGAACGGCTGTGTTTATTGCCCGTATCATATGAAAAATAAGCACATTGCACGTAAAAAGCTCACGCAGGAAGAAATTGTCAAAGAGGTTACCGCACTTCAGGATATGGGTCATAAGCGCCTTGCAATCGAGGCGGGCGAGGACCCTGTAAATAACCCCATTGAGTATATACTCGAGTGCATAAAAACAATTTATTCCATCAAACACAAAAACGGTGCTATCAGACGCGTCAACGTAAATATCGCCGCAACAACCGTAGAAAACTACCGCAAGCTCAAAGAAGCCGGCATAGGCACATACATTCTTTTTCAGGAGACTTATCATAAAGAGAGCTACGAGAATCTTCACCCGACAGGACCCAAGCACAACTACGCATACCACACCGAGGCTATGGACAGAGCCATGGAGGGCGGCATTGACGACGTGGGTTTGGGCGTTCTCTTCGGCCTTGAGCTTTATAAGTATGAATTTGCGGCACTTCTGATGCACGCAGAGCATCTTGAAGCTGTTCACGGCGTAGGGCCTCACACAATCAGCGTACCGAGAATAAAGCACGCGGACGACATAGACCCCAATGTTTTTGACAACGGTATAGATGACGATACCTTTGCAAAAATCTGTGCTCTTATAAGAGTTGCAGTGCCTTATACCGGCATGATAATTTCAACAAGAGAGAGTCAAAAGGTCAGAGAAAAGGTTATCCGCCTCGGCGTTTCGCAGATAAGCGGCGCTTCGAGAACCTCTGTCGGCGGTTATTGCGAAGAGGAAAGACCGACAGATACGGAGCAGTTTGACGTTTCGGATCAGAGAACCTTGGATGAGGTTGTCCGCTGGCTTATGGAGATGGGATATATTCCGTCATTCTGCACCGCCTGCTACCGCGAGGGCAGAACGGGCGACAGATTTATGAGCCTTTGCAAGAGCGGTCAAATTCAAAACTGCTGCCACCCCAATGCGCTTATGACTCTTAAAGAATACCTTATGGACTACGCTTCGGAGGATACAAAGGCAGTCGGCGAAGCCCTTATCAAGGCAGAGCTTAACAATATACCCAAAGAAAAGGTAAGGCTTATTGCAGAGGATCACCTTAAAAAGATAGAAGAAGGCATACGCGATTTTCGCTTTTAATCGGAGGTATAAGATATGGGACTTAACGATACCCCCTCGGCAAACAGAGTGCATATAGGCTTTTTCGGCAGACGCAACGCAGGCAAATCGAGCGTTGTCAATGCGGTTACCGGTCAGGAGCTGGCGGTTGTCTCGGACGTAAAGGGCACAACCACCGACCCCGTTTATAAATCTATGGAATTGCTTCCGCTCGGACCTGTTATGATAATCGACACACCCGGCTTTGACGATGAGGGAACTCTCGGCGAGATGAGAGTCAAAAAAACAAAGCAGGTGCTCAATAAAACCGACGTTGCGGTGCTGGTGGTTGACTCGGTTTCGGGTCTTACCGCCTGCGATAAAGAGCTTGTTTCTCTTTTTGAGGATAAAAACATTCCTTATGTCATAGCTTACAATAAGTCCGACCTTTTAACGGGGGATAAACCTAAAGAGAAGAACTCTATATATGTCAGCGCACTCAAAAAGCAAAATATTTATGAGCTTAAAGAAATGATAGGCTCTTTGGTTAAAACCGATGATTTCACCCTTAAAATCGCGGGAGATTTAATAAACAAAGGCGATTTTGTTGTTCTCGTTGTTCCGATAGATTCCGCCGCACCTAAGGGCAGGCTCATTCTGCCTCAGCAACAGACTATAAGAGATGTGCTTGAGGCAAATGCCGCGGCAATAGTCGTCAAAGAGTCGGAGCTTAAAGAGACATTAAATTCTCTCGGCAAAAAGCCGTCGCTCGTCATAACCGACAGCCAGGCTTTTAAAAAGGTATCGGCAGATACTCCCGAGGATATTCCGCTGACCTCTTTCTCAATATTGATGGCGAGATATAAGGGCTTTCTTGCCCCTGCTCTCAAAGGAGCGGCGGCAATAGAGAACTTAGGTGATAACAGCCTGGTTCTTATTTCGGAGGGCTGCACCCACCACAGGCAGTGCGATGATATAGGCACTGTTAAACTGCCGCGCTGGCTCAAAGAGTATACCGGCAAAAATATAAGGTTTGAAACATCTTCGGGTACGGAATTTCCTGAGGAGCTTTCAAAATACGATTTGATAATTCACTGCGGAGGGTGTATGCTCAACTCGCGCGAGGTGCAGTATCGCATGAAATGCGCACAGGATATGGGCGTGCCCATGACAAACTACGGCACGGCTATAGCCTATATGCAGGGAATACTCAAAAGAAGCGTCGCAATGCTGCCCGGTTATTGCGATATAATAAAATAAATTTAAACTGTCGCTGATTTTGGCGGCAGTTTTTTTCTTAAAAAAAAAGATTATTTTTATTTTGCTATTCCATTAAAATAAATTATGTGTTATCATATCTTTGTATGTAAATATATGGCTTAAAGGAGCGATTATATGGCACATTTTGTATTTTCTGCATTCAGTGATGAATCCGGCGAAACAACCCTTGAAGGTCAGATAAAAGCGTGCAAGGCAAATGGAATTACTCATATGGAGCTTCGCGGCTTCGGTGATGATTCGGTTAATGATTTGTCTGTTGATGAAGCCAAAAAGATGAAAAAGGAATTGGACGAGGCAGGTATGCACGTTTCGTCTATCGGTTCCTGCTACGGCAAAATCAACATAACGGACGATTTTGCCGCTCATCTTGAAAAATATAAAAACACCCTTGCTCTCGCAAAGGCACTCGGAGCAAAATATATCAGAATATTCAGCTTCTATTTTGAGAATTCACAAAGCCATGAAGAATACAGGGATGAGGTTATAAGACGTGTTCAGACCATGGCGGATCTTGCAAATGAGAGTGGAATAATTCCCTGCCTCGAAAACGAAAAGGGCGTATACGGCGATACCGCAGAGAGAATGGCGGATGTTCTTAACTCATGCAACGGGCTTCTCGGCGTATTTGACCCGGCAAACTATGTTCAGTGCGGAGAGGATACTCTTGCGGCATATGATTTGCTTGAGGACAAAATAGAATATATGCACATAAAGGACGCTTTGAAAGACGGCACCGTAGTTCCTGCGGGTGAGGGAGACGGCAATGTTATCGAAATCCTCAAAAAATTCGCCTGCAAAAAGGGCGTGCGAGTGCTTTCTCTTGAGCCGCACCTCAAAGTGTTTGATGGTCTTTCTTCACTTGAAACAGACGATACAACCGAAAAAAATATGAAAAATATTTATCCGAGCCTTGAGGAGTCCTTCAAAGCCGCGGCACAGGCAATGCACAAAGCGGCGCAGGAGGCTCAGCCGATTCGCTTCGGCATTATCGGCATGGGTAATATGGGTACGGCGCATGCAAAGAACTTTCTTGCAGGCAAAATAAAAGAGATGCGTATTACCGCAGTTGCCGATATTAACCCTCAAAAGCTTGAATGGGCAAAAGAAAATCTGCCGTGGGCAAAGAGATATAATTCCGCCGAGGAACTTATGGACAGCGGCGAAGCAGACGCAGTCGTTATCTGCGTTCCTCACTATTTCCACCCTCCGCTTGTTATTGAAGCACTCAAAAAAGGACTTCACGTTGTATCCGAAAAGCCTGCCGGCGTATATGCAAAGCAGGTTCGCGAAATGAACGAGTTTGCAGCTAAGAGCGATAAGACATTCGCCCTTATGTTTAACCAGAGGACAAACTGCGTTTACCGCAAGATTAAAGAGATTGTTTCAAGCGGCAAATACGGCGAAATGCGCCGTGTGAACTGGATAATTACAGATTGGTACAGAACCCAGGCATATTATAACTCCGGCGGATGGCGTGCGACATGGTCCGGTGAGGGCGGCGGAGTGCTTTTGAATCAATGCCCGCATCAGCTTGACTTGTGGCAGTGGATTTGCGGAATGCCGTCTAAAATCAGAGCGTTTTGCAATGAGGGCAAATGGCACGATATAGAGGTTGAAGACGATGTTTCAATCTATGCCGAATATCCCAACGGCGCAACAGGTGTGTTTGTAACAACGACCGGTGACTATCCCGGTTCAAACCGCCTTGAAATCACTCTTGACAGTGCAAAAATAGTTTGCGAAAACGGTGAGAAAATCACGCTTACCGAGCTTGAAACACCCATAAGCGTAAACTGCGCCGAGAGTGAAGAGGGCTTTGCAGAAATTAAGACTCGAGTTGTTCCCGTTGAAACAGACGGGCTCAATGAGCAGCACCCGGGTGTTCTCAATGCCTTTGCTTCTCATATTCTTCGCGGAACGCCTCTTGTCGCAAAGGGCGAAGAGGGCATAAACGGAGTAAGAATTTCCAATGCCGCACATCTTTCAAGCTGGCTCGATAAAACGGTTGAGCTTCCTGTTGACGAGGATTTGTTCTATTCGGAGCTTCAAAAGAAAATTGCCGGTTCAAAGGGTAAAAAAGAAGTCACCGAAAAGGTTAATTTGGATATGAGCGGTACTTATTGATATAGGAGCGAGACACATGAAAATAGCTCTTGTCGGCTGCGGAGGAATTTCCTCCTGCCATTTTGCCGCAATAGAAAAATTAAAAGACAAAGGCGTGTCTCTTGCGGCTGTTTGCGACATAATAGAAGAGCGCGCCGAAAAGTGCGCGCAGAAATACGGCTGCAAAGCATATACGGATTATGACGAGATGCTCAAAAAAGAGAGCATTGATGTTGTTCACATCTGCACACCGCACTATCTTCATGCCGATATGGCGGCTAAAGCACTTCAAAAAAACATAAATGTTGTATTGGAAAAACCGTGCGCCGTATCCGAAGAGAGCCTTTTAAAGCTCCAAAACGCTCAAAAAAATTCATCGGCACAGATTGCCGTATGCTTTCAAAACAGATATAATCCGTCTGTCAAATTTATAAAGTCGCTTTTGGACGGCGGAGAATACGGCAACGTGCTCTCCGCACGCGCACTTGTCACCTGGCGCAGAGATAAAGAGTATTACGATGCAGACCCTTGGCGCGGCACTTTAAAAGAGGAGTGCGGCGGTGTGCTGATAAATCAGGCAATACATACTCACGACCTTTTTAAATATCTCAGCGGCAAAACAACGCGTTCAGTCGATGCAAAAGTGTCAAATTTTCATTTGAAAGACGATATTGAAGTCGAAGATACCGCGAGTGTGTACTTCACTTTTGACGACGGCACAAGGGGAGTGTATTTTGCCACGAATGCCGCAGGCATCGGCATGGAGCCGCTTGTTGATATCAACTGCGAAAAGGCAACGCTCAGAGTAGAGGGCGGCAATGTCTTTGAAATCAGCGGCGGCAAAATAAAGCTTCTGTTTTCAGACAGCGACTCGTCAAATAATGTCGGCAAACGCGAATGGGGTGACAGTCACTCACGTTTGATAGCGGATTTTTATGAGCATATAAAATCGGGCGAACACTTCCCGATAGATTCGTTTGAAGCAGGTCTTGTCATAAAAGATTTGCTCGCAATATACGAATCTTCAAAGCTTGGCAAACCAGTATTTTTAAAATAAAGGTGATTTTTGTATGCAGATGACAATAAGATGGTTCGGCAAAGATAAAGACACCGTAACTCTCGAACAGATAAGGCAAATTCCGGGCGTATGCGGCGTTGTGCCCGCACTCCACAAGCTGCCTGCCGGCGAGGTTTGGCCGCTCGATGTGATAAACGGCATGAAAAAAGAGATTGAAGATGCCGGTCTTACCATGGAGTGCATAGAGAGCGTAAATGTTCATGAAGATATAAAGCTTGGTTTGCCGTCTGCAAAAAAATATATAGAGAATTATAAGCAGTGCATAAAAAATCTCTCGCAGGCAGGGGTTAAGGTTATATGCTACAACTTTATGCCCGTCTTTGACTGGACAAGAACCGACCTTGCCATGAAAATGCCGGACGGCTCCACATGCCTTTGCTACAACGGCAAGCAGATTGAGGGCAAAAGCCCCGAGGATATGTTCAGAGAGATTGACGAAAACTCCAACGGCTACGCCATGCCCGGATGGGAAAGCGAGAGAATGGGTGAGATAAAAGACCTGTTTAAAAAATACGAGGGTGTAACGGCGGACGACCTTTGGGAAAATCTTCGTACTTTTCTTGAAGGCATTATTCCCACATGCGAGGAGTACGGAGTTAAAATGGCAATTCACCCCGATGATCCGCCATGGGATATATTCTCTTTGCCGAGAATAGTCAAAAATATCGGCGATATTAAAAAGCTTTTAAAGCTTGTTGACAGCCCTTGCAACGGCTTAACATTCTGCACAGGCTCGCTCGGCGCAAGCAAAGATAACGACCTGCCTGCGATGATAAGAGAAGCAGGCAACAGAATTTATTTTGCACATCTGAGAAACGTAAGGCTTGACGACAAGTGGTTTAACGAGACGGCGCATCTTTCTTCCGCAGGTTCTCTTGATATGTATGAAATAGTGAAAGCCTTGCAGGATGTCGGATTTGACGGATATATAAGACCCGATCACGGCAGAATGATTTGGGGCGAGGTCGCAAGACCGGGCTATGGCCTTTATGACCGGGCGCTCGGCGCGGCTTATTTAAACGGGCTTTGGGAAGCCTGTGAAAAACAGCGCAAAGATATTTGAAAGGGGAGTCTTTATGAATAAACATGACAGCTTAAACGGCAAGGTGGCCGTTGTCACGGGCGGCGGCGGAGTGCTGTGCAGCGGCTTTGCAAAAACGCTTGCGGAGCAGGGCGTTAAGGTTGCGGTACTCGATATTAACCTCGGCGCGGCGCAAAGGGTTGCGGACGAAATAAACGCTTGCGGTGGTACGGCGATTGCTCTCTCGTGCGATGTTTTAAATAAAGAGAGTATGGAAGAAACGAGAGAAAAAATCAACAATTCTCTTGGCACTTGTGATATTCTTCTTAACGGAGCGGGCGGCAACAACCCCAAAGGCACAACCTCAAAAGAAACACTCGAAAAAGAAGACCTTTTAAATAAAGACGACAGCGTCAAAACATTTTTTGACCTTGACCCCAAGGGAATAGCCTCGGTCTTTGATTTAAACTTTCTCGGCACTCTTATTCCTACGCAGGTTTTTGCACGCGATATGGCTCTTAAAGACGACAGCTGTATCATAATGATAACCTCGATGAACGCATTCAGACCCCTCACAAAAATACCCGCTTATTCGGCGGCAAAGGCCGCGGTTGCAAACTTCACTCAATTCATGGCCGTTCATTTTGCGGATATGGGTATCAGGGTGAATGCGATAGCTCCCGGATTTTTTTCAACCAATCAAAATAAAACTCTTTTGTGGAATGAGGACGGCACGCCCACCGCAAGAACAAACAAAATTCTTGCCGCAACGCCCATGAAAAGGCTCGGCGAACCGCAGGAGCTTTCGGGTGCTCTCCTTTTCCTTTGCGATAAAGATTATTCGGGCTTTGTCACCGGCACAACAATAGCCGTTGACGGTGGATTTAACGCTTATTCGGGAGTGTGAAAAATGAAAACAGCAAAAAAAGCACTTACCCTCATTCTTCTTTGCACCGTTATTTTGTCGGCACTTTGCGCTTGCGGAGACAGCGGCAAATATGACGGTAAATCGCTTGAAGACTCTGAATTTATAAAGAGTGAGTCCAATGACGATTATGAGTATGACATTTATAAAGATTACACGATTATAACCGCATATATCGGCGAAAATAAGCGTGTAAATATTCCATCAAGGCTCGGCGGCAAGAGCGTTAAAGGTATAGGCGAAAACGCAATCGGCTCAAGTATGCTCGCGATAGAGGTCGTTGATATACCCAAGAATGTAGTGTATATCGACCCGTCCGCATTTTCAGGCTGTACAACGGTAACGGTTTATACTGTTGCAAGCGGCAACCCCGTTTATAAATCAGAAAAAGGCGTTATATATTCAAAAGACGGCAAGAGCGTTTTGCACTATCCCTCCGGCAGACTTGAAGACAGCTGGAGCATACCCGACGGAGTTGAAAATGTCGGAGCATATACCTTTGCAAACTGCGAGGATATTACAAAAATCGTTTTGCCCGGCAGCGTCAAATCAATAGGAGAGTACGCTTTTCACGGCTGCGATAAGCTTATAAGCGTCAATTTGCCGCAGGGACTTGAAACCATAGGCAATTATGCTTTTTATGAGTGCTCGGCGCTTCCAGAGGTCACTTTGCCCTCATCGCTTTTAAAAATCGGCGAGCACGCATTTGATTATTGTATATCTTTTAAGAAAATGACAATTCCCGATTCCGTTTCGGAAATCGGCGACGGCGCGTTTATGCGTTGTGAGAGCTTAAAAGAAGTTACGCTTCCATCTGCTTTGAGCAAATACGGCTACAAGGTTTTCTCCGGCTGTATGCTCCTCGAAGAGTTTAAAATTGCCGCAGGCAACACAAATTTCAGAGTGTCGGACGGCGTGCTTTATTCTTATGACGGCACTGTACTCGTTGATTTCCCTTACGGCAAATACGAGCGCAAAATAGAGATAAACAGCGGCGTTAAAACAGTCAGAGCCTATGCGTTTTACCGCGATTATGAGGGCTATGAAAATCAAAACGACGATAATATAGAATCGGTCGATTTTAATAAAGTAGAAAAAATCGGAGCATATGCGTTTGCAAACCGAAATGCAATAAAAATCGTACAGCTTCCGTCTTCTCTTGCCGAAATATCGTCAACAACCTTTAATCACTGCATAGAAATACAGGAGTATAGGATCGATTCTTCAAATAAAAACTATACCGTTGTTGACGGTGTTCTCTTCACTGCCGACAAAAAAACGCTGGTTTCTTTCCCCGCGGGCAGCGACACCGCGTCCTACACAATACCCGACGGAACAGAGCACATAGGCGACTATGCTTTCAGCTACTGCACAAATTTGGGCGAGATGAAAATGAGCAAATCGGTTAAAACCGTCGGCGATTACGGCTTTTATCAGATGGCTGCCTGCAAAGGAACAATAGAGTTTTCAAATGCGTTGCAGTCAATAGGCAAATACGCTTTCTCTCACTGCCTTTCGATTGATGAATTTATAATTCCCGATAATACTTTAAAAGTTATCGAGCAGGGCACGTTTGAGTGTATCGACGGCACTTATGAGTTTATTATTCCCTCGGGTGTTACCGAAATCGGCGTTGACGCATTCAGAGAGACAGGCTATCTTGTATATGTCGAAATTCCGAATACCGTTAAAAAGATAGACGACAGAGCTTTTTATGATATGGACGACCTTCATAATCTCACTGTTCCCGACTCGGTTACGGAATTCGGCGAGCAGATTGTCACACAGTATGCGGATACCGACCCCGACAAGGTCACGCTTCACGGCTCCGAAGGCTCTGCAATTCAAAAATATGCAGAAGAAAACAACATACCTTTTGAGGTTAAAAAATAAAAGGCGGTTTGTTTATGGAACTTAATTTAAAGAGAAAAGAAGACTGCAAATTCGATTTGGTTTCACTCGGCGAAGTTATGTTAAGGTTTGAGCCTGGCGATATGAGAATAAAAAACACACGCTCTTTCAGAGTGTGGGAGGGCGGCGGCGAGTATAACGTCGCGCGAGCACTCAGAAAAGTTTTTTCACAAAGAACCGCGATAATTACCGCTCTCGCGGATAACGAGGTCGGCAAGCTCATAGAAGATTTGATGCTCCAGGGCGGTGTGGATACGTCATTTGTCAAGTGGTATCCTTATGACGATCTCGGCAAAAATGTTCGCAACGGTTTTAACTTTACCGAACGCGGATTCGGTCTCAGAGGAGCTCTGAGCGTTTATGACAGAGCGGGAACCGCGCCCACAAAGCTTAAAAAAGGCGACATAGACTGGGAGTATCTTTTCGGTGAACTCGGCGTTCGCTGGTTCCATACGGGCGGAATTTTTGCCGCACTTTCAGAGAACTCGGCAGAGCTTTTACTCGACGGCGTAAAGACTGCAAAAAAATACGGCACGGTTGTGTCTTATGACCTCAACTACCGCAACGCTTTATGGAAAGATATAGGCGGCAAGGAACGCGCCCGTCTGGTCAACCGCGAAATTGCAAAATACATAGACGTCATGATAGGCAACGAACAGGATTTTTCAGATTGCCTCGGTTATGACAACACTTCGCACGGAGAAAACGGGCACGAGAGCTATTATGATATGATGCAAAAGGCTGCTGCCGATTACCCCAATTTCAAAGCTGCTGCGGCAACACTTCACAAGGTTAAGAGCGCAACCGTCAACGATTGGAGCGCGGTATGCTATGCCGACGGCAAGATGTATGACGGCCTCTCTTTTAAAGACCTTGAAATTTACGACTGCATCGGCGGCGGAGACGCTTTTGCGGCAGGATTTATATATTCGCTTTTAAACGGCGGCGACCCGCAAAAAGCGGTGAACTTCGGCGTAGCGCACGGTGCTCTCAAAATGACTTCACCGGGCGACTCGTCCATGACCTCTTTGGCAGAGGTTGAGGGCCTGATGTCGGGCTCGGGCGCAAAAATAAAAAGGTAGGCGAGCGGTATGGATAAAGAACAAATTCTTACAAAAATACAAGATTGCGGAATAGTAGCGGTTGTTCGCGCAGAAACTACCGATGAAGCGCAGAGAATAGCAGAAGCCTGCCTTGAGGGTGGTGTGCCGGCAATAGAGCTGACCTTTACCGTTCCCCATGCAGATAAGGTTATAGAATTTTTGGCAAACAAATACAGCCCCGAAGAGATGATTCTCGGTGCGGGCACGGTTATGGATTCACAAACCGCGAGAATGGCAATGCTTTGCGGAGCGCAGTATATTGTCAGCCCGTATTTCGACATAGAGACTGTTAAACTGTGCAACAGATACCGCATGGCCGTTATGCCCGGTGTTATGAGTGTGCGCGAGGCAGTTATGGCTATGGAGGCAGGCGCGGATATACTCAAAATCTTTCCTGCCGACCTTTTCGGTCCTAAAATTATCAAAGATATAAAAGGTCCTTTACCTTATGCAAAGATGATGCCCACCGGCGGCGTAACAGCCGATAACGCAGGTGAGTGGATAAAGGCGGGCGCAGTTGCTCTCGGCGCAGGCGGCTCTTTGACCGCAGGGGCAAAAACGGGCGACTATGCGCTGATAACCGAAACAGCCAAAAGGTTTGTTAAAAATATCAAAGCTGCGAGAGCAGAAATATAAATCTATTGATTTAAAATGTAAATAGTGTAAAAATCACACTGCTAAAATTAAATTGCCTTCAAAATTTGCCTGTGGCATAATTTTGAACCGGCAGAAATCACCGTTTATGCCTGTTCGGGCAGCACAGGATATATGGCGATTTTTAATAAACTATTTGTTGGCTGAAAGGCTATGGTGATTATTATGTTTGTAGATATAGCGAAAATTAAAATTAAAGCGGGCGACGGCGGCAACGGCGCAGTCTCTTTTCACAGAGAAAAATATGTTGCCTCCGGAGGGCCGGACGGCGGCGACGGCGGCAAGGGCGGCGACGTTGTTTTTAAGGTTGACGACAATCTTGCAACATTGGCGGATTTTCGCTATAAGCGCAAATATAAAGCCCCCAACGGTCAGCCCGGTTCGGGCGGCAGACGAAACGGCAAAAAAGGCGAAGACCTTGTCATACTCGTTCCGCGCGGAACGGTAATACGCGAGGTGCAAAGCGGAAAGATAATGGCCGATATGTCCGATGACGAAACCTTTATAGCCGCAAAGGGCGGCAGAGGAGGTTGGGGAAATCCCCATTTTGCAACACCTACAAGGCAAACGCCGCGCTTTGCAAAAAACGGCACTCCCGGTGAGGAGTGGGAGGTTTCGCTTGAGCTGAAGCTTCTTGCGGATGTCGGGCTCATAGGCTTCCCGAATGTAGGCAAATCAACGTTTATTTCTGTTGTCAGCCAGGCAAAGCCGATAATTGCCGACTATCATTTCACAACTCTTACACCTGTGCTCGGTGTGGTTTCGCTCGGCGAGGGCAGCTCGTTTGTCATGGCGGATATACCCGGTCTTATTGAGGGTGCGAGTGACGGAGTAGGCCTCGGTCATGAATTTTTGCGCCATGTTGAAAGATGCCGACTGCTGGTTCATGTTATAGACGTGGCAGGCAGTGAGGGCAGGGACCCGATAGAAGATTTTGAGAAAATAAACGAAGAGCTCAAAAAGTTCAATCCGGAGCTCGCAAAGCGCGAACAGATAGTCGTCGGCAACAAAATAGACCTTGCCGAGGATGAGCAGATAGAAAGACTGCAAAACTATTTTAAAGAGCACGGATATGCTTTTTATACAATGTGCGCTCCGATTGTTGAGGGCACAAAAGAGATTATAGACGCTGTTGCGGCAAAGCTTGCGGCTCTTCCGGCAATAAAGAAGTATGAAAAAGAAGAAATCCCGGCCGAGTTCTTTGAAAAGAACAAGAGCGGCAAGTTTACCGTCACCGTTGAGGACGATGTCTATTTTGTCGAGGCGGACTGGCTTCTTAAAATTTTGCAGAGAACAGACCTTGACGATTATGAGTCGCTGCAATATTTTCAGCGTGTCCTGCACTCAAGCGGCATAATAGACGCTCTTGTTGAAAAGGGAATACAAGAGGGCGATACGGTGTCTATATACGACCTTGAGTTTGACTATGTTCCGTAATTACATTTGAAAGGTGAAGATGATGGATAGGCTTTTATCCGAAAACAGTGTTGACGCAAAACAGCTCAGCCCGTTGACTCTCGCATTTATAGGCGACACGGTTTATGACCTTTTGGTGCGCGAGGAGCTTATTTGCAAGGCAAACAGACCTGCAAACGATTTGCATTTGCTTGCCGTGAAGCAAGTCAAAGCTTCGGCGCAGTCTCATGCGGCAGAGCTTATTTTGCCGATATTAACAGAAGATGAGCTTGCGGTTTACAGGCGCGGACGCAATGCCAAAACATCGCATATTGCAAAAAATGCCACAACGGGCGATTACCACAAGGCAACCGGGCTTGAAGCTATTTTCGGATATCTTTATCTTTCCGGCGATATACATAGAATAAAAGAACTTTTTTATATGATTAAGGGGCAGAGCGATGACTGATAAAAAGAAAAAGATACTTGATGTTTTGGTTGACAACCTTTTTTGGCTTGCCGGCTGTATCTCTTATTCGGCAGGCGTTACAATCTTTGCCGTTCCGAATAACCTTGCACAAAGCGGAATGACGGGTGTTGCGATAATAGTAAATTATCTTATCCATACGCCTATCGGTATAACGAACTTTGTCTTGAACGTTCCTCTTTTTATACTCGCGTGGCTGTTTGTCGGCAAAAAATTCACAATCAAAACATTGTGGGTCACAACAATGCTGTCTTTTGTTATGGACGCAATGACAGCTATGATAAGCAAGGGAATTATCCCTGCTTATAAGGGCGATAAGCTCTTGGCGTGCATATTCTGCGGCGCTTTGTGCGGCCTCGGTCTTTCTTTGGCATTTTTAAGGAACGCCACAACGGGCGGCACAGACATCATAATGCGCCTGCTCAAAAGGATATGGCCGCATTATTCAATGGGCAAGCTTATAATGGCTCTTGACGGAATAGTTGTCGTTTCCGCGGCAATAGTTTTCAGAAGTGCCGAGAGTGCTCTCTATGCCGCAATACTGATTTTCATAAGCTCAAGAGTCGTCGATTATGTAATGTACGGCGCGGGCAACGGCAAAATGCTGCTGGTGTTCACCGATAAGGCGCACGAGGTTTCAAAGGCAATAACTTCGAGAATGACCAGAGGCGTATCAATAGTTCCCGTTGAGGGCGGCTACACGGGCGAGCACAAGAGTATGCTCATTTGCGTTCTCAGAAGCAGCGAAGTCTCAAAGGTCAGAAAGATTATCAAAGACGCGGACCCTTGCACCTTTATGGTTATTACCGAGGCGCGCGAGGTTCTCGGCGAGGGCTTCAGAACTCCGCCGGAGGAGACAGATTCGGACTCAACTTTTTAAAAATTTTCCTTGATTTTTATTTCCTGAAATGGTATTATAAACATGGACTTGTTCCGAATTTCATTACGAAAGGGGCGAATTGGAATGTTGGAGACAATTCAGGCATTTTTTAAATCATTGATGGACTATTTTGCAAATTTTGACTGGAATGAGGCAATCGAATCTCTCAAAATGCTCGTAAAGAATTTTGACTTCCAGTTAATCAAAGACACCATCAATACTCTTATCGAATTCATCAAAGGACTCATTGGCTAATTGTTTAAAAACTTTCAAATAAGCGCAATGACCGATTTTTTCGGTTGTTGCGCTTATTGCCTTTTATAAAGAAATATAAGGGCGAATTTACGCAATACTAAACTTAACGGCAGAGGGCAGCACTTTTTGTTCTTCTTTCTGCCGATTTTAATTATGTTCGTTCTTTTTCGCATTTGTTAAAGATTTGTAAAAATTGGGCTTTACCGATTGATAAAAACCGAATTGTGTGATAAAATAACTAACAGTGTTAGCAATTTTTAAAAGGGCGGCGATTTTATGTACTATGAAGCGCTGGCGGCGCAGCTTTTTGAAAAGGTGGTTTCTTTTGAACACGACCACCCGATAATGATTGACAGCAGCGTGCGCGGCGAAACATTTGCACTTGCCTGCATAAAAAAGCGCGGCGGTTCGGCTTTTTCAAAAGACATAAGCAAGGATATGGGAGTGTCCTCGGCAAGAACTGCGGCAATAGTCAACAACATGGTGTCAAAGGGTTATGCCGAGCGCGTCCCGTGTGAAAGCGACGGCAGAAAGACCGAGGTCAGACTTTTACCTTTGGGTGAGGAGCATTTTGAAAAGCTCAAAAAGAAAGTGATTTCGCTTGCGGTTTCGCTTTTGAGAGCACTCGGACCGGACGACGCGCAGGAGTACGTCAGATTGCAGCTTAAACTTTCAGACATAATAAGAGAAAAAAGGAGCGACTGAGATGAAAAAAAGAGATTATTCCGAGATAACGCCGGGCATAAATAAACTCAGTGAGCACATATGCGAAAACAGTGTAATTGAGCCGTCTTTATACAGCAAACATAAGGTCAACCGAGGTTTGCGTGACCTCAACGGCAAGGGTGTTCTTACGGGACTTACCGAAATATCCGAGGTTTCATCGCGCAAAATCGTTGACGGGCAGGAAGTGCTTTGCGACGGCGAGCTTTTTTACAGGGGCTATAATGTAGTTGATTTGGTTTCAGATTTTATAAAGAATGACAGATTCGGATTTGAAGAGACTATCTATATTCTTCTTTTCGGCGATTTGCCCACGGCGCAGGAGCTTGAAGAGTTCAAAAGACTTTTGTTTGATTACCGCTCTTTGCCGAACTCATTTATAAGAGACGTCATAATGAAAGCTCCGAGCAGCGATATGATGAATTCATTGGCAAGAAGCGTTCTGACCTTGTATTCATACGACAACAACCCCGACGATACAAGCATCGCCAATGTTTTGAGGCAGTGCCTTCAGCTGATTGCTCTGTTCCCGCAGCTTGCGGTTTACGGTTACCGTGCATATGACTATTATCAAAAAGAGAGCAACAGCTTTTTTATCCACGTTCCAAAGCCCGAATATTCAACGGCGCAGAATATTCTGTATATGCTAAGGGACGACGGCAAGTTCTCCGATCTTGAAGCGAGAATACTTGATATTGCTCTTGTTTTGCACGCAGAGCACGGCGGCGGCAACAACTCCTCGTTCACAACCCATGTTGTCACTTCTTCGGGTACGGATACTTATTCTGCCATAGCTGCGGCTCTCGGCTCTCTCAAAGGGCCAAAGCACGGCGGTGCAAACATAAAGGTTTGCGATATGTTTGAAGATATAAAAAACCATGTTTCAGATTGGTCTGACGAAGAGCAGGTCGAAGATTATCTCACCAAAATCGTCAGAAAAGAGGCTTTTGACCGCTCCGGTCTTGTTTACGGCATAGGTCATGCAATATATTCCGTGTCCGACCCAAGAGCAAGAATTTTTAAAGAATATGTCAGCAAGCTTGCGGCGGAAAAGGGCAGAAGCGACGAATTTATGCTTTATTCAAGCGTTGAGACAATCGCACCGCAGGTTATAGGCAGAGAGCGTAACATGTATAAGGGCGTGAGTGCAAATGTTGATTTTTACAGCGGATTTGTATATCAGATGCTCGGTCTTCCCAGAGAGCTGTTTACACCTCTTTTTGCGATAGCGAGAATCGCAGGCTGGAGCTCGCACAGACTCGAAGAGCTTATCAACGGCAACAAAATTATAAGACCTGCATATCTTGCGGTATCTCCGCGAAAAGAGTATACCCCTATGCAGGACAGATAAAAATACGATTTATGTTAATTTTAGATAAATTTATTCACATTTGTTTGACATGACGACAAAAACATTGTAAAATATTCAGCGAATATTGAGGGTGATTGTCGGTGGCTAACAGGGGAAAAAGAAATCTAAGCTATTTAAAATACTTAAGTCTTATAACTCAGTTCGGCTTGTCTGTGGCAACGCCGCCCATACTGTGCATTTTCTTTGCATTGTGGCTTCAAAAAAGATTCGGTGTGGGCGATTGGGCGGTCATATGCGCCATCATAGTCGGGCTGATAAGTTCTGCCTGCACATTTTCTGATTTTATAAAAAAGGCAACTAAAGACAATAATAAAAACGGCGGTGATAACAATGGCAAAAATTGACAAAACGGTAAAAAAAGAAACCGCGATAATAGCCGGCGGCTCTGCGGTGTGCAGTGTTTTGATGAATTTAATATTTTTTCTTGTAGCACGTTTTACCGACATTTGCGTATATAATTATACCGTTATAACCGGTTCTGTTTTGGGCTGGGCTATCGCCGTGCTGAATTTTTTGCTCATGGGTGTTACCATTCAAAACGCCGTTGCACTTGAAGACAAGCAAATGGCAAAGAAAAAAATACAGCTGTCATATATGCTGCGAACGGGTTTGCTCGTGGCTGCAATGGCTGCAGGCGTATTACTTCCGTGGTTTCACTGGCTGCCGGTGCTTGTGTCGGTCATATTCCCGAGAATAGTGATTTTCTTCAGATCCATAGTTCTCAAAAAGACCGAGGGCAAAACAACTTCTGCCGAAAAGAAAGAAGGGGAGCGCTAAATGGATTCTATCAGTATTACCGGCGCAAAAATTTTATATACAATCCCCGTGCTCGGCGGCATAAGAATAACCGAAACGCAGGTCAACTCATGGCTTGTTATTTTGTTCGTTTTTATTCTTTGCAAAGTGCTCACGCACAACCTTAAAGTTAGACCCGAGTCAAAGCGGCAGATTATAGCCGAGTTTATAGTCGATAAAGTTACTTCGCTCGTCAAAGAAAACATGGGAGAAAAGTTTTTGAGCTTTGCTCCGTTCATAGCCGCAATATTGGCACTTTCGGCATTTTCAAGTCTTTTGAGCATATTCGGGCTTTATTCGCCCACGGCAGACCTTAACACCATACTCGGCTGGTCGCTTCTTGTGTTTGTACTCATAACCTATTACAAGCTGAAGGGCGGCGTATTTAATTACCTCAAGGGCTTCACAAAGCCGATATTTATTCTGACGCCGTTTAATATAATCAGCGAGGTTGCAACGCCCGTGTCAATGACTTTCCGTCATTTCGGCAATGTTGCCTCGGGCTCGGTTGTTATGACTCTTATTTATGCGGCACTTGCAAGTTTTTCAACTTTGGTTTTGAAATGGCTTCCCGGTGTTTTAAGCCAATTCCCCTTGTTCCAAATAGGCATACCGGTTGTATTTTCAGCTTATTTTGATATTTTCGGCGGCTGTTTGCAGGCATTTATTTTTGCTATGCTTACAATGCTTTATATAGCGTCTGCCGCAGAAGATGACGGATAATATATTTAAAAATAAACAGGAGGTTTCATTTATGGAAAGAGCAATTATTCTTGCCGCTTCGGCAATAGGCGCAGGTCTTGCTATGATAGCAGGTATAGGCCCCGGAATCGGCGAAGGTTACGCAGTAGGTAAGGCGTGCGAGGCGATAGGTCGCCAGCCCGAGTGCAAGGGCAACGTAACATCTACAATGCTTCTCGGATGCGCCATTGCGGAAACAACAGGTATTTACGGCTTCGTTGTTGCGCTTATGCTTATGTTCGTTACTCCCAATATGTTTATCGGCAAGCTTTGATAAAAATAAATTTGTCTCAAGGGAGGGCGCAAAATGAGCGAATATCTTGATCTTATATCAATAGATCCGTTCAGTATTATCGTTACGATATGCAATCTGCTTATTCTCTTCCTTATAATCAAAAAGTTTTTGTTCAAGCCCGTTCAAAAGGTGCTTTCTCAAAGACAGCAGGAAGTCGATAAGATCTATGACGACGCAGAAAAAGCGCAGTCTGCGGCGCAGAAAGATAAAAAAGAATACAGCGAAAAGCTCAGCGGCGTCAACCTTGAAGCCGAGAAAATCATTAAACAAGCTACCGATAAGGCAAACCGCATGAGCGAGTCCATAATCAGCGAGGCTGACGAAAAAGCGGCGCAGAAACTTCGCAAAGCAGACGAAGACATCGCGCAGGAGCGTAAGAAGGCAGTCAACGAAATTAAGGATGAAATCTCAACGATCTCTGTTGAGATAGCGCAGAAAGTAGTTGAAAGAGAAATCAATGAAAAGGACCATGAAAAACTCATTGACTCTTTTATCGACAGTATAGGTGAGCAAGATGGCTGAGCTTAAACAGGAATATGCGCGCGCACTCTTTGACCTTTCAAAAGAAGAGAATAAAGAGGACGTAATTCTTGCCGATGTCAGAGCTCTCAAAGCTTTGGTTGACGGCACGCCCGAGTATGTTAAGTTGATGTCTGCACCGAATGTAAAAAAAGAGGAGCGCACACAGCTTCTTGACGAGGCTTTTCGCGGTAAGGTTCATCCGTATACGCTGAATTTTATGAAAATACTTGTTGAAAACGGGTGCTTTCATTTTATCGGCGGATGCTGTGATGAGTTCGTTAAGCTCTATAACGAAAAAAACAATATAGAGGTCGTCACGGTCTTTTCACCTGTTGCTTTGAGCGATGCACAAAAAGAAAGACTTAAGCAAAACCTTTCTTTAAGGCTCAAAAAAACAATAGAACTCCACGAAAAGATTGACGAGTCTCTCATCGGCGGCATCAGACTTTCGCTTGACGGCGAGATGATTGACGGCAGTATAAAATCAAGGCTCGATGAGATAAAAGATCTGCTCGGCAGCACAGTTTTGTAAGAAAGGGAGAGGTAACCATGGCTCTTCACCCTGAAGAAATAAGCAGTATAATTAAACAGCAAATTAAAAATTATGAGAATAAAGTTGAGCAAACCGAGACAGGCACAATTATTCTTGTCGGCGACGGCATAGCCAAAGCGCACGGACTTGAAAACTGCATGTCCAACGAATTGCTTGAGTTTGAAAACGGCGAATACGGCATGGCGCTGAACCTTGAAGAGAATGTCGTGTCCATAGTTATGCTTTCAAACACTTCGGATATTAAGGAGGGCTCTGTTGTCAAGAGAACCGGCGAGGTCGTCAGCGTACCCGTAGGCGAAAAAATGATAGGCAGAGTTGTCAATGCTCTCGGTCAGCCCGTTGACGGCAAAGGACCTATAGATTATAAAGAAGTCAGACCCATAGAGTCCGAAGCTCCGGGAATTATCAAGCGCAAGAGCGTAAGCGTGCCGCTTCAAACCGGTATAAAGGCTATTGACAGTATGATTCCCATAGGCAGAGGTCAGCGTGAGCTTATCATAGGCGACAGACAGACGGGTAAAACCTCTATTGCGGTCGATACCATAATCAACCAAAAGAAAGAGAATGTTATTTGCATCTATGTTGCCATAGGTCAAAAGAACTCTACCGTTGCACAGCTTGCAGATACGCTTTCAAGAGCGGGCGCAATGGATTATACCGTTATAGTTTCGGCAACAGCCTCGGAGCTTGCTCCGCTTCAGTATATCGCGCCGTATTCCGGCTGCGCTATCGGCGAGTATTTCATGGCTCAGGGCAAAGATGTTCTTATTGTTTATGATGATTTGAGCAAGCACGCCGTGGCATACCGCGCACTGTCTCTTCTTATCCGCAGACCTCCGGGACGTGAAGCTTACCCCGGTGATGTATTCTATCTTCACAGCCGTTTGCTTGAGCGTGCGGCGAGAGTTTCCGAAGAATACGGCGGCGGCAGCATAACCGCGCTGCCGATAATCGAAACACAGGCGGGCGACGTTTCGGCATATATTCCGACTAACGTAATTTCCATAACAGACGGTCAGATATTTCTTGAATCGGAGCTTTTCCATTCGGGCATAATGCCGGCCGTAAACCCCGGTATTTCGGTCAGCCGAGTCGGCGGTAACGCGCAGATAAAAGCTATGAAAAAGGTTGCAGGCTCTTTAAAGCTTCTTTATTCGCAATATCGTGAGCTTCAAAGCTTTGCTCAGTTCGGTTCCGATCTTGACGCCGACACCAAAGAGCGCCTTGCTCTCGGTGAGCGCATAGTTGAGATTTTGAAGCAGGATAAAAACTCCCCCATGCCCGTTGAACTTCAGGTTGCGGTTATTTTTGCAACCGTTAACGGCTACCTCAAAAATGTTGAGGTCAGGGATGTCAAAAGATACGAAAAAGAGCTTTGCGTATTCCTTAAAAATAAGTATGACGATTTGCTTTCGGATATTAAAACCACAGGCGATCTCTCAAAAGAGAATACGGCAGTGTTAGAGAAAGCACTCGATGAATTTTCACAAAACTTTTCTTAAATAAAGGAGGCGGCAGGGCATGGGTTCGTCTGCCAAAGACGTAAAGAACAGAATAAAAAGCGTAGAGTCCACTATGCACATAACCAAGGCCATGGAACTGGTCGCCTCGTCAAAGCTCAAAAGAGCTAAAGAGAGAATGGAGCAGGGACGCGCCTATTTTGACCTCATGCAGTCAGCGCTGAGCGACGCCGCTTCTTTTGACAGCGGCAATTCATCGCCTTTCCTTAAAGGGCGAGAGGTCAAAAAAAGCTGCTTCGTAATAATAGCGGGCGACAGAGGTCTTGCCGGCGGATATAACAACAATATCTTTAAGCTTGCAAAAGAAAGTATGCAAAATAAAGACTGCACAGTTGTGCCGATAGGCAAACGCTCGCTTGAGCATTACAAAAAACGCGGAGTAAATATTTTTTCGGACGAATATTCCGTTATAGATTCTCTGGGCAGCAAAGACTGCTCAAAACTCGGCAAAAAACTTTCTTCCGCATTTAAAAACGGTGAATTTGACGAGCTTTATATCGTCTATACCCGTTTTGATTCCATGCTCAGTCAGTCGTCGCATATTTTAAAGGTGCTGCCCATGAGCGTAGGAAAAAAAGAAGAAAAACAACACGGCTATGTTTTGTATGAGCCGAGCGCAGAGGCGGTTTTTAACGCAATAATCCCCGAATACACGGCAGGGCTTTTATACGGCGCTGTGAGCGAGAGCTATGCGAGCGAGCTTGCCGCAAGGCGCACAGCTATGGATTCGGCAAGCAAAAATGCCGAAGAAATGATAGAGGATCTTAGTTTAAAATACAACCGAGCAAGGCAAAACGCCATTACTCAGGAGATTACCGAGATAGTGGCAGGAGCCGAAGGCTGAAGAGGTGAACAAAGTGGCTGAAAATAAAAAGCATATCGGCAAGGTTACCGAGGTTATCGGTCCGGTTATAGATATCAGATTTAAAGACGGCGAGCTGCCGCAGATACTTAACGCCGTTGAGATTGACAATAACGGAAAAAGACTGGTCGTTGAGGTTGCACAGCATATCGGCGACAATGTTGTAAGATGTATCGCAATGAGCAGCACCGACGGGCTTGTCAGAGGCACCGACGCCGTTGACACGGGCAAGAGCATAAGCGTACCTGTCGGCAATGAAACGCTCGGACGTATTTTTAACGTGCTGGGCGAGCCCGTAGATGAGCTTCCTCCCCCCAAAACCAAAGAAAAGTGGGAGATACACCGTCCCGCCCCGTCTTATGAGGAGCAGGAGTCCACAACCGAAATACTCGAAACGGGCATTAAGGTCGTTGACCTTATCTGCCCCTATGCAAAGGGCGGCAAAATCGGTCTTTTCGGCGGTGCAGGCGTCGGCAAAACAGTTCTTATTATGGAGCTTATCAATAACATTGCCAAGCAGCACGGCGGTATTTCCGTATTCTCGGGCGTAGGTGAAAGAACGCGCGAGGGCAATGACCTTTATAACGAGATGAAAGAATCCGGCGTTATAAACAAGACCGCTCTTGTTTACGGTCAGATGAACGAGCCGCCCGGAGCGAGAATGAGAGTTGCTCTTTCAGGTCTTACGATGGCGGAATATTTCAGAGATAAAGAGGGGCAGGACGTTCTTCTTTTCATAGATAATATATTCAGATTTACACAGGCAGGCAGTGAGGTTTCCGCGCTTCTCGGACGTATGCCGTCCGCAGTCGGATACCAGCCCACACTTGCAACGGAAATGGGCGCGCTTCAAGAGAGAATAACCTCTACAAAGCACGGCTCAATAACATCTGTTCAGGCTGTTTATGTGCCTGCCGACGACCTCACCGACCCGGCGCCCGCAACAACCTTTGCACACCTTGACGCAACAACGGTTTTAAGCCGCAGCATTGCATCACAGGGTATTTATCCCGCGGTTGACCCGCTTGAGAGCACAAGCCGTATTCTTACGCCCGATGTTGTAGGGCAGGAGCATTATGAGGTTGCAAGAGAGGTTCAGAGAATACTCCAGCGCTACACTGAGCTTCAGGATATTATCGCTATTATGGGTATAGACGAGCTCAGCGACGAAGATAAATTAACCGTTGCAAGGGCAAGAAAAATGCAGCGCTTCCTTTCACAGCCGTTCTCTGTTGCAGAGCAGTTCACAGGCTATCAGGGCAGATATGTTCCGCTCAAAGAGACCGTAAGAGGCTTTAAAGAGATAATAGAGGGCAAACACGATGATATTCCCGAGTCGGCATTCCTGTTTGCAGGCACTATTGATGAAGTAGTTGAAAAAGCAAGGTCATAACGGGGGAGTGCGATATGAGTAATTTCCGTTTGCAAATAGCTTCTCCGAGCGGTATGGTTTATGACGGCGAAGCAAAGCAAATATCTGTCAGAGCCATTGACGGCGACGTTGCGATACTTGCAGGGCACATACCTTATGTAACCGCGCTCAAGGGCGGCGAGTGCCGTGTATATATCGGCGATGAAATAAAAAAAGGCGAGTGCTCGGGAGGAATTTTGAGCGTGACCAAAGAGGTAGTCAGACTTCTTTCGTCGGACTTTGCTTGGAAAGAAACAGAATAAATTTAAGCCGCGCGAGTAAAGCTTGCGCGGCTTTTATGTATCGCGGTAAATCAAGACTTTGCCTGTATGTCAAAATCGGTTGATAAATTGTAATGTTTTGAATTGACAATACAAATTTGCTGTGATATTATAAATAAAATTCACACGGAGGGTTAAAAATGAAATATTGTTCAAATTGCGGCGCACAGATAGAGGATAATTTCACTTTTTGCTCAAATTGCGGTCAAGCCGTTCAGGGCGAAAATACACAAGGTTACACCGCCAATCAACAGACAAATAATCAAAATTATCAGGGATACACGCAAAATACACAGGGCTACAATCCGAACACGCAAAACTATAATCAGAACACGCAAAACTATAATCCTAACGCACAGGGCTATAATCCCAACTATCAAGGCTATAATCCGAATATGAACTTTCCGCCGGTTAACGACGCACCGAGCACCGGATATGCTATTTTGGGATTTTTCATTCCGCTTGCAGGTCTTATAATATATCTTACATCTAAAGATAAAACACCTCTCAAAGCAAAAAGCGCAGGCAAGGGCGCACTGATAGGCTTTATTGTCGGAATAGTATTATCGATATTGACAAATGTGCTGGCTGCTGTTTTTGCAAGCGTTGCTGCAACATCTTATTCCGGTATTATCTGAAGCTGATATTTCGGCCGCGTGAGTTAAAGCTCGCGCGGCTTTTTTATATTTAAAGCCGTTTTATTCTCTTTATCGAAATAAATCTCACAAACTTTAATAAAACGGTTGAAAACAAATTTTAACAATGATATAATTATTCTGTTATATTTTGCATATGACGTTCGGCGGTCAGCCGCTATACTGATACTTGACTGGAGTTGACACAATGGCAGAAAACGAAAAGAAAACCGTGCCCTCAACCGAGGGGATGGAAGCGCACATTGACACATGGCGCGGTCTTATAAAAAACAAGCAGAGAGGTATCTTTGCTTTTGACGAGCTTGCCGAAATTAAGCTCAAAACTCTTAAAAAGAGAATTTATACCGACTTTGAAAACACAAAACCGTGGAAAATGCGTGAGTGCATTTATAAAGATATAGGCGAGTACGAATATCTCTATGACGGTTGGAAAGATCTCTCGGTAGGCGAATACTGGGGCGGCAACGGAATGAGCGCATTCTTTAAAAACCAAATCGTTATCCCCGAAAAATTCGCAGGTCAAAAGGTCACTCTTTATGTCTATTTCGGCGGCGATTCGCTTGTCAGCGTCAACGGCGTTCCCTTCCAGGGGCTTGACCCGTTCCGCAATGCCGTTGTACTCACAGAGTGTGCAAAGGCAGGAGAAGTCTTTGATATTGATATTGAGTCATACTTCGTTTGGCACTCAAACGAGAGTACGCTCAAAAAGCTTGAGTGTTCTTTCATTGCCACAACGGATGATGAGATAAAAGATATTTATTGGGACGTTAAAGCCGTTTATAACGCTCTGTTTATGCCCGGCATGGGTAATGACTATGCAACTCTTATCCGTGAGTCCCTTAAAGAGGCTTTTTGCTATGTTGATTTTGACGAGCCGGATTTTGACGTTTTCAAAGCAAAGCTCAGAATGTGCAAAAAGGTTCTTTATGACAGGGTCTACAATAACCCCAACTACAAATGTATGGGCAGACTTGACCTCATAGGCAACTCTCACCTTGACATGGTTTATATGTGGGCATACAAAGAGTTCGTCCGCAAGGTAGGCCGTACTCACGCAACAATGCTTCGTCTTATGGAGCAGTACCCCGACTTCATTTTCTCACAGAGCCAGGCAGGCATGTATGAAGAAATGAGAGTTCATTACCCCAACCTTTTTGAGCAGGTTCAAAAGAGAGTTAAAGAGGGCAGATGGGAATATATCGGCGGCATGTGGGTTGAGCCCGATTGTAACATCATTTCGGGTGAATCTTTCGTCCGTCAGTTCCTGCACGGCGTACGCTATGCCGAAAAATGGTTTGGCGTAACACCTAAAACCTGCTGGCTGCCCGATGTTTTCGGCAACAGCTACTGCATGCCTCAGATTATGAAAAAGGCCGGCATGAAATATTTTGTCACTCATAAAATGGGAATTTGGAACGACACAAATCCCTGGCTTTATAACTCCTTCTGGTGGGAGGGCCCGGACGGCTCTAAAGTTTTTGCAGCCGTGCCGCCCACACATTTTATCGGTTCTATGGAGCCGGATTCACTCAAAACAAACTGGGTCAAGTATTCCGATAAAGATACCATCGGCGAGTCTATGTATTGCTACGGCTGGGGCGACGGCGGCGGCGGAGTAGACAACGAGATGCTCGAGTACGTCAAGAGATACAAAAACTTCCCCGGACTTCCCGAGACAAAGGCCTGCAAAATTGAGGAATCCCTTGAAAATATGCGCCAAAAGGCCGTTGCCGCAGGCGATAAGATTGTAACTTGGAAGGACGAGCTTTATCTCGAAGAGCATCGAGGAGTTCATACGACAAAGGCTGCTCTTAAAAAGGCAAACCGCTACTGCGAAAATCTTTACAGACAGGCAGAGATGTATGCCGTTATAGCAGAAAAATACGGTTTTGAATATCCGAGAGAAGAGCTCAGCCTCGCTTGGAGAAAGATTCTCACCAACCAGTTCCACGATTCGCTCCCCGGCACACATATCACCGAGGTTTTCGGCAAGCTCATGAGCATTTATGCCGAGGTTATAGAGACGGGCGAAAAAATCCGCGACGGCGCACTCAAGTGCATTGCGAAGCATATCGGCTTTGACGAAAAAATCGGCACGCCGTTTGCACTTTTCAATTCTCTTGCGGTTCCCTCAACAACAAAGGTTGAGCTTGATTATCAGGATGTTGACATTTTCGATGAAAACGGCAACAAAGTTCCCGCTCAGATGTATGAAAAGCTGAACGGCGAAAAGAAGCTTGTATTTATCGCAAAAGACATCCCCGCAGTCGGCTACAAGGTATATTACAAAGCTCCCGCCGAAAAGGCACACAGATATGACGAGAGCAACGGCAAAAAGATTGAGAACGACAGATTCAAACTCGTTCTTGACGACAATGCAACGCTTGTTTCCATCTATGATAAAGCAAACGGCAGAGAGGTTCTTTCACAGGGCGGCAAGGGCAACGACTTCAGACTCTTTGAGGATATGCCCGGCGGATATGACGCATGGGATATTGTCGCAACATATGTTGACCGTGAATATGAGCTTAAAGACGGCGTTGTTAAAGACATAGTTTCCGGCGATGTATATACAATGATTTCAATAGAGAAAGAGGTTCTCAAGTCCGTTATCCATCAGAATATTTTGATTTATAACGACCTTGACAGAATTGATTTCGACACCAACGTCAGCTGGCATGAGGATCAGAAGCTTCTCAAAGTTTTCTTTGATGTCGATCTTCAGACCAAGACCTACACAAGAGATATTGCGTATGCAACAATGGAGTGCTGCTCATACAGATACAATCCGTATGACAAGGCAAAATTTGAGGTCAATGCGCATAACTGGATTGATATGTCGGACGAGGACTACGGCGTATCGCTTCTTAACGACTGCAAATACGGTCATGAGGTAAACGAACATAAGATGATTCTTACCCTCCTCAAGGCTCCCATCAAGCCCGACCCGACCTCTGACAGAGGCGAGCATTACTTCACCTATTCTCTCTATCCGCACGCAGGCACATGGAAGAAAGCCGATACCCTCACAAGAGGTCTTGAAATCAATAACCCCGTTGTTCCCGTTGCTGTTGAAAACGGAGCGGCAGGGGAGAAGGAAGGCTCTTTCATTACTCTTGACTGTGACAACATCACTCTTGAAGCTGTTAAAAAGTGTGAGGAAGAAGACGCTTATATTATTCGTATGGTT
Source organism: uncultured Ruminococcus sp. (assembly GCA_900539465.1). GTDB lineage: Bacteria > Bacillota > Clostridia > Oscillospirales > Acutalibacteraceae > CAG-488. The sequence continues at coordinate 6,177 of UQCF01000003.1, read as the reverse complement.
GAAAAGACCGGCAGAACAACCAAAGCAACCGTCACTCTTTTCAGCGATATAACCTATGCTGCGGAGTGCGACCTCATTGAGAGAAACGATGAGCCTATCGACTTTGACAAAAACACTATCAGCTTCACAGCTAAACCTTTTGAAATTAAAAACTTCAAGGTTAAATTTTAATCGGATTTGATGCAAAATGGACAGAAAGAATTATTTCATCTCTATATTGTCGGATTATGCCGGCAAAAAAGAAAATTGTTTTGATGAGTATTTGTCACAGAGAAAAGATAAATTTTCAAAACTGACAGATCATCAGCTGTCCTTTTTGATAGAGTCAAGAGAAAAGTGCGCCATGGCAAGCCGCTATACTTCTTTTACAAGGGAGGATTTGCAGCGGTGCCTGGACGAGGGCACTTTGGAGCCAAACGGTTTGTTCGCACAGATTTGCGACAGCTTTGAGGTTGCCGATTCGTTCTTTGATGAAGAATAATATTCTGACACAGCAAAGGGGCTGCCGCATTTGCGGCAACCCCTGATTTCTTTATATAACCGATTACTTTAGAGGATAAACCCTTTTTTATTGTCAAGCAGGGATTTCATTTCCTCTTTTTTTTGCGGCGTGATTTGGTCTATTTTATAGTCCATACCAAAAACCGGGTTGGTTTCTGTAAGCTTACGGTTCTCTTCAAAATATTCTTCAAATGTTTTAATTACCCTTGCAGGGTTGCCGACCGCAACGCTGTTTGACGGAATATCTTTTGTTACAATGCTGCCGGCTCCGATAATAACGTCGTTGCCTATTGTTATATTCGGCAAAACAACTGATCCGGCACCGATAAAGACATTATTGCCGATTTTCACTTTTCCGAGCATAGTGTATCCCAATGATTCTTTCAGACTGGCATCGTGTGCGAGTATGGTTGTGCCGGGCGCGAGCGTCACATGGTCACCCATAGAAATCAGCCAGCAATGGCTCATGTCAACTGAACAGTTTTCCATTATATGGCAGCGTTCACCCGCAGTCATTCCGTTGTCTTTTAAAATTTCAAGCTGAGATCTGCCGTCAATACCTAAAAGCTTATTCCTTAATTTAACCAAAAATTTTATCATTTTAAAACCTCATGATTTTTTCGTATATTTTATAAAAAAATGCAGTATATGTCAAGGCTGACACCAGATAAATGATATAAAAAAATTTTTTAAAAAGCTCTTGACAAAACATCAATATGCAATTATAATATCAGTAATGATTATCATTATTGGTTAGGAGATATTATGGCAGCTACAAAACACAGCAAACAGCGCGACGCACTCATCGGCGAGCTTTGCTCAAGATATGACCACCCCACGGCGGAGGTGCTGTATATGAGCCTTAAAGGCAAGTTTCCGAATTTGAGCCTCGGCACGGTTTATCGAAATTTGGGTATGCTTTGCTCGGACGGCAGCATTATGAAGATTTCGGTTGACGGGGCAGACAGATACGACGGCAACCCTAAGCCTCATTGCCACTTTTTGTGCAGCAAATGCGGCGAAATGTCAGATATTCATCTGCCAAACGGCAAATCTCCCTTTAACAGCTCTCTTATCAATAGTGTAAAAGGTCAGATAGAAAGCTATTCGCTTACACTTTGCGGAATATGTGACAACTGCAAACCGAAGCAATAAGCTTTTAAATAAATATTTTATATTTGGAGGATTTTTATTATGGCTAAATTTGTATGCACAGTATGCGGTTACGTTTATGAAGGAGACGCAGCCCCCGAGAAGTGCCCCCAGTGCGGAGTTCCGGCATCAAAATTTAAAAAGCAGGATGAAGACATGGCTTGGGCGGCAGAACACGTTGTAGGCGTTGCACAGGGCGTTTCTCAGGATATTATCGACGATCTCAGAGCTAACTTCAGCGGCGAATGCAGTGAGGTAGGCATGTATCTTGCAATGGCAAGAGTTGCTCACAGAGAGGGTTACCCCGAAATCGGTCTCTATTGGGAAAAGGCAGCTTACGAAGAGGCAGAGCATGCAGCTAAGTTTGCAGAGCTCCTCGGCGAAGTTGTAACCGACAGCACAAAGAAAAACCTTGAAATGCGCGTAGAAGCAGAGAACGGCGCAACGGCAGGCAAGACCGATCTTGCAAAAAGAGCAAAAGAAGCAGGTCTTGACGCTATTCACGATACCGTTCATGAAATGGCTCGTGACGAGGCAAGGCACGGCAGAGCTTTTGCAGGTCTTCTTAAGAGATATTTCGGTTAATCTAAAATAGCCTGAAAGCCTTATATATCAACGGTTTCAGAACTTAGATGTATAAATTTCGAAACGCACTGATTTATTAGAAATTAGTGCGTTTTTAATTTTTACTACAAATACACAACAAATTATAAATCTGAAATAATTGGGCACTTCAAATGTTACTTCAAATAGTAATATAACATAAAGGCAGCGTTTGTCAAGTATATTATTTTAATATCAGAAAAATCCCCCTCCAAGAGTCAATCTTGGAGGGGAAAAATATCAAAAGAATTCATTTTGCTAATATTTACGGAATATCGCTCTGTAATTCATTCATTAAATCTTTTATTTCAGATATAGGCAATGCGGAAGAAAGTCTATCAGGTTTACGACAATCCTTCCAATTACATTGTTTAAATAATTTGCTGCTATGATTATGCGATTGTATCCAATCACAGATATCTTGAACTGACCAATCATCTTTATGAAACGATAGCGTGGGAATATCAATGATACCCACTCTATAATATCTTATACAGGAAGTCAATTTGCTCCATTCAAGGTCTTTAATCTTTGTATTAACTTCATCTGAAGCAATCTTTGCTTTAAAAAGTAACCAATCATTAACTGTACGAAGAACAGCTACGTTCTTCCTTTTCCGTCGATATTTTCGGAATTCTTCAATATTTTCAAATGGTCGCGTATCAAAGTGTGCAACTTCAAATGTGTTTACACCAATTACTATATTATCAGGTTTGAGAGTTGTATAGTCAGGACATCTCTTTAAATCATAATCCATGCTAATATTTTTTGTCCGCTTTATTACTTCAAATGCATCTACAGGTGTGTTTGGGTTTTCCTTATATGTATGGACTACATCCTTTAAATTGGTCCATTCTTTGCATTCATATGATATTTTCGAATTGCGCGATGCAACTACTTCGTAGAGCCAATTACGGTCATCTAAACTACCGGACTCATATTTTGACTTTACGCCATTATGAGCACATACACCGTCATACTTTTTATCATACAAAATCATAGGCTTATCTTTTACTGCATAGCGGCTTATATTTCCACGTGTACAAAAATTAAGAAGGTCATCTTGTGCATGTTTAATCTCCCACATATCAGCGCAATTACCATCTGTTAAGAATAATCGTGCACTTTCCATTTTGGCACGCATACCATATAGGTTGCACGATTTAAGAACTTCAAAAGGAGCGTCTGAAATAAAACCATCTGTTGTAACAGAACAAGTTGAATAGCCACAATTAGATAGTTCGTTTTGCGTTGCGAGTAATACAGCTCGTACTATGCTTGTTATTTGTGAAGCGCTAACAGGATTGGTAACACAAGAAGCACCGATATCCTCCATTTCGTTGCGATACACACTCCAAGCATATTTTTTAACTACATCCTGCGCTGTTTTTCCATACGAACCATTAACCATCAACTTTAAAATTAGTTCAGCAAGCGTACCTTTTCCATAATCTTTTTTTGCACGGGTTCTATCGCTAACAAGTTGTTTAACTGCTGTCCTAAGAGAATAGCTCTCCGTCTTATCACAATTTAAACGTGTCCTAATTTTATAACCGGTTTCTACATAAACTTTTGCTCCAAGCATAACAGCAAGGTATAACTCCGGCCCACATGCATAAACACCCTCGACACCATCCGATGTCCGTGGATAAAAAGGTACACCGTCATCACAAATTGGTATGCATGGGTATTTAACACTCTCGGGGAATTCGAATTTCACATAGCAAAACATTATAGGAAAACAATTGCACTTATCATCATTAATAAAATCAGATTTACATAGTAACCGATTTTCCATTCTATCAAGAATACAGTTTCCCCAATCAACATCCGGAACAAGACACATTGCAGTAGGATAAGCGTTCTGCAGGTCATAGTCAAAAGTAACGCAAGGGAAATATCCAACTTCGGAACAACTGTTATACCCACCATGGTAAGAGAACGAGGCATAGTTTTGTACTGTGTTTGCTCTGTCGTTAATTGGCTCTAATGATTCAGATGATTCTAAATACCCGGGACGGTCGCCTCTTGGCTTCCTTTCTACAAGTCCGTGAGTAACATAAATAAGACCACGATATCTCTCATTATATTCGTCATCATTTTTGCATCCTAAGTATTTCTTAATGCTTAACTTCATATTTTTTGCAGCAGCCGTAAGTATTGTCGGGGATTGCGTAAGATTTTGACCGTATATTGCTTGAGTATAAAGCATAGCAATAATTGCATCTCGACTTGCATACTCAAAATATCTTACCGGTTCTGCCAAAAGGAAATCGTTCATATGTTCTTTTCGACTAACATTAACTTCGATTTTGGGTACACCAATAGTCTCCCCCAAATCTTCGAGAGAGCATGCTTTAGCAGGTGCAGAACACATACTGTCACGAAAATTTATACTTATAGGATAAATGTACTTGTTTCCGGATTTCCTTGTAAAGCTGTGGGGATGTAGTTTTATTGGAAACATATTGAACATTCCACCGCCTGCAGATGTCAATCTTTCCATAAAATCAATATTATATATTGAACTTTGATTAAAATTGGTGAGGTCTACTATACTTGCATGGCAAACCAATGTTACGGAATAATGCTTTACTTTATCATATTTCCGTTTTCCATCAACTGTTATAGTTGATGCTTTTATAGCTTTTGGAACAATTTCATTTTTGCTATCAAGTTCATCAATAATCCTCCCAATAGCAAATTCAAGTGAAATATTACTTGCAGGTGAATAGCCTTTGTAAAATCGATTGATAAAAATAAATTCGTATACGAGGCCATCTAAGACAAGAGCAAATTGCCAGCTTAGAATATTTCGAGGACTTGCACCAAACCATTCAGAGTCAAATCCAATAACAAGGGTCGGCGAACCATTTTGTACAGCCTTAAGCGACGGATATCGTGAAAAGTCAGGCAGACCGTCAACCGGGGGCAAACTGGATTTGAGGGTCCCATTAGTTTCTTTTGCCCCCGCACGTTTTACCTTTGATATAAGCGGTTTTTCAGGTTCTGAGATGTTCCGAATATTACTTTTTCGGAACGAATTTGAAGTAATTATTACATCTGAAATCGGTCGCTTTCTAATGTATAACTCATAATTTCTTTTAAATTCAATTGTTTCGGAATGTCCGACTTCTGATTTAACCCAGCCGTTTGCTTCAAGTTGTTTAACAGCATTCTTACCCATTGAAAAAAGTGGCTTGTTCATTATGCCGCACCACCTTTCAGGGCTAAGACTACGTCTTCATAGCAAACATAGAATTTATCTTCTACGATAAAGACATTTACATTGCTATTTAAAATGGCTGATTTAAGCGCCCTTGTAGCGCTTATAATATCCATTCCATTAAGCGTTAGTAATGATACTGTTTCCGGGATAGTTTTAATTGATTTCATAACAAAGTCTCCTTATAAATTTTTGTCTTTATAAGAAACTTGTTAGTTGAGATTTGGCGTTTTTGATAAAAAAGCTTAATTTAGACTAAAACAGATTTGCGTAATTAAAAAAATTTACATTTAATTAATAATTTGTTAAAAAAACGACCCCGTAGCATTGATTACTACGGGGTTATGATAAGTATTTTTTTATTTCAGATTTATTCCTTCTCGAAACAAAATAAGTTAAGCAAAATCTATTTTATTGTAATGACAAAATATCTTCATAAATGATATAAACCCTCCAATCCAAAATTAACCTTATAGTCAAACCTTACGTGCCGTTAATTGAAATAACATTATATTTAATGCGATTAACAACTCGTCTGTTTAACTTTCTAACTTCTTACATACTATAAGTAAAGCGTTGAAAAAAGGAGTTGAAAGTGATGATTTAGGTTTATGGTTAAGCAAGATTTTATGTTTTATAGAGAAGGGATTATATGAAAAAAAGAAGAGTGGAAGCAATGCTATACGCTCTCGAAG
>UQCF01000002.1 GCA_900539465.1 uncultured Ruminococcus sp. | reverse complement strand
TCTGTCGAGGGCTCGGTTGAGGGTTCTGTTGAAGGCTCTGTCGAGGGCTCGGTTGAGGGCTCTGTTGAAGGCTCTGTCGAGGGCTCGGTTGAGGGTTCTGTTGAAGGCTCTGTCGAGGGCTCGGTTGAGGGCTCTGTCGAGGGCTCGGTTGAAGGTTCTGTCGAGGGCTCTGTCGAGGGCTCTGTTGAAGGCTCTGTCGAGGGCTCTGTTGAAGGCTCTGTCGAGGGCTCGGTTGAGGGCTCTGTCGAAGGCTCGGTAGTTGTAGTTGCATCAATTTTGCCCGAAACGGTAACAGAAGCTGTAACGTCGGTATTGTTGTAGTTAGAGTCTGTTATTGAGCATGAAGTTACTTCAATGTCAAAAGAATACTCTTCTTCAGTGATGTCAAATGTAACTACATACATCTCGCCTTTTTGAGAGTAGCCTCCCATAGCAACAACAGAAATGTTTGACAAATCGCCTGTGGCATCCACGCTGGTTGAACCCATCAATGCACCTGCGGGCTGATCTGCACCGGGCTTTATTGCCGTGCACTTAAGGCCTGTTGTTCTGAATGCCATGTCAAGGCTGTTGAATGTGCCGCTCTTAAGGTTGATTGACGCAACAAGCTGACCGTTTGCAGCACTTACTTCTTTAATTTCAAAAGCCGGAGCGTCAACCGCAAATGCAGAAACTACAAGTGCAATTGTTACGCCGAGAACCATTGAAATTGAAAGAATGATTGAAAGAATCTTCGCTGTCTTTTTCATGATTATCGCTCATCTCCTAAAAAAATTTTAATTGGACAAGGGTATGATAACAGAATATGAGATAAAAATCAATAGTTTTTATCAAATTTTTAAATAAAATAATACCTGCAAACCATAATATTTCTTTATTTTGCAAAATATTCCGCCGTCTTTGATTCAGTGCCGAGAAATGTTAATTTATCGTTATATTTATTGACATCGTTTAGGCATTTGTGTATACTATTTAATAGTATATTGCTGTTAAACGCAAAATCTAATGAAGAAGGGGATTGATATTATGATGAAAAGAACAAACAAACTATTATGTATGCTTCTTTGCGCCGTGCTTATTTTAAGCTCAATGTGCACAAGTGCCTTTGCGGTATCTGCAAAGCTTGTTACACCGCCCGATAAGACCTCGTTTTATGAAGGTTCCGACTGGTCTTACATAAACGGAACGCCCGAGCCCAACATGGACTTTAATCTTGCCGGAACAAGCGTTGAGGTTGACGGCAAAATACACTCTTACAGAATTTTTCCGTGGGGCGGCTCAATGTGGGCCGAGCCCATAAGCGGCAAATGGCAGGTCGGCAAAAACAAAGTCAGAATTTTTCTTGACGACTATGACGGCGGGGTTTATGTTGATACAGAGCTCAAACTTGTGGCTATCAAAAAAATTGAGCTTGCCGCCGCTCCGACATCCACAGACCTTGTAAAGGGCAAGAACTGGCACTATGACTCAAAAGGATTTATCGTTCTTGACTCAATAAATACAGACGGTGCCAAACTCAAGGTCACATATTCGGACTCTACCGTTCAAACAATCGACTGCACAAAAGACAACGGCGTTGACTGGCAGGTTGACTCCTCGGTAAATGAATTTTCACTCGGCAAAAACAAGTTTTGTTTTGTTTATTGCGGCTACACCGTTTCTTTTGAGCTGAATTTTAAAGCGGAAGAAATAAGCGGCGTAAAAATAAGCAACAAGCCGACCAAAACAGTGTATGAATACAAAACCGACTGGCAATATAAAAACGGGGTTATAACCCCGAGCTACGACCTTAACGGTTTGAGCGTTCAGGTTAAGTACACGGGCGGTCAAACCGTAACCGTAAAATACGCAGACAGCCCCGCAAGATTTTCTGTTAAAACCCCGAGCAAATTACGCTCCGGCTCAAACAGAATAGAAATTTTGTTTGACGGCAAATACACAATCGGCGCAAACATTATAATAGAAGCCTACGGCGATCTGAATCTTGACGGATATATAAACTCAAGCGACGCGCTCATGCTTCTTCAGCACGCAACCGGCATCAAAGCTTTGAACGCTACACAAAAGAAATATGCCGATGTTACCGCAGACGGCAAAGTAAATTCCAGCGACGCGCTGTGTATTCTTCAAAAGGCAACAGGCAATCTTAAAACATTTAAAGCAGAAAAGTGATTTAATCGGGAGGATAATATAATGAAACTTCACAGACGCATAATCGCCATTATCATGGCATCGGTAACGGCTTTTTCGGCAAGTGCGGCATTTGCTTCGGCAGGCAGCGATAAACTTCCGGACAATGCCTCATACGTCAGCGGCGACGCAGACGGCGACGCAATAGTAAATGCCGCAGACGCACTTAAAATTATATATCATTCCACAGGCGAATCTCTCATAACCGACATAGTTCGTTTGACAGCCGCTGATGTCAACATGGATAATCAGGTCAACGCGACGGACGCACTTTATATTCTCAAGCATAAGGTCGGTCAAGTAAAGTCTTTCCCCAGACCCAACTATAACCTCACAAAAATCGCGGGCGGCACCGTGGTTGACGGCTACACCGGCTGCATAGTAGACGCTAAGGGCAACGGACTTTTGGGCTATGCTTATGACGCAAAATCAGGCGCATTTTATGCCACGGGTCAGGGCTGGCAGAGAACTTTCGGCTATACAGAGCTTTATGACCGCCTTGCTCCTTTGGCAATGATGCCGCTTGACACTATCAGAATAAAATTCCACTTCGGCGATAAGAACTGGATGGTTCAGCTTTGGAAGGGCTTTTACGGTGCGACATTTGCCGGCTGTGAGGTAGGTCTTTATAACCGCCCCGACACTATGCCAGAAGATTATTCTACCTATAACGTAGTAACCGAGGACTATTATCAGGACATCACCTGCAAATACACCTACACTACTCAGCTCGGCGCAAAGCAGACTTTCACAAGAACCGCCAAAACATGGTGGCTCACGGGCTTTATTCCGTCCGTCAACAATAACAGTGCAACGAATATCCCCAACATGAAAGTCGCCATTACGATGAAATTTTATGACAAAGACCTTTTTGAGGCTTTTGTCGGCGGACTTAAAGACGTTGATCACATCTTCTCAAACTACAACGGCAAAACGAGAAGCTTCTATTTTGTAGAGGGTTCAAACCTCAGAATACTCAGCGAAGACACTGTTTGGTTTGAGTGGAAATAATAAATCACTGCGATATTGACAAAATAAAACAGGCAGTGGTATAATAGGCAAAAGCGTTGACGGGGAATATGGCAAAAGCTTTTTCAAAGAGAGCCGCTTAAGGTGAGAGTGCGGTAAAAAGCCTGCCGGAGCAACACCCCTGAGCCGTCGGAAGAAAGCCTCGGCAATTAGAACCGACCGTTTAAAGAGCGTTAATCTTTTAAAGTGAGCCTTTCAGGCTAATCTGGGTGGTACCGCGGAAGCAGAGCCTTTCGTCCCTTTGCGGACGAAAGGCTTTTTATATTTTATCGGGCAAATCCCGAGAAATCCTTGAACGGAGGAAAATTTATGAAGCAAAGAACAGTATATTGCGGACTTGTAAACGAGTCTATGGTCGGCACAACCGCAACTGTTTGCGGTTGGGTCAGAACCAAGCGCGATATGGGCGGCGTTGTGTTTATAGATCTCGGCGACCGCGAGGGCGTGCTGCAGGTAGTGTTTGACGCACGCAATTTGAGCGAAAACGATTTTAAAACGGCAGACGCACTGCACAACCAGGCAGTTATTTGCGTAACCGGCAAAATCTGTATTCGCGACGAAGAAACTTATAACGACAAAATACCGACAGGCACGGTTGAACTGAAAGCGACCGAAATAGAGCTGCTTTCGGACGCGGCTCCTCTGCCCTTTCCGCTTGAAGACAATTTATCTGTAAGAGAAGACCTTCGCCTTCAGTACAGATACCTTGACCTCAGACGTCCCGTTATGGTGAATAACCTGAAATTCAGGCACAAGGTTCAAAAGGCGGCGCAGGATTATCTTGACGGTGACGGCTTTATTTATGTTGAAACTCCGGAGCTTTGCAAGTCAACACCAGAGGGCGCACGCGACTATCTTGTTCCCTCCCGTGTTCACCCCGGCACATTCTATGCTTTGCCGCAAAGTCCGCAGGTTTACAAGCAGCTTCTTATGGTCGGCGGCATTGATAAATATTATCAGGTTGCCCGCTGCTTCAGAGACGAAGATTTAAGAGCGGACCGTCAGCCGGAATTTACACAGGTTGATATGGAGATGTCCTTTAAATCGCAGGAGGAAATTCTCGTTCACCTTGAAAAGCTGTTTAAATCAATCTTTAAGCAGGTGCTCGGCATTGACTTCAAAGAGCCTTTCCCCAGAATGACCTGGCATGAGGCAATGGATAAATACGGCTGCGACAAGCCCGATATAAGATTCGGTCTGCCGATAGTCGATGTAACGGACATTGCAAAGAAATGCTCTTTCAGCGTATTCAAAAATGCCACAAAATCAGGCGGAATAGTAAGAGCCATCAACGTCAAAGGTCAGTCGGATTTCACACGTTCCACAATAGAAGACCTCACGGAAAAAGCTCAAAAGCTCGGCGCAAAAGGTATGGCATGGATTGCATACCGCCCGGACGGCGAGATATATTCAATTCTTACAAAGTATTTTTCAAAAGAAGAGATGCAGGAGCTTCTCGACAAGGTTGAGGCAAAGCCCGGCGACTTCATCCTTTTCTCTGCCGACAAATTTGATGTTGTTTGCAGAGTGCTTTGCGGACTGAGACTTACAATTGGCGATATGCTCGGTCTTCGTAAAAAGGACGATTTCAAATTTCTTATCGTCACAGACTTTCCGCAGTTTGAGTGGAGCGAGGAGCAGGGACGTTTTCTTGCGATGCACCACCCGTTCACGATGCCTTATGAAGAGGATATACAGTACCTTTTCTCAGACCCTGCAAGGGTAAGAGCACAGGCATACGACGTTGTGCTTAACGGCATTGAGCTCGGCAGCGGTTCAATCAGAATTCACCGCCAAGACATTCAGCAAAAAATGTTTGAGGCTCTCGGATTTAACGACGAACAAATCGAGCAGAAATTCGGATTTATGGTCGGCGCGTTTAAATACGGCACACCTCCCCACGGCGGCTTTGCATTCGGACTTGACAGGCTGGTTATGCTCATGCTCGGCGCAGATTCATTAAGAGAGGTTATAGCCTTCCCCAAAAACAAAGAGGCTGCCTGCATGATGACGGACGCCCCGAGCGAGGTTGACATAAAGCAGCTTGAAGAGCTTTCGCTTATCGGCGCATTTATGCCGGAGGGCGAAAAAGACGGCTCCGGCGCAAAAAAGAAAAAGGTGCAGATTGACGTTGACAATGTTGCTATGCTGGCAAATCTTCATCTTTCACCCGAAAAGAGCAAAAAAATGGCAGAGGATATGAAATCCATAGTTGAGTTTGCAGATGAATTAAGCTCTGTTGACACAGAGGGCGTACCTGTTACGGCTCACGTTGTTCCGATGAAAAATGTTTTCAGAGAAGACGTTGTATCGAGCGAAAAATTCACGCGCGACGAGCTTCTTGCAAACGCAAAGACCAAAACAGACGAATACATTTATGTTCCCAAAACATTTGAATAAAGGAGGGCTGCGAAATGAATGAAATTTTAAATATGCCGGTAACGCTTTTGACCGAAAAAATTGCAGACAAGCAGCTTTCTTCAAAAGAAATAACCGAGGCTTACCTTGAAAATATAAACAAAACCGATTCTGAAATCGGCGCATACCTCACCGTTACGGCAGAGTCGGCAATAAAAACAGCTGAAGAAACTGACAAAAAGATTGCCGCCGGCGAAAAGCTCGGCACACTCGCAGGTATCCCGGGCGGAATTAAAGACAATATGTGCACAAAGGGCGTTAAAACCACCTGTGCTTCAAAAATGCTTGAGAATTTTGTTCCGTGCTATTCTTCGACAGCGGTAGAAAAGCTTAACGAGCAGGGCTTTGTTATGCTCGGCAAGCTAAACATGGACGAATTTGCCATGGGTTCAACTAACGAGAACTCATACTTTAAGCCGGTTAAAAACCCCGTAAATACCGAGCGCGTACCGGGTGGCTCTTCGGGCGGTTCGGCGGCGGCGGTTGCGGCTAAAGAGGCTGCATTCACCCTCGGCTCGGATACGGGCGGCTCAATCCGTCAGCCCGCCGCTTTCTGCGGTGTTGTGGGTATGAAGCCCACATACGGCACGGTATCAAGATACGGTCTTGTGGCATTTGCTTCATCGCTTGACCAGATAGGTCCGCTCACAAAAAACGTAAAAGACAATGCGCTTATTCTTAATGCTATTGCCGGTCACGACCCCAAGGACGCAACCTGTATCGGCGGCGGCAGGCCCGACTATACGGCAGAGATAGGCAAAGACGTCAAGGGCATGACGGTGGGGCTTCCGACGGAATTTTTCGGCGACGGTGTTTCGGCAGACGTTAAAGACGCTGTTCTTGCTGCGGCGAAGCGTTATGAAAAGCTCGGCGCAAATATCGAAGAGGTCAAACTCCCCTCTTTAAAGCACGCACTGAGCGCATATTATGTTATTTCGTCGGCAGAGGCATCTTCAAACCTTGCAAGGTTTGACGGCATACGCTACGGCTACAGAAGCGAAAATGCGGAAACGCTTGATGACATCTATAAAAATTCGCGCAGCGAGGGCTTCGGCCCCGAGGTTCAGCGCAGAATAATGCTCGGCACCTTCGCTCTTTCCTCCGGCTATTATGACGCATACTATAAAAAAGCTCTTCAGGTCAGAACGCTCGTTGTACGCGATTACAACAAGGTGTTTGAAAAATGCGACTTTATTATTTCGCCTGTTGCGCCAACCACGGCTTACAAACTCGGCGAAAAAACGGATAATCCGCTTGAGATGTATATGGGCGATATTTACTCTGTGCCGATAAACATTGCAGGTGTTCCGTCGCTCTCGCTGCCCTGCGGCAAAGACGGCGACAATATGCCCATAGGAATGCAGCTTATAGGCAAACCGCTCGGCGAAGCAACACTTTACCGCGCAGGCTATGCTTTTGAAACCGACTATGCGGGAGGTGCGAAAGAATGAATCTTATAAAAAACTATGAAACGGTTATAGGCCTTGAGGTTCACGTTGAGCTTAAAACCGATACAAAAATATTTTGCAGCTGCCCCACAACATTCGGTGCAGAGCCTAACACTCACTGCTGCCCCGTTTGCATGGGTATGCCCGGCACACTGCCCGTGCTCAACAAAAAGGTTGTTGACTATGCCGTAAAGGCAGGGCTTGCCACAAACTGCACAATCACCCAAAAATCGAAGCAGGACAGAAAAAACTATTTCTATCCCGATCTTCCCAAGGCTTATCAGATTTCGCAGTATGATTTGCCGCTTTGTGAGCACGGTCACATAGATATTAACGTCGGCGGCGAAGAAAAGCGCATAGGCATCACCAGAATACACATAGAAGAGGACGCAGGCAAGCTTGTGCACGACGACAAATACGGCACTATGATAGACTGCAACCGCTGCGGTGTTCCGCTTATCGAAATTGTTTCGGAGCCTGACATCAGAGGCCCAGAGGAGGCTATCGCATACCTTGAAAAGCTCCGCGCAATAATTATGTACACCGGAGTTTCGGACTGCAAAATGCAGGAGGGCAGCCTCAGATGCGACGTCAACCTCTCTGTAAGGAAAAAAGGCGAAACAAAATTCGGCACAAGAACAGAGATGAAAAACCTCAACTCCTTCTCATTCATCTCCAAGGCTATTGAATATGAATACAAGCGTCAGGTAGAGGCGATTGAAGCGGGAGAAAAGATTTATCAGGAAACCCGCCGCTTTGACGCCAACACCGGCAAGACATATTCGATGAGAAGAAAAGAAAACGCCAACGACTATCGCTATTTCCCCGACCCCGACCTCCCGTTTATCGAGATTTCAGACGGTGAGCTTGACGCATACCGCGCCGAAATACCCACCCTGCCCGATGAGCGCAAGGCGCAGTACATGGAAAAATACGGTCTTGACGCTTACTGTGCGGAGATGCTGATTAACGACATCAGCATTGCGGATTATTTTGAAAAGGTTGCAGAAAAAACAACCAATGCCAAAATTGCCGCAAACCTCCTCACGGGCGAGGTTTTCAGACTTCTTGACCCAGACACCAAAGAAATTCTTATTTCTGTTGACTCTCTCGCCGCCATTGCAAACATGGCAGACGACCAGACAATAAACAGCAGCACGGCAAAGCGCCTTGTTAAAGAGGTGTGGCATTCCGGTGTTGACCCCGTTGCCTTTGTTAAGGAGCAGGACCTTGCACAGATAAATGACGAGGACGTTATAAGGCAGGTTGTTCTTGAGGTTCTTGAGAGAAATGCAAAATCCGTTGCCGATTATAAAAACGGCAAACAGGCAGCCCTCGGCGCAATAGTCGGTCAGGTCATGGGCAAGACACGTTCAAAGGCAAATCCCGTTATCGCAAACAAAATTATTCTTGAAGAAATAAACAAATGATTTTTCAGGGGCGCTGTTTCAAAGGCAGCGCCCCGGTATTTTTTTATCGCAAAAGGATAAATCCGTCACCCGGTTTGTACGAACTCCGGCAAACGAATTTTAGATATAAAAAAAGCACCTTGATTTCTCAAAGTGCCTAATTTTTTAAACTCGTGAGAGGTTTGCAAATCCCCTCCCTTACAAAACCGATTATTCTGCAATGCCCATGTTGCACCCGCTTTTTCTCGGTTTTTGATAAGCGTTATTGGTTAAAAACTTTATCGTAGCAATTACACAAGTCTTTAATGGCTTGTTCCTTCTCATCATCTCCGAGCGTATCATTTAAAAGTCCATTACGATACCAGTCGAAATAATAATACTCTAATTCCCCTTTTATTTCCGGTGTTAAAATATTATGCTCTGTTTCATACATAATAACCGAGAGAATCATAATAAAACGTTCTCTTTCGGTTAACGAACTTTCATCTGTATCGTGCAAACAATGATCTTGAACCTGCGCGCCTGCTTTTAATTTACGGCTTTCACATATTTCATAAGTCAGTTCCAAATATTCATTATAGTTATCTTCGTAAATCATCACATAACCTACTTTCTATGTTTCCAAACATCGCCCTCTACCCTCCGGTGTCAACCGTTTTGACAATCGGATAAACCATTCTTTTGTCTCTTCTTTTCTCCCACTCGCTAAGCTTTGCACCATATTTTCAATATGCGCTCGGTTTTCTTTTGGCAAAAATTTTTGTTTGACAAACGCACAATAAAGAGTTAATATTATAGCATATTGATAGAACATTTGTGCGGTGAAAATATGAGTGAAAAATTTTATCTTTGCATAGATTTAAAGTCTTTCTATGCCTCTGTTGAATGTATGGAAAGAGGACTTGACCCTTTAAAAACAAATTTGGTTGTTGCGGACGAAAGCCGTACCGAAAAAACAATTTGTCTTGCCGTTTCTCCCTCGCTTAAAGCCTATAAAATCCCCGGCAGAGCACGGCTTTTTGAGGTGCTGCAAAAGGTAGAGGAAATAAACAAAACACGTTTGAAAAAAGCTCCCGGTCACAAATTCAGAGCTTCCTCATATTTTGCGGACGAGCTGAAAAAAGATTCGTCGCTGGAGCTTGACTTTATAACCGCGCCGCCGCGCATGGCTTACTATATGCAATACAGCACCGAGATATATAAAATTTATCTCAAATATATTTCTCCCGAGGATATACACGTCTACTCCATAGATGAGGTTTTTATAGACATTTCGGCCTACCTTAAAACATACGGCAAAACTCCGCGCCAAATGGCAGAAATGCTCATTCATGATGTTTTTTGCTCCACAGGCATAACCGCAACTGCCGGCATAGGCACTAATATGTACCTTGCAAAAATTGCAATGGATATATGGGCAAAGCATATGCCGCCCGACCGATACGGGGTGAGAATTGCGGAGCTTGACGAAATGAGCTACCGCAAAAACTTGTGGACGCACCGCCCGCTTACGGATTTTTGGCGCATAGGCAAGGGCTATGCCTCAAAGCTTGAGGAAAACGGAATTTATACCATGGGAGATATTGCCCGCTGTTCGTTGGGAGAGCCGTTTGACCGCCTCAACGAGGATTTGCTTTATAAGCTTTTCGGAGTGAACGCGGAGCTTCTCATTGACCATGCATGGGGATGGGAGCCTTGCACTATAAAAGAAGTAAAAGAATATAAGCCGAGCACAAGCAGCATAAGCTCCGGTCAGGTGCTTCACTGCCCTTATGACTTTGAAAAAGCAAAGCTGATTGTGCGAGAAATGGCCGATGCACTCTCTCTTGACCTTGCCGCCAAGGACCTTGTGACAAAGCAGCTTGTGCTGACTATCGGCTATGACGCAGAAAATCTGACAAGTCAGCCGTCATACTCGGGTGAAATAAAGCTTGACAGATACGGCAGAAAAATCCCAAAGAACGCGCACGGCACGCAAAATTTAGAAGAATATACCTTTTCTTCGGATATAATAACGGGCGAAATGCTGAAGCTCTATGAGCGTATCACCGACAAGAGCCTGAGCATACGGCGAATTACCGTTGTTGCCGCAGGAATTATTAAAGAGAGCGAAATCAAGTCACAAATAAAATATGAGCAGATGGATATGTTCACCGATTATGCCGCCAAAGAGCGGGAAGAAATTGCCGTTCAAAAAGAAAAGCGCCGCCAAAAGGCAATACTCAAAATCAAGGCGAAATACGGAAAAAACGCTATCGTTAAAGGCACAAGCCTAAAGGACGGTGCCACCGCTATGGACAGGAATGCACAGATAGGAGGTCACAAAGCCTGATGGGAGAATATGACGATATTATATCTTTGCCGCACCATGTTTCAAAAAAGAGGAAGCCGATGTCCCTTTCGCTTCGCGCCGCGCAGTTTGCTCCGTTTTCGGCACTGACAGGCTATGACGAGTGTGTAAAAGAAGCTGCCGACATCACCTCCGACCAAAACTCTGCTCTTGACCGCGAAAGCTTTGAGCCGGCATAAATCTTAAAAACATTAAAAACTGTGTCTAAATACTTGCCCGAATTTCAAATATATGATATACTAACATTGATATAAAATAAAGTAACCGCCTATTAAATCAGCGGTTACCAAAGAGGGATAGGTTGTTTATGAAAAAGTTTTTGTGCATTTTATTGTGCCTTGCTCTTTCTGTTTTCGGCCTTTGCGGCTGCGGAAAAGAAGAAAGCAAAACAGAAAAAGGCAGTCAATCCGCTGCCCAAGGCGAAGCTCATCAAAAGGTAAAGGTCACCATGCAAAACGGCGGCGAGTTCACAATTGAGCTTTACCCGGAATATGCTCCCGAAACCTGCGAGAATTTTATAGAACTTGTTAAGAGCGGGTTTTACAACGGGCTTACCTTCCACCGCGTTGTGGACGGATTCATGGCTCAGGGCGGCTCAAGCGACGGCATCGGTATAAAGGGCAGCGACAAAACGATAAAGGGTGAATTCAGCGCAAACGGCTTTACGAAGAATACGCTGTCTCACCAAAGAGGCGTTGTTTCAATGGCGAGAGCCGCAAGCTACGATTCGGCTTCATCTCAGTTTTTTATCTGCTACGGCGACTGCACCTTTCTTGACGGACAGTATGCGGGCTTCGGCAAGGTAGTAGACGGCATGGATGTTGTTGATTCTTTTCTTAAAGTTGAAAGAACGCAAAACTCAAGCGGCGAGCTTGCGTCACCGGTAACACCCATAGTAATCAAATCAATGGAAGTCATATGACTTTTAAATAACAAAAAGGAAGGTTAGTACTATGTTTAAAAAAGTAATAGCAGTTTTAATGGTATCGGCAATAATATTTGCGTCATTTGCCACGGGCGCATTCGCGGCACTTTATAATTACGGCGACGTTACACTTGACAAAAAGGTAAATGCATCAGATGCGTTGCTTGTTCTTCAGATAGCAACGGGAATTAAAAAACCCAACGATATGCAAAAGGCTCTTGCCGATGTAACGGCAGACGGCAAAATCAACTCCAACGACGCACTCTCAATTCTCATGTATGCGACAGGTCAGCTTAGAGAGTTTAAAAAGACCGACAAAAACACGCTCAAAGCAACAAAAGTTGACCCTGTTATAAGCTCAAAAGCTTACACTATCGGTGTAACTATGACCGAGGGCAACGACAAAGTCAACTGCGTTATTTCTTCCGACGGTTCCTCCAATGCCACATCGGCCACTTATATGGGCATTGAGATTCGCTTCCTCGAAAAGGACGGAAAATCATATATTTTAGTTCCCATGCTCGCTAAATACTGCGAAACCGAAAGCCCGGAGATGATTGAAGAACTTCGCGGTCTTATTCTTGAAATCTTTAAGATTGACGGCGTTTACGGCGCAACAACGCAGGAAAAGGTCGGCACAAAGACATACTCTTGTGAAACCTTCTATACTTCTTCGGACTCTACAATTCAGTATTACTTCCTCTCTAACGAACTGAAAACGCTCAAAATGACCAACGGCAAGGGTGAGTCACAGGTATTTGACATCACACAAATGAAAGCAAGCGCAAACAGCTCTATGTTTAATATACCGTCACATTACAAATACGATGAAAGCCTTAAAAATATGTTTGGGCAGGCATAAGATTATTCGGAGGGTATAAAATGAAAAAAATAATAGCTGCGGCACTTGCAGCAATAACCGTTGTTTCAGCCTCTTGCCTTTGCGCTTTTGCCCAAAACACCAAGACAGGTGATGTAAACGGTGACGGCAAAGTAAATTCCGGCGACGCACTCATGGTTTTGCAGCATGCAACAGGCACAATAAAACTGGGCTCCGACGCGCTCGCTTCGGCAGATGTTAACGCAGACAAAAAGATCAATTCGGCAGACGCGCTGATGATTTTGCAGTACGCCACGGGAATTATAAAAGCTTTTCCGGCAGACAGTCAAGATGAAAAATTGCCTGAAACCAAAGCCGAAATACTTGCATTTTATAAAGACATTGCCAAAAAGAATAGCGATGTTGCTTGCTATCAGTCTTTTAACCTTAAAAAGGTAAATCTTGGCTCAACTATTGTAAGCAATATTCTTTCGCCCCTGATTAAAGATGTTATCAGCAGCAATTCAAAAGACATACCGGGCTTCCCCGGCGATATGAACGCTTTTTGCGAGGACGACATCACCTCGGCAGACTTTAAAAAAGATGATAAAGGCAACGTCACAATTACCTTCAAGCTCAAAGACCAGACCGACGGACTTGATGGTGAAAAATATGAGGGCACAGTCGGTCACGGCATAGGTGTTGTGGGTAATGTTCCGAGACTTTTAAAAGAAAACGATGTCACAATAGCCGATATTTCTAAGGCAAGCGGTGAAATTACATACACAAATGCGGTCATAACAATAACTGCCGACAAAGACGGCAAGCTTATAAAGAAAGGCTGCAAATGGAGCTACACCGCAACCGCTTGGGCTAAAAACGTTAAAATACAGGGAATAACAATGAAAAGCGCCGACGGCGTTGTTGACTACAGCCTCACATATTAAAATCATAATACCAAACGGTCTGTGCCGAATGCGACAGACTTTTTGAGCAAAGCAATGCCGTAAGAGTGGTTTCCCCCACTCTTACGGCAATTTTTATTATTTCTTTTCGTTTTCTTTTATCCACCGAACCATATCGTTCACCGATTTTTTAACTGTCATGGGCGAATAACCAAGCTCTGTTCGTGCTTTATCTATTGAAAAGTTGCAGTTTGATATAAGCTTTCTTATAGTATACCTTGTAAAGAGAGGCGTCGTTTTTGAGGCTTTATAATAAACCTCCATAAGCGGTGCGGCAAGCTTCACAACGCCGTAAGGCATTTTGACCTTCGGTGCTTTTTTGCCGCAAGCCTCTGCCGTTATACGAATAAACTCATCTGTTGAAATCGGCTCGCCGCAAAGTATGTATCCTTCGCCGCTCTTACCTTTTTTTGCCGCGGCATACATACCGTCTGCAATATCTCTTATGTCAACAAAGTTATATGCTCCAAAGGAAAGAGATGCCGGAAAGTTGCCGTCAATAAACATTCTTACCATTTCGCCTACGTTTGATACCTTGAAATCATAAGGTCCTATACAGGCACCGGGGTAAACAACAACCGCGTCAAGTCTGCCCTTGCGGCACTCGTTAAATACAAAGTTTGTGGCAGTTGCTTTGGTTTTTGCATATGTGCCCTCAAGCTTATCGGGGTAGAATTTATCTACCTCTCTCATAACCTCGTTGCCTGGCAGAGGGATATATGCGTCAACTGACGAAGCGTAAACAAGACGTCTTACTCCGCACTTTTGGCAAGCGGCAACAACATTTTTGGTTCCGCCCACGTTTACGTTCCATACAAGATTATCGTCTGCGGCATTTATATCAATAACGCCTGCAAGGTGATAAACAACGTCTGCGCCCTCAAACGCCTTTTCAAGGGATTCTGGATCGGTTACATCACCGTAAACCTTTTCGCACTCTATGCCGTCAAATATTTTGCTGTCCTTTCTTATAAGGATTCTTACATTTTCGCCCTCATTAACAAGCTTTAACAAAAGAGCATAGCCGATATGTCCCGTTGCACCGGTCAAAACACTGATAGGTTTGTTCATATCAAATAATCTCCTTTAAAAATTTAAAAGATGCGTCGCGCCCAAAAGATAAACTATAAGCGCAACTATAAATATAGCAGAAAGTATCCATATAAGATTTCTCTTTTTCTCCTGCTCGTCAGCACCCATTATATAACGCAAAATCGAGAAAAATCCTTTACCGAAAAGGTCAAAATATCCGAGATTTCTTGTGGTGAAAGAAGATGTATCGTTCTCGTCTATCTCAAAAATTCTGACGCCTCTTGAAATCATATTGCCGTAGCTTCTGAATGATGCGCCGGAGGTCTGAACAATATTCACGCCATCTATCTTCGCGGTGAATGAATTTGTATGGTCATGACCAAACACAAGAGCACATACATCGCCTTTTTCTTTGATGGCGTCAAGCTGACCGAAGTCCTTTTCGCATACCTCGGGGTATTCAAAAGCATAGCCCTTTGCTTTTTCTTCATCAAGCTTATAGAACTTGCCGTCATTAAACGGTGAACGGAGAGCTTTGGGGTCATCCTCCGAACATTCTTTAAACAGCTCAACCGTTTGCGGAATCGGAATATGCTGAAACATAAGCGACATAACGGGTTCACCGCCGTTTTGCTCGCGCAGTTCGTCACTCTTGCGCTTATACCACTCAACGGCCTCTTTTTTAACGTATTCATAGCCGTTTTCACCGTTATCGTCCACTCCGGCAGAATCCATAAGCCAAAGGTTATAGACTATCTTTTCTCCGTTACTGTCGTATATAGGAAGGTTATATGTATCGCAGTCGAGCTCAGGTTCATCCGAATTAAGTCCTACGAAATACTCGTATTCCTTATAAAATTCTGCCTGTTCCTGCTTTGTGAGGCTGTTACGGTCATCGTGATTGCCGTAAATCATGCAAAACGGAATTTTTAATTTATTGACGGGCTTAAGAATATAACCGAGAGCTTTTTTTATTCTCTTGGCGGTTACGCTCTTCTTTTTGTTTTTTATAGGGCCGATTATTGAATCGTCAACATGGTTGCCCAAAATGTTGTCGCCCGTGAAAACGATAAGATCCGGCTTCTCTTTTGCATAGGCGGCATTCAGCATTTTGAGCATAGCGCTTCTGACAATGTGCATATCCTGCGGGTCGCTGACCTGCATTATTTTTAATTTTCTGCCCTTGGGGAAGGTTATTTTTCTTTCTTTTTGCATTGGCATACACTCTCCTGACTTGCCTTTTATTATAACATTGTAAGGTCAAACAATCAAGCAAAATTATGCCGTTTAAACCATTAAATCACAAACAAGGTTGCTGAGCTCCGTCGGGTTTTCAACGCTCATGCCGCCGATAAGCCTTGCAACGGAATAAAGTATTCTCGCATAATCTGCCACTTTATTCTTATCGCTGTCATAAAGAGCTTTTAGTTTTTGAGCAACAGGGTGCTCTGCGTTTATCTCAAGGACTATCTGTGCTTTAACCTTATTCTCTTCACCCGGCAGAGTATTGAGAACCTTTTCCATCTCTACCGAAACATCGCCCTCGCTGGTAAGACATACGGGGTGATTTTTAAGCTTATTTGTGAAGCGAACCGACTGAACAGCTCCGTCAAGCGAATCCTTCATAAAGTCAAGCATGTCCTTAGCTGTCTCATTCTCTTTATTTATTGCGTCCTTTTCTTCCTGAGTATCAAGGTCAACATCATCGGCACAGATATTTGCAAAATCTTTCTCTTTATATCTCTGAAGCATTTTAAGAGCAAACTCGTCAATGCCCTCTGTGAGGTAAAGAACCTCATAGCCTTTATCTTTAAGTGAATCTGCCTGAGGAAGCATATCAATTTTGTCTATGGTCTCACCGCAGGCATAGAGAATAGATGTCTGCTCATCTTTCATTCTGTCAACGTATTCACCGAGAGTAACAAGTCTCTTTTCGGTTGAAGAATAGAACATCAAAAGGTCTTTGAGTTCATCAGAATGTCTGCCGAAATCAGCATAAACACCGAGCTTTAGCTGTGAACCAAATGCCTCAAAGAACTTGATGTATTTATCGCAGTCGGTTTTAAGAAGCTTTGCAAGCTCATTTTTAATCTTTTTCTCTATATTCTTTGCAATAAGTTTGAGCTGATAATCGTGCTGCAAAACCTCACGCGAAATATTGAGTGAAAGGTCTGCGCTGTCAACAAGTCCTTTTACAAAGCTGAAATAATCCGGCAAGAGGTCGGAGCATTTTTCCATTATCATAACGCCGTTTGAATAAAGCTGAAGACCCTTTTCAAAGTCTTTTGAATAATAATCCCACGGTGCTTTTTCGGGGATAAACAGAAGTGCGTCATATGTTACCTGACCCTCTGTTTTTGAATGAATGATGTGAAGCGGCGCGGTGTAATCATGGAATTTATCCATATAAAAGGATTTATATTCATCCTCTGTTATCTCATTCTTGTTTTTGCGCCAAATAGGCACCATACTGTTGAGCTGTTTGCTTTCTTTTACAGTCTCATATTCGTTATCACTGCCCTCTTTGAGCTTGCGCTCTTCAACATCCATCATTATCGGGTAGCGAATATAATCGGAATATTTTTTAACAAGGCTTTCTATGCGGTACTGCTCCAAAAATTCATCGTAGTTTTCTTCTTCTGTGTTATCCTTAATATGAAGCGTAATTTCTGTGCCGATATCGTCTTTGTCGCACTCGCTTATCGTGTAACCGTCCGCGCCCTGAGATACCCACATATGACCGCAGGAATCATCGGCGGTCTTAGTCTTGACCGTAACCTCGTCACTGACCATAAATGCGGAGTAGAATCCGACACCGAACTGACCGATAATTTCAACATCATCTTGTTTTTCGTTATTGTTCTTAAAGTCAAGCGAACCGCTTTTTGCGATTGTGCCGAGGTTGCTCTCAAGCTCCTGCTCGCTCATGCCGCAGCCGTTATCTTTTATTGTGAGAGTTCTCGCATCTTTATCGGCTGTGATATAAATTTTATAATCTTCTCTCGAAAGTCCCTCGGTATCATCTGTAAGCGAATGATAATAGCGCTTATCCATTGCATCGCTTGCGTTTGAGATAAGCTCTCTCAAAAAGATTTCTTTGTGCGTATAAATCGAGTTTATCATCATATCGAGCAGCTTTTTTGACTCTGCTTTAAATTGTTTTTTTCTCATATATATCTCTTCTCTCTGTTATAAATAATTATTAGCACTCGTAATACTTGAGTGCTAATAATAGTATAGTACGTTTTAGAAAAATGTCAAGAGAGCAGGCAAAAATTAACAAACCTGACACAATTTGCCCAAAAAGCAGAAAAAGACGGCGCCCAATGAGCGCCGTCTGTAAAATTTGTCGCTTATCTCAAACCAAGCAAATCAAGTATGCCGTATGTCTGAGAGGTGCGTGCTTCGGGAGTCTGAGATATTTCTATCTTTTTAAGTCCTGCCTTTTCGCACTTTCTTGCATCATCAATATCAAGTGAGCTGTTGCAGTCTATATCACCTGCATAAACAGCGGCGTCACCGATCTGAGCATTGTCAAGAAGCATTGCGCTGTAAGCTCTGATAAGAACTGCGTCACAAGCATCTGCATAAGAATCGCCGTCTACATCACCGAAGATAACTACCGAATATGACGGTCCCTTAGGTGTTGTGTACTGTTCATCCTCAACTGCATACATCTTGATTACCGCGCCTGTGCCGTTGCCGTTTGCCGTGCCTGCTATGCCGAGGTTATAAGCGTCGCCTGTTGCGGCCATACCCTGTGCATAGTTAGAAGACATATACATATTGAAGTCGCCGAACTCTTCTATGCTCTGCTGAGAAGCGAAGCCCTCGGGGAGACCGAAGAGGTAGTTATGGTTTTCATCAATAAACTGCTCTTCGCCGTCGAAGTAAAGGTCAAGATAATCACAAAGGTTAACGTTGAAGTCCTCAACGGAAGAGTCAAGCTTTTCTTTACATCTGTCAATTATGCCCTGATCGTCCTGGTCGTAGTCGCGGTCAAGATGTATAGCCTTTTCGTATGCTGCAACAACCGCGTCTATTGACTTCTGCGTGAACTTTCTGAGGCTGACGATGTTTGCGATAACGCCAATCGAAATATCAAGTGCAGAGTAATCTGCAAGCGGAACATATGCTTTAAGCTCTTTTGTGGCTCTAATAAGCATTTTTCTTGCCATGTTGATGCGGGACTGTCTCATGTCGCGAAGCTCCGCATCTGCATTTGAAGAATTAGCAGCTTCATAATACTCATTATTTACCTTAACCGCAAAAGCATATGCTTTCTCATAAGCTCTCCAGGTTCTTCCAGTGTAGGTGGTTGTTCCGTCGTCATTGGTGAGCTGCTGATAGTTAGCGGCTTTTACTTTATTGAGAGTTTTATTAAGCTGATAGTTGTTTGCCGTTGTCTCGCCAAAATATTCATACGCATTGGGATCCGAAGACTCACTGGCATCCATGTTGTAGCCGTCTTCCATCATTCTGGCATATGTTTCAAGAACATATGCTGCGTTTGTCATTTCGGTTCTGGTGGGTGCAGTAACTGCCGGATTTACAAGTGAACCGTTATAGAGGTCAACAAGCTCTTTAACGTTTCTGCGTGCACGTTTGAACTCAAGATAAAGGAACGGCTGGAAGTCTACCATATGGAAATATGAATAATCATCCGAATCATATGACTTGCCGTCGTTAGCGGTTTCGGCATATTTGTTATAAAGCTCTGTGAGGGTTTTGCCGTTCTTTATCGGGTAAGAGGACGGTGCCTGAGGAATTATGAAAGGATATGTATCGGCATTCCAAAGTCCCATAAGACCGGCTACAAGCGGAAGTGACTGATAAAGCAAGCAAGATGTATCTGCATGGAGCTTGCTGAGGTTTGAAAGAAGAACATAAACCGAATTTTTAAGGCCTGTTCCGTTAAGTCTGCCGGTTGTTGTGTTATTAACTGTTATAAGGTCATCAAGAGTCTTATACTCATACGGGAATACGAGCGATTTCTGATCTGTTCCGTTAGCGTCGCTCTCTCTCTGAGTGGGAAGACCGAATATCGGGTTTACAATTCTTGCAAGCAAGTCAACAATAAGCTTCGGCAGCGGCTTCATAAGCTCCGAATCGTTACGGTGACCGAAAACAGAAAGAATACCGTCAATATCAAAGTTAAGAACTGAGCCGATAAGCTTATTCATTACAAGGTTTTCTATACCTGCGGGGCTGTCTTCAACACCGTAGAAGACTGTAACGGGAATCCACTGGAATATTGTGTCATAAAGCTTGTTCCAAACAGTCTTGTCTGCACCGGTGTAATTCTCGGGTTTGTAGCCGAAGAATGCGCCGTATTTGCTCATTAACCACTCAACCGCAGTGTCAAACATATCGACTATGCCGGGCTGAACCTGATTGTTTTCAATAGTGGTTTCACCGTTGAGATAATACTGAATAATGCTTGCCGCAACTGTAAGACAGTCTTCACTGTTATAAAGAAGCTGACCGTTTTCAAACTGCTGCTCAAAGTCGATGCCGGGTACAAGCTCTGCCGCAACCTCGATAAGAGTTCTTGAAGCAAGCTCTTTAATTGTTTTGCAGTCAGACGCAAAATCAACGTTATCAACAAACTTCTCAAGGAACACCTGAAGAACATATGTTATAAACTCTTCGTTGCTCATTGCAGAAAGCTGCTCGTCTGTCTTGTCGATGTTGGGAGCATCATCCCAGAAAGAGGGAAGCATCGGAAGTACAACACGGATAAGTTTGCATATCTCATCCCAAAGACCGTCTGCAAGTCTGAGTTTTGAAGCGACTACGTTGCCGTTGGCATCTTTAATCTCTTCAAAATAAATATATTTTGTGCTGCCCTCGCCGACAAGAAGATATTTGAGAAGAGTATCTACCTTGTCTCTGGTAGTTGCATTTTCGGGGAAAGTGATGTTAAGTTTAAGAACCTCAACAACAACGTCAATATAGTTCGCGTTCTTTTCACCGATAAGGTCTGCAAGAAGCGGGCCAGCATATGGAAGAACTATGTCGCGAATAAGAGCCTTGATTATCTTTTTGAAGAAATCATAGGTAGAATCGGTTGTTAGTCTGAGCTTGCCGAGTTTGCCGTCGCCCTCTTCGGTGCTGTCGGTAAGACTCGGGAGAAGCTTTGTTGTGGGAACGTCTTTGCGAAGCTTGCCAAGTTCGTCAAGGTCGCTGTTTTCGCCCGCCTGTGCAAATGTAGTGAATCCGAGTAATTCGGCTACTTTGTTTGAGCCGTCCGCGCTCGCGCACATATCAACAATAAATTTAACAAGGCTGTTGTCAATGAAATCCTGAAGAATATCGTCAAGAGGTGTTGCGGCAGAATATTTTGTACCCTCTGCCGTTGATGCGCCCTTGCCGTATATAGCGTCAAACACAGCCGCTGTTATTGTGCCGTGAAGATCGTTGAGCATTGCAAGATCTTTTTTAGGATCAAATACACCGAGGCTCTTAAGTGCGCCTACGTTGAATGTATTGTCAACAAACTTGCAAATATACTGAGCGTTCACCTCAAGGAACCAAAGGAATCTGAAGAGAACCGCAAGATCGGTGCAGTTAGAGGATCTTCTTCTGATATTGGTATCATCGCCCACACTGAGGTTAAGTTTTTCAATATCGCCAAGGCTGACAACGGTAAACACAACGTCAACTGTGCTACTGTCATTCAAATTACGCATGGTATCAAACAGCGAGTCGATATCGTGAATATCGATTTTTACGCTGTCAAGCGGCCAAGGCAAACTTATTTTGTACTGAACATTTATGTTCTTGAAAACATTTGCGTCAATGTAGTCAAGAAGCATAGTTGCCGCCTGTTCGGTTGAAATAACCGGGTCGAGCACCGAGTCGAAGCTGTCCGGTCTGTCGTATGATGTTCTCATAGCCTGAGCGCCTACCGTAAAGACAGAGCACATCATAATGAGCGCAAGAAGAACAGAAAGCATACGCTTAGATTGTTTCATCATAAAGCACCTCCGTAAATTCAGCGTAATAAAACAGATGTTACATTCGGACGCAAATACACATCTACTCTATTATCCTTATAGTAATTTTAACAGAAAGAAAACAATTTGTAAATATAAAACTGTAAAAAATTTAATAATTTTATAAACTTCTTATTAAATCACCGACGCATTTTGCCGAATCGGAAATTTCATTTGAAGAAATCGACGATACGGAAAAAATCATCCTTGCCCCGCCCGTGCTGTCCGAATTTTCTGCGTTTATATTCATCCCCCTTTTCAATGCCGACTCTTTTAAATCCGCGGCATTTATTCCGTACAAATCAACAGAAACATAAAAGCCGGACCGGCTAAGCTCCGCCTTGGCTCCGTATGCGCCGAGATTGCCGAGCTCGTCAAAAAAACGTCTTGTTTTTTCGGCATAGAGTTTTTTTGCCTTTTTTATTCTTTGGGTAAGATGCCCGTCGCTTATATATCTGCAAAGGGCAATCTGCTCTGTTTTAGAGGTTGTTTGATTATACAGGTATTTTATCTTTTGATATTTCTCCGAAAGCTCCGGCGTCAGCACCAAAAAGCTTATTCTGATGGACGGCAGCAAAAGCCGTGAAAATGTGCCTATATATATAACGTTGTTACCTCCGTCAAGGCTTTGCAGTGACGGCGCAGGTCTGCCGGCATAGCTGAATTCACTGTCAAAATCATCCTCAATAACTACACAGCCGCTTTTTCTCGCGTATTTTAAAAGTCCTATTCTTTTCGGCACCGTCAGCACATCGCCCGTGCCGTTAATGTGCGACGGGCAGGTATATATCATTTTTATGCCGTCCGTTTTGGTAACAGCCTCTATATCGTAATCCGCATTGCGGGCTATGCCGAATCCATAATCTTTAAATATTGTTTCGCCCTTCGGGTACGGCTGACCCATAAATTCGACTATCCCTCTCTCGCTGTTCAGCACACACAAAAGCTGAAGCAAATTCTGAACGCCTGCGCCGATAACAATTCGGTTTTCGGTGCACATAATTCCGCGTGAACGCGAAACATAAGAGCATAAAGCCTTTCTCAAATCCGCCTCGCCCTGAGGGTCGCCGTAATCAAGAAGTCTCTCACCTGTTCTGAGCGCGCTTTTTATATATCTTTGCCAAAGAGAAAAATCAAAGCTCTCTTTATCTGCCGCAGAAGAAGTGAAATCATATTTGATATTATATTTATCCGCCTTTAATGCGCTGCCTTTTTCCGCTGCCGTTCCCGTTTGAAAATTTTCCATCTGAGAAACATAAAAGCCGCTTTGCGGAACAGCATATATGCAGCCCTCCGCCTCAAGCAAAACATATGCAGACTCTACCGTGGTTCTGCTCAAAGCATATCTTTCGGCACAGCCTCTTATAGAAGGCATTTTGCTGCCCGACGGCATTTCGCCCGATATTATAAGCTTTCTGAAATAATCATAGAGCTGCAAATACGCCGCTTTGCCGCTGTTTGATTTGAACACAGATTCCGCCATCAAACTGACCCCCTGCAAATTGTAAAAAATTATATTTTGAGAAGTGCAGTTATTATATAAAAAAACAGGCTGTTTTGCAAGCCTGTTTTCTTTATTATGATGTTTTCGGCAATCTGACGGTGAACTCGCTGCCCTCACCGGGAGCACTTTTTACGCTGACCGTGCCGCCGAGAATTTCTGTTATTCTCTTTACGATTGACAGCCCGAGTCCGCTGCCGCCGTTGTGAGCAGAAGACCCGCACTGATAAAACTTGTCAAAAATATGCTTTATGGTTTCTTCATCCATACCTATTCCGTTATCCTTAACGGCAACGACTATATCGCTCCCATCCTCGCGGCAGGTGACGCTGATTTCTCCGCCTTCTTCCGTGAACTTTATCGCGTTGCCTATAAGATTGTTCCATATATGAGCCACAACGTCTTCATTTTGATAATAGGTTATATTGTTAAGGTCCATTGCCACCGACAGATTTTTTTCGCTCCAGCGCTTTTCGAGCATAAGCATACATCTGCGAAGCTGCTCGTCAAGTCTGTAGCTTGTTTTGTTGCCGATAATTCCCTGATTTTCAAACTTCATGATCAAAAGAATATTTGATGACATATCGGCAAGCCTTTCGGACTCATCAAGAATTATTTTTGAATACTCCTTAACCTCACTGTCCGTAACATTCTCCGAGCAAAGCTGGCGCGCAAATCCTCTGACAGAAACAATCGGAGTTTTAAACTCATGCGAAAAATAACTGATAAAATCATCTCTGAAACTTTTGGTTCCGTCAATCTCCCGCACCATATTGTTGAAATTTTCGGTCAGCCTTTTAACTCCGCTGCGTTCACTCCAATGCCCGTTGGGCAGTTCAAGTCTTACGCTGAAATCGCCCCTTGCCACCTTTTCGGTAGCTTCAGACAGATTTATTATGGGTGACACAACAGCACTGAAGAAAAAGCCGGAAATCGTAAAGCCGACCACAACGCAGGCAATAAAAACCGACAGCATAACTTGCAAAAAGCTGTTGGGGAGTATGCCGAATTTATTTAAAAAAGCAAACATTGCAACCGCCAGCAATGTTGAAGCGAGAAAAGCCACAATAACCATAACGATTATCGTGACCTGAAGCCGCCTTTTTGTGTTCATTTTTTTAGATTTTTCATTCATCGGTACGCACCGCCTTATATCCGAGTCCTCTGACCGTGACTATTTTAAAATCTTCGTTATCTTTAAATTTATCGCGGAGCCTGTTTATATGTACGTCTATTGTGCGCGCTTCGCTTTCACTTGCGTAGCCCCAAAGCTCGTCCATAATTTTTTCTCTTGTGAAAGTAATATCGGGATAAGACAGAAGCTTGAACAAAATCAAAAACTCTTTTTTGGGCAGAACGGTTTCTTTGCCTTTATATATAACCGAAAAGCTGTCATAAACAAGCTTTGTGGATTTTAAATTTATCTCGCGTTTGTTAGTAATCTCTGCCCTGCGGAGCAACGCCTTTATGCGAAGAATCATTTCAACCTCGTCAACCGGCTTTACCATATAATCGTCTGTCCCCGCAATAAAGCCCTTGCGTTTATCAGCCGCTTCGCCCTTTGCACTGACCATGAGTATTGGCATATTCATTTTGCTCTCTCTGATTTCTCTCGTCAGCTCAAAGCCGTCCATGCCCGGCATCATAATATCGAGAATTATGAGGTCAACATATTCTTCATCAAGTATGCTGAGTGCTTTCATGGCATTCTCGGCGAGTATCGGTTCAAAACCGTTTTGTTTCAAGACCACCTGCATAAGCCTGCGTACGTTTGCATTGTCTTCAACCACAAGTATTTTAAACATCCGAATCTCCCCTATATTATTTCTCTGTTTATAATATCACAAATATATGAATATTTCATCAATTTTAATCAAAAAGGAGCTTTCACCCAAAAGGTGAAAGCCCCCGGCAATTATTTAAAATACATAAACAATTGACATTTTATCATACCGTTATAAAGCTTGCGGCGTTTGTCTGCTTTTCTGCCGAACTCGTGCTCAAACTCTTCCGACGGACTGATGATATAATAAGAACGTCCTCTTTGCGGCTTAAAGCGTTCGCCCATAATTCTGTAAAGATTTTGAGCCTGCTCAATATCGAGCAAACGCTCGCCGTATGGCGGGTTGCATATAAGCGTACCTTTTTCGGTCTTCATTTCAAAATCTTTTATATCGCATTTTTCAAAATAAAGTTTGCTTGCAACACCCGCTCTTTTTGCGTTATCCTTTGCAATACGCAAGGCATTCTCGTCAATATCGGAGCCGTAAGCCGTAAACGAGCTTTCTCTGACTATCAGGTCCTTTGCACGCTCACGCTCCTGCGCCCAAATCTCTCGCGGAATAACGTCCCACCTCTCGGCGGAGAAATTTCGTCTTATTCCGGGGGCGATATTGTGAGCAAGCATCGCGCCCTCTATAAGTATGGTGCCGCTGCCGCACATCGGGTCATAAAGCGTGTGATAAGGTCTTACTCTCGCAAGGCTCGCAATCGCAGCCGCCAATGTTTCTTTAAGCGGAGCGTCGTTTGCCTCAAGGCGGTAGCCTCTTTTATGAAGCCCGGCGCCCGAGGTGTCAAGCAGCAAGCTGACCTTGTCTTTCATAACAGAAAACTGTATTTGGTGTATCGGCCCTGTCTCTTCAAACCATGAGATACCGTATTTGGATTTAAGCCTTTCAACAACTGCTTTTTTTATTATCGACTGGCAGTCGCTGACGCTGAAAAGCGTTGAATTTATCGAATAACCCTTTACGGGGAACGCATCGTCTGCGGCAATCCATTCCTCCCACGGGAGAGATTTTGTGCCCTGAAACAGCTCTTCAAAGCTTCTTGCCTCAAATGTGCCTACAAGGATTTGTATACGCTCGGCAAAATGAGAGCATATATTTGCCCTTGCGAGAATGTACTCGTCGCCGTCAAAAAGCACTCTGCCGTTCTCGGCCGTAACATTGCCTGCGCCGAGCGAACGCATCTCATCGGCTATTAAAGATTCAACGCCCAAAAGGCACGGTATAACATAGTTTATATTCATTAAAATAACCTTTCGTTTATTCGATTTCCGGCTCTATTAGACCGTAGCCGCCGTCTTTTCTTTTATATACGACGCAAATCTTTTCACTCTCTCCGTTAAAGAAAATGTAGAACTGGTGACCGAGCATTTCCATTTGAAGAATTGCTTCCTCCGGCATTTCGGGTTTTAAATAAATGGATTTTGAGCGGATTATGTCAAAATCGCCGTTTGAATCGTCCTCCGGCTCAGGCTCCCAGTTAATAACCGCGTCGTCACGAAGTCTTTTAGATACCTTAGTCTTATTTTTTCTTATTTTTCTTATTATAAAATCAATGCAATCATCCAAAGCGTCGTTCATATCTGCGGCGCTCTCTTCTGCGCGGAAGTACATTCCTCTGCTCTTTATCGTAAGCTCAACTATCTGCTCCGATTTTTCAACGGTGACGGTGATTTTAGCCTCCGCCTCATCTGAGAAAAACTTGTCAATTTTTTTGAGCTTTTTCTCTGCATGCTGCTTAAAGGAATCTTTAGGTGTGCATTTACGTCCTACTATCGTTGTTTTCATAAAATCAGCCTCCTTTGATTGGCAGTATTTATTACTGCGACAATATTATAGCACTATTCACAATAAATTTAAAGAGGTTTTTAAAAAATTCTGTGAACTTTTAATAAATAATCGGCTGATTTTTGCTTTTTATCATAACAAAAGCAGAAAGACGACCGATATCCGTCACCTTTCTGCCTATGGTATTTTATATCAGAACTTGTTTGTGCCGCGGCGGTTAAATCCTCCACCGTGCTTGGAGTCTCGCTTAAGATCCGACATTTTTTCGTCGCTGACCTGCTTGAATTTCGCCATCATATCCTCAAAGGAATGTGTGCCGGAATCGTTTGACTGCCTATTGCCCTGCCAAACATTAGCCGGTCTCGAATGTGAACGCTGATTTTGCGGTCTCGCAGGACGCTTTTCTTCGTTAGCTCTTTTTATAGAGAGGCTTATTTTGCCGTCATCGCCGATAGAGAGTATCTTGACCTTTACCGTCTGACCGACTGTGAGATGATCGCCGATCTCTTTAACGTACTCGGACGCAACCTCCGAAATATGTACAAGGCCCTTTTTGCCTTCACCGAGGTCAATAAACGCCCCGAAAGACGTAAAGCCCGTTACTTTTCCCTCAACTATTGTTCCAACTTCCAACTGCATAGACGCTGTGTCTCCTTAAAGTCTTATATTCACTCGCCGTCGGCAATATCCTGATACACCCTGTCGCCCGGCTTGATGTAGCCGTATTTTTCTCTTGCTATGCGCTCGATGTAGTCTTCTTTATCGCCGTTGTCGAGATTATTTTGAAGCTCTTTATTCTCATTCTCTACCGTTTCACACTGAGAACTGAGCTGATTTACTTCATCTTGCTTTTCTTTTATGTCGCTTCTTGCCGAGATAATGGTGACGGTAAAATAAACCAAAAACGCAATAAAAGCAAGAGTTATCAACAAGCTGTGCTTGCGTTTGTGTTTCACATTTTTGCTTTTTGCCATATACATCCACACCTCATCACTTTAAAATCATACATATGGATTATACAACATTATCCGCCGTCATTGCAAGAGCTATTTTCTTTATTTTTATCTTTTTTTATAGTTTTTGCAATGTTTTTTTGTATGTTTTTAAAAAGTTGTGCCGTTTTTTGAGCAAGACGCCGTATCGGAGACAACAAAAACAGTGCCGTCTTTCTGATAAACCGAGCCAAACGGTCGCTGAGTTTTAAAAAAACAAGCCCGAAAGTGCAGTGACATATCACCGCACCGAGGAAGAGAGCAAGAAACACATATCCTCGCATCTCACCGTTATTAGCATAGAGCAAAAAAAGAAACGTGCACAAGGCGGCAATTATAAAAAATGAAATATCCTGAACGGGCACCGCTTTTTTTGAGCCCGAAAATATTTTTCTTATAAATCTGACAGCCACATATAAAATATCAAGCAAAAAACCGAAACCTACGCACAGCAAAAATGAATTTGTCTGCTGTGCCAGACCTTGAATATACATTCAGCGAAACACCCTTGCAAAAAATCCGCCCTGATGCGGTTCGTCGTCGGTGTATATAAGTGCGTCTATCTTGCCCTCGACACTCATTTCTCCGGTGTCGGTGCTCAGTTTTTCTATATGAAGTTCGCTGCCCCTGACAGAAAGCTCGCCCATATCGGTCAGAACCGTTATATTTTGCTCGTCAAAGCTGTCAACGTCATTTATACCGGTAAGAAGAAGCTTTCCGCGATCCTGCATAGATACGCAGTGCGGCACGGCAGCTCTTTTTTCATCGTTTGTATTCAAGGCTGTCCCTCCAAAAAACAAATGGCACAGGCCGGGCTTTAAACTGTGCCTTGCCTGTGCGCCTTGGTCATATTTATGAGGGAAAAGAAAAAAATATTACAGCACCTTATACATGAGGGGGGCATCGTCCTTGCCGGCAAAATCGACAACCTTTTCGACCTGCACCCTTGTTGTGTTTGCGCCGATTGCGATTTCTATAACATCGCCGACTTTAACGTCATAAGACGCGCGCGCGGTCTTGCCGTTGACGCTCACGCGCTTGGCGTCGCAAACCTCGTTTGCAACCGAACGCCTTTTTATAAGGCGCGATACTTTTAAGTATTTATCAAGTCTCATAAGTCCTCCCGAAGTACACCGCCGATTAAATAAGAGACAATCATCGGTGCTTACTAAAAAGCAGGAGCTGTCAAAAAGACAGCTCCGAAAAAATTTTTTATTTTACAGCGTCTTTAAGAGCCTTGCCTGCTTTGAAAGCGGGAACTTTTGATGCCGGAACAGTCATTGTCTCACCTGTTCTGGGGTTGCGGCCCTGCTTCTCTGCACGCTCTCTGATTTCAAATGTGCCGAAGCCTACGAGCTGAATTTTCTCGCCCTTTGCAAGCTCCTGTGCGATTGTAGCAAACACAGCGTTTACTGCTTTCTCTGCACACTTTTTCTCAATGCCTTCCTTCTCGGCAACTGCATTGATAAATTCTGTCTTATTCATCTCTGTTTCTCCTCCTAAAATAATATTTGATTTATATGAAATACAGTATGTATATCATTTCTCTTCTTTTTCTTTGAGCTTTGCCTCATCCCAAAGCCTGTCCAGCTCCGAAAGAGAGGTGTTTTTCATGTCGATATTTCTTTCTGCGGCAATTTTTTCAACATACGCAAAGCGTGCTGAGAATTTATCGCTTGCGGCTGTGAGCGCCTCTTCTGCGTCACAATCGACAAAGCGTGAAATATTGACTGCGGAAAACAGCAAATCGCCGAGCTCTTCAAAAATATTTTCTTTATCGCCCGACCTAATCGCTTCTTTGAGCTCGTCCGCCTCTTCATAAAGCTTTTCGACTGCACCGTCGGCACTCTGCCAATCAAAGCCTGCCTTAGAAGCCTTGCTTTGTATTTTGTCTGCACGCATAAGAGCCGGAAGCTCACGCGGAATACTCATTATTGAATCGGTAGTTGTTTTTTGCTTTTTGGTGCGGCGTTTTATAGCATCCCAGTTTGTGAGCACATCGTCCACACCGCTGACCTCGACACTGCCGAAAACGTGGGGATGCCTCTCTATAAGCTTTTTGGCGTTTTCGTCGGCAACGTCGTCAATATCGAAGTTGCCGTTTTCGGCCTCTATCTGCGAGTGGAATATAACCTGCATCAAAACATCGCCGAGCTCTTCACGCAGCATGGGAACGCTCTTTTTGTTTATCGCCTCTATTGTTTCATAAGTTTCTTCAATAAGGTTTTTCTTGATGCTCTCATGAGTCTGCTCAATATCCCACGGGCAGCCGCCCTCGGCTCTGAGACAGCGCACAATATTCACAAGGTCATATACATTGTATTTATCTTTAAACTCAAAATTATCTATCATTTCAGTACGCCTCGCCGATACATTATCTTATTTTAACCTAAAAATCCATGCTTTGCAAGTACTTTGGCAATTTTTTCTCCCTTAGGTATCATATTTACATCATCTTTTGAAATTCCCTTTGAAAGCAAAAGCGATACAACATATGCAAACACTGCCGCAACAACGGCAATAAGGGTAGCTATCGTCTGACCGTTAAGTCTTGAAGCCGGGTCGCCTACGCCCTCAAGAATAGAGCCGAACACGCGGTAGCAGGCATATGCCGAGATGCAGCTTATTCCGGCACAGAGCAACGGCTTAAAGAATATTGAAATAAAGTTTACACGAACCTTGGATATTTTGATCAGCATAAACATATTTATCGCAACCATTATAACATAGCAAACTATTGACCCGATGGGCGCACCGTTGATATTTATATCGGGTGCGCCGACGAGTATGTAGTTAAGGATAATCTTAACCACCGCACCGACAACCATTGATTTAAGCGGAATATCCATTCTGCCCAAAGCCTGAAGCATATTTGTTATGGGTGAGGACACTGCGAAAAGGAATATCGCAAAGCCGTAGGTTGTAAGTATGGGTGCCGCTATCGACACAAGGTTGCTCGCGTTTGTGCCGTTATAAACAAGGCTCAAAATCGGTTTTGCCAAAACGGCCATACCGAAACCGGCAGGCAGGGAAACAAGCATTGTTATTCTTATAACCGACTCGATTGTGATTTTGGTAGTTCTTCTGTCTTTTACTGCCCAAGCTGCCGAAAGCGCGGGTATGGCGCTTATACCGAGAGTCATGGTAATTGTGGGGATAAGGTTTTTGAAATCAAGCACGGAGCCGTAAACGCCGTAGAGATATGTTGCTATATCGCTGTCAAGCGTACCGGAGTTTGTAAGCTGAGTCAAATACATACCCTTGACCGTTTCAAGGTCTGTTGCGAGGGCATAAGCAAGTCTGTTTCTTATGGTTATTGTATCTATAAGGTTTGTAACATTAAGTATAAGAGAGCCTGCCGCAACCGGAAGAGCCGTTACGGTTATGAGCTTTGCCCACGCCTTGCTCTTTCTCGGGGGCGGAGCTTCTACCAACATTCTTCTTGTAATTCCGTCGCCTTTAAGTTTGTGCCTTACTATAAGGAACAAAAGGCCGAACATTGTGCCTATGGTAACGCCGCCTATCGCGCCTGCGGCGGCATAAGGGTATATTGCGCTGAGAGCCTCTTGCTTGGTGGTGACGCTCTCGCCGAAAACGGTAAGACCGTTTGAATAGCGGTTGAGGCCGAATTTCATTATCGCGTTTGAAAAGCCGAGACCGAGAACAAGCTTGCCGAGAGCCTCTATAACCTGAGAAACACCCGTCGGTACCATGTTGCTCAGACCCTCATAATAGCCTCTGTAAGATGACATACAGCAGCAGAAGAAAATTGAGGGAGCTATTGCCATTATGCTGATAAAGTTTTCGGGAGCCTTTATAACAAATCTCGAATAGGGATAAGCTATTGCAAAAAGCAAAACGGTTGCGATAATACCCGTCATTAAAAATATGCGCCTTGCGGTTCGCATAATTATTTTAACATCGCGGTAGTGACCGAGCGCACGCTCCTGCGAAACCGTTTTTGAAACGGCAACGGGAAGACCTGCCATGGATATTGCATAGAGGGGGGTGTAAATCTCATAAGCCGCGTTGAAGTATCCTCTGCCGACCTCGCCTATAAGACCCGTCAGCGGAATTTTATAAAGTGCGCCTATAACTTTAACCAGAACGGTTGCAACAACAAGCACAAATGCGCCGTTGAGCATCGACTGACCTTGTTTTTTGTTTTCTGCCATTGTCCGACCTCCAGTAAAGTAAGCGTTTATTTTTTACAGTAAAGCTAACGAATATCTTATCATACTTTTTCTCCTTTGGCAAGATTTGTTGCAATTTTAACAAATCAGCCTATGAACTCGCGCAAAAGAGAATCCTTCGGCAACAGTTTTTCACTTATCGGCTCAAAGCGCTCTATCGCCTCTTTAAGCCGCTGTGCCTCATCAAAATATGCGTTCTCTTCGTCTATATGACCGAGAAGCTCCGTAGCTTCGTCTCTGAAAAGGCACGGCTCAAACGGATGCATTGAGTTAATAAACTCGTTAGCGTTGCCTTTGAAAGGAAAAATAAATCTGTCCTCGCCTTTTCTGACTCCGCTCCATAAAAAATATGTGTGCTCAACAGATGAATTTCTGAAATTATAGTCTCTTATCATACGCCTTACAAAGCGCAGATTTCTTTTAGTCATCAGAATTTTGCCGTTTTCGGTCGTCATTCTTGACGATACGCTGATATAAATTTTATAAATGTGTTCTTCGCTGAGCCCTTTGGTAAATATCGGATTCAGCGCATGAATACCCTCAACGATTACGACATCGTTGTTTTTTATCGCAATGGATCTGCCCTGCTCCTCACGCCTGCCCGTGCTGAAATTAAAGACAGGCAAAATCGCTCTGCGCTCTTTTATAAGCTCATCAAAGGTTTTGTGTATCAGCGGCAAATCGAGCGCTTTCACATTCTCATAGTCGGGCAGTCCGTCGCTGTTTATCGGTATATCGCTGCGGTTATAATAAAAATCGTCAAGAGAAATAATATATGCGTTTTTGCCGTGCTTTTTAATTCCGTCGGCTATTTTGTTTGCCGTTGTCGTTTTGCCCGATGAACTCGGCCCCGCAAGCATAACAATATCCACCGTGCTGTTTTCCAGTATATTTGAAGCCGCCGCCGATATTCTGTTTTCGTATTCGTTTATACATTCGCCGACAAATTCGGCCGCGTCATTTTTGACAGCCGAATTTATTTCACTGACGGAATAATATCTTTTCATCACATTGCCTCTCTGACATAAAAGCTCAAATCAGCGATGGTCGAACTCGTCATAAAACGAAGTTATGCGTTCCTTGCGTTCGAGTATTTCGCCGAAGCG
Organism: uncultured Ruminococcus sp.; assembly: GCA_900539465.1. Classification (GTDB taxonomy): domain Bacteria; phylum Bacillota; class Clostridia; order Oscillospirales; family Acutalibacteraceae; genus CAG-488. The sequence goes on along the minus strand of UQCF01000002.1, from coordinate 187,991 downwards.
TGTATTGTATTCATACGGGTATTTAAAATTAAATATTCTTTGAATATTGTTAAATCCGTATTCTTTAAGCTTTGTAACCGCACCCGCACCGGTGGCAAGGACGGTGTGGCACTCCTCCATCATAAATACATTATAAAGGCACTCGTACCCCTCTTTGCACCATCCGACATTCTCAAGGTTGCCGAGAGAGCGGCTTTGGCGATACATATAGTATGGCTCATATTCATTTTCAATAAACCGAGAGTTTGCCTGACGAAGCATTTTGTCGGCAAGCGCACCGCTTTCAATATCCATTTTGCCTGTAACAAGGCGCGAGGAGCGTTTGAGCGCGAGCGTGTGAAGAGTTATATTCTCGGGAGAGAGCGAAAGCACCGTATCCAGTGTATGACAAAAGCTGTCAAACGTGTCTGACGTAAGGCCTGCTATAAGGTCTGTATTGATATTGTCAAAGCCTGCGTCCCTTGCGGCTTTGAATGCGTCCAGCGTTTGCTTTGAAGTGTGTCTGCGACCGATGTTTTCGAGCACGCTGTCATTAAAAGTCTGCGGATTTATGCTAAGGCGCGTTATGCCCGCCGCCTTTAACACCGCAAGCTTTTCGGCGGTTACGGTGTCGGGACGTCCCGCCTCAACGGTATATTCTCTTAAATGGGACAGGTCAAAATTTTTCTCTATTACAGCACAGATTTTTTCTATCTGCTCTGCAGAAAGGGTTGTGGGTGTGCCGCCGCCCCAATATATCGACTCAAGTCTTAAATTCAGTTTTTTTGCTTTTTGCGCGGTGTATTCAAGCTCGGTGCAAAGATTTTCGACATACTCCGGTATGAGCTTGCCTGCGTGCTCTATAGAATGTGAAACAAACGAGCAATAGCTGCACCTTGTGGGGCAAAACGGAATAGAAACATAAAGACTGAACGATTCGGGAGCAGAGAGAGAAATTATTTTTTCTTCTGCCTTTGAGACCGAAAAGGCAAGCTCGGTTTTATCCTTTTGAACGAGCAAATCTTTTTCAAAATATTCTTTTGCTCTGTCGCCGCCCATGGTGTTTATAAGGCTTGTCATAAGCTTTGAGGGGCGGACGCCCGTGAGTATGCCCCACTTAGGCGTGTAGCCCGTATATTCGGATAAAAGATAAAACAGCTCTGTCATCATCTTTTTTTCGCAAAGTGCGCGCCATTCTTCGTCACTTTCGTGTTTTCTCACGGCAGTGCATTTGCGCTCGGATTTTTCGCCGTCCGAAACAACGGAAACCTCTATATTCGCTTTGCCGTTTTCTTCACTCATAAATGTTATGACGGTAAGAGAATCCTCGCCCTCACCGTTTTTTGTTACGGTTATTTTTTCATGCGGAAAGAACACCCTGCAAAGATTTTCACCCTCATAATGAAAACCGTGCCCCAAAACTCTGAGTATCATATTAAAACCTATCGGCTCTTGCCGAAGCCTTTCTTAACTGTTTATCAATATACAAAATAAGGATTATGCTTTTTTTCATAATCAAGAGTGCTTGACGGGCCGTGACCCGGAAAAACATCGTAATTTTTTGAAAGCGCGGCTATTTTTTTGAGCGAGCGAGCCATATCCGCATCACTGCCGCCCTGAAAATCGGTACGTCCTATTGCAAGATTAAAAAGTGTATCTCCGCTGAACAGAGCGTTTTCTTCGTCAAACAAATAGCACACTCCGCCCGGTGTATGACCGGGTGTGTGAATAACTTTTATGGTCTGACCCTCAAACGGAAGCGTGTCGCCGTCATGCAAAATTATGTCGGCACAGGTATTCTCCTGCGGCTCTTTAAAATGAAGCCCCGCCCTGCTGAGAATATCGTCGCGAAGACACTCTTCGTCCTCTGCGCCTATGGCAAGAGCGGCACCCGTTAAACGCTTGAGCTGTGCCGCGCCGAGTATATGGTCGTAGTGACCGTGAGTTAAAAGTATATACTTTACATTTTTATCTTTGACAGCATCTATGATTTGTCCGCATTTTGAGCCGGGGTCTATAACAATAGCTTCATTTGTTTTTTCGTCCGTCAGAATGTAGCAGTTTGTGCTTATTATGCCGACTTTAACGGTTTGAATGTTCATAAAATCAGCCCTTTCTCCAAATAGCCGTGTCCATAATAATGGTAACGGGGCCGTCGTTTGAAATTTCGACCGCCATGTCCGCGCCGAAAACTCCGTTTTCAACCTTTTTTACGCCGTTCTCTTTAAGCTGAGAAGAAAAATATTCATATAAAGCCGTTGCTTTATCGGGCTTTGCGGCAAGGATAAAGGACGGTCTGTTGCCCTTTTTTATATCTGCGCAAAGAGTGAATTGAGAAATTACAAGCACCGAGCCGTCAACGTCCAAAACCGAAAGATTCATTTTTTCGTTTTCGTCTTCAAAAATTCTCATTTTGGCTATTTTGGCGGCGAGCACCTCGGCGTCTTTTTCGGTGTCGTCCTCTTCCACACCGAGAAGAACATTGAGCCCTTTGTCTATCTTTCCTGCAATTTCGCCGTCCACGCTCACAGAGGACGCCGTTACTCTTTGAACAACTGCTTTCATAACTTTAAATCTCCTTTATACGTTTGAGCGCTCAACGTCAAGCACTCCGTTGACTTTTGAAAGTTTTGCCATAACATTTTTAAGATGCTCCGTTCCGTTGACGGTTATGACAAAATTCATAACGGCTCTGCCGTCTTTATTTGTCTTGGTATTGACGGAATGAATATCAACGTGCATTGCCGCGAACTGAGCGGTTATATCCATCAACAGTCCCGTTCTGTCCATACCCGTTACGGCTATATTCGCTTTGAAATCTTCTTTTACGTCGCTGTCCCAATAAGCTTTGATCCATCTCTCCGGCTCTTGCGAAAGCTCTATGCGTTTGGGTACGTTTGTGCAGTCTCTTTTATGAATAGAAACGCCGTGCCCCCTTGTTATAAAGCCGATTATGTCGTCGCCCGGCAATGGGTTGCAGCACTTTGAGAACTTGACAAGGCAGTTTTCTATTCCCTCAATAACAACGCCGTCGCTCCTCGTCTTTTTGGGCTTTATCGGCACTGTTTTGATTATCGGTTCTTCGCCGTCTTGCTGCTGTGCTTTTATAAGCTTATTATAATCCTCTTTAATGTGAGGCATCATTTTGGTGAGGGATATACCGCCGTAGCCGATAGCGGCATAAAAATCATCGGTTGTGTTCACGCGCTGTTTCTGCGCCGTCTGGAGTACAAACGCCTCTCTTTGAGCCTCGTCAAGACGTATTCCGTTGCGGCGGAATTCGCGTTCAACCGCGAGTTTACCCTCAACAATGTTTTCATCGCGTTTTTCTTTTTTGAACCATGCTCGTATTTTTGCCCTTGCGGAGCTTGTGTGCGCAATGTTGAGCCAGTCTCTGCTCGGTCCTTTGCCCGGCTGAGAAGAAGTCAGAATTTCAACGATTTCGCCTGTTTTAACCTGATAATCAAGAGGAACAATTCTGCCGTCTACCTTTGCGCCCATCATTTTGTGGCCTACGGCGGAATGTATACCGTAAGCAAAGTCGATAACTGTTGCGCCGACAGGCAGGCTTACGACATCGCCCTTGGGAGTGAACACAAACACTTCTTCGGGCACAAAATCGGTTTTTATTGTTCTGACTATATCCTCGGGGTTTTCTGTCTCGTTCTGCTCCTCAAGCAGCTGTCTTATCCATGTCAGACGCTCGTCAAGCTTTTGCTTACCCGATATTCCGAGCTTATACTTCCAGTGTGCCGCGATACCGAATTCTGCGGTGCGGTGCATCTCCCACGTTCTTATCTGAACTTCAAAAGGTATGCCCTCTCTGCCTATTACCGTGGTGTGAAGCGACTGATACATATTGGGTTTTGGGGTGGAAATATAATCTTTAAATCTGCCCGGAATCGGGGTAAACATATCGTGAATAATACCAAGGCAGTTATAGCAGTCTATGACCTTATCAACAATTATTCTGACGGCATAGACGTCGTATATTTCGTCAAAGCTTTTGTTTTGCATATACATTTTGCGGTATATGCCGTGAACGCTTTTTATTCTGCCCTCAATGTGGCAATCGGGCACAATCTTTTTAACTCGCTCGGCAATCTGCCTCTTTATCTGCTCAAGATATTCGCTCCTCGCCTTTTGCTGCTTTGCGAGCGAAGCCTCAATCTCGTTATAAGCTATCGGGTCAAGGTAGCTTATGGCAAGGTCTTCGAGTTCTTCTTTCATCGCTCTGATACCTAAGCGGTGAGCTATGGGCGCATAGATTTCGAGAGTTTCCTGCGCTTTTTCGCGCCTTTTTTGCGGACGCATAAAGCTGAGAGTTCTGAGGTTGTGTATTCTGTCAGCAAGCTTAATGATGATAACTCTTATATCCTGCGACATGGCAAGAAGCATTTTTCTTACATTCTCTGCCTGCTGCTCCTCTTTGGTGCTCAGCGGCACCTTGCCCATTTTTGTAAGGCCGTCTACTATCGAGGCGATTTCGTCGCCGAAACGCTCTTTAACGTCTTCGATTGTGGCGTCGGTATCCTCAACAATATCGTGCAAAAGTGCGGATATTATCGAATCTTTATCCATGCCGTAATCCGCAAGTATCTGCGCCACGGCTATGGGGTGAATTATATAGGGCTGACCCGAAAAGCGGAACTGCCCGTCATGTTCTTCCCTCGCCCAGTCGAAAGCCTTGTCTATTTCTTCGAGCTCGCTCTTATCCATAGACTTTTCAAGTGTTTGGCGAAGCTTTATATATTCTTTATCCGCCGCCGAAGCGGGGTCTAATTTAATGCTCATTTTTATTCCCCTCTGCAAATGTTTTTAACCGTTTGATAACGGGAGTATCTTCGAGACTGACCTTGCCCGAATTTTCGTTTATTTTAAGTGCTTCTTTCTCGGCAATTATAAGCCCCGATTCTTTCATTGCCTCTATGCAGCAGCAAACCGGCGCATATCTGCTCTCTTTGATTCTATGGCACAAAATTTCCGTGCCGAAACGCCACGGAGCGCGCGAGCGAATAAAGCGATAGACATCGGCGTTAAGCTTTCTGTCCGGCATCATGTATGAAGCCTCTTCGGCTGTGATGTCTGAGCCGCGCTCGAATTTTTCATAAAGGCGCATATCTTTTAAAACAGACTCTTCGTCTATGCCGTGCATACGAATATTTTTGATTATTATGCTAACGCTCACTCTGCCGAGATATTCGTTTCTTTTAACTGCGACAGCCAAATCCACAACATCGCCCTTTTCATAAGGGAACTCTGCCGCGGTACACGAGAATTTCAGCGCATAAATTTTGCTGCCGTTTCTTGACAGTTCAAGCTTTATGTGCTTACCGGAACCTATGGGAACAATATTGTCTATTGTCATGTTATAAATTCCGAACACAGGCTGCGGATTGCCCGCGCCGCACGGCTCCATAGTTTCGGCAACTGCGAGAAGCTCCTCATTTATTGAGTGGAGCTTTAATTTATAATCTATTCTCTGCACAGAGAAAGGCATATCAAAATTTTGAGCATAGGCGTTAATCGCTTTTCTGAACTCATCTATTCTGCCGGGGTCAATTCCGAGACCTGCGGCGAGCTTATGACCGCCGAAGTGAGTGAGCTTGTCTTTGACAGCGTCAAGCGCGTCATAAAGAGAAAAACCCTCTACGCTTCTGCCGGAGCCCTTTGCCTCGTTTTGAAGCTTTGTTATAACAACGGACGGTCTGCCGTATCTCTCTGTAAGACGCGAAGCGACAATGCCGATAACTCCGTCGTTCCAGCCCTCTCCGTCAACGACGAGCACGGGGTCGAACACTCTGCCGGGAGCAGATTCTATCTGCTCAATTGCGAGAGCGGTTATCTCCTGCTCTGTCTTTTGCCTCAAAGCATTTTCTTCGCTTATTTCTTCGGCATAGCCCTGAGCGTCGCTCGGATCGGTGCTTATCAAAAGCTTAAGTCCGCGCTCGGCACTGCCCATTCTGCCGGCGGCATTTATGCGCGGCGAAAGCGCAAACGCAAGCTCCGAAGATGACGGAACTTTTTCATCCGTACCGGCGGCCTTTCTGAGTGCTTTTATTCCTATGCGTGGTGATGAGGCGATAACGTCAAGCCCTCTTTTAACAAAATTTCTGTTTTCACAAAGCAGCGGCATAACGTCTGCAACCGTGCCGAGAGCGACAAGGTCCATATAACTCTCTGTTTTTTCGTTTATCTCGCCCTCAACGGCGCACATGAGCTTATAAGCGACCCCTGCGCCGACATAGTCTTTAAATTCAAGCGGGCAATCCTCTCTGTGCGGATCTACGACAGCCTCTGCCTCCGGCAACTCCTCACCGGGCAAATGGTGGTCGGTTATAACAAGATCCATACCGAGTTTTTTTATGTACTTCGCCTCTTCCAGTGCACTTATGCCGTTATCTACGGTGACTATGAGATTTACTCCGCGTTCTTTAAGCTTATCTGCCGCAGAGCAGCTTAAGCCGTATCCCTCTGTGTGGCGGTCGGGTATATAGTAAGAAACGTTTGCGCCGAGCGAGCTTAAATAAAGATAAAGCAACGCCGTCGCGGTAACGCCGTCCACATCATAATCGCCGTAAACCGCAATGCTTTCAAAGCCGTCAACCGCTTTTCTGACGCGTTCTGCCGCCTTTGCCATGTCGGGGAATAAAAACGGGTCAACCTCTTCTGCCGCTTCTATGCCGAAAAACTCTGCCATATCGCATATGTCGTCAATTCCGCGCGTATAAGCAAGCAGCACGGCATGCGGGTCAATATTAAGTTCCTGAGCGCATTGCAAAATGAGCTCTTGATCTATCGGCATTATCTGCCACCTTTTATGGTTCACTGTGCGCACCTCTTTCCAAGATAAGTATTTTAACATCAACCGCGCAAATAATCAATGACTTTTAATGAAATATATATAACATATAAATGCAAAAAGCGCGTCTTTTATCGCACAGGGCAAATAAAAGACGCACTCGGCAAAATTCAGTTTTTCTTTATTTCATCGGGAATGACGATTTCTCCGTCGGTTTTTTCGAACTCTCTTATACACTTTCTTATAAGATAAAGTATCTGCCCGTTTGCCGAGCGACCCTCATATTTTGCAATGTAGTGGAGCTTGTAATGAAGCTCCGGGTCAATCTCTATCCCGAGGTGCTTGTTTGATTTATTTCTCATATTATCACCTTTAAATCAGTTTTCGTCACTGGCGCAGAGCAGTTTTTCAACAGTCTCTTTAAACTTTTCGTCCTGCTCCGCCGTCCTTTTGTGAGGGCCTTTGAGCCTGCCGCCCGAAAGACGGACTTTTTTTGAAACATAGCGTGAGAACAACAGCTCGTCGATATTTTTGTCATTGTAAACAAGCCCGTTTTGGCTTATAACCGCTGCTCCCCTTGCAAGGCACATTGCGGCAAGGCCGTAATCCTGCGTAACCACCAGGTCGCCTTTTGAGAGCATATTGACTATTTTAAAATCTGCGCTGTCCGCTCCTTTTTCAACCACAACGGTTCTTGCGCCGTCCTTATCAAAAACGTGCGAAGTGTCGCAAATTATCACGCACTCCGCCCCGTGCTTTTTTGCGGCGGCAACGGATAAATCCACCACCGGGCATCCGTCCGCATCTATGAGAATTTTCATCTTTTCACCTGTAAAGAAATTTGCTTTACATTTTTGAGCATATGTAAAGTATTTAACCTTGCGCCACTTCAGAAAGATATTCGAGCCATTTATCTGCAACGGCGTCAATGCTGTGAGTATGAAGAAGCTCTTTGCCGCCCGCAGAAAGTCTTTTTGCAAGGGCGTCATCATCAAGTATTTTTAAAAGAGCCTCGGCAATTTGTTTTGAAGAATTTGTCTCAACCAAAAGACCGTTTTCACCGTCGGCAATAAGCTCCTCGGGTCCCATTTTACACCTTGTGGAAACACACGGAACGCCCGATGCCATAGCCTCCATAAGCGCATTTGGCATACCCTCATAATCCGAAGAGAGAACAAACGCTCTGCCCTTTGAAACGAACTTTATAGCGTCAAGAGAGGCACCGGGGAGCAGCGCTTTGTCGGTGAGAGAAAGCGAATCTATCTGCGATTGGAGCTTTTCTCTGTCGTCGCCCTCGCCGAAAATAATGAGCTTTGTATCCTTGTGCTTTTTTGAGACTTCGGCAAAAGCGTCTATTAAAAGGTCAAAACGCTTTGCCTCGGTGAGCCTGCCCATGCCGTAAATTATGTTTTGGCGCTCTTGGGTCTGCGGCAATTCATAAACAAGCTTGTTGAACACGGCATTCGGTATGACCTCTCCCCTTTTTTGCGCACGGTTCGGAAAGAACTCCGCCGCCGCCTTTGTCTGAAAAACAAATCCGTTCGCAAAAAAAGCGCTGACTTTTCTTAAAGCTGTGCTTATTTTACCGCTTGCGTATTTATAAGGATTGTTGCGCTCGGTACCAACGGATTTTGTTTTTGTAAACATTGAGGCAAACACACCGTAAACCGTCATTGTGTTGCTCATGCAAACAAGAACGTCGAACTTTTCTTTTTTAATATATTTTCTTATTTGTTTAAATCGCTTGGCGCAGCAGACAATACGTTTAAAAGAGAGTTCTCTGGGGATTTTTGAAAAATCCATGTTTACAACTTTAACATCGTCGCTCGGCGAATAAAATCGGTCTTCATCACCGAAAGTGATTATCTGAACCTCTGCTCCGCGCTGTGCCAAAGCAGATGCAATTGAGCTCGCGGCACGTTCCGCTCCGCCCCAGCTTAAGTTTTGAATTAAAAAGCCTATTTTCATTTAAGCACCCTTCCGTTTTCAAAAACGTGCAGTTTTTCAAGTCCTGCACAAAGCGGTAATCCGAGCAAAAAGCAAACCACCGTTTCACTGAGAGCAACAGACGCGCCGGACATCAAAAATAATTGCCATGTAAATCCGCCCGTAGCAAGCGCCGATATTTCTGCGCCGACGATAACTCCGTTAAATATAACAGGGAAAACGGCCGACAGCACCGGCAAATTTTTAAATCTGATGTTTCTCGCCTTTCTTGTGCATACAGCCGCGCCGAGAGTTGCAAGGCTGCCGCAAATCATATCAACCACAAAATATGGGCTTGAGATGTTTGCGATCAGGCACCCGATTGTGAGACCGGGAATCGCGGCAGGCGTGAGCACGGGCAAAAGCGTCAATGCTTCAGACACTCTGAATTGATTGCCGGAGAATGAAATAGGCTCTAAAAAAAGAGTCAGCGCGGCATAAATTGCCGCAATCATTGCTGCCTGGACGAGGTAAACGGTTGTTGTTTTTTTTACTTTCATAACAATTTCTCCTTAGTTTTGATTTTAAGCACTATGGCTTAGATCAGGATGGTTACGAACTGACCGTATTGCATGGTAATAGAATTTACAATACCCGAATATATTATCACACACGGCTCAAAATGGCAACCTCGAAGAAAAAAGTTGCAAGCTTTGATATATTTCGACAAAATAAAATAAAAATTTGATTTTTTCGATAATATATGTTATTATTCGACAGGGAGGTATAATGAATGAACTCCAAAAATAAATTGACAGATAACCTTAAAAGATTAAGAAAAGACTACAGTCTTACCCAAGACGAGGTTGCGGACATTATCTCAAAAGACAGATCTTCCGTCGCAAAATACGAAAGCGGCAAGGCACTGCCGCCGATAGATATTTTAAAACAGCTCGCAAAGCTTTATCGTGTGAGCGTTGACGAGCTCTGCGGAATCAGTTCTTCAAAACAGACGATAACCTTGCACAGCGAACCCGACGCGGTGCCGAAAAGAGGCCTGCAATACGCAAAGCTCTCAAAGCAGGAGCAGCTTATTGTTTTAAAATTCAGAATGATGAATGAAAAAGAAAAAAGCGATTTAATAGAAAAAATAAACGAAATAACCGCTGAAAACGACACGGAATAAATCCCAAAACGGCAAATTGTTCTGCACGGAATATAGTGCACACATTTTGAAATACTGATAATGTTAGGAGTGTTTCAAAATGTACAAAGTAAGTTTTTATGATACAAAGCCTTATGACAGGCAGTTTTTTGACAAAGCAAACGAGCTTTTCGGATTTGACATACACTATTACGAAACAAAACTCAGCCCCAAAACCGCGGTTCTCGCCGCGGGAAGTAAGGCTGTTATTGCTTTTGTGAACGATGACATTTCAAAAGAAACAATAAATAGGCTTTGCGAGCAGGGCACGGAGCTTATCGCAATGCGCTGTGCCGGGTATAATAACGTTGACCTCGAAGCTTCTCACGGCAAAATCAAGGTGGTGAGAGTGCCTGTCTATTCGCCTTATGCCGTTGCCGAGCACGCAATGGCAATGCTTTTGACCCTAAACCGTAAAATTCACAAAGCATTTATCAGAACGAGAGACCATAACTTCAGTCTCAACGGTCTCACGGGCTTTGATTTGCACGGCAAAAATATAGGCGTAATCGGCACGGGCAATATAGGCAGAACTTTTATAGACATCTGTCAAGGCTTCGGCATGAATGTTTATGCAAACGACATTTACCAAAGCTGCGAAAAAGCAAAATATGTTTCGCTTGACGAGCTTTTTGCTCTGAGCGATATAATATCGCTCCACTGCCCTCTCACGAGCGACACTTATCACATCATAAACAAGCAGAGCATAGACAAAATGAAAAACGGCGTTTATATAATAAACACCTCACGCGGCTCGCTCATAGATTCTTCCGCATTGCTTGACGGCATAATGAGCGAAAAAATCGGCGGTGCCTGCCTTGATGTTTATGAAGAAGAAACAGACATTTTTCACGAGGATTATTCAGATACAATAATTAAAGACGACCTTTTGCTTCGGCTCATTTCAATGCCGAATGTTATAGTCACATCTCATCAGGGATTTTTCACCAAAGAGGCTCTTCAGAGCATAGCATCTACAACGCTTCAAAATATTGACGATTATGCTAACGGCAGGGTTTTAAAAAACCAAGTGTTCGTTAAAAAAATTAAGACTTAAAAGTTTTTGTTCAGTAAAGGCATATAGCTTTACATCTAATCGCAAATGTAAAGCTATATGCCTTTACTTTTGCTTATATAGTATATAAAAGCACCTGCATATGCTATATTTAGTATCGTAAAAAAATAAAAAATTTTTAAAATTTACCGAACATTTGTATTGACAAATAAAAAAAGTCTGCTATAATAGTGTGTGTAAGGAACAAATGTTCAGACTGTTCGGGCAAAGAAAAGGAGAGAACAAAATGTCACAGACTATGATATTATCTACTATATTTGAAGTATCCGCAATCATTCTTTTTATCATCGGTTTGCTTAACGAAAGAGCAATTATTGAGTTTGAAGACAGACTTGCTCTTGCTGTTGCAAAAAGAATAAAAAAACATATCAGGCGCAAAATGCTCAAGAAAAGAGCAGCCGAGCAAAGAAAGCTCAGAGCGGTTCCCTCATACAGCGACAAGCGCGTTTACAGACGTACCGCGTAAACAGACCGCCTAAAGGCGCTTTTGCGCCGCGAGATGGTAAAGGAAATATAAATTAAACAAAAGCAAAGCTATAATCCCCATCCGGCGTTTAACTGCCGTTTGTGAATTATAGCTTTTTCTTTTAATTTTTGGTCTGCGCCGAACGCGGCATCCCGTATTTTTATTTTTTATATTCTTTCAGGAGTGAATCTTTAAGATCCCAAAGCTTTTGAGAGAGGTCAACATAGTAATTATGCGGTTTTTCAAATCTCAAAACCTCATCCCACAAGGTATCAACCTGCTCGCGGCAATAATCTCTCACATCGTCAAGCTTCGGGTAATCATACACACATTTACCCTTGTCAAAAAGTCTTTGAAGGAGCGGTCTTGCGGTGTAATTTTCTACAATCTTTCTCTTCCATGTAAAATCGCGGTCAAACAGCTCATACGGCTTTGTTTCGTCCACAACTTCATCATCAAGAGTTATAAGGTCGGCAATAGCTTTGCCTGTTTCGTTGTCATAAAGCCTCCAGAGTTTTTTGGTACCGGGAATAGTGACCTTGGCAACATTTTCGCTTATTTTAATTTTGGGTATCATTGTTCCGTCGTTGTTTTCAACAGCACAGAGTTTATAAACTCCGCCGAAGACGGGAGCGGAAGACGCTGTAATAAGCCTTTCGCCTACTCCGAAAGAATCTATCTGTGCGCCCTGAAGAAGCATATCTCTGATTATATATTCGTCAAGGGAGTTTGAAGCCACTATCGCACAGTCTTCAAAACCTGCTTCATCAAGCATTTTTCTTGCTTTGCGTGTGAGGTAAGTTATATCGCCGCTGTCTATTCTTATACCCTTTGGTCTGAATCCGCGCGGCAAAACCTCGCGCTTAAACGCCTCTATTGCATTGGGTATGCCCGATTTTAATACATTATAAGTATCTACAAGAAGCGTACAGTTATCGGGGTACTCTCTCGCATATGCGCAAAAAGCTTCAAGCTCGCTGTCAAAAAGCTGAACCCAGCTGTGAGCCATTGTTCCGAGAGCCTTTACGCCGAACTCTCTGTCGGATATGGTGCAGGCAGTGCCTGTGCAGCCGCCGATATATGCCGCTCTTGCACCGTATATTGCCCCGTCATATCCCTGCGAGCGGCGTGAGCCGAACTCCATAACAGGTCTGCCCTGTGCGGAGCGTACAATTCTGTTTGCTTTTGTTGCAACAAGGCTTTGATGATTTATGGATATGAGCACCATAGTCTCTATAAACTGTGCCTGAATTGCAGGGCCTCTTACGGTTACTATCGGCTCATACGGAAATATCGGCGTACCCTCAGGCACGCACCAAACATCGCAGCTGAATTTGAAGTTTCTCAAATAATCGAGAAACTCTTTGTCAAAGCCCTTGCCTGCGAGGTATTTGATGTCCTCATCATTAAAGCTCAAATTCGAGAGATAATCCGCAAGCTGTTCAACTCCTGCCATAATCGCAAAGCCGCCGTTATCGGGAACTTCTCTGAAAAACATATCAAACTGTGTTATCTTATCGCCCACACCGTTTTTAAAATAGCCGTTAGCCATTGTTATCTCATAAAAATCCGTGAGCATTGTAAGGTTGCGTTCTTTTAATTGTTGTGTCATTTTTTTATACAACCTCCTTCAGAGTGTGATTATAGCACTTAGTATAGCTTTTTTCAATATTAAAATTTTTCTGCCGAAAATAAGCCTCATTTTTTTCGGTTAATCTGCTAAATATTTTTTCTTTTTAAGCAAATAAGCCCCTGCTTTTTATACATATTTAACAAAAACGTGCATTAATGACATTTTTTTCGTTTTATGACTGTATTTTTTTGTAAAATGTGATATTATAGTATCTATGTGAAACAATATTTTTCACATTCAAACAAAAGCTTGCTTTCTACTCTTTTTGAGAGAGTGCACCGGTCTGAAAAAGCACAGAAGTCAAGCAAATTCTGGGAGGAATTTAAAATGAGAACCCGCAAACAGGATCTCGGCGATAAAAACATCGTCGGTCTAAGGGTCGAACAAAGGCGCAAATCAATAGGAATGAAACAGAAAGACCTGTTAGCTCAGCTTCAGATAAAGGGCATTGAGCTTAACGCTTCGGGGCTTTCAAAGCTTGAGGGTCAAATAAGAGGCGTTGCCGATTATGAGCTCAAAGCTTTGGCTGAAGTTCTCGGCGTTACGGTCGATTGGCTTCTGGGCACAGAAAGAACGGAGAGTTAACAAAAACATAAATTAAAATATGCACCGGGTAAAGCGAAATTTTTGCGCCCGGTGCATTATTATTTTGGCAACATTGATTGACATTATTTAGGGTATGATGTAAAATGTTATCATATTTTTAAAAGGAGTTTTTTAAATGGCAATATTCAGACCGTTCAAAGCAATACGTCCCCTGCCGGATAAGGCACAGGAGGTGGCAGCCCTCCCATACGACGTAATGAGCAGTGCGGAAGCAAAAGAGATGGTCAAGGGCAAGCCTTACTCTTTTTTACACGTTGACAAAGCAGAAATAGATTTCGACCCCATTCCCGAAAACATTTATACAAAAGAGATTTATCTCAAGGCTAAAGAAAATCTTCAAAAGCTCGTCAGCGACGGAGTTTGCAAAGAAGATGAAGCACCTTGTTTCTATATCTACCGCCAAATAATGAACGGACGCAGTCAGACAGGTCTTGTGGGCTGCACCGCAATTGACGATTATATAAACAACATCATTAAAAAGCATGAGCTCACAAGAGCCGACAAAGAGGCTGACAGAATAAACCATGTTGATTACTGCGACGCGAACACGGGTCCTATATTTTTAACATATAAAAAGAATGACGGCATCTCTTCTCTTGTTGAGGAGTGGAAGACCTCTCACAAACCTGTTTATGACTTTGTAACAGACGACGGAGTTGAAAACACTGTTTGGGTAATAGACGATAAAAACGCAATAGAAAAAATTTCAGCCGGCATTGCCGCAACCGATTATCTTTATATTGCAGACGGTCACCACAGAGCCGCTTCAGCGGTAAAGGTCGGCCTTAAAAGACGTGAAAAGCACCCCGACTACACGGGTGAAGAAGAGTTTAACTACTTTCTTGCAGTGCTCTTCCCCAAAGACGAACTCGAGATTATGGACTATAACCGTGTTATCAAAGACCTTAACGGTCACAGCGAAGAAGAGTTTATGAATCTTTTGAGCGAGAAATTCACGGTTGAGAAAGTCGGCAATAAAGCATATCACCCCGAAAAGAAGCATACTTTCGGTATGTTCCTTGACGGCACATGGTATAAGCTCTCTGCAAAAGACGGCACCTTTGACAAGAATGACCCCGTAGCGCAGCTTGATGTGTCAATTCTTCAAAACAATGTTATCTCCCCCATTTTCGGCATCAATGACCCGAGAACAGATAAGAGAATTGACTTTATCGGCGGCATAAGAGGCCTCGGCGAGCTTGAGCGCAGAGTAAACACCGACATGAAGGTTGCTTTCTCCATGTATCCGACAACACTTGACGATTTGACCGACATAGCCGACGCAGGCAAAATAATGCCCCCTAAATCAACATGGTTTGAGCCGAAGCTTCTCAGCGGTCTGTTTATTCACAAGCTTTCATAATCCGGAGGGAACAACATTATGCCTCATATATCATCAAACGTTTCTTGCCCCATATCGTCGGAGCAAGAGAAAGAATTAAAAACAAAGCTCGGCAAGGCAATATCCATACTCTCCGGCAAAAGCGAGAGATGGCTTATGCTCTCATTTCACGATAATTGCAGAATTTATTTTGCGGGCGACAACTCAAAGCCCTCTGCGTTTATAGAGGTTCAGGTGCTCGGCAAAATAAATTCGAATGAATCAAGTGCCCTTTCCGCAGAAATTTGCAATATTTTTGAAGATACATTGTCAATTCCTCCCGACCGCATATATATAAAATATGAAGAGGTCGAGCAATGGGGCTTTAACGGCGGCAATTTCTGAGCAAATTAAACAAATTAAAACATAACGTTTTCTTTAATATTTATATATTTGCAGATGCAAATCTGAACGTTTTGGTATATAATATTATCAGTAGTAAATGCGTTACCAGTGGGAGAAGTAACCGAAACAGGCGCACCAGAGAGGGAGCGGCAGCTGAAAAGCTCCTTGTGTTATGACGGCGAAATGCACCCATCAGCACACAGCAGGAACAGAGTATCGCTGTGCGGTCGGCCCCGTTATCGGCTTTTGAGTTATAAACCGGAGTGGAACCGCGGATTGACCGCCTCCGTCGCCTTATGCGACGAAGGCGGATATTTTTTTGAGGAGAATTCTTAATGTTTGATAAAATGAAAGAAGACATAGCATGCTTCAAAGCACGCGACCCGGCTTGCCGCTCTTCGCTTGAAGTTTTGCTGTTGTACCCGGGATATAAAGCGATAAGGAAATACCGAATTGCTCACCGGTTTTATAAAAAAAATATGAAATTTATCGCCAGAGCCATATCGCAGTCTGCTTCAAAGCACACGGGCATAGAAATTCACCCAGGAGCAGAGATAGGCAGAAGATTTTTTATTGACCACGGCACAGGCACCGTCATAGGCGAAACGACTGTTATCGGCGATGATGTTACGGTTTATCAGGGCGTAACGCTCGGCGGCACCGGCAAGGACACAGGCAAGCGCCACCCGACAATCGGCAGCCATGTGCTTGTCGGCGCAGGTGCAAAGGTGCTTGGCCCCGTAACGGTCGGCAACAACACAAACATTGCCGCAGGAGCCGTGGTGCTTGATAATATACCCGACAACACCACCGCCGTGGGCGTTCCGGCAAGAGTTGTGAGATGCAACGGCGAAAGAGTAGACAATCTTGACCAAATTCACATTCCCGACCCTGTTTCGCAGGAGCTTTGCAGGCTTCAGGGTCAAATAGATAAATTAAAAAAACAGCTGGAGGATATGAAAAAATGAAAATTTTCAACACTCTTACAAGAAAAAAAGAAGAGCTTAAAACACTCGAAGAAGGCAAAGTAAAAATATACGCCTGCGGCCCTACCGTATATAACTATATACACATCGGCAACGCGCGCCCCCTGTGCGTGTTTGATATTCTTCGCAGATACCTCGAATACCGCGGATATGACGTTACATTTGTTCAGAATTTTACGGATATTGACGATAAAATCATAAAAAGAGCAAACGAAGAAGGCGTCAGCTATAAGGAAATATCGGAAAAATATATAAAAGAATTTTGGACTGACGCAAAGGGGCTTAATGTTCGTGAAGCAACAATTCACCCCAAGGCAACAGAAAATATTGATGAAATAATAGACATCGTAAGCACTCTTATAGAAAAAGGATATGCCTATGAGGCGGACGGCGACGTTTATTTCAGCCCCAAAAAATTCAGCGGCTACGGCAAGCTTTCGCATCAGCCGCTTGAGGAGCTTGAGGCAGGTGCAAGAATAATGGTCGGTGAAATCAAAAGAGAGCCTATGGACTTTGCTCTTTGGAAAAAAGCAAAGCCCGGCGAGCCGTATTGGGAATCCCCCTGGGGTCAGGGCCGCCCCGGCTGGCACATTGAGTGCTCTGCGATGAACCGCCGCTATCTCGGCAAAACAATAGACATTCATTGCGGCGGGCAGGACCTTATCTTCCCCCACCACGAAAACGAGATTGCACAGAGCGAGTGCTGCAATGACGCTCCGTTTGCAAACTATTGGATGCACAACGGCTACATCACTGTTGACAATGTAAAAATGTCTAAATCGCTCAACAACTTCTTCACCGTGAGAGATGTTGCAAACGAATACGGATATGAGCCGATTCGCTATCTTCTCATATCCTCTCAATACAGAAGCCCCATAAATTACAGCACGGAGATTATCGAGCAGTGCAAATCATCGCTCACAAGGCTTTATACCTGCCGCGACAACCTCGATTTTGCAATCAAAAATGCAGCCGACGGCGAAGCGGACGCAGAAATCATAAAGCTTATTGACGGCCGCAAAGAGCAGTTTATCGCCGCTATGGACGACGACCTCAACACCGCAGACGCGCTTGCCGCAATATTTGAGCTTGTAAGAGATATAAACACCAAGGTTATTTCCGGCTCGGCAAACAAGGCGACCTGCGAAGCCGCCGCAAAAATCTTTGACGAGCTTTGCTCTGTTCTCGGCATTGTGTATAACAGAAAATCGCAGTCGATAGACAGTGAGGTTGAAGCTCTTATAGAAAAGCGCACACAGGCAAGAAAAGAAAAGAACTGGGCGGAGGCAGACAGAATCCGCGACGAGCTTAAAAACATGGGCGTTGTGCTTGAGGACACCGCCGGCGGAGTAAAGTGGCACAAAGTATAAGCATAAAAGCTTTATCGGGGCTGACGCATCAGCCCCGATTTTTATTGACTTAGAATGAATTTAATGATATATTAAAGCTAAAGTTAATATTTATTAAACAAAACGCATTGCTTGCCGAATAAAGCCGTAAGGAGGAGATAAAATGATTTATACATGGGCGGCGGCAATTATAGTTTTTTTGATAATAGAAGCCGTAACCACACAGCTTGTCACAATCTGGTTTGCACTCGGCTCTGCGGCGGCGCTTGTTGCCTGCGCGTTAGATGTTTCTCTGCCGATACAAATAGTGATTTTTGTTGCGGTGACCTCTGTTACGCTTGTTGCGACAAGACCTTTTATCAAAAAAATTACGCAAAAGAAATTCAGCCCCACAAATGCCGACAGGTGTATCGGTAAAACCGCCAAGGTGGTTGAAAAAATAAACAACGAAGAAGAGTGTGGCGCGGTCAAAATCAACGGAGTTGTTTGGACTGCACGCTCGCTTAACAGCACGCAAATAGAAAAAGATGAGTTTGTCACCGTTAAAAAAATTGACGGAGTAAAGCTCATTGTTGAGAAAGAATAGGAGGAAATTATGTCACCTTTAATCATTGCGCTTTTAATCATTGCACTCATAATCATTATTCTTGTGGTTGCAAACGTAAAAATTGTTCCGCAGTCAAAGGCGTATGTTATCGAACGTCTCGGAGCATACAGCACCACATGGCAAACAGGACTTCATGTTAAAGTGCCGATTTTTGAAAGAATCGCTAAAATCGTTTCGCTCAAAGAGCAGGTTGTGGACTTCCCGCCCCAGCCGGTTATCACAAAAGATAACGTCACAATGCAGATAGACACGGTTGTTTTCTTTCAGATAACAGACCCGAAGCTTTACGCCTATGGCGTTGAAAGTCCCATATCGGCAATAGAAAACCTCAGTGCAACGACACTTCGTAATATTATCGGCGAGCTTGAGCTTGACCATACGCTCACCTCACGCGACACTATCAATGCAAAAATCAGAGGAATACTTGACGAAGCAACCGACCCGTGGGGAATTAAAGTAAACCGCGTTGAGCTTAAAAACATTTTGCCCCCTCGCGAAATTCAGGACGCGATGGAAAAACAGATGAAAGCGGAGCGTCAGCGCCGTGAATCAATCCTCAGAGCAGAGGGTGAAAAGGCAAGTAAAATTCTTGTTGCAGAGGGTCTTAAAGAGTCGCAAATTCTTGAAGCGGAGGCTGACAAGCAGGCCGCCATTCTTCACGCAGAGGCTGTTAAAGAGTCTAAAATGCGCGAGGCAGAGGGTGAAGCAGAGGCTATCAAAACCGTTCAGAAGGCGCGTGCAGAGGGTATTGCTTATATTAACGACTCAAAGCCCTGCGACGCATATTTGAAGCTCAAGAGCCTTGAAGCGTTTGAGAAAGCCGCAGACGGTCAGGCGACAAAGATTATTATACCGTCAGAAATTCAGGGAATTGCGGGTTTGGTTAACGGAATAAGCGAATCGGCGAAATAAAAAAAATCAGGATTGCTCCGAAAAATCTCGGCGGCAATCCTGATTTTTATTTGTATAGCATAGGGAACAAAATATCCAAAAGATTTCCGATAAATTTAATAAAATCGAGCGAGAGTATTGAGTCGAGAATTTTTTGAAGCGTGCCATGCTCCTCCGGCAGCGGAATATCATCGCCCGGGTCTGTGCTGTCCGTGACCAGTTCATATGAAAATGAGGAGTTGCCAGCGGCATATGTATAGCCGGCCGAGCCGCTGTAGCAATATATTTTAAATCCGCTTATGGGGGTGTAGCGGTTGCCCGAGTATTTATATCCCAAAGAATATGTGCCGATTGTGGTAACGCTCTGCGGTATTTTTATTGACGAGAGCGCCGAGCAATTCAAAAAAACATAGTTGCCTATTGTTTTAAGCCCTTGCGACAGGCTGACATTCATAAGATTAACGCAGTCCGCAAACGCATATGAATAAATCGTTGTCACTGTGGACGGCACACTCACATTCACAAGCTCGCGGCAATAATAAAAGGCAAAATTTCCTATCTGTTTAACTCCTGCGCCAAGAGTTACGTCCGTAAGCCCGTCACACTGAGAAAACGCGTAGTCGCCAATTGTTGTGAGCATAGAACCGGTGGTCAGCCTTTTAAATGATTTGCAGCCGCTGAACGCATATGAACCTATTGTCTTAACCGAACCGATAGAAATACTCGAAAGCGATCTGCAATCAAGAAACGCCCCTGTCGGCAGCGCCGTTATGCCTGTCGAAAGAGAAACACTTTCAAGCTTTTGGCAATCTGCAAACGCATATGAGCCCATACCGATAAGATTCTTTGTAAAAGTGACGCTCGTCAGCTTCGCACTCTCTCTGAAAGAACTTTCTCCGACAGCGGTTATATTATCGCCCGCGGTATATGACGTTGCCGCTCTGCCGCCGGGGTATCTTATAATCGTATTACCGGCTTTGTTCATCAGCTCGCCGTTTGAGCCGGCAGAAAACGCCGTATTGTTTTCAGCGGCGGTAAACGCCGTCAAGGAATTGCAGCCGCTGAAAGCGGAGGCGGAAACGGAATTGACCGAAGCCGTAATATTGAATATTGTTATGCCGCTTCCTCTGAACGCATCCGAACCTATGTTTTTGACATCGCTGCCGAGTTTTACGGATTTCAGTGCGGAAGAATAAGCGCACAAACCGCTCGGTATGAGCGTTACGCCGTCACCGACAGTCAAAGTCATGCCGTCACTGCCGCCCGCACCGTTAAAGCAGCCGTAGCCGCTCACATTCATACTTTGAGGAAGATAAACGATATTTTTAAGAGCGGTGCAATTTGCAAATACCCTGCTGCCAAGCTCGGTAACGCCGACCGGGATTGTAATATCGGAAAGCGCTGTGCAGCCCTCAAACGCCGCAGAACTTATTTTATAAAGAGAATCGGGAAGAGTTACATTTTGCAGAGAGGAGCAAAGGCTGAAAGCACCGCTGCCAATGTTTTCGGTTGTTTCGCCGAATGAAAAATCGGTCAAAGCCGCGCAGTCTCTGAAAGCATAATCACCTATTAAGACTATGCCCTCTCCCCCGCCGACGGTTTTGAGCGACGGGCTGCCTCTGAAAGCATACTCGCCTATCTCTTTAACCGTATCGGCTAAAAAGAGTGAAGTCATTTTTTTATATTTATAGCCGTTGGAGTTATAAAAGGCATATGCGCCGATATTTTCCGCTCCGCTCTCTATCTCAACGGTTTTTATATAATTTTGGTATCTGTCCCACTCCGGGTGGTTGGAGGAGGTGTAGTCATACATTTTTCCGCTGCCTTCAACAGTGAGCACACCCTTAAAGGTGTCCAGACTCCATGTGAGCGCATCGCCGCACTTGCCGCTGTATGACGCGGCAAAAGCACTCGGCACGCTCGCCGTAACGCTTAAAATCAAAATAACGATACATATAAAAGCAGAAAGCGTTTTTTTCATTTTCTACACCTCGTTTAACTCTTTATAAAAGTATATCATCAATTAAAAAAATTTGCAAATAAGAAAATCGGGCAGCTTCGCGCCGCCCGATAAATTATTCGATTACACCGCCGCCGACAACAACATCGCCGTCATAAAAAACCACCGACTGCCCGGGAGTTATCGCTCTTTGCGGTTTTGCAAACTCAACCTCCACCCTGCCGTTTGCAAGAGGAGTTATGAGCGAATCTGCCTCTTCTTTTTGGTTGTATCTTATTTTCGCCTTGACCTGCATAGGCTCCGTCAAAGCCTCTATGCTTATAAAATTCACATTTTTTGCAGTGAGATAACATGAAAACAAATCGTCGTTGCTGCCGAGAATAACGTCGCCGCTCTCCGAATCCTTGCTAAGAACATAATACGGTGCAGGTGCGGATATACCAAGCCCCTTGCGCTGACCGACGGTATAATTTATTATGCCTTTATGCTTTGCTATAACGCTGCCGTCTTTAGTAACAAAGTTGCCGTATGATGAAAGATTTGGGCAATGCTCTTTTATAAAAGAGGCATATTCGCCGTTTGGGATAAAGCAAATATCCTGGCTGTCGCTTCTGCCTGCATTTTCAAATCCGCTGTTTTTGGCAATTTCACGCGAGCGGTCTTTGGTGTAAGAACCGAGCGGCAATATAACGCTTTTAAGCTGATCTTGTGTGAGAGAATAAAGCACATAGCTTTGGTCTTTGCTGAGGTCGTCCGCCTTTTTTATTATGTATCTGCCGCGTTCTTTGTCATACTCTGTTTTGGCATAGTGACCCGTTGCAACAAAGTCACAGCCAAGCTCACGCGCTCTGTCTAAAAATGCGCCGAATTTTATATGTTTGTTGCAGACCACGCACGGGTTCGGCGTGAGCGCGGAACAATAAGAAGATACAAAATCATCCACAACATATTTTTTAAACTCATTATGAAAGTCAAAGACATAAAATGGCATACCGAGCCTTTGTGCAACGGCTTCGGCATCTTTTATATCTTTTGAATTATCGCCGTAAAGAGTCATTATGGCTCCGCAGATGTCGTGACCCATATCTTTTATAAGCCGTGCCGCCGCAGAGCTGTCCACTCCTCCGCTCATAGCTATCATTGTTTTTGGCATATTAAAAACTCCCGATATTCAAAAGACCGCCGCAAAAACATGCGGTGGTCTTTTATTTTTATCATTACTCGCAGTGAGAACAGCCCTCACAGCCGCCGGAGCAGCTGCCGAAGATTTCGGGGTCAAGCTCAATACCGTTTTTCTTATAGTAATCCGCAACGGCTGCCTTAACAGCCTCTTCTGCAAGAACGGAGCAGTGGATTTTTGCCGGCGGCAGACCGTCAAGAGCCTCAACAACCGCTTTGTTGCTGAGCTTCAAAGCGTCCTCAACCTTTTGACCTTTAATCATTTCGGTCGCCATTGAGCTGGTAGCTATTGCAGAAGCGCAGCCGAAAGTGTTGAACTTAACGTCTGAAATTACGCCGTCGTTTACTTTAAGATAAACCTTCATTATGTCGCCGCACTTTGCATTGCCTACCTCGCCAATGCCGTCGGCATCGTCCATTTTGCCGAGGTTTCTCGGATGTTCAAAATGGTCCATTACTTTTTCACTGTATGCCATTGTCTTTTTCCTCCTTTACAATGCGCTCCCATACGGGTGACATGTCACGAAGTCTGTCAACCACTTTGGGCAATTCCTCTATAATATAATCGGCTTCTTCTTCGGTATTATATTCGCAAAGAGAAAGTCTTAATGAGCCGTGAGCAATTTCGTGCGGCAAGCCGAGAGCCAAAAGAACATGGCTCGGGTCAAGCGAGCCCGATGTGCAGGCGGAACCCGATGAACCGCAAATGCCCTTGAGGTCAAGATAAAGCAGAAGTGATTCGCCTTCAATCCCCTCAAAGCAAAAGCTGACGTTGCCGGGGAGTCTGTTTTCTCTGCCGCCGTTGAGCCTGCAGCGTTTAACATTCGGCAAAATTGCGTCAATGATTTTATCTCTGAGCGCACTGACATATGCCGCATTTTTTTCAATATCGGCACAAGCTTTTTTAAGTGCCGCAGCCATGCCTGCTATTGCCGGAACATTCTCTGTGCCGGGGCGCTTGTTGCGCTCCTGCGCGCCGCCCTGCATAAGACCGAGAAGAGATATACCCTTGCGGCAATAGAGAACGCCGATACCCTTTGGACCGTGGAACTTGTGTGCCGAAAGCGAGAGCATATCAATGTTCTGCGCCTTTACGTCTATTGCAACATGACCGACCGCCTGAACTGCGTCTGTGTGGAAAAGAACGCCCTTTTCTTTGCATACCTTGCCTATCTCTGCAATAGGCTGAATTGTGCCTATCTCGTTGTTTGCATACATTATTGTAACAAGGCAGGTATCTTCTCTTATTGCATTTGCAACCTGCTCGGCAGTGACGTAGCCGTCTGAATGAACATCAAGATAAGTGACCTCAAAGCCCTCTTTTTCGAGCTTTTTGAGTGTGTGAAGCACTGCGTGATGCTCAAAAGCAGTTGAAATAATGTGTTTTTTATTTTTCATTGCGCCGAGTCTTGCGGCGTTTCTGATTGCCCAGTTATCTGCCTCTGTGCCGCCGGAAGTGAAATAAATCTCATCAACCGAAGCGCCGAGACATCCGGCTATATCGCGGCGTGCTTCAAGCACAACTGCCGCCGCCTCTTGACCGACATGATGAAGGCTTGACGGGTTGCCGTAAATGTTGTTCATGCAATCTGTCATTACCTTTATGGCTTCCGGACACATTGCGGTTGTTGCCGCATTATCCGCATAAACAGTTTTCATAAATCTCGCCTGACTTTCTACGAAGTATATCTTTTTCCGTCAAAACGGAATTATTCTTTTCGGCAGTATGAGCCGCGGTGCATACGCCTTTGTGAGCATATTCTTATGCTCATAATAGTATACTACAATAATCCTACCTGTTCAATAGATTATAATGCAGAAAAGGCGGAAATTTTCCGCCTTTCTTTTGTTAGTCTTTCCTAATTTTAGCTGTAACGGTCACGCTGTCGGTAATATTTTTAAGTCCGTTTATGTCTTTGCCGTCAACGCTCCAGCCCTCAAAATGATAGCCGTCGGGGCACGCCGCACCCGCGTTCGGCATATCGGCAGAGTCGAGGTTTGAGCCTACGGGAACTCTGTGCGTTTTGAGAAGCTCACCCGTTAATTCGCTGTAAAAATAAATATTGCAATACTCCCGTCCGCTCAGCACAATTCTTTGCGCCGTTATGCTTGCGGGGTATGTTTCGCGAATCTCGCCGTTATAATATATTTTGGCACGAGAAAAATTTTTTATGTCGTCCTGAGAAACTTTTTTACCTTTTTCATCTGTTACGGCAGCTTTTGAAAAATCAAGGCTTATTTTATCGGAGCTTTTGCGCTCAGTGCTGTTTTTATCGGGGACAACTATCATGTTCGTGCCGGATACGCTGTCAACCTCGCAAAAGAAGCTGCTAACGTCTTTTGCAGCTTGGGATTCGCCGCTGCGCTCACTCTCCTCCGATTTGGAGGAGTCTTGGCTCTGCGCCGAGCCGGAGCTTTCACCGGAAACCGCCTGAGAGTATGATTGACTTTCTTTGTTATCATCTGTTTTTGAGGTCAACCTTTTATTGACAACGACTATCCCTGCCGTGCCGAGCACCGCTATTGCCGCTATGATTGCAATATATTTTTTCATTTAAAAGCACCTGCTTTATCTGTCGGCTTTTGAAACCTTGCGTATATAAGACTTGAAGAATGCAACGCCGTCTTTGAGCACCTCAACCGGAACGCGCTCGTTTGTTGCGTGCGTTGTTTTGAGCACCTCTACAGAAAGTCTGAACGGAGCATATCTCAATACGTTGTCACAAATCTGCTCATAAAAATATGCGTCTGTGCCGCCCATAACAAGATAAGGTACAACGGCAACTTTTTTATCTGTGAACATAGAAGCGGTTATATCTTCTATGGCATAAAATGCTCTCGAATCTGTGGGAGAGAATTTTGAAGGCTCTTTTGCTCTGATGCACTCAATTTCTGCGTCTTTGTATCTGACTGCTTTGCGGATATGCTCGCCTACGCCTGCAACGGAATCGCCGTAAATCGGGCGGAAGTTTGCGGTAACGCTCGCTCTTTGAGGCAGAACGTTTGGTGCAGGGCTGCCCTCGCACATAGAAACGGCGGTAACCGTTCTTGTAAGGCAAGCAGTCTCGGGAATTTTAGTTACAATAAACTTTATAAGGGGCTTTAATATTTTATAGTTGCAAAATATAAAGCGTCCGCCGTAGGTCATTGTTCTGCCGACTCTGTCAAGAAGAGTATCCACAAACGGCAAAAGCTTTGCTTTGCACTGGTGGTTTTCAAGGTCTTGTATTACGTTTGCGAGCTTACCGAGGCCGTTATGTTTGGGAGCCTGCGAGGTATGACCGCCCTTATCGGTAACGGTGATTTTATAATCGCAATAACCCTTTTCTGCCATACCGATGCAGATTATATAAGTATCTATAAGGTGCTTTATGTCACCTGTGAGTATCGCGCCGCCCTCGTCGATAACGCTGTCGAGGTGTATTCCTCTCTCTTTAAGGGTTTTAACTATTGTGCCTGCGCCGGGCTCGCTTGAGCAAACAACCTCTTCGTTGTGACCGAAGCAAAGATACACGTCTCTTTCGGGCTGAAAGCCCTCTTCCATGAGTGTTTCAACAGCTTCCATAACGCAGATGAGGTGGTTTTTCATATCAACCGCACCTCTGCCCCAAATGTATTCGCCGTCGTTATGGCCGCTGAATGCGTCATACTTCCAGTCGCCCTCAGTACCCGGGGTAATGGGAACAACATCCTGGTGGGAGAGAAGAGCCATCGGCTCAAGGTCGGGATTTTTGCCCTTCCAAATATAAAGAAGACTTGCTCTTGATATAACCTCTTTGCTCATGTTTTTGTGAACAAGAGGATATTCTCTTTCAAGAAATTCATGGAACTTTTTAAACTCGTTCCAATCCGTGTCCTCCGGATTCTCATGCGAAACCGTTTTGCACTGTATCGCCTGAGAAAGATGCTTCTGCACTCTTTCAAAATCAACTTTCTCTTCTACCTCCACAGGTTTTACCTGCTTCTTGGGCAAGAAGAATGCCGCCCTGATTGCCGTAACAATAATAAGCAATGCTATAACGGCAAGGATAATGTAGCCTACCATAAGAAAAAATACATCCTTTCACTATATATAAATTACAGCCTTTACGGCTTATTATGCCTCTCACTGTCGAGAATGAGTCTGCCGAATTTTTCGCGCCTGACTTCGTCCGCATTATAAATCGTGTGATAAAAGCAGCTGCTGTGACCCGTGTGGCACACGCATCCCTTTTGCTCAACTATAAATAAAAATGCGTCGCAGCCGCAATTCATTTTTATTTCTCTTATATGTTGGGTGTGACCCGAATGTGCTCCGCGGCGTCTGACGTTTTCTCCGTCGCTATCGCAATACCACGCTTCGCCGGTCTTTAACGTCAAAGCCAAAGACTCTTTATTCTGATAGCCGACCATAAGCATTTTGCCTGTGCCGTGTTCTGTGACCGCAACGGGCAAAACATCATGGTTTTGCCATACTTTGATTAAATCTACCACTCAAACACCTCTCTGAGAGTAAACCCTGCGTATTATAATACACAAATGTTAACAATAAATCAAGAAATAAAATTTTTAAAAGCCGAAAAGACTCATTTGCGAACTCTCGGGCATTCCTTTAAGAGCACCCGAAAGTTTGAGCGTTTCTATGACCGACTTACTCACGCCGGAGCGCTGCTGAAGCTCTTCTATCGACATATACTCACCCTGACCGTCATCTCTGGCGGCAGCAAGGGCTTTTGCCGCGCTTTCGCCCGTACCCGTCATAGAAAGAAACGGAAGTCTTATTTTGCCGTCTTCGATTTTATAAACCGAAGCCTCGGACTTATAAATATCAACAGGCAAAAATCCGACATTTCTCGCCATCATCTCGTTTACGACCTGCATGGCGACGTACATATTTTCTTCTTTTGCGGTTGCTTCTTTGCCCTTTGCCTGAATCTCTTTCATACAGTTTTTAACGGCTTCTCTGCCGTTCATTATGGCAACGGTATCAAGGTCTTCACCGCGCACCGTCATATAAGTTGCATAATACTCTTTGGGGTAATATATTTTATACCACGCAAGTCGCATTGCCGCTATAACATAAGCCGCGGCATGCGCTTTGGGGAACATGTATTTTATCTTCATACATGAATCGACATACCACTGCGGAACGTTGTGCTCTTTCATGGCTTTGAAGTGGGTTTCGTTTAAAAGCTTGGTGGCGTTGCCTTTTCTTACAATCTCCATAATCTTAAACGCCATATCGGGTTCAAGGCCCTTGTGCATAAGATAAACCATGATGCTGTCACGCGTTCCGATAACGTCGGAAATGGTGCAGGTGCCGTTTTTAATAAGCTCCTGCGCGTTGCCGAGCCAAACATCGGTGCCGTGAGAAAGTCCCGAAATCTGAAGCATATCGGAAAAGTTCTTTGGCTTTGACTCAATAAGCATCTGCCTTACGAACGGCGTGCCGAGCTCTGGCAAAGAGAGTGTGCCTGTTTCGCACTCTATATCTTCTCTCGTTACGCCGAGCGGCTCGGGCGAGGTCAAAAGCTTATACACCTGCGGATCACAAACGTCCGCATCCATAACAGAAACGCCCGTCAAATCTTCAAGGTGTTTATAAAACGTCGGCACATCGTGACCGAGGTTGTCGAGTTTAAGTATGGTATCGTGCAGAGCGTGGAAGTCGAAATGCGTTGTACGAAGCCCTTTATCCGCGTCATCCGCAGGGTGCTGTATGGGAGTGAAATCCTCCGCCTCCATATCGCCGGGCACAACAACCATGCCGCCGGGGTGCTGACCCGTTGTTCTCTTAACGCCTACACAGCCTCTTGTAAGCCTGTCTTCTTCGGCGCGGCTGACGGTTTTTCCTCTCTCTTCAAGCCACTTTTTAACAAAGCCGTATGCGGTTTTATCTGCAAGGGTACCTATTGTGCCCGCCTTGAAAACATGAGATATACCGAAAAGAGTCTCTGTATATCTGTGAGCATAGAACTGATATTCACCGCTGAAGTTGAGGTCAATATCGGGCTGTTTATCGCCTTTAAATCCGAGGAAAGTTTCAAACGGTATATCGTGACCGTCTCTGTCCATAGGTATGCCGCAGTCGGGGCAATTCTTGGGCGGCAGGTCAAAGCCCGAGCCCACGCTGCCGTCTGTGAAGAACTCGCTGTGCTTGCACTTTTTGCACACATAGTGCGGCGGCAGAGGGTTAACCTCCGAAATTCCCGAGGCGTGAGCGACAAAAGACGAGCCTACGCTGCCTCGCGAGCCGACGTAATAGCCGTGCTCCTCAGAGTTTTTAACAAGCTTTTGGGCTATCATATAAAGAACGCCGAATCCGTTGGATATAATTGAATTAAGCTCTTTTTGCAGTCTGTTGCTTATAAGCTCCGGCAAGGGGTCGCCGTACTGCTCTTTGGTTCTGCGCCAGCAAATCTCTGTAAGCTCCTCGTCCGCGCCCTCGATTTTGGGCGGAAATGTGCCGTATGGTATGGGTCTTATTTCTTCGCACATATCGGCTATGAGATTGGTGTTGGTGATAACAACCTCTTTTGCGGTCTCTTCACCGAGGTACGCAAACTCTTTGAGCATTTCGTCCGTGGTACGCAAAAACAGCGGCGCCTGCTGTGAAGCGTCCGAAAATCCCTGACCTGCCATGAGTATTTCACGGTATATTGCGTCACCCTCATTTAAAAAGTGAACGTCGCAGGTGGCAACAACGGGCTTTGAAAGCTTGTCGCCTATCGCAATAATTTTGCGGTTTATGTTCTCAATATCTTCAACTGTTTTTATATGAGCGTATTCTTCTCTCTCGCTTCTTATCATAAAAGAATTGTTGCCGCTCGGCTGAATTTCGAGATAATCATAAAATTCCGCAATTTTCATTATCTCTTCTTCGCTCTTGCCAAAAACAATAGCTCTGTATAATTCGCCCGCCTCGCACGCACTGCCAAGAAGCAGACCTTCACGGTAATTTACGAGCATACTTTTGGGTATTCTCGGCTTCTTTTTAAAATACTGAAGATTTGAAGCCGTTATAAGCTTATAAAGATTTTTAAGACCTACATTGTTTTTGGCTATGATTATCTGATGATAATATTTGAGTGTTTTGGGGTCGGCGTCGGGAGTTACCGTGTCATCGACAAAGTAAGCCTCCATACCGTATATGATTTTTATACCTGCTTTTGCGGCGGTATTCATTGCCTCGGGGAAAGCCTGAACAACACCGTGGTCCGTAATTGCAATAGCTTTGTGACCCCATTTTGCGGCTCTCTCAACCAAGCTTTTTGCGCTGGACATACCGTCCATAGCTGACATATTGGTATGAAGATGAAGTTCAACTCTTTTTTCGGGGTATGTATCTTCTTTTTCTGTTTTTTCAATGAGCATTACCGCTTTTGTATCTATAACATAACAGCGCATATATGGGTCATGCGTGACAGAACCCCTTATCATTACGGTTACGCCGTCTTTTACTTTATCTAAAATTTCTTTGCAAACCGCTTTTTCGCCGAAGATTTTTGCCGAATAAGACGAGGTATAGTCCGTGAGGTTAAAAGTGATTATATTCTTTTTGCCGTCTCGCGTTTCGCGTGCGTTAAACGCAAAAACATCGCCCCAAATTACGGCGGAACCGTCCTCGGGTGTAACGTCTTTTATCGGTTTCGGCTTTGTTTTTATGAATGAGCCGAGCACGGGCTTTGCGTTGCTTAATGAAATCGGCAAATCGTCATAGGTTTTTTCTTTCGGCTTTTTGGGTGCAGAGGCCTTTTCTTCTGCCGTAACGGGTCTGACTTTAAGGTTCTCTATCGCCTGCATCTTTTTGAGCTCCTGCTCCTCGCTCGCGGCGCCCTCGGGAACGGATGAAATTATCTGCACGCCTATCTGCTTATCAAAAAGACGTCTTACAAGTTTTATTATATGCTCCTCTACACCGAGGTTGTGCAGAATGTTTTTGCCGTTTTTTCTGAGCCTTATTTTTATGCCGTTTTCATCGGCAGAATACTCCGCGCCGTCAAGGAAGGCTTTGCCCGCGCCAAAAGAATTGTTAAGATCTGCCGCAAGATACGGCAGCCAGCTCTCACCGTAAAGCGAGGAGTCGTAGCTGTATTCATAATTCATCTTGTTAAGGCGCATATAAGCTTTTATTGAGCTGTTTGCCGCGGCAATATCCCTTTTTGCCGTAAAACGGCTGAACCGTACGCTCATATCGAGTGTACGGTTTTCAATATCTGCGGATATATCCGTTATGTTTGCGTATTCAAATACACTATGTAAATTTTTATCCAAGCAATCTCCGAAAAGTGATAAAAATTTAACTTCCTGCATGATTTTTCCTCTTTCACATTTTCTCAATTTCACTCAAAAGAGCCGAGACAACCTCATTCTCCGGAACTTTTTTGAGAATTTCGCCTTTTTTGAACAATACCGCGCAGCCGTCACCGCCGGCAACGCCTATATCTGCTTCTCTCGCTTCGCCGGGGCCGTTGACAACACAGCCCATTACCGCAACCTTTATCGGCTTTGTGCAAGACGCAAGCGCGCTTTCAACCTCATTTGCAAGAGATATAAGGTCAATTTTTGTTCTGCCGCAAGTGGGGCAGGAAACTATCTGCACCGCGTCTTTTTTAAGACCTACGGCTTTTAAAATGTCATAACCCGCCGCAACCTCTTTCACGGGAGAATCCGTGAGCGAAACTCTTATGGTATCGCCTATGCCTTTTAAAAGGAGGGAGCCGATGCCTATACTCGATTTAACAATGCCCATTCTGCTTGTGCCTGCTTCGGTTACGCCGACATGAAGCGGATAATTGCATTTTTCGCTTGCGAGAGAGTATGCCTTGACGGTATTCTCAACATTTGAAGATTTTATAGAGATAACTATATCGTCAAAATCGAACTTTTCTAAAAGCGAAGCATGATAAAGTGCGCTCTCTACCAGCGCTTCGGGTACGGGCGAGCCGTATTTTGCGAGAATTTCTTTTTCAACAGAGCCGGAGTTTACACCTATTCTAATCGGTATATTTTTTTGCCTGCAAGCGTCGGCAACCGCTTTTACGCGGTCGTCCGAGCCGATATTGCCGGGATTTATGCGAATTTTGTCAACCCCTGCCGCGGCACATTCAAGTGCAAGGCGGTAGTCAAAATGTATATCCGCAACAACGGGCACGCTCAAATTCTCTTTAAAAGCTTCTATGAGCTTCACAGCTTCTTTGTTAGGCACAGCGGCTCTTATTATATTACAGCCCGCCTTTTGAAGCTCAAGCGCCTGTTTAACGCTGCTTTCAATATCCTCTGCCGGTTTATTGAGCATGGATTGAACGCTTATTGGAGCGCCGCCGCCTATAAGAACATCACCGACTTTTACCTGCTTTGTAATTTTTCTTTCCATATTAACCACCCGTTACCAATACCCAAATATCTTTAAATGAAATCGCCGCCACAAAAAGGAGCAGCACCGCCATTCCGACAGCGTGAATAATTGATTCGTACCTTTGATTTATCGGCTTGCGGCGAACAAGCTCTATTAGCAAGAAGAAAAGTCTGCCGCCGTCAAGAGCCGGTATCGGGAGCAAATTGAATATGCCTATATTTATTGTTATGAGCGCCATCATTTTAAACAGCGCAGTATAATCTTTTGCCTGACTTGAGGCTTCGGCGGTCTGCGAAACATAATCCACAACGCCTATGGGACCCGAAATATCTTTGATTGAGTATTTGCCCGTTACCATATCAAAAAGGCTGAGGTAAACCATTCTGCATATGCAGACGGACTCTTTAAATGTGTCTTTGATTATTGTGCCGGGAGTAGTTTTTACGCCGACTATTATCATATTGCCGATAATGTCGGTGCTTATATCGTCAACGGTTATTTTTTCGCCGTCGCGCACAACGGTTGCAGAAAGTTTGCCGTCGCCATCAATATCTCTTGAAGCGAGATAGTATATATCTTCATAATAAAAAACGTTTTTGCCGTCTATTTTTTTAATTTTGTCGCCGGATTTAAGACCGCCGTACTCTTCTTTTCGCGTTACCTGCTGTGACTGAGAGCTTTCTGTGACGTTAAAATAATTAACGACATTTGTACCCGAAAGCTCATCGTTATTGACGCTGAGCATAACAGCAATTATTATAAGACCGAGTAAAATATTTATTATTGCACCAGCGGCGACTACAATTATCCTCTGCCAGCAGGGCTTGTTGTTAAACGCGCGCTCGTCATCGCTTTTTTCGTCCTCGCCCTCCATACTCACAAATCCGCCTATGGGCAAAAGACGCCATGAATATGCAGTCTCGCCCTTTTTTCTGCTGAGTATTTTGGGTCCCATACCGAGCGAAAACTCGTTGACCTTAACGCCGAAAAGCTTGGCAAACGAAAAGTGCCCGAACTCGTGAACCATAACAATTATGCCGAAAAAAAGTATTGCGACAAGCACTGTCCATTTGCTCGCAATCCAACTGAGTATCTCCAACCAACGTCACCTCTTTATTTTAAAGTTTATGTATTTTTAACGCTTTATATCCCGGAGGATACGTAATTTCTCGCCCATTCGTCCATGGCGTTTACGTCGTCCAAAGTATAATCTTTTTTATTTTCTGCGTGTGCCACAGCGTCTGCAACCAAACGCTCAATATCAAGAAATTTGATTTTGCCGTTTCTGAAAGCAAGGTTTGCCGCCTCGTTTGCGGAGTTTGCCGCCGCGGGCAAAAGTCCGCCCTCGGCAATGGCTTTTTTGCAAATATTTATGCAGCCGAAGGTTTCATAATCCGGCTTTTCAAAGGTCAATGTGCCGTAATCTGTGAGCGAAAGCTGTTTCACGGGTGAGGGAATACGCTCCGGGTAAGTGAGCGCATATTGAATGGGGATTCTCATATCCGGCACGCCGAGCTGAGCAATTACCGAATTGTCGCGGTACTCCACAAGCGAATGAACAACGCTTTGGCGGTGAACAACTATATCTATATTTTGAGGCTTCACGCCAAACAGCCAGACAGCCTCAATAAGCTCAAGCCCTTTATTCATCATAGAAGCGGAGTCAATGGTTATTTTAGCTCCCATGCTCCAGTTCGGGTGCTTTAACGCCTGCTCAACCGTAACGGAAGAAAGCTCTTTTCTCGTTTTGCCGAAGAACGGACCGCCCGAGGCGGTAAGGATTAGGCGTTTGACCTCTTTTTTATCGGCGCAGCCTTGAAGCGACTGAAAAATTGCGGAATGTTCACTGTCAACAGGCAAAATTCTGACATTTTTTTCTGCGGCTTTTTGGGTGACAAGCGCGCCGCCCTCAACAAGGGTTTCTTTGTTTGCAAGCGCAATGTCGTTGCCCACCTCTATTGCTTTGAGCGTAGGCTCAAGTCCTGCCATGCCGACTATGCTGTTAAGCACATAGTCGCACCTCAAAGATGCACATTCGCACACTCCCTCTTTGCCGAGCAGCACTTTTGTGTTTGTATCCGCAACCTTGATTTTGAGGCTCTCTGCGGCTTTTTCGTCTGCCATGGCGGCATACATGGGCTTATACTCTCTTATTTGCTTTTCAAGCTCCGCCTCGTTTTTTTGAGCGGTGAGCGCAATTACCTTGTAGCCCTGCATTTTAACAACGTCAAGAGCCTGCTTGCCTATTGAGCCGGTTGAGCCGAGTATTACAATATTTTTCATATTCCGCAGCGCACCGTAACGCGCCGCACACACCTCTCTTACACTCCGCCGAAGCGTCTGTTTCTCGAATTATAATCTTCTATTGCCCTGTCAAAATCATCTGTTGTGAAATCGGGCCACAAAATATCCGAAAACCAAAACTCGGAATATGCCGACTGCCACAAGAAAAAATTCGACTGTCTGTATTCTCCGCTCGGTCTTATGATAAGATCGGGGTCGTCCTGACCTGCGGTGTATAGATTGTCGGAAACATCTTTTTCGGTTATATCCTCCGGCTTTATTTCGCCGTTTGCCGCCTTTTGTGCAAGCTTTTGGGCAGCCTCGGTAATTTCCATTCTGCTGCCGTAATTTATTGCTATATTAACATTTATTCTCGTGGCATTTTTGGAGTTTTCCTCGGCAGTCTCCATAAGACTGACTATATCCTCGGGCATATCGTCTCTTTTGCCTATAAAGCGCATGCGCATGCCCTTTTTGATGTTCTCGTTTTCTCTGTCCTCCGCCTCGCCGAGGTACTCTCTGAAAAGCTCCATTATTGCGGCAACCTCTTCGGGAGGTCTGCGCCAGTTCTCGGTAGAAAAAGCATAAAACGTTATGTTTTTTATGCCTATATCACAGGCATAGTCGCAAATTTTTCTGAATACATTTGCGCCCTCTTTGTGCCCGTCCCAGCGTTTGAGGCCTCTTTTTTTAGCCCATCTTCCGTTGCCGTCCATTATTACGGCAATATGATTAGGTAAGTTTTTATGTTCCATCAAAATCCTCCGGGCAGAAAACTGCCGTAAATTTTCTGAGGGGAGCATTGCTCCCCCCACCATTATATTTCCATAACTTCTTTTTCTTTTGCGGATGCGAGTTTATCAATGTCTTTAACAAAGCCGTCGGTAATTTTCTGAATTTCTTCTTCGCCGTTTTTAAGGTCGTCCTCGGTAATCTCCGAAGCTTTCTGCATCTTTTTAAGCTTATCCATAGCGTCTCTTCTGATAGATCTTATCGCAACCTTTGACTCCTCTGCCATTTTGCTGACGTCTTTAACTATGGTCTTTCTGTGATCCTCTGTAAGGGGCGGGAAGGTAAGACGGATAACATTGCCGTCGTTCTGCGGATTTATGCCTATATCCGAAACCTGAATTGCCTTTGCTATGGCATTAAGTATTGATTTATCCCAAGGCTGAATAGTGAGTATTCTTGCCTCTGCAACAGAAACCGAAGCAAGCTGATTTACGGGTGTGGGTGTTCCGTAATAATCAACCGCGATCTTATCGAGCACAGCCGCGCTCGCTCTGCCTGCACGGATAGACGCATAATCTCTTTCGAGAGCCGCGATGGTCTTGCTCATTTTTTCTTTAGTATAAGCGTAAACTTCTTTCATAAAAATTCTCCTTTAATAATTATTCGCTGACGAGCGTACCTATATTTTCACCGTTGAGCGCCCTAAGAATATTTTCCGGATCCTCAAGATTGAAAACAAGAATGGATATTCCGTTATCTCTGCAAAGTGACGCCGCTGTGCTGTCCATAACCTTGAGCCCTTTTGCAAGAACCTCGGAATGTGTGAGGGTATCGTATTTTACGGCGTCCGAGAATTTGTTGGGGTCTTTGTCATAAACACCGTCAACGTTTGTTGCTTTGAATATAACATCCGCCTCTATCTCTGCCGCTCTGAGAGCTGCGGTTGTGTCTGTGGAAAAGAACGGGCAGCCCGTGCCGCATCCGAATATTACGACTTCGCCCTCTTCAAGATGTTTAACCGCGTCGCGTGCCGTGAACGGCTCTGCAATAGGCTGCATTGCAACAGATGACATAACTCTTGCCTTTACGCCGAGCTGCTCCAGCGCTTCGCAAAGTGCAAGCGAGTTCATAACCGTGGCGAGCATACCCATGTTGTCTGCTCTTGTGCGGTTCATTGTGCCGCTGCTGCGTCCGCGCCAAAAGTTTCCTCCGCCGACGACAAGACCTATCTGCGTGCCGGTCTGTGCCGCACGTTTAACATATTCGCATATGTTTGTAACCGTGTCAAAATCAATGCCGTGACCTGCTTCGCCTGCAAGCACCTCTCCGCTGAGCTTAAGTAAAATACGTTTATACATTTCGTTCCCTCCGGGTAATCTATATATGATGTAATTTTACCCTAAAACGGCTTTTATGTAAAGAGAAAAAGAAATAAAATTTACAGATTTTTCACAGCAGTCGAAATTTATATTCGCCCATTTCATTTTGAGCGGTTTTTTCTTTTTTTCAGTAGACAAATGAAACAAAAAATAGTATAATTAAATAGTTATTAGCCAAAAATCGGCGTTGTCGGTCAAAAAGGGAGGCTCAGAATACTTTATGTATCCTAAGGTAAGTGTAATTATGCCAACGTGCAAACGCGCACATTTTTTGGTAAGAGCGATAGAGTCCGTCCTGAACCAAACCTACCCTAATATTGAGGTAGTTGTTGTTGACGACAACTCGGACGATAACGAAAGCCGCCTCGGCACAGAAAGCGTAATGCAAAAATACTCATCGGACGAAAGAGTTAAGTATATTCAAAACAAAGACAAATGCGGCGGCGGAATATCACGCAATTTCGGCATAGAAGCTGCAAAGGGCGAATATATCACCTTTCTTGACGACGATGATATGTACACACCGCCGAAAATCGAAAGCCAGTTAAAATTTATGATGATGCACTCTCTTGATATGTCTTTCACCGACCTTCATATTTATGCCCCTAACGGAAAGCTCACCGAGCACCGCACGCGCCGCTTTGTGAGAGACTGGTCAACCGAAACGCTTTTGAAACAGCATTTGATATACGCCTTGACCTCTACGCCGACATTTATGGCAAAAAAAGATTTGCTTTTGAAAATCGGCGGCTTTCGCAATGTGCCCGTCGGTCAGGACTATGTTCTGATGTGGGATATTCTCGAATACGCCGAAAAGCACAGCGAAGTCAGAGTCGGCTATCTCCCCTGCTCATATATTGTTGTTTATCTTCATAACGAGGGCAGGATTTCGGTCGGTCAGAGAAAAATAGACGGTGAAATGCTGCTTTATAAAATGAGATGTTCGAGAAAGGACATGCTGACAAAAAACGAATCAAAATTTGTCGATTTCAGACTTTATTCGGTACTTGCAGTGACCTGCAAGCGCGGCGGCATGAACAAAGAATTTTTAAAATACGCTCTTAAAGCATTTAATATTTCACCCGTATTCACATTCAGAGAAGCTTTTTCTTTTATTAAAAAAAGATTTGAGTCAAAAGATATAAGGGCTCCTCAATAAAGCAGATAAAAGCAACTGCCGCAAAGGAGGGTTACGTTTGCTGTCTTTCAAAAATTCAATACTGAAAATTGAACGCACAACCGACGGAAAATCCTTTGGTATGCTGTTTGAAATTTGCCTTTATCTTTGCTTTGCCCTTTACTTTGTTTTTTACAAAGAAAGAGTTGCCACCACAGCGTCGTTTGCAATAGGCACGGTCGCAACATTTTTTATTACGGTAGGCAAAATAAAAAGCTCCCGCTTTTCCGTTCCGATCGTAACTGTATGGTATCTGTTGTTTTTTGCATTTGCAGAGCTTTCTGCGGCATGGGCGTATGTACCTTATACTGCGGCATTCACTTATATTAAGCAGATGATATTTATAATCATTTTAGGCTTCGGCATGTGCCAGTATGTTGACACACATGTGGATTTTGAAAGGCTGCTGACAATATTTCAGCTGGCGACTTTGTCGCTCGCACTTTCAGAGCTTCTGTTTTATCCTTGGCAAGCTTCTTCGGTCAACAACTATTTCGGTGCTACCGTAAGCGGACTTAATGCTAACAGCTTTTCTTTTTTGATGATGGCATCAGCTATAATCGGATTTTATAAAGGCTATATAAGAAATAAAAAGCTTTGGTATATTCCGACGCTCATATTTATAATTTGCAGCTTTCTCTCAAGTTCAAGAAAATCGGCAATAATGAGCCTTGTCGGCATAATGTTTATAATACTGTTCTCTTTCGGAAAGCCAAGGCATATTCTTCATTTTATTCTTGCTTTTGTTGTTACGGTTTCTGTTATATTTGCCTGTATCAAGATAGATTTTCTTTATGACATTATCGGCAAACGGTTTGAATCAATGATAAATTACTATTTAGACCCGTCAAAAGCGCAAACCGAAAGCAGCCTTTTGTACCGCTCTTACTTTATACAGTTTGCAAAGCAGCTTTTTTATGAAAAGCCTGCTTTGGGTCACGGCTTCAGTAACTTCTCTATACTTTTGTTAACAGAGAGTGCCGTAAACAAATGGCTCTATGCCCACAACAATTATTGGGAAATTCTTGCCGACCTCGGCGTTGTGGGATTCATATTATACTATTGGTTCTATGCCTATTTGGGTATAAGATCAATTATAAAACTTATAAAAAACAGGCAAAGCTACACGGCAACGCTTGCAATAGCACTTTTGGGTACGCTCATGATAGTTGAGTGGGGCATTGTTTCGATGTCATATCTTTTCCCCCAAATTGTAGTTGTCTTAATATTCACGGCAGTATATGTTGACGATTCGTCTGCACAGAAAAAATACCGTTATATTCAAAGCAGTAAAGGAGGACGCCGCATTGCCTAACGTACTGTTTGCGCTCAACTTCAAAAGCAGCTTTGAGGGCAGCTTTATGCGCTGCATAAAAGCCCTTGCGGAAGAGCTTGAGAGAAACGGCGGAAAAGCCGTATATCTCTTTCCCGAGGAAGACAGAAATCACCGTTGGACCGAAGAGCTGATGAGCTCGGGTGAACCTGTTTATTTCTTCTCCGGCGGTCTTGCACACACGGCAAAAAACACGGGTATAATAAAAAGTATAATTAAAAATCACCGAATTGACATCATTCACGCTCATTTTGCAGACTATCGTTTAAACCTTGCGATTGCTCTTGCGATGAGAGGTAACAAAAACATAGAATACATCGTTCACGCTCACAGCAATTTTGACTCTGACAATGCCGCGCACGAAAAAGCCGCGTCGTTTTTGGCAAATGCAACGGTGTATATTGCAGTCAGTGAATCAATAAAAAACACCTTGTCGATTAACGGCAAGCGCGCCGTCACAATAATGAACGCCGTTGACTTTTCACGCCTTGACAGAACCGACCCGAATGTAAAAAAAGAAGCTCTGATGGCAGAGGGATGTGAAAAATCCATACTGATGTTCGGGCAGGATTTTGAACTGAAGGGCGTTGACTTTATAGTGAACACTCTTATGGAAAAAGACCCGGAGCACAAAATACAGCTTTTTGTTGCTGTCAGCGAAAACACCGACGCCGCCACCAAAAATGTTAAGGCTCTTTGCGGTGAAATCCCTCAATGGATAAAGCTCTTGCCCGCGCGCGAGGACGTGGGAACATACTTTAAGCTTGCAGACGCTTTTGTGCTTGCAAACAGAAGCGAGGGCAGTCCCTACACCATGATAGAAAGTGCCTATATGGGCGTACCGATAGTGTATTGGGATGTGCCGGGTCAAAACGAGCTTAATATTCCTTGGTCTGTGAAAGTCAGACCTGACGATAAAGACGAGATGTATAAAGCAATTCTCGAAATTTTCAGAGAAGACAAGCAGGATACATATTACATGGGTCTTGAAACCAAAGACTACGCTGTCAACAATTTTTCGCTCGGCAGCTGGGTGTATGAAATTCTGAACATATATAAAAACATAGGCAAAATTTGATTGGAGGAACGTTAAATTGAGTTACGAAAAGCAAGAAAGAAGCAAGGGCTTTGAAATAAACACCGCGGTGTTCTTTCGCATGGTGCTAAAAAAGCTTTGGCTCGTTATAATATTTGCCGTCATTTTTGCTCTTGCAGGCACGGGCATTTCAACCTTTATGAGAAAAGATGTTTATACATCGAGAATATCGTTTGTTGTTAACACGCTTAAAGATTCCGTTCAGGCAGAAAACTCCGATATATCTGCCTCAATAAACATTGCGACAACATACAGCTATATTCTCAAAAGCCGCACACTTCTTGAAACAGCTGCCGAAAAATGCGAAATCCCCGTGGATTATAACGAGGTTTTGCAGTCGGTAAATGTTCAGACGATGACATCATCAAGCGTTATTGAGATGACTGTAAAGACCGACAACCCCGATAAATCCTATGCCATTGCAAAATCCATTGTTGAAAATTACAGCACAATAGTACCCGAAATATACTCAAACGCCAACCTTAACCTCTGTGATTACCCGGTTAAGCCCACCACACCCGATACGAGCGCTCTCACACTTGTTGTTGCGATAATCGGCGCAGTGCTCGGTGCTCTTGCAGGCGTTATAGTAATTCTTATTTACTACTTTGCAAACGAGACTATAAGAGAAGTCGGCGAAATTGAGAGAAAGCTCGGTCTTAATATTCTCGGCACGCTGAATAAAATTGATTTGGGTAAAAATAAAAAATCAGGTCTTCTTGTCACCAACAAAAATGTTGGTTTTGCATTTATCGAGACCTTTAAAGCTATCAGAACAAAGGTTGAAAGCAACGCAGTCAAAGAGGGTCACAAAGTGTTTATGGTAACAAGTGCCTGCGAAAATGAGGGTAAAACAACTGTTTCCGCAAACCTTGCGGTGACGCTCGCACAAAACGGCAAATCTGTTCTTTTGATAGACGCCGACCTCAGAAAACCCGCGGTAAACACAGTGCTCAACCTTGAAAACAACTCAACTAAAAGCGGTCTTGTGGGCGTTATAAACGGCAAGGCAACACTTGAATCATCTATCAGATACATCGACAAATACAATATTTTTGTTATTTCCGATTCAAGAGCCTCGGATAAACCGTCCGAATTGCTTTCCACCAAAAAGATGGCAGATATTATAAGCGCTGTCAGAAACG
The DNA here is from genome assembly GCA_900539465.1 of uncultured Ruminococcus sp. Lineage (GTDB taxonomy): Bacteria > Bacillota > Clostridia > Oscillospirales > Acutalibacteraceae > CAG-488. The sequence goes on along the minus strand of UQCF01000002.1, from coordinate 147,120 downwards.
AGTTTGATTTTGTTATTATCGACACGGCTCCCGCAAGCGTTGTTACCGACGCGTCGGTAATATCCTCCCTCTCCGACGCATCTATTCTTGTTATAAGAGAGGATAAAGCGCCTGTCAGCAGAATTAAAATGTCGATAGACGATATCAACAACAACGGCGCATATGTAATAGGCTGTGTATATAACAGCTCCACCGGCAAGCAAAAGCATTACGGCAAAAGCTACAACAACTATGGTTATTACGGTTCTTATGGCTACGGCTATGAATACGGTTATGGCTACGGCTACGGCGGAAAATCATCTAAATAAAGCATTTCGTAAACAAAAAACCTCTTTCGCATAATATAAAGCGAAGGAGGTTTTTTTATGGATGATATAGAAAAAATAATAGAAAAATATAAAAAAGAACTGCTTGAATTTTCAAAGCAAAACGCCGCCGTTTACCCGGCAGCCGCCATACAGGCCGAGCCTTTTGAGCGTGAGGCGGTTTCTGCTGCTGCCGCGGCGGCCGAAACGAATGAGACCGGCAGCACACAAAATTCCGACAATCAAGCCGTCGCAGTGCCGCAAGACGCCACAATTGAAACGACCCTGCCGACGGTTGACAACATTGGAAAATTTGACAACTACGAAGACTTTTTGAAAAACAACAAACAAAAGGGTACGCTCAGAGTACAAGTAGCCGCGGCAAATCGGTCTTTTCCCATTTCAAATGCTAAAGTTACCGTCTCGCTTGAACTGAATGACGGAACAAGAGAAATGTTTGAAGGTCTGACCGACAGCAGCGGAATAATTGACAACATTGTTTTGCTCGCACCTGAGTTTAATTTATCTCAAGGCCCCGACAGCGGCGGTGTAATGCCGTTTGCAGTCTACACCACCACCATAGAACACCCTGATTTTGTGAATGCAAAATTTATAAATGTTCCCGTATTCCCGGGGATTGAATCAATCCAAGCGGTGAATCTTGTTCCGCTTGTCAGAACAGGTCAGGAGCCGACGCCTAACACGGTTTATGAAATCGAGCCGTTTTACAGAGTGAGAGGAGGCATGAGCAATGGCGGCACCTATCGTTCCTGAATATATAACAGTTCACCTCGGTACACCGAGATCAAACGCCGAAAATATCAGAGTTCCGTTCCCCGAATATATAAAAAACGTTGCTTCGAGCGAAATTTATCCCACTTGGCCGGAGAATGCGCTCAGAGCCAACATATACGCACAAACAACATTTGCCCTCAACAGAATTTATACCGAGCACTACCGCGCGCAGGGCTATGATTTTGACATCACAAACTCAACTCAATACGACCAAGCGTATAAACCGGGGCACGATGTATTTCAAAACGTAAGCGAACTCGTTGACGAACTGTTTAATAACTATGTCGTGAAGCAGGGACAGGTACAGCCGTATTTCACGCAGTATTGCAACGGCACAACGGTAACCTGTGCAGGACTTTCTCAGTGGGGAACGGTAACGCTTGCAAATCGCGGGCTCACGCCGTATCAGATACTGCAAAGATATTACGGCGACGATATAAACATTGTATATAATGCGCCCATAAAGGGCAATATACCGTCATACCCCGGCACACCGCTACGCCTTGGCAGCGCAGGTGAAGACGTGACGATCATTCAGCGCCAGCTTAACAGAATATCGTCCAACTACCCTGCGATACCAAAAATCAGCGTTTCAATGGGCGTATTTGAGTCACAAACGCAAGCGGCGGTCAAAACTTTTCAAAAAATATTTAATCTGACTCAGGACGGCATAGTCGGCAGGACAACATGGTATAAAATCAAATATATTTATAACGGAATAAAACGTCTTTCAGAGCTTTATTCCGAAGGAATAACAATAAGCGAGGATCAAAAGCAGTTCTCAAAAGTTTTGCAGCGAGGCGACAGAGGCTATGAAGTCGGCTCAATGCAGTATTATCTCAATTTTATAGGCAAATTCAACCCGCGCGTACCCGAAATTGCGGTAGACCGTATCTTTGGGAAAGAAACATATAACGCTGTGCTCACTTTTCAAAGGCTCTACGGTCTGACCCCCGACGGAATAGTAGGCAGAAACACATGGAATATGATACAAAACGCCTACATAGGTATATTGAACTCTCTGCCGGATGAATATAAAAGCTACTCCTCGCTCTATTACCCCGGTTATTTTATAACAACCGGTGCAACGGGCAACGCCGTCACTCAGATTCAGGTGCTTTTAAGAACAATTTCGCAAAACGACCCGTCTGTTCCGAGCGTTACCGTTGACGGAATATACGGACCCGAAACAGCCGCCGCGGTAAGAGAAATTCAAAGAAGATACGATATTCCCGTAACCGGTCAGGTAGGTCCGCTGACATGGAACGCAATAGTCAACCTTTATAACGAATACAGGTAGAATAATCCGACCCTTTGAGCAAATAATAATAAAAATTTTGCAAAAAGGGTCTGAATTATGACAAATAAAATTCCTTTTAAATCTTCATATAAAGAAAATGTCAAAATGCTGGACGATTATTTCAGGGTTAACGAAAACTTTGACCTTGTTGCAAGAGATATAAAACTCGCTTCGCATAATGCAAAAATGTATTTTATAGACGGCTTTGCAAAGGACGCACTGCTTGAAAAAATCATGGCTTTTATAATGAAGCTGACAGACGAAGAAATAGACGCTTGCAAAGATACGCGCGATTTTGCCAATAAATTTATACCGTATGTTGAGGTTGATGTCCACGGCGAGGTTGAAACTTTTGCGACATTTGTTTTTTCAGGTGCAATCGGATTGATTGTAGAGGGCTTTGAAAACGGAATACTGATAGACGCCAGAACCTACCCCGTCAGAAACGTTGAGGAGCCCGATAACGACAAGGTTTTAAGAGGCTCACATGAGGGATTTGTTGAGACGCTCATATTTAACACAGCCCTTATAAGGCGGCGCATAAGAGACCGAAACCTCATCATGGAGATACACCAGGTAGGCGTTAAATCGCGCACCGATGTTGTTTTGTGCTACCTTGAAAACAAGGTGGATAAAAAGCTTCTTAAAAGGCTGCAAAAGAAACTATCCGAAATAGACGTAAATTCGCTTGCAATGGGGCAGGAAAGTCTTGCGGAGTGCCTTGTAAAAAAGCAAAGGTACAACCCTTTTCCAAAAGTTCGTTACACAGAGCGCCCGGACGCGGCAACCGCCTGCATTTATGAGGGCGACATCATTATTCTTGTTGACAACTCCCCCGCCGCAATGATAGTGCCGAGCAGCTTTTTTGCATTTATTCAGGATACTAACGATTTTTATTTTCCGCCCGTTGTCGGCACTTATTTGAGAATGGTAAGGGGCATTATTTTTGCCCTGGCAATGCTTTTGACGCCGCTTTGGTATCTGTTTATAACAAACCCCGACATTGCCCCCGAATGGCTGTCTTTTATAACAATTAAAGAGCCGTACAGCATACCCGTCATAGCGCAGCTTTTGATAATTGAGCTTGTGATAGACGCGCTGAAGCTCGCATCGCTGAACACTCCGAATTCTTTGAGCAATTCCCTTAGCATTATAGGCGCGTTGGTGCTCGGCGAGCTTGCAATATCGGCAAAGCTTTTTTCTGCAGAGGTCGTTTTGTTTATGGCATTTGTTGCCATTGCAAACTTCGCGCAGCCAAGCTTTGAGCTCGGCTATGCCTTTAAGCTTTCGAGAGTATTTATACTCATTTTAACCGCGATATTCGGCGTTTGGGGCTTTGCGGCGGCGCTTGCGACAGTTATTTTGGTCATAGCCATAACCGATACGGTCGCGGGCAAAAGCTATCTTTATCCGCTTATTCCGTTTAATATAAAAGCAATCACAAGCCTGATGATAAGAAAGCCCATAAGTAAGGACAACACATAAAAAGCACGGTCTGCCGCTTCGATAAAGTGACAGACCGTGTTTTTAAAATTCATTTATAACAGAGTCATATTTTTCTGCAAGTTCTTTTGCGACTTCTATAACATCCTCTTCGCCTATACCGTCCGGCCTTGGAATATAATCTTTGACCCATTCGTTCTCGATATATTCAAGTCTTTTGCCCAAAAGTGTTTCGGCATAGCGGTTTCGGTCATATACCTTGCGTTTGGACATATCTTTAAACTTCTTTGGCTTTTCAAAATAAGAAGCCATCATTCTAAAGTATAAATACCAACGCTTTGCATAAAGGTCGTTTGTCATTCCGCCCCACTCACGCCACGATATATCATATATCTGTGAGTTTTTGAACGGCCCCCAAACGGTGTGATACATCAAGAAGTTTATTTCAAGGTTTTGTCTCAAAGCCTTTGCGTCGCCGAGCTGCCTTGCACACTCCATATGCGTGAATATATTTGTATCTTTAACGGTTTTGAGGAGCCTGTCTATGTCACCGACAATCTCCATAAACGCGTTGCTTGTTTTTTCATATGCCTGCACCTGCTGCCTGAAGAAGCACTCGGTAGCCTGCAAATAAAGCGGTCTTAAAAGATTGCTGAGCACCTGGCGCAAAATATTTTGCAAATCTTTTCGCAGATTATCGTTCTTTTTGCTGCCGGAATAAATCATTTTTTTCGCAAGGGCAAACAATTCTTTATTGTCATACGGTCTTTCAAAGGTATCGTGCGGAGCGGTGTGCTCAATCTCGGTGCAGGGTCTTGCACAAAGTGCCGAAGCCTGATTTAAAGCACTGCCACGGCAATAGCAAAGCTTTTGAAGAGACAGCAAATCCTCTGCATATTCGTCTGTTCCGTAGCGTGAAAGCGAATATTGCCTTGTGAAATCCTTGAGCGAAGCACTGCCCGATTCCGTCAGCATTTTGCACGCCAAAGAGTAAAACATCTGGTTTTCATAGTCACAGTCAAAAAACAGACCAGTACCTGCCGCGTTCGGGTATTTTTTCAGTGCCGCGGAATACGGATTTTCTGCGAGAGTCTCCATATCTCCGCAAATCACCGTTCTGCCGTATATGTTGCCCCTGTAACCGACAACAAAATCATTGCCGGCAAAGCCCAAGGAATTATCATATGCAGAGCCGTTCTCGTCAATGAGCACCAGGGAATCAAGCTTTACATTTATATTGGGCAGTGACTCGCAGTGTGCAAACCATGTTGCCTCGGGGTCAAAATCTTTTATGAGAGAAAGATATTCACCTGTCATTTTATCAACATAGCTGTTATATCCCTTAAAATCAACATCATACAGCGGGTCGTAAATATAATTATGAACCTCACCCAAAAGCTCTTTTTGCTTGTTAAGAAAGGTTTTAATAAACAAATCTATATGAACCGTATCGGACGGGTCAAGAGTCATAGACGGCGCAAACTGATTCCATACAGGCATTTTGATAAGGTCTGCCTTTGAATAGTTTTTGCGGAATGTAAAAGGTACGGTAGGAATATAGCCCTGATGCACCGGGCTCATGCCAAGCTCTTTGGCGCGCTCCGTTGCTCTGAAACCGATGTTTATTTTTTTATCGAAATAATCCGCACTTCCGAGCGGCAAATATCCAAAAACATTGCCCGTGAGCTGACGCGGAAAGAACGATGAACCGCTTATAAACTCAAGCGCATTTTCTTCTTTTATTCTAAGCTCCAAAAGTGCTTTAAAAAGAACACCGTCGCAGCCGGCAATTATAACAGGCGTATTCACACCGTTCATTGCCATAAAATCCAGCTCTTTCTCCCAACGATCAAAGCCCCACGCCTCGCTTTGGCAGGCGGCTCTTTCATAAGTCATTGCCATACGGATTTTTTGCGGAACGGTGCAGGCAATTTCCTCCTTCGGTAAAGGTGCTGTTTTGATATAAGAAATATCAAAATCTCCGCTTGTTAAAAGAACGTTGCAGTATTCTTTTAAATATCTGTAATAGCCCATGGCTTTTGCGACATTGTTGTTGCCGCTTATAACTATTTTTTTATCTTTGGCAGATATTTTGTAGCGGTCGAAACCGTCCTTACTGTCGCAAGTCTCAAACACAAAAGAATCTGCAATTTTAGGTGTATTTCTGAGAACTAAATTTTCCATTATAAGGCACACATCCGTTATTTATTTAATAAATCGTTTATCCTTGTCAATCCGGCAGATATTTGCAAAATCGAAAGAGCGTCGGCGGCGTTAATTCTGCCGTCTCGGTTTACGTCCGACTTTTCTTTTGCATCTTCGTTTAAAGAAACAAGTCCGGCCGAAAATTGCAGCACAGTGAGAGCGTCGGCGGCCGAAATTCTGCCGTCCGAATTTACATCGCCGACATTTGTTATCTCGAAGCAAAGCTTTGCTTTGTTGACATTGACGGTTATATCGTCACCGTAATCATATCTTTCGCCCGAAAGATCGCCGCTGTTTTTGTAGCAGGAAAGATATGTGCCGCCCGTCGGATTCTTTTCGGTTCGCAGGCTGTTCTCTGCAATAAACACCTCATACCTTGAGCCGACCGAAAGTTTTTTGCTAAACGTCAAATCAAGCGTTAAAAGATCTTCGTCTAAGCCACCGGGGGCAGACGTGCAGTCGGCCGCCGTAGGTATCATGTTAAGATTAAAAAATTCATATTTTTGCTTTTGTTCATCATTCCATTCGGCAGGATAGAGCCTATCTTTTGCCGACTGTGAAATATTGTTAAATGGGCTTAAATTAGTATATGTTTTGCAGCAGGAATAAAATCTGCCGCTTGTATTCAATGTTATATCCGCTTTTTCAAAACCGTTTGCCGAATAAAAAATCTGCGAAGCAAAAGGTCCTGCAAAAAAGCCGTCTGAAGTTTTAAGATTTAGAAATGCCGTAACGCTTTCACCGGGGTAAACATATATAATCTCCGGCACTTCTCCCCCGCCGTTTTCTTTTAAAGAAAAAGAAATATCCGCCGCGTACTCTGCCTGTGCAAAGCCGACAGACGACACAGAAATAAATACTGTTAAAATTGTGAGAAAAACTGCAAATATTTTTTTAAGCATATCTGTTTGCACCTCTCGTCTTAGTAAAAAGGGGTCACAGGAATGACCCGTGACCCCCGGAGTTTAGTTAGGAAATTACTTTAATTATTCGCCTATAACTGTTGCAGAAATTGTGTCAACAGTCTCCCAACCGTTAGCTGTCTTAACATCAACAGTGATGGTGTGTTCACCCTTAGAGTAAACCTTAGCGAAGATGTTGAAGGTGTTTGAATTCTCGCCGATTGTACCATAGCTAAATACATCGAATGTGCACATAACTACGCCGTCAACGCGTGTTCTAACCTTAATTACGTCTGCACCTGTTACTACTGTAACGTCGAACTTCTCGCCGGCCTTAACAGTTGAAGCTGCAGGAGTAATTGATTTAACATCCTTATCGTCAGCCTTAAGAACTACTCTGAAGAGCTGAGTTGAGTCAGTTACCATTTCCCAACCTGTGTTATCTCTTGCGATTACATAGTAATCGTTGGGAACAAATGACTTGTTGATTGACCATACTTCGTATGCAATATCCTTAGCGAGGTCAGAAACTACTTCGCCGTTGGAGTTGTAAGAAGTAACGGTGATAGCCGGATTATTTCTGTAAAGTGTGATTGTGCTTGTTGTATCAGAAGCAACAAGGAGACGGATAGCGATTGCTCTGCCTGTTACTTTGAAGTTGTAAGTGTTAAGAGTGAATGCGCTGGGTGTGTACTCAACATTAACTACTCTGCCTGTAGAAGCGGGAATCTTCTCAAGAGCATCAAGAGCGTTGATGATAGCTGCTGCCATAGCATCGATCTCTGCCTGATGTGTTTCATCAAGACCGCGAACAACTGCTTTGATAGCTGCGTCAACTCTTGCCCATGACTCTGCTGTGTACTCAGCTGCGTTATAGGTGTTAGCTCTTGCAATAGCTGCGTCTACTGCTTTGTAGTCGCCGGCAGCAACAACGGGTTTAAGCTCAAGAGCGCCGATAGCGTCATTAATAGCCTTAGCCATAGCGTCGATCTCTGCCTGATGTGTTTCGTCAAGGCCGCGAACAACTGCTGCGATAGCGTCTTCTACTGCCTTAACAGAAGCGTCTGTATAAACAGACTTGTCTGCGATTGCGTTGAACTTTGCGATTGCAGCGTCAACTGCTGTGTAATCACCTGCACCGGGTGCGGGTTTGAGTTCAAGAGCGTCAATAGCTGCGTTGATAGCGTCTGCATAAGCGTCAACTGTTGACTGGAAGTTTTCGTTAAGAGTGTAATCAACTGCTGCGATAGCGTCTTCTACCTTCTTAACAGATGCTGCTGTGTAGAGTGAAGAATCAAGCTTTTCAAACTCTGCAACTGCTGCGTTAACGTCTGTGTAATCAGCTGCGGGAGCCTTAACAAGAGCAAGTCTTGCTGCACGGATGTTGTCAGCCCATTCATCAACGAGATCCTGCTCGTCAATCTTCTTGCCTTCAACAACCTTAGCAAGCTCTGCCTGAAGAGCTGCCCAAGAAGCCTTGGTGTAATCTGTCTCGGTAAGACCTGCGATGATGGTCTTCTGATTGTTGATCATGTCGTAGTTAGCATCAACATATTCAAGAGCGCCGATAGCTGCTTTGATGTCTGCTGCGAACTTATCAACCTTAGCCTGGTCTTTAGCCTTGAGGCCGTTAACAACTGCATTGAGAGCGGTCTGAAGGTTTGCCCAAGATTCAGCTGTGTAATCAGACTGTTTCTTAGATGCTGCGATTGTCTGCTGCTCTGTTACTGCGCTGTAATCTGCTGCTGCCTCAACAAGAGCTGCCTTAGCGTCTGTGATAGCCTTAGCTGCTGCATCGATAGTAGCCTGATCAGCAACTGTGTACTGTTCTGCGTTGTCATAGATAGCCTGACCTGCTGCTACTGCATCGGAGTAAGCTTTCCATGAATCTGCTGTGTAGTGAGAAGCTGTGAGTGTCTTAGCTTCGTCAAGAGCTGATTTAAGTGCCGAGAAATCTGCACCTGCGGGAACAAGCAATGCTATAGCATTTTTAAGTGCTGCGGTTGCCTGGTCAACTCTGACCTGATCTGTGATTTCGGGAGCGGAATCTCTTACCTGCTTTGCAATTGCAAGAGCTGCTGTAACAGCTGCAAATGATTCGGGAGTGTAGAGAGCGCTGTTGAGAGCCTCTGCCTCTGCGATTGCTGCTTTGAGCGCTTCAAGGCTTGCAGATTTAACGCGAAGGCCTGAAATTGCTGATTCGATAGCTGCTGCCCAGCCGTCAACTACTGCCTGCTCGCTTACCTTTTTGCCTTCTACAACTGCTGCTACTGCATCGTTAAGAGCTTTAACAGTCTCGTCTGTGTAGATTGAAAGATCTGCGGGGATCTTAGCCTTTGCGGCGTCAACTGCCGAATAATCAGCGTCTTTCTCTTTAAGACCTGTGATAGCTGCTTCGATAGCTGCTGCCCAGCCGTCAACTACTGCCTGCTCGCTTGCCTTTTTGCCTTCTACAACTGCTGCCAAAGCATCGTTAAGAGCCTTAACAGAAGCATCTGTGTAGATTGAAAGGTCTGTGGGGACCTTAGCCTTTGCTGCGTCAACTGCCGAATAATCAGCGTCTTTCTCTTTAAGACCCTTGATAGCTGCTTCAATATCAGCTGCCATCTTGTCAACCTCTGACTGACGGCTTGCGGGGAGTCCTTCTACAACTGCTGCCAAAGCGTCGTTAAGAGCCTTAACAGAAGCGTCTGTGTAGATTGAAAGGTCTGCGGGAACCTTAGCCTTTGCTGCCTCAACTGCCGAATAATCAGCACCGTTGGGAACAAGGTTGTTAATAGCTGCATAGATTGCATTTGCTGCAACGTCTACTGCTGCCTGGTCAGATGTTTCATCGGCTTTGTCAACGATTGCCTGACCTGCTGCAACTGCATCGGAGAGAACTTTCCAAGAATCTGCTGTGTAGTTAGCTTCTACCTTAGCATTTGCCTCTGCGATAGCTGCTGTAAGAGTTGAAATGTTAGCTTTTGCCTTGAGGGCTGCAACTGCTGCGTTAAGATCAGCTGCTGCTTTGTCAATTTCAGGCTGTGTTGTAGCTGATTTGCCTACCTCCACAGCTTTTGCGAGAGCGGCTGTAACTGCGTTTGCAGTTGATGTTGTGTAATCTGAAAGAGTCTTGCTCGTTGCTGCATTGATTGCTGCTGTAAGACCGGAGAAATCAAGAGCTGCGGGCTTTTTAAGAGCATCAATAGCTGCTTCAAGAGCTTCGGCTGCTGCTGTTACAGTTGCCTGATCTGTTGAAGAAAGAGCTGCTTTAGCTGCATTGTAAGCAGTTGTAGCTGCTGCCCATGTGTCTACTGTGTAATCAGTCTCATTAAGAGCCTCATACTTAGCGATAGCTGCGTTAAGAGCTGTGTAATCAACTTCGCCGGGCTTTTCGCCTACAACAAAGTTAAGTGTTGCGCCGTCAACAATCTGATACTCTGCACCCTTAACCTTAACTTTTGCAGAGTTTGCAATGTTAGGATCACCTTCGGGGTTACTGTCTACAAAGAGAGACGGAGCATTGTTGGGGATAAAGATTTTGCCGGTAGAACCAACTGTTGCTGTGGGTTTAACATAGATAGGCATTGCAAAGAGATCTTCATCAAGTGCATAGAAGATATTCGATACCAAACCTCTGTTAGCTGTTGTAGCAAAGTTGTAAACATGGAATTCGTTCTCATCAACAACAGTACTGATGTACTTCTTTCTGTTGTTCTTGGTGAGCAATGCCCATGATGCACAGTCCTTAGTGCTTACATACTCAGACCATTTACCTGTTGTGCTGTATTTGGCAGCACCGTTACCGCCTCTGATTGTAGTTGCGGTGAAGATGTTGGTTGAGTAGTAATACTGACCCTGAATAACCGAAGGATGGTTGTCTTCAGTTGTTTTAAGGTGAACTGTTACCCATACTACCTGACCGGGTTTAACATAGATAGTGTCATTTATATCATAGAATGTGCGCGAAGTGACATTATCATAGGCTTTAAGGTCAGCCTGCTGTTTTGTCGTTACAGGTGAAGTTGTTGCGCCTGCGGTATCTTCAAGACCGGAGTCAATAGCCTCCTGAGCGGCACCGTCTGTTGCGTCATAAACCTCAGCCTTTAATGACCAATAGTTTCTCTCGGTTGTAACTGCAGCATATGCTGAAGCAGCTATAACAACTGCACTCAGAACCATAGTGATTGCAAGAACAACACTGAGAACCTTTTTTACAGTTTTCATTAAAGTAATTCCTCCTAAAAAATTTTATTTCATAAACGGAAAAAACTTATTCCGTTAAAGAAATCATAGGGATTTACATTGTTTGATCAAGGTCGGAATATCCGCCCAATGCATCGTTGAGAACGAATGAATCGGATACGTCTACGTCGCCCGACTGATCAAGGTCGCCTGCAGTAGCGAACACACCCTCCTGCGGGTCTGAATAGCCTGCCGCAATGTCTTCAATAATAGCAACGTCCGAAGCGTCAACTATTGCATCGCCGTTAACATCACCGTAAATGAGGATTGTGTATTCGTCAACAAGAAGTCCGTTAGACCAAACTTTAACTTTGGCGCCGGTACCCCATGTTCCGGATTCACCCTCTGAAGGCATATAGGTAAGTGTTGCGTTACCTGTGGGCATAACGTTTGATTTAATGTTTGCGCTTGTGATACCTTCCGACCAGTTTTTGATTACTTTATTATCATAATCAATGATTACATCAGAGCCGGGATAGGTTGTTATTCCGTCAGTCTCACCCTTATCAACAGTGATGTTGAGAGGATTGAATGTAAGAGAGGTGTTAACTCTGCAAATTGTTGTTGCATTGGTAACATCAATTACAGCCTGATTGTAGAAAAGATCAGACTCTGAAGGAATGAATACAGTTCCTGCTTTTCCGCCTGCGGATGATTTAACCTTGAGCTGGAAAGAGAAGCACTTAACGGCTGATTCACTTCTGAAGCAACCGATGTTAGTTGACGAAACCGAAGCAGTCCACTGAACAAGAATTGCGCCATAAGCCGATGAATCATACTCTGCGGGGATATATGAGCCGTCATTGCTTGTATTTGCCTCAAGTGAGCCCTTATAAGTAAGGCAATCACCATAAGCAGTCAGCTTAATGTTTCCGCCGGTGGGCAACTCAAATACATCTGAGTTGTAAAGAACAGGGAAACGAAGGCAGGTTGCATTGTAATTGTCACTGATATAAACATTAACAGTTACAGTGTCGCCGACCTGATATGTGCTTGAATCTGCCTTAATCTGGAAGTTCATAGCACCGTCAACTGCCGAAGCGGAAACGGCAAATACAGAAAGCGCAAGGATAGACGCAAGTACAACCGCAAAGATCCGCTTTGATAATTTCATCTTTGAATTCCTCCTTTTGTGTTTATTTTGCTGCATCTTCGGGCTTAATAATACCCGAAGACGCAGTTGTTAATAGTTTAATTAAGACTTATTCTTCAGCCGTTCTTGCAGCAAAGTTAAAGTCAATGCTACCGGATACAACATCACCGGCAATATAAACATCTGAAGGAGAAATGTCGCCCGAACCGTCAAGGTCGCCGGCATAATCATACGCCGAATCAAAGGTTTCTGAGAATTCTTCATAACCTGAAGCTGCGCTGTCTATAATTGCAAGGTCTGAACCGTCAACTTCACCGGTCTGGTCAATATCTCCTGCAATAACGATTATGAATGTATAAACGACCTTACCGTTTGAGTCTTTTACGTTAACAACAGAACCTGTTGCGATTGAATCATACTCAAATGTAACGTTGCCACCGGAAACTGAGAAATAATCAGCTATATCGTAGCCAAACTCTTCGGGATATACACCGAGAAGAAGGTTTTCGCCTGCTTCGTTTGTTACGATTTCGGGAGCATAGTTAGGATCGCCCGGGTTTTTAGTTGCAACAGTAATTGTAATTTCGGGTTCTACTGAACCGCCTGCTTTGATGAGTCTCTTCTGAGCCTCAACAAGCTCAACATAAGCTGTGTTAATCTTCTTCTGAACGGGGTCTGCCTCATTGTTTACGCTGTTAGCAAAAGCAAGAGCCTTAGTTAAGTTAGCGTAAGAAGCTGCCGTGTAATTATCGGCAACATAGCCTGCCGCGTTAGCAGCTGCTATCTCTTTTGCAAGGTGAAGCTTATTGCCGTCAACTGCAAGAAGTCTGCCGTAATAGAGGCTGAGACGATGGTTCTTATACTGAACTGAAAGTGAATCAGCTGCCGTATAAGTCTTGTTGCCGTTAGAATCAAGAACATAATTGCCAAGCTCATCTCTTACGGCATAGCCGTCAGCAAATCTTGATGCTGCTCTATACTCTTTTCTGAAGTTGTTAAAGGTATAGGTAACAAAGTTTGATGAGCTGAAGAATGAATAGCCTGAATCTGTGTAAGTAAGTCCTTCGTTTGAGGGCTCAACCTGCTTCATAAGAGCGAGTGTGCTTTCAACTCCGCCGCCTGCAGCAGATGCCTTAAGAGCGTCAACCGCATTCTGAAGAGTTGTTGCAACGCCTTCAAACTTTTTAGCTGTACCGACAGCAGAAGTCAAGCAGAAACGTGTTGCAGATTTTTTACCGTTAATAAGCTCTGCAGCTGCCTTCATAGCATTGAGATAGTTGGTCCATGCTGTTGAGCTGCTGTAGTCATATGACTGACGCTGTGCGCTTACTTCGGAATTGAAGAGGTCATGAAGACCGTAGTCCTTATAAAGGATTATGTTAGATGCAGCTGTAAGGCTTGTGCTGCCCATCTTAACACCTGAGGTCTGATAATATCTGCAGAAACCGTTAGCTGTGAAAGCTTCAAGATCCTGAGCCTCGGTGCCTGTGTAAGTGTCGTTAACATCATAGATGTCGATTGTAGTCTGTGCGCCCTTAACGATGTCAACACTCTTTGAATTTACGTCTACGAAAGAGAGGTCTGCTACGTGTTTGTTAGAGCCGCTCTTTGCAGAAGTAGCCGTTGCGGTTACTGTTGCGTCTGAGCTGTTCTTAACTTTGTAGCTGAGGTCGTCAAGACCGCGAACGCTTGTTACATAAATATTCTTTTCGCCGCCGGTGATAGCATAGTTACCTGACTTTGCAGAAGCCTGTGCTGTTTCATCGGTATCTGTTGTTGAAAGGCAAGAATACAAACGAGCTACAAGCGGCTCTGATGTAAGAGCTGTACCGTCCTCTGTGAGAACGTCATAAGTAACCTCAACAATGAAGTTCTGAGTCTGAGTAAAGCTACCTGTTATCGAAAGCGAAATTGAATCGCCGCCGTTAAGAGCAACCGAACCGGGCTGTGCAATCTTGATTGATGAGAGGTTGGAGGTTACAGACTTAATCTTGTAAGCATAGCGGGAATCCTGATGGAAAACGCCGTTAGCGTCTGTATAACCTGTGTTGATACCCATTGAGGGGTTAGTAATTTTAAGTGAAAGGTTTGCAGAACCCGATGAAATAAAGTTGAACGAGTCAAGATTAAAGCGAGGTGACTTGAAGGACTGAGCCGTTGTGAGGCTGAGTGCGTCACATACTATCGGGAGAACTGCCTTTGCAAGAGTTGCTCTGTAGCTGTTAAGGTCTGTGAAAAGAGCATTAACTGTGTTTGAGAGGTTTTTGGCTTCGATAATGTCATCAAATGTAGTCATGGACGTTGAAAGAAGTCCGGGGAAAACGATGTTGATCGTTCTTGATACTACATTGAGAAGAACCTGCTTAACCGAGTTGTTAAGTTCGGAGCCGGAGGGATTGGTCTCAATAAGAGTGAAAATGGGGTCAAAGTTAAGGTTGAGAATGTTTTTAAGGAGTATATCCTTAATAAGCTCTTCTGTGTTAACTTTTCCGCTCGGGAACTGAGATGCGTCGATCCAGTTTCTGTTGATTATTGAGAATACAAGTTTATCAACGTTGGTCCAGCCGGAATCGTTCTTATTAAGATTGATACCGCTGAGAAGTCCGCCGTAATTCTCAATGCCCCACTTAGCAAATGCGGTGAGAACTGCGTCTATACCGATGCCGTAGCTGAGGCCGAGACCCGGCCAATCGTTAAGAGATTTAACTGCGAAGTCTGCCATTACGTTAATAATGGTGTCAACCGAATCATTGGGATAAGCGGTTGTGTCACTGTAATCTCTGCCGGGAAGCTCTGTTGCCATTATACCCTTTGCGGTGTAGTTGGCAACCTCGACAAGAGTTTCTGCCGTGTTGGGAACCATAACTCCGCGAACCGAGGAGTTGATTATGGTGCGTGCAACATAAGCGCAGATCTGCATGTCTGTCATTTTGTTGAGCTCTGCGGGAGTTTTTATCTCAACATAAGAAGCAAAGAATGTGTCGCCTGTATTAACGAGAACCTTTTTACCGATCTCAATAATGTTGGTAACGATTGTTGCGTTCTTGCCGCTCTGCCATTTGTAACCGAGCTCATCGGTGAGAACGGTGTTGATGATTGAACCGAGAACGTTGTTAAGCTGGCTGAGGAAAGTATCTGAAGTGAAGCTGAAGGTCGGGAAAGTGAAATTGCACTTGCCGTCTGCTGTGAGGTTGAAATATTTTGCATAAGCAGATATTTCATTGGGATACTTTGCAAGAGCCTTGTTGATAGCTGCGATACCTTCTGTGTTAGCCCAGGGGATGAGCTTTTCATTATAAAGGATTTTAAGAGCAGTATCTACGAAATCATAAGCCGAACCGCTTGAGATATTGGTGTGACCTTTGAGTTCGGGAGCAAGGGGAGCTACCGTTGCGCCGTTTTTAACATATCCGTTAACAACGTATTTATCAATGATGTCCTGAGCCATCTGGTCAACGCTCTGAGTTACGTTATCGGGAGCGTCTTTATCATATGCGAACTCATAGATAAAACCTTTAGCCATCTTAGATACGTTAAAATTGCTGAGGTCAACAAACATTCCTACGATAGAGCCGAGGTCGATGTCGCCTGATACGAAATCAACAAAGAGCTGCTTGTTGTCATAGAGGAACTGAAGGAGTGAGTTGATAACATCAAGATCTGTTGAAGACGTTGATCTTCTGCGGTGTGTTTTAATAGCGTTTACATTAAGGTTATAAAGGTCACCGAGCATACCCTTAAAGTTCTGCCAAAGAGAGCCTTCAACCAATGCAACTACGCTGTCGAGAGCATTGTCCACAGATGTGAGGTCAAGGTCGCCGACTACGATGTCATCTTTGGTGAATTTAAGTTGTTCTTCCGCAAGCATACGGTCTACTTCGTCGAGAGCTGCGGTAGCATACTGCTCGGTGGTGAGAACCGGCTTGTCAAGGCTGTTGTACTGGCCTGCGATAGCGCTGTCTTTAAAGGGAGCCGACTTAGCGCTTGCGCCTATTGCAACAGTCGTGAGAATCAATACGATTGCCAAAAGAAAACTAAGTATTTTTTTTGACTGTCTCATAAGTTTTGGATGCACCTCCGTTTAGAATTTAGTGTTTGGCTTTTCAGCCGAATACCCTATCCGTGTGCTTTGTTGTTTAACATCGGCTGCACGTGCCGATGCAATCCCATATTCCCGCCGGATCTCCCCTTTCGTCTTTAAACCAATCAAACGCCGCAAAACCTGCGCTTCGCAGCGCCTAAACCGGTTCGGCCGATGGTCTTGAATTCTGCCGCGTGGCAGATCAGGTTGTTCCCCATGCATCCTGTCGTGATACAGGTCGGCAAATGCGATAAAAATACGTTTTAAGGCGTACTCGTACCCCATTACACCATTACTATGGTTAGTATAAATATACCCCACGAACTGCGGTTTGTCAATAAATTTTTGTAAATAAAGTACATATAAAAAACATGTTTGTGCATGTTACACATAAACAATATGTCTTTTTTGTGAATATCAAAAATCAGACATATTTTGCAATTCGCTGCCGCAGCCAAACATACCGTGTAAAGGCAATTACTTTACGCAATTGTTGCGTTGTAAAGTGATTTGCATTACAAAAATCTCTATACATTTATATATATAAGGGCACAGCGGGCAATAATAGCACCTATTAACATATTTTCTGACTAAAATTATATAAAATGTGGCAAAAATGCTTGATTTTCCCCTGCAATTAAACTATAATTTGTTCATACACATTTTTCAGGAGGTAAGATGTATGAATCTTACAAAAAAAATCACGGCAGTTTTTTTGGCTCTTGCCATGCTCTTCATTTTTGCATCATGCGGTGAAGAGAGCGAAGAAGTACTTGATATAGGTACTGTCAACATCGGAATAATAGTTGACGGCGACGCTGCCGAAGAAGGTTCCTATGCAAACGTGCAATATAACAACTTCAAAGCCGCATATTCAGCCGCCGGAGCAGGCGACAGCCAGGTTACCGCGCAGACAAACATTAAGCCCGGCGACAGTGCCGCAATGGAAAAGGCCATGGCAGACCTCGTTGCAAGAGGATGCAGACTTATAGTCGGCACAGATGAAGGTTATTATAATGATTTTACAAAATATGCAAAAAACAATCCCTCTGCATATTTCATCACAATGGCAGATTACAAAAACATTGAGCCGGAGCTCAGCAACGTTGCAGTTTTCACCATAAGAAATTATGAAACCGAGTATTTAGAGGGTCTCATAGCAGCCTCGTACTCATCAACAGGCAAAATCGGTTATGTTGTTGATTCTTCTTTCATGACTGCCGATACAACCGACATCAACGCTTTTCTTCTCGGTGCGCAAAGCGTAAATCCGCAGGCAAGCGTATCGCTCGTTATTGCGTCGGACGTTAAAGCAGGCTGTGAAAAGGTTCTTGCAGACGGCTGCGACATTCTTTACACCAGAAACTACAAAACAGACGAAGAGGGCAATACATATTTTGAGGTTCCCGCTTCTGTTAAAGACAACATGTGCCTTGTATCCTTAAAAGACGGCAAGCCCACATTCATTTCGGCAGCTTGCCAGAACCTTAATGTTCTTTACACCAAGATTATAACCGCAACTGTTAACGAAAAATTCTCTGACCTTGAGGGTTACACCTGCGGCGTTAAAGAGGGTATTGTTGATGTTCGCCCCGTTTCGGACGAAGCGGTTCAGGCTAAAGTCGATGCCCTTAAAGATAAGCTCAATAACGGTGAAAACATCCTCGGTGTTCAAAATATTTCGGATCTCGGCAACAGCTACCTTGACGCGGTTACCGAACTCAAATAAAAACAAAATAACAAAAGTCCCCTTTGTGGGACTTTTTTATTAGATAAATTTTTCTCGGCGGAGTTTTGCAAATGAAAGAAAAATTCAACAAATTTATAAAAGCCGTTACACCGATGGTTTGCTACAACTCGGCAAGCATATTATTCGGCGGCGCACCTTATATAATCTCGCTTTACTTCTTATCTTATCTGACAGAGGTGGAAGGCTTAACAACCAAGCAGGCAGGTTTGGTTTTAATGTTTGCACATGTGTGGGACGCAATAACCGACCCCGCAATGGGTATAATCACCGACCGCACAAGGTCAAAATACGGCAAACACAGGCGTTATATTATTTGGGGCGTTATACCGATAGCAATATCGTATTTTATGCTTTGGAACTCATTCGGTATATCTTCGCGTTTCAGCACAAACACGGTAATGGTATATTACATTGCGGCATATATGCTCTTTAACACGGCATTTACCCTTGTTTGCGTGCCTCACACCGCTATGCTGCCGGAGCTTGCGCCGGAATACTCGCTCAGAACACAGTATAAATCAATAGAATACATAATGAACTCGGTAGGAATGGTATCTTCGTTCGTTTTGGTGTCAATCACCCTCGGCTTCTTTAACATGCAGCAGATAGGTCCCGACCCCGAAACCCGAAGTAAATATACATTTCTCGGTCTTGTGCTTGCGATTTGGTTCTCGGTTCCGCTTATTCTCACTTTCTTCTTTACAAAAGAAAAAAGCTCGGTCGGCATGCGCCTCCCCCCGCTCGATGTTCACTATACGTTTAACGAATATAAGCTTGTGTTTAAGAACAGGGCGTTCCGCAGATATTTTGCTCTCAGCACATTCTATTCTATCGCGAGGGGATTTTATTCCAGCTCAAATCAGTTCTTTATAAACCATGCGGCAAAGCTGTGGAAAAGATATAACATCACAAACACGGTTGCAGGCGTTGCGGAAGCTTCGGGATTTCCGATAAACTATGCTCTTACAATGAAATTCGGCAAGCAGTTCTGCGGCAAGCTTTTAGGCCCCATAATGCTGGTGGGTCTTGCAATTTCTCTTTTTATAAACGATTCCATCCCCGAAAACACAAGATTCATACTGCTTTGCGTCAGCATTGTTCTGTATTATTTCGGCTATTCGGGTGTTGGCTTTGTCGGCACAAACACACAGCCCGATGTGACCGATGTTGACGAAATGATAACCGGCCGCCGCAGAGAGGGAGTTATCTCAACCTTTAACTCTTTCATTAAAAAGACTGTCAACGGTGTTATCTCTGCCGCAACAGGCTATATTCTTGCTGCGTTTGACTTTAAAACCGGTGAAAATGCGGTGCAAAGCGCAAAGGGACTCATGGGTATAAGATTCACATACTCAATATTGCCTATGATTTTTGCTTTGCTTGCAATAATTGCAATTTATAAGTATAAGATGACTAAATCCGACCATGAAATGATAAGAGCCGCCATAGCAGAAAAGAAAGAAAAAGGCTTTGTTACCCTCACGGACGAGCAAAAAGCCAAATGCGAAGAGCTTGCAGGTCAGAAATGGGAGGATATGTGGATAGGAACAGTAGATTCCGACACAGTTTTAGCTAAGGAGGAAATAAAATGAGCTCATTATACGAACACGCAAAAGAAACATATGCAAAAATAGGTATTGACACAGAAGAAGTGCTGAAAAAGCTTGCCGAACTGCCCATATCTCTACACTGCTGGCAGGGCGACGATGTTGTCGGCTTTGAGAACACAGGCAGTCTCAGCGGCGGAATAATGGCTACCGGCAACTACCCGGGCAAAGCCGGAACTCCGCAGGAGCTCATGGCAGACATTGAGGAGGTGCTCTCACTTCTTCCCGGCAAATACAAAATAAATCTTCATGCGATTTATGCAATAACCGACGGCACGGTTGACCGTGACAAGCTTGAGCCGAAGCATTTTGAAAAATGGGTGGAGTTTGCAAAGAAAAACGGCCTCGGCCTTGATATTAACCCCACATTGTTTTCTCACCCTCTTGCGGCAAACAGCCTTACCCTCTCAAACCCCGATGAAAAAATACGCCGCTTTTGGATTGACCACTGCAAAGCAATGAGAAAAATCGGTGCATATTTCGGCAAAGAGCTGGGCATAACCTGCATGAACAATATTTGGATTCCCGACGGATACAAAGAAATTCCGGCAGACAGGCTCGGTCCGCGTCAAAGACTTAAAGAGTCGCTTGATGAAATATTCAGCGAAAAATATGATAAGAAGTACCTTATAGACACAGTTGAATCTAAGGTTTTCGGCATAGGACTTGAAGCGTATACGGTGGGTTCGCACGAATTTTATCTCAACTATGCCGCAAAAAATGATTGCCTTTGCCTGCTTGATAACGGTCACTACCACCCTACGGAGATGGTAAGCGACAAAATCCCGTCAATGCTTCTTTTTGCGGATAAGCTTGCACTTCATGTCACCCGCCCGATGAGATGGGACAGCGACCATGTTGTAATCTTTGACGACGAGCTTAAAGAAATCGCAAAAGAGATAGTCCGCTGCGACGCACTTGACAAGGTTATGATAGGTCTTGATTATTTTGACGCTTCGATAAACCGCATTGCCGCATGGGTAGTCGGCGCACGCAACATGAGAAAGGCTTTGCTTTTTGCAATGCTTTTGCCGCACGGCGAGCTTAAAAAGTATCAGGACAGCGGCAACTTCACAAAGATGCTTGCCATGAGCGAAGAATATAAATTCTATCCGTATAATGAGGTTTGGAACGAATTTTGCAGACGCGAGAATGTTCCGCAGGGCGAAAAATGGCTCGAAGAAACCGACAGATACGAAAAAGAAGTTCTTTCAAAGAGAATATAAACAAAAACAAGGGTCGCAATCACGATCCTTGTTTTTTGCTTAATTATTCTTCTTTCTGCCGCAGCCTTTGCATTTACCCCATATGTTGTAATTATTGCCGCAATACGGGCAGAGCCCATAAATTTTTCGGGTTTTTAATGTATCCTCTTCTATTTGAGCCTTGATTTCATTATCATAGCTTTGCAAAAAGTTTCTGTAATGCTCTGTGCCTAAGACCACACCTTCACCAAGTTCCGTATTTGCACCGAGAAATTCGATTTGAGAAAGATTTGTACAACGCCAAAATGCTCTGTTGCCTACATATCTTACGCTTGCCGGAATAACTACACTGCGAAGATTTTGGCAATCGGCAAAAGCATATGCCCCTATTTCCTTTAAAGATCCGGGCAACAGCACATTTGTTATGCCTGAGCCTCTGAAAACGCCGTCGGCAATTTTTTCAACAATTTGCGGAACGGTGATTACGGTATTTGCTCCGTTAAATTCCGTCAAAACACTACTTTTGATAACAAAATCATCTTTACCGCCTGCAGTCACGGCAGAACCGGTTTTATTGCCCGGGATTTTGAAAAAAGCATCGCAAAATGTACATTTTACAAAATCTGACGTTGGCATTTCGGTAATTGAAGCACCGCAATTCGGACACCTTATATCCAGCGATTCCATTAAATATAATTTTCAACCTCCGCCAAAAGTACCTCGCGCTCATGATTCCATTTTTGTGCAGCTTCATCAAATTCTGATGTTTTCTTATTTTTAGTCTTTACGCGCCAAACAATAATAAATATGCCTAACAATGCAATAGGTAAACCTATCAATTTTTCAGTAAGATCACCTGCCAACAAAAGGAATACACCTACCACTGCAATAATAATTCCTATTACCAAAGGTGCTTTACTATAAGAATATGATGGTTTGTTGTTCATCACCTCAAGGTACTTGTTTTCAAGCTCGCAAATTTGCTTGTAATACGGCATATCCTTATCACGCTGAAAAACAAGTTTAACGTAGTTGGTTGTTTCCGTAACACTGTATAAAGAATCTCCCCTGCGTTCATTGTGGGAATCTTTATTGAAAATTTCTTGTGATGATTTCAGTTCCCACCCAAATTTTTGATACGTGTCAATAGCTTCCTGCTCATCATTCGGTAACACCGACAAACTTGTGCTTTCTAATCTTGCCATTTTATACTCTCCTCTTTTTTATAACCAAATGGTTATATTTTTAATTATATTAGCACAATAATGATAGTATGTCAATAACTAATCGGTTATAAGGAGCGAATTTTTTGTCATATTATCGCAGAATAAAAGATTTGAGAGAAGATTCTGACTATACACAGAAATATGTGTCTGATTATTTAGGCATGAAGCAGCCGCAATACAGCCGATATGAAAACGGTTACAGGGATATTCCCACAGACGTTTTGATTGCACTCGCAAAGCTTTATAACACCACAACAGATTATATACTCGGTATTTCGGATATAAGGTAAAAAATCGAACGGCCTTGGTGAACAAGCCCTCGTTCGGTTTTCTTTTTTGAAGTATTTAATCAATTTTCACCGCTTACGCAGCAATCGGCGGTGTGAGGCTTGCCGCCCTACGCAGTGTCTCGCCGGGAATGACATCATGTCGTGAGTTTTCACCTCGCAGGGCGGTGTGCCTACACTGTGCCGATATTTACATACAACATAAATCCGCAGCGAAATTTTGCATCTCGCTGCGGATTTAATTCATATTTTAACTTTAAAAACTATCTTTGTCACCTTTTGCTTTTGACCGCTTATGCAGTTCGGCATATGTGCGTCCTCGGGGAAGAGCACCGCGCACGTTCCGCCGCCGAGAGTTACACTCCCCTGCGCATCGCCCTTATAGAACGCTATGTCGCCGCCCTGCGAAAAGCTCTCGCTCGTTTGTGTTAGTGTTTTTAAGTCTGCCCAATAGAGCGTTTCTTCGCCGGACGGAACATACTGCACATCAATATATTTTTGATGTGACTCAAACTGACGTTCGTCGAAGCTTTCTGTCTCATACTCGCTGACAGCGGCAAAAAGATTGTCGCCGTCAAGGTCATATCTGCCGCTTTCTTTGGGATTTTTGTTCCACTCTGCGATAAAATCGGCAATTTTTTCTGCGGACGGCAGCAAACTGCCGTAATTTTTGAGTTTCTCATATGTGGCAACTATCATTTAAACAAGCTTCCCTTCAAATATATATTGTCCCGCGCCGAGCCTGTGTGTTTCGCCGTCTATTGTTACGTCGGCAGTCGCGCCGCTCGGTATTGTTATATTATACTCTATATTTTTTTCGGTATATTTCCATGCGGATTTCACCATGCCGTGACGGGTATCGAGCGAAGCCTTGACCCATTTGATTCTTTTATCGGGTATCGGCTTTATGATAATATTTTTATAAGCGGGGTTCTTTTCATCATAATCTATACCTGCCATAACAGAATACATCCACGAAGCCACCGCGCCGTAGGCATAGTGGTTAAAGGAGTTCATCTCTGTGCTCCACATGGAGCCGTCTTCTTTGAGGCTGTCCCAATGCTCCCAAACGGTTGTTGCTCCCATTCTGACAGAGAAGAGCCATGACGGGAACTCGGTCTGCAAAAGAAGAGAATACGCAACATCGACATATCCGTTTTCTGTGAGAGTATCCATAAGATACGCAGTGCCGACAAAACCGGTGGTCAGGCGGTTACCGTTATCTTTAATAAGCTTTACAAGCCGCTGTGCGTAGGTCTTTTTATCTTTAACCAAATCAAAATGCAGAGCAATTACATACTGGGTCTGTGTTTTAAACAGCAGGTCGCCGTCAACCACATAATTTTCGTTATAAGCCTTTACTATTCCCTCGTGAAGCCGCTCATACTCCGACATATCAAGCCCCAAAGCCTTGCCGGCTTTCACAAGTATTTCTACCGAATTGGCATACGCGCCCTGGGCGAGCATTTGCTTATATTTTGTGCTTATCTCGTCACTGCACCAGTGCTTATAAACATCATCGAGCGCGAGCCAGTCGCTGAAGTGCCACGTTGTGTCAAACAGACACTCGCAGCTTCCGCTTTTTCTCATAAACTCAACGTATTTTTTCATTGAGTCAAATTGCTCCGAAAGAAACTTTTTATCGCCGTAGGCAACATACATCTGCCAAGGTATAACAACCGCTGCGTCACCCCAATATGACGAGCTGTGGTCATCCGGCTTTTCGTTCTCCGTATATGTATAGTTGAAAACGCAGGGTACAACATGAGGCATGCCGCCGTTTAAGAGCTGGTCCGCTCTCAAATCGCGTAGCCATTTTTTGAAGAATTTTTCAACGTCATAGTTATAGGCTGCCGTCTTAAAGAATACGTTTGCATCGCCCGTCCAGCCGAGGCGCTCGTCTCTTTGCGGGCAGTCTGTGGGAACATCGAGGAAATTACCTCTCTGACCCCAGATAATATTTCTGTAAAGCTTGTTTACCATTTCATCCGAACATTCAAAATGACCCGTGCGCTTCATATCGGAATGAACGACAACCGCTTTAAAATCTTCTTTTTTTATTTCGTAATCACTCTCAATTTTTATATATCTGAAGCCGTAAAACGTGTGATGCGCTTTGTATGCCTCGTCTTTGCCACTGCAAATATATTTAACGTGAGACTCTGCGGAGCGATAGTTTGCGTTATAAAAATTGCCATCCTTATCGAGCACCTCGCCGTGGTCGATTTCTACCGTGTCGCCGCTCTTTCCGCGCGGGGTAAACTCAACATATCCCGTGACCTCCTGACCGAAATCAATAACGGTTTCGCCCTTGGGAGTTTTGATAAGCTCTTTCGCGTCAAGAGACTCAATCTCTCTGATTATCTCGCCCTCCTGCTCAATCAAACGCTCCTTGGGGTAGTCATTATATACGGCAACATCGCCCCAGTTTCTCTCGTTCCTTATGCGTGCGTCATAGGTTTCACCGCCGTAAATTGTGCTTTTAAGAATTTCACTTTTTGAAGCCTTCCAGCTTTCATCGGTTAATATAACTTCTTTTTCGCCGTCGTTATATTCTATCTCAACAGCAGCGATAACCGCAGGTCTGTCGTTCTGCGGCATCCACGGCATCATGCTGTAATGCCCAAGGTTTTCAACAAGCCAGCCGTCGCCTGCGTTTATCTCTATAACATTGTCTTTTTGAAGCATATCGGTTATGTCATATGTCTGATACTGAAGCCTTTTGTGATAAGTGGTCCAGCCCGGGGCAAGTATGTAATCGCCCACTCTTTTGCCGTTTATATATGCCTCATAAACACCGAGAGCGGATATTTGTGCACTCGCCTTTTTAACCTCTTTTTTAGCTGAAAAGCTTTTTGAAAACGCGGGACACACTTTGCCCATATCCTCTTTTGAAATAATAAAATCTGCGTTTTTAATAGGATCCATTTGTATTCTCCTTAAAATAAGTATACTCTTGCTTCATACGGCCTCGTGACAAAGCTGTTGTCTTTTATATCTGCGGTGCCGTAGTTGCAAAGCACCAATTCGCCTTTTGAAAGGTCAAAGCCCTGCGGCGCGGTAAATTTTATGCCCTTCTCTTTAAAAGAGCATATTATTATCGCACGTCTGCCCTCATAATTCCGCTCATAGACATATAAACTGCCGGAGAGCTTATTGTGCTCTTTATAATCGCCGTAAATAAATATTTCGTTCTCTTTTCTGAGTTTTATCAATCGGCGGTAATAATTAAGTATCGAATCGGGGTCTTTTTCCTGCTCCTCGACATTTATCTTTTTATAGTTTGGGTTTAATTCAAACCACGGTTTTTCATCGGAGAATCCCGCATATTTTGCACCGCTCCACTGCATCGGCGTTCTTGCATTTTCGCGGCTTGAACGGTTTGCGATTTTTAGGAATTTTTCATCGCTGATGCCAAGCTTTTTAAAGATTTTATAATTGTTAAAGGTTAAAACGTCCTTATATTTATCCAAAGAATCTATTTTTATGTTAAGCATACCGATTTCTTGACCCTGATAAATAAAAGGCGTTCCACATTGCAAATAACACATTGTTGCAAGCATTTTTCCGCTCTCTTTGTGATATTTAACATTGCCGTAGCGGTTTATTATTCTTGCATGGTCGTGATTTTCAAGATAGAGCGAATTCCATGCCCTGCCGTAAAGTGCATACTGCCATGAAGAAAACGCTTTTTTCATCTTTCTGAGCCTGAACGGGGTATGAACCCACTCCGTAATAAAGCAGTCCGCCTCTTGATGCTGAAAGTGGAACATCATGCTCAGCACCTGGTCTTTGCCCTCGGTGATATACGGCAATGCGTTTTTCATCGTCATCATCGGGCTTTCGCCGACGGTAAAGCAATCGTATTTACCGAGAACTTCGTCTCTGAATTCTTTAAGATAATCGTGAACCTTGGGTCCGTTTTTATAGTGCTCAATCCCCGTTGCGGCAGGCAGAGGGAAGCCGTTCGGCATATCGGCAGGCTTGGAAATAAAGGTTATAACATCCTCTCGGAAGCCGTCAACTCCCATATCCAGCCAAAATCGCAGTATATCCTTGACCTCTTCTCTTACCTTTGGGTTATCCATGTTGAGATCCGGCTGTTTTTTTGCAAAAACATGAAGATAAAATTCTTTTAATTTTTCGTTATACTCCCACGCGCCGCCCTCAAATGTAGAAAGCCAGTTGTTCGGCGGTTTTTTGCCGTCTTTGCCCTTGCCTTTGCGCCAATAGTAATAGTTATGATACGGGTTATCGTCGCCCTTTAAGCTCTCCTTAAACCAATAATGCTCATCCGAGGTATGGTTGACAACCAAATCCATAAGCACTTTCATTCCGCGCTCATGTGCGCCGTCAAGCACTTTTTTAAAGTCGTCCAGCGTTCCGTATTCGGGGTTTATATTTTTGTAATCCGATATATCATATCCGTAATCCGCATTGGGCGAGGGATAAAGAGGAGAAAACCAAATCACGTCAACACCGAGACTTTTTATATAGTCAAGCTTTGAGTAAACTCCCTGCAAATCGCCTATGCCGTCGCCGTTGCCGTCGCAAAAGCTGCGCGGCCAAATCTGATAAACGGAATATTCCTTATAAGGTCTTTTTTCTACCTGTGCCATTTTGCTGCCCCTTTCTGCCGATTAAAATATCCGGCTTAATTTTAACATATTTAATGCGTCACCGCAATAAAAAACTGCCACATATTTTTATGTGACAGCTTAAATTAAAAGTTTATTTTTTCGCCCGAATAAAACGGCATGTGCAGCCAGCCGTAAAACGACAGCCCTTTAACATAATGGCGCATCATTCCGCAATCGGGGCACGCGAAAAGTTCTTTGGACATTTTAAAAAATCTGTGGCGCATTTGCATTCCGTAGTCTCTGCTGAGGGTGTCGATACATATTTTTTGACCGCTTTTTTTGATCATACGGTTAACAGTAAAAGGGTTCATTGCTCTTGCCTCCCGTTGAGCTTTTTTTCATTATAGCATAATAAACACTTTTTTATTTCCAAAAGAGAAACAAGCTTTTGTTTAAAATGTACAAACTTCTTGAAAATATTTTTATTCATAAAGCGAGAAAAATATGCTAAGATATAAGCGATAAACAAGGAGGCAAAAATCATGAAAATTGTAATGCTTGATTCTTATACCACAAACCCCGGCGACCTCTCGTGGGAGGACTTTGAAAAGCTCGGCGATTTCACGGCATATGACCGCACCCCGGCGGAGCTGACGGTCGAAAGGGCAAAGGACGCGGAAATAGTCATAACCAACAAAACTCTTTTGCCGAAATCCGTTCTCGAAAAATTGCCGAAGCTTAAATACATCGGCCTTTTAAGCACAGGCTACAATGTTGTTGACATTGAATATGCCAAAGAGAAAAATATACCCGTGTGCAACGTGCCGACCTATTCAACTCTGGCGGTGGCACAGCTCACATTTGCGCTCATTCTCGAAATTTATAACCGTGTTGCGCTTCACAATGACGCGGTTCATGCGGGCGAATGGGCGAACAACTCAGATTTTTGCTTTTGGAAGACTCCGCTCATAGAACTCGGCGGCAAAACCATAGGCATTATAGGCTTCGGAAAAATCGGCAATGCAGTTGCAAAAATCGCAGACGCTTTCGGCATGAACATTATTTGCTATGTGCCGAGAAAGAAAGAGGCTCCCGCAATCAAAAACTTTAAATTCGTTTCTCTTGACGAGTTGCTTCGAGGCAGTGATATTGTATCGCTCCACTGCCCGCTCACCCCCGAAACCGAAAAAATGGTAAATGCGGACTTTATATCCAAAATGAAGAAAAACGCGATTCTCATAAATACCTCCAGAGGCGCGGCGATAGATGAAGATGCGCTTGCAAAAGCTCTTAAAAACGGCGATATTCTTGCGGCAGGCGTTGACGTGCTCTCGTGTGAACCGCCGAGAAAAGACAATCCCCTGCTCTCTTGCGACAACTGCATAATAACACCACACATTGCATGGGCGGGTTATGAGACAAGGCAAAGACTTGTTTCAATCGTCTATGACAACCTGAAATCGTTTTTGGACGGCAAAGTTCAAAACAACGTATGGTAAAAATATTTGTCGGCGTGGACTATTTGAGCAAAATGTCCAACGCCGACTTTTTTTGGTTGAAAATTTTTTGCAGATATGGTAAAATTTAAAAGACTTTCATGTCAAAAAAATTTATGTGAGGGAAACTTATGAAAAACGTTAAAAAGATTTTTTGCGTATTCATCACACT
Source organism: uncultured Ruminococcus sp. (assembly GCA_900539465.1). Lineage (GTDB taxonomy): Bacteria > Bacillota > Clostridia > Oscillospirales > Acutalibacteraceae > CAG-488. Next base: position 118,446 of record UQCF01000002.1, on the reverse strand, counting down.
TGCGATGGTATTTTGCATCGCACAACCGGCATACGCGGCTGATCCAAAGGGTAAAAAAACAAGTTCCATTTCCTTTTCGGTGATGTCGGATATACACTATTACCCCGAATCACTCATGGGCGACAAGAGCGAAGAATGGCGCAATACCAGCCGCTCGGAGGCAAAAGAATATAACGAATCGGACGCTATTCTCACCTCTGCGCTCACAGCCGTGGGTGAAAAAGCCAAAGAAGAGGGAACAAAATTCCTTCTTATTTCCGGCGATCTTACAAGAAACAGCGAATATGAGGCGCACGTTAAGCTTGCGGAACGTCTTAAGGAATTTGAAGCAAAATACGGTATTCAGGTTATCGTAACAAACGGCAACCATGATGTAAAAGTAAAGAATGCCGCAACATACGAAAATAACACAAAAGAGCCGACAAGAAGCATCTCGGGCGATGAATTCAGAGAGGTTTATAAAGACCTCGGCTTTGACCTCGCCTGTGAAGAGTTCACGCCCCAAGCGGCGGATCGTCACGGTATGCTCTCTTATGTTGTTGACCTTGACGAAAACTACCGTCTCATAGTTGTTGACAGCTGCATTTATGACCCCGATGAAATAGGAAAATCCGAAACAGGCGGATATATAAGCGACGAACAGATGACATGGATAAAGGCAAAGGTCAAAGAGGCAACCGACAAGGGCGCAGAACCTCTTGTTATGCTGCACCACGGCCTCGCCGCACATATGAAGCTTGAGCCGTCGGTTACGTTTGCGTTCCCTCTTGACGATTATATGGACGTATCGGAACAGCTTGCCGACCTCGGTGTAAACTTCGCTTTCAGCGGACATCTTCACACAAACGATATTTCAAGCGTCACCAGCGACAACGGCAACACCCTTTATGACTGCGAAACACCGTCGCTCACAGGCTTCCCCAATCAATACAGAAATGTTGACCTCGTAACTTATTCAAACGGTGAAACCGAGGCAACATACGAAAATGTTGACGCAGACTGCATAAAGCCCATAAGCGTTGACGGTAAAACATATGAGCTCGGCAAATTCAAATACGATTCTTTCGGTCTTTGCTTCGGCGGTGCGCTTAAAGAGGACGGATATGCGGATATATCCGAGCTTCTCACCGGCATTGCGAGCAATCTTCTCACGAATGCCTCAAAAGATATTATTGCATCGGGCGGAATTATAGAATATCTCAAGACCAAAGGCATAGATGTCGAAAAAATTATAAAAGACTTCCTCGCGCCTTATATAGGCGACGGCATAGGTCTCGGCGGATATGAAATTTTCTCTTCAAACAACATTATGTGCTTTGTAGATGACCTTTGCTCTCAGATAGAGGACGCATACCTCAAAAACCCCGACGAGCTTATAAAAGAAGTCAACGCAATATTAAATAGAGTTTTCTCTATTCAGGTTTCAGAAATCCCCTGCACTAAATTTATTGAAGATTATCATTTCGGCGATGCTTCGCGCGGCGGCAACCTCGGCGAGGCAGTTCTGAGCGCAATGTATTATTGGTACACCGGCAACGAAGATATTTCGGACGATAAATTTATTCAGGATGTTATTTATCAGCTTGAAAACGGAGATACCGCATTCAGAATTTTTGACGAGCTTGTAGACATAGTGTTTAACGACGTTTTAAACGATATGATTCTCGCAAAGCTTGACGTTCGCATAGATACCCTTTTCGGCGACTCCGAAACAGGCCATAAGCTCGGTACCGCCCTCAATGAAAAAGTACTCAGATACGTCCTCAGAGATGATTTCAGCTATCTTAACCTTGTGAACACAATTTTCGGCATAGGAGTGCTCCCCTACACCGGCATTTATGACATGGTTGACAAGCTTGTTATTAAAGAATACCTCACCGACAGCCAGATAGAATCCATAGGTCATCAGCTTGCATATGCCCTCTCCGATTTTGCGACAGACGATGTTCCGATTTTTAAAGGCGACACCGACGTAACATATTCGTCGGCAAAAGTTACCCCCGAAGCCACAAGAGAAAATTACCGTCTGCCGACTATGGTCAGCCTTACCATGGGCGAAAATTCTATGACTACGGCAACGATCGGATGGTTCTCTAAGAGCACACTTAAAGACACCGACATTGAAATTTATGAGCTTGACGGATCGCCCGTAAAGTTCAGCGGCAAGGCAACAGAAAACGCGTCTTTTACCATAAGCACAAGCGAAGAATCGGTTGAAAGATACTACCCCGGCATAGACCTCGGCGTAATAGGTTTCTTTAAATACTACTACAATATGTATCGCCACACGGTAAAACTTTCGGGTCTTAAACCCGGCACTAAATATGTTTATCGCGTAGGCAACGAAAAATACGGCTGGTGGAGCGAGACGGGCACAATAGAAACCGCCGACGGCGGCGATAAGGTTACTTTCTTCCACATGAGCGACCCGCAATCGCAAAACGAGAAGCAGTATAAAAACTCATGGGCAAAGACCGTTGAAACGGCATATGAGCTTTACCCCGACGCAAAATTCATTATGAACACGGGTGACCTTGTTGACTGCGGCATGAACTCTAACCAGTGGCAGTGGATGTTTGATACGGCCTCAAAAGACCTTATGAGCACCTACCTCATGCCTGCAACGGGCAATCACGAGGAAAAAGATGACAATGCCACAGTAAACAACTTTGTTTTGCCGAATGTTCCGACTCAGGATACCTCCTCCGGCGTTTATTACTCATACACATACAATAACGTTCACGTTGCGGTGCTCAACACAAATGACCTTGGCGAAGACAAGGCACTGAATAATTCGCAAATCGAATGGCTCAAAGAAGATATGCAGCAAAGCTCTGCACAGTGGAAAGTTGTTGCTCTTCACAAGGCGCTTTATTCAAACGGTTCGCACTATGACGACAAAGACGTATGTGCAATGCGCAAACAGCTCTCGTCACTTATGCCGGAGCTTAACATTGACCTTGTTCTTCAGGGTCACGACCATGTATATCTCAGAACACATTCTCTTGACGGCAACGAAACCGTAACCGAAAAGAAAGTCAGCCTCAAGCACGGCAGCGAGGTTTATGATTCTTACTTGAATCCCACCGGCACAACATATGTCATAAGCGGCTGTGCAGGCGTTAAGACCTATCTTGTAAAAGATACTTCGCTCACCGACAAGCTCTTCCCCAGAGCGGCAAAGACCGCGGTTGCCGATTCACAAATGTTCTCTGCAATCGAAATCGACGGCGGTGTGATGTATTTTAACTCTTACATCATAAGAGACGGCAAAACCGAATGTGTTGACAAGTTTGCAATAGATAAAGACGGTTCGGGCACGGTTACGGACGAAACGCCCGATATTCTCCCCGACGAAGTCGAAGATGAAGAAGTGAACGTACTTGAAACCGTTTTCAAATACTTTAAAAAGATAATCAACATAGCGTGGAACATCTTTAAAATGTATTTTATAGATTGGAAGCACTGATTTTAGGCAGGTTAAAAATATGTTTCAGTCTTTGCTTTCACTGCTGAGCGCAGTAATACTCACAATAGCAAATATTTTTCCAATGCAAATTCCGTCCGTTCCCGAAAAAGGCGACCCGATAATCGAGAGCGCACCGACGCTCGGCGAATATCAAACCGCCGACCGTATAGAGGGTGTAAATTCATCGGTCTTTTATATCAAAAGGCCGATGGGTGAATCCCTTAAAGAAGTCAACGCTTCGGACTTTGGCATGAACACGCAAAGCGGCGATAATTACGCCTCATTTTGCAAAGCGATAGAATATTGCAAAGAACACCCGAATACCCGTCTCAAAATTGACGGCGGCACATACTTTTTCAAAAGCGATAAAACAATCGGTATAAGCGGACTTCAAAACGTACTTATAGACTGCGACAACGCCGTATTTGTTTTTGAGCACGATAAATACTTTCATATTTCAAACTGTAACTCGCTCGAAATAAAGGGACTTTCTGTTGACTGGAACCGGAGCAAATCCCGCTTGGGCTCCCTTGTAAAAATCAAAAATGCAAGCAAAAAGAACCGCACCTTAGAGCTTGAGTTTACGGAGCTTCAAAATGTCTCCGAGGATATACCGATAATGGCACTCACACAATACGATGCCGACACGCTGACCCCCGGAGCAAAGGCGGAGTGTAAAGAGGTCTATGTTTACTCCCGACCCGAAATGATAGAAAAAGTCGAAAAGACCGACTCAAACGTGCTCAAAATAACGCATGACGGAAGTTTTGATAAATTTGAAAACGGCGACGTCTTTATGCTCAGGCACTATGTTTACGGCGGCAATGTATTTTATTTGGGCGGCGAATCCGAAAACGTAACCTTTAATGACGTCAGCATTTACTCTGCGGCAGGCATGTGCTATCTCATGGGCGGCAAAGCAAGCCATTTTCAGATAATCAACTCATATATCGGTCTTGCCCCCGGCAAAGAGAATGAGCAAAGAATATCGGCAACGGCAGACGCCGTTCACATTGCCGGCACAAAAGGATTTTTCAGAATTGACGGCTGTGATTTCAGCTTTATGGGCGACGATGCGCTGAATGTTCACGACAATGTGCTGTATGTCTCACAGCGGCTCGGTGACAGCACGGTGCGGGCTTACGGCAGCTCCGACGTGTTATTCGCGGGCGACAGCGTTAAGTTTAAAACAAGCGGATATGAAGACCTTGACGGCACAGCAAAAATAAAATCCGCATATCATGACGGCGAGCAAAATGTTATAGAATTTTCATCTGCATTGCCCGAAGACATCGGAGAGGGAACCATCCTTTATAATGCGGACACCGACAGCGGCAATTATGTTGTTACAAACAACTACTTTCACGAAAACCGCGCAAGGGCGCTGCTTTTGCAAAGCAACAACGGTCTTTGCAAAAATAACAGATTTTATAAAATAATGGGACCCGCAATAAGAGCCGTTGTGGACATTATCCCCGGCTCTTGGTGCGAGGGAACGGGTGTAAACAACCTTGAAATCAGCGGCAACGTTTTTGAAATGTGCAGTTACAGCGACTGGGGCGAGGTTATAACCTTAAGCACCAATATTAACAACAAAAAGGCCGACGTCCCGATTTTTTCTAACATTAAAATCAGCGGCAACACATTTATCAATATGTCTTCGCGCCTTATAAAAGCTGAAAACACCGCAGGTATGGAGGTTGTCGGCAACACCGTTATAAACGATATGTTTTATCCGTCAATGAACTTTGACCGCGGCAGGATTGTTTTAGGCAACCATTGCGGCAACATAAAAATTGACGGCAATAAATGGAAAAAATCACCGTATATGTTTTTCCCTGATTTTGTTAAAATGAAAGACATAAAAGCAATAGTTCAAGCAGGCAAATAAGCAAAAATAAAAGCTATAATTCACACTTTATCATGTGAATTATAGCTTCTTTTTTGCAATGTCGTTTTATTTTTCTTTATAATGCCTCAAATTTGAATCAATAAACAGCGCGCCTATATCGAGCGCATGAAACAGCGTTCCGTCATCCATGCCGAGAACGGTTATATCCTCGCCCTCGCCGCCGAAATTATCAATAAACTTCGGCCGGTACATAATTCTGTCAAAATATTTTTCAATTTTTCCGCTGTTTAAATCGACCTTATACACGGCTCTTGTCGCGTCGTTTGTTGCGGCATACATATAGCCGCCGTACATCTCTGCGCCTTGAATAGATTTTAACTCAAACGCCAGAGGGACGGTTTTAACAAGTTCAAACGTGTCAATATCAAAGCAGAATATTTCGGTTGTATTTCGGCTGTTTGCGGCATACAAAAAGCCGTTTTCGCCGTCACAGCACACCCAGGGACAGCCGCGGTTTAAAATATCTTTGCCGAAAAGGTGATACACTCCCGAAAACTTGAGTGTTTTTGCATCGAACAATGCTACCGACGGGCTGTTCCATACCTTGCTGTCCTCCATAGAGGCGTAAACATAGCCGTTATAATAGCTTATGCCGCCGATATGGTCTACGCCGTATTCCTCCAAGCCCTTAAAAGGTTTGAGGTTTACGGCAAGTACGGTCTCACCGTCAAGACTCACTTTTGTGAGAAAACTTTTGCCGCTGAATATCCAGCTTTTGCCGTCCGTCGTCACGCCCTGACTTCTACCGAGAGTTTCAAGTCCTATTACTTTTGTGTTTGATTCATAAGGGTAAATATCGCCGTTAAAGAATGAATTTACGCTGTTTGAAACAAACATCAGCAAAGCGAAAATCAGAGAAAACGCTCTTTTAATCAGTGAAAACATTTTAGCCACCTCATTTTAAGCTTTAAATATAAGACTTAAAATAAAATAGAACAACGCACCGAGTGCGCCGACTATCGGCACGGTTATAAACCATGACATAACTATGCGCTTAACGTTTGTCCAGCGAACGGCATTGAGTCGTTCGGCCGAGCCTACGCCCATAACGGATGCGCTGACAACATGACTTGCGGAGACGGGCACACCGGTGAGGTTTGCACCGATAAGAGCTCCTGCGGAGGCAAGCTGAGAAGCAAACGAGTGAATGGGTTTAACCTTAAATATACCCATACCCACGGTTTTGATTATGTTGTATCCGCCAAACATTATGCCCATTGCAAGGCAAAGACCTGCAATGGCAACTGCCTGCCAGGGAGGTGTTGACCCGATTGACTTGCCGCAAATTGTCATAAGCAGCATTATAACGCCGAGGGATTTCTGCGAATCATGCGTTGAATGGCTGTATGCCAAAAGAACAACGTTTATAAGCTGAACTCTTTTAAAAACGGTATTTGCCGCACTGCTTGCCCTTTGAGTAATGACCTTGCAGATTTTCATAACTATGTAACCGAAGAGGAAACCTATTGCGGGTGCCAAGAACATCATAAGAATTACTCTGTAAGCAAACTGACCCCAAGCAACGCTCGAAACACCGTACGCTACAATGCTTGCGCCTACAATTCCGCCGAGGAGCGCGTGAGTTGAGCTTGACGGAACATGTGAAAGCCATGCAAAAAGATCCCATATAATAGCCGCAAGTATTCCGCCTGCGATAAAGCAAAGCGCTTTTGTCTGATCAACGTCGCCTGTGTAGTAATTCTCGTCAACCATGGTCTGAATAGTCTTTGAAACGGTGAAGCCCGTAAAAAAGAGCGTCATGGGTGACAAAAGTTCTATTGTTGCAGCAAAGCACAGCGCAGTTTTGGGCTTCATGGCGCGGCTTGCTATGAGCGTTGCCACAGCATTGCAACCGTCCAAAAATCCGTTGAGCAGCGTAAAGCTGTAAACACATACCGATAACAGCCAAAAGACAAGCGGAAATCCGAGGACCTCCTTCATCAGCATAAAAATTCCTCCTGTCGGTCACAAGCGTCAAAAGCCCCTCATGCCGAATTGAGAGACGCGCTAAAAAAGTTTAAACAATATCTTGCGACAAGAATCGCAAGATATTGTTATTATTTTACCATATTTATTTATGCTTCGCAAGGTTTATTTATGACATCATTACATAAAAGCAAATTTTATCAATTATTTCTTATCCTTGCACAGCGCAACAAGCTCTTTTATATTGCACTCGGCAAGACAAACAACCGCATCGCCGGCATTGTAATAAATTCTTACATTCTCCCCTTTTTTAATCATACCGCATGGGAAGAGAACGTTGTCTATGTATCCGCCGCTTGTTTCAAACTCTGCCTCGGACACCATAAGCGGTGCCTTTGACATGCCGACAATTTTTGAAGGGGCGTTAAGATCGAGCAGCATAACGCCTATCGAATAGCGCTTTTGCCCCGATAAACAAGGTCCGGTAATTCGGAAAGCCAAATATCAAACTTATCCTTGCCCCGGTTGGAATACACGGGCATCGGACGCTCCAATCGTGCTTGGTATCTGCCGCAAAGCAAACATAAAATCAAAGGTCGAATTTGAAAAATACGGAACGTCGTTGTATGTAAGTATGGGTTTGTCATATCTTTTTATGATTTCGCTCGATTTAAATTCCATAGCTTTTCTCCCGAAATCATTTTAATATAATCTTTGTCAGCTTATTCCAGCCCGACGAAGCCGTGTCATACAAAAGGTCTGCGAGATCTTTCATGCCTGTGAAATTCACTATTTTAAGCATGGTTTTGCTCGCACTTTTTTCAAACGGAGTTTCAAACTCCGACTCTGAAAATGCCGAAAGCACACCCTGCATTCCGCTGCCCGTATTCACTGTGAAATACTGACTTCTTTGGTTAAGCGGCGTTATGCTGCCGGGCAAAAAATATGTAACGGTTATTTTTATATATGTGCTTTTCTGCGGCAAATTGCCGGAGAATTTTACTTTTCCCTTATCCCCCGGTGCGAGGGCTTTAAAATTCCAGTCAAAATCAATATCCGCACCGTCGCACTTGACAGAGAGCACATACATCTTGTGCTTTTGTGAAAGATTGCTTATTTCAAGGGCGGAATCTTTTTCGCTCAAAAAGCCGTCCGTGCTTTGGTCAAACGAAGCATATACGGAAGAGGTTACGCTCGTTGTCGAATGAAAGCGCGGATAATTCTTATCACTGTTCACATTCATACCGCCGTCGCCGAGCAAAAGCTTAAACAAAAGCGCCCTCGAATATTCGTCCCAAAACTCCATGCCGTGAAAAAGCCCGTCCACAAACCATGTATTATAAAGCAGATAGCACGGCGACGCGTCAATATCCATAGACGGCGAAACAAGGCTCTCGCCGTTAGCGTCTTTAAGTGAGGTGCCGTTTATATATCGCTTGCCGATCGGCGCACATTTTGCGCCGGTTGACGAAGAGGCGGCGATTATGCCGTCGGAATTTACTTTTGAGCCCGATACAATCGTGTTGCCCGTGCCGGCTATAATATTTATATTTATGCCGAGAGCTTTAGCCTCTTCAAAAATTTCACGGTAATTGCTCATTAGCTTATAGTGAACATAATCACTCTGCTCTATAAGCTCCTTGCTCTCTATCGGGTCAAGGTATTCTTCTTTTAGTCTTTCATAATCGTCCGTAGGGATAAAATCCCATATGCTGCCCCAATATTTTACCGCGTCCGTAACATAAGGAACAATAACATCTACAATATCATCCAGCACGCCGAGCTGCTGAGCTTTCACGAGCCAGTTATAGTCGGTTTCGCACTGGGCATGGTATTCAAGATACCTCAAAAGCGTCTCTTCATCAAGTTTAAATTCATCGTTCATAAGATCCGCTGCAAGAGACGCTCCGCGAAGTGCAGGCTCGTTCATCACAACGTTAAACACATCACCCTTTTGCATATAGAGCGATATATAAGCCGCGGTTATAAGCCCACCGTGGCTCACGGCAATTATATTGACCTTGTCTTTGCCGGTGTATTCCTTGACCTGCGTTATATATTTATCAAGCTCTTCCGCACATTTAAGAGCGCTCATTCTGAAATCGCAGTTAAAATAAAAAACATTTTCTTCGCCTATGAGCGAATCAATTTCTTTTGTCATGTCAAGTTCAACGCGATAGTCGCCGTCGGGATAATTTTTGTTTAAATATTCATCGCTTGTTTCTTTTGCGTCAAACAAAACGGGACGTACATTTTTAACGCTCGTTCCGTCTGCATTGCAGCGCATGGGCTCAAGCAAACTCGAAAAGCTCTTGCCCAAAGCGTGTGAAAAGCAGCCGTTTTTACCGCCTAAAAGCACGTCCGTACCTTTTATTAAATCAACTATGTTATCTGCAAAAGGAGACGAAATATCGCTCGCCTGCCAGCCCCACGCCGCTTTAGTCTCGCCGCCCTCATCATAGCAAAGCGAGGCAGAGGCATAGCCCGGCACAAGAACCACGGGGTAGCCGTTATAACAGGCATTTTCTTTTGCATATGAGCCGAAAGAAAAAAGAGGCAGCACAAACAAAGCCGCAAGTAAAATGCAGCAAAGCCTTTTGAGTGTGCCGTGCATCTCTTTTCCTCCTTTATACGTTAACGGTTGCTTTCTCTTTTTTGTTTTCTGCAGTTCTTTCTTCTTTTTCTTCTTTATGAAGTGCAATTTTAAGCGTAATGCCGCCGATTACAGCACCGAGAGTGTTTGCGACAATATCTGTCATTGTGTCCATAAGAGCAAAGCGCGATTTCCACTCTTCAGACATAAATTCTTTTGCAGGCTGAAAAATCATGTGGTTTATTTTGCTCTCTTCGGCAAGGGCGAGCGACCAATGCTGAGTATCGCCGCCGAGGAACTGATCAAATGAGAACTCCCAACACTCCCACAAAGTACCGAACATAAACGACACGCTGAAAGCGCACAGAACGGCAACCGGAATCGCAACTTTTTTGCCGTCTCGCTCTTCATAAGCCTTGATAAATGCATAGCCCGCAAGAACACACAGTCCGCCGCTGACAAAATGCAGAAGCGTATCCCACCACCAAACGGTGTAATAAAAATTTATGTATGCGCCGAAAAATGCGGTGAGGACAATGTAAACGCTCGTAAAATCCTGCGCCGCCGCCGGCAGGTGCCTGAAAAGATGCTTTTCGGGGAAAAGCTGGAATATCTCCCACCCGAAAGTCAAAACGAGGTTGCCGACCATCATGGTGCGTATTTTATCCTCGTACTTATCTGCATTGACAAATGATTCTATCATTCCGGCAATCATTACAAGGCGAACTATCCACCAAAGGACAATTTCCCATTTTTTGCAGCCGGTTTTAAGTCTTTCGATATATTCTTTCAACTTCATAACCTCTCAATAAGTTTATTTTTTCAACAGACTGATATTACCACATGAAATGAGAGATTGCAATAACATAAACCAATCTTTAAGATTTTTATGTTTAAATCTTAAGATTTGTAACCCAAAAAAGGAGCCGCTCTTATGTAAGAACAGCTCCCGAATTTATTTAACATATATTTTGTAAGTGAATCCGTTTGAAGAATAGGCTATTTCGACCTTTTTGCCCTGCTCATTTTCGGCATTGAACACAACAGCACCGTTTTCTATGCTCTCAACCTTTTCGCCCTGAGCCTTGAAGCCGAGAGTTTCGAGTTTATCCACATAATCCGCCACTTCTTTTACAGAGGCTTTGCGGATTAAGAATATATAAAAATCTCCGCTGTCGTCTTTATCCTGTGCGCTCATGGTTATCACACCGAATTCGGGCTTCGGCAAACCATCGGTGAACTTATTGTTCACCCAGCCTTTGCCGACGAACCACGAACCCTCGTCATTAGAGAGCGTACCCGAGCCGTCGTCATTATAAACCAAGCTGTAGCCGTCTTTTTCAACGGCTTTTTTGATTTTTTCTTTGTCGCCGTCGGTGTAACGGTCAAAGCCCTCAAACTGCCCCTGCTCTATCGACTGTGCGATATGGTCTATCCTCTGCTCCGGCACGGTGGTTTTTTGCTGTGCCGAAGATGAAACGTCACTGCCGTTCGCCGCGCTTGTTTTTGATGAATCACCGTTTGTTTCGCCCTTTTGGCAAGCCGCAAAGCTCATTAAAAGCAACACAGAAAACAGCAAAGCAGTCAGCTTTTTCATTATATTCACTCCGTTTTTATCAGATAACGCCCTGTGCGAGCATTGCGTCCGCAACCTTTTCAAATCCTGCGATATTAGCACCGACAACAAGGTCGCCCTCGTGGCCGTATTTAACCGACGCATTGTATGCGTTGTGGAAAATGTCTTTCATGATTGATTTGAGCTTTTCGTCAACTTCGTCAAATGTCCAGCTGTAGCGAATTGAGTTCTGGCTCATTTCAAGTGCCGAAGTTGCAACGCCGCCTGCGTTTGCCGCCTTAGCGGGTCCGAAGAGAATACCGCTGTCGTGGAAGCACTTAACCGCTTCGGGAGTACAAGGCATGTTTGCGCCCTCTGCAACGGCTTTAACGCCGTTTGCAACCAATTTTTCGGCAGCTTCTTCGTCAAGCTCGTTCTGTGTTGCACAAGGAAGCGCTATATCGCACTTAATGCCCCAAATATTTTTGCAGCCCTCGTGATACTCCGCCGCAGGCACTGCCGCAACATATTCTTTAATACGTTTTCTCTCAACCTCTTTAAGCTGTTTTATAATGTCGAGCTTTACGCCGTCTTTGTCGTAGATATATCCGGAAGAATCCGACATTGCAACAACCTTTGCGCCGAGCTGCATAGCCTTTTCTGCCGCATAAATCGCAACATTGCCGGAGCCCGAAATAACAACGGTTTTGCCGTTGAAAGAATCGTTTTTCATGTTAGAGAGCATTTCCTGTGCGAAATAGCAAAGGCCGTAGCCGGTTGCCTCTGTTCTTACAAGAGAGCCGCCGTATGAGAGGCTCTTGCCGGTAAGAACGCCCGTGAACTCGTTGCGAAGCTTTTTATACTGACCGTACATATAGCCGATTTCTCTTGCGCCTACGCCGATGTCGCCTGCGGGGACGTCTGTATCCGCACCGATATGCTTTGAAAGCTCTGTCATAAAGCTTTGGCAGAATCTCATGATTTCGCCCTCGGACTTGCCCTTGGGGTCAAAGTCGGAGCCGCCCTTACCGCCGCCGATTGCAAGACCCGTAAGACTGTTTTTGAATATCTGCTCAAAGCCGAGGAATTTCATAACCGAAAGATTTACCGACGGGTGAAAACGAAGTCCGCCCTTATAAGGTCCTATGGCAGAGTTAAACTGAACGCGGAAGCCCTTGTTGACTCTGACTTTGCCGCTGTCGTCTACCCATGTAACTCTGAAGAGAACAACTCTCTCGGGCATCACGAGACGCTCGATTATATTCATCTGCTCAAGAATAGGATTTTTCTCCACAACCGGCTCAAGTGACTCAAGCACTTCACCGACAGCCTGTATAAACTCAAGCTGAACGGGATTTTTCTCTACCGTTTTGTCATAAACCGACTGTAAATATTTGCTTTTAAAAACCATTTGAATACCTCCGTTATTTGGTGGCCGTAAAAGACCGGTCTTTGTTATATTTTTAGCCGTAACGGCTTTTTTATTTTATTAAATTATTAAGCGCGCTGCAATAAGTTTTGTTTGACAGACCGAAGCTGTAATTTATTGCCAAAACCTCTTGTATGCCGTTTGTTTTTACAAACTCAGGCAGGTTCATGTCAATCTTGCGCGGGTCAACAACATAAACCTCTTCATAATTGTTGCAAAGGAAAGGCACAAACGCATTGCCGAAAGATTCTTTTAAAACGAGTATCTTTTTGCCGTTCTTGACGCTTGTGGTTATCTTTTCAATCGGCTGGTCACCCGAAATAAATGCAAGATATTTATTGTCGCCGCTCACCTTGTTTGCGACTATATAAGTCTTTGCGCCGTCGGTCATCGCCTGTGAAGAATAGACCATGTTTGTCGCATCAACCAAAAGTTCAAAGCACTCAACATAATCAGGGTCCTTTTTAAGCACCGAGGCCTGAGACGAGCGATACAGCGAGCCGACAAATCCGTCTATGTTATGCGTTTTAAAGTCCGTTATGGCAGGTGCGGTGGCTCCTGCGGCATCACAGAACGCGCTGTATGCGTAGTATGCTCCCCTCGCCGTCCAGTGGTGGTCGGTTCTGAAATAAATATATTCTTTTGATTTATCAACAAGAGAAGAATATGCGTCAACCTTTATTATTGAATCATCAAGCATTGAGTATGCGTTTTTAATTGCGTCACGCTGCGAGTGGACACCGGTTCTGTAAGTTTTTGTGCCGTAAAATTCCACAGCCGTGGGAGCGATAAGCGAATAGAATTTTGTGCCGGCAGGCATCGCCTTTGCGGCGGAATTGATTATATTCGCATAATTTTTTACAGAGCTTTCGCTGTATGAGTATATCTCCATAGCTCTGTTGCCGCTTATTATTATAGAGCCCCTTACAGTCGCTTCGTTATCGGGCGTAACGTCCGCGGTGTTATCTTTCATGCCCTGTGTTGCGGATTCTGTCGTTGCCTGTGTGGTTTTTTGCCCGAGATCAACGCCCTCGCCCGCAAAATCTTCGTCCTTGCGCTCAACAGAGACTATAACCTCGCCGTCGTCACCGGCAGAAAACTGCGTTAAAACTTCGCCGATTTTTCTGTTGACTTTTATAAAAAAATCTCTCGCAGGAAAATTATCGGAATAATAATTTTCAAAATCCACTGTGTAGCTGCCGTCCTTAAGTGCGGCAAAGCTGAACTCCGGGCGCTTTGCCAGCGCTCTGTTTTCGGCTTTTGACACAGTTTTGTCTTTATCCGCAACACTGATAAATCCCATAACAAAAAGAGTAAAAGCAAAAAGCGCGGCAGACACCATATAAAGCTTTGTTATAAGCGGAATCTTTTTTCTGAGGTTTGAAAAACCGCCGTCAAGGTTTTTAGGATTTTCTATGACTTTTTCTCTCTTTGGCAGAGGGAGCGGTTTGTTGGAAAAAAACCGAGGCACTTCCGGACCTTTTTTAAATTTATCGTTATTCTGCATAGGATTCACCTCCGAGAGCAAAAGTTAAAATCTGAAATACAAAAACGGGTTATAGGTTGAACCTACAAGTGCCGCAACGCAAATAAACATTGTCACCGCCTGGAACACGATTGTTATTACCTGCTCTGTTTCTTTGCCGTGGTTTGTTTTTCTTAAAATCACAAAAAGCTTTTTGACCGCCGCCGTCACAAGCGGAGTTGAAGCGAGAATTGCGGCTATGAGCAAAACAATGCGGTTAATTATTATTATGCCGTCGCCCGCATGGGCAAAACCGTTAAAGCCGAGCATGGCTTTGAACAATCCGCCTGCTTTTGAAAGGTCTTCGTAATAGAAGAAAATCCAGCCGATAAGAACAGCGAGCACCGAATAAATATGCTGAACTATTGCAGGCAGTTTTTTAAGCTTTTCACCGTAAACTTTCTTTTCGAGCACGAGCAAAACAAAATAATAAAATCCCCAGAGCATAAAGTTCCAGCTTGCACCGTGCCAAAATCCCGTGAGAACCCAGACGACAAGCATATTGAAAATATGATTTTTTTTGTTGCCGCCGAGCGGAATATAGACATAATCTCTAAAAAACGAGCTGAGAGTTATATGCCAGCGGCGCCAAAACTCCGTAATTGACTTTGAAGCATACGGATACTTGAAGTTTTCGGGGAAATTGAAGCCCATAATTTTGCCGAGGCCTATCGCCATGTCGGAATATCCTGCAAAGTCAAAATAAATCTGGAAGAAATAGGCGAATATTGCGAGCCAGCCCTGAACCGCGCTCACGGAGCTTAAATCACCGTCAAGATAAGTTGAGGCAAGCTCGCCGAGCATATTTGCAAAAACGGCTTTTTTAAAAAGTCCTATCACAAACCTTGTTATACCCTGTGATATTTCTTTGTAAGTTACGGTGCGGCAGGTTATCTCTTTTTCAACATCGCTGTATCTTACAATCGGACCCGCTATGAGCTGCGGGAACATGCTGACATAAAGCAAAAGCTTAAAATAATTTTTTTGGCACTTAACGTCACCGCGATAAACGTCTATAACATAAGAAAGTGCCTGGAAAGTATAGAACGAAATACCTATCGGCAGCGCTATGTTTGTTTTGATTGACGTGCCGAAAAGCGAGTCGATATTTCCCGTCAGGAAGTTCATGTATTTAAAGACTATAAGAGCACCGAGAGTCAGCACCGCGGCGGAAATCATTGCGATTTTTGCACCGACACGTCCGCGAAAAATGTTTATGAAAAGTCCGGCTATATAGTCAATCAGCGACACCGCTATCATCAGCACTATCCACTTGGGCTCGCCCCATGCGTAAAAGAAAAGCGATGCAATTAAAATCACCGCATTTTTCTTTTTTATATCCGGCATAAAGTGCTGCAATATAAGAGTTACGGGCAAAAACACAAAAAGAAAAAACAAGCTTGAGAACACCACAGGCCTCACCTCCCGATTAGGTATATGTATCAATTTTAAATTATATGATAATACTTTAACAAGCACTTTTCAAGTCTTTTTAAAAATATTGTCATCTTTTGTTTTAGGTCTTGTTTTAGTATAATTTTGAATGTATAATAATTTAGAAATAATTCTGAGAAATTTCAAAAATGTTTCTAAGAGAGGAGAGCTGCCTTTCGGCATGCAAACTATTATGAAAACAATACTTTTTCAAGGCGATTCCATAACGGACGCCGACAGACATTATGACAACATTGCGAGCCTCGGCGAAGGTTACCCCAACCTTGTTGCGGCGTCGCTCGGCAAAAAGGAACCCGGCAAATACACATTCATCAACAAGGGCATAAGCGGCAACCGTTCAACTCATTTATATGCTCGCTACCGTGAAGACATCGTTGCATTAAAGCCCGATTATATGAGCGTTCTTATCGGCGTAAACGATGTTTGGCACAGTGTTGATTATAAAGACTGTTTTAGCAGCGAAAGATATGAAGAGCTGCTGACAATGCTCATTGAAGACGTAACCAAGGCACTTCCCAAAATTAAAATTGCGATTTTTGAGCCGTTTGTTTTAAAGGGAACCGCCACCGAAAAAGAGTGGGAATATTTTGACACGGGCGTCAGAGCAAATGCAGAAAAGGCAAAAAAAGTTGCAGAAAAATACGGTCTTATATTTATCCCGACTCAGGATAAACTTGATAAATTCTGCGAAAATACGCCCACATCATATTGGCTCAAAGACGGCGTTCACCCCACCCCGGCAGGTCACGAATTTTTAAAAGAAGAATGGCTCAAGGCTTTTAATCTTTGATTTTGGGAGGAGTTACTGTGAATAATTTTCCTATCGGCGTAATTGTAGACAGTTTTCGTCTGCCTATATATGACGCTGTAAAAAAAGCGGCGGAAGTCGGTGCGGACGGTATTCAGGTTTATGCCTCAAACGGAGAAATGGCACCCGAAAATCTTTCGGAGCAAAAAAGGCATGAATTTAAAAATCTTGTTGCCGATAACGGACTTGTTATCTCGGCTCTTTGCGGTGACCTCGGCGGAGGCGGATTTGTTTACAAAGAGCAAAACGCGCAGAGGATAGAAAAATCAAAGAGGATTCTTGACCTTGCAAAAGAGCTTGGAACGGATATAGTCACCACACATATCGGTGTTGTGCCTGCCGACAAAAACCACGACAGATATAAGCTTATGCAAGAGTCTTGCTATGAGCTCAGCCGCTATGCGGACGAAATAGGCGCACACTTTGCCGTCGAAACGGGTCCCGAAACTTCTCTGACGCTCAAGAGTTTTCTTGACTCTCTCGGCTCAAGGGGCGTTGGCGTAAACCTTGACCCTGCAAACCTTGTTATGGTAACGGGCGACGACCCTGTTAAGGCAGTGTATAACCTTAAAGATTACATAGTTCACACCCATGCAAAAGACGGTGTGAGAAATTATTATCTTGACCCGGAAATTGTTTACGGTATGCCCGGCGCAGAAAATGAGCTTGCCGCAGGCGAACACGTCACAAGCGGTCCCTCGTTTGAAGAGGTACCCCTCGGCAAAGGCAATGTTCCGTTTAAAGAATATCTTGCCGCACTCCATGACATAGGCTACAAGGGATTTTTGACAATAGAAAGAGAAGTCGGTGACGACCCGGCAAAAGACATTGCCGACGCCGTAAATTTCCTAAAGAATTTTTGGGAATGATAAACAAATGAGCATAAAAATAAGAGCTTTTAAAGATGACGACATCAAAGCCATGGCAGAAATCTGGAACGACATAGTGGAGGACGGCATCGCCTTTCCTCAAACAGAGAAGCTGACAGAAGACTCTGCAAAAGAATTTTTCTCTTCGCAAACGTACTGCGCTGTTGCACTTTCAGAAGATGAGGTTGTGGGGCTTTATATTCTTCACCCGAACAATGTCGGCAGATGCGTTCACATCTGCAATGCGAGCTACGCCGTAAAAAAAGACAAGCGCGGCAATCATATAGGCGAAGCACTTGTTAAAGACTGCATACAGCAGGGCAAAGAATGCGGTTTTCGCATTTTGCAGTTTAACGCGGTCGTTAAAACAAACTACTCCGCGCGGCATTTATACGAAAAGCTCGGGTTTGTTCCGCTCGGCACAATACCAAACGGTTTTCTTATGAAAAACGGCGAGTATGAAGATATAATTCCGCACTATATAGCACTTTAACTTTAAACAATAATCGGGTCTGCCGCATTCAGCCGAGCAGACCCGATTTTTATATTTTACTTATCGTGAATGAGTATTTATATTCTTTTTTGCTGTGCATTATATACGGTTTTCTCAGGCACGCCATGCCCGGCATATCTCCGCCTACGCCGCACTGCGAAAGGTCTATGCTCAGCTCGGTTATGTCGTCATATTTAAGCTCGTGGATGTGCTCTGCTTTTTCAAGCATTTCCTGCGTATAATTCCACGCATTGAACGAAAGTGGCATATCCGTGCTCTCTATCTTTATACCGTTACCGCTGTCGTCCGTAAGCTCTATATATCTTACGTCCGTTCTACAGCCGTTCTCTTGCGGGCGCATATATAAATGCTGAAGCTCTCTGACGGTCATTTTATGCAAAGCGATTTTTGCGCCTGTTTTTCTGTCGCAATAATTCTCCTGCGGTCCTCTGCCGTACCACAAAATATTTTTATATTTGCCTGCCAGCGCAAAGCTTGTGCCAAAGCGAAGCATATCTATAAGCATCGGTGTGCCGCCGTGTTCGATTTTAACCGTACCGTCCGGGTAAAATGTATAATTCATTCTTACTTTTTTCATGTATTTTGCCATGAATGAAGCTTCGACCCGTACACTGCCGTCCGTATTCAGATTAAAGCCGCAGGTTTTGCCTTTGGCTCTCTCGCCAACGTGCTCATATCTGTATTTTGGATTAAGTCTTATAAGCGGAGGCACAAAGTTTAGCGAGCCTCTGTCATTATCCGTCAGTGCTCTGAAATAATTCGGAGTCAGCGGAGTTTTGAGCATTTCCGTTCCGCCGTAATTGAGCGAAACAAGCCTGCCGTTTTCAACTGCGGCAAAAAAATCTTTGCCGTTCACCGTGACGGTTCCCGATTTTTTGCTCGCGGTGAGCCTATCGCCGTTATGCTCAACGCTCTTTCCGGCAGCAGACTTTATTATGTATTGGTCAAAGCACTGCTCGTAGCCCTGTTTTGCCCACGGCATATCTCTTTTGGTCTTGAGAGAAAAGGTTATGATGCACTCTTTATCGGGTAAGGAATCAATATTATAACCGATTTTGATTTCTCGCTCGCCGAGAGGCTCAACATTAAAGCCGTCAAGAGAGGCATTGCTGATTTCTTCGCCGTCCGCGGTTATGATACATTCCAAAACATAACTGCTGAGGTCATTGTTTAAAAATCTGCTTTTAAAAGTGAATATGCCTTTTTCAATGTCCTTCGGCAAAATTCTCACTGGTGCATAAACCTTTTTAACCTCATATATACTCGGGTGCGGCGTTCTGTCCGCAGCTACAATTCCATTGGCATTAAAATATGTGTTGCTGCCGCTGATTGCCGTCAGGTTTATTCGGTTGTATTTTTTGCTTCGCGGCTCTTTCTTTTCGTAGTCCGAGCCGTAAGTCCATTTTTCTTTGCCGTCTTTTTTTATTCTTATTGCCTGATCGACAAAATCCCATATAAAACCGCCGCACATATTGTCGTACTTTTCAAAATCATCCATGTATTCCTGAAAATTGCCGAGGCTGTTTTCCATGGCATGAGCGTATTCGCAAAGTATTACAGGCCTGCCGACATAATCTGATTTTTTAATTGGCTTGTTGTCTGCCGCCAGAGCGTTGGTGATGTTGTCAATAAAGCTTACGGTTATTTCCTCTTTATTGCCGAGCTTTTTCATTTGCTCCTCGGTCGGGTACATTCGGCTTATGACATCGCTCTTTGAAAAATCAAAATCGCCCTCGTAGTGGAACTTTCTTGTGTCGTCAAACTTCAGCGCCGCCTCTTTCATCTTTAAGAAGTTGTCGCCGTCACCTGCCTCGTTGCCGAGCGACCACATAAATACGCACGGGTGGTTGCGGTCGCGCAGAACCATGCGCTCCATTCTGTCGCACGCCGCTCCCGTCCATTTCGGGTCACTGCTGGGCACATTTTTCCTGCGGACTCCGTGGCTTTCGAGGTCGCACTCATCCATGACCCACAAGCCGTATTTGTCGCATAGCTCATAAAAAAGCGGGTCATCGGGGTAATGACTTGTTCTGACGGCGTTTATATTATTGCGCTTCATTATCAAAATATCTTCTAAATAACGCTCTTTCGGCACAGCCCAGCCGTTGTCGGGGTCAAAGTCATGCCTGTTTACGCCGTATATCATAAGAGGCTTGCCGTTTGCATAAATTTTTTCGCCGTAAAAATCTATTTGCTTAAAGCCGATGTCAATGCACTTTGAGCAGACGCACTCGCCGCCCTTTAAAAGCGAAATGCAAAGTTTATAAAGCTCCGGACTTTCGGCAAACCATTTGCGCGGCGACTCAACAAGCTTTTTAAAAGTGAAGCCGGTGCTTTTGCCCTCTTTTAAAATAAAGCCTTTGTCGCCTATCTGCACGCCGTCTTCATTTAGAAGCACAGCAGAAAGTATACCCGAAAAAGATGAGTCGGAATAATTTTTTAAATACACGTCTAAAGTAAGTTCTGCATTGTTAAAATCTTTATCAAACCTTGTTTTAACAAAAAAATCTCTTATGCAAACACTCGGCTCGGCATAGAGATAAACGTCTCTGTATATGCCGGACATATTCCACATATCCTGACCCTCTAAATATGTTGCGTCACTGTATCTGTAAACAACGGCGGTGACGTTATTTTTGCCCTCGCGCAAAAAACGGGTGACGTCAAACTCGTGCGGAGTCATTGAGCCCTGCGAATAGCCGACAAATTCGCCGTTTATATATACCTCCAGTGCGGATTTGCACGCGCCGAAGTGGAGAAAGATTTCTCTGCCGTCAAAGTTTTGAGGAAGAGTAAAATCTCTGCGGTAAATTCCGACCTCCTGACAGGCGTGGTCTATTGTTGGGATTTTATTTTTTCTGCGGCACACGGCTCTCGGGAATGTGCTCGCATAATAAACCGGCACGCCGTAGCCCTTGAGCTGCCAAAGCGACGGAACGGTTATATCGCCCCAGCCCTCACAGTCAAAATCGTCTTTATAAAAGCCCTCAGGCAATCCTTGGTCAAAGCCCAACTGCCAATAGAACTTCCACTCGCCGTTTAAAAGCAATTTATACTCGCTCTCTTCTCCGAGAGCCGCTTTTTCGGGGCTGTCATAAGGCATTGAGATAACGTGCCCGTCCTCTTTATTTATTTTAAAAATCTTTGGGTCTTCCCATCTTTCGGTCATATTATTGCACCCTTTCGAGGTATTCCTTAACTTCAATCAGCGAATCCATAACCGCCAAGGTCATTTTTTTATGCTTTTCATCGGGGTCAAGCATATCGCGCACGCAAATTACGGGTATTCCTGCCGCATTTGCCGCCTCAATGCCGCTTTGCGCGTCCTCAAGCACAAGAGAATCTTTAGGCTCTGCGCCTGCTTTTTGGCAGGCCTTTAAAAATATTTCGGGATCGGGTTTGGCGTTTTCAACTTCATCGCCGCACATAAAACCGTCAAAGCAATCATAAAGCGAAGCTTTTTTCAGCAGCCACTCGACCCAGTTTTTTTCGGAAGACGAAGCCACAACCGCGGCAATACCGTTGCTTTTAAGATATTCGAGCAATTCAAATGCTCCTTTTTTAACGGGAACGCCGTTTTTTATATATTCTTCTTTAACAAGAGAAAACATATCGTCAAAATATTTATCAACGTCGATTTTACCGTTAAAATGCTTATAAACCTGCTCTTTGGCATCTGTATTGCTAAGACCCAAAAGCGAGCAGTAAAAATCTTTGTCTATCTTCACGCCAAGCTTTTCACAATTTTTTTGCATTGCCTCATAAGAGGCGCGCTCGCTGTCTAACAGCAAGCCGTCCATGTCGAATATTACAGCTTTTACCATGTCTGTCACCAACCGATAGATTTAAAGCAATACCGCGCAACCGCAGCGTCATGCTTTGCGCTTGCGGCTCTTTGCCGAAATATGCAAAATTTCGGGTACATTCCGCAAACACAGCCGAATCCGGCACAAGGCCGTTAGCCTCTGATTTTGCACTGTTGCCCTTGTTATTGTAGCATAACAAAAGCGTTTTATCAATAAACCTGACCGACAAATTCAAATTTATCTATTTAATTCTCCGAAACCCTTGTATTTTTAAGGAAAATCGGCATTTTAATGTTCATTCCTTATGTTTTTTCCCTTGTTTTTGCCCTTATGAGTCGAAACAAGGGAAACTTTTTGTTTAGGCTTCCCCGACTACCTTATCCAGCAGTCTTGCGGAAGTTCGCTTCCGACACATTCAGGCAGAGGGCAAACAGCAGACACGAAACAGAAAATCCTTTGACAGAGAAAGGTAACTTTGACTAAGACAACTACACCGCAGGGGGCTTCCCCTGTGGTGCATACATAAACAACATAGAAAAATTCACAAGTAAATGATATAATTTAAAAAATGAGGAAGATTTTTTTGAATTTAGTGACGTATGACACATTTTCCCCGTCTATTAGGGTGAAAGGCCTTAATACTAAGGGAAGGAGGAGAAGCCTATGGATGATAAGCAGATATTAGATTTATATTGGGAGCGCTCCGAAGCTGCTATATCCGAAACTTCAAAAAAATACGGAAAGTATTGCAGATACATAGCCTTTAATATTCTTCACAATGACGAAGACAGCGAGGAATGTGTAAATGATACTTATTTAAGAGCTTGGAACAGCATACCTCCTAACCGTCCTTCCATCCTGAAAACTTTTTTAGGTAAGATTACCCGCAATCTATCGTTGGACAGGTACGAATTGTTCAATGCTAAAAAGCGTAACGGTGGACAAATGCCGTTGGTCTTTGACGAAATTCAAGAGTGTATACCATCATCGTTGGATAATACTGAAAACATTGTTGAAGAAATCGCTCTAACGGATATTCTTAACCGTTTTCTGTCTTCTCTGTCATTGGAACAGCGAAAAATCTTTATGAGAAGATATTGGTATTTATCGCCCATTAAAGAAATTGCAACGGAATATGGTATGAGCGAGAGCAAAATCAAGATGTCATTATTTCGTTCAAGGAATGAACTTAAAAAATTGTTAGAGAAAGAAGGTATCTCTGTATGAAAGAAAAGAAACTTTTAAGGGCATTGGGAAATGTCGATAATCAGTATATTAAGGAGGCTGAACCTATGAAAAAAACAAGTAAAATAACTAATCGGCAAAAATGGGTGTCTGTTGCTGCTTGCTTTGCACTTGTCGCTCTGATTGGAGTTGGAGTTTTTCAAGGCAATCTGTTTGGTACAAAAAACGATATTGCCACGCTGGATGGTGGAGAAACAATTACTTTTGTTAAAAATGACTTATCACAATCTTCAATTAACTTAAATGTAACAACAAGACCTTTGAGCAATGCTGAGATTGAAATGCTTTTTGCAGACTTGCCTGTTACCGCAGATGCTTACTTTGATGCTGACAATCATAATATTCTGGGTTTTGAGGGAAAAATTGGTGATACAAGAATGGTAGTATCTAAACAGGGTGTAAATCTATTAGATACTATCATTGATGGAAATACAATCACTTCAAGTGTAGACGGCGTTGATATCAATGCAGGATATTTCGTAACAAAGTCAAATAGTCAAGGTATCAAAACCGTAATATATTATGCATCCTTTGATATGGGAGAGAACACTATTTATGTAGAGTATTCTGGCGTTGAAAATGAAAGTGAAACTGTAAAAAACAACTTGGTAGACACAATTTTGAAGTTGATTGAGAACGGTGCATTTGATTTGAGCCAAATCCAAGAATAATCTGCAAATTTCATATACAATAAACTTTGTGTAACGCCTATACCCACAAAAATTTGACAGGCAATATAAAAACCATTACCACTCGAAAAGAAAGGCTTCAAAAGCCTTGTGGCGCAAGGGTTTTGACACCTAAAAGCGTTACAAATATAAGTACAAGCAAAAGGACGAAGATACCGTTGAAAGTATCTTCGCCCTTCACTTATATTATGCGTAAATCAATTCGTTGTTGACAATCTCTCTTGCGTAGGTTTGAATGTTATTCATCAATCCTAAGCCATTGCTTTCATCGAAAATGTACTTGTCCATTTAATAAATCCTCCAGTATAATATATTCGCACATATGTCACAGTTCTCCGATTGCCACATTCTGTTATATCTTGTTATCAGATTTTCTTGCCCTTGTGTTTGCCCTTATCAGCTTGCAAGGGGCGAATGAAACAGTGTGAAATCGTATAATAAGTTAAGGTGAGCATTTTGCGATAAATCCTTTATTTTCAAGGCTTTTGGGGGATTTTATTAAAACACTATGCACTTCGATAACCACTTATAAAAGTGTAGTTTTCAAATTCATTTTTGATACAATCATGGAAGTAAGGGAGAGATGAATATGTCCGAAACAAAAAATACCGCGGCAAACGCGGCTTTGAAATTATAAAAACCGAGCATTTCGGTATTCAGAGAAAAATAGTTGCAAACATGACAAGCGAATCGTGGAGGACTGTCCCCCACTCGGCGGCAATATATGAGGCGGACATTACGGATTTTCTGGAATTTTTTAAAGCAAATATAAAACCGAACGGAATCACACTCAACACCGTTCTTTTAAAAGCTATGACTATGGGGATAAAAAACTGCCCGCAAATGAACGGGCACATTGAGTTTAACCGTAGGCTTGTAAGAGGAAAAATCGAAACTTATAAGGACATAAACATATCTATGCCTATGATTATGCCAAGCGGAGATATGATGACAATAAGCCTGCACAATTTTGAAAACAGAACGCTTGAAAATATGCAAAACTACATTCTTGACGTAAAGAGAAGGATGAAAAAAACAGACCTCACCGAAGCCATGTTTTCGGTGCCTATGAGCGGCACTCTCTCCGCACTCAAAAAAGGAAAGCTTATTACAACACTCGGCAGACTCATAGGTGCAAGAACAGGCAGACACAAGGTTGTGACGTTAAGAGGTAAAGACAAGAAAAATTATAACAGCATACCTGCCGATGAAAGGCTGACAAAAGAAGATATTGAACAGGGCACAATAACAATAACCAGCACCGGCTCGGTTTATCGCGGCTCTCATAACACCATGTCTGTTATAGAGGTTATACCGCCGCAGATTTCTGCAATAGGCATAGGCTCAATAAGCGAAAAGCCCGGTATATATACAGACCGAAACGGAGAAAAGCAAATAGGTATAAGAATGTTTTTGCCGGTTCTTCTCGCCTTTGACCATCGTGCTTTGGATTTCGGCGATCTCACTCCTTTTTTTAAAAAACTTGATGATATATTTGCCACACCGGAGCAAATGCTCAAATGGTAGTGTAAAACGACCAAAGCTATAATACGCACTGCATTAACTGCTGTTTGCGAATTATAGCTTTTTTATTTTGAATATGAATTTTTAACCTTACTCTACATCCCTTGAATTTGCATATATGCTGTGCATACGTTCGTCGGGGAAATGCTCGTCAAGAAAGACTTCAACGGAGTTTGACGGAGCTTTGCCGACCTCGCGCTCATTCATTCTGAGCGCCGCCGTGGCGGAGAGTGCGGCATCAAAGACAAAGAAAGCAACAAAAGCCCAAATCAGAATGTGCGACAAATCAACCGGGATTTTTTTCAACAGCTTCTCGGTCACGGGCATAAATACCTTGACCCAGAATATACCGAGCACACCCCAAAAAAGCGAATACAAAAGACATACCCTGCCGTTTATGTTAAGCGGAAGTGAGCTGTAATCCCACGCGACAGAGCCGAACACTATCTCCTGCCCGAGCGAGCAGATATATTCGGCAGCCGTGCCAACGAGGAATGATATCAGAAACACCTTCCACCCTTTGGCATTTTTAAAACGCGAAAGCACAAGAGTGAGCAGCACGCCGCCCATGCCGTATGCGACGCTCAACGGGCCGTAAACCAAAGATTTTCTGCTTTCGATATAACCGTGGCGTATGAAGCACCATGCAGTCTCCACGGCAAAGCCTATAACGCAGCAAGCGGCAAATATCCACACAAGCTCATAAAAATCAAGATTTTTTTCGCCGTTTTTTGTTTTTTCCATCAAGAACATTCCTTTCAAAAATGTAAGCCGTCCGGCTCCTTTATCTGCATAATACATAAAATATATTCGACATAAAACGGGCAAATAAAAGGCAATGTGTAAAATTGTTACACATTGCCCTATTTGTTACTCATTTGTTTATAAGAAGTTTATAAACCGGGATTTTTTGCGGCTTTCCTGTCTTGATATTTTGAATAAGCTTTATACTTCGGCGGATTTTCTCAATTTCACCGGCAGAGATTTAAAAGTGCCTCAACCGTTTTTTCGTCAAAGCGTTTTTTGATTTCTTTTGCAGGAACTCCGACGACAACATTATATGGCAATACTTCTTTTATTTTTTCTCAAGCATCTTTTTAAGATACTGACCCGTATAGGAGCCTTTGACCTTTGCGACCTGCTCCGGCGTTCCCTCGGCAACAATTTCGCCGCCCTTGTCACCGCCGTCAGGGCCGAGGTCTATTATGTGGTCGGCTATTTTTATAACATCAAGGTTGTGCTCAATAACAAGCACTGTGTTGCCGCCGTCCACAAGCTTTTGCAAAACGTCCGTCAGCTTATGAACATCTGCGGTGTGAAGCCCCGTTGTCGGCTCGTCAAGAATGTAAATTGTTCTGCCCGTGTCTCTTTTAGAAAGCTCGGCCGCAAGCTTCACTCTCTGCGCTTCGCCGCCGGAGAGCGTTGTTGCGGGCTGACCGACTTTGACATATCCGAGACCGACTTCACAAAGAGTCTTGAGCTTGCGGCTGATTTTCGGCACTGCGCCGAAAAACTCCGCAGCCTCCTCAACGGTCATCTCTAAAACGTCATATATGCTTTTGCCCTTATATTTCACCTCGAGCGTTTCGCGGTTATATCTTGCGCCGCCGCAGACCTCGCAAGGCACATAAATATCAGGCAAAAAGTGCATTTTGATTTTTACTATTCCGTCGCCCTGGCACGCTTCACATCTGCCGCCCTTGACGTTAAAAGAGAAGCGGCTCGATTTATAGCCTTTAAGCTTCGCGTCCTTCGTCTCGGCATAAAGGTCGCGTATATCGTTAAACACACCCGTATATGTCGCCGGGTTTGAGCGCGGAGTTCTGCCTATGGGCGACTGGTCTATATCAATCACCTTGTCAAGATTTTCTATGCCCTCAAAAGCTCTGTGCTTGCCGGGGAATTTTTTCGCGCCGTTAAGCTCTGTAACAAGCTTTTTATAAATTATCTCGTTAACAAGCGAGGATTTACCCGAGCCGGAAACACCCGTAACGCAAACGAACTTGCCCAACGGAATTTTAACATCAATATTTTTAAGGTTGTTTTGCGCCGCTCCTCTGACAACAAGAAATTTTCCGTTGCCCTTGCGCCTTGTTTCCGGTATGGGTATTTTCCTTTTGCCGCTCAAATACTGACCCGTTATTGAGTTTTCACAGTTCTTTATATCTTCCACACTGCCGCAGCAAACAACATTGCCGCCGTGAATGCCTGCTCCGGGGCCTATATCGACTATATAATCCGCGGCATACATCGTATCCTCATCATGTTCAACAACTATAAGCGTATTGCCTATATCGCGCAGATGGCGGAGGGTATCGAGAAGCTTCTCATTATCTTTTTGATGCAGACCTATGCTCGGCTCGTCAAGAACATACAGCACGCCCATAAGTGAAGAGCCGATCTGCGTTGCGAGGCGTATACGCTGGCTCTCGCCGCCCGAAAGCGTACCCGATGAGCGCGACAGCGTGAGATATTCAAGACCAACGCTCGACAAAAATTTTATTCGGTCTTTAATCTCTTTTATTATCGCCTTTGCTATCATTTCATCTCTTTGCGAAAGCTTCAGCTCATCAAAGAACACCATGGTTTTGTTTATCGGCTTTTTGCAAAGCTCGTCAATATTTATGCCGCCGACGGTAACGCCGAGTGACTCTTTTTTAAGCCTTGCGCCTTTACATTCGGGGCAATCCACAACACTCATATACTGCTCAATGTCATTTCTCGAATAGTCGCTCGTCGTCTCGTCATATCTGCGCTGAAGATTGTTGACTATTCCCTCAAATTCAGCCATATATGTGCCCGTTCCGTATTCGCTGCGGCGCTCCATTTTTATTTTTTTGCCGTTTGTGCCGTACATCAAAGCGTCCTTTGTCGCCTTCGGCAAAGAGGAATACGGCATCTCCATACTGCCGCCGTAAGCCGATACGACAGCCTCAAAATACATCTGCGCTATTGTTCCGCCGTCAGCCTTTGACCAGCCGGAGGCCTTTATTGCGCCCTCTTTGAGCGAGAGACTTTCATCGGGAACTATGAGTTGAACATTCGGCTTTGTAAATACTCCGAGACCCGCGCAGGTGGGGCAGGCGCCGAAAGGATTGTTAAAAGAGAACATTCTCGGTGAAAGCTCCTCTACGCTCACGCCGTGCTCGGGGCAGGCATAGTTTTGTGAAAAAAGCAACTCGTCTTTTCCGTCAACGTCAACCATTAAAAGCCCGTTGGACATTTTTGTGGCGGTCTCGACAGAATCCGAAAGTCTGCCCTTGATGTCGCTTTTTATCACGAGCCTGTCCACTACTATTTCTATATTGTGCTTTTTGTTTTTATCAAGCTTTATCTGCTCCGAAAGATCGTAAATTATTCCGTCTATCCTCACACGGACAAATCCGCTTTTGCGTGCGCTCTCAAGCTCCTTGACGTATTCGCCCTTTCTGCCGCTGACTATGGGTGAGAGAAGCTGTATTTTAGTTTTCTCCGGCAGCTCCGTTATTTTATCGACTATCGTATCAACGCTCTGGCGCGTTATCTCGCGTCCGCACACGGGGCAATGAGGTATGCCCACTCTCGCATAAAGCAAACGCAGATAATCATAAATTTCGGTGACCGTGCCGACCGTTGAACGCGGATTTTTTGAGGTCGTTTTTTGGTCTATGGATATTGCCGGCGACAGACCCTCGATATAATCGACGGCAGGCTTTTCCATCTGACCGAGGAACTGGCGCGCATAAGACGAGAGCGACTCGACATATCTGCGCTGACCCTCTGCATAAATGGTGTCAAATGCAAGCGAGGACTTTCCCGAGCCGGAAAGACCCGTGAACACCACAAGCTTATCCCTCGGTATTTTAACATCTATATTTTTTAAATTGTGCTCACGCGCACCTTTTACAAAAATATCCTTGACCTGCATTTTATTTACCCTCTTTTAGCTTTTCTATTTTATCTCTCAAATAAGCGGCGTGCTCAAACTCAAGTATTTTTGCCGCAGCTTTCATCTCTGCGGTGAGCTGTTTAATCATTGCCTCGCGCTGTGCTCTTGTTAACCGTCTTGTGCTCTTTTCGCCCTCGTGGGTAGAAATCTCTATTATTTCGCGCACATCTTTTTTGATGGTCTGCGGAATTATGCCGTGCTCCTCGTTATAAGCCTTTTGCTTTGCGCGGCGGCGTTCGGTTTCTTTAATCGCACGCTCCATAGACGGAGTAACGCTGTCGGCATACATTATAACCTGACCGTCTGCATTTCTCGCGGCTCTGCCTATTGTCTGGATAAGCGACGTTTCGCTTCTGAGAAAGCCCTCTTTGTCTGCATCGAGAATCGCAACGAGAGAAACCTCGGGAATATCCAAGCCCTCTCTTAAAAGGTTGATGCCGACAAGCACGTCAAACTCGCCGAGCCTTAATTCGCGTATCAATTTCATTCGTTCTATCGTATCGACATCATAGTGCATATAGCGCACCTTTATGCCTGTGTTGTCAAGATAATCGGTCAAATCCTCTGCCATTTTTTTGGTAAGAGTCGTTATTAAAACTCTCTCGCCGCGCTCGGTTCTGATATTTATTTCAGAAACAATGTCGTCAATCTGCCCCTCTGTGGGCTTCACGATTATTTCGGGGTCGAGCAAGCCGGTAGGTCTTATAAGCTGCTCGGCAATCTGCGCGCTTGTCTGCTTTTCAAATTCACCGGGGGTCGCGCTGACAAATATTTTTTGACCTGTTTTTTGATAAAATTCATCAAACTTCAGCGGTCTGTTATCATATGCCGACGGCAGACGGAAGCCGAATTTAACAAGGCTGTCTTTTCTTGAATAATCACCGCCGAACATTGCCCTTACCTGCGGCAAGGTGACGTGGGATTCATCGACAAAAAGCACAAAATCGTCGGGGAAATAATCAAGAAGCGTAAACGGCGGATCGCCGGGCTTTCTGCCGGACATAATTGCGGAATAATTCTCTATCCCCTTGCAAAAGCCCGTTTCTCTGAGCATTTCTATGTCATATTCCGTCCGCTGCTTTATTCTTTGCGCCTCAATCAGCTTACCCTCTGACTGAAATTTTTCTACCTGCGTGAGCATTTCGGCATAAATCTGCTTTATTGAACGCTCCATTTTATCGGGCGAGACAACATAGTGCGACGCAGGATAAATCGCAACGTGTGAAAGCACATTTTTGACCTGACCCGTAAGGGCGTTTATCTCGCTTATTCTGTCAATTTCATCGCCGAAAAATTCAACTCTTATCGCGTTTTCGTTTGAATAAACAGGGTATATTTCAACCACATCTCCGCGTACTCTGAATTTATTTCTGATAAAATTTATATCGTTTCTCTCGTACTGAATTTCAATAAGCTTTTGTATAAGCTCGTCGCGCTCTTTGGTCATGCCCGTGCGAAGCGAAATAACCATGCTGCGGTAATCTATCGGGTCGCCCAAAGAATATATGCACGAAACCGAGGCAACGATTATAACGTCCCTGCGCTCCGAAAGTGCAGAGGTTGCCGAATGGCGGAGCTTATCAATTTCATCGTTTACGGCGCTGTCTTTTTCTATATAAGTATCGGTTGTGGGTATATAAGCCTCCGGCTGATAATAGTCGTAATAAGATACAAAATACTCCACCGCGTTTTCGGGAAAATACTCTCTGAACTCGCTACAAAGCTGTGCGGCAAGAGTTTTGTTGTGCGCCAAAACAAGAGTGGGTCTGTTGACCTTGGCAATAATGTTTGCCATTGTGAATGTTTTGCCGGAGCCCGTAACGCCGAGCAGTGTTTGCTCGTTATATCCCTTGTTAAGCCCATCGGCGAGTTTTTCTATTGCCTGCGGCTGATCGCCCATAGGCTTATATTTTGAAACCAATTTAAAATGATCCATACCGCAAACCTCCGAAATAATATGAACAAATGTTCTCAATATAGTATAACTCTTTTTATTATTATGTCAAGAGACAAATGTATTATATGATTTTATTTTTTTAAAATCAACAAATAAAATTTCACTCGGCACTTTATATGCTATTGATTTTATAAAAAGAGAATGTTATTATAAAACCAGCCAAAAACAGGAGGTAAAATTATGTTAGCTAACATTGTCAATAAGTTAATTGCGCTTATTTTGGCATTTTTAATGTCAATAGGCATCATAACACCCACGCCTATTCCGCCCGGAGGAATTGAAGCTTCGGTAGAGCTGAACTTTGCAAACGACGAAAAAGCGTCTGCGGCAGGTACTTTAACCGTAACGTCAAACTATGACGCGGAATATTCCGTTTATTGGGGCACACTCGGCGGAGAAAAACTCACAACATATTCAGAGAGCGGCAAAACAGTTCCTTACACCGAGTTTGCAAAGATAACCGTCAAAAACGGCGAGGGAGAAAAAGAGCTCAACTCTTTTCTTGCAATACCGCAGAATGCAAAAACAATGCTTCTTTATTATGATGATCAGCTTGTTGACACAGAAACTCTCCCGCTCGGCAAGACCTTTGCTTACGGCGCGGAAACTTACAGCTTCGGCTCACTCAGCGACGTTCATTTTAACAGATATTATGACGACGCGGGTAACGATATATCGCAGACTTCGTACACGAGAGCGTTAAACTTCCTTGACGATATGGGTGTTTCTATTGTCGGCGTTTCGGGTGACCTCTCAAAAGAGGGTGAAGATTCGGCATACATATCTTTTAACAAATATAACTCCGAGCACGACTTCAACGTATTCACCTGCAAGGGTAACCACGACTGCAAAGACAAATTCAACTATGAGACATGGAAAGAAAACATCAACGTAGGCGTGTTCTCTGACAACAAGCCCGACGGCGTTTTGGCTGTTTCGGATAACGGATATGACTTTGTATACTCCGGCAAAGAAACACACGGCGATGTATTCATTTTCTTTAGCCAGGTAAGCGATGTTTACGCTCCGTTTGTTCAGCTTGTCACAGACGAACAGCTTGACTGGCTCGAGACACAGCTCGAAACCTATAAGGGCAAGAGAGTTTATCTTTATTTCCACACGTTCTTCAACGCTCCGAGCGGTAACCCGTTCCTCGGCGAGGGCAACCTACAAAACGATTTCGGGTATTTTTATATTCTCCCCTACTTCAGCGGCAACAAAGACGAAAGGCGATTCAGAGGTCTTTTGACCGAATATAAAAATGTTATATTCTTTAACGGTCATTCACATTGGGCATACAGCATGGAGGAATATAACGAGAACCTCAATATCACCGACTATGACGGAACAACCGCAACAATGGTTCACGTTTCAAGCTCCGCGGCACCGAGAACAACTTCGATTACCCAGCCCATACAGCACTCTAACCCCGGCACAATGTCCGAAGGACTTTATCTCAATGTTTATCCCGATTTTGTAATATCGAATGCCTGTGATTTTGTAAACGGACAAATTCTTGCATACGCAACATACAAAATAGACAAATAAAATAAGCAAAAAGAGCGGTGAGAAGTTTCATCGCTCTTTTTTTTGCGCGGAGTTGTGTGACACACCGCTCTGCGAGGTGAAGTCTTGCGGTTTGATATTGCCGACGGCGGTGTGTGGGCACACCGCCCTACGAGGTGTTTCAATTCTCGACGTAGGGCGGCATGCCTCATGCCGCCGATTCTCTGAATTTGATGTGAGCTAACGGTAAGACTCGCCCTCATCCGGCGCGTTGCGCCACCTTCTCCCCCGGGCGAAGGCTACAATCGGCTTCTCCTTGAGGAGAAGCTGTCACGGAGTGACTGATGAGGTGAAGTCTCACGGTATGTTGTCGCCAACGGCGGTGTGTGGGCACACCGCCCTACGAGATATTTCAATTCTCGGCGTAGGGCGGCATGACCTCATGCCGCCGATTATCTGAATTTGATGTGAGCTAACGGCAAGACTCGCCCTATTCCGGCGCGTTGCGCCACCTTCTCCCCCGGGGCGAAGGCCACAATCGGCTTCTCCTCGAGGAGAAGCTGTCACGAAGTGACTGATGAGGTGAACTCTCACGACATGATGTTATTCTCGGCGAGGCACTGCGTATGGCGGCATGACCTCATGCCGCCGATTCTCTGAATTTGATGTGAGCTAACGGTAAGACTCGCCCTCATCCGGCGCGTCGCGCCACCTTCTCCCCCGGGGCGAAGGCTACAATCGGCTTCTCCTCGAGGAGAAGCTGTCACGAAGTGACTGATGAGGTGAAATCTCACGGTTTAATGCTGCCAACGGCGGTGTGTGGGCACACCGCCCTACGAGTTGTTTCAATTCTCGGCGTAGGGCGGCATGACCTCATGCCGCCGAAGACGCCCCACTAAAGTGGAGGCAATATGCGGCGGCACACCGCGGGACATAAAAAAACTGCCTCAAACCGTTTTACCGATTTGAGGCAGTTAACTTTATTTTTTCTTTTTGCCGAAGAATCCTCTTTTATCTTCGCCCTGCGGGGGCTGATTGCCGAGGCTTTCGTTGAATTTATTGAGAAGCTCTTTTTGCTCCTGTGTGAGCGATTTCGGAACATCGACGATAATTCTTACCATCTGATCTCCCCTGCCGCGGCCGTTTATGTTTTGTATGCCCTTTTCACGGAGCTTAAAAACATCCATAGGCTGTGTGCCGGGGCGCAAGCTGTATTCAACATTGCCGTCAAGCGTGGGAACAACTATTTTATCACCCAATGCCGCCTGTGCATATGATACATGCGCGTCATACCAAACATTAAAGCCGTCACGCTCAAAGAACGGGTGCGGTCTTACGAATACGCCGACATGAAGATCGCCGGCAGGTCCGCCGTTGAGACCCTTGTTACCCTCGCCTCTGACGTTGAGAACCTGTCTGTCGTCAATTCCGGCAGGTATTGTAATCTCAAGACGGCTCGGCTTTGTAACACGTCCTCTGCCGCCGCATTTGGGGCAGGGATTTTCTATTATCTTACCTCTGCCGCCGCACTTGGGGCACGCCTTTTGCGACTGGATAACGCCGAAAGCTGTTCTCTGCTGAGTCGTTACCTGACCCGTACCGTGACACTCTGTGCAGGTTTTGGGCGAAGTGCCTTTTTTAGCTCCGCTGCCGCCGCACTCGGGGCAGGTATCTATGCGGTTAATCTCTATCGTTCGCTTGCAGCCCTTTGCCGCCTCTTCAAACGATATTGTAATATTCGCCTTTATATCTTCGCCGCGCCTCGGTGCGTTGGGGTTTGCACGTCTGCCGCCTGTGCTGCCGCCGCCGAAAAAGCTTGAGAAAATATCACCGAGGTCAAAATCGACTCCGCCGCCGAAAGGATTGCCCGAAAATCCGCCGCCGAACGGGTTGCCGCCGCCTGCGCCGTAGTTCGGGTCAACGCCTGCATGACCGAATTGGTCATAGCGTGCCTTTTTATCCTTATCGCTGAGGACTTCATACGCCTCATTTGCCTCTTTGAATTTTTCCTCCGCGGTTTTGTCGCCGGGGTTGAGGTCGGGGTGATATTGTTTTGCTTTTTTTCTGTATGCTTTTTTTATCTCGTCCTCGCTCGCGTCTTTGCTTACGCCGAGAACCTCGTAATAATCTCTTTTATCTGCGGCCATAATGACTGCTCCTTACATTTCACAATCCGAAGCCACCGCGCCGAGAGCCGTTAGACTCCGGCACGACAGCTTCGGAACTAAACTTATTTTAAATTATTCGCCTGTTACGTCTTTGTAATCGGCATCATAATAGCCGTTTTCGTCCTGGCCGCCGCCCTGTGTACCCTGAGCGTCTGCACCGGGAGCACCCTGTGCGCCTGCCGCCTCTTGTGCAGCCTTATAGAGCTTTTCGCTTATCTCATAGAACTTTGACTGAAGCTCCTCCTGCTTTGTCTTGATAAGGTTAATATCCTGACCCTTGAGAGCCTCTTTCAAAGCGTCAATCTTAGAGTTTATCTCTGATTTGTCGCCGTCCGAGAACTTGTCGCCCTCTTCACTGAGCATCTTCTCGCACTGGTAAACAAGCTGATCTGCGTTGTTTCTGGTGTCGATTTCTTCACGGCGCTGTTTATCCTCCTGGGCAAACTGCTCTGCCTCATGAACAGCCTTTTCAATGTCTTCTTTTGACATATTTGTTGAAGATGTTATTGAAATTGACTGCTCCTTGTTTGTGCCGAGGTCTTTTGCCGAAACATGAACGATGCCGTTGGCGTCTATATCAAATGTAACCTCAATCTGCGGAACACCGCGGCGTGCGGGAAGAATTCCGTCAAGGTGGAATACGCCGAGGGTCTTGTTATCTTTTGCGAACTCTCTTTCGCCCTGAAGAACATGAACCTCAACAGAGGGCTGGTTATCGGCTGCCGTTGAGAAGATCTGGCTCTTCTTAACGGGGATAGTTGTGTTTCTGTCAATAATCTTGGTGTTTATGCCGCCCATTGTCTCAATACCGAGTGAAAGGGGTGTAACATCAAGAAGAAGAAGTCCTTTAACTTCGCCGCCGAGAACGCCTGCCTGAAGAGCTGCGCCGATTGCAACGCACTCATCGGGGTTGATGCCCTTGAAAGGCTCTTTGCCGATGAACTTTTTAATAGCTTCCTGAACTGCGGGGATTCTTGAAGAACCGCCGACCATAAGAACCTTATCAATGTCGCCTGTGCTGAGACCCGAGTCACCCATTGCACGGCGAACCGGTCCCATGGTTGCCTCAACAAGGTCTGCCGTAAGCTCGTTGAACTTTGCTCTTGTAAGGGTCAGCTCAAGGTGCTTGGGTCCTGTTGCGTCAACTGTGATATAGGGCAGGTTGATGTCTGAAGATGTAACGCCGGAAAGCTCAATCTTGGCTTTTTCTGCCGCTTCTTTAAGTCTCTGCATAGCCATCTTGTCGCCCTTAAGCGAAATGCCGTTTGACTTCTGGAACTCGTCAACCATCCAGTCGATTATTCTCTGGTCGAAGTCGTCGCCGCCCAAACGGTTGTTACCTGCCGTGGCAAGAACCTCCTGAACGCCGTCGCCCATTTCAATGATAGATACATCGAATGTGCCGCCGCCGAGGTCATAAACCATAACTTTCTGGTCTGCTTCTTTATCAATGCCGTAAGCAAGAGCCGCAGCTGTGGGCTCGTTTATAATTCTCTTAACGTCAAGACCTGCAATTTTACCTGCGTCTTTAGTTGCCTGACGCTGTGAGTCTGTGAAGTAAGCGGGAACGGTGATAACGGCTTCTGTTACCTTTTCACCGAGATAAGCCTCTGCATCTGCTTTGAGCTTTTGAAGAATCATTGCCGAAATCTCTTGCGGAGTGTATTTTTTATCGTCGATAGTTACTTTGAAATCCGTACCCATCTGACGTTTGATTGAAGAAACAGTGCGGTCGGGGTTTGTGATAGCCTGTCTCTTTGCAACCTGACCTACCATTCTTTCGCCCGATTTGCCGAATGCAACAACCGAGGGAGTTGTTCTTGCACCCTCTGCATTGGCGATAACTACGGGCTCGCCGCCCTCAATAACTGCTACACATGAGTTTGTTGTACCTAAATCAATACCTATTACTTTTGACATAATTTATTCCTCCTAATATATACATATATGTTTATTGCTGAAAATCAATTTGCAACCGCAACCATAGCGGCGCGAATAATTTTGTCACCTGTTTTATAGCCTTTCATCAAGACGTTTGAAACTGTGTTTTCGGGTAAAGCTTCATTCTCTGCGTGCATAACCGCATTGTGAAGATTCGGGTCAAACGCTTCGCCGACCTCGCCGAAAGCCTCGATGCCGAGCTTTGCGAGTGCGTCTGTGAATTGTTTATAAGTCATCTCAACGCCCTTGCGATAATCCTCATAGCTTGTGCCCTCTGCTGAAGAAACACATCTTTCAAAATTATCTATGACCGGCAAAAGCTCTTTTATAACAGAAGCTCTGCAATCGGTATAAAGCCCTTCTTTTTCTCTTTGAGAACGCTTGCGGAAGTTATCGTACTCGGCAGCCATTCTGAGAAGCTGGTCGTTTTTTTCATCAAGCTGAGTCTGAAGCTTTTCTTCATTTGACGGCTCCGCTTTCTTTTCTTCTTTTTTTTCTTTGGTCTCTTTTACTTCTTCGTCTGCCTTTTTGGTCTTCTTTTCTTTATCCTTAGCCATTTGGTTCATCCTTTCATTCATCTTTAAAGGTTTGCGTCAGGAGCTTGCCGACAAGATCGGTCAGATATTTGACCGAGGGAATGAGTTTTTCGTAATCTATCCTTGTCGGTCCGATAATGCCTATCGACCCTCTGCGGTTGCCGTCTATATTGTAGTTAGAAACTATCACGCTGGATTTTGTAAGCTGTTTATACGGGTTTTCGCTGCCGATTTTAACATCAACATCTTTTTCACCGTTTGCGGCAGATGAAAGAAGCTTGCTTATCGGCTCGCCTCTTCTCAAAAACTCCAGCAGCTCATATGCAGTGTTGCCGTAATAGTTTGAATAATGCAAAAGATTTGACTGACCGCCGAGAACAATATCGGTGTGTATGCTCTCTTGTGCCAAATCCGACACAGCTGTGACAAGCGGCAAAAGAGTAAACACATCTGCCTCGAAAGAAGCCGCAAGCTTTTGCATCATCGCAGTGTCCACATCCTCAAGCTTTGTGCCGATAAAAGAGGTTTTCATTATATTATAAAAACTCTCAAGCACCGAGGCGTTTAAGTCGCTGTCGCTTCTGCAAACCTTGCTTTTGAGAACGCCCGTTGAGGTCAGCAAAACTATCATTGCCGTGCGTGTGCCCACAGGCACAATCTCAACACGTTTGATAAACGCGCCCTCGCCGGACGGCGTTGTGCTCACCGCCGCGCAGTCTGTGAGGTCTGCAAGAACCTCGCCTGCTCTTTGCAGCAACTTCTCCGGGTCGGTGACCGCCATGTGAACGCCGGCTTCTATTCTGCGGCGCAGGGACTCGTCGATCTGCCTGTTTACCATCAAATGATCGACATAGTAGCGGTAGCCCTCGTTTGTCGGGATTCTGCCGGCCGAGGTGTGCGGCTGCTCAAGATAACCCATTGCCGAAAGCTCGGCCATCTCGTTGCGGACGGTTGCCGACGAAACGGACATATCAAGCGCAGAGAGCAAAGCCTTTGAACCGACGGGCTCGCCCGTTTTGATATATTGCTCAACTATCGCGCCGAGTATTTTTTGTTTTCTTTCACTCAATTCCATTTCATCACCGCCTTTAGCACATTTAGCACTCTTTATTGCCGAGTGCTAACTCTGTAATATACTATACATTCTATTTTAACCTTTGTCAATAGGCAAATGTGAATTATTTGTAAAAAATCAGAGAAGGTCAAAAAAATATTTTTTTGCAAAAAAACGGCGGTGAGCTCTCGCCCACTGCCGTGCCGTATAGCATTATTCAATTGAAAGGCTTGCGACTGCGTTCAAGTCAAGAGAAGCCGTGTTGCCGCCGACGAATTCATAATAGCCCTGCGCCGCAACCATTGCGCCGTTATCACCGCAATATTTAAGCTCGGGATAATAAAGCGACCAATTTTTCTTTTGGCAAAGCTCGGTCATTCTTCTTCTCAAAACCGAATTTGCCGAAACACCTCCGGCAAGCACGATTTTTTTATATCCGAGATTCTCCGCCGCTTTTTGCGTATTGCCGCAAAGGCAATCTACAACCGCGTTTATATATGACGCGCCGAGATCAGGTACGTTTACCTCTTCGCCCTTTTGTTTGAGCGAATTTATAATGTTAAGCACCGCGGTTTTAAGCCCCGAAAAACTGAAATCATAAGGTGCACCGTCCACTCTCGGGTGCGGAAGCTTAAATGCTTTCGGGTCGCCGTTTGCCGCGGCTTTGTCAAGATTCAGTCCGCCGGGGTATGGAAGACCCATGGCTCTCGCGGCTTTATCCATCGCCTCTCCTGCCGCGTCATCGTGAGTGTAGCCTATAATTTTAAAATCGGTATAATCTTTAACCTCTATTATATGGCTGTGACCGCCCGAAACGACAAGGCACAAAAACGGCGGCTTTAAATCCGGGTGCGATATGTAGTTTGAAGCAATGTGCGAGCGCAAATGATGCACGGGGACAAGCGGTCTTTCGGAAGAATAAGACAATCCTTTTGCAAAATTCACGCCTACCAAAAGCGCACCGATAAGCCCCGGAGCGTATGTGACGGCAACCGCATCAATGTCTCTTATCGTGCAGCCCGCGTCACCGAGAGCGGCTCTGACAACTCCGCTTATCGCCTCCGTGTGGCGGCGGGAAGCTATTTCAGGCACAACTCCGCCGTATATTTTATGCTCTTCAACCTGTGAAGCGACTATGTTTGAAAGCACCGTTCTGCCGTCTTCAACAACAGATGCCGCCGTCTCGTCACAGGAGGATTCTATTCCCAATATTTTCATGTTATCATTCCTTTAAATCCAATGTCATTATCAAGGCGTCTTCTTTAGGCTCGGAGTAAAAATCTTTTCTCTCGCCCCTGACGGTGTAGCCTCTTTTTTTATAAAGATTTATCGCGGCGGAGTTGCTTTTGCGAACCTCGAGAGATATAAACTCGCACTCGCGTTCTTTTGCATTCCGCTCCGCCTTATCCATTAAAGATGAGGCAATTCCGTTTTTTCTGTAAGGTGCGGAAACAGCGATATTTGAGATATAAGCCTCGCCGGCAACCTCATGCACACCGAGATAAGCCATCACCTTATCGCCGGATTTGGCACAGAGAAAGTGCGCCGTGTCGTTATCAAGCTCCGCCTCTATGCCCTCAATGCTCCAGGGTGAAGAAAAACATTCCTTTTCGAGTTCATAAACACCGCGGACATCGGCTTTGCAAAAATCCGTAATTTTAACAGTAAGCAAATCGGTGAGAATATCAAGCGACGCTTTAATCTGCGCCGCACAGTCATCATAAACCGCCGCGTTGCCGCCGTAAGGGTCGCTCACGCCGAGAACAACTGTTTTTTTATTCGGTGCAACCGTTTTGACTGCCGCCGCATGTGACGCGGTCATGCAGACAAAAAGATCCGTATTATCTATTATATATCGGCTGAATGCCCTGCTGCGGTGAGAGGAAATATCCGCACCGTATTTTTTCACGGCTTCGACTGCCTCCGGGGTCACTTCATCACCGGGATATGCGTAAATGCCGCAGCTTTCACAGCTAAAATCCTTAAGATTTCTTTCATTTATAATGGAATTAAATATCCCCTCTGCCATAGGGCTTCGGCAGGTGTTGCCTGTGCAGACAAAAGTAATGTGCATTTTAATCCCCCTTTGCCTCATACCAAGTAGAGCCTATGTGAACGTCCGCAAGGAGCTTCACTTTCATTTTGCAGGCATTTTCCATTTCGTAAGAAAGAATCTGTGCCACGTGCTCCGCTTCATTCTCTGGTGCTTCGACTATTATTTCGTCGTGAACCTGCATTATAATTTTTGCTTTGAGATTTTCTGCCTTTAGGCGGTCATAGACCTTTATCATTGCAATTTTAATAATATCCGCCGCCGTACCCTGTATGGGCATATTCCTTGCAACTCTTTCGCCGAAAGCCCTTGTATTGAAGTTTGTCGATCTAAGCTCCGGCAAAGGACGTCTCCTGCCGAAAACGGTAGAAACATATCCGTCTGTCTTTGCTTTTTCGGCAACGTTTTTCATATAAGCATCAATTCCGCTGTAATGTGCGAGGTAACCTTTTATATAAGAATCTGCCTCTTTGCGCGTTACTTTTATATCTTTAGCCAAAGAGAATGCGCCGATGCCGTAAACTATGCCGAAATTCACGGCTTTTGCCTTGCTTCTCATAAGCGGAGTTACCATATCGGCAGGCATATTAAACACCTGCGAGGCGGTAACCGTATGAATATCCATATTATTGTTAAAAGCATCGATCATTGCCTTGTCGTCTGCTATGTGCGCCAAAACTCTGAGTTCAATCTGCGAATAGTCGGCGTCAACAAGCTTATAGCCCGGCTGTGCGACAAAAAATTTGCGGAACTCCCTGCCGACGCTTGTGCGAACGGGAATATTTTGCAAATTAGGCTCTGCAGATGAAATTCTGCCCGTTCTTGTCTCTGTTTGGCTCAAGGTGGAGCGAATACGCCCGTCGGGAGCAATTTCTTTTAAAAGTCCCTCGCAATATGTTGATTTGAGCTTTGCAAGGGTTCTGTATTCAAGCACAAGAGCCACTATCGGGTAACTGTCCGCAAGGTCATCAAGAACATCGGCGCTTGTCGAATAACCGCTTTTTGTTTTCTTCCTCGCAGGCAGTCCGAGCTTTGTAAAAAGAATCTCTCCGAGCTGTTTAGGTGAATTTATATTAAACTCCTCGCCGGCGGCCGAATATATTTCTTTTACTATATCGTCAATTTTAGATTGAAGCACATCTCCGTATTCGGCTATGCCCTCTTTATCAACAAGAAATCCGACGGTTTCCATAGAAGCGAGCACCTTTGCAAAAGGAATTTCAATATCATAAAGCAAAGATGTTTGACCGTTTTCTTCAATCAGTGCTCTCAATCGTTCCCAAAGTGCAGGCATGACTGCGGCGCAGGCAGCTTCATCTATATCTGTCTCAAAATGCGGAGTTACCGCGGAATATTCCGAAGCAAGCCTTGTCGGTGCATAGTCGCTGCCGGTGGGGTTCAGTATATACCCCGCAAGGAGTGTATCGTTTATTTTGCCCTGCGGCTCAATATCGCGCCTAAAACACCATTCATATAAAAGTTTTACATTATAAACGGTTTTTTCTATATCGCCGTTTTTCAATATATCTGCCAGTTCCGCCGCAAAAGTAAAGCTGTCGTTATTTATGACATATACGTTTTCACCGTCCGACACGGCGGCTTTCACTATGTCGGCGTCGGAATATTCAAAGCAGAAATAAAGCTTGTCCTTTATATTTATCGACGAGAACGAATCTGCATTTTTAATCTCGGCAACCGTAGAGGATTTAAGCTCTTTTATCTCTGCCTTGCTCGAATCAAGACCGATATTTTCTATTATTTTATACATTTCAAGGCTTGTTAAAACTTTAAGAGCAGACGATTCATCGACATTTGACGGTATATAATCGTCAAAATTCATATCTATCGGCGCATTTGTTCTTATTGTACCGAGATCCCTGCTCAAATACGCAAGCTCTTTATTTGCCGAGAGCTTGTCCTTTAAGGTTTGCCGAATATCCAAAGAATCTATATTTTTATATATATTGTCAACGGTGGTATATTTTTTAATAAGATCGCCTGCCGTTTTAGGTCCTACACCCGGAATACCCGGAATATTGTCTGAGGAGTCACCCTGTAAAGCTTTGAGTTCTATCATCTGATAAGGCTCAACGCCGTAGTCTTCAAAAAGCTTTGCTTTGTCATAAACGACAGTCCCCTTGCTCGTTGCGAGTAAAACTGTGCTGTTGTCGCCGATAAGCTGCAAGCTGTCTCTGTCTCCCGTGGCAATGAAGCACTTATCATCACCTGTGCAGGCTTTGGCAACAGTTCCGAGAATGTCGTCTGCCTCCCAGCCCTCGCACTCAACTATTTTGTAGCCGAGAGATTTCAGCAAATCTTTTAACACCGGGATTTGCTGACGGAGCTCATCGGGCATGGGCTTTCTGCCTGCCTTGTAGTCTTTATATATCTTATGTCTGAAAGTCGGAGCTTTTAAATCAAACGCCACCGCCACACGATCGGGAGAATACTCCTTTTTAAGGCTCAAAAAAATATTCATAAAGCCCTGAATAGCATTTGTAAATCTGCCGTCCTTTGTTGTGAGCACCTTAATTCCGTAAAAAGCGCGGTTAACTATGCTGTTGCCGTCTATAACAAGAAATCTCATTTTAACCCTCCGTATCCGACATAGAGTATTTGCCGATATATTATAACATATTTTTGACACGGTGTGTGATATTATGTTAAAATATTTTCTCGGAAGTGATAATATGAAAATAGGCAGTTTAAATATAAGCGGTCATGCCGCACTCGCGCCGATGGCAGGTGTTGCTGACCGTGCAATGAGAGAGTTGTGTATGCAATACGGCGCGGCTTATTGTATAACAGAAATGGTAAGCTCAAAAGGCCTTACCATGCAAGATAAAAAATCCAAAGAGCTTTTGCTCATATCAAATGCTGAACGCCCCACGGGTGCACAGATATTCGGCGACGACCCGCAAATTATGGCAGAGGCGGCAAAAAAAGCAGAAGAATTTTGCAAGCCCGATTTTATAGATATAAACATGGGTTGCCCCGCACCAAAAATATCCGGCAACGGCGGCGGTTCCGCTCTGCTTAAAGACCCCGAACTTGCAGGCAAAATTATAAAGAAAGTCAAAGACGCGGTTTCTGTTCCGCTAAGCGTTAAAATTCGCATCGGCTGGGATGAGAGCAGCTTAAACGCCGTAACAATGGCAAAAATTT
The DNA here is from genome assembly GCA_900539465.1 of uncultured Ruminococcus sp. GTDB lineage: Bacteria > Bacillota > Clostridia > Oscillospirales > Acutalibacteraceae > CAG-488. Next base: position 74,819 of record UQCF01000002.1, on the reverse strand, counting down.
GCGAAGAAAACGGCGCGGACGCAATAACCGTTCATGGCAGAACGAAACAGCAAATGTATGCTCCGCCCGTAAACATCGGTATGATTGCCGAAGTGAAAAAGAATGTTAAAATTCCCGTAATCGGCAACGGTGATATTGTTGACGGCGCAAGCGCAAAAAAGATGCTCGACGAAACCGGCTGTGACTTTTTGATGATCGGCAGAGCTGCGCTCGGTGCGCCGTGGATATTTTCACAGATAAACGCATACCTTGAAACGAGAGAGATTTTGCCCGAACCCACGGTAGAAGAAAAAATGCAGATCATGCTCACGCATATAGAAAAGCTTTGCGAATATAAGGGTGATTATATCGGTATGCGCGAAGCGCGCAAACATGCCTCATGGTATATAAAAGGAATGAGGGGTGCGGCAAGTATGCGTCAGGAGATAGGAAAGCTCGAAAATATGTCTGAACTTCGCGCTCTTTCACAAAAAGTTATAGAATGTGCAAACATAGCATAAAACAGTCTCAAACGCTTATTTTAAGCCAAAAATTGCCTGATTTTTATGTGTAAAGCGACTTTACTTTGCAGTAAAATAAATCAAGTGAATATTAGCCCGTATATACACTGCGAATAAAATTTTTAAAATTTCTTTTTTAGACATATTTTTCCGTGTAAAGTTATTTCCTTTACAAATTTACTCCTCTGCCTGTCAAAATTGGGGCAAAACAGCCTTGATTTTGCACATTTTCCACAGAGTTTTGCACAGGCGACAAGTTTTTAGACTTTCGGAGCAAGTAAAACGCTTTACAAATAAATTTTGCAAAACAATATTCATTCCTAAGTTTTATATGCATTTCTGAGGAATATTTTTGCATTAAATCTTGATGTTTTATAACTTCAAAAAATATATTGACAAATCGCCGAAAAATCACTAATATGTGTTTACACTAATTTATAAAGACCTAAAGGAGCGCATAAAATGGTTTTTGAAAAGCTAAAAAAAATACTTAGCGAACAGCTTGAAATCAAAGAAGATTATATAAATCTCGACAGCAATATTGTTGACGACCTCGGAGCAAGCAGTTTGGATATAGTTGACATTGTAACGTGCATTGAAAATGAATTTTCGCTCGAGGTGCCCGATGAGCTGATTGAAAATGTTCAGACCGTCGGCGACATTGTTGATTTTATCGAAGAGCAGTAATACAGCGCAAAATAAATAAAAAGCTATAATCCGAAAGCGGCATTTAATGTGTGCCGAATTACGGATTATGGCTTTCTTTGCTTTATGTATAAGCAGTGCTGTTTTTGTCAAATTTTGTCGGTGTGTTCTTTTTCAAGCTTCAACAGTTTTTCTTTAATATCAAGCCCACCGGCATAGCCGACAAGCGAGCCGTTTTTGCCTATTACCCTGTGACATGGAATAATTATCGGCAGCTTGTTTTTATTGTTTGCCATACCCACCGCACGCGAAGCGGAGCGGTTGCCTATCGCCTCTGCAATGTCCGAATATGCCGCGGTTTCACCGTAAGGAATACTTTTTAACTGCTCCCACACTTTTATTTGAAATTCGGTGCCGTAAAGCTTATGAGAAACGTCGAATGACTTTCTTTTGCCGTCAAAATATTCTTCTATTTGTTTTGCCGCAAGCTCCGTCACGGAATTTCGGTTTTCTTCTGTCTCACTTGCCCCGAAGCAGACTTCGGTCAGCTCATTCTCGTTCGCTTTAAGGGTCAATGCCCCTATCGGTGTAAAAATCACCTGAATATAATTCATCCGCATTACCTCCCTCGGTAAGTGCCGCACCTTTACATTTATTCGTATTATGTAAAGATTATAAACTTTACATTGTTGATTTTTCAGCAAAATTTCCCGGGAAATCGGCGTTTTTAAGCTTTTAAGCTGTAAAGTTTATTCCTTGTCCGTCAAAGAATAAAGCTCTGTGCACAGTAAACCGAGTTCCTGCATTGTCAAGCTCTCCGGCCTTACCGTTTCGCTGAATCCACCGTTTCTGAGCGCATTCAAAACAGTCTCTTTGGGTATTGACATACCGGAGCTTAAAGAATTCGGAGCGGTTTTTCTTCTCTGTGCAAAAGCCGCTTTGACCATTGAGAAAAAGAATTTTTCATTTTGCACTTTTATCGGCGGCTCGTGTCTTATGTCAAGTCTTATAACCGCACTGTCTACCTTTGGCGACGGCATAAAAGAGCCTCTTGAAACATTAAACAGCTTTTGTGCTTCGGCATAAAAATTCACCGCAACCGTGACCGCACCGGCGTCTCTGCTACCGACAGGAGCGCAAAGTCTTTCTGCCGCCTCTTTTTGAACCATGACAGTCACGCTCTCGGCTCCTATGCGTTCTTCGAGCAGCTTCATAATAACGGGCGACGTGATGTAATAAGGCAGATTTGCGCAAACCACAAACGGTGAGTCACCGAAATTTTCTTTGATTATTTTTTTGAGGTCACACTTCAAAACGTCCTGATTTATTATTTTAACATTGTCAAAATCGGCAAGCGTTTCGTCAAGCACGGGCAAAAGGCGCTCATCAAGCTCTATGCAAACCACCTTGTCCGCACGCTCGGCAAGCTCCGCAGTTAAAATGCCGACGCCCGCGCCGATTTCAAGAGCGCACACTCCGCTCCGTGCGCCGCCCTCATCCGCAATTCTGGGGCAAACAGACGGATTAACTATAAAATTTTGACCCAAAGCTTTTGAAAAAGTAAAGCCGTGGCGCGTCATAACATCTTTTATGACCGATATATCCGATAAATTCTTCATACTGACCTCTTAATTCGTTAAATTTTCTATTGCAATTAACAGATATTGTTAATATAATATCATATAAGCGCATTATATATGCAATTATACTTTGGAGGAATCATTATGTCAATATTGGTAACCGGCGGAGCAGGTTTTATCGGCTCTCACACTTGTGTGGAATTACTTAACGCCGGGTATGACGTTATAGTTCTTGACAACTACTATAACAGCCAGCCCGAGAGTCTTAAACGAATCAAAAAAATAACCGGCAAAGATTTTAAATTTTACGAGGCCGATATACGTCACAGAGATGAACTTGACAAAATATTCAGCGAAAATAAAATTGACGCGGTAATTCATTTTGCGGGACTTAAAGCGGTCGGCGAATCATGTGTTAAGCCGCTTGAATACTATGAAAACAATGTCGGCGGAACAGTAACTCTCTGCGAAGCAATGCGCGACGCAGGCTGCAAAAAAATCGTGTTCAGCTCTTCCGCTACAGTTTACGGCATGAAAAACAAGTCTCCCCTCACAGAGGATATGCCCATAGGCGGCACAACAAACCCCTACGGCACAACAAAGTGCATGATTGAAAACATTTTGCAGGACCTCTACAAAGCCGACAACGAGTGGAGCATTGTTCTTTTGAGATACTTTAACCCCATCGGCGCACACGAGAGCGGTCTTATCGGCGAGAACCCGAACGGCATCCCCAACAACCTTATGCCTTATATCACTCAGGTTGCCATAGGCAAATTGCCGCAGCTTAGCGTTTACGGCAATGATTACGACACTCCGGACGGCACAGGTGTTAGAGACTACATTCACGTTGTTGACCTTGCTCTCGGTCATATAAAGGCTGTTGAAAAGGTTCTCTCATGCAAAGAGATAAATATATATAACCTCGGCACAGGCATAGGTTACAGTGTTCTTGACATAGTAAAGGCATTTGAAAAGGCCTCGGGTGTTAAGATAAATTATAAAATCGCACCGCGCCGCCCCGGCGACCTTGCAACCTGCTACTCCGACCCGAGCAAAGCCAATAAAGAACTTGGATGGAAGGCGGAGAGAGACCTCGAAAAAATGTGCGAGGACTCTTGGCGCTGGCAAAAGAACAACCCCAACGGCTTCGAGAGCTGATATATCTATAAAAAACGATTAACGAAAGGCAATATTTATGGAACTCACCGAAACTTATGACGAATCCCCCGAAAAAGCCGTGCTTGTCGGCGCAGACCTCGGCACATATGACGCCGAAGTTTCTATGGACGAGCTGGAGGAGCTCGCGAGGACAGCGGGTGCCGTCGTTTCGGCGCGCGTTATTCAAAAAAGAGATAAGCCCGACACCGCGACATATATCGGCAGCGGCAGGCTTATTGAGGTTAAAGAATTTTGCGAAAATAACGATATTGACCTTTTGATTTTTGACTGCGAACTTACCCCATCGCAGCAACGCAATATTGAAAATGAGACAGACATAAGAGTTATTGACCGCACAATGCTTATACTTGATATATTCGCCGCCCGCGCAAGGAGCGGCGAGGGTAAAATTCAGGTTGAGCTGGCACAGCTTAAATACTCTCTGCCTCGCCTCGGCGGTAAGGGCACCGAGCTTTCGCGTCTCGGCGGCGGAATAGGCACAAGAGGCCCGGGTGAAAGCAAACTCGAAAGCGACCGCCGTCACATCAGACGGCGTATTCAGTCGCTCGAAGCAGAGCTTGAGGCAATCGCAAAGCGCAGAGAAAACCTCAGACACCGAAGAGAAAAGGACGGTGTAGAAACCGTTGCGATAATCGGCTACACCAACGCAGGCAAGTCAACTCTTATGAACGCGCTGACGCAAGCCGGCGTACTTGCGGAAAATAAGCTTTTTGCAACACTTGACCCCACATCAAGAGCACTCACCTTGCCCGACGGGCGTGAGGTTATGCTCATAGATACGGTGGGTCTTATACGCAGGCTTCCGCACCACCTTATAGACGCTTTTAAATCCACCCTTGAAGAAGCGGCAAACGCAACCGCAATACTCAATGTATGCGACGCGTCCGACCCTCACTGCGGCGAGCATTTGCAGGTAACATACGACCTGCTTTATTCGCTCGGCTGTCAGGGTAAGCCCATTATATCTGTTATGAACAAATGCGACAAGGCGCAAAACCTTTATGCGCTGCCGAACACCGGCAAGTTTTGCATGATTTCGGCATTGACCGGCGAGGGATTGCCGCAGCTTTTGGCAACAATCCAGCTCTCGCTCCCTCCTACAAGGCGAAAGGCAGAGTTTCTCTTCCCCTATAACGAGGGCGGAATTGCCGCAAAAATACGCGAGGACGGCGTTGTTTTAAAAGAAGAATACCGTGCGGACGGAATTTATATCAAAGCCATAACAGATGTTATACTAATCGAAAAAAACAAGCAATATTTAATCTAAATTTATCAATATATAAACAATTATCATATAAAACGGGGCTGCCGCATTTAGCGGCAGCCCCGTTTCTTTACATATATAATACCGTTTCGCCCTTTTGAAGCGATTTTTTTACATCTATTATTCTCTGGTTTGACGAGCCTCTGAATTTTAACGATATATCTTTAAGTTCTTCTTTAAACTCACCGTCTACAAGCACATCTGTCATTGAGAGCATATCGTCGGTGACCTCACAGCGCGCACGGCTCTCTTTTTTCAGTTCCTCATCAAACAAATAGCCCGTATAGCACCAAATTGTTTTTTCGGGAAATTTCTCTTTTACCTTTTTCAAAAACGGAACGAGCACACGCTGATTTTGCGGCTCAAAAGGTTCACCGCCCAAAAGAGTCAGGCCGTTAATATAACTGTGCGAAAGCGCCTCTAACAGCTCGTTTTCGGTCGTTTCATCAAACTTTTTGCCATAGTCAAAGCTCCACGTCTCTGCATTAAAGCAGCCCTTACAATGGTGCGTACAGCCCGAAACAAAGAGGGAGACTCTGACTCCCTCTCCGTTTGCTATATCTGTTTTTTTAATTTCGCCGTAATTCATTAAAGATGCAGCACTCTTTCCTTAATCTCTTGTGTTCTGCCCTGATTCCAGAACTGTGAGCCGATATATCCGCAGGTGCGGCGTGCAACATTCATCTTGTTTTGGTCGCGGTTGCCGCACTTGGGGCACTCCCAAACAAGCTTGCCGCTGTCATCGGTAACAATTTTGATTTCGCCGTCATAGCCGCACTCCTGGCAATAATCGCTCTTGGTGTTAAGCTCTGCGTACATTATATTATCATAGATAAATTTGATTACCTGCAAAACAGCCTCTATATTATCCTGCATATTCGGCACTTCAACATAGCTTATGGCTCCGCCCGTTGAAAGAGCCTGGAACTGTGACTCAAACGAGAGCTTGTCAAATGCGTTGATATTCTCTGTTACATGAACATGATAGCTGTTTGTTATATAGTTTTTGTCTGTTACACCCTCTATTATGCCGAATCTCTTTTGAAGGCACTTTGCAAAGCGGTAAGTCGTGCTCTCAAGCGGAGTTCCGTAAATACCGAAGCCGATGGTTGTCTCTGCTTTCCACTTGTTGCAGGCGTCGTTCATGTGCTTCATAACGCTGATTGCAAAAGGCGTAGCCTCGGGGTCTGTGTGTGATTTACCGGTCATATATCTTGTGCACTCGCAAAGACCCGCATAACCGAGCGAAATTGTGGAATATCCGTTATAAAGAAGTTCGTCTATCGGCTGACCTTTTTCAAGCCTTGCAATAGCACCGTACTGCCACAAAATGGGAGCGGCATCCGAAAGCGTTCCCTTGAGGCGGTTGTGCCTGCACATAAGAGCCTTGTAGCAAAGCTCAAGTCTTTCGTCAAAAATCTTCCAGAATTTTTCTTTATCTCCGCCGGAGGACAATGCCACATCGACAAGATTAAGTGTGACGACGCCCTGATTAAATCTGCCGTAGAATTTGTAGTTGCCGTTCTTATCCTTCCACGGGCTGAGCGCGCTGCGGCAGCCCATTACGGGGAAGCAGTTGCCCTCTTTAAGCTCCTTCATCTTCTTTTCGGAAATATAATCGGGTACAAGGCGCTTTGCCGTACATTTTGCGGCAAGCTCCGTTAGGTAATAATATTTTGAGCCGGCAACAATATTGTCCTCTTCGAGAACATAGATAAGCTTCGGGAAAGCCGGAGTTACCCAAACGCCGCTCTCGTTTTTAACACCCTGATATCTCTGCCTGAGCGTTTCTTCTATAATAAGAGCAAGGTCATTCTTCTCCTGCTCGTTTTTAGCCTCGTTAAGATACATAAATACCGTCACAAACGGAGCCTGACCGTTTGTAGTCAAAAGCGTTACGACCTGATACTGTATTGTCTGAACACCCTTGCGTATCTCTTCTCTGAGTCTCTTCTCAACAACCTTGTCTATATACTCGGGGTCTGTTGAGCCGCCGAGCTCCTGCGCCTCTATGATAACGTCTTTTTTAATTTTCTCTCTCGAAATCTGAACGAACGGGGCAAGATGTGCAAGGCTTATGCTCTGACCGCCGTACTGGCTGCTGGCAACCTGTGCGATTATTTGAGTTGAGATATTGCATGCCGTTGAAAAACTGTGCGGCTTTTCAATAAGAGTGCCGCTGATTACGGTTCCGTTTTGCAGCATATCCTCAAGGTTTACAAGGTCGCAGTTGTGCATATGCTGTGCGAAATAATCCATATCATGAAAATGGATTATACCCTGCTCGTGAGCCTCTATAATATCGTGCGGCAAAAGGATTCTCTTAGAAATATCTTTGCTGACCTCGCCCGCCATGTAGTCGCGCTGAACGCTGTTGACGGTGGGGTTTTTGTTTGAATTCTCCTGCTTTACTTCTTCGTTATTGCACTCTATAAGGGTGAGAATCTGATTATCCGTAGTGTTTGCCTTACGGACAAGAGATCTTGTGTAGCGGTATTTAACATATCTTCTCGCTACATCAAATGCGCCCTGAGCCATTATCTGGTTTTCTACTATATCTTGTATCTCTTCAACCGATAATGCCCTGTTTGCCTTTCTGAGCTTAAACTCAACATATTCTGATATTTCTTTGATTTGTGCGCGTGTAAGCTCTTTTTTAGCTCCGCCGGCTTCGTTTGCCTTTGTTATGGCTGCGGCTATTTTGGAAATATCAAAATCAGCCTCAGAGCCGTTTCTTTTAATAATCTTCATATCTTTCACCCTTTAAAATAACTATTAAATATCCCAAAAATTGTATCGAACGCTTATCAATGATACTACATATAGTGTTTTGTGTCAATAGCTTTTAAGCCTTAAAAAATAAAAGCGCAAAAAAGTCACCCCTGCCGAAATGCTCCGTCAAGGGTGTTATCGCAAAAGTCGAATTGTGGAGTTTACATCATGTTAAAAAACATCAAGGTTTGCCGCCGCCGGCTATAAATTGAGCTTTAAGCTCTGCTTTTCTCTCGTCCGTATATGTATAGCCCCACAGATTATATATGCCGTCAAAATCTTCAAAGGTTTCATCGTCAAAATGCTTGGCCGTGCCCTTTTCATACGGCAAATCAAGCTGTACGGTGCCGTTTGAAGCTATGTAACATTCATCCGAAATCGCAACTGCCTCACGGTTTATCTCACGCGCTTCATACTCTTCGTCAAACTTAATCTGAGTTGTCGGGAACATGATAACATCCGCATCCGAGAGTTCGTAAAAAAGCGCGGTGGTGCCGAAATGGCCGTGGTGCGCCGCCTGCATTATATCGCACTTCAAAAGCGAGCCGAAGCGCGATGTGACTATGTCGCTCTCTATATGACCCGCGTCCCCCGGGAAGCTGACCGTCGCCGAGTCGGCATACATCATCAGCATTGTTGAGGAATCATTAAAATTTTGAAGATTTTGCGGATACACGTCCTCATGCGTGCAAAGAACTCTGAACTCAAGATTTTTAACAAAAAAATGCTGACCCGAATGAAGCTTTACCTTTTTTATATTCGGATACTGTGCAACCAGCTTATCAAAATTTGCCTGGAAGATTTTATCCGAAACCTCCCAATAAATATTATCGGGGTGCGTGAGCGGCACAAAGTTATAATAGAGAGCGTCTATTTCTACGTCGTCGCAGTTATACTTTAAAAAATCGCAGAACTTACCTATGTGGTCAACATGACCGTGGCTAAAAAACCAGCCGGCAATTTTGATTTTTTCGCCCTTTGGCGTTCTCTCTCTCAAAAATTTATATATCCTGTCGTTATCGTGTATAGAATACACATGCGCGCTGTCGATTATAAAAAAGCTGCCGTCACAACAACGGATTATATAGCACATTCCGCAGTCGATAAGAGAATGATCGACCTCAAACTGCCACAGAGAGGTTTGGCATTTGCGCTCAACGCTCGGCACAGAGGTCAAATATTTTTCGTTTTTTTCGTCCGCCACAACTCTTAAAGTGCCCTCGCAGTCACAGAAATAAACGTGAAGAAACAGCCCGTCTTTTATGAGAGTGGTGTAAAAATTTTTGCCGAAAGAAGTCTCGTCAAAAACTTCAAAGCCGCTTTTCCCGGCTGTTTTCACAAAACTGTCCATATCCTCTTTTGTTTTATCTCTCGCAAGGAGCATATACGAGCCGTCTCCGCAATCATAAGCCGGCTCGCTCGGAGTGCCGAAGGGCGGTATTTTTTTTAATATATCTATCATAAAAACCTCACAAAACAAATTATCCTGCCGAAAAATGTCGTTTTCAGCCGAGAGAATCTCTCACCTTTTCATAAGCCTGCTGAAGCCACTCTCTCGCCTGCTCAACGCCCTTATCAGAGCCCTCAAATTCAAGGCTCTGTATCTTTTCGGGGTCGGTGTTAGAGAATGAATTTCTGCCGACATAGCACTGCGCGGCCACCTTAAACTCGCCGTCTTCGGTTTTGGTGAGGAACATTTTATATTTAAACTCGCTGTCAAGTGCGTTGTGGCGCTCGGGGTGCAGCGACACAGACCCCGTATATGAGTTGCTTTTGCCGCCGACATTTGCCGCACCGACAAAGAATTTGTAGCTTAAAGTTTTTACTTCGTCCAAAAAATCCGCCTCCGTTTTTCTAAAAAACGTGTTATTTATTGTTATTCGACCTTTTATACGTGCACTTTTACGGTTTTATCTGCGTCAAAAGACACATAATAGTCGCCGTCCTTCAAATCGGTTCTCACGGGGTAATCGGTCGAGAGTATCTGTGCGCCGCTTTCAAACGCCTGTTCTCTCTTTTCCCGGGAAACACTTGTGTAAGAATCAACCTGCGTTCTGACTATAAATTTGCCGTCTTTAATAATATCTTTGCTGTGCTCAAGTGCCTCTGCCGGCTTGTTTATAAGAAGAAAGCTCGCATAAGAATCGTCTTTATCTTTGTAGCGAAGCATGGGGAACATCGCCTGTGATTTTATAGATTCATCCTGCGCGATATATTTGTCGGTTACTGTCGTGTCATGAAGAAGCACAAGCACCTTGCCGCGCATTTCGGATACCTTGCACCAATCGTCGTTTGCCCTCATCTGAGCGAAGCTGTCATAATTTCTGAGCATATCCGAGGGAGTAAACAGCTTATCACCGAGAGCCGAGCGCAAAAGAGAATCCAGAGCATTTGCGTTTTTGAGCGAGAAGAGGCGCATACCCTCCATCGGCACAAAAACTTTTTTAGGCTCAATAATAATTGTTATGGGCAAATGATTGGGGTGATTATCTGACCACATGGTAATCTCTTTAAGCGCAAGCTCAAAATCATAGCACGATGTCGTCATATCTATAACCGGGCTGTGCATACATCTGAACGACGTTTTGCCGTTTTCGATAACCGTTTCAATATCAAGCTCAATGCTTCTTATGCCGCAATTAAACTGCTCGGTTAAGGTTTGGCTGTTAAGTCCGCCTGTTTTGTTGCTCACAAGTCCGAATGTGAGGTCAGATAAATTAGAGAATATCTCTCTAAACGCCTCGGTTGATTCTGTCTGATAGCTGTTGTGAGTTGCAACAAAAGAAAGCTCGTTGAATTTAGCCGAGTCAATATCGCCGTCAATAAAATTTTCTTCATTAAATTTCGGAAAATTTCCGTTTTTATAATTCTGCTCCAGCTGTGCAATTCTTTGTTTTTGTTCTTCTATATCCTGCTGCATATGCTCCTGCCCCTGTGAAATCACGGACGGGAACAGCATCACCGTTGCCAAAAGCAGTGTAAAGACCTTTTTTATGTATGAGAAAACAAAGTTCATATAATCACGCCCCGAATCAATAAATCAAAATATGCAAAAATCATTATACCACAAAGAAAAAGATTTTCAACACACGCGGCAAAATGTTTGTTATATAAGCCTAACTTATTGTTGAAAACAACGGTAAAATCTGCTATACTTATAAAAAATATATACGGAGGTTTTTTATGCAGATAAAAGAAAAACCGGCAAGAGGTTCGACCCCCATGCCGGATCATATAATGATAAGTATTTCGGACGACCCCAAAACCACAATGTCCGTCACATGGAGGACGAGCATTGATGTAAAATACGGATATGTTCTCGTAAGAGAGGACGGCGCAAATGAGCAAAAGCGCTTTGATGCCGAGACGGATGTTTTTGAATCCGACATAGACATAAGCAATATGTTTTGGGCAAAGCTCACGGGTCTTAAGCCCGGCACGAAATATTACTATACCTGCGGCGACGATAACAACCGCAGCGAAGAATATTATTTCTCGACCCAGCCCGAGGGACTTAACAAGTTTAAATTCATAGCAATATCCGACCCTCAAAAGGGCAGACCGTTTTATGTTCCCGATTATTCAAAGCTTCAGAGCTTTTTAAAAGACGTTCTTAAAGAGAACCCCGACACAAGATTCATTCTCACCGCGGGCGACAACACAGACTGCGGTCAGCACGAGTTGCAGTGGAACGGATTTTTAAGCGGCATGAAAGATATTGCAGAGCATCTGCCGCTGATGATGGCTGTCGGCAATCACGATAACCGCGGATTTAAAATTTATGAAGAGGGTCACTGCGAGGGCAGATATTACGCCGAGCCGGCAGAGTTTTTTAACAAGCAGTTTAAAGGCTCTTATGCCTATAACGGACCCGAAAACTGGAAGACAGAGAACTACTCCTTTGATTACGGCAACGTTCATTTTTGCATATTCGGCATAAACGGACCCGAAGAAGTAAACGAGTGGGCAAAGAAAGACCTCTCTTCAACAGACAAGACCTGGAAAATCGGCGCATACCACTTCCCGATATATTATTCGGGTCCCGAACTTGAAAATGACGACGCATACCCGGTTATGAGAGAGAGTATGGAGATGCTCGACATCATGTTCTCCGGCCACGAGCACAACTTTTCGAGAAGCTATCCGATAAAAAATGAAGAGCTGTTTGACCGCCCCTCGCAAGGCACAATCCACTATATGCTCGGCAATGCCAACGAGAATCCTCCCGGCTCGCGCACGCTCGCAAAGGTCTGGCACCCTGCTTTTTATCCGCAGGAGGAATTTAACCAGATGGTTGCAATAATTGAGGTTGACGGCAACAAAATGAAGCTCACCTCTGTGCTCAACGACGGCAGAATTGTTGACGAATGTGTAATTGACAAAGATAAAGATGAAATACTCCCCCACGCGGTTGCACCGATATATATTCAAACGCGCCTTATGTACAAGGGCTGTGACCTCGGTCTTTGCATGGCAATCACTCCCCCGGTAGAAAAGGACGGGGTTTGGTATGCTCCGCTTGCCACGATGATCTCTTTTGCCGGCGGAGAGGTTCTCAGAGAAAAAGGCAAGGTCACCTGCTCAATTTACGGACATACCGCAACATTCTTTGAGGATAGCGACATTGCCACGGTTGACGGCAAGGACTTTAAGCTTGACGCAAAGGTATTCAGGGGCAACTGTTCTCAGCTTTATATCCCCGTTGAGGGCTTCACAAAGGCTTTCGGCATGAAGTGGGCATACGCCAAACGCAATAACTTTATTTCGATTGAGCATCCGAGCGAGGATAAGCCTATTTGCACACAGCCGTAAATTAAATTAAGAAACTGCCAAATGGACTGCCGCTAAAAGTGACAGTCCATTTGTTATTACTGCATATCTTTATTGAGCAGCTTTTTATATGTCAAATCTATCAAAAACGCACCGAGCGGCGCAGTTATGATTATCGCCAAAACCGCCACACTCAAAACAGCGTCTCCGCAGGAGAGCCCCATGCTGAGCGGTATTCCGCCGATTGCCGCCTGAACTGTGGCTTTCGGCAAATAAGCGAGCATACAAAAAAGCTTCTCCATGCGGCTGAGTTTTGTTTTTATAAGACAAACGATCACACCCGTTGCGCGGAAAAGCAAAACGGCAAATATCAGCAAAATCGCTCTAAGTCCGAAACGCATAGCATAGCTTAAATCCACACTTGCGCCGACGAGCACAAACAAAATTATTTCTGCCGCAACCCATAATTTATTATATCTTTGAGAAAGCCTGGGCGAAAGCTCGGGCTTTACCTTTTGCACGGCAATGCCGATACACATAACGCCGATAAGTGCCGAGAACGGAACCTTATTTTGAAACGTATCTTCAAATGCAACAAACAAAAGCGAAATACTTAAAAGCACTATTATCTTAACCGTGTCTCTTATGTGAAACCTTTTAAAAACCTGACCGCAGGCAAAGCCGAAGAGCAAGCCTGCCGCCGCACCGATCAATATTGAAGCAGGGATTGAAACAAAGCTCATTGCCGAAACTTCGCCTGTTTGTGAAAGCGAAAGGAACGCATAAAACATAACAATTACAAACACATCGTCCACAGACGCGCCTGCCAAAATAAGTTGAGGAATGCTTTTGTCTTTGCCATAGCCCTCTTCGGTTATTTTGAGCATTTTAGGCACGATAACCGCAGGCGAAACCGCACCGACAACCGCGCCCATTATTGCCGCGTCAGCAACCGAAACGCCGAGAAGCTTCGGCGCAAGCAAAACCATGCCTATTATTTCAAAGCAGGCGGGCACAAAGCACATCAGCACCGCAGGTCTGCCGACCTTTTTTAAATCAGAAATATTAAGCGACATACCGGCTCTTGCGAGAATTATAATCAGCGCAATTTTTCTCAGCTGCGGCGAAAGCTCCAAAACTGTCGGGTCTATAAGATCAAGCGCATAAGGTCCTATTAAAATCCCCGTTAAAAGCATACCCAAAAGCGAGGGCAAGCGCAGCTTTTTAAAAAGCTCGCCGAGCAAAAGCCCGAGCAGCAAAATTATTGCCAAGCTGAAATACATAAAAACACTCCTAAAGCAAAAATAAAGCCAATGACCCCTGCATAAGCAGAAGCCATCAGCTTTAAAAGCGGTTCAGGTTTTAAAAACCTCGGGAGACCTCATTCCCGTTTTTTATTTAACAACTATGTTTACAAGTCTGCCCTTAACATAAAGCTCTTTGACTATTGTTTTGCCATCTGTTGCCTCTTTGATTTTTTCATCTTCTTTGGCAAGGGCAACAGCGTCCTCTGAGCTTATATCGGCAGGAACAACAAGCTTTGTGCGAACCTTGCCGTTAATCTGTGCAACGATTTCGATTGAATTTTCTTTGCACTTTTCTTCGTCATACTCCGGCCATTTTTGATCCGTTACGGTTCCGCCGAAGCTCATAACCTCCCAAATTTCTTCTGTTACATGAGGAGCAAAGGGATTGAGAAGCAAGGTGAATATCTTATACTCGTCCTTTGTTATGCTGCCCGAGTCATATATCTCATTGAGCAGTGACATGAGAGCGGCTATAGCTGTGTTTGCTTTGAGGTTGTCTATATCTTCAGTTACCTTTTTTATTGTCTTGTGGAAAGACGCCTCCAGCTTTTCGCGGATACCGTTTTCATCGGATACTATGTCCTGAAGGTTCCAAACTCTCTCAACAAAACGGCGGCAGCCCTTTATGCTTGCGGAATTCCACGGTGCAGCCTTTTCAAAGTCGCCTATAAACATCTCATAAAGGCGCATTGTATCCGCGCCGTATTCATTTACTATATCGTCGGGATTTACGACGTTGCCTCTTGATTTTGACATTTTCTCGCCGTTTTCGCCGAGAATCATGCCGTGGCTGGTTCTCTTCTGATAAGGCTCTTTTGTGGGGACAACGCCTATATCATAAAGGAACTTATGCCAAAATCTGCTGTAAAGCAGGTGAAGCGTTGTGTGCTCCATACCGCCGTTGTACCAGTCAACGGGAGTCCAGTATTCAAGTGCCTCTTTAGACGCGAGAGCCTCGTCGTTGTGCGGGTCGCAATAACGCAGGAAATACCATGAAGAGCCTGCCCACTGAGGCATTGTGTCTGTCTCGCGCTTTGCGGGGCCGCCGCAGCACGGGCAAGTGGTGTTTACCCAGTCTGTCATCGGTGCAAGCGGAGATTCACCGTTTTCTGTCGGCTCATAAGAGTCAACATTCGGGAGTTCAAGCGGAAGCTGATCTTCGGGAATGGCAACCCATCCGCATTTTTCGCAGTTTACAAGCGGAATAGGCTCGCCCCAATATCTCTGACGTGAGAATACCCAGTCTCTGAGCTTGAAGTTTACTTTTGTTTTGCCTTTTCCGTTTTCTTCGAGCCACTTTTTGATTGCCTCTTTGGCTTCGTCAACACTCATGCCCGTGAGGAAGCCCGAATTTACCATAACGCCGGAGGCGCAGTCGGTAAATGCTTCTTTCTCTATATCTCCGCCTTTTACGACCTCTACCATGGGAATACCGAATTTTTTGGCAAACTCCCAGTCTCTTGTATCATGTGCCGGAACAGCCATAATTGCGCCTGTGCCGTAAGAAACAAGAACGTAGTCCGAAATAAATATCGGAATTTCTTCGCCGTTGACGGGGTTTATCGCCTTGACGCCTTTGAGCATTACACCGGTCTTGTCTTTGTTGACCTCTGTTCTCTCAAAGTCGGATTTTCTTGCCGCCTCTGCCTGATATGCGCGGATTTCGTCCATATTTTCGAGTATATCCGCCCATTTTTCTATGTAAGGATGCTCGGGTGACACAACCATATATGTTGCGCCGAAGAGCGTATCGGGTCTTGTTGTATAAACAGTAAGGGTGTCGCCCGTTGTGGCGGTGAAATCAACCTCTGCACCGGTTGAACGGCCTATCCAGTTTTTCTGCTGAATTTTAACTCTGTCAATAAAGTCAAGGTCGTCAAGGTCGTCTATAAGGCGCTGTGCATACTCCGTGATTTTGAGCATCCACTGGCTTTTGACCTTTCTGACCACTTCACTGCCGCAGCGCTCGCACACACCGTTCACGACTTCTTCGTTTGCAAGCACGCATTTGCAGGAGGTACACCAGTTGACTGCCATCTCTTTTTTATAGGCAAGTCCCTTTTTGAAAAGCTGAAGGAATATCCACTGCGTCCACTTGTAATATTTGGGGTCGGTGGTGTTTATTTCTCTGCTCCAGTCAAAAGAGAAGCCGAGCGACTGCAGCTGCTCTTTGAAGTGAGCAACATTCTTTTTGGTTACCTCTGCCGGGTGAATATGATTTTTTATAGCAAAGTTTTCAGTCGGCAAACCGAATGCGTCCCAGCCCATGGGATAAAGCACATTGTAGCCCTGAAGACGTTTTTTTCTTGCAACAACGTCAAGCGCGGTGTAAGAGCGCGGGTGACCTACATGAAGCCCCTGACCCGAGGGATACGGGAACTCAACAAGGCAATAGAATTTGGGCAGAGTATAATCCTGCTTTGCGTGGAATACTCCTGTCTCCTCCCACTTCTTTTGCCATTTCTTTTCTACTGTTTTAAAATCGTATGCCATTTGCAAAACCCTTCCTTATTCATCTGAGCGCCTCAGTCCTCTGTGACCAAAGCAGAAATATCTTCTTCAACTCCGTCTGCCCAAAGCTTTTCGAGGTTATAATAATCTCTCGCTTCTTTTGTGAAGACGTGTATAACAACACAGCCGTAGTCAAGCAAAATCCAGCCCGTTGCTTTGCCCTCTATGTGGTCGGCTTCAACGCCGAGCTTTGTCAAAGCGTCTTCTGCCTCATCTGCAAGTGATTTGACGTGGGTGTTTGACGTGCCGTTAACTATTATAAAATAATCCGTCACAACAGTAACGTTTTTGGTTGATATAAGCTTTATATCTATACCCTTTTTTTCATCCAGAGCCTTTATTGCGCTCTCGGCGATTTCTTTAGGTGTCATTAACATTTTCCTTTCATATTTAATATCAGCTCGTTATATGCCGCAACGCTGTCGGCATGAACGGTGCTGCCTTTTTTAACAAGTGAAGTTATCGTGTATTTCAGCGCATAGAGCATTGCTTTTTCAAGGCTCTGTGCCGCGAGTGCGCGCATGACGTCAACATCATCATAATCGCGCTCTGCCGAAATAAAATCGGCAACATAAATAATTTTTTCTATAAGCGACATACCGGCTCTGCCGGTTGTGTGATACCTCACCGCAAGGTAAATTTCGCCGTCGTCTATATTCATTTTATATTTTATATACTCCGCACCGCTCATTGCGTGCCAAAGCTTTCTGTTGTTTTTTTCGTCGCGCGAAAGCGTAATTCCCGCCGTTTTAAAAAGCTCTTCATGCTCTTCGTCCGATGCGTTTTTCATAACGTCGTGCAAAAGACCGGCGGTGTAGCACTTTTTAGGGTCTGCGCCGTATATTTCGGCAAGCTCTTTTGCACTGTCGGCAACGTTAAGGCTGTGATTAAAGCGGTAATCATCAAGCCGAGAACGTAAAAGCTTTATTATTTTTTCGTCCGTCCATGCGTTGTTCAAGTGTACAGTCCCCTCTTCTTAATATAAGCGGCAACGTCTTTTTCAACCTTTGTTTCGTCAAATGAATCTCTCACATCCGTGGAGCTTATCTCTATCGGCGAAAAATCCATAATCAAAAATCTGTCTTTCCTGTTCGGGTAATGCCGCTCAACATATTCCTCAAGCTCCATCACGCCGGAGGAATCCCTCGGTGCGGCACATACAACGGCAAAATCAAGTATTTTATCGGGTTCTCGCCACTTATGAAAGCTCAAAAGCATATCGGAACCCATCAAGAAAAGCAGCTCGTCCTTCGGATACCTCTCTTTCAGCTCACGCAAAGTGTCAACCGTGTAGCTTTTGCCGTGACGGCGAAGCTCCATATCGCTGACGCTCACCTTCTCCCCGAGAGGCAAAAAGGTCAGCCTGCACATCTCGAGCCTGTCCGCACCGTCGGCAAGAAAATCCGACAATTTATGCGGCGGAATATACGTTGGGACTATAAGCAATAAATCCAACGAAAGCCTGCTCATAAATTCAAGAGCAAGCTTTTTGTGTCCTTCGTGGGGAGGGTTAAATGTCCCTCCGAAAACACCTATCTTCATTATCTGATGTTTACCTTTTTGCTCATTAAGTAATGAGTTGCAAAGAAAAGACCTATGCCCAAAGCGAGATATACAAACAAAGAAGCGATGTCAATCGGTGCATTTCCGGCAAGCTCAAGCTGAGCATATTTCAAATTGTTTGTAACAAGCTGAAGTCTGCCGTCAATATAGAACAGTGAGAATACAATGTGGTCGTCAATAAATCCTGCAATCTTTGTGGCTATAACCGAGATGGGGATAAACAAAACGATGGTCCACAAAACGCTTCTCTTTTGAAAAAGTCTTGTGTTCGCAATTGTGCTTGTAAAGAATACCGTTACGGTAAAAAATGCGAACTGAATAAAATACATTATTATTCTCACAACAACCGAAACGATTATTGATGTTACGCTCACATTAGAGAACTGCGAGAGCATACTCATTATCAAATCGTAGTTGTCGCCGAGAACCTCTTTTTTAAACACTATGCCCGTTATCCACATACTGCCAAACAATGCGGCAAGAGCAATTACAAACCAAACTGTGGATACGATTATTTTAGAAAGAAGAATCATCCAGCTTTTAACCGGAAGGGTGAATGTGAGATAGCCCTGTTCCGCATAAAGCGTTTTGTGAAAATCGGTTAGTACCACAACAGCGGTCAGCACAAACATACAAGCCGTTACCATGAGCAAAATCGCAACGCCGAGAGCCTCGGCAACTGTCATAGAGTCGCCGCCCTTTGCATAGTGCGATATGAGCGTTACACCCGAAATACCTGCAACTATAAGGTAAATCACGCCCATTATTCTGCCTGTCGATATAAAATCGTGTTTAAGAACCTTACATAACATTGCGGAACACCTCCTTAAACAGATCTTCTACCGTCATATTGTGTTCGCTTATTGTCTTAACGTCGGTATTAACGGCAAGCGAGCCGCCCTTTACCATAAGCACCCTGTCAAGTATGCCCTCAATATCATAAATGAGGTGAGTTGAAAGAAGTATCGTTGAATTTGCAAGATGATTTTTCATTATCGTTTCCATAATAAAATCTCTTGCGACCGGGTCAACGCCGCCGAGAGGCTCGTCAAGAATATAGAGCTTTGCCTCTCTGCTCATAACAAGCAAAAGCTGCATTTTCTCCTGCATACCCTTTGACATCGTTTTAATCTTTTGCTTTTCGGGCAGATTAAAGGTTCTGAGCATTTCATATGCCTTGTCTTTATTAAAATTCTTATAAAAATCTGCCATATAGTTTATTGCCTGCTTCGGCGTCATCCATGCGGGCAGATAGTTTTTTTCGGGGAGATATGCGACTTTCTCTTTGGTGTGAACACCCGGGTGTTCGCCGTCTATTAAAATTTCGCCCTCATAATCGTTGATAAGACCGACTATGGATTTTATCATAGATGTCTTTCCGCATCCGTTGGGGCCTAAAAGACCTACTATTTTGCCCTCCGGAATCTCATATGAAATTCCGTTGAGCACCTGATGATCTCCGTAGCTTTTTTTGAGATCTTTAACCTTTAGCAAAGGTGTACTCATTTATATTCCTCCTATCCCGTTATCGGGAGCTTAATCGTCTGCCAGGCGCGCTTCTTCTATAACTTCTTCGGTTATTTCTTCGGACTCTCCGTGCTTAACCGCAAAAATGCAAAGTATTGAAAGTATGAAGCAAATCGGGCAATAATAGAAAAGTGAAGCATATGTGCCCGTGAGCATACGAACTATACCGTAAATTATGGGTGTGGCTATCTGTGCAGAGAATGTTGCCGTGTAATAATATCCTGTAAAGGTTCCAACCTTGTCAAGTCCGCCGATTTCAAGAACAAGCGGCAAGGTGTTTACCGTTATGAGCATATTTGCAAATCCGCCGAGAACAAGTGCGACATATACGAGCATGAGTCCGTTGCCGGTGATACCGTCAACAATGAGATATGCGGCAAATGCGCCTATAAAAAGAGCAAGGCCGGTGATAATTGTCTTTTTTCTGCCGAATTTTCTGCCGAGGAGACCCGCCGGAATCGCACCGATGGCGGTTGAAACTGCAAAAATAGTAAGCATTGATGTTGCCTCTGCGCTTGACTTGCCGAGAATTTCCGCCGCAAAAAGCGCAAAGAAGGTCTGAATTGCATTTGAACCGCAGAAGAGGAAGAAAAGACCCATTAGCATAAATATAAGGCTTACTTTTTCGCCCTTTGAGAGTTTGATTGCTTTAAGTCTTTCTTTTTCCGCCTTGGCGGCTTCCTTCTCCGCCTTGCGCTTAGCCTTTGCATCGGCCTGCATATTTTCGTCCATTTTAACCTTGAGCCTGCTGTCGGGTTCTTTAACAAAGAACGTAACGACCAGCGTGCAGATTATCATTATAACGGCAGCAAAAAGGAAAACTCCGGGGATATATTCATTTTCCTGTGTTTTTTTATCGTATCCGCCTATCAGGCAAACAATTGTGCCGGCCTGAAGAGCAAGCAGCGCACCTACGCCGCCTACAAGGTTTATAACAGAGTTGCCTTCACTTCTGAGTGCGGGCGGTGTAAGATCCGGCATAAGCGCAACGCACGGTGCGCGCCAGAATGACATTATCAAAACAAAAAGTATGATGCAGGTCATCATTGCAGGAATTGAGCCGTTCTCGTGAAGAGCAACCCTCGGTATCATAATAAACACAATGGCGGCAAGGGGCGCGCCGATTAAAATAAATGGCTTGCGCTTACCTATGCGGGTGTGGCATCTGTCTGATATTTTGCCGAATGCCGGCTGAAAAATAACGCCGAATATGTTGTCAAAGGTCATTATTATACCTATAAAAAGCGGCACCAAGGTAAACCCGGTTTCTGCCGAGCCGACATTCTCGCCCTGTGCCTGCATAAAATCAAGCAGACCCGGGAATCTTGCCACGAGGCTTTCACTCCATGAAGCAATTGTTGCGGAGCTGCCGAGAAGCTTGTTTAAAAGTGTTGTAACATACGGGTCATAAACACCCCATGCAATAGATGAAGCCATAAACGCAAAGCCGATAAGTATGGTTTTGCCGTAATTGAGCTTTGCCTTTTTTACTTTTTCTGCCAATAGAAACATCCTTTCAAAATATGATCGGGGATTCTCGTGTAATTATAACACTGTTGAGACGTTTTGCAAATACTTTTTCGGCAAAACATTAAATATTTACGAATAATTCAAATTTACAGTTTCTCTTTTGCGGCCTTCTTTTTGTCCACAACGTTCTTTATTAAAAATCCTATAACGGCACAGGGGATTAAAATTATTACGCCGATGATGATATATTTCATGGGTATCAAATTATAAACGCCCATGCCAAGCACCGTCAGCATAACAACGCGAGGCAAAATGCCGAGAAGCGACATAAAAAAATACGGCAAAAATTTAAAATCAAAAGCGCCAAAAAACAGGCTCGAAAAATCTATCGGTATCCCCGCAAACCTTGCGCCGAAAACAAACAGGCTTTTATTTTTGGTTTTCATGTTTAAAAGCTTATCGCCCGCTTTTGTTCCGCTGAGCTTTTTTTCGACTGCGTCTTTTCCTAAAAATCTGCCCATAATAAATGTGGCGGTGACTTCTATCGCTATGCCGAGGGTATTGATAAGAAGGGCGGTCTTGGTGTCAAATGCCATGCCGACCGAGACGTATATCAGCGAAGCGGGAACGACGAACACCAAGGATTTCAAAAAATACACGCCCAAAACTATTGCCGCCGCGGCAAACACGCTGCTTGCAGAGGATATAAGCTCTCTGATGTCAAGATTTGACAAATAATCGTAGTTTAAAATTATAACAGTCAAAAGTGCGGCCGCGAGCAATATTTTAAGTACATTTAAAAGCTTGTTTTTCATATTTTTTCCTCTCACTTAGTTGTGGACGGATATTAGTATAACCTTAGAAAAAAATATTTTCAATAAAATAATCAAAGTTTACCTATATTTTATATTTTGAACTTAAAATCAGTGCAAGTTGACTAAGCATTTGTGTTGACTTTATCATCAAAGTATGTCAAAATATTAGTCTGATGTGTAAACAATTTATGAAACGGAGAGCCACCTATGCTTAAAGAAAAAATTTTGTGGAAAGCTGCCGAAATTTTTATAAGCCGCACGCTCAAGTACATTGACAAAAAGCCTGCGGAAAATCTGGTTAAGCTTATAAACATTTCGGAAAAGTTTACAAAAAAAATATTTCCCGGCAGCAATTTTGAAAAATTCAGAGAAGCCGTTGCCGACAAAGACAATATCTGGGGTCAGTATGCCCTCAACATCATAAATGACACCGACAGAGAATATCTCAAAAAAATGCTTCTTTCTTTCGGCTTCGGCGGCGGCTACTACGGCACCAAAGAAGTCAGAGAAAGCCGCGAAAAATACAAGTGCAACATTCCCTGGCTTATACTCATGGACCCGACAAGCGCGTGCAACAGAAACTGCAAGGGCTGCTGGTCGGCAGAATACGGTCACAAGCTCAACCTGACATATGACGAAATGAACGATGTTGTGAACCAGTGCGTTGAGCTCGGCACACACTTCTTTATGTTCACCGGCGGCGAGCCGCTTATCAGAAAAGACGATATTTTAAGGCTTTGCAAAGAGCACCGCGACTGCACATTTCTTGCCTACACCAACGCAACGCTTGTTGACCAAAAGTTTTGCGACAATATGAAAGAGGTCGGCAATCTCTCGCTCGCACTCAGCATTGAGGGCAGTGAAGACAGCAACGACGCGCGCCGCGGAGAGGGCAGCTACCATGACACTATGAGAGCCATGGATCTTCTAAAAAAGAACGGCTGTTTCTTCGGAATATCCGTTTGCTACACAAGCGCAAATATCGACGCCGTAACAAGCGACGAGTTTATTGACCTCATGCTTCAAAAGGGAGTCAAATTCGGTCTTTACTTTAACTATATGCCTGTCGGCACCGACGCAGTACCCGAGCTTATCCCCTCACCCGACCAGAGAATCCATATGTATAAGTGGATTCGCCGCATGAGAGACAAAAAAACAGGCAAGCCCATGTTTATTATGGACTTTCAGGATGACGGCGAATATGTCGGCGGCTGCATAGCGGGCGGCAGAAGATATTTTCATATCAATTCCGCAGGCGATATCGAGCCGTGTGTATTTATTCATTATTCCGACTCAAACATCAGAAAAGACAAGATAATAGATGCTCTCAAAAAGCCGCTTTTCACAGCCTATTATCACAATCAGCCGTTTAACGACAACCACCTGCGCCCCTGCCCGATGCTTGAAAACCCCCAATGCCTGAGAAAAATTATTAAAGAAACCGGTGCAAAATCAACAGACCTTATAAACAAAGAGGATGTGGAAACTCTTTGCGCCAAGTGCGATAAATTTGCCGCAGCGTGGCAGCCGAAAGCCGACGAGCTTTGGAACAGCACAAAACACCCGAAAAACAAGGATCAGTTTTATCGAGACACGCCCGAGGGCAAAAAAGCCCTTGACAAAAAAGAGTGATAAGTGTATAGTGTTCTTACAATCAAATACAGGGGTGCTGTGCCCTCGGCACGGCTGAGATTATACCCTTAAGCGGTTTCGCTTAGCACCTGATACGGGTAATACCGGCGTAGGAAGTTATATAAAAGCCAAAGCGAGCGCTTAAAATGCGTTCGCTTTATTTTTTGCCGTATAATCTTTGGATTTGGTTGAATATTTTAAAGGACGTGTTTATATGAACCAGAACACAAAAAAACTGACCGTATGCGCCGTCATGGCGGCTCTTTCGATCGCGCTCTCATTCGTCAAGGTTTTTGAGATGCCCTTCGGCGGTTCAATCACACTTTTCAGCATGGTTCCCGTTATGTTCGCAGGCTACGCCTACGGCGCAAAATGGGGTCTCGGCACGGGACTTGTTCTCGGTATTGTTCAGTGCATTTCCGGTGCGGCAAACTCGCTCGCATACCTCACGGACAATATTCCGAACTTTATTCTCTGCCTTCTTTTTGACTATCTTGTTGCTTTCGCCGTTCTCGGTCTTGCAGGCATATTCAAAAAGAAAATCAAAAATCCGCAGGCGTCATTCGCTCTCGGCGCAGCATTTGCTGCATTTCTTCGCTACATCTGCCACATCATTACCGGCTACATCGTATGGGGCGGCTATGCCGAGGACACAATCGCCGGCTGGGGTGACTTCGGAGCAAAGCTTCTCGGGGATTTCTCCGGCAACGCTCTTGCACTGGTATATTCTCTTGTTTACAACGCATCATATATGCTCCCCGAGCTTATAATCTCTGTTATTGCCGCTGTTGTGCTTATCTCAATTAAGCCCATCGCAAAAGAGGCAAAAGGCAAAAACTAAACAAAAAGCAACGTCAAAAATCCGGTCTGCACACAAAAATGCAGACCGGATTTTTTATTTATCGGTTTCTTCTTTTTCGGGTATCGGCAGAACCTTTACTTCTATCTCAAGCACGCGGCGCTCATCTGTTTTGGTTACGGTAACAAACAGATTTTCATACACAAAATTATCGCCGACAACAGGAATTTTATCAAGCTTCTCCATAACCCAGCCGCTTATGGAATTGCTGTCGCTGTCGGTTGTCAAATTAAAAAATTCGCACAGCTTTTCAAGCTCCTCGGAGCATTGAACGCGGTATGTATCATCGTCCGTTTTGACAAATGTCTCCACCGCCTCATCGTGTTCATCCCAAATTTCGCCGACAAGCTCTTCGAGAATATCCTCCATTGTGACTATGCCGAGCGTTCCGCCGTATTCATCACTGACAACGGCAAGGTGTGATTTTTTGCTTTGTAAAAGCTTCAGCAAATCGCTTATCTTTACCCATGGCGGAATAAATATCGGCTTCATCATAATATCCTGCACGCTTTTTTCCGTTATTCCGCTTGCAGTGTAAAAATCCTTTTGATTTATAATGCCGATAATATCGTCCAGGCTCTCGTCATAAACCAAAAGACGCGAATACTTAGTTTCTGAAAACATCTTTGCGATTTCGTCTTTTCCCGCATCCTTTTGAACTGCGGCAAGGTCCACTCTGTGGGTTAAAATATCCTCTGCCTCACGGTCGGTAAACTCTATTGCGCTTCTCAAAAGCCTGCCCTCGTCGCCGTTTATTCCGCCGGCCTGCTCCGCCTCTCCGACAAGGAGCAGAAGCTCGTCCTGAGTCATTGAATCGGGAGTTTTTGACTTGAAAATTTTTGAGAGCAGCTTTTTCCACTGAGCAAAAAGAAAGTTAAGCGGTGTGAAAACGGTGACAAAAAATTTGAGCAACGGCGCAGAACGAAAGGCAAAGCGCTCGGGGTTATCTTTCGCAAGACTCTTGGGCGAAATTTCGCCGAAAATCAAAACAACAACGGTTATCACCACCGTGGAAATTGTTGCGCCCACATTGCCGAAATAGCGCACAAAAAGCACTGTGCCGACAGACGCCATTGCGATATTAACAATGTTGTTGCCGATAAGTATGCTTGAAAGCAGCTTGTCGTACTGAGCAGAAAGCTTCAGCACCAAATCGGCTTTTTTGTTCCCTTTTTCTGCCAGTGATTTTATTCTTGTTATGTTAAGTGACGAAAATGCGGTTTCACTTGCCGAAAAATAAGCCGACATCGAAACTAAAAAAAGCAAAAGAACAACAGTCAATATATCTTTTTGCATAAAGCTCGGATCTCCTTAATTTTTATAACAAAAGCATACCTGCCCCGCGGAACAGATATGCCTGTTTTTGTATTCTTTGTCCGTTAATATCCTCCCGGAAAGGTTCGCTTTTATTATAATACAACAATGCGCCTTTCGTCAATACGGCAAGATTTAGAAGTATTTATTCGTCAAAAGTGCTCTGCGGTATGGTGCAGCTGCATTTAACCACCAAATTGCAATAATCAAGCATAAACCCGCTTAATGTCTCACTCGGAAAGTCATATTCCAAACCCGTTCTACTGTCTTTTGCAACAATTTTTTCCACCTTTATTCCATCCAAAGCCGCCAAGCGGCACAAATCATCAATTAAATATTTGAATTTATTTTCATTTTTTATAATATATCCATAACTGTTATGACTAACATAATCCCTCGAGAAATCACCATAAGCAACTATCTTTCCCGATGAATTATATTTTGCATTTTTCGCTTTTATCATAATATCCCTTTTTATTTGGGTAAGCATATCTTTGGCATCGTATTCTGCGTCTATTATCTCTTCTTTTCTTTTTATCATATCAACTTCTTCCGGAGTTTTTGCAACGGATTTTAATTCTGCCATAAAGTCGCTGTTTTCGCCAGCCTTGGCATCATTGGATTCAGCAAAATCACTTATTGTTTTGTTATATGCCATATCGGCCTTTTCTTTTTCGCTTGTATTATCGGTATTATTTGATTTTGCATTGCTGTCTTTCCCTACTCTGATGCAGTGTGAAACAATTGCACATTTCTTGACTTTTCCACAGATATTTTTATAAACCAAAAGCAAGCATAAAAAAGCCCGCAAGCCTTGATATACAAGGGCTTGCGGGTTGGAGCTACCGGTCGGACTCGAACCGACGACCTGCGCATTACGAATGCGCTGCTCTACCAACTGAGCCACGGTAGCAACACAAGCAGTTTTAAACACTGCCCGTACATTATAATAGATACGGTTCTTTTTTTCAAGTATATTTTTAAATTTTTTTCAGTTACCTATTATTTTTTCAGTTTCGGCTATTCTTTGCGCTATCGCTTTAAAAACAGGCGCGCAGTCCGCTCCGCCGGTGGAGCCGTCCTCTTTCAGAATAACCACCGTGTACTTAGGATTATCCGCGGGAAAATATCCGCCGAACCATGTGCAAAGCTTTTCGCTGCCGTCGGGGTTATAGCTGCCCGTCTGTGCCGTGGCGGTTTTGCCGGCGCAGGCGAAGCCCTCTGTTTTAGCTCTTTGAGCCGTGCCGTTTTCAATTACGGATTTTAGCATAACCGATAATTTTTGTGCGGTATTTTTGCTCAAAGCGTGCACCGGCGCATCCGGTGTATTGACATATGACATATTCCCATCAATATCCGCAGCATATAAAACCGAATACGGCAAAGTGTAGCTGCCCTTGTTTGCCACCGCGCTGAACATGTTTGCTATTTGCAGCGGCGTGGCGGTAAACGACCCCTGCCCAAAAGAAAAATTTGCAAGGTTGCCCGGCAGCTTCAGCTCCTCTTTTGTCGGAAGTTTGCCCGAAAACGAATACAGTGATTTTGCTATTTCTGTTTTTTCGCCGAAGCCGAAAATTTTTGCAGTCTCTAAAATTTTATCTGCTCCGATTTTTCGCGAAAGCTCCACAAAATAACAGTTGCACGAGTGTTCAAGCGCCTTGCACATGTTTATTTCGCCGTGTGCGGTCGAATTGTTGCAGTGAAAAATCTTGCCGTCGATTTCTACCGAGCCGCTGCACAGATATGTTTCGTTCTCGTTAAATCCGTTTTCGAGTGCGGCCGCCGCGACCGCGACCTTAAACACAGAACCGACGGGGAATGCACTGAGCGCACGGTTCACAAGGGGAGAATCGGGGTCATTCATGCTTTTTGCAATATCGGCAGGTTCATATGTCGGCACAGACGCAATGGCTCTTATCGCTCCGCTTTTTGTGTCGGTTATCAGAACCGCTCCCTTTTTTATTTCGGAAACCGACAGTTCCTCCTCGACTGTTTTTTGTATTCCAGAATCCAATGTCAAGTAAACACCGGCTTTTGATTCGTTATATCTCTTGTCGGTCTCTATCGGTGCGCCGTTCACTATATTGCCGTTGACATCGCTCAAAAAGCCTGCATAAAGCTTTATATCCGTCTTTAAATAATCGTCAAAGCACCGCTCTATCCCCGAAACTCCGCTGCCGTCGGAGTTGACATATCCCAAAAGGTGAGCGGCGGTCTGCCTCTCTGAATATCTTAGATATTTTTTGAGCGTAATTACATTATCGTTATTTGCAATTTCTTTTTGACCCACATCGACATATGACGGCGAGCCCTTTAAAAGTGACGGAGATATTGTTTTGAACTCATCTTCGTTTAATATCTCTTTCAGCGTTTCGAGCGATTTTTCTCCCGGCCTTGCGGCAATATAATTTTCGGTGCCGTTATTTAAAAGCTTTTTGCCGTTCATATCATATACGGGAAGTCTAAGCGTATCTAATGTTATTTTTTTATAGTGCGACTGAATATAGCTTGCGTCCGAAAGTTCACAGGAAATTGTGAAAAGTCTTACGCACAAAAATCCCATTGCGAAGCATATTGAAAAGAAAACTATTATCGCTCTTTTTTGCATATTGATCACCAAGGATATTATTTGTGACATTGCCCGCAAAATTCTTTTAATCAAAATTTATGTTGACATATTTATGCGGCAGTAATATAATTTGTATGATAAGTTATACAAATCATACTTATATAACGGAGATGTTGACATGAAAGGAATAGAAGGCAAATATGCCTGGACGGCAAAAGTCGGTGAAAAGGGGCAGATTGTAATACCCAAAGAGGCACGCAATATATTCAGCATATCGCCCGGTGACACGGTTTTGCTGCTCGGCGATATCGAAAAAGGCATTGCGATAGTAAACAACGACATATTCACCCAATTTGCAAACAGCGTTTTAAAGGCGCAAAAAGAAAGTGACGGTGAAAAAGATGTATGCGATTGAAACCCAAAATCTTACAAAAGCATATAAAAACCGCACTGCGGTAAAATCACTCAGCCTCACCGTAAATGACGGAGAGATGTTTGCATTGCTCGGTCAAAACGGTGCCGGCAAAACAACAACGATTAAAATGCTTACGAGTCTTACAACTCCCACAAGCGGCGACGCACTGATTTTCGGCAAAAGCATAGTTAAAGACTGCATTGAAGCTAAAAAAATGATAAACGTATCTCCGCAAGAGACGGCTGTTGCTAACAAATTAACCGTTAAAGAAAATCTTGAATTCTCGGCGCAGATATACGGCGAGGATAAAAGAAAAGCAAGAGAGCTTGCAGAAGAATACATGAAATCTTTTGATTTAACCGAGAGGGCTTCTGACAAGGCACGCACACTCTCCGGCGGTATGCAAAGGCGTTTGAGCATTGCAATGGCGATGATTTCAAAGCCCAAAATACTGTTTTTGGATGAGCCGACGCTCGGGCTCGACGTTATGGCAAGAAGAAAGCTTTGGAAGCATATTGAGCCGCTCAAGGGCAAGGTCACGGTTATTCTCACAACTCATTATCTTGAAGAGGCGGAGGCTCTTGCCGACAGAATAGCCATAATGGACGAGGGCGTTATAAAAGCCGTCGGCACTGCCGAAGAGCTTAAACAAATGACAAAAAAAGAATCGCTTGAAGACGCATTTGTTTCGCTTTGCGCCGGTGAGGAGGACATATGAAAGCTTTGGTTTTTTCAAAGAGAAATCTGAAAGAAATCGTAAGGGACCCTTTGAGCTTGATATTCGGCGTGGGACTTCCGATAATCATGCTGTGCCTTTTTTGCGTTATCTCAAGCAGTGTAGACAGTATGCCCTCAATGTTCGGCGCAGGTGAAATGGCACCGAGCATGGCAACCTTCGGTCTGTCTTTTTTGACACTGTTTTTAAGCCTTTTAATGGCAAACGATAACAACAATTCTTTTTTAACAAGACTGTTGGCCTCACCCATGAAAACGTCGGATTTTATTTTGGGCTATGCCCTGCCCATGCTGCCGCTCGCGCTCGCACAAAGCATTTTGTGCCTTGCTGTCGGCGCGGCTTTCGGCATGAAGATAAACATTTACACTTTGCCGACTCTGCTCGCCCTCATGGCGGCATCACTGTTTTTTATCAGCATCGGGCTTTTATTCGGCTCTATCTTTTCACCCACCCAGGTCGGCGGAATAAGCTCGATAGTTATTAACGCATTTGCGCTTTTGAGCGGTACATGGATTCCGATAAAAACAATAAAGGGCGGCTTTGCCGTATTTTGCAGCATACTGCCGTTTGAGCATATTTTGGACCTTGTAAAAGACACTTCGGCAGGCAGTTTTGAAAATTTATTAAAAAACCTTTTGTGGACTCTTGTAAGTTCTGCTATAATATTTGTAGCAGCTGCGTTTGTGTTCACTAAAAAGCACCGCAGATAAACTTTAAGGATGGTTCTTTATGCAAGCAAAAAAATTTAACATTAAAAATTTTTCTATCTGCCCCTCGGGAGTGCACGGCAAAATCGCAAAAGTTTTTGATATGCTGTTTCTTATCGGCATTGTGCTGATGATTTTGTCTTTTATAAAAATCAGCGCGATTCCCGGTATTGTCTACACTCTTATGCTTTATGCCTCGATTATTATGACGCTTTTGCCCACTGCCGCGGCCGCTTTTGAAAAGCTGAAAGAGGGAACGACAGACGAAAACGCGCTGATAATAATAGCGGTTTTGATTTTTGCTCTGCTCGGCAGCAGATTGCAGGCTGTGTCGGCGTCAATTCTTTTTGCGGTTTTCAAAAAGCTTGAGAGCATGGTAAGACATAAAAACTCACAGTCTATAATTACGTTCTCAAACGTCGAAAACCAATATGCCAACGTCGTCACCTCACATGAAAGTGTTGAGAGCGTACCTGCACAAAAGGTTGCTATCGGTACGAATATAGTTATTTATCCGCATTCTGTTGTGCCGATAGACTGCAAAGTTTTGCACGGCTCATCGCGCGTTATTGCGCCGACAGAAAACGGCGGAAACGGCAAAGAGATTTCGGCAGGCGACGAAATACCGAGCGGCTCGACCAACACAAACGAAACACTTATAGCAAAAACCACAAAGACCTATGCGGACTCTGCCGCAACACTCACAAAAAAAGCTCTCAGAGACGCCGCTCATCAAAAGAGCAAGCTGCAAAAGACGGTATCGAAGATTTCATTTTATTATGTGCCCGCAATTATATGCCTTGCCATAATAACCGCGCTTTTGCCGGCGATAATAACGCATGAGTGGACTGTATGGACTCTCAGAGCGGCGGTTTTGCTCGCTGCGTCGTGCCCCGGCACAGCCGTTTTATGCGTTACGACAGAGTTTTTATCGGGGATAAGGAACGCCGCAAAATTCGGCGTATTGGTAAACAGCAGTGCTTGTATTGAAAACGCGGCAAAAGCAAAGTGCGCGGCATTTGAAAAATCCGCCGTCGAGAGCGGCAACATGCTTTGCGTTGATGAAGTTACATCACCTGTGGGGCTAAATTCCAAAGCGGTCCTTTTGCTTGCGGCAGGTGCGCTTTATTACTCAAGCTCCCCCTCTGCAAGCGCAATAAAAAGCGTTGCACCCGAGATAGACGAAAAATATATATCCGGCTATAACGAAATCCCCGGTCACGGCGCATTTGCGATATTTGCCGGCAAAAACATTTTGTGTGCAGATAAAGAGACTTTTAAAGAATACGGTATCCCCTCCGGCGACAGAGACGGTATTCTTGTGGCACTTGATTCAAAGCTTGTGGGAATAATAACGCTCAAAACGCAGGCAAAGCCATCGGTTCAAAAGGGAATTGCCGCCCTGCGTTCAAGCGGCATAGGCAGAATAATAATGCTCACGTCAGACTCCGAAAGCGCGGCAAGAGCCGTTGCAAAATATGCCGATGTGGACGAATACCATGCCGCACTGACCGATGAAGAGAGAAATGAATGGCTCACGGCACTCGGCAGACGTTACGGCGAAGCATTTTACATAAAGAAGAAAGATTTTGACACTGAAAAAATTAAAGGCGTTATTCGTGTAAGCCGTGAGTTTGACGGCAATGCGGACATCTCGCTTTCCGGCGGCGGACTTGTAAAGCTAAGCGAAGCGGTGAGACTCTTTAAAAAGACTGTTTTCACGGCCAAAGCGGCGGCGGCAGTGTGCTTTGCGGTTAAGATTTTAATTATATTGTTCACACTCGTGGGTGTTATGCCTATATGGTCGGCGGTTATGGCAGATCTTTTGATTTGCTGTCTCTCGGCGTTCACATCTAAAATAACAGAACCCGAAAGAGCGCGACGTACTAAAAAATAAAATAATGCACATACAAACAAAACCTCCTATGGCAAAACAAAAAATTGCCGCAGGAGGTTTTTATATAAAGCGTTGTTTAAAAGAAGTTAGCGATGTTTTCTTTGTTTCATTGTCAAATAAAAAAGCTATAATCCACATTACCGTTTGTGAATTATAGCTTTTTATACTTTTACTCTTTGGTCTGCACTAAATACGGCAGTCCCGTCATTTTTTGTTATTGATGCTTCTCGGGTTATATGTGATAGCTCCGATTGCCATAATCACAGCCGCAATAATGAGGAAGCCGAGATTCTTCATACCGTGCTTTTCAACAGCGGCATAAATAAACAGGCATGCGCCGGCAAACGAAAGAATCGGCATCACAAAGCGGCGGAAGAAGTTGAGTTCTTTGCTCTTTACCATAAACATAACATAAACGGGAAGATAAAAAGCATAAAGGCAAATGAGCGGCGGCTCTGTTGAGTCAAAGAGGAATATTGAGCCTTTACCCGTATAATTTGCAAACGGTGTAAGGTTTGCCATATAGAAATAGAAGAGCCAAAGCGCGTTAAACATAAGAGCAATAATAGATGCGTTTGACGGCATTCCCGTAGCCTTGTCAATCTTGCCGAGGTAGTCGGGTCTCGGTCCGTGATTTCTTGCTGCAAGCGAGAAGAATCCGCGGCCGCAGGCAAGCGTAAGTCCGTTAAGAGTGCCGAGGCACGATATTGCAATAAACACTGTAAGAATTGTGCCCGCAATGTTGCCGAATATTGTTTTGAACGCAAGTCCCGCACCGTTTGAGATAAGGTCAACGGTTTTTATGCTGCCCGAAATGCCTATATAATAAAGCATATAAACAACAACGACTATGATTGTGCCGAGAACAAGCGCACGGGGAAGGTTTTTCTTTGCGTCTTTAAGCTCGGAGTTAATAGCGGTCGCTATAATCCAGCCCTCATAGGCAAACACAGATGTGCATACGCCTTTGAGAATAAGGCTTACCGAAATCGGCTGTCTTGCAACATGTGCGCCGGATACGATATTGCCGCCCTCATCTTTGACAAGCTCAACGGCCGAATTCATATTCTCTATGAGAACTCCGTTTTTAATGCCGTAAATTGTGCCGACAACAGCCATTAAAACAAGCGGAATAAGCTTGATTACTGTTGTGGAAACCTGAAAATGACCTGCAAGCTTCGGTGAAAGAGTGTTGAGCGCAAAGCTTAAAATAAGATAAACAAACGCGAGCACCATAGTTTCGGGTGAGGACGCGTCAAATCCGAAAAGTATCATTGTGTACCTTGCAGAAAGCCATGCGAGTGCCGATGTCATTGCGGGGTAATAAATTGTTGCGACAAACCAGCCGACATAATAAGCATATTTGCTGCCGACAAGCGCCTCGGAATAGTCAACTATGCCGTTGATTTTCTCAAATTTTGTGCCCATTACCGCAAAAGTGTATGCACTGATTACCATAACAATGCCGCCAATGAGCCACGAAAGCAGTGCAACCGGAAGATCGCCGTTTGTTATACCGAGCATAACCTCTGCTTTGAAAAATACGCCGGAGCCGACTACGATACCGACAACCATGCAGATAGCGGTAATCAAGCCGTATTTCTTTTTTAATTCTCCCATGTGTTTTAAGTTCCTCTCTTGTTTAAATAAATCAAAAAATGTAAAAAAATTCTACAATAGATATTGAAAAAAGTCAATCGACACATTATAATATATCCATTACATAATGTTATGATATTAGAGAGGTTTATTTTATGGATTCCGAAAAATTTCGGGCACTTCTAAAAGCGAGCGAATGCGGCAGCTTAACCGCCGCAGCAGAGGAGCTCGGCTATACCCAGGCGGGTCTTACACAAATGATGAACAGGCTTGAAAAAGAAATCGGCATCACTCTTCTTCAGCGCACCAAACACGGCGTAACGCTTTTGCCGGACGGGCAGGAGCTGTTCCCGTATATCAAAAATTTCACCGAAGCAGCGTCGGCACTTGACGCCGCGATAGGAAAAATCAGAGCCGACGACAACAAGGTTATAAGAATTGCGGCTTATTCGAGCATCGCAAACCACTGGATTCCCGTTATTATCAGTGAATTTCGCAAAGAAAACCCAAACACAAAATTTGAGCTTCATGTCGGCTTGCCGGAGGAGATCACGCGCCTTGTCACAAACAGCGAGGTTGACCTCGGTTTTATGAGCAAAAAACGAGACCAAAAGCTTGACTGGATTCACTTGTATGACGACCCGATTTTTGCTGTATTGCCGCCGGACGACACAAACGGCGACGATTATATAACCATGGACTTCTTTCAAGATAAGCCGTTTTTTATACCGACCTACGGCGCAGACGACGATATTATAAGGATTATTCGCGACAGTGGCATTGAGCCTAAAATCAACTCCACAACAGTTGACGACGCGACGGTTGTTTCAATCGTCAGTCATTGTCTCGGTTACAGTATTTTGCCAAAACTCATTTTGGACGGAGCAAAGGGCAACGTAATTACCAAAGCGCTTGTGCCGCATGAGCACCGCGACCTCGGCATAACGGTAAAATCAAAAGACACAATGTCGTTGATTGTAAAAAGATTTATCGACTGCAGTAAAAAAATAGTTAAAGAGTTTGAAGATTAAAAAAATACAGCAGAGAGAATGAATTGTTTTTCTCTCTGCTGTATTTTATTTCATTATTGTATCGACAACTCTTT
Organism: uncultured Ruminococcus sp.; assembly: GCA_900539465.1. Classification (GTDB taxonomy): domain Bacteria; phylum Bacillota; class Clostridia; order Oscillospirales; family Acutalibacteraceae; genus CAG-488. The sequence goes on along the minus strand of UQCF01000002.1, from coordinate 40,080 downwards.
TGGCAGAATTTCCGTCTGGCGAACCGAAATTAAATTCTCTGAAATCTTTGAGCTTGTCTTTATATGTTTGTGATATTCCGACCGCGAGCAAATTTAAAAGCGTTGAGAAATCTCTCGCCACAGGCCCCGGAACATAACTTTCATAATCAAAATAAAACTGCCTTTCATCGGCATATTTATCAAGGTCAAAAGCGTAAAAATAAAGAGGTTTTCCTATGAGCGCGGCATCCATACAAACAGACGAGTAATCGGTTATCATCGCGTCGCAAATTGATATAAGCTCGCCGACATCCTCCCAATCGGTAACGTCGCACGCACCGGAGAGCACGCCGTCACAGCGGTGTATCTGAGGGTGAAGCCTTATCAAAAATGCGCTGTCGTCAAAACGCTTGCCGAAAGCCTTGGCATCAACAGACGACAAAAGCTCTTTGTCGTCCTCTTCATTATCTCTGAACGTGGGGGCATAAAGCACAAGACGTTTGCCCTTGAGTTCGGGATATTTTGAGAAAAATTTTTCTTTTATCCTGTCGGTGTCGATTTTTTCAAAAAACTTATCCGAGCGCGGCGAGCCGAGCGGCAGAACCTTCTCCTGCGGAACGCCGAAAGCCTTTGCATAATACGGCGCAACCTGCTCGGAAGAGCAGACGACCCATGTAAGCTTTGACGCACCCGATATTTCTCTTTCTCTTACCTTTTTAGGCTGAGGAATATCAAGCCCGAATTTTTTAAACACGCCCTCCGCATGCCAAAGCTGGGTAACAACCGCTTTTTTGCTGAAATGCAGACTGCCCATCGGCATAAAGTTGTCGTTTAAAAAAACGTATTTTGAGGTTGCAAGCAAATATGCCTTGTATGTAAAAAATCCCAAAGCTCTGAGCACCGAGGCTATACCGCCGCGCATGTCAAGGTCGGCAGAAGATATTTTTACAATCTCATACTTGTCTCTTGACTCAACCTCTTTCATAACCGCACCGAGGCTGTCGGTAAAATTTTCTCTGTGTGGCGACAAAAAAGTTACCCTATTATTTTTTATAGGGAAAATGCGGCAAATATTAAAAAATGCCGCATATAAAATATAAAATAATCTTTTCAAAACGGACCCCTCCGTTATTTGTTCCAATCCATAACAGTCTTGCCGAAGTTGCGGCTGTAATCAAGCCGGAACGCCTTGTGTATGTCTGCAATGGAAGAAACAGGAATTTCATCACCGACAATATTCTCAAGATAATGAGACATCTCGGGGTGAGCTGCCAAAAGAGAAACCGTTCTCTCAAAATCGGCACGTCCGCTTCTGCTGGAGCCGAACATATTAAGTCCTTTTTCAAGAATCATTCTTGTGTTTATATCAACAAAATTCTCGGAAACACCCATAATGGATATTGTTCCCTCGGGGTTGATATAATCTATTATCTGATTTATCGCACTTCTTGAGCCGGCACCGCCCACGCACTCAAACGCATGGTCAACCCAAAAGCCCTCGGGTATTGCGTCAACATGATAAGCGTCTTTGGCAAATGTGAAATAAGAGAGCTTTTCCTGAATTGTTCCCATTATATAAAGCTCGGTATCGGGATAAATATAATTTAGAAGCAGCGCGGTTATAAAGCCGAGATTTCCGTCGCCCCAAACGCCTATTCTTCTTTTGCGCTTGTGAGAAAAACGTTCAAATCTTGATATTGCATGAACGCTTACGCTGATAAGCTCGGTAAAAGCCGCAACGGTGAGATTTACACAATCCGGCAGCTTTACAAGTCTGTCCGGTGCGCAACCCACATAGTCCTGCAAAAAGCCGTCAAAGCCGCTTGCGCGGAATTTGCTTGTGTAGAGATAGTTTTCGGCAATGTAATCATCCTTTTCCGTCGGGGTGTTGGGGATGGGGATTACCGTATCTCCCGGCTTAAACTCGCCTGTCGGGTCATAAACGACCTTTGCAACGCACTCGTGTATAAGAGCCATCGGAAGCTTCTTTTTAAGTATGCTCTGGCTTCTCATGCCTTGATAATAACGCTGATCTGCCTTGCATATTGACATTTTGAGCGGTCTTATGATAACCGTATCTTTATTGAGCGGAAGCTCTTTATAAGTAACGTCAAGCTGTCTCGGGGCTACGAGCTGATAAACGGCGTTAATCATTGTTATTTACTCCTTCTAACAGAACGCCTGCCATCTTGAGATCAAAGGGGTAGGTTATTTTAATGTTAAATACCTCGCCCTCCACAAGACTTACGGATTCGCCTTTAAGGGTGTATATTTTGCACGCGTCGGTCAAAATAGCCTTTTCTTCTTCTGTGAGAGAATCGCAGATTTCACGAAGTCTTTTTGCCTTGAAACTTTGAGGCGTCTGACCCTGATACATATGCTTTCTGTCGGGGATATTGCTGATAAACTCACCGTCTTTGCTCTCAACTATTGTATCGGTTGAGCCGAATACGGTGTCGCATGCTCCGTATTTTTGAGCGGCTTTTATATTTTGCTCTATTATTCTGTGAGTTACAAACGGACGAACCGCGTCGTGAGTGACGATTATAGTATCGTCATCAAGAGTCAAATTCTCTTCAATATAGTTAAGAGCGCACATAAGCGTATCGTTTCTGCTCTTACCGCCGCTGATAACGTCTATTCTGTCGGTTTCGCCGATATATTTTTTAATCATGTCTTTTGTCTGAGCAACCCAAAGACCGGGGCAGAGAACAACAACTCTGTCAATGCCGGGGTGAACAAAAAACTTTTCAACGGTGTGAATTATAATCGGCTTTGTGCCGAGCATCATATACTGCTTGGGGGTTTCGGTGTTGCCCATTCTGCTGCCGTTGCCACCCGCAAAAACTGCTGCTACTACCATAATATCTACCTCACTTTTTATCAACTATATCATCATAGAGATCGCATATTTCATTGACCTCGCCCTGGGCTATAATTTTGCCTTTTTCAAGTATGATAGCCTTGTCGCAAAGCCTTCTGACCTGCTCTGTGCTGTGCGAAACAAAAAGCACAGTAACGCCCTTGTCAAACATGCTGGTAACCTTTGCTTCGCTCTTTCTTCTGAATTTTGCGTCGCCTACCGACAAAACCTCGTCAAGTATAAGCACCTCCGGCTCAACAGCGGTTGCTATTGCAAAGCCGAGACGCGCTTTCATACCGGATGAATAGTTTTTTATCGGCACGTCAATAAAATCTTTAAGCTCTGAGAACTCAACGATTTCATCATATTTTTCCTGAATATATTTGCGCGAATATCCCATCGTCGCACCGTAAAGAAAGATATTTTCTTTGCCGGAATAGTTGCTATCAAAGCCTGCGCCGAGCTCAAGAAGCGGTGCTATAACGCCGTGCACTTTTACAGAGCCCTTAGTCGGCTTTAAAACGCCGGCGATTGTTTTAAGAAGTGTGCTTTTGCCTGCACCGTTAAAGCCCAAAATTCCGAGGCGCTCGCCTTTTTCTACTGTGAAAGATATATCTCTGAGTGCCCAGAACTCTGTAAACATGAGCTTGTGGGTAACAAACTTTACGAAATATTCTTTTAAATTATCTACTTTTTCTTTATTTAAGTTAAACAAGATGCTGACATCTTTTACTTCAACTGCCGGTTTGCCCACTGTGCACCCTCCTTAAATATGAAGAATAAACTTGTCTTGCTTTTTATAGAATACCGCAACACCGAACACAAGCAAAACAAAAGATGTTGCCATAGCATATGCAAAGTGATGCCAGTTCCACATCTCACAGTAAAGCACGCATGAGCGGAACATTTCTATAATACTGTAAAGCGGGTTAAGCATAAGTATTCTCATAACCGTGGAGTTCATACCGCTCTTATGAAGGGTATCGAGCTTGTACATTACGGGTGTAACATAAAAAAGCATCATGCAAACAACGTCATAAATATACTCAATATCTTTGAAGAATACGTTGAGAACCGAGAGAATGAGTCCCGCGCCTACGCAAAGAACGCAAAGTATAAGTATAGGAACAATCGAAAGGAAAATGTAAGGTGAAAGTCTGAGATCCGGGTATCCGCCTTTTATAAGGAAGAAGCCCATAACAACAACAAGCACCAACAGCGAAATGCAGAATGTTACAAATGTTGACAAAACATTTGAAAGCGGATAGATGTACTTCGGCACATATACCTTTTGAATAACAGACGCGCTAAGCCTTATAGAACGCATTGCTCTTTTGGTGGACTGTGTGAAAAACTCATACAGCAAACGGCCTGTGAGAAGGAATACCGGGTAACATACAACGCCGTCATTTGACTTGCCGAAAATTGTGCCGAAAATAAACACAAGCACAATCATCGTCAAAAGCGGCTGTAAAAACGTCCAGAAAATTCCCAAAAAAGAGTTTCTGTATTGAAGCTTAACGTTTTTTCTTATTATCTCCTGTGCAAGGTAGCGATATTTATACGCATTCTTGCAATATTGCTTTAAAGTCGGCCTTGTCTGACCGACATAAGGTTTTGAAGCCATGCTTTCACCTCATATAGTTTTCCATTTAATAAAATATTTCAACATTGATTGTATGTGTATTCTCATCAGCTTAAAATTTCGCTTGCTCTCTCTGCCCCAGACATGATAAACGACCGCGTCCGGGTAATAAACAACTCTGGTTATTTTAGCGGCTCTGCGCGAAATATCCGCATCCTCAAAATACATAAAATAACGCTCGTCAAATCCGCCGAGCTGTTTGAACACCGATGTTCTGAACACTATAAAACAGCCTGTGGTGTTTTCAATATCCTGAATTTTACTCAAATCCTCATCAAGCATCGCATACTCACGCAAAAGCTTGCCGGGAGCCTGCTCGTTCCTCAAGCGGCTCGCAAAAAGGTATTTGAGCCTCGGATTTTTTTTGCCGAGAATTTGCTCTCTGCCGTCGGGAAAGCAAATTTTAGGCGAAAGAACGCCTATATCGTTTTGAGCGTCGAGAAAATTTATCATTTTTTCTATCGCATTGTCTTTGATTATTATATCCGGGTTTATGATGATATGATAATCCGACTCTATCATCGGCAAAACAAGGTTGTGACCCGCGCCGAAGCCGTTATTTGTCATCGGCTCAATGAGACACACCTGCGGATATTGCTCTCTTATAAAATTAGGAGTGCCGTCTGTCGAGGCGTTATCTATAACATAAAGTCTGAAATCAACATTGCCGATATTGGCAAAAATTGTATCAAGAGTTTCTTTTATGGCTTTCATATTGTTATGAGTTACAATAGAACCGGTAACCCTTGGGCTTGTCATAAATCCACCCGCCTTTCTGACAGGCAGCGGATAATATCCGCTCTCCATTTTATTTTTTGCAAGAAAGAAGTCTTTCCTCCCGTTGCCGTGCCGTCATGCCGACGGTAATAGATATACGGCTCGTTTATCAAAGCAACTTTGCCCGCTTTTTCACCGATAAGGCCAATCCACTGGTCGTGCATCGGTATAGCGTCCGGGAACGGAAGTATATATTTTTTTATCTTTGCACTGAAAGCCATGCAGCAGCCCGTATAGGTGTTTTTGATTATGTTTTTAACACAGCCTGTCCCGGCTCCGTTTTTTGAAAAAAGAGAGTTTTCGGTAACGTTAAGCTTGCTGTCGGTAATATACGCATCGTGCATAACAACCGAAGCACCGTCCTCAAAGGCTTTCATCACCGCGCTCACTTTGCCGTCAAGCCAAACATCGTCTTGATCGCAAAGAAATATATAATCGCCCGAAGCATAATTTATTGCGTTTTCAAAGTTTTTAATAACGCCTTTGCCGGGTCCTTTTATATATTTCACACGCTTGTCCGTCAAAAGAAAAGGAGCTACAGCCTTTGCCGTGCTGCCCGAAGGAAAATCGTCCGAAATAACAACCTCGTCATCTTCTCCGAGCTGCGGCAGCACAGAAGAAAGCTGCTGTGCAATATATTCACCGCCGTTATAAGCGGCAATTACAACTGAAATCATCATATACTGTGTTTTATTCACCCAAACTTTTCATGGTGGGGAACAACAGCACATCCCTGATGGCGGCACTGTCTGTAAGGAGCATAACAAGGCGGTCAATACCTATACCTATGCCGCCTGTGGGGGGCATACCGTATTCAAGGGCGGTAAGGAAGTCCTCATCCGTATGGTTTGCCTCTTCGTCGCCTGCGGCAAGGAGCTCTTCCTGTGCCTCAAAACGTCCGCGCTGGTCAATTGGGTCATTGAGCTCGGAGTATGCGTTTGCAAGTTCTCTGCCCGCAACGAAAAGTTCAAAGCGTTCTGTATATTCCGGCTTTGAGGGCTTGCGCTTTGTAAGCGGAGAAACCTCAACCGGGTAATCTATAACAAATGTGGGCTGAACAAGGTTTTCTTCAACAAACTCTTCAAAGAACATGCTGAGAAGGTCGCCCTTTTTGTGTCTGGGTTCAAACTCTATACCCTTTTCTTTTGCGAGTGCACAAGCCTCTTCAAAGGTAAGGGCGTCAAAATCAATACCCGCATATTTTTTAACGGCGTCAAGCATAGTGATTCTTTCAAAATCACTCTCAAAATCAAGCTCTATATCGCCGTATTTAACAACCGCAGAGCCGAGAACCGTCTTTGCGGTGTGGCGGATAAGACCCTCAACAAGATCCATCATTCCGTGATAATCGGTGTATGCCTGATAGAGCTCCATAAGAGTAAACTCTGGGTTGTGACGAGTGTCAAGTCCCTCGTTTCTGAATACTCTGCCTATCTCATAAACACGTTCCATGCCGCCTACGATAAGACGTTTGAGATAAAGCTCCAAAGAAATTCTGAGCTTAAAGTCTTCATCAAGCGCATTGTGGTGAGTGAAGAACGGACGTGCCGCTGCGCCGCCTGCATTTGAAACAAGCATGGGGGTCTCAACTTCCATAAAATCAAGAGAATCGAGGTAACGTCTGATTTCGCTTATAATCTTTGAGCGCTTATAAAAAGTATCTTTAACCTCGGGGTTCATTATCAAATCAAGATAACGCTGACGGTATCTTGTGTCGGTATCTTTAAGTCCGTGGAACTTCTCGGGGAGAGGAAGCAATGACTTTGTGAGAAGACGAACCTGCTTTGCATGAACTGAAATTTCACCTCTGCGGGTACGGAAAACGAAGCCCTTTACCTCTATAATATCGCCTATATCCCATTTTTTAAATGCGGCAAATTCTTCTTCGCCTATGTCGTTCATACGAACATAAATCTGCATTCTGCCGGAGCGGTCGCGAATATCAATGAAGTTGGCTTTACCCATATCGCGCCATGTCATAATACGTCCGCAAATGCTTACGTCCTTGCCCTCAAGCTCATCATAATTCTCTACTATTTTTGCCGCAGTATGGGTCTGCTCGGCAAGCGTTATATGAAACGGGTCGTTGCCCTCTGCCTGGAGAGCCTCTAATTTTTCGACTCTTATTCTTCTGAGTTCATTTGTATCCTGCTCTTTCTCGGGAGCGAGAGCATTTATTTCTTCTGCCATAATTTTAACTCCTTATTTTGCTGAATATATACGAACAATACGGGCGCAAAGGCTCAAAGCTCTGCGCCCGTATGTGTCATTTTGAAATTTCGAGAATCTTAAAGGATATAGTTGACCCGTTGGGAAGGTGCACGTCAACCTTGTCGCCAACCTTATGACCCATAAGAGCCTTGCCGACTGCCGACTGATCCGAAATTATACCCTCATCGGGGTTAGCCTGTGACTCGCCGAGAATTTGATATTCCTCAACCTCATCATAATCTTCATCAAAGATTTTAACCCTTGAACCTAAATGAACCATCTCTGTGTTAATTGCGTTTTCGTCAAGGATTTTGGCGTCTTTCAGCTCTGTTTCAAGCTGGCTGATGCGCGCCTCAAGCTTTGCCTGGTCATTGAGTGCCTCATCATATTCGCTGTTTTCGGAAAGGTCACCAAATGAGCGAGCCTCTTTAATTCTCTCGGCAATCTCATCTCTGCCGGAGGTTTTGAGCTGCTCAAGCTCCGCGTGCTTTTTATTATAAGCGTCCGCCGTAAGTAAAATTTCCTGTGCCATTTTATTCATCCTTTCAACCGCTTAATCATCATTATGCGGAAAATAGCGATACTATATTATAGTTAAATCGTGCCAAAAAGTCAAGCGTTTATCTTCATTACCGAGGCCGCCGCGTCAAAGCCGTCAAAGAGCGGAATCCCCTCGGGGCGGTAACCGCAGGTCTCGTAAAGAGCGCAAAGAAGCAAATAGCTGTCTACACCCGCCCTTTCGCAGTCAAAACCCGGGTAGACCGTTCTGCAGGAAGAAAACGAATAAGCATTTTTTTGTTCTGCCGTTTTTTTGTAAACCATTATTTTGCCGCAGTCAAAATCTTTGACTTCGCTGTTATCGACAGAAATTATCATATCACTGCCGTAAGCCGACGCAAGTTTATTCGTTACGCTGACAGCTGCGCCGCATTTTTCATAAATTTTGCGGCAAACGTCCTCATACTTTTCTGCCTTGTCGGTAATCACGCGGACATATCTTACGTTATTCGCAAGCGTCACTATAACATCGCAGCATTTTGCTCTTTTATCTATAACCGTAACGCACTCACGCCTCTGCTTTTCGCCGAGAGAGCCGTAATATGCGGCGGCAGAGCAAATGAGCATCTTCAGCGGCAATGTATACGGTTTAAATTCCAAATCAGAAAGCTCCTGCGGAATGGGAATATCATGCGCGAACACGGCAAGTCCGTATCGACCGACTGTTTTTTTGATTTCTTCGGCATCATAAAACCTTCTGTGTGCTTTAAGGCAAAAGAACGGAGCGCAGCCCTTGACATCGAAGCGTTTTATTTCTATATCATGTCTGCGGTACTTCTCAAATATTCTTTTTCTGTCGTCTGACATATCAATTATAACAAACATAGCACTCTCCGCAATAATGTTACTCTATGATATGCCAAACATTATTTTATTATTACCAGCCTATGAGTTTTATTTCACTTTCCGTTAAAATTCTGCACTCGCCGGGGGCAAGAGATTCATCAAGCGGCAACGCGCCCATTTTAACCCTTTTAAGCTCTGTTACCGAATTGCCGAGTGAGGCAAACATTCTTTTTATCTGATGATATTTGCCCTCGCAAAGCACAACTTTAACGAGCGGAGTTTCTCCGTTCTCGCAAACTTCTGCCTCGGCAGGCAAGCATTTCGTTCCGTCGCCGAGAGTTATGCCAAGCCTGATTTTTTGCAGTTCGTCATTTGTTATGGGCTGTGCCAAACGAGCCTCATAGGTTTTGCTTATATGGTTTTTGGGCGAAAGAATTTTATGTGCAAAATCGCCGTTATCTGTTATGAGCATAAAGCCGACCGTGTCTTTATCGAGACGCCCGGCAGGAAAAAGATTTTTTCTTTTAAGTTCTTCCGGCACAATGTCGATAACGGTTTTTTCTTTGCCGTCTCTCGCAGCACTTATAATGCCCTGCGGTTTATTCATCATAATATAGACGTATTTTTGAAGAACAAGCTCTTCGCCGTCTATTTTAATTTTTGCGCTTTGAGGGTCAATATTAAAGCCGCGGTCTTTAACGGTTATACCGTCAACCGAGACTCTGCCGGACTTTATAAGCCGGTGAACCTCTTTTCTTGAAAGAGTACCGCTGTTTGATATGAGTTTATCAAGTCTTTCCATTTGCCCTCCGAAGCAAAAAAATAACCGCCGTATTGACGGCGGTTTGAGCTTTTTGTTTATTTAATGCAAAACAGATCTCCGTGTACAACATAATTATAAGGTGTTATAACCCCGTAGCCTTTTATGTACATTCCTGCGGCGACGCTGCCGTTGCCCCAGTAAGCGTAATTAACGCCGAGATCGTTTAACATATATTCAGCCAAATATCCGTATCCGAATCCGTCGCTCATAACAACAACATATTTGTTATTGTTTATTTTGCCTATAAGGGTTCTGCACTCGGTCTCACCTATGGCATGGTCGGTCCATATTCCCGTGTTTTCGCCGCTGTCATAGTGGTTGTATCTCTTACCCTCCCATATAACGGGGTATGTATAAGAAACCGATGCGATTGCACCCCTCTTTATAAGGTCTGCAGATGATGAGAGCGATACGCTCTTGGGGAACTCCCAGTTGCCGTTATTATAAATTATAAGAGATTTGGGGCTCGCAACATCGCGCTGTGCGATTTTGCCGTCTTTAATAACGGTTGCCGAAAGCGTATCATCGCCGTTGTAGAAGATTTTGCCGTTCGGGTTATAATAATCTCTCGCGCACATTTCGTTGCTTGAAGCAAAGAGAATATCCTGCCCTGTTTTTTTGCCGTATCCTTTAACTATGCCGCCCATTGAAGCAACACAGGTGCTGGTATACTGACTTGCTGCGGGTATGCAGACTCTTGACGGTTTTGTGTCAATAACCGCCACATAAAGAGAACGTGTTTTTGTCTCGGAGGTTTTTACTCCGTTTTCGTCATATACGTTGAGAGGTGCCTGTATCTCTTCTGCAACAACCTTTGATATAACACTGGAAGCAGTCCAGCGTTTGGTTGCCGTCAGACCCGATATAAGCGTCGATTTTGAGCCTTTGGGTAAAGTGACGTCTTTTGAAGAAGAGGTGTTGTTTTTTCTGTTGGTCATTTTTTCCACTTCTTCGATTTTGTTAACGTATGCCTTGGTAGTTGATGTTTCGCCTTTTTCATTTGCTGCTGCCGCGTTTGCAGTTTGCGCAGTTGTGATTTTCTCTACACTGCCGCCCGCTTCGTTTGCAAGCGCATCCCCCATCTGGGCAGAAGCTTCGGATGACGATTTATCCGAACCGATAAAACTGCTTATCAAAAAGAACGCCGCTGCCATTGCCAAAACAAGGGACACTGCGATAATTATAGGCTTCAAGCTTCTTTTTGACGAGGTCTGACCTTCACCCATGGCTACTCACTCCCTTAATAAACTTATATACGGATTATATTATATCAATTTTTCAAGGTATGTCAAGTCCCAAAATAGCAAAACAAATTATTTATCGGCACTAATTTTCTTTATAAATCTAAAAACGAAAATACGGTGAGGTTTTTATTCCGCAGCACTGCTTTCGGTGCTGTTTTTACTACTTTGTGAAGCCGAGGACGAAGAGCTTGTTTTCGTTGAAGCCGAGGCTTTTTCTTCCGGGGATATTATTCCGTCCGAAATACTTTCGTCTATGCAGAGTATGCCCCATATGCCCGCACCGTCCGAACAAAATGCCCTGCCGTCGTGCACTGTGGTTAGAAATTTATATTTGCACGGCACAACCGCTGTTCCGTCGGATTTATAAATGCCGTATTTGCCGTCTTTTAAAACAGTTACATAATTTTCACTGCACTCATAGGGCGTGTCGGCACTGCCTACTGCGCGGTAACCCTCGACTGCGCTGAACTCAAAAGGTATTACCGTTTTGCCGCTTGAATTTACATAGCCCCATTTGCCGCCTTTTGAAACGGCCGCAAGCGAGCCCGTATAAATGCCCGCACCGTCATATGTATCCTGCGTTATAAGACCGTTTGCACCGACAAAAACAAATTTTGTCTCATTGTCTTTAAGCTTTGCGGTTTCGGGAAGCACAGCTTTCTTACCTGTCTTTACGCTTGTTTCCCCGCTTAATTTTTCAATCGAAAGCGAAGATGCTGTCTGATTCCACTTATAAACGTAATCGCCTTTTTGTGTGCACTTGTGCGGATAGCGCCAAATGCTTTTTAGCGAGGAATTAACAAGATAGGTGACCGAATACGAGCCCTCTGTTTTTTCTTTGACGATATATCCGTCGGAGCACGGGCAGGTTTCTGCCGAATCGTATTTCGGTTTTGTCACCACTTCGCCGTTTGAGTTTATAAAGCCGAATTTTCCGTCGCGTTCAATAACATAAACATCACCGAAGCTGACGTCATAATGATTTGTCTCTTCGTTAAATTTTACGAGCGGCAAAGAATAAATATTGTCTGCTTTTATCGACGGCTCAACTATCCATTTCTCCGTATAATTTATCTGCTGAACCGTCTTTTGTTCTGTCTTTTCTGTTTCATTCTTTTTTTCACCGCATGAAGCAAAAGCAAAAACAAACAGCAGACAAAGTAAAATGCTCAAAAAAGATTTTATATATTTCATATTTCACTTACCGCGCAGCGCGCGCCTTTCGTGTTAATTTATATTGAACTCTATACTCTCCGGTACGGTTATTTTAGGCTCTGCATCTCTTTTTATATCGCAGACGATATATCCCTTTGGCGTGGGTATTTTAACATATGCCGAATCAAGACCTAAAAGATCTGGTGAAAGAGCAATTTTTTTATAGCCCGGCTCAAGCATTTCAAGACCTGTCACGGCATACGGCAGCTGATACGCAGGCGTACCGCCCCACGCATGGCTGTGGTCAAAAGAATAGCTTTCTTCGGGCTTTATCCAGCCCTCCTGCAAACCTTTTGAGCAGGCGTTTGTCATAATGCTCCAGCGATACAAAAGAGAAAGAGCATATTTTTTATAAAGCCCCGTCTTTTTAAGCGCCTCAAACAAAAAGTGCATAAAATACGGCTGAAGCTCGGTAATAAATTTTTCGTTTATTACGCGCTCGATTATTTCTTTTGCAAGCTCGCCCTCGCAAAGTCCGCTCATAACGCACAAAATGTTTGAATGTTTTGAATAATATCTGCCGTCTATGTTCTCCGGCAGCCATTTGTGCGAACCCGTTTTGCCGTTAAGTCCGTCAAAATAAAGCCTTTTTTCTTTATCAAAAAATATTTTATTGTGGTTTTCTTTGTGCTTTTCGGCATCGTGCAAATATTTTTCTTGCATCTCGCCATCGCCGATTTCTTCCATAATTTTTGCCGCATGGCAAAGTGCGTCACGGTAGAAAGCATTGAGACAAGTTTGACCGAGTGCTTTCGGCGGATGGTGCATTGAATATCCGTCTGCAACCACCCAGTCCACAAACATATAATTCGGCGGCGAGTCAATAACTCCGTTTTTGCCCAAATATGTTTCAAATCGTTTTAAAAGAATCCTGACGGCATCTTTGCAATAATTCAGCAAATTTTTATCGCCTGTAAACATATAAACATCCCACAGCATACGAACCCAAATCAAGCTGTAAGTTGTGTGGAACATTTTGCCGCCGTTTTCGCAAAGCATATCGGCAGTTCGCATAACATCAAAAGAAGCAAGGCGCATATCGCCGAAAGTGAATGCCGTCATAAGACTTTCTATATAGTAATCTCCCGTGCAGGCAAGCGGTTCTTGGTGCATGGGGCTGTCAAGGTGCATAGTCTGCCGGCATATTTTAAGAGTATGCTTGCAAACGTCATAAATTTTATTAAGGGATTTATCACTGCAAATAAATTCGCCCTCGTCCGTGGTCGGATAACACTGAAAAACCGCAGCAGGCAGAACAGAGGTTGCTTTTTGACCGAAGTTTTTTATTCTAAGCGTATACATACCCATAGAGTGAAAATTCATATCGGTATAGTGCATATTCTCTGTCACAACAATTTTTTCTCTGCGGCTTATGACATCGCCGTATTCGCCAACCGTAACATCTATTTCACAGCCGTCCGTTTCAATCTGCAAATCTGCGCTTGCGGAATAAATTTTGTCAAACTCTGCGGTAAACTCTTTGGTTTCACCGGGCTTTACAACAATTTTTTTCTGATTTACAGGTCGGATTTTTTCAAACGAAAGCATCGGAATAGGTGCGTCTTTTATATGCCGTTCAAAAGAAGTTTTTTCGGCATTGCTCCACTCGGACGGCATAATTCTGCCGTCATAGCAAAAAGGCTCTGTATAGGCTTTGTTAATTCTGCACTGCCAGCTTTCGTCCGTGGCAAGTTCAATTCCTCTGCCGCTTTTAAAATGTGCGTTTATCTGCGCCGCAAGCCCTCCCCGGCCGCAGGATATATCGGTCATAACAACGGGAGAAAGCTGCACCTGAACAAAGACGCTGAGTTTTTTGCCTGTGTTCTTTAAAGAATAATTGTTTGCATAGTGCCAATAAGGGGAGTTTTCGCTTTCAAAATCTCCCCCGGCGCAGGCAGGACCGTTGCCGACAAATTCGCCGTTTATATAAAGGCGAAAAAATGTATCGGCACTGATTTTTACATTTAAAGACTCTGCATCTTCATCAAATTCATATTCTTTTTTAAACTCTGCAACGCAGTAGTTCCTTTTTTCTGAAGTACCGTCCGCAAACGATGTGCAGACGGTACGCTGATTGTCGGGATAAAGCTTTTCACTGAGCCATATCCAATTATTTATTTTATTCATATTGACTGTTATTTCGCGGCTGTTTTTCCGGCTTTTCTTTCTTCAATTTCTTTTACCATTTTGCGCTGTTTATCTTCTGTTATGGTATAAAACAGCATCGGCACTATTGTAAGAGCCATGCTTATTGCACCCGAGAGAATAAGCAGCGTCCAAAGCGTGTCTTTGCCTCCGGCAGTTATATAAACTCCGTCTGCCGCAGTGGGGTTTATACCCGCAACCTTATAAGATATTACGCCGACAAACGCACCGACAGCCATGCCGATTTTGTTTATAAAGGTCTGCATTGCAAAGCAAATGCCCTCTGCGCGCTCGCCCGTTTTCCATTCAAGATATTCAACGGTGTCGCCTATCATAGCGTATGTGATAATATTGTTTACGCCCTGAGGTATGCCGAGCAAAACAAGGCCTATCGCGCATATCCACATCTTCCACCTCGCGTCGTAGCCTATGAAATACATTGCAAACATAACCACAGCGCCGAGAGCGTGAACCATGATATATGCCTTTTTCTTTGTGAATTTTTTGCTCATCCAGGGCACAAGCAACGATGCGACGAGTCCGCCGGGAACCATAAGCATTGTTATAAGAGAGAACAAGCCCTCTTCACCGAGAACATATTTAGCAAAATAAAGTCCGCCTGTGTAGGTATATACCATTCTTGCGCCGCCGAGTATACCCGAAAGAACTATGAGCAAAAGCTCTTTGTTTTTGAAAAGGAGCTTTAAGTTGTGACCGAGGCTTGGCGGATTTTCTGTTGACTGAAATCTCTCTTTGGTGTTTTTGAAGCCGTAAAAAAACATCGGCATAGAAACAACAACCAAAACAAGAGCGCAAAGGAAGTAGGTCCATTTAAGCGTATTTGCATTCTCGCCTATATACTGAACGAGTACCTGACCGTCTTGTTTATATTTTTGAGTAACCGCAGAGGATATTATGGGCACCGAAACCGTGACAAGACCTGCGCCGAGTGTGCAGGCAAGCCTTGCAACCGTCAGCACCTTGCCCCTGACCTCGGTATTATTCGTAAGGCAGGTTGAAAGTCCCCAATAAGGTACGTCCGCAACGGTGTAAACAACGCTCCAGATAACATATATGGCTGATATAGCCGCAAAAGATGCAACCGATTTTGCCTGATAGAACGGTAAGAAGCAAGCAAGAGTCATAATTCCTATCGGTATAGCCATCCATTTAAGATAAGGACGGCATTTGCCCCACGGAGTTCTTGTTCTGTCAACAATACTGCCCATTATCGGGTCGTTGAGCGCGTCAAAAATTCTTGTGCAAAGCATCAAAAGTGCAACGGCAACCGAGCCCGAGACCGCACCGACTTTAAAATCATCGGAACCAAAAAGCAGTGCCTCGGTCATAAACACGGTAAGATATGAACCGATTATTGTGCAAATAAAATTTTGCCCTATGCCGGTTACGCTATAAGCGATTGCTTCTTTGGGCTGAATCCCCTCGCCCGGAGTCGTACCGAAAATTTTATGTAAAAACGACACTTTTTGCATACAGATACCTCCATAAAATTTATTATATTGATTTTAACATATTTTAGCTCTGTTTGCAATGACTTTTTATTCAATTTGACATTAAATAAAAATTGTGTATAAAATTTTCTCACCAAATATCTTAGATTATATTTTAAACTTTGAATTATTTTTAACAGTTAAAGCGTTCAAAATATATAATTTAGAACAAAAACAAGCCGCCACTCAAGCGGAAACACCGAACACCCGTACTATATATATGGGAGAGGCAGGTGCAAGTCAGCACTGCGGCTATATATGGGAGAGGCGAGTGCAACGTAGCCAACCGTGCTATATATATGGAAGTGGCAGGCACACCCGCCCACCGACGCTATATAAGAGGCAACGGCAAGCGTTCCACGCACACCTGCGCCCTATAAATAAGTTAAAGGGGACACGATACATATGTAGGAGAATTTTTAAAAACAGGAACAACACAAGAACAACTTTTGTACATTAACTTCGGAGGTATTTTATGAACGATTACGAATTTGCAAAACTTATTAGGAAAGCAATGGAGCTGCATGAAGAAAAAACAAAAAACAACAAATACATATTAAAGCCCGAAACAGTAGTCAAAATATCAAGGATACTGCAACTGGCATCTAAATATTGTGTTAAAGCAAAATTTGATATATCTGATAACGCATTCGACATTGAGCTCCAATCATATGTTTTTGACAGCCTGACAGAGCATATGAAAGAAGTTTTTGAGTTAGCGGATATATTTACTATAGATGCGCTTGACGACGGTATGGTAAGCATAGAGCTGAGGATATTGGAAGCCGGTATATTGATTTCGGAAAATTAAGCGACCGTATAACAAGGTATCGGCACACCGCCCTACGATGTGGCTTTTGGTGTGATTGCTCTAAATTTCATGTGAGCTAACGGCAAAACTCGCCCTCATCCGGCGCTTCCCACCTTCTCCACCGGGGCGAAGGCTACAATCGGCTTCTCCTCGAGGAGAAGCTGTCACGAAGTGACTGATGAGGTGAAAGCTTGCGGTATGATGTTGCCGACATCTGTGTATAGGCGCCCCTGCAGGGGAGCTGTCGCGAGAGCGACTGAGGGGTTTTCCATAAACTTGATGTAACTTCAACCCCTCCGTCACGGCTTCGCCGTGCCACCTCCCCTAAAGTGGAGGCGATATGTGTTCCGCGTTTTATTCAGGCGAAAGCTTAACGGCACAGTGTGGGCACACCGCCCTACGGGATAAAATCCGCTGATTTATGCAAAAAAAAAACCGCCTGCAAACGGGCGGTCTTTTAATCATTCTGTCTTTTGCCTTTTTATAACTTTAAGCCTTGAGAAATCCTCACGCTCTTTTTCGTCGAGAGCATCGGATATAAACTTTATTGTTGAGGTGAACTTCGGTATCATAATATTACTCAAAGCATTTGTGCGCTTTTGGGTCTTTTTGATTGCGTCCGCAAGGCGCATTACATTGCTCTCTACCTGCGCGAGTTCAACGGTCAAATACTTAACTCTGTCAAACTGAATATATGCTTCGTCAAGCTGAGAGTTTGTTTCATTAAGTCCGTAATAATTATGGCGGTCGGTTTTTTCTATCGAAATCTCCGGCAGTTCAACACCCATTACGCTTCTGAGCTTCATGCTCACGGAGTCGTCAACCGGGATACACTCCGCATAAACCGTGCAGTCGCCCAAAGTTATAAAGGCTTTTTCAAGTGCGTCATATGCCTGAACATATGCGGCACTTATATCTTTTTGAATAGTCGCCGCCTTTTGAGCAAGAGACATCATTTCACGCACGAGTATATTTCTTTTTCTGTCCATCAAATCATAGCCGAGCTTTGCAAGATCAAGCGATTTTTTCTGAGCCATGAGGTTGTTTTTGGTTATAAATATCTGTGCCATACCGTGCGCCATCTCCTTTCACGGACGATTATTTTTTATAGTAATATTTCTCTGCCGTCTTGTCGTCTATTCGGTCAAGATCCTCTCTGGGCAACATTCTGAGAAGATCCCAGCCGAGGTCAAGAGTTTGCGTTATTGTTCTGTTCTCATTAGAACCCTGCGCGATAAATTCGTTCTCAAACCTCTTGCCGAAGTTGAGTATTCTCTTATCTGCGGCAGAAAGCTCATCTTCGCCTATAACGCTGGCAAGAGATTTAGCATCCTGCACCTTTGCGTAGCATGAGAAAAGCTGGTTTGAAAGCTTGCTGTGATCCTCTCTCGTGTAGCCCTCGCCTACGCCGTCTTTCATCAAACGTGAAAGCGAAGCGAGAACGCCTATCGGCGGATAAATGCCGACTGCGTCAAGCGAACGGTCAAGAACTATCTGACCCTCTGTGATATAGCCGGTAAGGTCGGGAATCGGGTGGTTTATATCATCATTGGGCATGGTGAGAATCGGAATCTGCGTAACAGAACCCTTTGAACCCTTTATTATACCTGCGCGCTCATAGATCGATGCAAAATCCGAATAAAGATATCCGGGGAAGCCCTTACGTCCGGGAATTTCGCCTTTTGACGAGCTGAACTCACGAAGAGCCTCGGCGTAAGATGTCATATCCGTGAGAATAACAAGAATATTCATGTTAAGCTCAAACGCCAAATACTCCGCCGCGGTCAACGCACATCTGGGGGTGATAATTCTCTCTATAATGGGGTCGTTTGAATGGTTCAAAAACATTACAACCCTATCCATAACATTCGCCTTTTCAAACGACTGCCTGAAATAATCCGCAACGTCGTTTTTAACGCCCATGGCGGCAAAAACTATTGCAAAATCCTCACCGTCGGCAACCGAGGCCTGCTTAACTATTTGAACGGCAAGCTCGTTGTGTTTCATACCGGAGCCTGAGAATATCGGCAATTTCTGACCTCTGATAAGAGTGGTAAGCGCGTCTATTGACGAAATGCCTGTATTGATATAGTTTTTTGGGTAAACTCTCGAAACCGGGTTTATGGGCGAAGAGTTTACATCGCGCTTTTTAAGAGGATAAACCTCTCCGAGTCCGTCGGCGGGTCTGCCGAGTCCGTCAAATACTCTGCCCATTATTTCGGGTGAAAGACCGAGCTCAATCGGGTGGCCTGTAAATCTTGTTTTTGTGTTTACAAGCGACACACCTTTTGTGCCCTCAAAAACCTGAATAACTACCTTTTCGCCCTCAACCTGAACTATACGCCCGGTACGCGTGCTTCCGTCGCCGAGCTTCAGCTCAACCATTTCGTCATAAGAAGCGTCTTTTATATTATCAAGCACAACAAGAGAGCCGTTAATCTCTTTAAGTCCGCTGTATTCAATTATCATAAAAACGCCCCCTTATGCGCTGAGTTTTGACAAGCCGGATCTTACCTCTTCTTCGTATTCGTCAAACATATCAAGCTTGTCGTTGGGAATATTGTTTTTCATCTGCAAAAGTCTGTCAAAAAGACCCGTTGCAATTATTTTTGAAAGAGGAACCTGTTTTGCAATAAGCTCCTTTGCCATGTGGTGAAGCAAAAGTATAATCCTCATCATTTTAAGCTGCTTGGGCATTACGACATAAGTGTCTATATCGTCGCCGGCGTTCTGCTGCAAAAATCCCACACGGATAACACGCGCAGTCTCTATGGTGAGCTTCTGGTCATCGGGCAACACGTCTGCGCCTATGAGCTTTACTATCTCCATAAGATTTTTTTCTTCTGCCAAAATTGCACAAACTTCGTTTCTGCAATTCATAAAATCTTCGCCGACATTCTCGGTGTACCAGGGTGAAAGGTCACCGATGTACTCGCTGTAGCTGTCTGTCCAGTTAATTGCCGGATAGTGACGCGCGTATGCGAGGCTTTTATCAAGTGCCCAGAAGCAGCGGATAAATCTCTTTGTGTTCTGTGTTACAGGCTCCGAAAAATCGGCGCCCTGAGGTGAAACCGCACCGATTATAGAAACCGAGCCCTCGCTGCCATTAAGGTTTTTAACATAACCCGCACGCTCGTAAAATTCCGAAAGTCTTGACGGCAAATATGCCGGGAAGCCCTCGTCCGCGGGCATTTCTTCAAGTCGGCCGGAAATCTCACGCAGTGCCTCTGCCCAACGTGAGGTGGAATCCGCCATCATTGCGGTGTGATAACCCATATCGCGGTAATATTCCGCTATTGTAACGCCTGTGTAAATAGAAGCTTCACGAGCCGCAACAGGCATATTTGAAGTATTTGCTATAAGTACGGTTCTGTCGGTCAAAGGCTCGCCCGTTTTGGGGTCTGTAATCTCTGCAAACTCGTCAAGAACCTGAGTCATCTCATTGCCGCGCTCGCCGCAGCCGATATATATGATTATATCTGCATCGCACCATTTTGCTATCTGGTGCTGTGTAACGGTTTTGCCTGCGCCGAAGCCACCGGGTATTGCCGCCGCGCCGCCCTTTGCTATCGGGAACAAGGTGTCAATACTTCTCTGACCCGTAACAAGCGGCTGTGTGAGCGATATGCGCTCTTTAAGCGGTCTGGGTGTTCTGATGGGCCATTTGTGGCAAAGAGTAAGCTCGTGTTTTTCTCCCTTTTCATCCTCTATAACCGCTACAACGTCATGCACCTTGTATTGACCGCTCGGTTTAACCTCGGTTACCTTGCCGCCGAGTGACGGAGGAACCATGATTTTGTGAACTATACTGCTCGTTTCGGGGCAGGTAGCATATATATCTCCGCCGTGGAGCTCGTCGCCGACCTTAGCCGTTACCGTAACATCCCACAGCTTGTTTTCATCAAGCGGAAACGGGCGCAGACCTCTCGGTATAAATGCGCCTGCCGACGCGGCTATAAGGTCAAGCGGATTTTCAATTCCGTCAAATATGTTGCTGAGTATGCCGGGGCCGAGAGTTACGCTCATGGGCTGACCCGTTGAGCGAACAGGCTCGCCGGGCTTTAAGCCCGACGTCTCTTCATAAACCTGAATAACAGCGGCGTCTTTATCAAGGCGAATAACCTCGCCTATAAGCCCTGCGTTGCCTACATACACCATTTCCATCATAGAGAGTGTTGTTCTGCCCTTTACGGTGACAACGGGGCCGTTTATGCCATAAATTAAATTTTCCTGCATAATGACCCTCCTTAGCCTGTGATTGAAAGACCCGAATAAGAATAAAATTCTTCTCTTTGCTCTTTTATTCGGCTGTCAAGCGTGTCGTCCGCACTCATTGAAGCAGACGTATTTTCGCCCTTGCAGCCGCCGATTATTATTGATTTATCTGTTTTAACGTCTTTGCAAAAAGCCTTTAAGCGAGATGAGTATTTTTCATCGTCTTCTTTTACATAAATAACTGCGTCGTCACCTATTGCAGAGAGTATGTTCCTTGCGCTCTTTTCAAGAAAATCGCCGTACTCGTCGCTTTGTGTGAACTCGATTATTTCTTTGGTTGCTTTTGCAAAAACTTTATCGGTTATCTCTGCGCGCTTTGCAACTATTTCTTTAATCTGGCAAACTCTTGATTTGTAAGAATCCGCATTGCTCTGCTCACCGAGCTTTGAAAGCTCCGAAGCTGCAACCGTCTTGGCATTCGCTTTGGCGGCTTTTTTTGCGGTTTTAAGCTCGCGCTCAATATAACTGTCGGTTTCGTTTTTTATTTCTTCGCATTTAGCGTCCGCCTCGGCATTTATCGCCTTTATAAAATCAGACACCTTTTTTTCGTCGTTAATCACGAAGGTCCTCCTTTTTGCCTTGGTTCGGCAGGTTATTCTTCGTTTCAGGTCAAATATTTATGCCTACTGTGTCGCGGATATATTTTGCAAGCGAATCGCCCGCGTCTTTTGAGCCGCGATCCGGTATCTCTACAATAATCGGTACGGAATGAGCTTTGCGAAAATCTTTTATCGTTTGCTCGCACGCCTCATAAAGCGTTCTGTTTATGAGAACGATTGCGATATTTTCGTCCTTAAGCGCATTCTCAAGAGCTTCGGCGGCGGCAGTTTCGTCCTTGACCATACAGCCCTCTATACCCGCAAGGCGCATGCCCACTGCGGTATCCGCGTTATCGCATATTAAATATAAGCGCATAATCTGACCTCCAACACAGTTTGCTGACTGCCGCCCGGCGATCAGACCTTGTTAAGAATAAGAATTGAAATAACAACGCCGAACAGCGCTATCGACTCACCCAAAGCAACGAAGATAAGTGATTTACCGAATGATTTGGGGTCTTCGCTTGTGGCTGCGATAGCTGCGGGTGCGGCTGCCGCGATTGCAAGACCGCCGCCGATACCTGCAAGACCCGTAACAACTGCGGCTGCGATAAGTCCGAGTCCGTTTGAAGATGTTTCGCTTGCTTCTTCTGTCTGGGTTTCTGCTGCCTGAGCATCTGTTTCACCTGCGGCAAATGCCGTGAAAGAGAATGCAAATACAAAGAGCATTACGAGCATAATAGCTGCTATTCTTTTGAAATTAAATGACTTTTTCATAACTGATTCCTCCGTTAATGGATGTTATTTTTTTGCGGAAATTATCACTTCGCTGTTTTCAGCATTTGATGATGAAAACGCGTTTTTGATTTTAAAGAACATGCCTCTGTTTTTACGTCTTCCGATGCCCTCAAAGGGTTTGCCGTCGCCCTCATAGAAACGGCTGAACATCTCGTAAAATTCAAGACGCAATACCTGTATGCCCGAAAGAAGTCCCTCAAGGGCAATAACTATAACGTTGCCGAGCACGATTATAAGAACGCTCTTAACGTTCAATTCATCGCCCGCAAGTGAGAAGAACACCATCATCATACCTGCGTGAACGAGCATATATGCGCCGATACGAAGGAATGAAACCGTGTTGCTGAAATAAGAAAGAATATACTCAATGACCTCAAAGAAGTTTTGCATTATGAAGTCCGCGGCACTGTCCGGCATATATTCTTCTTTATCGTGCTTATCTATCTTGCCGATGAGCAGCTCTTTAACAAAGAGTATCGGCAAGCTGATTGCAGCCATGATAATCTCTATATTGGTCGGGATTATCGTTATTTTGGCCATAAAGCCTACGGCGGCACTTACGCCCGCGACATAAAGTATAATTCCGGCAAGTCCGTTTTGGCTGAACAGCGCTTCGCCTATATGCTTTTGCTTAAGACTTATTATGACATTTAGCAGCATAGAGACTATAACCAAAGCAATGCCTATGCCTATCGCAATCAAAAGCACGGTGTTTATCGACTCCATAACCGGCAGCGGTTTGCCTTCTAAGCCTATCGCATGGTAAACGGGGTCGAGCAAATCTTCAAATCCGAACACCGAGCCGACCATAAAGCCGAAGAACATTGACGATATTCCGCAGGGAACAACTATCTTTGCAAGCTTTATTCCCTTTAATTTATATAATATGAATGCGCCGAGTGTAAGGACAAAGCCCTGACCTACATCCGCAAACATTATTCCGAAAAGTATCGTAAACGTAACTGCCACAAACGGCGTTATGTCTATGCCGCCATAGGACGGGAGGCCGTACATCTCAACAAACATTTCAAACGGCCTTATAAAGCGTTTGTTTTTAAGTTTAACAGGCGGCTTTGCACGCTCGTCGTCATTGTCTGCTTCAAAGACCTCACACGCGGTGTCCGGCACTTCGTTTACCCTCTCGCAGAACCACTTAAATCCGCTCTCGGGTACCCAGCCGACCATCATAAAGTCTTTTGACGTGCGTTTGTCTTTAATCGCGTAACGTCTGAGGTCAAATGCCATGCTGACTATTTTATAGTGAGCGTAAATGCTCTCGCATCTCTCGCGGCTGTCGTTCCAAAACTCCTGAACCTCTGCGTCAACCTTATCAAGCTGTTTTTGAAGCTCGTCTTTTTTGGCGGTGAGTTTATCTATAATTTCCTGCGGAGTTCCCTCTTCAAACGGAACTCTTATACGCTCAAAATAGAGAGTGGCAAAAATTCTGTCTATCTCGTCTATTTTTGAAACGGGGGCGGCATATACGCCCCAATACCTCTTTTTATCCTGAACACAGGGAATAAACAGCAAATCTTCTCTGCCATCATATGCCTTGAGCTTTGAATAACAGTCGTTCGGTATGCTGCCGAACCTTATCTTCATAAATTCACATGACAAAAGAGCGTCTATTTGCGTGCCGAGGTTTGTGAAGTGACTGAATTTATCTATCGAATCACTGCAAGATTCAAAATCCTGTGTTATCTTTTTGCGCTCGTCATAAATCGAGTCCATCTTCTCGATAATAGCGTCGATATATTTTGATTCTTCTTCGTCAACTATTATCTCGTTGCCGTTAAACGTCTCTTTAAGCGTTATTCCGGATACTTTTGCAAGATCTTCAATCTTTTGGATTGTTGCATTGTAGGGGTTTTCATCTGAAAAAGGTATGTAGCCCATATGCGCCGAGACATAGTCCATGGCATTCTCCGGGTGAAAATCACCGCTGATGCAGCAAGATGTTATAAAGGCGTCAATGTTTTCGGTTTTGCCGAACACCCTGACAAGCTTCATTTTTTCTATTGCCAAATGTGTTTCCTCCTTTCCGTCAGTCGAGGATGCCGACCAACGTTGCGCCGATGGCTTCCTGTGACATTCCGTTTCTTAATCCTTCAACTATATGAATAATATTTTTTACCTCGTTTTGTGCAAGGAAAAAATAGCATATCATAACCGCGACGGGCACGGTGCTGTATCTGACTTCTCTGTGCAGCTTATCATAAAGTATGCGCTGCGTCAAATCCTCAAGCGAAACAAATTTTTCGTGGTTGGTAAAATTCTTTTTATAATATGACTCGGAAGCTTCCGAGAGCATCTCGCGCGCCGTGTTTTTGCTAAGCATATCGTCTATATTCTTTTTGGTGAAGTGCGTATAATTAAGATTGATATAATTTTTTATATCTTCCGTCTCGGAATCGGCAAGTCTTTTTAAGCGGTATATTCTGACAAGGTTTTCCATATCGTTTTCATAGCCTATTATTTCGACTATTTTCTCTTTAGCCTTGCCCGAGTATTTTTTAACTATATCGCGCTCAAAATCCCACATTATTCTGTCAAGCGAGCACTCCATTTTTAAATAGCACTCCGGCTGCGTAAAAGTATCTTTATAAGGTGCAAGTGCCTTTGCGTATTCCGTTCCCGAAAGAGCCTTTATCATTTCGCCGAAATTTCTTGCCTGGGCGAGCTTATAAAGGTCAAGCTCCGAACGCTTGTTAAAGAACGGCGGCAAAACCTTGAGATAATCGCCCGGTTTGCCTATTATCAAAAAATGCAGAAAGCGAAGAATCTGCTGAATATCGTTTTTTATAATGAAATATTTATAAAACTCAACGCCTGTGGAAATTTCGTATTTGCTCACCTTTTCAAAAGATTCGAGCAAATGTATCTTCAAAAGCTCCTCAACCTGAAACGAACTCATATCCGAGTTTGCAGACTCGAAAACCGAAGAATAAACCGTTCTGGTTTTAAGATAAGAAACTATGTCGTTTATTCCCTTGCAGTTCATAAGGTTATTATAATCCTGAAGAGTGAGCCTTTTGCCGTAAAGCGCTCGGCACTTTGCCATGATGGCATTTAATGAATAATCCGTAATATCACCGGCTTTCAGCTTTTATATTTTGGCTTTATCAGCCGATAACGTCTTTGACGATTTTGTCAACCCATTTCGCTCCGTTTTGCTTAAAGAGTTCATCCATCGCCTGTGCTGCGGCCTTGTTTCTGTTCTTTAGTTTTTGAAGCTGTTTTTCGCCCTCGGCCTTGTAGCCGTTGCCGCGCTCAAGTGCTTCGCCGACTGCCTTTTCTTTTGCCGCTTTTTCTATCTCTGCCTTTTTCTGCGGCAATTCGGCAAGCTGCCGAAGTCTGTACTGCTGCGCTTCTTCAAGCTTCTTTTTTGCCTCGCTGTCGGCTTTCAGTATTTCGTTTAGCAAATTATCCATTAACCTGCCTCCCAAATGAAAATCAAGTCTAAAAAAGCCATTCGCCGCCCCCCTGCTTGAAGTTTTCTTTCATTTGCAGACGGCGGAAAACGGATTCTTTAAATCTTTGTTCTAACTTTTCATCATTATATCACCACTTTTATAAAAAACAATAGTCATTGTGCACAAAGTAGCACTCGTATCTGTTCAAAAAAACAGTTGAAAGAATACAGCAAATATTGTATAATATATCGTGAATTTGAGTATAAGCTGCAATTTTTGCATACTAAGGGAGGCTTTTACAATGAAAAAACGCATAGCCGCGCTTGCCGCCGTCGCCGCCGCAGGCGCATACATGGTAAAAAACAAAGAAAAACCGTCGTCGGTTACAAGAAAGCTCGCAAAAAGAGTAAAGCCCAACCTCAAAAAGGGCTCTCAATACGGCAACAACGCCGCTCTCACTCCCCCTATGGGCTGGTCGAGCTGGAACACTTTCAGAAACGACGTGAGTGAAGATTTAGTCTATGACGTTGCAAAGGCAATGAAAGTCAGCGGACTTTCGGATGCCGGATACAATTATGTCAATATAGATGATTGCTGGCAGTCCGCGGTACGCACAGATGACGGCGAGCTTCAAAGCGACCCCGTCACCTTCCCCTCCGGTATAAAAAGTCTTGTTAAAAAAATAAACGACCTCGGTTTAAAAGTCGGCATATACTCATCTAACGGCACTCTCACTTGTGAAGACATGCCTGCAAGTCTCGGTCATGAGCTTACAGACGCGCGCACCTTTGCAAAATGGGGCATAGAATATTTTAAATATGATTTTTGCCACCATGTTTATATGTCGCGAATTGCTCCTCAGCTTGAAAAAATTTCTGTTATAAACAAAAATATGGAGCACGAAAATGTTTACTATGCCAAAGACGCAATACTTGAGGGTGACGCGAGAGTTTTAAACGACGGCTCGCTGACATCCGGCAATTATGTAACGGGGCTTTCTTACGGCTGCGGAGTAATTATTTTTGACGAAGTCGAAGTTCCCGAGGACGACACATATTCTCTCACATTTTATGTTCGCAAAAGAAGCCGCGCCGCAAAGCACCTCGAAATGGATATTAACGACCGCACTCATTATGTTGTTGACTTTCCTCAGGCGGACTTTGTTCATGCGGTGGGCAAACACCATATAAACGTAAAGCTCAAAAAAGGCAAAAATGTCATAAAAATGTATAACCCCGTCGGCTCTGTTATGGACAGTTCGGCACTGCAATACAGACACATGGGCAAATGCTTAAAGCAGGCAAGCAAAGAAGTTGCCGAAAAGAACGGCGCCGAAGAAAAGCCGATTGTTTTCTCAATTTGCGAGTGGGGCTTTAATATGCCGTGGATATGGGGCGGCTCTGCCGGAAATTTGTGGAGAACGACCCCCGATATAAAACCGTTTTGGGCATCAATCCTTGCAATATATGAGGTTAATGTTAAGCTGTGGAAATATGCCTCACCCGGCGGCTGGAACGACCCCGATATGCTCGAGGTCGGCAACGGCAACTTAACATATGAAGAAAACAAGAGCCATTTTTCGCTCTGGTGCATGATGGCGGCGCCTCTTATTCTCGGCAATGACGTCAGACAATTTGTTTTGCCGGACGGCACGGCGGACAGCGAAAACGAAATTTTGAAGTTAGTGACAAACAAAAAGCTGATTGCCCTTGACCAAGACGAGTTCGGCGCCCAGTGCAGAAGAATACGCACCGACATTAGCGGAGATATTCTTATAAAACCGCTCTCAAACGGCGACGCGGCAGTTTGCTTCTTTAACAAATCAAGCAGAGAAAAATTGTTTGCGCTGAAAACGAGCGAGCTTGCAGAACTTGATTATGTCGCCCTCACCGAAGCGGACGAATATGAAGTTGAAGATTTGTGGGAAGGCACTGTAAGAACAGTTGACTATGCCATAGCCGACACCGTAGCTCCGCACGGCGTGCGCGTATTCAGAGTAAAAAACAAATAATACTTGACACTAATCGGAGTATGTGATAAAATCCGTTTGAAATTGAATATCGAATATATTCAGAGGGAAGTTCGGTGAAAATCCGTCGCAACTGCCATTACCGTGATTGACTTTTATGCCATAAGCCGGGTTACCTGATATATTTTAGATTGAACACTTTTGGGTCTGAAAGGTGCGGCCGATTCGTTGTACCTTTCAGTATAGCATATAAGTGCTGCGCCTTTGTCTTTGACAAGGGCGCTTTTTTATTTTAATTTTTAGGGAAAGTTCGGTGAAATTCCGTCGCAGTTGCCGCCACCGTGATTGATTGAAAATCATAAGCCGGGAAGCCCATAAAACAGAAAGCGGGTGAATCTTAAAAAGTCGGCATAAAAATATTTTTAAAGAAAGGCAGAATTAAAATGACCGAAAGAATCAAGAAATCAGTCTCTATACTTTTAGCTTTGCTTATGGTATTCAGCGTCTTTTCGTCACAGGTTTTTGCTTCAAATTCAGAAGAAATCGAAAGTTATCTCGACTCTGCATATGCAAAAGCAATTGACCCCTACGGTTCAACAACCAAAAACGATGACGGTCAATATATAATACCGCTTAGCAAAACATCGCTTACTCTTAAAAAAGATTCATCAAGCAAGCTCTACACCGCAGAGTGGTCCAGCAGTGATGAATCGCTTGCAAAGATAACCTCGAACTATTCGAGCAGCGCAAGCGCAAAAATTACTCATCCGAGCGCCGAAACAGGCGACCAAACCGTTACTGTGACACTCACTCTTAAATCTAAGAGCGACGGAACAGAAGTCGGAACAAGAGACTTTGTTCTTCTCGTAAAAGCTCAGCTTCCGGTATACAATACCAAATTCTCGGCGTCGGATGAAAGCGGAAAAGAAATCGCAGATTTTTCTGTTCTTGTAAAAAATCAGAGAAATGTTACGGTATCCGCAAAAGATGACGGAAGCTATGACCTCACAGCAGAAACAACATACACCTACACAGTATCTGCACCGGGTTATATCCGCGTAACAAAGGATTTCACCGTTTCGCAAAACGGCACAATAAACGTTACTCTTACCGAGGGCTTCAAGGCTTCTTTCTCGGTTAAGCTTGCAAACGGCAATTCGACTGCATCTGCGACAATTAAAGTAACATCGGCAGATTCAACAACAACGTATGAAAGCGTAAAAGACGAATACGGCTATGACACTTATGACTATGAGCTTAAAGACGGCACATATCTCTACTCGATATCTTACAGCGGCGGTTCGCAGACTGCTTCGGGTGAATTCACCGTATCGGGTGCCGACATAACCGTTCCCGTTCAGCTCACAGAAACACTCTACCCCATTAAAATAAAAGTATTGCCCGAAAGCACAAATGCCGAAGTTGTTCTTAAAAAGAACGGATATTCCGGCGCATACGGCGATCCGATACTCCCGGACGAAAACGGAGTATATAATATTCCCTCGGGTCAGTACAGATACACTGTTTCGGCAGACGGCTATGAAACAGTCAGCTCAACATTCAATTCAACCGACACATCATTAAAGAACAAGGGCTACGTTTTAACAATAACATTAAAAAATGAAGCCGAAACCGTACTCAAAAAAGCCTGTGACATTATTTTCTCGGAATCCGGCGAGGGCATAACCCTCAGTGAGTTCACGGGCTCACAGGGCTATGATTATGATTTTAAATGCGTAACATGGGACGTTGACTCAGACTTTGACGATGTTAACGTAAACACAACAATATCAAAGCTTTTGAGCAAAAAGATAAAAGACAAAGGCTCGCTTATCGGTGTTTCGCTTATATCCGTCAAAGACCAAGACGGTGACGAGGACTATTCCGTTATCGAAGAAGACGGAACTATTGACTACAACTCCGTAAGCTATAACATGATAGACGAAGACTACGGCGGAGCTGTTTATGAAGCTGAAATTCAGCTCACATACAACGGTAAAACCGCAACAGAAGATGCAACATTTGTTGTACCTATGCACACATACACACGCACACAGCGCCTTGACGACGCCGCGGATTATGCCTCACGTTTCAGCACAATACAGGCAAGCAACGCGTCTGAATACGCTATTAAGGGCAATCTCAATCTTCCCGATCTTTCCGAAAACGAAAGCTACAATTATTATTATATATGCAGCAGCTGGACATCGGATCATCCCGAAATTATAGATAAGAACGGCAAGGTTACCGCCCCCGAAAATGACACTGTTGTAACACTCACAGTAAAAACATTTTACAGCGAAAGCTTCGTGGACAACACTGATTTCTTCTTTGATCCCGGCGATCTCGGTGATAACGAAAGCCTTGCAACCGTTAAGGTAACGGTACTGAGCGCAAAGAGCAAGCTCACCGATTCTCTCAAAAAAGCAAACGACCTTTATAACGGTTCCTCAGAGGGCAACGGCAGCGGCGAATACCCCGTAGGTTCAAGAGCGGAACTTAAAGCCGTTATAGACAGTGCTGCCGCCGTTTTAAATTCAAGTGCTTCTGCCGCAGAGCTTGACGCAGCTTCTGCAAAACTTGACGAGGCAATAAAGACATTCAGCGATAAGCAGAATGACGTAATTGTTACAATCACCGGCAGCGTCTCGTATGCCAACAGCTTTATTTATCCTTATCAAAGCCTTACGGTAACCTCCGGCACAGCATTCAGACTCGGTTACCCCGTAGAGGCAGCCAAAACAGTTAATGCACTTGACGTTTTGGTTCAAATTCACAAAGAGACATTCGGCGACGATTTCACTAACGACCCGACCTCTTACCTTGAGGTAAACAAGAACGGCTACATCACAAGAATAATGGGCGAAAAGACAAGTGCCTGTGGATTCTTCAAAAATCAGAAGTACCCCGTAGACGCATACGGCACGGGAACAACCATTACCGGAACTCTTGTGAACTCCGGCGACTCCATGGAATACTTCCTCTATAACGACACAAGAAGCTACAGCGACAAGTACCTCTTCTTTGATAAGAGCAGCGCCGAAGTTTATGTCGGCGACAGCATAACTTTAACTCTTAAAGGCTTCACGGCAATGTTTGCTTATGACAGCAGCCTTTCTGTTCCTACAGCAATAGAGAGTGCCGAAATCCTTGTAGGTACAGATAAAAACTCTCTCACAAGCATAGGCAAATTCACCGATGAAAACGGAAATATTACCCTCTCATTTGACAAGAGCGGAACATATTACATCAGCGTTCAGGCAGACTATCTTGACACATCATACTATATCCCCGCAGTATGTATGATAAAAGTTCTCGACAGACACGTTATTTCGGTAAACGCTCCCGAAAGCTTCACATACAATCAGTTTGCCGATATAACCGTCACGGTTAAATCGGGTGCTTCCAAAATCCGTTTTGTAAATGAATCGGGCAGCACATGGACCTATAATAGAGACAACAGCCGCGTATTAAGCATCACAGATAACGGTGACGGAACAGAAACATGGGTAATCAAGTTCACGGCATATGCCTCAAACACCGAATATTTTGTTTATGCAAAATATAACGGAGAGGGCTGGTCAAACGACTTTGCAAGCTTCACGCTGAAAGAAAAAGACCCCGATAAGAAAGTATATTCATATACTGTTGACGGCAGACAGGATGACGGCTCACTTAAAGCAGGCTTACATGACGTTACGGTAGTTACCGGAACAGATGTATTTAAAGTTCAGCTTTATTTGAACGGAAACACATGGACATACTCTTCGGCCAACGCATCTTATAAGGACATTGACGGAAAGAGAATATGGAGCTTTAAAACAAACTTCTGCATTAAGGGCGATGTTCAGTACGGTATAAGAGTTCGCACCGCAGTATCTGCATTTGAATTCTCAGACGAGACAATATCGCTTAACGTTCACAAATAATCAAAAGTGCAAACACCGGCAAAGCTGTAAAAAGCCTTGCCGGTGTTTTTTTATTTGAGAATGTTTTTCAGCTGCAAAATGTCTTTTATTTCGTAGTTGACCGTTACATCATCGGGGCACTTAATTCCTCTCGGATTATACCAGCAAGTCTGTATTCCCGCATTGTTGCCGCCCTTTATATCCGAGGTCAGGCTGTCCCCGACAATTATTGTTTTTTCCTTTAAAAAATCGGGTATTTCATTAAAACAATAATCAAAAAAGCCCTTTTGCGGCTTGTTAATCCCTATCTCCTGCGAAATAAAAATTCCTTTAAAATATTTTGAAAGCTCGGAGCAAGCAATTCTTCCGTGCTGAACGCTCGCCGTTCCGTTTGAGACTATGTAAAGCTCATATTCATTATATATATCTTCTAAAAGTTCTTTTGCGTGCGGCACAAAAAAATGTGTTTTAGAAAGATATGATTCATACGTTTTCCATGTCTCATGTGCCGAGCAGTCGGCGCCAAGCTCCGAAAACAAAATTTCAAACCGCTCAACTAAAAGTCTTTCTCTTGTTATTTTGCCTTGCTCCAGTTTTTTCCACAGGGAGTCGTTTATCTCACTGTAACGTGCAACGGTTTTTTCACTCGAATCAACCCCAAGTGACGACAGCGCATTTTTTAAAGCCCACGCCTCTGAGGAATGAAAATCCAGCAAAGTGTCGTCAAGGTCCATTAAAACAAATTTAAACATAATTCTCCTTATAAAAAAGCGCTTTCAGACATTCTTGCCTGCAAGCGCTTTTGCCGTCAATAATTTTGAGGCTTAATTTTAAAATATCCCTTTGGATGTGCACACACGGGGCAAACCTCGGGCGGTTTTTGACCGACGCAAATATGCCCGCAATTTATGCACTGCCAAACAGTATCGCCGTCACGCGAAAAGACCAGACCGCCCTCAATATCCGCTATCAGCTTGCGGTATCTTTCCTCATGCTCTTTTTCGATTTCGCCCACGGCTTCAAAAAGATAGGCTATTTTGTCAAAGCCCTCTTCTTTTGCCTCTTTTGCAAAGCCGCTGTACATATCAGTCCATTCAAAATTCTCGCCTGCCGCCGCGTCTTTAAGGTTAGACAGGGTCGGCGGTATTTCATCGCCGTGAAGAATTTTAAACCACAGCTTCGCGTGCGCCTTTTCGTTCTCGGCGGTGATTTCAAAAATCTCCGCTATCTGAACGTAGCCCTCGTCCCTCGCCTTTTTTGCATAAAAGGTGTATTTGTTTCTCGCCTGACTTTCGCCGGCATATGCCGCCATCAGGTTTGCTTCGGTTCGGGAGCCTTTAAATTCCATAAAATCGCCTCTTGCTTTTTATTTAAAGCAGGCTTGCAGCCGCCTTATCAAGCATTATTATGGCATTTTTATGTTCATTTAATACAGAGGCTGGGAGTTTAGGTGTAACCTCTCCTTTGATCATACCCTTAACAGCCTGCGCTTTGCTCTCGCCGGTTGCGATAAGTAGTATGGTTTTTGCCCTCATTATTGAGCCTATACCCATTGTAAGAGCATATCTCGGCATCGGAACATCTCCGAAATATTTTTGGTTTGAATCTATCGTGCTTTGAGTGAGAGTAACCTTAAACGCTTCGTCTGTGAAAGCGTCGGCAGGCTCGTTAAAACCGATATGACCGTTGGTGCCGATGCCCAAAAGCTGAATATCTATGCCGCCTGCGCTTTTGATTGCTTCGGCATAACGCTTGCTCTCCTGCTCCCAATCCTTTGCGTTGCCGTCAAGAAAATTAACATTTTCTTCTTTAATATCAACCTTATCAAAAAGATTGTCGTGCATAAAGGAATAGTAGCTGTTTTTATCGTTTTTCGGCAAATCGCAATACTCATCAAGGTTAAAGGTTTTTACGTCCTTAAAGCTTACGCGCTTTTCGTTATAAGCCTCAATAAGTTTTTTATATGTGGGCACGGGTGACGCGCCTGTTGCAAGGCCGAGAACAGCATCGCTCTTTTTGTTTATTATTTTAATAAACATCTCCGAAGCGGCAGAAGCAATCTCCTCGGCATTGTTAAAAATCTTTACTTCCATTTTTGAACCTCTTTGTTATTTAACTGAATCAACAAGTTTTTGAAATGCGGTAACCGTTGTTGAACCCGCTTTGTATCCGGTTGCGACGATTTCTTCATTTACACCGGAGATTATGCTGCTGTAATCGTTATCCTCAAGAATATAACCTATCTGGTCGTTTGCAAGGCCGAAAACAAGGAGCTTCCTGCTGTTTCCTACCATCTCCTGCATTGAGGGATATGTCCAATCCTCATTTCTGTAAGAGTTGGTCTTATCAAGGCAGCCGCCGTAAGCGAGAGCCGCCTCAAGCTCACCGGGAACTATTGCAACCGCAAGGTCTTTGCCAAGCTCCATATATCCGATTTCGGTGACAACCTCAAGGTCTGTATCTCTCTTATTATTAGAAACCGCAAGGTTTGTAACTGCGCCGAGCTTTGCGGCAAAAATGAGTATCTCGTTTGTAACGGGAACTCTGTACTCTTCATGGCGAATGTTCAAAAGAGGCTCAACGACAGTCTCTTTTGCGGTTGAGTTCACAACAAGCTCACCGAGCGCGTTGCCGTAAACCTGAAGTCTCTCAATCCTCGTCAAATCCTTGGTCTGCTCGTCTACCGGGGAGTAATCGCTGCTTATTGCAAGCTCCGCACCCTGAATGAGCATAAAGTTTGCGTCTGCTTCTTTGTTTATGACCTGCTCCATATAATAAGGATAGTCGCCCGTTATTGTTGTGCCGGCCGCACCGTGGCCTACGCAGTGAATAGCGGCGTTAAGAAGCCATGTCTCTTTGCAGCCGTCTGCCGGAACAAAACGGAAGCGGTGTATGTACTTATCTTTAACCATGGGCTCACGCTTGTCGCGGATATATGCGTCCGCGTCTATCTCGGAATAATAGATAGTGCCCTGCTCCATGTTGTTATAAGCTTCTCTTATGGCTCTTGCGGTAACGGTAAACAAATTCTCCATAAATTCTTTGTTCTGACCGTTGATAAGCGGAGCGTCTGTGCCGGCTATGCCGTTATAGATGTTCGTTGCCGTGTTTGCGAAAAGCATTTTTATAAGGTTGCCGTTCATACCGAGAGTATCAACACAACTGTGCTGATGAAGAACGGTTATATTTATGCTGACAATGCCGTTGTTCTTTGCAAAAGATGTGAGTCTTGAGCGAATTTCACGAACATCGGGGAGTGAAAGACCGAAAGCGTCCAGCGTTGCAAATGCAACAGTGCCTCTGCCGCTGCCGTCGTTAAGGCAGGTTACGCGAACGCGCTGATCGTCATAAATAGCTGTTGCGGATTTATCAAGCGAAAGGCTGCCGCCGACATAGTGCTTACCGTCAAGCTCGTTGCCTGTCTGAAGAGACGCGCTCGAATAACCGAGGCTCCAAACCGCACCTGCGGCGGGCTCCGAAAGAAATGTATCCGTGCCGGAGTAAAAGTTCTCGGATTTATAATCCTCAGCATTGATAAAGTCATATGAGGGAACCGTAAAGTTAAGAATACCCACGATATTATCAATAAGGAAATCAACCACTCCGTACATAACCTTAACAAGCGACGCGGTGAATGCGTCAAGAGAAGAAAAGTTAAGGTTTTTAAGCGGACGGAGAATATCGTCGAAATGTGCATTGGTTTTTATCTGCTCCATAACCTCGGAGTTTACGTCTGTCACAGCTGAAGATGCGGGCTGTTCCTTTGCCTGAACGGGGCTGTCTGCATAAGCAAAAAGGCCGCAGCAGGTGAGCACCATTGCGACAGAAAGGATAACAGATATAATCTTTTTCATAAAAATCAACCTTTCCGAATATTTATAGATGTATTCTATCACATGAGTGAAATTTTTACAAGAGAAAGAAGAGATATTTTTATGGGCTGCTGTATTGCTGAACTCAGAAACAAAGACGTAATTTGCAAGTCCGACGGGTGCAGACTCGGCAATGTTGACGACGTTGAAATCGACACCTGCAGCGGCAAACTTGTATGCCTTGTCATTTACTCAAGGAACAAGCTGTTCGGCAAGGGCTGCGACACAAGAATACCTTGGGATAAGGTATCTGTAATAGGCGAAGACACTATTCTCGTTGACTACTGCGTGCCCGACGCGCCGCCTCCCCCGCCTAAAAAAAGATTTTTTTAAGCAAAAAGGAGCTGCCGTAAATGCAGCTCCTCTTTTTAAAGTGACATAAATTGATTTACCCAGAAAATTATGGGAATAAAAACTATAAAAAGTATTATGCAAAGATAATACATCATATATGCCGGCACATTCTTTTTGCCGGTTTCGGGGTCAATGCGCTCAAAGCTGACCTTTTGCGCCGCAATAATCATCGGGAATAGCACCGCAACCGCATATATTGCTTTAAGAGCATAATTTTCAAAAGAAATGCCGCACTTTGCGAGCACAAGACCTATCGCAAAAATGACAACCGATATGCCGAACCATATGAACTTGAGCTTTTTGTTCACGGGCTTTTGCTTTTTCCCCACCGCGCCTTTATTGTTTTCTTTATCCATAACACTGTGCCCCTTATATATTGTAGAAACATTAACAGATAAATAATATCATAAACAAATCAAAAACACAAGAACTTTTTGCCTCTCCGAGAAAATTTTGCGCGGCATCTTTGTTTCCCGATAAAAAGACTCGACCAACATTATTTATTGTGGTTAAGGTGCATTTTGAATTTAAAACAACAATTCGATTAGCTCGTCGTAATTTTTCGGATAGGCGTTTGACCCTTTTACCTTTTTGCATTTTCCGTCATCTGTGTAATATTTCAGCGACCAACTTTCTCCATCTATAATCGGAGCATAGTATTCATCTTTCCAAGCAAATATATTTATCGAATTGAATATACTGACAAATTCATCTGTCGGGAGTGTTTTTTTAATAATATTTGAATCTGCAAACTCACTGTGTATTCTTATAATAACAGCTTTTTCCCCATTGAGAGTAACCGTAATCTCATCACTTTCTGCATAGACGCCCACATATCTTTCATAAATCAAACTTCTAAACATAATATCTCCTTCATTACCCAAATGTTACGCTCCCTTTTTCATTGCTGTCCAAGGTTTTTGCACACGCTCCCACGCCGTTACGCTATAGTTCAAAATCGCATAATAACGGCATATCCGAGCTTTGGTATTTTCTTATCTTTGTTTTGTTCGTAGTATTAGACTATGATTACTTTTCATAATCAATCCTCATACATAACAGCTTATTAGTTAAACCTTATTTTATCAATATCAACTTATTAATCGCAAGGCTCAATCACACAATATCGCAAATGTACATATAAACTGTTCCAATAAACCTCTCCTATAACTTTAACTTTGTCATTATCCTTAAAATTATATTGCGAGAATGTTTTTTCAGGGTCAGGCACTTCACAATATACGCGCGGTGTATCGGAGTACATATCACTATGCGATTTATTGTATATAGCATAACTTTTGGGAGCAAAGCCCTTAGATATTAATTCTTGGTCTGTTTCATTGATATAGCCGGTAAAACTGACAACTTTGCCGTCGTATTTTTTCGTTTGGTCGTAAGCGGTTTCCTTGGTTGATAATTCCGATATATCGCTGAAAACATAATCGGGGGTGTTCTGCTCTATTTTCTCTTTAACCTCTGCCTGCTTTTGCAAATTGGGTCTGATAACAGGAAAGTATAAAACAGCGCTCGCTACCAAAAGAGAAACCACAAGAAGTATCGCTCCGTTTATTCGGTAACTCAAATACTGACCCGACGGTACATAATATTTCATATTCACACCTCATCTTTTAATATCTGTTTGTAAATTCTTTTGCCGACACGGTTTTAATTTTGTCGGTCAAATCAAAACCTTCTCGGTGCTGCCTTTTAACAATAACATTTTTCAACTGAAATATTGTCAAATATTCTCATAACACCGATACTTTGCTCATAAACCGATTTTTTAAACTTATCCGAATGTTACGCTGCCTTTTTCGTTGCTATCTGCAGTCAAAGAAAAGATAAGCGTTTTTCTGACTGCCGCAAAATAATCGCCGTTCTCGATTATTGAGGGATAATCTTTTTCAATAATTTCAAGAGTTTCTTTAAGCTGCAAAACCGCCGCAAAAATGTGCTTACAAAATCCGCTGCAATAGCATGAGCATGTGGCATTTTTGATGTCGCCTTTTTTAGAGTATTCAAACTCGACCGTATAGTTTTTACTGCCCTCAACAATCGCCCTGCCGTGACCCGATGATATTTCAAAATACGCAACATTATTATTTTTATAATAATCAAAGCCTCTGTCGGCAATTAAACTGTCTATTTTAAGCTCTGACATGTCATTAAGGTTAAAAGAGGCATCATCATAGCCCGCCGAGTATTCCTCGTCCTCTTTTTCGGGAGCGCAAAACCACGTTAAAACCTTTTCAAACGGCAGGGTATTTCTGTTATCTGTTACAAAATGAGAACCTGCGTTATAAAAAGTACCTTTTACACTTTTGTCTACAAGGGCAATAACTCGCTTGTAATCGGATAATTTGATTTTAAAATTGTATGCGACTTCTGTAACTCTGCCGATATATCCCTCCAGCTTGCCGTCAACATAAACAAGGTCGCCGCAGTGCAAATCAAATTTATCGTTATAGTAAGAGCAAGTAAGATTTCTGTGCTTAAAATATATTCTTACAACAGATTTTACCGCCCTTGATTGTGCCTGTTCTTTGATTTCGGTATTGTCTTTTGTCTCTTCGTTTTCTTTTTTAGCCGAAAAACCGATTTTAAAATTCATAGCTGTCTCTCCTGTCTGTTTTGTTCTTACAGGCTCATTATAGCAAGAGATGTGTCCTATAAAACGGACTTAAAAAAACAGAAAACCGTAAAATTTACGATTTTCTGCTTTTTTATTTATACATAGATAATATTTTATTTGCCGTGTTCACCAGCTCATGTTTGACATAATCCGGTGACAAAACCGTTATATCTTCGCCGAAATTCATCACCCACGAAATAAACAGCGGACTTATCTGCACCTTGACATTGACTTTAAAATATCCGTCGCCGTCAATTATAATCGGCACGTCGCTGCCGAATCTGTCTATTACAACGCCCGCAAGGCTGTTTTTGCAGCGAAGGGTTACCGTCTCATCTTTTCCGCCGTACATACCGAAGGTCTTTTTTGAATAAAGCGCCATATCAAAGTTTTTAAAGAGCTGTGCGCCGTCGCGCTTTTCATCTGTCAGTGAAATACCGAGCATTTTGTCAACACGGTAGTGCTTTATTATTCCGTCAAACGAATCAAAACCTATAAGGTAATAGTTTTCATCGTCCCACGTCAGTGC
Source organism: uncultured Ruminococcus sp. (assembly GCA_900539465.1). Taxonomy (GTDB): domain Bacteria; phylum Bacillota; class Clostridia; order Oscillospirales; family Acutalibacteraceae; genus CAG-488. The sequence continues at coordinate 1,223 of UQCF01000002.1, read as the reverse complement.
CCATGGGCTGATAACAAAGCTGTTACCGTCATGGCGCAAAACTTTTTCTTTTTTCTCGTTCCAGTTAAAATATTTGAATGAAACCTTGACGTCTTTATTGATGGCTTCGTGTATGTAATCCACCGTGTAATATATGCTCTCATTCATTGCCTTAATTCGGTTTGCGACGAACACTTGGCGCTGAAGCTGCTGAGAGTCATATTTGCTCGCAAAGCCCTCAATCTTTTTTATAAGCTCATTGCTCTTTTTGTGAGTTATAAATTTTGAGGACTGCACCGCGTCCACCAAAAGCTTTAACTCAGGCAATTCAAAATCGCGGCTCACAACGCAGTATTTTACGGTATTTTTTTCTTTGCGCTTTTCTATATCCAAACCGAATACGCGCAAAATTTCTATATCGTCATAAAGAGTTTTTCGCTCGGCGTCAATACCTCGAGCCGACAACATTTCTGATATTTGAGCCAAAGTCAATCCGTGCTCTTCGTCTGTTTCGTGCAGTAAAATCTGCATAAGATAAAGTATTTTTATTTTTTGGTTTGCACCTTTAGCCATAAAATTGCCCCCTTTATAACTTCTACAACTTTATCATATTGCCGCCAAAAATTCAATATAACCTCATATATATTTTTAGAATTTAAGCTTTAAAATGTTTAATCATAGAATATTTTAAAGAGAAGCTAAAGTTTTCATTTTCTTTTGTAACCGCAGTCACAGTAAGGTCCGCCGGAGGCTATGGTATATTCACGCACAAAATTTGCCGCCATTATACTTAATCTTCGTTCTGTTTGCTGTTGCTTCGCCTTAGAACATTTTACGGCCGTCTTAAAGCGGACGCCTCATACTGTTTTTGGTTAGCAAAAGCTAACTGTTTGACTTTTAAAAGGCCGTCTCGCAGACAGCCTCAATTCTTCGGTTATGTTATATCATCAAGCATTTTGTTTTTCAACAGAGAATCATATCAAAGCATGAGTAGTTTTGACTTGTATGTTGACTTGCATTTTTGTGGTTTTCTATGATATTTTATGTCGGTTTTTAACACATGCGCTATGAAAATTCCAAAAAGAAAAAAGCCCGAAATCGTTGATATATCAACAAAATCAAGGCTTTTTCTGTTGGTTGCGGAGGCAGAAACGAACCTGCGGCCTCCGGGTTCTTCTCACAAGGCTTCGCCTTGCTTGCCCCTCAGAAACATAGTCGCCCTGCTCGCTTGGTGCGCTTCGCAG
>UQCF01000001.1 GCA_900539465.1 uncultured Ruminococcus sp. | reverse complement strand
ACCCCCTTAACGGGTTTCTATCAAAATTAGAGTCATTTGCCATAAGTCCACCGTAATTTTGATAGAATTACGGTGGGCTTTTTATGTTCACCATGGTATACTAAATCTGAAAAAACTGAATAATAAACTAAAGATTTAAAGGAAATATAGTATGTTTTTTCACACATCACAGATAGGAAAAATCAAGACTTTAGAACCAAGGATTTCAGATCACAATATCCCGCTTATTTATTTTTCGGATAAAAGAGAAAATGTGCTCGTGTATTTGAGTAATGCTGTGGAAAAGGTATGCAAAGAAGGCCGTTTTACATTCGATGGCTTGTGGTATAAATGGGGTTCATACGGATTTGAAAAAGACGGAAGATTAAGATTTGAGGAATACTATCCGAATGCTTTGGAAGATACATACAAGGGGATAGAAGGATATATTTATTCGTGCAGCAAAATCGACCCATGTCAAAAATTGAATATAAAAATCCCTAACGCCTTTATATCGGCCCAAAAAACAGCAGTGGATAATTGTGAATTTATTCCTGATGCATATAATGAGCGGATTTTTTCAATACTTTGTAAATGATACAACTTTTAGAATGGATGAAATACAATTCAAGAAAGAATATCAGGGCTGTGGTTTGTTCACCGAGCTGTATCATTACTTAACAACAATAATTTCGGTTTAGACAAAGTATGTTGATGCGTTCGCACGAAAGGAAAATCTAAAATCTCAGAGAATTTTAGAGCATCTCGGTTTGGCAGTTGTCGGCGAGAGTAAAAACGGCAAATCTTTATATTTTAAGGGTGAATACAAAATTTTGTTTGAACGCTATTCTGTATGATTCCGGTTCATAGTGGAGAATGAACCAGAATGAAAAAATTATAATTTTTTTCAAAAAAACTATTGACAAAAATCGCAAAATGATGTATAGTAATGACCGTCGCTGTGATACAGATTCAGCGATAAAAATGGTTAATGGGAGCATAGCTCAGCTGGGAGAGCATCTGCCTTACAAGCAGAGGGTCACAGGTTCGAGCCCTGTTGTTCCCACCATAATGGCCCGGTAGTTCAGTTGGTTAGAACGCTAGCCTGTCACGCTAGAGGTCGACGGTTCGAGCCCGTTCCGGGTCGCCATTTTTCGCCTCTGTAGCTCAGTTGGTAGAGCAGCGGACTGAAAATCCGCGTGTCGCTGGTTCGATTCCGGCCGGAGGCACCAACTGTGCGGATGTAGCTCATCCGGTAGAGCGCCACCTTGCCAAGGTGGAGGTAGCGAGTTCGAGCCTCGTCATCCGCTCCAAAAATCCAGTCTTCTTTGAGGACTGGATTTTTTATGCCTGTTTTCTTTCTTTAACTTTTTCGCACCAAACAGGTATCTGCTTTTTTATCTTGTCGTGATATTCTCTGCACGCAGCGCAGTTACCGTGCCGTTTGCATTTGCGGTTTTTGCAAGGGCAGCTTTTATTCATTATAATCACCTATACTTACAAATAGCATATTTATGTGCTGTTTGCAACACACAAATAATGGGATTTATTCTCTAAAATTCAGTTGCAAAGGCATTGTGCACAAATACCAAAGCGCTTATTTGTGACATTGCACAAAAGCACATAGTAAAAACACACAAAGTTTGAACACGTTTTTTGTGCAATTCGCTTGACTTATAGAGAATACCGACTATAATATAAGTGTAAACAGAAACGAAAGGAGAGAAAATTATGAGAAATGAAATTTATGACTATGAGATGAAACTTCTTGACGATGTATCAAAAGAAAGGTTCTCATTCAAAAAGATTGTAAAGCTTATCCAGCTTTGCGGTATGGCAAACCATATCAACTGATCATAGCCGTGAGTGTCGCAACTTGCGGCTAAAAACTAAATTTCGCGCCTTGGCGCTTTATATAAAGAAAAGCCGATAACTTTTCGACCTAATAAATTCAGCGGATACGCCAAAAGGTGTACCCGCTTTTTTGTGCTTATTTTTTCTTTTTAAATATAAACAATTTGCTGAAGATGTAGTTCAGTATAACGACTATTACCGCGAGAATAATTTTTGCTGTCATCATTCCGCTGATTTCAACAGACAGAATATCAAATATTCTTTCATCTGCATTAAAGGCTTTTTGGGCAATTAACAATCCAAGCTCCTCAACTCCGAGTGAAAAAAGCCTTGCGCCTGTGAAAGATAAAAATTCAGCCAAAAGAGTTTTTTTGTCTGTTGCTTTGCTTTTGAATACCCAAAATTTATTTGTCACAAACGCAAAGAGTACCGCGGTTATCCACGCTATTACATTAGATATGAGTGAATATTTTGAACCGAGCAGTTTTTCAAACAGATGAAAGCAAACAAGATTCACAACCGTTGTCAGCACACCGAAAAACAGGTAGTCAAACATTTCTCTGCTTAATATTTTTTTGAGAAAAGCGTTGAGCTTGGGATTTTTAAAATGCTTGTCAATAAATTTGGCAATAAAGTCAAAAAGCTTATTCATAATTATTCCTTTACTATATCCTTAATAATTTCTCCTGCCATGATAAGACCCACAACTGAGGGCACAAATGCGGCACTGCCGGGGGTCTGCCGTTTTTGGTGCGTTCCGCCATTTTCATTTGATTGGAGCGGCTTTATCGCAGGCTCTCTTGAATACACGACCTTCAAATGCTTTATTCCGCGCTTTTTAAGCTCATGCCGCATGACCTTTGCAAGCGGGCAGGTGTCGGTTTTGTATATGTCGGCTACCTCAAATTTTGTAGGGTCAAGCTTGTTGCCTGCGCCCATAGACGCTATGGCTTTCACAGAGTATTCCTGTGCGAGTCGGGCAAGCTCTATTTTGCCGGATACCGTGTCTATTGCATCCGCTACATAGTCATAGGCGGAGAAATCAAAATCCGAGGAGGTTTCGGGTGTGAAAAATTTGTTGTGAACGGTTATTTTGCAGTCGGGGTTAATGTCCAGAAGCTTAATTTTTGCCGCCTCGGTTTTTGCCATGCCGAGGGTTGAGTGGTAGGCAACCGCCTGCCTGTTGAGGTTGGTTAAACTCACCGTGTCGTCGTCAATTAAATCTATCGCACCTATGCCGCTTCTGACAAGTGCTTCTGCCAAATGTCCTCCGACTCCGCCAAGTCCGAAAACCGCCACGCGAGAGCTTTTGAGCTTGTTTAAGCCCTCGTCACCGATTAAAAGTCTGAGTCTTTCAAATTGATCTGTCATTTTTGTCACCGTAATAATAGTCTAAAAACGTGTGCTCTTCACCGAATATTTTATAGCCGGGGAGAGTGTCAAAGTTTGCAGTATGAATACTGTTAAAAATATTTTTCTCTATGTTTGGATTTATCTTTTTAAGCTCTGCTATAAGATCCTTGATTTCTTTTCTTTTTGATATATTCTCGTGAGAGCTCTCGTCGTTTTCGGTGAATCTGCACGCACAGCGGATAAACTCAAGAGAATTATATTTGCACCAAGAGATAATGTCTTTTTCGTTTATGCGATAAAGCGGACGTATAAGCTCCATACCCTCAAAATTGGTGCTGTGAAGCTTTGGCATCATGCCCTGAATCTGCGCGCCGTAAAACATGCCCATAACGGTTGTCTCTATAACGTCGTTCAGATGGTGACCGAGCGCAATTTTGTTGCAGCCGAGCTTTTTTGCCATTGAATACAAATGTCCGCGGCGCATTCTCGCGCAAAGATAACACGGGTTTTTCTCTATTTTGTCAACAACGCCGAAAATATCCGTCTCAAATATTTTTATCGGAATTTCGAGTATTTTTGCATTTTCTTCTATCTTTGCTCTGTTTTGAGGATTGTAACCGGGGTCCATGACTATATATTCGGCATCGAAGGGGACTTCGCTTATTTTTTGCAGCTGTTTAATAAGCATTGCCATGAGCATTGAATCTTTGCCGCCGGATATACATACCGCAATTTTGTCGCCGGACTGTATAAGCTCATATTTTTTTACTGCGCCGACAAAAGGGTTCCACAGTTCTTTTCTGTATTTTTTTAAAATGCTTCTCTGAGCATACTGTGCTCTTGTGAGTTCTTTTTTCATTCGTAATTTTGCCTTTCTTTAAGACCTGAGAATGATTATAACATTAAATAAATTTAACTTCAAGTGCTATTAAGAGCCTTGCGAGGAATAGTGTATATTACTCAACAAATTTTTATAAGGGGCGAGTTGATGGGGATGTCGTCTTATATTGTTTTTAAAAGCTCTGATGAAAAAAGAGGGGAGCGCTGACCGCGTTTTATATTCAGATTTCGGTGAACCTTGTTTGACCGATACTTTTCTTTGTGTTAAATGAATATTTTTCTCTTTTTATGGCTCGTTCTTCTCATAATTTTTGAGGTGATAACAATACTTTTATTTTACCGGATAAACAAAACGGCGGCATATTTGCTCTTGCCTTATCTGCTCCGGAGCACCTTTGCCGCGGTTTTAAATTATCAAATTTATGTTTTGAATAAATAATGTTTATTTTGGCACTTATTTCTGTATAAATATGCAGAATAATGAATGATTATACATTGCCGCTATTGACATTTTATTAAAATGTTGTATAATGTTCCGTATAGTTTGTTTTAGGAGGCAGTGCTTTGTATAAGGTATTTATTGACGGAAAAGCGGGTACTACGGGTCTTAGAATTTATGACAGATTGCTCGAGCGAAAAGACATTGTTTTAATGACCTTGCCGGAGGAAAAAAGAAAAGACCCTGCTTTTCGCAGTGAGATGATAAATTCTTCTGATATAAGCTTTTTGTGCCTGCCGGATGCCGCCGCGAGAGAGTCGGTGTCTTTGGCAAAGAGCGACAGTGTCAGAATAATAGATACCTCAACGGCTCACAGAACCGAGCCGGGCTGGGCATACGGCTTCCCCGAGCTCTCATATGAGCACAGAGAAAAAATTAAAAACGGCAGCCGCATCGCCGTTCCGGGCTGCCATGCAAGCGGATTTATAGTTTCTGTTTATCCTCTTGTAAAAAGCGGCGTGATTGATAAAGATTATCCGCTCAGCTGTTTCTCTTTAACGGGTTACAGCGGCGGCGGCAAAAAAATGATTGCCGAGTATGAAGAAGAGGGCAGAGACGCTCTTTTAAAATCCCCAAGGCAGTATGCAACCGCTCAAATGCACAAGCATTTAAAAGAGATGCAGCATATCACGGGGATAGCCTCCGCGCCTATATTCAGCCCTGTGGTGGCAGATTATTACAGCGGAATGGAGGTCACCTTGCCGCTGTTCCCGTCGATGTTTAAAAAGAAGTGCTCGGCAAAAGACATTGCAGATATATATAACGAATATTACGGCAAATCAAACATGATAATTTGCGGCGGATATGATGAAGAAAACAAATTCGTCGCGGCAGGCGAGCTTAGCGGATATGACGATATGCTCCTCACCGTCAGAGGCAATGACGACAGAATTATAGTAACAGCCGTTTATGACAACCTCGGCAAGGGTGCGTCCGGCGCGGCTCTTCAGTGTATGAATATAATGCTCGGTATAGACGAGACAGAGGGGCTTAACCTCTCGCCGCGTTCGGCAGTGTGAATGAAAGGAAGTTTTATCATGAATTTTAAAGACGGCGGAGTGTGCGCCGCCAAGGGCTTTAAGGCCTCGGGCGTTCACTGCGGTATAAGAAAAAATAAGACTAAAAAAGATTTATCTTTGATTGTCAGCGATAAACGCGCAAGCGCGGCGGCTGTTTATACAACAAACCTTGTCAAAGGCGCGCCGATAGCGGTTACAAAAAAACATATTGAAAACGGCTACGCAAAAGCCGTCATCTGCAACAGCGGCATTGCAAACACCTGCAATGCAGACGGCGTTGAGGTTGCGGAGCAGATGTGCGCTCTTGTTGAAGAATATGCGGGTATTGATAAAAACGATGTTGTTGTTGCTTCAACAGGTGTAATAGGTCAGTCGCTTGATATTGAGCCTATAAAAAACGGCATGGCTTCTCTTGTAGAGAGCCTTAATTATAACGGCAGTGCGGACGCGGCTTACGGCATTATGACAACCGACACAGTGCTCAAACAAAAGGCTGTTGAGTTTGAGATAGGCGGCAAAACCTGCACAATAGGCGGTATAGCAAAGGGCTCCGGTATGATTCACCCCAACCTTGCGACTATGCTTGTGTTTATCACTACCGATGCCGCTATCAGCCCCGAGATGCTCACAAAGGCTCTCAAGGGCGATATAACAGATACATTTAATATGGTAAGCATAGACGGCGATACTTCGACCAACGACATGGTTTGCATACTCGCAAACGGAGCGGCGGAGAATGAGCCGATAACAAAAGAGGGCGAAGATTTTGAAGTTTTCAAAAAGGCTCTCGGCATGATAAACGCCGAGCTTTGCAGAGAGATTGCAAAGGACGGCGAGGGCGCAACCAAGCTGCTTGAATGTAAAGTATCCGGCGCTTCGGACAAGCCCACCGCAAGAACCGTCGCAAAATCCGTTGTTTGCTCCACTCTTTTAAAGGCGGCCATGTTCGGCGCGGACGCCAACTGGGGGCGCGTGCTTTGTGCAATAGGATACAGCGGAGCAGATGTTGACGTTAACAAAATAGATGTTTCTTTCAAGTCAAAAAGCGGCGAAATTCTCGTTTGCCAAAACGGCGCAGGTGTAGATTTCAGCGAAGAAAAGGCGAAAGAGATACTTCTCAACGATGAAATAGAAATACTCATAGACCTCAAAAGCGGCAGTGATTTTGCTGTTGCAAGGGGCTGCGACCTCACATACGACTATGTTAAAATAAACGGCGATTACAGAACCTGAGCTTTGCCATGAAAGGGATTTCAAAAATGGAATTTACCAATTCTCAGCGCGCACAAATACTTGTGCAGGCGCTGCCGTACATAAAAAAATATACGGGCAAAATTTGCGTTATAAAATACGGCGGCAACGCCATGATCAACGAAACGCTCAAGCAGGCGGTTATGCGCGATATGGTTCTTTTGAACCTTATCGGCATCAAGGTTGTGCTTGTTCACGGTGGAGGGCCGGAAATTTCGGGAATGCTCAACAAAATAGGTAAAAAGAGCGAATTTGTCGGCGGTCTTAGAGTTACGGATGAAGAAACCGTTGAGGTCGTTCAGATGGTGCTTGCCGGCAAGGTCAACAAAGACCTTGTCAGCCTCATAGGTCAGGCGGGCGGCAAGGCGATAGGTCTGAGCGGTATAGACGGCAGAATGATTCAGGCAAAGTGTAAGGACAAGGCTCTGGGCTTCGTCGGCGATATAAGCTATGTTGACCCGCAGCCGATAATTGACGTTCTTGATAACGGCTATATTCCTGTTATTTCTACCGTAGGCTGCGATACGCACGGCAATACCTATAATGTCAATGCAGACACTGCCGCGTCAAAAATAGCCGCTTCGCTCAATGCCGAAACGCTTATCTCCATGACCGACATATCGGGTCTTTTAAAAGATAAGGACGACCCCTCGTCTTTAATAGCGTCGGTGGATATAAAAGAAATCCCCAAAATGATAGAGGACGGCATAATCTGCGGCGGAATGATTCCCAAGGTTGAGTGCTGTGTTGACGCGCTCAAAAACGGCGTAGGAAAGGTGTTTATAATCGACGGCAGGGTAGAGCACTCAATAATCATTGAGATGCTCACAGACGAAGGTATCGGCACAATGTTCACAAACAAACGCGGCGTAAGAGATAAATATTCTTTTTTCTCTGATTAAGGGGCTGATTATATGGATATTTTTTCAAAAGATAAAGAATATATAGCAAACACATACGGCAGACTGCCTGTTGAGTTTGTGAGCGGCAAAGGCTCTGTATTGCGCGACAGCGAGGGCAAAGAATATATAGACCTCGGCAGCGGAATAGCTGTTAACATTTTCGGCATTGCAGACGATGAGTGGGTGAGTGCCGTTACTTCACAGCTCACAAAGCTTCAGCACACGTCAAACTATTATTATACCGAGCCGCAGGCAGACCTCGCAAAGCAGATTTGCGAGAGGACTAATATGAAAAAAGTCTTTTTCGGCAATTCGGGTGCAGAGGCGAACGAGTGCGCCATAAAAACCGCACGCAAATACGGCAATAAGGTTTTGGGCTTTGAAAACCCTGTTATAATCACCCTTAAAAACAGCTTTCACGGCAGAACGGTGACAACTCTCACCGCAACGGGGCAGGATGTTTTTCATAAGGATTTCGGTCCCTTTACCCCCGGCTTCGTGTATGCCGAGGCAAATAACAAAGAAGAGCTTTTGCGCCTCAGCGAAGAGAATGACTGCTGTGCCGTTATGATGGAGCTTATACAGGGCGAGGGCGGCGTTATGGCTCTTGACAAAGATTATGTCGAGTATGCGAGAGAGCTTTGCACCGAGAAAAACATGCTTCTTATAATTGATGAGGTTCAGACAGGCAACGGCAGAAGCGGATGCCTTTACAGCTTTATGAATTACGGCATACAGCCCGATATATTCACAACCGCAAAGGGTCTCGGCGGCGGACTGCCGATAGGCGCGGCGGTTCTCGGCGAAAAGGTTAAAGATATTTTAACCGCAGGCGATCACGGCTCAACCTTCGGCGGTAATCCCGTTTGTGCCGCAGGCGCATTAAATGTATTCGGCAGAATAGACGATGAGCTTTTGAAGTCTGTTAAAGAAAAGAGCGAATATATTATTTCGGAGCTTAAAGACCTTGACGGCGTTGAGGGCATCAGCGGCATGGGTCTTATGCTCGGCATCAAAACAAAAAAGGACGCCAAGGCGATACTCAAAGAGTGCCTTAACAGGGGAGTGCTCGTGCTCACTGCCAAGGATAAGGTAAGGCTTTTGCCGGCTCTCAATATCCCCATGGCCGAGCTTAAAAAAGGTATAGAGATATTAAAAGAAGTAATAAGCGCATAAAATTAAGGGACTGCAAAAACGAAAATTTTTACAGCCCCTTTTAAATTGTTGAGGCGATTCCCTGTTTTTGCAAGGAACCGCCTTTTATTTTTTATATAAACCCCGTGGCTCAGATTCTAAAGTATTTGCCTAAAAATTCCATGAATGAATCCGAAAGAACTTCATGGTCTTTGTCCGGCAAACCGGGAAGATTATCGTCAACAGACGAATCCGAAAGAAAATCCTGTGTTGTGAATTTCTGCGCTTTTATATCGGGCTTTTCGTATTTCAATTTCAAATCCTCCTTACTATGCTACGGTTTCTACCAGACTATTATCGTTTATTTTGCCCGGATTGTCAAGTCTTGAAAATACTCTGTTGTCGCTTTCTTCAAAAGCATATTTTGCAACGTCGCCGTAGTGATATTCGATACCGCCGTCGGCGTTTTCAACAAGGATATAAGCTCTTGCATAGAATGACTCTATGTAGAGATCGTGCATCTCAATATATGTTGCGGGGATTGCAACAGTGAACTGACCGTAGCACTTAGCTGTTGACTGACCCTCGGGAACGGGTTTGTCATAGGCTATGACGTTGCTGTTTCCGCTGCCGCAAATAAGGTCGCTGTAAAGCGCACTTTCGTCATTGGTTACCGCGCTCTCGGGTATAACGAGCATGCCGTAGCTCAAAATCTTATACTGCTTGTAGTCAACGCATCTCTCCGAGAAGAAGGTGATGGAATCATCATCGCCCGTCATAGCAAAGTTTGTTGTTACAAAAGCCTTGTTGTCTTTGATTTCCGCAGCCGATTCGCTGTCATAGCAAGCTGTGAGAGTGACGTCCTTAACAACATAGAAGCGATATGTTTTATATGTGCTTATGATGTTGCCGTACTGGTCTTTCCAGCAAACAAATCCGTCCGATTTTGCTTTGACGGTAGCCATGCCCTCAAAGGGGTAGCTGTTTACAACCGTGCTGGCGCCGTCTTTTACGGTTACGTTAAAGGTCTGTGAAGCATAGTCCGAAAGAACAAAGCTTACATCATAGCGAACAGTGTCGCCGCTTGCGATTTCGCCTATATCATCTGCAAGGGTGAGAACGCTGTCGTAGCCTACTCTGTATTTCTGTGCTCTGTATTTAACGGGGATTGCGGGGCCTTTGTCAAGCATCGGCTCGTTCATACCGTGGTAGAAGAATCCGAGAACCTCGCCCTCAAACACAGCCTCCATTTTAAAGTAGCCGTTTAAGTATGTTTCTTCGCAGAAGCATTTGCCGAGCATATCATAATCGTGAGCTTCCGTAAAGTTTAATTCGCATATGTTACAATAATATGTGTGTGTTGAGTGGTCTGCGCTTACAAACTCAGAGTATGAATGGGTGTGAACCTCGCTGTTTATGTTTCCGCAGGCGAGGCATAAGCCGATGCCATTGTAAATGTGGTCTGTGTGGTCTTCAACGCTCAGCTTGTTGTTATTATAGCCAAAGCCGTTAAAGCCGTAGTAATAATTCTCGTTTGAGTCTTCATCTGTTTCGGCAAAGTAATCAAAGACAAAAGGCAGACCAACATCCGTATAATAACCTTTATTCTCACCGAGAAGCGGATAGAAATTCTCTATATTGCTTGAATATAATTTTTCAAATGTTCCGCCGTTAAGCTTGGTGTTTTCTGCGGAGGCTAAGTAAAGCTCTTTGAAGTATCCGCCGGCGATTTCTGTGCTTTGGTAACCATCAATTGAGACATAATCATTAAATTTACCGCCGTTTATTGCTATGCCGACTTCATATACGGATACATAATTGTTAAATGTACCGTTTTCGATAATGAGCATCTTGGTTTTATTTCCGCCGCCCATATCCCATGCAGATACTCTCGTGTTTACGGTTCCGTTGCCGGTTATTGTTAAGGTTCCTATTTTTACCGAAATGTTTGAACCGTTGGAATACAAGTCGTTAATCTCTTTGCCATTAAGGTCGATTGTAATGTTTTTATCTTTGTCGTCAAGCTCAACAGACGATTTGATGTCAGCGTCGGCTAAAAGTTTAATTACGCTCTCGCCCGAAAGAGCCGATGCCGCGTCAAATGCTTTTTCAAGTGATTCGTAGTAGCCGAGGCTGCTGCCGTCCTTGAGCGAAGCAGAGGCTGCCATGTCGGCTCCGCACTCGGTGCACTTGTTGTTTTCATCTATCTCTGTGTGCTTTGTGTGGTTAGAGATAACAGACACTGTTTTGCCGTCCGCTCTGCCGTCAAAGCCGTAATAATTGCCGAGATAATCGTCGCCGCTGTAGCTTTGGAATATATCGCCTGTTACGTCTGCTTTGAATTCTTTGCCGTAGCCGAGCAGGGGAGTGAAGTCGGTAAGGTCATAAGAATACATAAGGGTGTATGTTCCGCCGTTAAAGGTTATGCCGTTTGCAACGGCAATCTTCTTGAAATTACCGTCGTTTATTGTGAGCTTTCCGTTTCTGCCCAATGATACTTTTTCGTTAAATGTACCGCCGTTAACGGTGACGTCAAGGTTGCCGTCATAAAACTCTTTGTTAAATATTCCGTTTTCAATCGTAATCTTTGTGTTTTGGGCGTATCCGATTGCCGAAACGGGCAGGTCGAATGTGCCGTTTCCGATTATCGATATTTTGCCCTCCATAAGCTGAAGCACTACGTCCGAATTGTCGGTGCCGATAGTCTTTCCGTTAAGGTCGATAACAGTGTCTATAACAGAAAGCACTGTGGTTGAAGTAAGCTTTGCGTTCGCATAAAGCTTTATTGCCGTCTTATCAAAGACATATTTTGTTGCGTCAACCGCTTCTTCAAATGTTTCGTAATAACCTGTTTTGTTTGTGTTTAAATTTGTTGTTGAAGCAACTATATCAGCACCGCAGTATTCACATCTGTTGTCACTGTTTATTTTTGTGTGTTCACTGTGGTCAACAACGCTTATTGTGCGTTCATAGCCTGTTTCGGCTCCGTCAAAGCCGTAGGCGGTAGTGTCGTTTAATTGATATTCGTAAAATTCAACATCGCCTAATGAAACTTCATAGCCCTTGCCCTCGCCGAGAGCCGAGTACCAATCATAGTCTTCCAGGGCCGAGGCTAAGTATTTGTATGTGCCTCCGTTTAATTCTACTGTAGGCATGCCGTTATAATCATCTATACCTAAATAATCATTGAACGTGCCGTCATTTATTGTAAGCTTTGCGGGACCCATTGCTGCTACACGAGCGTCATAGGTGCCGTTTTCGATGGTCAGCTCGCCGACATCATCGCCGTAAGCCAAAACGCCGAAGAATATGCTTGAAGAACCGTTGCCCGTAACGGTGAGCTTCTTTGTGGTGATAATGCCGGGCAAGTTTCCCGATGTGTCTGAGAAGTTGCGGTCAATTCTCTTGCCGTTCATGTCGAGGATGATTTCGTCACCGGACATAACCGATGCTGAAGAATCGATAACTGAATCGTCAAGAAGCTTGACAGTTACTGTGCCTGTGAGAGTCTGGGCATTCTCCATTGCGTCACCGAATGTTTCAAACGCCGTAACATTGCCGTCTGCGTCAATAACGATTACGTCTGCGATTGCGCCGCAGATTGTGCAAATATGATTGTCGTCAAACGTATGCTCGCTGCATTTTTCAACATAAACATTCTCAAGTGTTTTAACCTTGGCGTCGGTTACAAGGCTCTTGTCTGCACTGTTGCGATAAATATAATATTTAACAAGAGCGTCGGCGCAGGTCTTTTCACCCTCAACGGTAAGTTTCGCAAACGAACCGCCGGAGAGGCTTGCTTTTGCTCCGTCGGCAATAGTGACCTCGCCGTTAAATTTAGCGGATTTGTAATCTGCCTCAAGTGTTCCGCCGTGAATATTTACGGGGCAGTTAAGCGTTGCATTGTTAACATAAAAAACAGTGCCGCTGTTGTTATTGTCATAGACATTAATTTTAACCGGCTCCTGAATGTTGATATAACCGCTTGCTTCAATCATTGCGCCGTCAGAGACAGTCATGCTGCAGCGGTCATAATATGTGCCGCCGATAAGTCTGAAGCCGCACGGGTCACCGTACATATCCTTGCCGTTTGCAATCATTTTGCTGTAAATGCTGACGTTTCTTAAAATGAATCCGTCATAGCCGGTGTTGGAAATGAGCTTTCCTGTGTAGCGGCCGTCTCTAAGGTCGATAGCCGAGGATTCGTTTGCCTCAATTGTTCCGAGGCATACGATGGTTGATTCGGCGACAAAGTTTGCATAACCGTTCATCTGAACCATGAGATATTCGTCATCTTCATCTCTGGTTACATCGCCGTATATGCCGCCCGATACGTAGTACCATGAGTAATCATATCCGTAAAGCGTACCGAGGAAAGTGCCGTGACCGTCCTTGATTCTGAGTATAGCGTCCTTACGAAGTGTAATTGTGCTGTGGATTGTGTGACCGTTCGGGTCAAAATAGAAGTTACCCTGACTGAGCTCTATCGGGTCATACAGATCCACAAGCGTAGAAAGCGTGCATGCCTGATGCTCTTCGGTGCTCGCAACGGCAAGCGCCGCGTCAAAGTCCGTGTAATATGTAGCTTCCGTCTGGTTGTATTCCACGGTTTTTGCTACAATGTCGGCATTACATTCCGTACATTTGTTGTCCTCGGTAATCGAGGGGTGGGTGCAGTCGCCGTCTGCCGCAGTTACAGTCGGGGGAACCATGGTGAAAATCATGATGACCGTCAGTATAACAGACAGAACACGCAAGCTGATTTTTTTCTTCATTGCAACGTCTCCTTCAAAATAATTTATTTCGGATTTATCGGTCTTTGCGCAAAAAGACCATTTTTTCTTTATATATAATATTAAAGATTTTTACGAATATTGCAATATCTGTGGCACAAGCGGTCTGATTTTGGCACAAGCGGTAATCAGCGTATTGTCTTAAAAAATAAATTGTGCTAAAATGTTGAATAAGGGGAGATGAAAGCATGAAAATAGCTCTTGTAGATGATGATTTACTCTCGCTCAAAAGATTGCGCGAATACATAGAACGGTATGTCGGCGAGCCTGCCGATTGCTTTGAAAGCGGCGAAAGCTTTTTAAAAGCTTGGCACGGCGGATTTTATGATATTGTTATTCTCGATATCTTTATGGGCGAAAAAAACGGCGTGGAGGTTGCCAAAACAATACGCCGCACCGATAATGACGCAAGGCTCGTTTTTGTTTCGTCAAGCAACGAGTTTGCGGGCGAAAGCTATGAGGTCAACGCCTGCTATTATCTTAAAAAGCCGTTCGCCGAAGAGCAGTTTAAATCTATGCTGGGCAGACTGAATATAGAAGAAATTGAACTTTCCCGCGCCGTCGTGCTCCCGGATGGTCAAAAGCTTATCCTCAGAAACGTGATTTATGCCGATTTTGCTTCGCACTGCGTAACATTCCACAACAAACGCGGCGGCAACATTGTCTCGCGCATAAATTTTGCCGAGATAGAGCCTCTTTTGTGCTCAAATTCTTATTTTTACAGCCCGTCAAAAGGCGTGATAGTAAATTTTTATGAGGTCGCGGCTCAGCATGACGGAGTTTTTTTGCTGACCGACGGAACAAGAATCCCTATAAGCCGCAGAAAGTCAAAGGACGTACTTGATTCCTTTGCGGCATTCCGCTTTGAAAATTTAAGAAAAGGCGGTGAGGGCCAATGATACCCGCTTACCGTTTTGCCGAGGTTGCGGTATATTCCGTTTTAAACTTCTTCCCTTATCTGATGCTTGCTATATATCCGTTTCGCAAAAGTCTAAGATTTTCGCGAAGAAATACGACCCTCTTGGTTTTGCTGCTTTGTGCGGTTCAGATTTTTATGGGCTGCGTTTCTGCCTTTTATGAGGGCAGCCGCGCGAGCGTGCTCAGCGTAGTCAGCACGGTTTCTTATGCCGCGTTTTATTTTCTTGCGGTTAAAATGCCGTTCGGCAAAACTCTTTTTACTCTTTTAATGCTCTCTAATGCGGCAAACTTTGTTGTTATGGCGTCAAAGTGTATTGAGGGTCAAATCTTTCCCGAGCTTGCGCTGCAAAGCTATCGCTGGTCCTTTTCTCTTGTGATGTTTTTTGTCGAGCTTTTGCTTTTAATTCCGCTTTATTTTTATATAAAAAAAGTTTATACCCCTGCGGTAGAAAATGAGCCCTCCGGCATTGAATGGAAGTTTTTGTGGCTCATTCCCGCAACATTTTATCTTATTTGGTTTTACGAGATATATTCGGGTTCGTCAAAATCGAGCCTTGAAACAGCCCTTAATCCCGGCAATGCGGTGTTCCTTTTGTTTATAAATGTCGGCGCTATGCTTGTTTATTCGGTCATTGCAAAGCTCGTTTTGGAGCAAAACAAAAATATGCGCTTGCAGGCGAGCAACCACAGCCTTGAGATGCAGAGCCTGCAATATGAAAATTTGCAGGAGAGAATAACAGAGGCAAGGCGCGCAAAGCACGATGTTCGCCATCACATAGTTTTGATGCAGGAGTATTTGAAAAAGAAAGAGTATTCCGAGCTCGAAAATTATCTCAACAGCTACAGCGAAAGTTTGCCGGAGGATACGCCGCTTAGCTTTTGCAAAAATTATGCGGTTAATGCTGTTCTTGCCTATTTTTCTCAGCTTTCAAAAGTACGCCGAATAGATTTGAGCGTTCACATTGATATACCCGAAAACTGCGGCATTGACGATACCGATATTACCGTCCTTTTCGGCAATCTTTTAGAAAATGCGTTTGAAGCCTGCGAGCGTGACGGCAGTGAAAACAAAAAGGTTATAGTCCGTGCGACAAACGACGAATATTCTCTCTGTGTTGCCATTGATAACACGTTTACAGGCAAAATCAAAAGGAATAAAAGCGGCGCATTTGTTTCTTCAAAGCATATCGGCGCAGGCATAGGTACGGAATCGGTCAAAAGCATTGCCGAAAAATACCACGGTGTATGCCGCTTTGATAATGCAGGCGGAATGTTTTACGCATCTGTAATGCTCAACAAATAAAAGAGGACAATATGAATAAAAAAGAAATATATGAATATCTCGATTCATTGAATATTGAATATGAAAAAACCGAGCATAAGGCGGTTTATAACATGGCAGAGCTTGCCGAGGTTGAACTTCCGCACCCGGAGGCGGATGCGAAAAATCTTTTTATCAGAGACGACAAAAAGAAAAATTATTACCTCGTAAGCATAAAAGGGGATAAGAAAGCTGACCTCAAGACATTAAGGCAAAAGCACGGAACAAGACCTTTGTCGTTTGCAAGTGAAAATGATTTAGAGAATATTTTAAAATTAAAGCCGGGTTCGGTTACGCCGCTCGGACTTTTGAATGACAAAGAGTGCAAAACGGTGTTTTATTTAGACAGTGATTTTGTTTCTCCCAACGGCTTAATAGGCGTGCACCCGAATGACAACACTGCCACCGTTTGGCTCAAAACAGACGATTTAATCGGAATAATCGAAAGTCACGGCAATAAAGTGATTGTGACCGACATATAAAAAGCTCCCTGAATTTTAAAATTCAGGGAGCTTTTTGCGTCTTTATTAAAGTTCAAATATATTGCTCAATGCGTCGCCGAATGCGTCGGGGAAAACGTCGTGATCCTCATCGGGGTCGGGAGGAAGTTCATCATCGTTAGACGAATCCGTAAGAAAATCTTGCACCGTGAATATTTGCGCTCTGATAAACGGTTTTTCGTAATTCATGTTTTTCCTCCTTAATCTGCCGACTGAACGAGAAGGTTGTCGTTCTTGACGTCTGTTCTTCTTACAAACTGTGCTTTTTCCTGTGATAAATCATACTCGCCTATGTCGCCGTAGTGATATTCGAGTTTGCCGTCTGCCGTTTCGACAAGGACATATGCTCTTGCATACCAAAGCTCGCCGCCGAGGCCGTTTGCCGTGAGGTAGCTCTCGGGTATTGCAACCGTGAACAGACCGTAGCATTTCGATGTCGTCTGACCCTCTGCAACAGGCTTGTCATAAACGAGAACCTTGCTGTTGCCGCCGGAACATACAAGCGAATTGTAAAGAGTGTTGTAATCATTGCCGACTGCGCTTGACGGTGCCAAGAGTATGCCGTGGCTGAGTATCTTATAGCTCTTATAATTTACGCAGCGCTCGGAATAGAAGGTGAGAGAACCGTCATCGCCCTTTTCGGCAAAGTTGGTTTTTATAAATGCTTTTGACTGCGTTTCGGCATTTGAATAAACTGCCGTAAGTGTTGTGTCTTTAACGGCAAGGAAGTAATATGTCTTATATGTGCTTACCACGTTGCCGTATTCGTCCTTCCAGTAAAGGAATCCTGTGCCGGTTGCTTTAGCGGTTGCTTTTTGCTCCCAAGAATACTGAGCCGAGGTTTTGTTTGAGCCGTCAACCGTTGTTACGGTGAATTTCTGCGAAGCATAATCGGTGAGAACAAAGCTTGCGTCATACTGCTGAACGTCGCCGTTTTCGGCTACACCGTAATCTCCTTTAGGTGTGAGAACGGTTTTGTGGCCTACTCTGTATTCAGGTGTTCTGTATTTTACGGGAACAGAGAAGGTGCTTGAATCAAACTGTTTGCCAAGCTTCATATATTTAAAGCAAACAGTCTGACCGTTGAGAAGAATATCGACAGTATATGCGCCGTCGCTGAATTCGCTTCCGCATATGCACTTGCCGTCCATATCCTTTTTGTGTGCTTCTGTTTTTGTATTTAAGCAAAAACTGCATTGATATGTGTGTGTGGTTTCATCAGATGAAACTATGTGCCAGTCATGCGCATTTTCGTCGACAGGGGTGTAGTCGCCGTACATAACAGCGTTGCAGCGCAAGCAAATATAAACCGTGTAGCCGCGCTCCGTGCATGTAGGCTCAACAACATATGACTTTTTATAATCGTGCTCGTTAAGTGCCCAGTGAGCATAAAGCGTATGGTTTGAATCCGTTAAAACCTTTGTGTCGGCTTTTACCTGTGTGCCGCCGTCTTTTGCGGTGAACCAGCCCTCAAAGTTGTAGCAGTCCTTTGTGGGAACTGGCAACTCTCCGTATGCCGAGTCATATGCTACTGATTTGCTGCTGTCGGAGCAGGTGCCGCCGTTTGCGTCAAAGTTTACAGTATATGCGTTTGCGCTCCAGTGAGCATAAAGAGTGTGATTGCTTGCCGTAGACATTACCGTGTCGGCATCAACCGCGCTACCGCCCTGAGCCGAAGTGAACCAGCCGTCAAAGCCGTATCCGGTACGCGTGGGTATGGGCAGAGTGCCATATGCCGAGTTAAAGTTGACCTCTTTTGAAGCGGTGGGGCAGGTGCCGCCGTTTGCGTCAAAGTTTACAGTATATGCGTTTGCGCTCCAGTGAGCATAAAGAGTGTGATTGCTTGCCGTAGACATTACCGTGTCGGCATTAACCGCGCTGCCGCCCTGAGCCGAAGTGAACCAGCCGTCAAAGTCGTATCCGGTGCGTGTGGGTATGGGCAGAGTTCCGTATGCTGAGTCATATGCGACTGATTTGCTGCTGTCGGAGCAGGTGCCGCCGTTTGCGTTAAAGCTGACTGTGTAGGTGTCGGCTTTCCATGCGGCATATATGGTTTGGAAAAATGTGACGTTTATAGTGCTCTTGCTGCCGTTAACCGCATTTTTATTATCTGCCCAGCCGAGGAAGGTATAGCCTGTTCTTACGGGAACATAGGGTGAAACATCCATCGCAACCGAAGTTTTGAGGCCTATTGTTACATTGGCACTTGTGGTTGCAGCACCCGAGATTGTGCCGCCGTTTGCATCAAGTGAAATTTTGGTTTGCAAAGCGTTTAAAGCATTGTTGATAGCCGCCGCGTAGCTGTCTATGTTTGCCTGTGTGTATGTGCTCGCGGCGTATTTATCAAGAGCTTCTATACAGGGCTCTGCATTGTCGAGCGCGGTTCGTACTGCCGAAACAGAGACATATCCGGCGCTGTTATCGATGGCAAGTCTCGCTTTATCCATTGCGTCGCGAAGAGCAGAGGAGTCAACCGGGACACAGCTGTAATGGAAGTAAAGATCTCTGTTGTGCTTCTTTGTGCCTTCGTTAAGCTCGGCAAGGGTAGTGGGATCTTCTATCCACTTTGAGGTTTCGCAGCCGGAAGCCGAAGTTTCGGAGTCTATCGAAACACTCGTTATCGGTGCGCCCGCATTGTAATCTCTTGAGGCATAGGTGTATATGTAAGAACCCTTTGCGTCCTCGTTAAGGTCAACCGCGCCGTCCATAAGAGCGGAAGGGTCAGTCATGTCGTTTGCCGTTCCCTCATGGTCTTTGCCGATTATCCAGTATGTGCAGTTTGTTCCGTTTACCGCAGATGATATTGAGTTAACATCGTTTCTGGTTTTGTGCGTGAATCTGACTGAACGAAGCGCGCGTGTAATATCAGTTGTGGTTTTATATCCCATATAGATATAATATCCGCCGCCGCCCGAGTTGCAGTCGGTGTCAATCAGCGTATATCCGCCGTTTCTTACGCCGTTTTTGGCTTTGTCGGCAGATTTTGAGCTGAAATAAACGCCGATATATTCAATAAACTTAGTGCCGGGCGGGTAATAATACTCATTCTTATAAGCTTTTTCATAAGATACCGCTTTCGCCGTCAAGCCGACCGAGGGTAAAAAGGTAAATGACGTTGAAATTGCGGTCATCATGATTATTGCACTCATAAGAGACGCCAATAATCTCTTTGCCGTTTTCACAAAACATCCACTCCTTAAATAATACATTATATATGTGAATATATAGTATCATTTTTGCATATGTTTTTCAAGCTTTTTATGAAAATTCGGCACAAAAGTCAAATAACATTAAATTCATACCGCTTTTTTGTGCACTTGTGGTATTTTTGCAATAAAATTTCTCCGATTTCTTGACTAAATTATATTTTTTTGCTACAATTTGCTCATAACAAGGCAGGAGTGACAGCTTATGTCAAACGGCGGCAAAAAAGGCAGGCGACCGTCAGGCGATGACGGCTTTCCCAAAATAACACTACCGTGGCTGATAATCGGTATTGCGTCCATGTTTATGTTCATGGCGTTTTTAATTTCAATGTACTTTGAATTTCATACGGCTTTGTTTTTTGCTGTGTGGATGTGGATAATTTCGGCTGCGCTTATTTTTGACGGAGTAAGCAGACGCAAAAAGAGCAAAGCCTCCGGCAACCTCAGCTTGTGCATGGGCGTTTTGGCGTTTATTGCGGGCGTAGCGGTTTTGAATTTGTGAATTTAATATCATGGCGTTATTTGTAAATTTAAGCAGAGCATATTTTGGCGGTATGTTCTGCTTTTTGTATTTTTTTGCCGAACTGTATCCGTATATGTATTTTGAAACGCGAGGAAGCGTGGAAAAACGCCTAAAAACGACGGCGCAGAAAGCAACAGGATAATATTTTTTGCATTTTTATTCGACTTTTTATTACAAGAAGATTTTTTAAATAGTAAACTAAAGTCAGAGTTTAGCACAATTCGGGGAATAGCGTTATTTCCCACTTTTTTCCAAAAAATTCCAGTTTTTTCCAAATAAAGTGTTGACAGATGGGAGAATAGGTGATAAGATGTTTGTGAATTAAATTCACATGGGGGATGAAAAGACATGAATAAGTCAATTAAAGTAATGTTAGCAGAAAACAACACGGAGTTCTCGCAGAAATGCTTCAGAACACTCAGCACATACGGGTATGATGTGGTGATGGTCGATAAGGACGGCTCGCAGGTTCTTACAAAAATCAAGACCGATTGCCCCGATATTCTGATTATGGATGCGTTTATGCTTCACGTGGACGCTTTGGGTGTTTTGAAAAACATGAGTGAGATGAAGAACGTAAAAAGACCTATGACGGTTGTTCTTTCGGGCGTTGATAACCCGAGGTTCGAGAGAGAAGTGCTCTCGGCAGGCGCCGATTATTACTTTTTAAAACCGTTTGACGTTGAGGTTATGGTTCAGCGCTTGCTTCAGATGCATGAGTGGAGCGGTTCTGCCGTGCAGGAGAAAACGGATACTCCGAGCATAGAGATAGTAATATCCGACATAATGCATCAGATAGGCGTTCCGGCACACATAAAGGGCTATCAGTATCTCAGATATTCTATTATGCTTTCGATAGAAAATCCCGATATGATGGGCTCGGTTACCAAGGTGCTTTATCCCACGGTCGCAAAGCATTTTCAGACTACGCCTTCAAGAGTTGAGCGCGCAATAAGGCATGCCATTGAGGTTGCGTGGGATAGGGGAGATGTTGACGTTTTATCGTCATATTTCGGCTATACCATACAGTCTTCGAGAGGCAAGCCTACAAATTCAGAGTTTATCGCCATGATTGCGGATAAGCTCAGACTTAATCTTAAAGCGTCGTAATTCTACATAATATTTGCCGTCCGTTTGCTCTTTTTGGGGCATTGAAACGGGCGGTTTTTATAATTTATAAAAAATTGCAAAAAACAGTTGCAATTTAAAAGATAGTGTGCTAAAATAGCTTTTGCGTAATTGAGACCGAAAGAGGTGAAAATGATGAAACAGGGAATTCATCCGAAATATGAGCCCACACAGGTACGCTGTGCATGCGGTGCTGTTATAGAGACTCGTTCAACAAAAAGCGATATGCGTGTTGATATATGCTCAAGCTGCCATCCTTTCTTCACAGGTAAGCAGAAGCTTGTTGATACAGGCGGACGTGTTGACAGATTCAAGAAGCGTTACAATCTTGATAAATAATCGGAAAGCGGTGCAAGTTTTTTGCACCGCTGCTTTTTTGGTGATATTTATGGAGTATAAGACCGTTGCAAAGCAGTCTTCTGCCGAGTTTGTCGAGCGCCGCTCGCGTTTTATTGGCTATATTAAGCCGGTGACGACCAAGGAGCAGGCAACTCAGTTTATAAACGAGATAAAATCAAAGCATTGGGATGCAACCCACAATGTTTATGCCTATGTTTTAAGAGACGGAAATATTCAGCGCTATTCCGATGACGGCGAGCCGCAGGGAACGGCAGGTGTTCCGGTGCTTGACGTGCTTTTAAAAGAGGAACTTACCGATTGCGCGGTTGTCGCAACAAGATATTTCGGCGGTGTACTTCTCGGCGCGGGCGGCTTGGTGCGCGCATATTCGCACACTGCCAAAATAGCCGTAGATGCGGGCGAGGTTGCCGTAATGCACCTTTGCAGTGTGATGAAAGTAGAGTGTGACTACAATTTTTACGGCAAAATAAGCTCTCTTATTCCCGAATTCGGCGGAACGGTTGACAATACTTCTTTTGAAGAAAATGTGACAGTCGACTTTCATATCCCTTCCGAAAGCGAGGGCAAATTTTCTGCAAAACTAAGCGATGCGAGCTTCGGTAAGCTAAAAGCACAAAAGAGCGGAGAAATTTTTTGCAAAATATAAAAAAATAAAAGGAATATGCCGATTTGCGGCGTATAAGCTTATTAGAGAGATTTTAACAGCTTTGGCGAAAGGAGACGTATTATGAAAAAAGCAGTCAGAGAAATCACCTGTGAAAACGAGCATTTGCTGCTCTCACGCTATGCGTCCTTTGCCGATAAAAGCCGCGGCAGGCTCAGAAAAGAAGAAGAATGCGAAATCCGCACTTGCTTTCAGCGAGACAGAGACAGAATAATTCACTGCAACTCTTTCAGGCGCTTAAAGCATAAGACCCAGGTCTTTCTTTCACCCGAGGGTGATTATTACCGCACAAGACTTACTCATACTCTTGAGGTCTCGCAGATTGCAAGAACAATTGCCGTAGCTCTGCGCCTTAATGAAGATTTGACAGAGGCGATAGCTCTCGGTCATGACCTTGGGCATACCCCGTTCGGTCACGCGGGCGAGCGCGCTCTCAACAGTGTTTGCCCCGACGGATTCAAACATTATGAGCAGAGTCTTAGAGTTGTTGATATTATAGAAAAAAACGGTATGGGGCTGAATCTTACAGAAGAAGTGCGAAACGGCATAGTCCGCCACACCTGCGGCGAACAGGCTTTCACTCTTGAGGGCAGAGTGGTGAGACTTGCCGACAGAATAGCCTACATAAACCACGATATTGACGATGCAATACATGCCAAGGTTATAACAGAAGACGATATTCCGCTTAAAATAAGACAGGCTCTGGGCTTTAACAAGTCGGAGCGTATAAATACACTTGTAAAATCTTGTATTGATAACAGCACAGACGAAATTTGCCTTGATGACAACACTCAGCTTTATTTTGACGAGATACACGAGTTTATGTTTAAAAACGTATATACTAACCCCGTGTGCAAAAGCGAAGAGAAAAAGGCAATAGACATGATTTGCCGGTTGTATGAATATTTTTCTCAGCATCCGATTGAGCTTCCGGAGGAATACACTCTCATCTGTCTCAAAGAGGGGCCGCAGCGAGCCTCTTGCGACTACATCGCCGGCATGACCGACAGATACGCGGTTCATACCTTTAACCGCTTGTTTGTGCCCGGCTCCTGGATGATGTAAGGGGGCGGATATTATGGCATTCAGCGATGAATTTTTATCTGAACTCAGAGACAGAAACGATATAGAAGACGTTATATCGACTTATGTCAATTTAAAAAGACAGGGCAAGATTTTAAAAGGACTTTGCCCTTTCCACAACGAAAAAACGCCGTCGTTCACCGTTTACCCCGATACAAAGTCTTTTTATTGCTTCGGCTGCGGTGCGGGCGGCGAGGTTATAACATTTATCAGACGAATAGAAAACCTTGATTATCGCGATGCCGTGCGTTTCTTGGCAGACCGCGCAGGTATGCAGATGCCGAGCGACGGCTATGACGATTCACTCGCAAAGCACCGTCAAAGGCTGTTTGCGGCAAACCGCGAGGCGGCAAGGTTTTTTCATGAGTGCCTGATAAATAAGGGCGGCGAGGAGGCACTTGATTACCTCAAAAACAAACGCCGTCTGTCCATGTCGACAATCAGACATTTCGGTATGGGCTACGCGCCGAACAGCTGGGACGCTCTGATAAACCATATGCGTGAAAAAGGCTTCTCTTTGTCGGAGCTTTACGATGCAAATCTGGTAAAAAGAAGCGAAAGAAACGGCAAAACAAGCTATTACGATAACTTCAGAAACCGCGTAATGACGCCTATTATTGACCTTCGCGGCAACATAATTGCCTTCGGCGGACGTGTGCTTGACGATTCAAAGCCGAAATACGTCAACACCTCCGACACGCTGATATATAAAAAGACCGACAACGTCTTTGCACTCAATTTTGCCAAAAACGGCAATCCGAGCGCGCTCATTCTTGCAGAGGGATATATGGACGTTATCGCGCTTCACCAGGCGGGCTTCACAAACGCCGTCGCTTCGCTCGGCACTGCGCTCACAAGAGAGCAGGCGAGCCTTATAAGCAGATATGCCGACGAAGTGATTATTTCATACGATGCCGACGAAGCGGGGCAGGAGGCAACAAAAAAGGCTATACGCATTTTCTCCGAAACGGGGCTTAAAATAAGAGTGCTTCGCCTTGAGGGCGGCAAGGACCCGGATGAAATAATAAAAAATTACGGCAAAGAGCGATTTAAAGCACTGCTTGACGGTGCGGCAAACGACATTGAATACGGAATTTTAAAAATCCGCTCAAAATATGACCTCTCAATGCCGGACGGCAAGGTGGGATTTCTCTCTGAGGTCGCGGAGCTTCTCGCTTCATGCGGCGCGATAGAGAGGGATATATACGCTTCAAAGCTCTCCTCAGAGCTTGATGTGAGCAAAGATGCGATAATGAGCGAGGTCAAGCGTAAATGGTCCGCAAAAAGGTCGGCGGAGAAAAGGCGAGAGTTTGAGCAAATCAAGCGCAACGCCGCTTCGCCCAAAGACGATATTAACCCGGAGAGAAAAGGTCATGTTCGCGCCGCCAGGGCAGAGGATGTGCTGCTCTCGTCAATCATTAACAATCCGGAGTTTTATTTTAAACTGAAGGACAAGCTCTCGGAGGACGTTTTTATCACAGACTTTAACCGCCGCGTTTATTCCTCGCTTTCGCAAAGGTTGGACGGCGGCAGAAGTATAGAACTTTCAATGCTTTCGGCAGACTTCACCCCGCAGGAGAACGGCAGACTCGCAAAGTTTATTGCAATGAAAAAAGAAATCAGCAGCACTCTCGGCGAATGTGAAGACTGCATAAACGTTATGAAGCAGGAAAAGGCAAAGCAGAACGCCGTAAATCCTGCCGACACAACGCCGGAGGAATTTTTGAATCTATTCAGGAAAAAATCTTAAAGGGGAGCCCGACTTCCCGACGGATGTATAACATAAGGAGACAAGCTATGGAAAACACCGACAAAAAAATGACAATCAAGGCTTTGATTGAAAAAGGCAAGGCAAATAACGGCAAGATTTCCACTCAGGATATTGATGCCGCTATTTTGGAGATGGATTTTGATATTGAAGAGCTTGATAAGCTCTATGAGACTATTGAGAATCAGAATATCGAAATTATCGACGATTTTAACAGCGCGTCACTTGAGAATATTGATTTTGATATGGATATTCCCAAGACCAACGAAATGAATGTTATTGCCGCAGACGATAAGGTGCAGGGTACGGACGACCCGGTCAAGGTCTATCTTAAAGAAATAGGCAGAGTTCCGCTGCTCACCCCCGAGGAGGAGATTGAGCTTGCGATAAGAATTGCCGACAATGACGAAAAAGCAAAGAAAAGACTTGCCGAGGCAAACCTTCGTCTTGTTGTCAGCATAGCAAAGCGCTACGTCGGCAGAGGTATGCAGTTCCTTGACCTTATCCAAGAGGGCAACCTCGGTCTTATAAAAGCTGTTGATAAGTTCGACTACACAAAGGGATTTAAGTTCTCAACCTATGCAACATGGTGGATTCGTCAGGCGATAACAAGAGCCATTGCCGACCAGGCGAGAACGATTCGTATTCCCGTTCATATGGTTGAAACAATAAATAAAGTCAAGAAAACCAACAGCCAGCTGCTCCATAAAAACGGCAGAGACCCAACCGCAGAAGAGATTGCCAACGAGCTCGGCATGACCGTCGGCAAGGTCAGAGAAATTCTCAGAGTGGCACAGGAGCCGGTATCTCTCGAAACTCCCATCGGCGAAGAAGAGGACAGCCACCTCGGCGATTTTATTCCCGATGATGACGCACCGGCACCGGCAGACGCCGCTTCAATACTGCTTCTTAAAGAGCAGCTTGATGAGGTTCTTCAAACTCTGACTCCCAGAGAGGCAAAGGTTCTTTCAATGCGTTTCGGTCTTGAAAGCGGACATCCGCACACTCTTGAGGAAGTCGGCAAATACTTCAATGTTACAAGAGAGAGAATCCGTCAGATAGAGGCAAAAGCTTTGAGAAAGCTTCGTCACCCCAGTAGAAGCAAAAAGCTTAAAGATTTCCTCGATTAAAATATATCAATATTAAAACAGACGCTGCGGATGAAGCAAACCCCAAAGTTTAGACAAAATTAAATATTAAATTGCAAGTGAATGAGTTCGGTATTGTACCGGACTCATTCCTTTTAGTTTTAAGGAAATTCTTTCGTTATTGTAGTAGTCTAGAAAGACAAATAAAAGCATAAACAAGAATTTAAAATCGGACGGTGGCTATATGTTTAGTTATAATGTGTTTAAAGAAGCGTCAAATGCAGAATTTGACAATGTGTGCAAAAAGATTGAAAACAGCTTGAATTTTAGAAAGAAACCGCCGATTATTGATGTTGACGGTTCAATTGTTCAAATATATACAGACGGAAGTAAAAACATAAAGGTTTATAACGATTACGAAGTTGATGCAGTATATATAGATTCCGATATTGATTTAAGCAAAGTGTTTGACAGCTAAATTTTATTAAAATCTAAACCGGCACTGCGACAAATTCCGGAGGGATTGTCACGGCGCCGGTTTATTGTTGTTTACCGCAAACAGATATTCGCGAGTTTCTTTTATACTTTTTGGGTGTACTGCAAATCTACCCACCCGGCGCCGGAATCGAGCTTGCCCCAGCTTATGCCGCCGCTGCTCTTTCGGTCGGTTATCATGTATTTTTCACCGTAATTTATGCGCGCCGTAACGGGAAAATCCGTTCCCGGACCGCCGCGAACATTTAGTGTGCCGACCGATACTTCGACGGGGTACGGGTCAAACCGCGCGGTGGCTTCGCCGCTTTTCAGCTCGTCAATATAGCCTGCAACCTGTTCTTTAAATTCATACCAGTTAGGGATTATATATATCGGGCAGGTTTTGTACGGATTCGGCAGCGTGTTCAGATAATCTCTGTCGCCCTCAATTCCGTCTCTGACATTCAGCCAATAGCTGTGCGTATATAAGTCATTCTCGTCAAGCCCGTTTTCATAAAGCAGATATGCCGCAAGCCTTGCCGCATTGTCTCTTGCTTTGAGAGAATTAGGGTCGTCTTCACTGCTCATGATTGTTTCGATAGCTATGGTTTTTGTGTTGCCGTCACCGTCGCCGTCCGCCGCGTGCCAGCCTGTTGAGTTAAGCGGCAGATTTTGCCATGCGCCGAGGTCGTCAACATAGTAGTGCACGCGAACATCTTTCATATCACCGTCTATCGTTGCCGCCGTGTATTGTTCGGCACTGTCCTCGACTTCCGGCAAGTCGTCCGTGTTGTGTATCGTTATGCCTATAATCTCTGTTAAGTCCTCGTTCGGCAGGGGAATATCGTTTATGTTATGATCTTTAAGCAGATATTCGTTCACTCTTACGGAGTTTAAATAAAACGTATCGTCGGGCACAAGTCCGTTTGCCATAAATTTTCTCCTTTCAATTTCGTTTTGCTATATAATATGCCGCTTCCGGCGCCGATGTTTGCTTAAATTTCGCAAAAAAATATTTTTGCGGCTTTTTGTATAATTTTCGGGCTTTCTTAACTTAAAATTCATAAAAATTTAATGTTGTTTTTTATTGTAAAATATGTGCCCGATGTGCTATAATAATATGAATTATATTATAGGGAGGAATTGCTTTGAAAATTCGCTTAACAGCACTCATGCTATTGGCTGTCACAGCTATGTTTGTTTTCAGCGGCTGCTCCCTGCAAATGAAGACGCCGGACGAACTCATGAGCCCGCCCAAAATTGCCGGAGGGTATCAAAATCTTCAGGATTCTTTTGAGGCTGTTGCCGGCGAGAATGTCGAACTTGAAACGCCTATGAACGGCGAGCATAAATCCGCGTTTATAATTGACGATTTTGATTCGGACGGCAACGAAGACGCAATGGTTTTTTACTCTGAAAAAGGCAAAAAAAGCACCGTTAATATAGGTATTTTTAATAAAGACAAAGACAACGACAAATGGGATTATATAAAGAGCGTAAAAGGTCTCGGCAATTCTGTGGATACCGTTGTGCTTGACGATATGAACGGCGACGGACTTAAAGAGGTTGTTGTCGGGTGGAATTTGTTAAATTTGAGCAAACAGCTCTCGGTCTATGAGCCGTCAACGCTTGACTCTTCAAATTATTTTTATGAGATGGGCTCGTTCCAATACAGCCTTTTTGACATGATAGATATAGACTCCGATTCTCATAAAGAGCTGTTCTTTGTAAATCTTGAAAATACAAATAATGTTCAATCCGCTTCGGCGCAAGCGGCAAAAATTTCAAAGGACGGCAAAAAGGTCGAGTCCGTGGGCAAAACCGCGCTGGACGGCAATGTTTCGGGCTACAGCAAAATATACACCGATAAAGCCGACGGCAAAGTGACTGTGCTCGTTGACGCGGCAAAAGGCGAGCACGACATGATAACAGAGCTTATTGTGTGGGATTCGGCATCGTCGAATCTTTCCGCTCCCTTGTTTGACACACAAAAGCAAATAAATTCCGCAACTTGGCGCAACAGCCGCACATATGTTACCGATATAGACGCGGACGGGCACCTCGAAATTCCCGTAGGCGTCAAAATTCCGGGGTCTTCAAATGTTGTCTCGGGAGAAGTGCAGGAGGACGAGCTTTGCTACATTCGCTGGTGCGATTTTGAAAATTCAAAGCTAAAGGCAAAAAGATATAACCTCTATAACTATTCGGAGGGCTACAGCCTCGAAATACCGAGCAGCTGGGTAGGCAGAATAACCGTCAGCAGCCTTGATTCGCAGTGGTATTTTTATCGTTGGAATGCCTCCGCAAAAGAACACATGGGCGAAATGCTTTTCTCTGTTGTTTCGCACACAGTGGGAGCGGGCGGAATAGAAGGATACAGCAACCTTACAGAGTATAACGGCAAGTCTTATGAATATATCATTACGGCACAGGGCAAAAAATTCGGTATTACCGACGACAGCATCAAAAAAGGATTTTCGGTCATAACCGACAGACAGGGGGAAAACATAAAATGACAAAAAGAGTACTTGTTGCAGAAGACGAGCAGGCGATAAGAGAGTTTATAGTTATCAACCTCAAGCGTGCCGGATATGAAACCGTTGAGGCTTGCGACGGCTTGCAGGCTCTTGAGCAATACGACGCCTGTTCGGGAGATATAGCGGTTGCACTTCTTGATATTATGATGCCGAATATGGACGGTTTTGAGGTTTGCAAACAGCTCAGAAAAAAAGACAACACGCTCGGTATTGTCATGCTCACCGCCAAAACGCAGGAGATGGATAAGGTCTCGGGTCTTTTAAACGGTGCGGACGATTACGTTACAAAACCGTTTTCACCGTCGGAGCTTATGGCAAGGGTAGACGCGATTTACAGGCGCGTTGCGATGATTAACTCTCCCAAAGAGAACAGCGATGATGAAATCGTTTCGGGTGAATTTTCACTCAATGCAAAAAACAGGGTGTTTACCAAAAACAATATTCCGATAGACCTCACGCAGGTTGAGTTTCAGATTATGGAATATTTCTTTCAAAACCAAGGTTCGGCATTAGGCAGAACGGCAATACTTAATAAGGTCTGGGGCGACAGTCACGCAGGCGAAGAAAAAATAGTTGACGTAAATATAAGACGAATAAGAAAAAAAATAGAGGACGAACCCTCAAACCCCAAGCACTTGCTTACAATATGGGGTCTCGGATACAAATGGGTGTCATAAAAAACTTTTAATTTATTACGAAAGGCGGTGTGACCGTTGGCTAAGCTGCATATCAAAAGAATAGAAGGCTTCGGAGCGCTTACAAAGCGCTGGCTGTTCAGATCGGCTGTACTCACGGTCGCAATTCTTCTTGTAATATGTTTTGTCTGCGGATTTTTTGTCAGAAATTATTATTACGACACCGTCTATAATAAACTCAGAAGTTACTCGAGCGGTATAGTTACAAATTATTTTAACTCTTACACAACAGACGCCGAATTTGCAGCAGGCGCGGTAGATTTTGTATCCGAATTTTCGGAGAAATCCTCTGCCGAGGTCTGGGTTATAGACAAATCCGGCAAGGTCATTGTTTCATCAAGCGGCTTCGGCATAAGCTACCCCGAAATGCCGGATTATTACGAGGCACTTGATTCAAAAGACGAAAGCCTTTTTACAAGTTGGGAGGGTAAGATAGAATCAGGCGAAAAAATAATGGCCGTTACCACTCTCATTAAAGACGATAATTCGGCTGTGCGCGGTGCGGTCAGATATATTACCTCGTTAGACGCCGTGGATTCTCAGCTTATAACGGTTTACTGCATGATAGGCTTTGTCTTTCTTATAATTGCGCTGATTGTTTTAATTTCGGGCTTTATATTTGTAAGCTCTATCGTAAAGCCTATAAAAGAGATTAACGAGACAACAAAGCTCATAGCCGGCGGCAATATGGACGCACGGATTGACCACTATCTTTACAAAGATGAGATAGGCGAGCTTTGCGACTCAATTAACAACATGGCTGCCGAAATCAGCACGGCAGACAGATTAAAAAACGACTTTATTTCAACTGTATCGCATGAGCTGAGAACTCCGCTCACCGCCATTAAAGGCTGGGGCGAAACAATTCTTCAGGTCAGCGACACCGACCCCGCACTTACTCAAAGAGGTATGAACGTCATAATAGACGAGGCAACCCGTCTTTCGGGAATAGTTGAGGAATTGCTCGACTTTTCAAGAATACAAAACGGTGCGCTCTCTTTGAGAATTGAAAAAATGGATATTCTTGCCGAGCTTGACGAGACTGTGTTTGCTTTTAAAGACAGAGCAACAAGAGAGGGCGTGGATCTTGTTTATAACGCACCCGACCTTCCCGCTCCTATGGACGGTGACGCGGACAGAATCAAGCAGGTGTTTGTAAATATACTTGACAATGCCCTCAAATACACAAAGCAGGGCGGCAAGATTAACGTAACGGCAGATGTTGCGGATGATAAAATAAAAATCACCATAAGCGACACCGGCTGCGGAATTTCGGCAGAGGATTTGCCTCATGTCAAAGAAAAATTCTATAAAACCAACATGACTGTTCACGGCTCCGGCATAGGGCTTGCCGTTGCAGATGAAATAGTTAAGCTCCATAAAGGTACGCTGGATATTGACAGTGTGCTCGGCGAGGGTACAACCGTCACTCTCGGGTTTGATATAGATCATGTCGAACTCGGCGAGGAGTGGGATATAGAAGCAGCCATAGCGGCAGAAAACGAAAAAAATTTACAGGAGGATGAATAATGTCTGAAGAAAATAAAAAATACAGCATAGGCGGCTCCGCACTTATGGAGGGCATTATGATGATAGGCCCCAAAGGCGTCGGTATGTCTTTGAGAATGCCTGACGGCTCTATCGAGACCCAGCTCAAAAAGCAGACTATGCTAAAAGATAAACATAAAATTGCAAGAATACCTTTTATCAGAGGTCCGATAAATTTTGTGGACCAAATGATTTTCACATATAAATGTATGATGGAATCCGCCGAGAAAACATCAATGGATATTGAGGACGGCGGCGAAGAGGATATGTCAAAGCTCGATAAATGGCTGACAGATCATTTCGGTCCTAAAATGATGACGGTTATAGGCGTTATCTCGGCAGTGCTCGGCTTTGCGCTCGCGTTTTTACTTTTTGTTTGGCTGCCGAGCCTTTTGGCAGACGGATTAGAGACTCTTTTAAAAACCGACATAACAAAATATAAACCCTTTATAGAGGGTGTTGTAAGAGGCATTTTGTTTGTGCTTTATATGCTTGCAGTCAGCTATATGAAAGATATAAGACGGGTATTTATGTACCACGGCGCAGAGCATAAATCAATCTTTTGCTATGAAAAGGGTCTGCCTCTTACGGTGGATAACGTCAGAGCGCAGACAAGATTTCATCCGAGATGCGGCACGAGCTTCATTTTTCTCGTTATTCTCATAAGCATACTTGTCACATCACTTATTGCGGTGCTTTTCCCGGAGCTTCGTGCTTCGAGAGCTATATGGATGTGTGTTAAAATCCTGCTCTTACCCGTGCTTTTGGGCATAAGCTACGAGGTTCTCAAATATGCGGGCGGCCATGATAATCTCTTTGTCAAAATCAGTTCGGCACCGGGTCTTTGGATGCAGCGCATAACAACCAAAGAGCCGACAGACGATATTATAGAGGTTGCGATTGCCGCAACAAAAGAGTGCCTCGGTTTAAACGATGGTCAGGAAGAAGTCATTTACCCCGTAGAACTTACAGAGGATGATAACAATGACGGTCAATGAGTTATACAGGCAGGGAGCGGAAATGCTCGATTATGCTTTTATTGAAAATGCATTTTTTGACGCGCGCTGGCTTATGGAGCACGCTCTTAAAATAAACTCAACGCAGTTTGCTCTCAAAAAAGACAAAGAGGTTAAAAAGAAAGACGAAATTGCGTTTCTTTCGCTCATACGCCGCCGCATAGCAGGCGAGCCGCTTCAGTATATTCTCGGCAGGTGGGAGTTTATGGGTTTGCCGTTTGAGGTCGGCGAGGGCGTTTTGATACCCCGCCCCGAAACCGAGCTTTTACCCGAAACTGCTAAGGTGCGGCTTTCAAATGTGAAAGAACCCGTTGTTTTTGACCTTTGCTCGGGCAGCGGATGCATTGCGATAAGCGTTGCAAAGCAGTTCCCAAAAGCCAAGGTATATGCGGTTGAAAAATCAAAAGAAGCCTGCGAGTATCTTAAAAAGAATATAAAACTCAACAAGGTAAAGAATGTTGAGCTTATATGCGGTGACATTGCCGATAAATCGCTTCTCGGCGGAGTTGAGGCAGACTGCATTTTGTCAAATCCGCCTTATATAAAATCAGAAGAGATACCGTTTTTGCAAAAAGAAGTGCAAAAAGAGCCCAAAACCGCGCTTGACGGCGGTGCGGACGGCTTGGATTTTTATAAAATTCTTGCAGCGGTTTGGCTGCCGAGGCTCAAGGCAGACGGTTTTATTGCCGTAGAATGCGGCGAATCGCAGGCAGAGGACGTTTCACAGCTCTTTTATCTTGCGGGCGGCAGTGTTGATACAATAAACGATTTAAGCGGAATACCCAGAGTGGTGACCGCAGTTAAACGAATAGGATGATTTTATGCTTTTAGACCTTATACGCGGCGGCAACGCGGTCGATATAATTGTCGGACTGTGCGTCAGTGCTTTTGTGGTGTTTTGTATTTTGCCCATACATGAGTTCGCCCATGCTTGGGTAGCGGATAAAATGGGTGACGACACCGCAAGAGTGAGCGGCAGACTTACGCTTTCACCGCTCGCTCATGTCGATTGGCTCGGCGCACTGATGATTCTTCTCGTCGGCTTCGGCTATGCAAAGCCCGTGCCGGTAAATCCTTATAAAACAAAACTTAAAAATAAAAAGCTTGCAATGGCGCTTATTGCGTTCGCAGGCCCCGTGTCAAACCTTTTGGTTGCGCTTTTGAGCGCATTCTGTTATGTCGCGATATATAGATATTCCTCGGGCGGAATTATCGCCACGGCTTTCTCTGTGTTTTTCCTTTACTGTGCAATCATAAATATAAATCTTGCGGTGTTTAACCTCATTCCCATACCGCCGCTTGACGGCTCGCGTATTCTCACCGCGATATTGCCCACCGAAACATACTTTAAAATAATGAAGTATGAAAGATATATAATGATTGCGATTATGGTGCTTCTGCTCACGGGCGCGTTTTCAAAGCCCATATCGGCAATGTCGAACTTCTTGTTCAAAGCATTTGTTACTTTTGCAGACCTTATAATATAAACGGAGTTTTTTATGGAAGCTTTATCATACAAGTTAGAGGTGTTTGAGGGGCCTATGGATTTGCTCCTGCACCTGATAAGCAAGCATAAAATAGATATAAACGATATACCTATTTGGCAGCTTGTCGAGCAGTATCTCGACTATGTGCGGCAGATGCAACTTGCGGATATGGACGTTGCAAGCGAATTTGTTGAGATGGCGGCAAGGCTCGTATATATTAAGACGGTTTCGCTCCTTCCCGTGCATGAGGAGGAGGCGCAGGCACTTAAAGAAGAACTCCAGGGCGAGCTTTCGGAGTACCGCGACTGTCAGATAATGGCTGGCAAATTAAGCGAACAGGTTGACCTTGACCATATATCGCGCGCGGCGCAAAAAATACCGCCCGATATGAAATATAAAAGACTTCATGAGCCGATAGAGCTTTTCAGAGCATATCTTTCGGCTGTCGGCAGGGGCAAACGCAATCTTCCGCCGCCGATTGAGGCGTTCTCGGGTATAGTGGCGCACAAAATTGTGCCGATTGCCGCAAGAGTTCGCTACATAATGAATAAGCTGTTTAAAAAGAAAAAGCAGAAGTTTTCGGAATTTTTTGAGTCCGCCGAGTCTCGCTCCGAAATGGTAGCAACGTTCCTCGCGCTGCTTTCTCTTGCCAAGGATAAAAAAGTCGCGGTGTCCGGCAGCGGCAGCGATGCCGAGGTCGAGATGCTTTCGGACGACCCGGATTATGAAATTGGGGAGGATTATTTTGAAAGTTGACGAAATGCAGGCGGCGGTTGAGGCGATACTTTTTGCCTCCGGTGAGCCGATAGAATATCAGCGTATCGCCGAAGCGCTCGAGATTGAGCCGGAATATGCCGAAAATCTGCTCACAAACCTCGGCGACAGCCTTGACGAGCGCGGCAGCGGCGTTTGCCTTGTGAGAATGGATGATGAATTTCAGCTTTGCACAAGGAGCGAATATGCCGACAAGGTTCGCGCCGTGCTGGAAATCAAGAAAAATACTCCTCTCTCAAATGCGGCATTTGAGGTGCTGGCGGTTGTTGCGTATAACCAGCCCGTTACAAAATCTTTTGTTGAGCAGGTCAGGGGAGTGGATTGCTCCGGCGTTATGGCAACCCTTTGCCAAAAGGGACTTATTGAAGAAAAAGGACGGCTTGATTTACCCGGCAGACCGCTTCTTTACGGCACAACACCGGAGTTCTTAAAGTGCTTCAGCGTAAGCTCTCTTGATGAATTGCCGGATCTTCCCGAGCATGAGGATATGCCTAAAAAGCAGGAGCTTCCCGATCAGCTCTCGCTTGATTTAACTGCCGAAAATGCAGAAAATTCGGCAAATGAAGAGAGCGAAAAAGAATAATTATAACGTATAAATTAACGGAGGTGATATTTTGACAGCTTTGCTTATAATACTCGGAATAATAATTTTTATAATGCTGATACTGGCTATACCGGTCAATATTTACTCCGAGTATAACGAAGAGTTCGTCTTATATATCAGGTATCTTTTTATAAAGTATTATATTTACCCTCCGAAGGAAAAGAAAAATAAAAAAAAGAAAAAAGAAAAAAAGCCCAAAGATGAAAAAAAGGACGATAAAAAGGAAGAAAAAGAAGAGAAACCCAAAGAAAAGTCCGATAATTTCATCAAAACATTCTATAACGACCAAGGCGTTTCAGGTATAATAGAGCTTATTTCAACCGTTGCCGCAAAGCTTAAAAAAGGTATGGGCAAAATCGGCAGAAGCTTTTATATAAAAACTCTTTGGCTCAGGATAAATGTTGCGGACGGCGACGCGGCAAACACGGCACAAAAATACGGCAAGGTTTGCGCGGCGGTTTATCCTCCGCTCGGCTACATATTGAGCACCGTGCACTCAAAAAATTGCTCGGTCAAAATCAACCCCGATTTTTTAGGCGGCAAATCTCAGGGTGCTTTTAAATTGAGCCTGAATTTGATACCGCTGAAGCTCATCGGTGCGTGCATTTCGCTCGTGTTCTCACTCGGAGTTGAGCTTATAAAAGTGCTCATTACAAACTCCAAAAATGCCTCAAAAAGGCAGGCGGCAAAGCAAAAAGCAGTCTCGAAAGAGGCTGAGAAGAATAAAACCAAAATATCGGTCGAGGCAGAAAATGCCGAGACTCAGAAAGGCGGAAAAATAT
Organism: uncultured Ruminococcus sp.; assembly: GCA_900539465.1. Classification (GTDB taxonomy): domain Bacteria; phylum Bacillota; class Clostridia; order Oscillospirales; family Acutalibacteraceae; genus CAG-488. The sequence continues at coordinate 282,314 of UQCF01000001.1, read as the reverse complement.
AATGAAAGAACAATCTGCAGCAGGAATCCTCGGCACGACTATTGACAAAATAAAAGACATGGTCGATTCGCGCACTATTATAGGCGATCCCATTGACGCAGGCCAGGGCATAAAGGTAATTCCCGTTTCAAAGGTTACCTACGGATTTGCCTCGGGCGGTTCGGATTTTCCCTCAAAATCGGCTAAAGAGCTTTTCGGCGGCGGCGGCGGAGCAGGCGTTACACTCACACCCGTTGCATTCCTTGTAATAAATAACGGCAGCGTCAGTGTTAAATATATCTCCGAAGGCCCCGATTCTTCCATGGAGAGAGTTATAAGCTCGCTTCCGGAGCTTGTAGACAAGCTTTCGGAAGTTGTTGACAAAATCAAAAATAAAAAGAACGGCGAAGAAGAATTTGACGTCGAATCCGTTTTTGAAGAAGACTAAATGATTTTTTTCTCACTGCCTGCATAAGTATAATTTGTGGGTGGTGGTTAAGTGAAAAAATTATTCTGTGTGTTGGCGGCCGTGCTGATTTTGTCGCTGCCGCTTTGCGGCAGGGCTTTTGCGCTCGGTGCCGATGATTTGAGCGCCGCCTCTGCCGCGCTGATGTGTGTGCAGACGGGCGAGGTTCTCTATCAAAAAAACGCTCGCGAGCGCCGCTCAATGGCGAGCACCACTAAAATAATGACCTCTCTTTTGGCTCTGGAAGAGAACACTCCCGACAGGGTGATAAAGGTTAAAGACTCTATGCTGAATGTCGAGGGCACTTCTATGGGGCTTTTGCCGGGCGACACCGTCACCCTTGAGGGGCTTATTTACGGTATGCTGCTTCAATCGGGCAACGACGCGGCAAATGTCACGGCAATATCGCTCGGCGGCAATGTCGAAAATTTTGTCAAAAAGATGAATTTGCGCGCCAAAGAGATAGGCATGAACGACACCAACTTCGTCACACCCTCCGGGCTTGATGATGAGGAGCACTATTCCACCGCATATGATATGGCGCTGCTCGGTTGTGAGGCAGTCAAAAACCCCGAGTTTTTGAACATTTGCTCAAAAAAGAGCGAGTCCGTGTCCTATGGCAATCCGCCGTATAAGCGAACGCTCAGCAATCATAATCGGCTTTTGAGAATTTATGACGGTGCGGTGGGCGTTAAAACAGGCTTTACAAAAAAGAGCGGCAGATGCCTTGTTTCGTGCGCTCAAAGGAACGGCGTTATGCTTGTCGCGGTTACGCTGAGCGCTCCCGGGGATTGGAGCGACCACCGCAAAATGCTTGACTACGGTTTTTCTCTTATTAAAGGCGAAACCGTGTCGCCGGATCTTTCAAAAATCAAAATCCCGATAACGGGCGGCACAAAGGGCGATATATCTTTAAAATGCGGCAATGTCACGCTTTGCACAGAAGATATTTCAAACATAAAAACCAAGCTTTATTTTGAGCACTTTTTATATGCTCCGGTGAAAGAGGGCGCGGTAGTCGGCAGAGTTGATTATATTCTGTCCGGCAAGGTGATTGCCTCGGCACCGATTACGGCAGGTGAGAGCGCGGAGCTTAAAGCTTTTGAAAAGACGGAAAGCGAAAATAAAAATCAAGACGGATTTTTTAAAAGAATAATAAATAACATAAAAAATATATTTCAGCATTAACAGAAAGGAAAGACGCATTTCGCGTCAAAGGCAAAAATATGACTGATGATAGAATCAGACTTCAAAAATACCTTTCACAGTGCGCCGTCGCATCAAGGCGCAAGGCAGAGGAGCTTATTTTAAACGGCAAGGTCAAGGTCAACGGTCACCCGGCACAGCTCGGCGACAAGGTAAGCCCTAAAAGAGACACTGTGACGGTCAGCGGCAAAAAGATTGTATTTTCAAAAAAATACCGCTATATCATGCTTCATAAGCCGAGAGGCTTTATCACAACCATGGAGGACGACCGAGGCAGAAGGTGCGTTGCGCAGCTCGTTTCGGATGTCGGCACAAGAGTTTACCCCGTCGGCAGACTCGATAAAGACTCCGAGGGCTTGCTCCTTATGACTAACGACGGCGAGTTTGCAAACTTTATGACCCACCCGTCAAAGCATGTGCCTAAGACATACCGAGTCACGGTTCGCCCCGATATTACGGCGGAACAGCTTGATATGATAAGAAACGGTATCGAAATTGACGGCAGAATGACCGCTCCGGCAGAGGCAAGAATTATAGACAAGCAAGAGGGGCGCGTTGTTATAGAGATAATTCTGCGCGAGGGCAGAAACCGCCAGATAAGAAAAATGTGCGATGCTATCGGCGTTGAAACCGCACGTCTTAAAAGAACGGCTGTCGGTTCGGTAAAGCTCGGCATGCTTCCGCAGGGCAAGTGGCGCGAGCTTAAAGAGGACGAGGTGCACAAGCTGATGGTGTCCTCAGGCATGAAAACTCCCAAGAAATAAGGCGAAAATATGTTAAGATTTAAACCCAAAACAAACGACCTGCTCGGTGAAAAATATAAAGACGACACTGCCGCTTTGGGATATATTGCGTATGACGACAACGGCAATAACTGCGGAACGGTCGTGTTTTATCTCGACGGCTATTCTATGCGGATTGTAAGCGTTGAGGTGCCGGATTCGGACCCCGAAACGCAGGAGGGACTTATCAGAAGCGCCCTGAATTATGCCGGCAACAGAAACGCATATATAGCTTATTACGAGGCGGAGCAAGCACGTTCGGTTGCTTCTTTGCTCGGCTTTGAAAAAACGAAGGACAAGCTGAGCGGTGAAATACCCGAGCTTTTAAAGGGTCACTGCTGCAAAGGATAATTTTGAAAGGATCGATTGCAATGATAAAGAGCATGACCGGTTACGGCAGAGCGTGCAAAAACTTTGAGCACATGAACGTAACCGTTGAAATAAAAAGCGTCAATCACAGATATTTTGAGTTTTCTTCAAGATGTCCGCGCACATACGGCTTTCTTGACGAAAAGTTAAAAAAATACGTTCAGTCAAGAGTGTCAAGGGGCAAGATTGAGTGCTTTGTTCAGATAGAAAATCTTGAGGACGATTCGGTAGAGGTCGAAATCAACCATTCGCTCGCAAGCGGATATGTAAAGGCTTTGAGCGAAATCGCCGAAAAGTACGGCATAGAAAACGGCGTAAATGCCGCTCTTATCGCAAGATTCCCGGATGTTTTGACAGTCAGAAAAGCCGAGGCGGACGAGGATAAAATCTGGAACGCCGTGCGCGCTGCGGCCGAGGAGGCTGTTGACAGCTTTATTGAAATGCGTAAGGTCGAGGGTCAAAAGATGAAAGAAGACATTTCATCAAGGGCGCATTACATAATAGAAAACGTTGCTTTTATTGAGGAACGTTCACCTCAGACCGTCAAAGAATATAACGACAAGCTGCGCGAGAGAATGAAAGAGCTTCTCGGCGACGCGTCGGTGGAGGAACAGCGCCTTTTAAACGAGGCGGCGATATATGCCGACAAAATTGCCGTTGCCGAAGAGACGGTTCGTCTTCGCAGTCATATAGACCAGCTTCTCACTTTCCTTGAAAGCGATGAGGCAATCGGCAGAAAAATCGACTTCCTTGTTCAGGAGATTAACCGCGAGGCAAACACAATAGGCTCCAAGGCGCAGGACGTTGAAATAGCCGGCCGCGTACTTGATATTAAATCAGAGGTTGAAAAAATACGCGAACAGGTTCAGAATATAGAGTAGTTTTATTTATTGCGGAGGGTTTATGAAACTTGTTAATATTGGCTTTGGCAGCATGTTCAATGCTGAGAGAATGACGGCGATAGTCAACCCCGACTCTGCGCCGATCAAAAGACTGATTCAGGATTACAGAGATAAAGGCAAGCTTATCGACGCCACCCACGGCAGAAAGACAAGAGCCGTTGTTATCACAGACTGCGATCAGGTCATACTTTCTTATTTACAGACCGAAACGCTTGCAAACCGCGTCGGCGAAATAATAGAGGAGGAGACCGACAATGTCTGAAAAAGGAACTCTTATGGTATTCTCCGGCCCTGCGGGAACAGGCAAGGACACGGTTCTTGAATGTTTTGCGGCTAAAAAAATGAAGGGCGTGTGGAAGTCCGTATCATACACCACGAGACAGCCGAGAGAAAACGAGAAAGACGGCGTTGATTATCACTTCATAACGCGTGAAGAGTTTGAGCGCCTTATAAAAGACGGCGCGATGCTCGAATACGCAAAATACGGGCTTAATTATTACGGCACGCCCAAAGCTCCCGTTGACGAGCACTTAAAAAACGGAGACACCGTTATTCTTAAAATCGAAGTTCAGGGCGCGCGTCAGATAAAGGCTCTTTATCCCGACGCTGTCGGAGTTTTTGTCCTTCCTCCGAGCCTCGAAGTGCTTGAGAAACGTCTGCGCGGCAGAGGAAGCGAAACAGACGAGGACGTTATCCGCAGGCTCAGCATAGCTAAAAAAGAGCTTGAATACAGCGTAAATTATGAATACAGAATAGTAAATGATGATCTGGATGACGCGGTGAACGACCTTTACTCCATTGTAAGATCGCTCCAGCTCAAACAGTGATTATATAAAATATTTAAAGGAGATATATATTATGTTCACACAAGACAGAGACCTTAAATTCAACCCGAGTCTTAAAAAGATTCTTTCAAACCACATGAGCCGTTACTCTCTTGTAAGAGCAACAGCAAAAAGAGCAAGAGAAATCGCAAATGAGGCGGAGGAAGAGAAGATTATCCTCACCGAAAAGCCCGTAAGCATTGCTCTTGACGAAATTCTCAAGGGCGAATACGAAATAATCGAGCCCGAAGAGATAAGATATATCTGATTTTCGGAGGGACTTTATGCCTTGCAGCCTTGCCGTTAAAGTGGCGGTAGAAAACACAGCATATCATTTTGACCTGGCATACAGCTATCTTTTGCCCGAAAGCTTAAAAGACAGCGCTGTGCCGGGCTGCCGCGTTATGGTGCCTTTCGGCAGCGGCAACAGAGGCAGGCAGGGTATAATTATCGAGAAATATCAGGCGGAAGAAACCAAGGGACTCAAAAAAGTCTCAAAGCTTATAGATGAAACACCGCTTGTAGACAGTGAGATGCTAAGTCTCATCCTTTGGCTCAAACAAAGGACTTTTTGCACCGTTTTTGACGCGTTTAAGGCGGTATTGCCGGCAGGGATAACTCACAAAACCGTTGTGACATATTCCGCCGCGCCGAATATTGACACAGAAGAAATGACCGCGGACGAAAAGGAGATATACGACTTTTTGTCAAAAGCAAACGGATATAAAGAGGGCGCAAAGCTGCTTTCAAAATTCGGATATAAGCACGACTGCGGCATTTTGCCCGCAATGGCAAAAAAAGGCTGGCTTTTAACAAATGACGATGCCGTTCGCCGCTTCGGCGATAAAACAATACGCTCCGTAACTCTCACCGAGAGAGGAGAAGAAGCCTTGCAGGGCGCGGTTAAGCTCTCTGCAAAGCAAAGTGGAGTTCTATCGCTTTTAGAGGACGTCGGCACGGCTTCAATCAAAGAAATTTGTTATTTTACGGGTTATACTCCCGCTGTTGTGACCGCACTGCAAAGAAAAGAATTTGTCAGAGTTTATGACAGCGAGGTTCTCAGAAATCCCTATGAATTAAAAGACGAGCCCCCTCGGGCAGAGACTATTTGCCTTAGCGAAGAACAGCAAAAGGCATATGACGATATACTCTCGCTTTATCTTAAAGGCGAGGGGGGAGTGTCGCTCCTTTACGGCGTCACGGGCAGCGGCAAAACGAGCGTTTATTTAAGCCTTATAGATAAAGTTCTGTCTATGGGCAAAAACGTCATTGTCATGGTGCCGGAGATTTCGCTTACCCCTCAAACGCTTAATCTTTTTCATAAACGCTACGGCTCAAAGACGGCTGTTTTCCACAGCGCGCTTTCTGTCGGGCAAAGAGCGGACGAATGGAAAAGAGTAAAAAACGGCGAAGCAAAAATAGTTATCGGCACAAGGAGCGCGGTTTTCGCTCCGCTTCAAAACATCGGCATGATAATTATTGACGAGGAGCAGGAGCACACCTATAAATCGGAGCAAGCTCCTCGATATGATACAAAAGATGTTGCCCGTTTCAGATGCGCTGCAAACAAATCGGTGCTTCTTTTGGCTTCTGCCACACCGAGCATAGAGACCTATGCCGCCGCAAAAAGCGGCAGATATAAGCTTTGCACACTGACCAAACGCTACGCGCAGGCGCAGCTGCCGACGGTCAAAATAGTTGATATGCTGCTTGACCCGCTGGACGGCAGCGGACTCAGCCGAGAGCTTGTCTCGGCTTTGAGAGAAAATTTTGAAAACAAAAAGCAATCAATACTTCTTATGAACCGTAGGGGCTTTAATACCTTTGCCTCATGCAAAAGCTGCGGTCACGTCATAAAATGTCCGTCTTGCAGCATATCTATGACTTATCACCGCGCAAATAACAGGCTTATGTGCCATTACTGCGGCTATTCGATTCCGTTTACAACAAAATGCCCCGAGTGCGGCAGCAACGATATGCGCTACGGCGGCTTCGGCACTCAAAAGATAGAGGACGAGCTCTCGGAATTTTTACCCGAGGCAAGGGTGCTCAGAATGGACGCGGACACAACCATGTCCCGTTTTTCACATGAAGAAAAGCTCGGCGCGTTCGCAAGGGGCGAGTATGATATTATGCTCGGCACTCAAATGGTCGCAAAAGGGCTTGATTTTGAGAATGTAACGCTTGTCGGCGTAATTTCTGCCGACAGTCAGCTTTTCAGCGACGATTTCAGAAGTCAGGAGAGAACCTTTGACCTTATAACCCAGGTTGTCGGCAGATCCGGCAGGGGCAAGTATTCGGGCACTGCCGTTATTCAAACAATAAACCCCGAAAATGAAGTTATCCGCCTTGCCGCAGAGCAGGATTACGATAAATTTTACGGCGAAGAAATACAGATAAGAAAGTTGCTTATTTACCCTCCGTTTTGCGATATATGCCTCATAGGCTTTGTCGGTGAAGACGAAACGAAGGTCAAAGCGGCGGCAGACGTGTTCTTTGATATGACAAAGCCGATTTTATCCTCCAAAAGCGTTATCGCGCTCGGCCCCATGCCGGCAAGGGTGGTTAAAATCAGCAATAAATACAGATACAGACTTATTTTAAAATGCAAAAACAATAAACAGTTTCGCTCAGACCTCGGCTCGGTGCTCTCGTCATTCGGCAAGCTCTCGCGCTTCGGCGGCGTAAGTGTTTATGTAGATATAAATCCGCAGACGCTTATATAGCGCACTGCAAAAATGATAAGGTGATATAATATGGCTTTAAGAAAAATTGTTACACTTGAAGATCCGGTTCTCAGAAAGACCAGCCGCAAGGTCGAAAAATTTGACAAACGCCTTTGGGATCTTCTTGATGATATGAAAGATACTCTCTACAGCGCAAACGGCGCAGGGCTTGCCGCTGTTCAGGTCGGCATACTCAGAAGAGTTGTTGTTATTGATGTCGGTGACGGGCTTATGGAGCTTGTAAACCCCGAGATTACCGAGAGAAGCGACGAAAAGCAGGAGGAGGTAGAGGGCTGCCTTTCAATTCCCGGCAGATACGGTGTTACCGAAAGACCCGAGTGGGTCAAGGTCAAGGCTCAAAACAGAGAGGGCAAATGGGTAGTGTATAAAGGCGAGGGCTTAAAGGCTCGTTGCTTTTGCCATGAGCTTGATCACCTTGACGGTGTTCTTTATATCGACAATGCCCTCGAAATGTATGATGAAGAGGATTAACTTATGAATATAGTATTTATGGGTACGCCGGAGTTTTCCGTTCCGTGCCTTGAAAGGCTTGTTGCAGACGGTCACACTGTCAAAGCCGTATTCACTCAGCCGGACAGACCCAAGGGCAGAGGTCATCACATGGCATATCCGCCCGTGAAAGAGACTGCGCTCAAATATTCAATTCCCGTCTATCAGCCCGAAAGGCTTCGCAAAAGCGACGCTTGCGATATTATAAAAGAAATCGCACCTGACCTTATGATTGTTGTTGCCTACGGTCAGATACTTCCGCAGAATATACTGGATATTCCGAAATACGGCTGTGTGAATATCCACGCCTCGCTTTTGCCGAAATACCGCGGAGCGGCTCCGATACAGTGGGCTGTGCTTGGCGGCGAAAAAGAAAGCGGCGTAACGTCAATGCAAATGGACGCGGGGCTTGACACCGGCGATATGCTTATCTCTGCCAAAACAGAGATTGGCGAAAACGACACCGCAGGCGATCTTCACGATAAGCTCTCGCTGCTCGGTGCGGACGTTATGAGCGAGACAATTCGCAAAATAGAGGACGGAACAATACAGAGAAAAAAGCAGGACGATTCGCTTTCAAATTATGCTCCGATGCTTTCAAAAGAACTTTGCCCCATAGATTGGAATTTATCTGCCCGCGAGGTTCATAATAAAGTAAGAGGTCTTTCTCCTTGGCCGCTTGCAACCTTTGAGCTTGACGGCAAAGTTATTAAAGCCCATAAAACTCTTCTTTGCGGCAAGGCAAAAGGCAAAGCGGGCGAGGTTATAGAAAACTCTAAAAGGCTTGTTGTCTGCTGCGGCGACGGCGAAGCGGTGGAGATTGTCACTCTTCAGCCGCAGGGCAAAAAGGCAATGAATGCCGCAGATTATATGAGGGGCAATCCAATTGAAAAGGGCGTTATCTTAAAGTAAAAGAGGTAATTATTATGCCATTCGGTTTTTACGGTTACGGATATTTTTCATATATCCTTTTTATGCTGCCGGTGTTTATTTTGGGGCTTGTTGCTCAGATGAAAGTCAAATCGGCATATAAGAAATATTCGTCTGTTCCCAACGCAAGGGGACTCACGGGCGCGGCGGCGGCACAGGCGGTGCTCAGCCATTACGGAATAACCGACGTCAGAATAGAGCATGTCTCAGGAAAGCTCACCGACCATTATTCGCCCAACGAAAAAGTTATAAGACTTTCGGACGGCGTGTACAGCGGACGCTCGGTTGCGGCGGTAGGCATAGCCTGCCACGAGGCGGGTCATGCCGCACAGCACGCAGAGGGCTATGTGCCAAACAAAGTGCGCACCGCGATAATTCCGTTTTGCAACTTCGGCTCACGCTACGGCATTTTGATAGCCGTTATAGGCATGGCTTTGGCGGCTCTCTCAAACATGAGCGCAATAGGCGAAATTATGGTGTATGTCGGTCTTGCGCTTTACGGGCTTGTTGCCGTTTTTCAGCTCGTTACTTTGCCTGTTGAGTTCAATGCCAGCAGAAGAGCCATGGCGGTTATCGAGTCGGATTCTGTATTGTATGACGAAAACGAGCGCGAGGGAGCAAGAAAAGTTCTCACCGCCGCGGCAATGACTTATGTTGCCGCACTCGCAACATCGGTTGCAAACCTTTTATATTATATAATTCGCTTCACAGGTTCGGGCAGAAGAAATTAGAGGATGATTTATGAAAACACCGCGTCAGTCGGCATTTGATATACTTTATAAAATATATAAAGACTCCGCATATTCAAACCTTGCGCTTGATTCTTTCTTAGACTCTTCATCTTACAGCGGTGCGGACAGGGCTTTTGTCTGCGCACTTGTTTACGGAGTTTGCGAGAGGACAATAACTCTCGACTATCAGCTTAGCCTTTATTTAACTCAGCCGCTGAAAAAGCTCAAGCCGCAGGTGCTCACTGTTTTGAGAATGGGCGTGTACCAAATTCTTTTTATGGATAAGGTGCCCGTCTCCGCCGCGGTGAACGAGAGTGTAAAGCTCGCCAAAAACAACTCGGCGGCATTTGCCGCGGGGCTTGTGAATGCGGTGCTCAGAAAAGTTGCGGCGGCAGGACTAAAACTTCCGAAAAATGAAAATTCTTTGTCTTTCAGAAGCGTTAAATATTCTTGCCCGGAGTGGATGTTAAAGCTTTGGAGCGACAGCTACGGCAAAGAGAATGCAGACAAAATCGCCGAGTTTTCGCTCGGTGCTCCGCAAACGGTCATAAGGGTCAACACCTTAAAGACGGATTGCGACAGCCTTTTAGCTTCACTTTCAAAAAAAGGAATAGCCGCAAGCAAAAGCAATACTGCCGAAAACGCGCTTATTCTCGAAAAGCCCGGCTCGCTTAAAAACCTTGACGAATATAAAAACGGACTTTTTCATGTGCAGGATACTGCCTCTCAGCTTTGCTGCAAGGCTTTGGGAGCAAAAAGCGGCGAAACGGTGCTTGATATTTGCTCCGCTCCCGGCGGCAAAACATTCACCGTTGCAGAGATGATGGACGGCGGCAACATAACCGCCTGCGATATTTACCCATCGCGTCTGTCACTGATAGAGGACGGTGCAAAAAGGCTTGGAATAAAGAGCATACATACACTTTTAAATGACGGCAGCGTCTATAACAAAGACCTGCCTTTGGCGGATAAAATACTGTGCGACGCACCCTGCGCCGGGCTCGGCGTAATACGCAGAAAGCCCGAGATACGCTTCAAAACCGCGGCAGAGGTTGACAAATTGCCCGAAATACAGTATTCTATATTGACGATATCGGCAAAATATCTAAAACCGGGCGGAGTTTTGGTATATTCTACCTGTTCGCTTAACAAAAAAGAGAATGAGGATGTCTTTTATCGCTTCCTCGGTGAGCATAAAGACTTTGAACCGATAAGAGTTTTGCCGGAGGTTGAGCGTGCCGCTGAAGACGGCGATACGCTCACTTTGATGCCGCATATTCACGGCAGTGACGGATTTTTTATTTCAGCTTTTCGCAGGAGGAATACGCCTTGACGTCTGACGATATAAAGTCAATGAATCTTGAAGAGGTAAAGAGCGTGTGCAAATCTTTGAATTTGCCGTCGTACCGCGCTTCGCAAATCTTTTCATGGCTTCAAAAAGAGGGCGTATCGGATTATGACGAGATGACGAACATTCCGAAGTCTCTGCGCCAAACTCTCTCTGAGAATTATCCGATAAGATCCTGTGAAATCGAACTTAAACGAGTGTCAAAAACAGACGGAACGGTAAAATACCTTTTTAAGCTTTATGACGGCAATTTTATCGAGTCCGTTCTGATGAAATATAAATACGGCTACACCCTGTGCATATCCTCACAGGTGGGCTGCAAAATGGGCTGTATGTTCTGCGCCTCGACGAAGGGCGGCTGCGTCCGTAATCTCACAGCGGGCGAGATGCTCTCACAGATACATGCCGCTCAGCGCGATATGAACGTCCGCGTTTCGCACGTTGTTATGATGGGTATGGGCGAACCGCTTGATAATTTCGAAAATGCCATGAAGTTTTTAAGCCTTGTCGGCGATGAAAACGGTCTTAATCTCGGCATGAGAAATATATCGCTTTCAACCTGCGGAATAGTTCCCAAAATCTACGAGCTTATGGATAAAGAGCTTCAGATAACTCTCTCCGTGTCGCTCCATGCGCCGGAGGATGAGCTCCGTTCAAAGATAATGCCGATAAACCGCAAATATCATTTGGAAGAGCTTATTGAAGCGTGCAAAAAATATACAAAAAAAACATCAAGACGCATATCTTTTGAATATGCCATGATATCGGGTCTTAACGATACCCCTGAGTGTGCGGCAAAGCTTGCCTCGCTTTTAAAGGGGATGCTGTGCCACGTCAATTTGATTCCCGCAAACGAAATCGAAGAGAGCACATACAAGCGCAGCAAAGAAGAGACCCTCAAAGCTTTTTGTGACGTTTTGTCTTCCCGAGGGATAAACGTCACCGTCAGAAGAAGTCTCGGTTCGGATATAGATGCGTCCTGCGGTCAGCTTCGCAGCAGACGCGAAAAAGCTAATCTCCATTAAGGAGGGTTAATAATGAAAATAGCAGCAAAGAGCGACAAGGGTCTTGTCAGAAGCAATAATCAGGACTCTTACGCCGCAGGCGAACTGCCGGGCAATGTCGCATGGGCTGTGGTTTGCGACGGAATGGGCGGAGCCGCCGGGGGAAACGTAGCAAGCGCAACAGCCGTAAAACTTATATCGGAAAAAATAGCGACATGCTACCACGCGGGCATGTCTGACGGTTCTATAAAGAATTTGCTTATTTCCGCTATCGAGAGTGCCAATATGCTTGTGTTTGACACGGCGGGGCAGAACGAGGCTTTGTTCGGCATGGGTACTACGGTGGTTGCCGTAATAATAAATGTTGACAGAGTGTATGTCGCAAGCGTAGGTGACAGCAGGGTATATATAGTATCCGAAAGTATGTTTCAGGTCACTACGGATCACTCGGTCGTTCAAAATATGATTGACAACGGAGAGATTACAAAAGAAGAGGCACGTTTTCACCCCAAAAAGAATGTTATAACAAGAGCTTTGGGCGTTGACCGTGATATAAGAGTCGATTTCTTTCAGGAAGAGATAGATAAAGACAAAGATATAGTTCTTCTTTGCACCGACGGGCTTACAAATTACGTTGACGAGCCTACAATATATTCCATAGCAAAAAACAGCAGCAGATATGAGATAGCAGACGAACTTGTTAAAACCGCCAATTATAACGGCGGCGGAGATAACATTACCGTCGTTGTTCTTTCAAATTGATGAGAGGTGTATTTATTATATGGAAAGTTACGTTGGCAAACGCCTTGACGGAAGATATGAGATTCGCGAAATAATCGGCGTTGGCGGAATGGCAGTTGTCTATAAAGCCTATGATAATATTGACGACAGAATAGTAGCGGTTAAAATCCTTAAAGAAGAGTACCTCGCCAATGAGGAGTTCCGCCGCAGATTCAAAAACGAATCAAAAGCCATTGCTGTGCTCTCACACCCCAACATCGTTAAGGTATATGATGTCAGCTACGGCGACAGACTCCAGTACATAGTTATGGAGTATGTTGAGGGCATAACGCTTAAAGAGTATATTGAGCAGCAGGGTGTTATAAACCAAAAAGAGGCTGTTTATTTCGTTATGCAGATTTTAAGAGCCTTGCAGCATGCTCACGATAAGGGCGTTGTCCACAGAGATATTAAGCCGCAGAACATTATGCTGCTTGAAAACGGAACCATTAAGGTTACCGATTTCGGCATTGCGCGCTTCAGCAGAAGCGAGACGAGAACTCTCTCCGATTCCACAATCGGCTCGGTTCATTACATCAGCCCCGAGCAGGCAAGGGGCGATGTCACGGACGATAAGGCAGACCTTTATTCCGTCGGCGTAATGTTTTATGAAATGCTCACGGGTCAGCTGCCCTTTGTTGCGGACAGCTCCGTTTCGGTTGCGATAATGCAGCTTCAGAACGAGCCTAAAAGACCAACCGAGATTAACCCCGATATTCCGATAGGTCTTGAGCAGATTATAATGCACGCAATGAAAAAGAATGTTGCCGAGCGATATCAGTCTGCGGCAGAGATGATTCTTGACCTTGAAGAGTTCAAGAGAAATCCGTCAATTCAGTTTAACTATTCTTATTTTGTTGATACAGAGCCTACCAAGGCAATAACCAAAACCTCCGAAATTCCCGCTCCCGTAAAAATAGAGGACGAAGATGATGAGGAAGAAGAGGATGTCAAAAACCGCACAATTCCCGTGCTTGTCGGCATAATAGCGGGTCTTGTCGTTGTGGTCGGCGTGCTGTGCGCGATTGCGGTTAAGGTCGGCTGGATAGATTTTAACGGCGGCTTCGGCTTTAACAAAACCAAGGTGCCGAACTTTATCGACATGAATTATTATGAAGAGATAGAGGGCAACAGCGAATACGATAAATTCAACTTCGCAGACCCAATCACCAAAAATGACGATACTAAAGCTCCCGGTACGGTTATTGACCAAACACCGGAGAAGGGCACACGAATAGACGAAGAGAAGACGGTTATTCAGCTCACAATCGCAGTCAGCAGCGAGCAAAAAGAAATTCCGAGCGGGCTTGTCGGCAGCGACTATGCCTATGTTATTTCTCAGCTCGAAAATCTCGGCTTCACCGTCAAACCCAAAAAGGTTAAGATGGAGGGCATAGACCCGGGCGTAGTCATAAAGGTAACTCCCGGTTCGGGAACTATGGCAACTGTCGGCGAAACCGTAACGGTTGAGTACAACGCCTATGAGGGCGAAGATATTGAATATGTCACCGTTAAAGATGCTTCGGGTCTTTCGAGTGCAAATGCCAAAAAGCTTTTGACAAGCCTCGGTCTTGATGTTGAGATTGTTGAAGAATACAGCGATACAGTCGGCGCAGGTACGGTTATCCGCCAGAGCGTCAGCGACGGAACTAAGGTGCCGTCGGGAACAAGCGTAAAGATTTATGTCAGCAAGGGAGTAGACCCGAGCGTTGAAACAACCGTTCGTTTCAGACTTCCCACCGAATCTTTCTTGAAGCTTCGCAAGGTCGAGGCAAAGCTCAACGGCAAAACCGTTAAGACAGACGACAATGTTCGCATGGACGGATTGTATTATAACGTCACAGTCAAGGGCTCCGGTGCTTCGGATAAATTTGAGGTTTATATTGACGGTCAGCTTTATTACAACTGCCTTATAAACTTTGCTTCCACTCCGCCCAAGACCTATAACGAAGAGACTCATTCGCTCAAAGAAGAACCTACGAGCGAGTCAACAACTCCTTCTGAACCTATTGAAGAGGACTATGATTGATGCAGTACGAAGGAATTATAACTAAAGGTATCGGCGGCTTCTACTATATAGAAGCCGCCGGTGAAGTATATGAATGTAAAGCAAAGGGCATTTTTCGCAAAGATAAAATAACCCCCGTTGCGGGCGACCGAGTAATTATAAGCGTTTCGCAGGTCGGTCAAAATACGATTGATGAAATTTTAGAGAGAAAAAATCTTTTAAAAAGGCCGCCGATAGCAAATCTCGATAAGCTTGTTATCGTTGCGTCGTCTTGCGAGCCGAACCCCAATACGCTCATTATAGACAGGCTCACCGTCATAGCCGAGCACAGCGGCATAGAGCCGATAGTTGTCTTTACCAAAACAGACCTCAAAAACTGCGATGAACTGCTCAATATTTATCGCCTTGCGGGCATAAAATGCTTTTGTGTAAACAATAAAACAGGGGAGGGTGCGGAACGGATTAAAGCCGAAATTGACGGCTGTGTGTGCGCTTTTACGGGCAACACCGGCGTCGGCAAATCGTCGCTTCTCAATGTCATTGAGCCGTCGCTTTCACTCTCCACAGGCGAAATCAGCAAAAAGCTCGGCAGGGGCAGGCATACTACGCGCCATGTGGAGCTTTATAAGCTCGGCGACGGTTATGTTGCGGACACACCCGGTTTTTCTTCTCTTGATTTTGAGAGCGGCGAGCTTATTTTAAAAGACGAGCTGCAATATTGCTTCCCCGAATTTAAAGAGTATATAGGCACCTGCAAGTTTACCTCATGTGCCCATGTTGCGGATAAGGGCTGCAGCATAGTCGAGGCTGTTAAAAGGGGAGAAATCAGCTCCTCGCGGCACGACAGCTATGTGGCTCTTTATAACGAAGTCAAAGATTTTAAGGAGTGGCAGCTATGAAACGCTGGGTAATAATCGGTGCGGCGGATATTAAAAATTACGACGCTTTAAAATCCAAAATAAATGAGGACGATTATATCGTTGCCGCAGACGGAGGGCAGAGACATCTCGAACCTCTCGGCGTAAAGGCCGACCTTTATCTCGGCGATTACGATTCATCCTCCAAACCCGAAACATCGGTTAAAACGCTTGTCTATCCGGTCGAAAAAGATGATACCGACACAATGCTTGCCCTTAAAAAGGGTGTTGCCGCAGGCTGCAAAAGCTTTATGATTCTCGGAGGCACAGGCGGCAGATTTGACCACACATTTGCCAACATTCAAGCTCTTTTGTATGCGGAGCGTCACGGCGCTTCTGCGGCTCTTGCGGACGAAGGCAATTTTATTTTTGTCCTAAAAAACGATACCGCCGTTATAGAAAACAATCCCGGTGAAAAGGTTTCTCTTTTCGCTTTGGACGGTGCGGCTCACGGCATAACGCTTGAGGGATTTTATTATTCTCTTCAAAACGGAACTCTCTATCCGTTTGACCCTATGGGAACGAGCAATTATATTACTGCACCTCAGGGCAAGGTCACCGTTAAAAAAGGAACGCTCCTCATTGTAATTTCAAAAGAAAATCAGTAGCAAAAATTTTGCACCGCCATAGTATGTATTAAAAGCTGTGGTGGTGTTTTTTATGAGATGTCGCAGACACGGAAGAGGCTGCAACTGGGGCGTTGTGCTTGCCGCATTCGGCGTTGGGCTTATAGTTGCTTTTTGCTGCCCCAAGGCGGTTCTTATAGCGGTGCTCGCGGCGGCTCTCATTGTTTTGGGCATTGCCGTGGCAAGATAAGGAGGATTGCTTTATGCAGATAGTTTTAGTCAAAAGCCCAAAGGCTCTCAGGGGATTGCTCAGACTTATTTTCGGCATAAAAAAGGAAAATGAAAATACATAAATTCTTGCATCGGCAGATTCGCCAACAGCGCGTCTGCCGAATTTGTTTTTATACATATTTTTGCAGAATGTTTAATATCAAATGTTCTTTATAAACAATGTGTTAATTGAGCCTCCTTTTGCTTGCAATTTTATGTGCCGTATGGTAAAATATACAAAATATTTCAGTGTGGGGTACGGCGGCTTTTGCCGTTCATACCCTTATTTTCGGAGGTAAAAAAAGTGTCGGACAAGTATCTGATTATAAATGCCGATGATTTCGGAATGTGCAAATCCGCAAACGATGCCATAATTGAGCTTTTTGAATGCGGAGCAATAAAATCGTCCACAATAATGATGCCGTGTGAATATGCGGAAGAGGCGGTCAAATTTTCAATAGACAACCCTCAATACGCCGTGGGTATTCACCTTACAATGACAAGTGAATGGGGGCAATATAACTGGTCTCCGCTCACAGACGGCAAGAGCCTTCGCAACGAAAAAGGCTTTATGTGGCCCGAAAGCGATGATTTTGCAAAGCACGCAGATCTTGAAGAGACACGCCTTGAAATAATTGCACAGATACAAAAAGCACACGACCTCGGCATGAAGCCGTCTCACGTTGACAATCACATGGGTTCACTCTACGGTCTTGAGGGCAACCTTCGCCTTTTGCCTACCACTCTTAAAGTTTGCCGTGATTTCGGCTATGCTTTCAGAATGTGCACAAAGCCGCTCAAAGACCAGTGCCCCGAGGGTACGCCTTATTGGCTTTATGCCGCGGCGTGCAGAGTCTGCGGTGTTCTCAGCAAACACTATAAAGTTCCCATGCCGGATTATCTCATATTCCCCGAGTGGAACGACGATATGCGTAAAAGCTATGAGACTTACCGTGATATGTTCCTTGAAAATATAGTTAAAATTCCGGCAGGCATTTGTGAAACTTACGTTCACCCGTCGGTAGAGAG
This sequence comes from uncultured Ruminococcus sp., assembly GCA_900539465.1. Classification (GTDB taxonomy): domain Bacteria; phylum Bacillota; class Clostridia; order Oscillospirales; family Acutalibacteraceae; genus CAG-488. The sequence continues at coordinate 264,967 of UQCF01000001.1, read as the reverse complement.
CGATGAGATTAAATTCATAACCGCGCGCTGGCAAGACAGAGTTTGGGAGTACCGGCTTATGAAAGACCCGATGCTCCACAACCATCTCAAAGCCCACGGAATAGAGCTTATCAGCTACCGCGAGCTTATCAAGATGAAAGCAAAATAAAAAAGAGCGGGACTGTCGCAAAAGCAACAGTCCCCGATTTATATAAATTCAGCACAGGGAAGTGTTTTAAATGGCAGAAATAATAAGCGGCAAAGAGGTTGCGGCAGTCCTTAACGAGGGTACGGCGGCAAAGGTTGCAGAGCTTAAAAATAAGGGTATCGGAGTTTCTCTTGCCGTTATAATAGTCGGCGACGACCCCGCCTCTAAAGTATATGTGAATAATAAAAAGAAAGCTTGCGAAAAGCTCGGTATAACATCTTATGAATACGTTTTACCCGAGAGCACCACGCAGGAGGAGTTAATGCAAACGGTTAAAGAGCTTAACGAGAGAGCGGATGTGAACGGTATCCTCTGTCAGCTTCCGCTGCCTAAGCACCTTGACAGCAACGCGGTTATCGACGCAATAGCTCCCGAAAAAGATGTTGACTGTTTTTCACCCACAAATGTCGGACTTTTGAATATCGGCAGAGGCAGGCTCTCGCCCTGCACACCTGCCGGAATTATGGATATGCTCGAATATAAAAATATATCCGTTTCCGGCAAGCACTGCGTTGTTATCGGCAGAAGCAACATTGTAGGCAAGCCCATGAGTGCGCTTTTGCTTGCGGCGGATGCAACCGTTACGGTTTGCCACTCAAAAACGCAAAATCTTAAAGAGATTACAAAAACCGCGGATGTTCTCATTGCGGCGGTCGGCAGGCCTAAATTTGTTACAGCCGATATGGTCAAGGACGGTGCGGTCGTTATTGACGTCGGCATACACAGAACCGAGAGCGGCAAGCTTTGCGGCGATGTTGATTTTGACTCCGTTGAGCCGAAAACAAGCTACATCACACCGGTTCCGGGCGGTGTGGGACCCATGACTATCGCAAGGCTTATGAGAAACACCGTTACTGCGGCAAAGCTGCAAAATACGGCGGAATAAATTTAATTTCATAACAGAAAATTCGGGAGCGTTCGTCAAAAATTGATTTATTTTATCTTTTTTGACCTGTGAATGCCCCCGAAAACTTATTTTTTTTGTTTCATACCTTAAACGACTTGACATTGACTTTTTTTTGTTTTATTCTATCAATACTATAATTTTTAGCCTTATACGGCAAAGAGAGGGGCTGCATAATTGAAAAACAATCCTGTAGTTATTGACCTTAAAAACATCTCGATTGAGCTTGGCGGCAACAAGATTTTAGAAAATCTAAATCTTTATATCCGCGATAAGGAGTTCATCACTTTGCTCGGACCTTCCGGCTGCGGCAAAACGACAACACTCAGAATTATCGCAGGCTTTTTAGAGCCTGACAGCGGCGAGATAATATTCGGAGATAAATCAATGAATGGTGTTCCGCCTCACAAGAGACAGGTAAACACCATTTTTCAGCGTTATGCACTGTTTCCGAATCTTAACGTTTATGAAAATATCGCTTTCGGTCTGCGCCTTAAAAAGCTTAAGGATGCGGAAATACGCGACAAAGTCAAAGAAATGCTTGCGCTTGTCAATCTCAAGGGCTTTGAGAGGCGAGAGGTAGGCTCTCTTTCGGGCGGTCAGCAGCAGCGTGTCGCAATCGCGCGTGCTCTTGCGGTTGAGCCCAAGGTGCTGCTTCTTGACGAGCCGTTGGGCGCTCTTGACTTAAAACTTCGTAAAGATATGCAGGTTGAGCTGAAAAATATTCAGCAAAGGCTCGGGATTACTTTTATTTATGTTACACACGATCAGGAAGAGGCTCTCTCCATGTCCGACACAATAGTTGTTATGGACGGCGGCGTTATTCAGCAGATAGGCACCCCCGAGGATATTTATAATGAGCCAAAGAACGCCTTTGTTGCGGATTTCATAGGCGAAAGCAACATCCTCGACGGAGTTATGCTCGAAGACTATAAATGCGAGTTTTCGGGCGCTCGGTTTGAGTGCCTTGATAAAGGCTTCGCTTTGGGCGAAAAGGTCGATGTCGTTGTTAGACCCGAGGACGTTGACATTGTCCCCGTCGAAAAAGGAATGCTCACGGGTGTTGTCACTTCCGTTACCTTTAAAGGTGTTCATTTTGAAATAATTGTAGATATAGGCGGCTTTAAGTGGATGATTCAGACCACCGATTATGAAGCGGTCGGCAACAAAATAGGTCTGTTTATCGAGCCCGACGCCATACATATCATGAAAAAATCCGAATATTCGGGAATGTTCGGCGATTACAGCTCCTTCAGTGATGAGATTGACCATCTTTCTGACATCGTTGAGGAGGAGTGAGAAATGAATAAAAAGCAAAGCCTTAAATTAAAACTGTGTGCGTCTCCGCACATTGTCTGGTCGGCAATTTTTATTGTTGTTCCGCTTATCATGGTCGCTTATTATTCATTCACAGATGTAAACGGCGACTTCACATTCGAAAATGTTTACCGTTTGAGCGATTACACCACAACATTTTTTCGTTCTTTGTGGTATGGCATTATCGCAACTCTCATATGCCTTGTCATAGCTTATCCTATTGCCTACATCATTTCACAGTCAAAGCTAAAGGCACAGACCACTATGATAATGCTTGTCATGATACCGATGTGGATGAACTTTCTTATCCGCACATATGCGTGGATGAATATACTCGAAGATTCGGGACTTATAAACCGCCTTTTGGCATATATAGGCGTAGGGCCCCTTAAAATGATAAACACCCCCGGTGCGGTCATATTGGGAATGGTCTATAACTTTTTGCCCTATATGATTTTGCCGATATACACGGTGCTCACAAAGCTTGATAAAAGCCTTGTAGAAGCCGCACAGGATCTCGGCGCAGGCAAGATCCATGTGTTCTCAAAGGTTGTATTCCCTTGCTCTGTTTCGGGTATTGTATCCGGCATAACCATGGTTTTTGTTCCGTCTGTCAGCACATTCTATATTTCTCAAAAGCTCGGCGGCGGCACATTCGCTCTTATCGGCGACGTTATCGAGATGCAGTTCCAGGTTTCAAACAACTTCAATTTCGGCGCGGCACTTTCACTTGTGCTTATGGTTCTTATTCTTATCTGCATGGCATTTATGAATAAGTTCAGCAGCACAGAAGATGCAGGGGGAGGTATGGTATTATGAAAACTAAACCTCTTTCAAAAATCTATATTTTTCTGGTGTTTGCGTTTTTATATATGCCGATATTGGTTATCTGCGTATATTCGTTCAATACCTCAAACAGCACCGGCGTAATGGCTGGTCTTTCACTCAAATGGTATGCCGAGCTCTTTAAAGACAAGGCAACCCTGACCGCCTGCTACAACACGATTATACTTGCAATCGCGTCTTCTGTCGCATCAACCGTAATCGGCACCCTTGCGGCACTCGGTATAGATAAAATGAAAAAGGGCTGGCGCCGTTCGGCGGTCATGAGTATAACCGATATTCCGATGATGAACCCCGAAATCGTCACAGGCGTCTCGATGATGCTTTTGTTCGTTTTCATCGGCACAATTCTTAAAATAAACGGAGTTCTCGGCTTTTGGACCTTATTCATTGCGCATGTTACGTTCAGCTTGCCATATGTTATTTTAAACATATTGCCAAAGCTTAAACAAACAGATCCAAACCTTGCCGAAGCCGCGCAGGACCTCGGCTGTACGCCCGGCAAAGCAATAAGAAAAGTTGTTTTGCCTGCAATCAGACCGGGCATTGTCTCGGGCTTTATAATGGCATTCACACTTTCGCTTGACGATTTCATAATCAGCTATTTTGTCAGCGGACCCAAATTCCAAACTTTGCCCATACGCATATATTCCATGACCAAAAAGCGCGTAACACCCGATATGTATGCGCTCTCAACCATAATATTTGTTATTATTCTCGTGATGCTCATAATAGTTAATCTCTATGACGTTAAGGGAGTAAGACAAAAGGGCAAAAAAGCAGGGGAGGGCGAAAGATGAAAAAAATTTCGGCACTTATAACATCTCTCCTTCTTATGGCTTTGTGCGTATCGCCCGCCTTTGCGGCAAATGCCAAAAAAGATTACAGCCACCTTAAAGGCACAGAAATAAACGTCTATAACTGGGGCGAATATATCGCCGACGGCTCGGACGACACTATGGATGTAAACGCACTGTTTGAAAAAGAAACGGGCATAAAAGTTAATTATACAACCTTTGACTCCAACGAGAATATGTATAATAAGCTTAAAAGCGGCGGTGCAAATTACGATATAGTAATCCCCTCCGATTATATGATTGCAAGGCTTATAGAAGAGGGCTTGGTTCAGAAGATTGATTTCGGCAATATTCCTAACTATTCCAATATTATGGATAAGTATAAGGGCTTGTATTTTGACCCGAATGATGAATATTCCGTACCGTATAACGTTGGCATGGTCGGCGTTATATATAACACCAAAATGGTTGAGGGAGAGCCGGACAGCTGGGCGCTCATGTGGGATGAAAAATATTCGGGGCAAATCCTTAACTTCAATAACCCGAGGGACGCCTTTGCCATAGCGCAGTGGATGCTCGGCATTGACCTCAACACCACCGACCCCGACGATTGGGACAAAGCCTTTGAGCTTCTCAAAGAAGAAAAGCCGCTTGTGCAGTCGTATGTTATGGACGAGGTCTTTAATAAGATGGAAAGCGGCGAGGCCGCAATAGCGCCTTATTATGCCGGCGACTTCCTCACGATGTATGATAATAACGAGGATTTGGCATTCTTTTATCCCAAAGAGGGTACAAACATTTTTGTAGATTCAATCTGCATTCCGTCGTCCTCTCAAAACAAAGAGGCTGCGGAGCTGTATATAAACTTTTTGCTCAGAGAAGATGTTGCACTCGAAAACGCAGAGTATCTTTACTATGCAACGCCGAACAAGGCTGTTTATGAAAACGAAGATTATTCTTTGAGAGACAGCCAGATTTTGTATCCCGATGCAGAGCATGAGCCGAAAACCGAGTATTTCCATAATCTTGATTATGATACTCAGCTCACAATGACCGCTTTGTGGGATAACCTAAAGATAGACGGCAACGAAAACACAAGCATATATATCGGTTTGATTTCGTTTGCGGTAATAGTAGTTGCGGCAGTTGTATTTGCGGCAATAAAAAAGAGAAAAAGAGCCTCATATTACGATTGATTTAATAAGCTCCTTGCTCTGAAAATCATGGAACAAGGAGCTTAAAAAAATCAATAAAAATTTTTTGAAAAAGTGTTGACAAACGGGATATAGTCTGATATAATCTCATATGTTGTCAGCGAGATAACAACGAAACGCGAGAGTGGCGGAATCGGCAGACGCGCACGTTTGAGGGGCGTGTGGTAATCCCGTACGGGTTCAAGTCCCGTCTCTCGCACCATCGAGTATTCATAAAGGATTTGACTTTATGAATACTCGATTTTTTTATCTTATTTTTTATGTACCGAACAGACTTTGTGTCTGCTCTTTTTTTGTTATGCCGATTTCGGCTCTGTAAGATATTCGATTGAAACGCATTGTCGTATATCAGCTGTGTAATTTTCTCGGTTGTGACATTCGGTTACCTTTGTTGACACAACCGGAACAATCTGCTGCCGTTTGTGTCAATGACTGCCTGTGCTTTAAAGCTGAAATGCCAACATATACAATTTAGAATTTTTTATATGCATATGTTTGTAGCTGCACTCGGTAATGAAAATTTTGAAAACGGCAGAAACGAATAACAGACCGTGTTTTTCAAAAAGCTTTTCCGATGGCACAGATAATCGTTATATTATTAAACGCGTCACGACATATTTTAAAATATGTCGTGACTTTTATACATTTTTATCATAATGACATTGCTTCTGAAACACAAAAACAATGTTGTTTTTTGTTTCTTAAAGTATATATGTTAGAATAAAAAAAGTCTTTTTATGGAGGGTTATCCCAATGAGGTTAGGAATTGATATTGGTTCAACTACATTAAAATATGTTTTGTTAAATGATGACGGTGAAATAATTTGCAAGAATTATTCACGTCATTTTTCAAAAATAAACGAAAAGCTGCATGAAACATTAGAAAATGTTAGTGAGTATTGCTCACAGGAGGAGCGCATTGCCTGCACGATTTCAGGCTCGGCAGGCATGGGAATTGCAGAAAAAACAGGCATTTCTTTTGTGCAGGAGGTATATGCCACAAGGCTTGCCGTTAACACTCTTGTTCCGGGTACGGATGTTGTTATTGAACTGGGCGGTGAAGATGCAAAAATTCTTTATTTGACAGACGGTCTTGAGGTGAGAATGAACGGCTCGTGTGCGGGCGGTACGGGTGCGTTTATTGACCAAATGGCGACGCTTCTGAATATTTCGCCTGCAGAGCTTAATGAACTGGCTTCAAAAGCAGAAAAGAATTATACAATTGCATCACGCTGCGGTGTATTCGCAAAGAGTGATATTCAGCCGCTTCTTAATCAGGGGGCGCAGAAAAACGATATTGCAATGAGTATTCTTTATGCTGTTGTTAATCAGACTGTTGCCGGTCTTGCTCAGGGGCGAAAAATTGAGGGCAATGTCCTCTATCTCGGCGGCCCGCTCACTTATTTTTCGGAACTTAGAAAGTGTTTTGATAAGGTGCTGAAATCAGAAGGCGTCTGCCCCGAAAATTCACTCTATTTTGTTTCTTACGGTGCGGCAATATCTAATGGGAACGAAGAAAAAACACTTGCTCAAATTATAAAAGCTGTTGAAACCGAGCATAATGACGAGGAATACAGAAGCTGTCTGCCGCTTTTTAATAATGAGCAGGAATATAATGATTTCTCTGCCCGTCATGCAAAGGCAAAAGTCGGAACGGCCGCACTTACCGATGGAATGAATGCGTATATAGGAATAGATTCGGGTTCAACAACGCTTAAGGCTGTTGTAATTGACGAGGACGAAAATGTAGTATATTCCGAATACAGCAGCAATAAGGGTGCACCTGTCGAGATGCTCAAAGGCTTTTTAGAGAATGTATACAGCAAGTGCCCAAATATAAATATTTTAGGTTCTGCCGCTACGGGCTATGGCGAAGATATGATTCTTAACGCATTTAATGTTGACCATGGAATCGTCGAAACAATAGCTCATTATACGGCAGCATCGAAATTTATGACCGATGTTGATTTTATTATTGATATCGGCGGTCAGGATATTAAATGCTTTAAAATCAGGAACGGAACAATCGACAATATTTTTCTGAATGAGGCGTGTTCTTCAGGCTGCGGTTCTTTTTTACAGACTTTTGCAGAGACGCTCGGTTACAGTGTTGCCGATTTTACAAAAGAGGGTCTTTATGCAGACAAGCCTGTTGATTTGGGTTCAAGATGTACGGTGTTTATGAATTCATCGGTAAAGCAGGCTCAAAAAGAGGGAGCAAGTGTCGCCAATATTTCAGCCGGTCTTTCAATCAGTATAGTTAAGAATGCACTTTATAAGGTTATTCGTACTGCATCTGCTGATGAGCTTGGCAAAAACATCGTTGTTCAGGGCGGTACTTTTCTGAATGACGCAGTTTTGCGAGCCTTTGAAAAAGAAATCGGCAGAGATGTTATTCGACCGGATCTTGCAGGCTTGATGGGTGCTTACGGTGCGGCTTTGTATGCTAAAAGGCAGTCCGACGGCAAATCCGGAACCCTTACTGCCGAGCAGTTAAAATCATTTAAACACGAAACATCTGCACTCACCTGTAACGGCTGCACAAATCATTGCAAACTGACGATTAACAGCTTTGATTCGGGCAGAAAATTTATTGCAGGCAATAAGTGTGATAAACCGACAGGCAAAAGCAAAGGCACAAAAAAGCTGAATATTTTTGCTTATAAGAGGTCGCTTCTTGATTCTTACAAGCCTGTTCCCGGTCACCGGGGCAAAATCGGCATACCTATGGCTTTGAACATGTATGAGATGCTTCCTTTCTGGCATCCGTTCTTTACCTCATTGGGATTTGAAGTTGTTTCGGATATTCGCTCAAATAGAAAACTTTATTTTAAAGGGCAGGAAACCATCCCGTCAGATACCGTTTGCTACCCGGCAAAGCTTGTTCACGGTCATATTGATGAGCTTGTTGAAAGAGGAATTAAAAATATCTTTTACCCCTGTATGAGTTACAATATGAACGAGGGCAAAGGTGATAATTTCTACAATTGCCCGGTTGTTGCGTATTACCCGGAGGTTATCAACGCCAACTCTCCGAAGCTTAGAAATGTCAACTTCATTTATGATTACATAGGACCTCACGACAGAAAAGCATTTGAAAAGAAGTTTTATAAAACAATGCTTTCATATTTTCCTGATATTAAAAAAGGAGAATTTCTTAAGGCTGTTGACAAAGCGTATACGGGCTATAACGAGTATCTTGAAAAAATCCGCAAAAAAGGCGAAGAATTCAGAATTGAGGCCGAAAAAGAGCATATACCTATCATCGTACTTTGCGGCAGACCCTACCATCTTGATCAGGAAATCAGCCACGGTATTGATGAACTTGTTTGCGATTGCGGAGCCGCCGTTATCAGTGAGGATTCGATATGTCATCTTGTAGATAAATTCAAGGTTAATGTATTGAATCAGTGGACATATCATGCCAGACTTTACAGTGCGGCGGCCTATATTACCGATAAGCCGAATATGAATCTTGTTCAGATGGTTTCGTTCGGCTGCGGCGTTGACGCCATAACAACCGATGAGGTTCGCTCGATTCTTGAAAGCCACGGCAAAATATATACCCAAATAAAAATTGACGAGGTTACAAACCTCGGAGCGGTCAGAATAAGACTTCGCAGTCTTTTCTCTGCTCTTGAAATGCAAAAGAAAAGTCAGAAAGGAGCAAATATAAATGGATAACAAACATATTATTGAACGCGTTGACTTTACCCCGGAGATGAAAAAGACGCACACCATTCTCGTGCCCGATATGCTCCCGATTCATTTTAAATTCCTTTGCAATGTTTTTATTCAGGCGGGCTACAAGATGGAACATCTTACAAATTCCGGCAGAGCCGTAATAGATGCAGGTCTTAAATATGTTCATAACGATACCTGTTACCCTGCGCTCCTTGTTATCGGTCAGTTTATCGATGCTCTTGACAGCGGAAAATATGATACCCACAAGGTTGCCGCACTTATCACTCAGACGGGAGGCGGCTGCCGAGCCTCAAACTACCTTAACCTTATGAGAAAGGCATTTAAAAAGGCCGGTTACGGATATGTGCCGATTATATCTCTTAATGTTGCGGGGCTTGAAAAGTGCAGCGGATTCAATTTTACCCTTGATATGATACCAAAAGCTTTGGGTGCCGTGGCATACGGTGATTTGCTGATGCATCTAAATAATCAGACGAGAGCTTATGAAAAGAATAAAGGCGACAGTATGGCACTTGTTGATGTGTGGGTAAATAAATTAAGTGAAGATTTTTCACACGGAAAAAGTCTTACAAATCCCGCAATCAAAAAAAATATGAAGCAGATTATTGCAGAGTTTGCTGCAATACCCAGAATAAATCGCAAAGCCATAAAAGTTGGCATTGTGGGTGAGATTTATGTTAAGTATTCTCCTCTTGCCAATAATAATCTTGAGGATTTTTTGGTTTCACAAGGCTGTGAAGTTATGGTGCCGGGGCTTATGGGATTTTTGCTTTACTGTATTGAGGACACAAGGCAGGATTACAAGCTCTACGGCGGCTCGATTTTGGAACTTAAAGCATATGATATTGCAAAAGCTTTTGTAAAAACAATAGAAAAAATTATGATTGAATCAATCGAAGAAGAGGGGACATTTACTCCTCCGATGTATCATGACAATGTCAGAGCATTGTGCGAGCCTGTAATAAACTTCGGCTGCAAAATGGGCGAAGGCTGGTTCTTGACGGCCGAAATGCTTGAACTTGCCGAGCATGGATATGAAAATATCGTATGCACACAGCCTTTTGGTTGCCTGCCAAACCACATATCGGGCAAAGGAATGGTCAGACGCATTAAAGAAGTTCAGCCGAAGGCAAATATTGTTTGCATTGACTATGACCCCGGTGCAACAAAAGTTAATCAGGAGAACAGAATAAAACTCATGCTCGCCGTAGCGGCAGAACAGCTTTAATGAAGCGGTGTTTATAGTTTATCGGTATTTATTCAGGATTTGATATCGTGAAAGAAAATCAATAATTAAATAGAAAAGCCTGATAAAATAGTTGAACTTGCACAGCTTACAGACGCTATGCCGGAGCTTGTCAGGGTTCTTCCGAAAGCACTTAAATACGGCCTTGAAAATTTCTTTGAAAACCGGAATTATGTTATAGAGGATATTCTTGTACTCAACCCCGATGTTAAGCTCCTCGTTGTAGGAATGTTTGACAACGGCGTTAAAAATGAAGAGGACTCCGCGGCAAGCGAGGCGGGCGAGACGGCGCTCAACCTCGGTCAGCTTGTTGTTGACATGGCAAACAACCGTTAATCCGAAAGTCGCTTGAGTTATCGGGCGGCTTTATTTTTATAATTTAATCACAGCTGATTTCCGTAATGGAAAATCAGCGTAAAAAATATACTGCTTTTGCATATTTTTTCGTTCAAAGCATTGATTTTTGAGGAGATATGTGATAACTTTTACATATGAACAATCTATGAACTTTTACGGGAGGTTCCAAAATGAAAAAGTTTGTTAAAAAAGCACTTGCGATTCTTCTCGCGTGTATATTGGCTTTCAGCGCGGTAATGTGCTTCGCCGCCGAAAACAAAAAATATTATGACTACGGCAAATATGTCCTTTTGGGCGACAGTGTTGCCGCAGGTCACAACGACCTTGTTTATATCGACTGCGAATTTAAGCGCGTTGACGGTTCATACGGCGCAATTGTTGCCGATACTCTCGGTGCGGAGTTTATACCGATGGCTTGCCCGGGATTCAGGACGATAGAAATGCGCTATATGCTTGAGGACGATTATGAGGGCGACGATTATCTTTTCCACGATGCACATGACGCAGAGGTTATGAAAAGCAGAATCCCCGAATACCGCCGCGGAATTGCCGAGGCAGACCTTATAACTCTCGGTGTAGGCGGCAACGATTTCGGCACATACCTCACATGGGTGATTGCCAATATTATGGAAGAAGAGGGCATTTGCGGCGAGTATGTTGCCGCGCTCAGAGACCTTTTGAAGCAGCACGGCATCGAGAGTGAAAAGCTTGATAAAATAGTTGAACTCGCACAGTTTACAGACGCTATGCCGGAGCTTGTCAGAGTTCTTCCGAAAGCACTTAAATACGGACTTGAAAATTTCTTTGAAAACTGGAATTATGTTATAGAGGATATTCTTGCACTCAACCCCGATGTCAAGCTCCTCGTTATAGGAATGTTTGACAACGGCGTTAAAAATGAAGAGGACTCCGCGGCAAGCGAGGCGGGCGAGACGGCGCTCAACCTCGGTCAGCTTGTTGTTGATATGGCAAACAAGCCCATGAAAGAGAGTGCTTTGAAATACGGCTACACATTTGTAGACACAACAGGAACTATTTGCGACACATACCACCCGAATGCAGAGGGCCATAAGCACATTGCCGAAAAAATACTTGCCGCTTTGCCGGATGCAAACTTCCCTTATACCGACGTAGCTGCCGATTCAAAATATTTTGACGGTATAGAGTTCATGTATCGCAAAGGCTATATGGCCGGAACATCTGATACACAGTTCAGCCCCGATTCCGCATTGACAAAGGCAGCTTATGCACAGGTTCTTTATAACATTGCCGGCAGACCGGAGGTTGACAGCTCTAACGTCTCGTTTGATGATGTTGATTCAACCGCTGCATATCTTGCTGCGGCGGTATGGGCGGATTCAAACGGAATATTAAAGGCCGACAACGGCAGATTCTCTCCCGACAGCAAAATAAGCGCCGTTAAATTTGCAATAAGCCTTGTGCGTTTTTCGGCTGCCGGCAGCTTTAACATTGCAAAGGTGGTCAAAACGCTTACATTTGCTTTTAATATTGTTAAAGATTTCGGCGTTTTCGGGCTTAACAACACTGTAACAAGGGCTGAGGCGGCGCAAAGGCTTGCAGATTACTGTGTGATTAAATAACAAAATATTACTGCGGCAAGCCGTGAGGGCAATAAAGCTCTCACGGCTTTTTGTGTGTTGAAAGTTTTTGCACCGCCGTCATTATTATCCCGAGTTTGAAGATATAAACGCGTATGAAAATACAGATAACAGGCTCAACAAATACGGTGATGAAGAGCTGAACCGAGCGCATATTGAAAATATGGTGCAAAGGTACAGGCGGCTGTCGGAGGGAAGTCTTGACTCTGATAATATTGCAAAGTACCGAGCAAAGCTTAGTGAGCGGAAAGCGCGAAAGTCGGAAAACGATAGTCTTTTTGAAAAAAGAGATAGAGAAATAACGCTTCAAAATATTAACGGTGATAAAAAATGCTTTGCATCATCAGATGTATGCGACATTGCCGCACACGAATATGGACATGTTTTTTCCAAAGGAAAAGAAATGAATGCTATTGAAATATCAAAAGAAGCGTATTATAATATATATGGGCAATATCCGTCGACAAAGAAAATATTAGATTATTATAAAGAAATTTCTGCATATTCATTCGAAGTCGGAAAAAACGAGCTTATTTCGGAAATTCTTGCAAAACATAATTCAGATCCGACTGCCTTTACAGAAGAAATAATAAAACTTTTAAAGAAGAAGGTGACACCATGACAAAACTCGAGTCATATTGGATAACTAACAAAGAATGGTATGATATTGATGATAACGGAAATCCATTCTTGACAGATAAAGCAACACCTGAGGCTGTTGAAAGCTTTGAAAAATTTAAACGTCAGTTAATTGAAAAGAAAGACGCTATTTGAATATCAAAAACCGAAAAAAATCGGTTATTTGCCTGTTCCACAATCGAAAATCTTGATAAAATTGAAAGCGGAAAAGTGATTTATTCTGCTGAATAAGGCGATGCTTATGCCAAATGAAAAATTTTACTTTAAAAGAGCTGAAGACGGGATTTTGTGCGCATTTGATTCCAAAAAGCATATATGTATTGATGTAATAGAATCAACCGGTGACATACCACTTTCAGCAGAAAAGAGAAAAAGTTACATTGGTAGGTTAGATCCCAAATATGGCAAAAATTAAATACCAAAAGCCGAGAAAAAACGGGTGCAACATGGGCATTGCGGAATAATCGGTTTTGTAAGGGAGAGGATTCGCAAACCTCGCCCGAATTTTAAAGAATCAAGCACCCTGAGAAATCGGGGTGCTTTTTTATGCCCAAATTCAATAAAACAGAGAAAACGAAAAAGCTTCGCAGACCTTAAAATCTGCGAAGCTTTTTATGCGGTTAAATATCAGAATGTGCCGTCTTTAATAATGTAATAAATAATTTTGGGAAGATAGATGATTGTTCTTACAAGCCAGTTGAAGATCGCATACTTTGCAAGGTTCAGGAATGAGGGAACAATGTTCATGCCGTACTCCAAAATTGATGTTGAATTGTCGCCCTCAAATGTAGGTACGTTTTTGCCGGTATCCTTTGAAAGAGAGAAGCTGTCTATCTTTTTAAGGGTTTGTGTTTCATCACTGAGAACATATGCGTTAAGAGTGAGATTTCCGCCGTCGATGCTGACTGTTGAGAAGCAGCCGCCTACGTTTGCGGGGTCTGTGCTGTTGTAGTCCTCACCGTTCCAATAGTTTGCATATCCGTTTCTTTGAACCGTCATGGCTGCGATGAAATCTTTTTTCATGTATGTATTCACAGAGAATTCACGGATTTGGTATCTCTTTGTGCCTGCGGTGCCTGCAAGCACATAGGCTACGCCTTCGCCGTCATCAACAACTGTGTTGTTTGTGAGGGACTTTGTGCGAAGATACATATGGTCGTGACCGGACATAACAAGGTCAACTCCGCAATCATCAAGCACTTTTGTGAGGCTCTGCTGAAGATAGAGAGCATCCGGCCATTTGCCGTCCTTGCCGAGCGTATAGGGTGATTTGTGCATAAATGCAATTTTCCAGTCGGCAGAGGTGCTGTTCATATCGTTACGAAGCCAGTTGAGCTGTGCGTCGGACATTGATAAAAGGTCGTTGGTATTAAGCACAGCAAAGTGAGCGTTGCCGTAATCAAAGGAATAGTTAATTCCGTTGAGGTTCTGAACACTTTCGCTCTTGTCAAGGTTAAACATATTGTCAAACCAGTGCCATACGCCGAGACCGTCATGGTTGCCTGCGATGGGAGCAAGGGAGGTTGCGGTGTTGTGTCTTTCAAACTGTGAGAAATAACCGTCCCACTCCTCATTGGTGCTGTCGTTTGTGAAGTCGCCGAGGTTTACAAGGAAGTCTGCATTCGGCAATGTTTTAAATGCGGCGTCCACAACCAAAGATGCTCTGCGGAAGTTTTCTACCGAGCTTGCCTGAACGTCTGCAACGGATATAAAGCTTACTTTGTCGTCGCCGTCGTCGGTTGTGAATTTGCCCTCGGTGCCCCATACAGAGCCGTTGCCGACAAGGTAGGTGTAGCTTTTGCCTGCTTCAAGACCGTAAACGGTTGCTTTGTGCATATAGTTGCCTTCCCATTCGGTTACGTCTTCATACTCAAAAGTTAAAGATGAGCTGACATCACGGCCGTTTTCAAAAATTTTTACCCGGCTTTCGGTGTTCTCTGCGGTGTACCAGCAAAAGCCGCGTTCCGATTTTGTGTCGCCTTTGACAGTGCAGGTGATTCTTGTCACTGCGGCACCGTCATCTGTTGCAAAAACGGTGATTATGCCCGTTGTTGCAAGCATTGCGAGGCACAGCACAATGCAGAGAATTTTTTTGGCTGTTTTTTTCATGTTTCTTTCCTCCGTTAAAATTAGGTTTAAAGGCAGAAACGCCGTCCTTTTGGGCGTTAGGCGTCTCTTACCGAGCTTTAACAAATTATAGCACTCTTTTATAAAGTTTTCAACAATATATATGCCAAAAAGCCATATGACTTTTGCACAAAAAATCGAAACATTTTTTGTTTGATAAATAGAAGTTTTTTTGTTGGTTATATTGACAACATGGGTGGTTTAGATGTATAATGTGGGAAAATGGTACGAAAGGGGGAGCTGTGGGGATTATGGAAGAGAATACCGGAATAAAAAGAGACATTGTTTTCACCGGTTCGTTCAAAAGAACGTTAGACGAAAAAAGCCGCATGGCTGTCCCTGCGAGGCTGCGCTCTCAGCTTGAAAGGGCACAGGACGAGTACGAATGTGTTTATGTTGTGTGCGTGCCGGGCTTGAGAGTTATCAGAATTTGTACTTACGACGGCTGGATGCGATTTGCGCAGGCTAAAATAGACGCGATAGAAGACCCGATAGAAAAGCACAAAATGACCGAAGAAGTTTATAAAATGGTCGAAGAGCAAAGACTTGACGGTCAGGGCAGAATAACAATCAACAAAAACTTTGCCAAAAAGGTCGGCATAAAAAAGAATGTGCAGATTCTCGGCATGGGCAGAGGCATACAGCTCTCTGCCGCAGAAGATGACGAAGAGGAAGATTTGACCATCAGCGAAGCCGGCGAAAACTTCATCACAAGCTTGCTGTTTTAACGGGGAGGGCGGTTTATGGAATTTCATCATATATCCGTTTTGCTCAATGAAACGGTGAATGCGCTTAACGTAAAACCGAACGGCATATACGTTGACTGCACGGCAGGCGGAGGTGGACATTCCTCAAAGCTTCTCGAAAGTCTTGAAAGCGGCAGACTTATTGCCGTTGACCAGGACCCGGAGGCGATAGAAAATCTCCGCGATAAATTTAAAGACAGCAAAAATGTTACGGTTGTACATGACAATTTTGTCAATATAAATTCGGTGCTCGATTCCCTCGGCATAGACAAGGTTGACGGAATTATGGCGGATCTCGGCGTAAGCTCGTATCAGCTTGATACCGACGAGCGCGGCTTCTCATATCACAAAGACGCACCGCTTGATATGCGAATGAGCAAAGAGGGGACAAGCGCTTATGACCTTGTGAACAGTCTTACGCAGCAGCAAATTCAAAAAATCCTTTTTTCTTACGGCGACGAAAAATTTGCCCCGGCAATATCGAGAAGTATTGTTAAAGAAAGAGAAAAGAAACCGATAGAAACAACACTCGAGCTTGCCGAGATAGTCAAAAACGCCGTTCCCGCCGCCGCAAGGCGCGACGGCCACCCGGCAAGAAAAACCTTTCAGGCACTCAGAATAGAGGTCAACGGCGAGCTCACAAAGCTTGAGAGCGCACTGGATTATATGTTTGACCGCCTTTCGCTCGGCGGAAGGCTCGCGGTTATAACTTTCCATTCGCTCGAGTACAGAATAGTAAAAAACAAATTCAAAAAATATTGCGAGGGCTGTATTTGCCCTCCGGATTTTCCGGTGTGCGTCTGCGGACGCAAGCCGCGCGGAAAAACGCTTAAAGCGGTTACTCCGAGCAAAGAAGAGATAGAAAACAATCCGCGTTCAAGAAGCGCAAAACTCAGAATTATAGAAAAAATCAATTTAGAATAAGAGAGGAAGGTACTTTATGGCAGCCGATAATTTTGCATACGCATATGATTTTGATTTATTCGATAACACTAAAAACAGAAAACCCTCCTCGGCGGCAGAAGAAACAGCCGTTCCCGTTAAACCCCATGTCGTTAAGGCAAAACCGCGAACAAAAAAAGAACTTAAAAAAGAGGCAAGATATTCGAGCCGCATTTCGCTTAAAGTCATGTGCCTTTCGGCAGTGCTGCTTTTGCTCGCAGGTTCGCTTATTTATTGCAGAGTTGTTCTGGACGAGCTTGAGACCAAAGCAAACGAGCTTCAGACAAGATATTCAGAGGCGCAGAGTGAAAACATTCGCCTTGAAAGCGCCGTGGATTCTATGTATTCGATAAATAACATTTCCTCATACGCAGAGGAAAAACTCGGTATGATAAAAAAAGACAGCTATCAGGTTTCATATTACAGCGTCGGCGAAAATTCCGGCGAAGCAAATTAAAATGAAAAGCGTATATACTCGGTGTTCTGCCGTTTTACACGCAAACATAAGTATAAAAAAGGGCGGATTCGTATCCGCCCTTGCGGTGATTTTATAAACGACGGGAGGCAATCAAATGGCGCCGAAAAAGGGCAAAAAAATAACCAGAAAAGATATTATGACCAGAAGCATCATAGTGTTGCTCGTCATAACACTCGGCTTTGTTGTAAATATCGGCACTCTTATCAAGGTGCAGATAGTTGACGGCGACGTATTTAAGGCGTATGCCGAAAAAAATCAGCTTGAGGATAAAACCATCACCGCTCAAAGAGGCGTTATATATGACCGCAACATGAACGTTCTCGCCCAGAGCGCGTCTGTTTGGAAGGTGTATGTCAACCCCTCTAACTTCAAGGATTTTCCGCAGGAGGTTACCGACACCGCGGTAAGTACGGTTTCTAAAAAGCTTGCAGAAATTTTAGATATGGACGAAGACACCGTCAAAAATAAAATTGTAAATTATTATGATAAAAAATATATTGCCGTAAAAGCTAAGGTCGAAAAGACCCAGCGCGATGAAGTCAGCGAATTTTTGCGTGAATATATCAGCTACAAAGATTCTGCCGGCAATGCAAAAAGAGTTTATTACAGCTATTTCATCGGTGTTGAAGCAGACACCAAAAGGTATTACCCCGGCGGTTCGCTCGCCTCAACGGTTCTCGGCTTCACAGGCTCCGACGATCAGGGACTTTACGGAATCGAAAGAACCTACAATAACGAGCTTACGGGCACCGACGGCAGACTCATTTATTCAAACAGTGCGATGAACCAAAACTCATCTGTCGATTTTGAGAGCGTGTATGATGCACAGCAGGGCTCAAGCCTTGTTTTGACACTTGATGAAACAATACAGCGTTATCTTGAAGACGCACTCGGTCAATGCTATGAAGATTCAAAATGCGCCACATGCTACGGTATAGTTATGGATGTCAAAACAGGCGCTATTCTCGCAATGGCGACCAAAAACGATTTTGACCCGAATGAGCCGTCAAAAATCACCGATAATTCCATACTTGAAAAGCTCAATAAAATAGTTGAAGCCAAAGAAAAAACCGAAGAAACTCAAACGGCAAGGCAAAACCAGTGGAGCAACAACGCTATAATGGATTTGTACGAGCCGGGTTCTGTTTTTAAAGTTATTACACTTTCTGCCGCTCTTGAAGAGGGCGAGGCTATGGACAGTTTCTATTGCAACGGTCATATACAGATTGACGACAGAAATTATTACTGCCACAATCACAGCGGTCACGGCAGCGAAAACTTAAACCAAGGTCTTGCAAACTCCTGTAACCCTTATTACATAACCATGGGTCAAAAGCTCGGAGTAAGCAGATTTAACAAATATTTTGAAGCTTTCGGATTCACCGAAAAAACAGGTATAGATCTCTCGGACGAAACGGCGCCCGTTGCAGGCGTTACATATCATAAGTTTGACGAAATGACAAGGGTTAATCTCGCGAGCTGTTCTTTCGGTCAGTCATTCCAGGTGAACTCCCTGCAGATGCTCACAGCCGTTAATGCCATAGCAAACGGCGGCAAGCTTATGAAACCCTACCTTGTTGCAAAAACGCTTGACAGCAGCGGCAATGTTATTAAAGAGACAGAGCCCGTTGTCAAAAGGCAGGTAATATCCGAGTCAACATCTCAGCGCGTTCTTGAGGCAATGGTTGAAACCGTTAAAACAGGTACAGCGAAAAATGCGTATGTATCGGGCTTTAATGTCGCAGGCAAAACGGGAACTTCCGACAACCTCAACCCCGGCAAAGAGGGTCAGTATTTTGCGTCGTTTGCGGGTGTTGCTCCGGCGAACGACCCCGAAATTTCAATAATCATCGTTGTTGACGACCCCAAAGGCGCAACAGGCGGCGGCGCGGTGGCGGCTCCCGTTGCGGCAGAGGTAATAGAAAATGCTTTGACATATCTCAATGTTAAAAGAAATTATTCCGATTCCGAAAAATCCGAGCTGAATGTTGCAGTGCCGAACTTTGTCGGCAACGAGCTTGACGCGGCACGCAAGCAGGCGAGCCAAAAGGGCTTCACCTTAAAAATTGTCGGCGAGGGGAGCAAGGTCGTTTCACAGTGCCCGGCTTACGGTCAGTACATACCGCAAAACGGTGTTGTAATACTTTATACAGAAGAAAATTCAGAAAAAGTAAAAGCCAAGGTGCCGGACTTCAAGGATATGACGGTCTCGCAGGCAATCAGCGCGGCAACGGCCGCCGGCATAAACGTCAAAGTCTCGGGCAACTCGCTTCAGGGCGCAGGTCTCAGAGCATACAGGCAGAGTGTAGAAAAAGGCACCGAGATTGAATACGGCAGTACGGTAACGGTTTATTTCAAAACGGGAACCGGCATTGTTGACGGATGATAAAGCAGATATTAACCCGATTGGAGCAGATAATATGAAACCTTTTACTCTAAAAAAAGCCGCTAAGGCTGTCGGCGGCACGGCAAGCGGAGAGGCTAAACTCTGCGGTGTGTCAATAGACAGCAGAACAGTTAAAGACGGCGAACTTTATGTTGCCTTGATTGGCGAAAATTTTGACGGTCACAGCTTTGCCGAAAGTGCCGTAAAAAACGGTGCCGCGGCAGTTATGATAAGTCATGACATAGGCGTTGACTGCCCCAAAATAAAAGTTGAAAATACAGAGTCGGCTCTTATGAAGCTCGCTTCATGGTACAGAGACAGGTTTGATATTCCTGTTGTCGGTCTTACGGGCAGCGTAGGCAAAACAACAACAAAAGAGATGATTTGCGCCGTTCTCGGCAGCGAAAAGAAAACCATGAAAACGCAAGGTAATCTCAATAACCAAATCGGCGTGCCGAGAACTCTTTTCACCATTGAAGAAGATACCGAAGCCGCCGTTGTTGAGATGGGTATGGACAACAGAGGTCAGATTTCGGCTTTGAGCAGATGTGTAAAGCCCACCGCGGCTGTTATAACAAACATCGGAGTATCACATATGGAAAATCTCGGCTCGCGCGAGGGCATACTCGCCGCAAAGCTTGAAATATTGGATGGACTTCGGGACGGCGCTCCGATTTTTTTGAACGGCGACGACCCATACCTCATGAGTGCAGAGATAACCGACAGACCCGTTATTTATTACGGTATAAACAATAAGCCCTGCAACTATAAAGCAGAAAATATTGAAGCAGACGGTCAAAAAACAGAGTTTGACATTATATATGACGGCAAATCGCAGCACATTGTTATCCCAACAATAGGCAAGCACAATGTGTACAATGCGACTGCGGCATTTGCTGTGGGTATGTATTTCGGCATAAAACCCGAGAACGCCGCAAAAGGTCTTTTATCTTACGAGCCCTCCGGTATGAGACAGAGACTCAATAGGGTAGGCGGCATCACTTTTATAGAAGATTGCTACAATGCGAGCCCCGATTCCGTCAGAGCCGCGCTCAATACGCTGTCCGATATGAAAAACGAAAGAAAAATCGCAGTCCTCGGCGATATGCTTGAGCTTGGTTCGGTAAGCGAAGACGCACACAGAGATTCCGGCATCTATGCGGCAAAGAAAAAAACTGATGTTGTCTTAACCTATGGCGAACGCTCTGCGGCAACCGCGCAAAGCGCCAAAGAAATGGGCGTTGAAATAAGCAAAAGTTTCTTATCGCAAGAAGACCTTGCGGAATATCTTGTAAAGATATTAAAACCGGGCGACGCGGTGCTCTTTAAAGCGAGCCGCGGCATGAAACTCGAAAATGTCATAAAGGCGGTTTATGAAAAACTGAACTGAAGGGATGGGTAAAAATGAACGAAATGTTTTTAATGGTTTTTGCGGCAGCCGTTGCATGCGGCGTTACCGTGCTTTTGGGCAAGGTGATGATTCCTTGGCTTCACAAGCTTAAATTCGGGCAAACTATACTTGATATAGGTCCGAGCTGGCACAAAAATAAGCAGGGCACACCCACAATGGGCGGACTTATGTTTATAATCGGCATTTGCCTCTCCTGTGCCGCCGCACTCGCAATCAACGCGGCAACAAACAATTCTCTCGGCATATCCGACGCAATGCAGACAAAGCTTTGGGCAGGCATAATAATGGCTCTTCTCTTCGGCCTTATCGGTTTTGCGGACGACTATATTAAGGTCGTAAAAAAGAGAAACCTCGGTCTTACAATTCCTCAAAAATCCGTAGCACAGCTTTTGGTTTGTGCGGGCTATCTCATAAGCATTTATTTTGCCATGGGCAAAGACCCTTATATGTTTGTACCGTTCTACGGCAATTTAAGGCTCGGCGTTGTTTATTGGATTCTCGGCGTATGCGTGCTCTACGGCGCAATAAACGCAGTTAATTTCACAGACGGAATAGACGGCTTATGCTCAAGCGTGACCGTTACATGTGCAATAGGCTTTATAGTTATAGCGCTTCTCAACAAATTTACAGGCATGGGTATTGTTGCCGCGTCGCTTCTCGGCGGCTGTGCAGGCTTTCTTGTGTGGAATCACTTCCCCGCAAAGGTTTTTATGGGCGACACGGGCTCAATGTTCCTCGGCGGCATGGTCGTTGCCCTCGCTTATGCGATAGATTGTCCGCTCATACTTATACTTACGGGCATTATCTATGTGATTGAGGCTATGTCGGATGTTATACAGATAGGTTACTTCAAAATCACTCACGGCAAAAGAATTTTCAGAATGGCTCCTATTCATCATCATTTTGAGATGGGCGGCTGGAGCGAAAAGAAAATCGTTTCTGTTTTTTCGGTTATAAACCTTATAGGCTGTGCACTCGGCATAGCTGTTATGTATTTGGGCAGAATAAATCTTTAAAATTAAGTGTTGCAAACAGCAGAAAGGGGAATGGATATGGCGGTAGCCTCGGCAAAGACAAAAAAAAATAAAACATCTCTGCGTGATATTCCGCGCATAAAGCCTAAGGCAAAAGATATAGAAGACAAAGGCCTTTTTGCCAAGGGAGGCTTTGACGTATTTTTCCTCATTTTTGTTTGTTTACTTTTGACCTTCGGCATAGTTATGATGTTCTCGGCAAGCTATGTCAGCGCAAAATACAGCGCAAAAACAGGTTATGACCCGCTGTATTATCTTAAAAGGCAGGGCGCGTTTGCTATTGTCGGCGTTGTGGTTATGCTTGTTATATCAAAAATAAATTATAACGTATTCAGAAAATTTGCTCCTATCATTTTTGTTTTATCTTTGGCACTGCTTGCCTTGGTGCTTGTCGCTCCGGCTCAGGTCGAGGGCAAGGAGCAGTTCAAGCGCTGGCTCGAAATACCGGGTGTACATTTCAGATTTCAACCGTCTGAAGTTGCAAAATTCGGTCTGATAATCTTTTTGGCATGGAGCTTTGAAAGACACAGAAAGTTTATAGAAGAAAGCTGGGCGGCAACAGCCGCATACCTTTTCATTGTTGTTATGTTCGCAGGTCTTGTTTATTTGGAAGACCATCTCTCCGGCGCGATACTGATGCTCGGCATAGGCGTTATAATGAGCTTCTTGGGCGGACTTAACTGGAAGATATACGCCATAGGCGCGGCGGTTGCGGTTATCGGAATAATATTGATTGTCTCAAAGCCGGAGGTCTTTCTTAAAGGCTATATGGCAGAGAGAATAACCTCATGGCTCAATAAAGACTATACCGATACAGACACACGCTGGCAAACAAACCAGTCGCTGTTTGCGCTCGGCTCGGGCGGATTTTTCGGCCTCGGTCTCGGCAACTCAAAGCAAAAGTTTCTCTATTTGCCGGAGCCGCAGAATGACTTTATCTTTGCCATTGTCGGCGAAGAACTCGGCTTTATCGGCTGTGCGCTTATAATAATTTTGTTTGCTCTTCTTGTGTGGCGCGGATTTGCAATTGCATTAAAGGCGCGCTCCACTTTCGGCAGACTTCTTGTTATGGGCATAGTCATTCAGGTAGGGCTTCAAACAATACTCAATATTTTGGTTGTTACGGATTCGATGCCGAACACGGGCATAAGCCTTCCGTTCTTCAGCTACGGCGGTTCGTCGCTTGTTATGCTGCTTGCCGAGATGGGCGTTGTGCTTTCGGTATCGAGAAATTCAAGAATAAATAAAAAGGTGTGATTATATGCTTAACGGCAAAAAAATCCTCTTCGCCGCAGGCGGAACAGGCGGACATATTAACCCGGCTCTTGCAGTTGCCGGTTACATAAGAGAACACTATCCCGATGTAAAAATCCTCTTTGCAGGCACCCCCAACAAAATGGAGGCAACGCTTGTGCCGGCGGCAGGCTTTGATTTTACACCCATAGAGCTCAGCGGATTTCAAAGAGATATGAGCCTTCAGGGCATAAAAGACAATATTGTCACCGTCAAAAAGCTTTTAAAGGCTTTGCCCAGAGCAAAGCAAATAGTAAAAGATTTTGAGCCAGATGTTGCGATAGGCTTCGGCGGCTATGTCAGCGGACCTGTTATAAGAGCAGCGGCAAAATTGGGTGTGCCCACTGCCGTGCATGAGCAGAACGCTTTTCCGGGCGTCACAAACAAAATGCTTGCAAAAAAAGTTGACCGAGTAATGATAACCACACCTGCCGCGCAGGATTATTTTAAAGCAAAGCACCCAACGGTTGTTACGGGTCTTCCCGTCAGGGGCGAGATGCTCAGAGCAGACCGCGACCTCAGCAGGGCGGAGCTCGGTGTTGACGGCAGACCGCTTATTCTCTCAATGGGCGGCAGTCTCGGCGCAAAGGCTATAAACGACGCCGTTAAACATATGATACTTTCAAGATATAAAGATAAAAATTGCTATTATCTTCACGCTACCGGCTCTAACGGAGCAGGAATGATAGATGAGCTTTCAAAAGAGATTGACCTTAAAGAAAACAGTCACATCATGCTTCGTGAATACATCAATGATATGGACAGATGCATGTCTGCCGCAGACCTTGTTATTTGCCGTGCGGGAGCAAGCACAATAAGCGAGCTTCAGGTCATGGGCAAGCCGTCAATTCTAATACCTTACCCCTACGCCGCAGAAAATCATCAGTATTACAACGCAAAAGACCTTGCGGATAACAATGCGGCAATCCTTATAGAAGAAAAAGATTTGGACGGAGAAAAGCTAACCGCAATAGTTGATCTTCTTATCTCAAACATGGATAAATTAAAACAGTTTGGCGAAAATGCCAAGAAAATGGCCGTTACGGATGCTTCAGAGAGAATAACCAACTGTATTTGCGAAATAGTTAAATAACCTTCGTAACCCTTTTTTCCATAAGGCATAGTATGGTATCAGATGAGTTAAAGAAAGTCGCTTTTGCGGCTTTCGGTTGCTTGATGGGAAAGGGTTGCGGTTATGGATAGATTTATTGTTAACGGAAAAAATCGTCTCGGAGGAGAAATCAGCGTTCACGGTGCAAAAAACAGCGCATTGCCGGTGCTTGCCGCCGCAGTAACCGTTGGCGACGAGTGCGTAATATCAAATTGCCCGGGGCTCTCCGATGTGAGAGCGACGGCAAAAATTCTCGACTCACTCGGCTGCCGCAAAAAAGAAGAGGGCAGAACCATAACGGTAAACAGCCGCCCTTTGAGCCGAAACGAAATTTCGGATTCTTTAATGCGTGAGCTTCGTTCATCCTTTATATTTATGGGTGCACTCCTTTCAAAAACGGGCAGAGCGGTCATGGGCACTCCCGGCGGGTGCGAAATAGGCGTAAGACCGATAGATATACACTTGCTCTCGTTTGAGCAAATGGGTGCAAAGGTTACTTATGAAAACGGCAAAATAGTCTGTGAAGCACCGGGCGGCCTTAAAGGCGCAGAGATAAATCTCTCTTTCCCAAGCGTAGGCGCAACAGAGAATATCATGCTTGCGGCGGTCAGGGCAAAGGGTACTACATATATAAAGAATGCTGCGCGTGAGCCGGAGATTTGCGACCTTGCACGTTTTCTCAATTCCTGCGGAGCAGATATAAAAGGTGCAGGGGAGAGCACTATCGTCATAGAGGGCGCAGAAAAACTTCACGGCTGTGAATTTTCCGTCATGCCGGACAGAATAGTTACCGCCACATACCTTGCCGCAGCCGCTGTAACCGGCTCGGAGCTTCTTGTAAAAGATGCCCTAAGTGAAAATTTAAGCAGTGTGTTATCCTCGTTTGAGCAGGCGGGCTGCAAATTTCTTTGCAAAAATAACGAAATATACATTAAAGCTCCGCAAAGGCTTAAAAAGATGGAGACTGTTCGCACAATGCCTTACCCGGGATTTCCGACAGATTGCCAGGCTATAATCATGGCTATGGCGGCGGTTGCGGACGGAACAACTCTTATAACCGAAAACATATTTGAAAGCAGATTTCGCCATGTGGGTGAGCTTAACAGGATGGGCGCGGATATTACCGTATCGGGCAGAACGGCAAGCGTCAGGGGCGTTGAAACGCTCTACGGCGCGCAGGTCGGGGCGACCGATCTGCGCGGCGGAATGGCTCTTGTTCTTGCTTCTCTCGCCGCAGAGGGAAAGTCGCGCATAGATTGTGTTGAATATATAGACAGGGGCTATGAAAGCACAGAGACGGAACTGAAAAAAATAGGAGCGGAAATTCGGAGGGAAACGGATTATGTCAAAGATGACGCGGGGCGAGCTTAAAAATATGCTCCCCGAAAAAAGAAGAGCATATGAAAAGCGCAGAAAAAAAGTTATGCGAAACAGGCGCATTTTTGCATCGTTTATTGCCTTAACGGTGCTTTTAATAACGGTAATAGTGCTTTCTCTCACCGTGTTTTTTAATATAGACTCCGTTGTGGTTGAGGGAACGAGCCGCTATGACGAGCAGCAGATAATAAATGCTTCCGGAGTTGAAAAAGGCGCAAATTTGTTCTTGACCGATATTTCATCGGCAAAAGCTCACATAGAGAAAAATCTGCCTTACATTTCAGACGCCAAGGTCAGCAGAAAGCTGCCGTCAAGCATTGTTATATCGGTTGAGAGCGCAGAGGCGGAGTATTGCTTTGAGACTAAGTCGGGTATGGCTCTTGCAGACGGCAACGGAAAGGTGCTGGAAATAGTATCAGAAGACGCCGTACCGGAGGGCGCGGCGCTCATAAAGACCAAAAGCGTGCTCTTCGGCGAAATCGGTCAAAAGTTTGAGGCGGACGATAAAGATGACCTTGAGCTTTTAAACACAGTGTTTACTTCAATAAGCGACAGCGGAATAAAAGATATTACTCAAATCGACGTATCGGTGCCGGCGAGCATTTATTTAACATATCAAAACAGATTCAGACTTAATATCGGCACAACGAATGAGCTTACATATAAGCTTAAATCCGCAGTTGAAATAATAAAAAAAGAGGACGAAATAAACACGTCCACGTCCGGTGAAATATTCCTCTCGAACCCCGGCAGCGCATATGTCACACCCGACAGTGCCTCGGGCACGGGGAATAAGCAGCAACAATAGTCGAAATATACATATATTACTTCTTAAATTTTTATAATTTTAAATAATTTAGTATTGAAATTAGAAAAGTTCTATGCTAAAATAACATAGTATATTTAGCATGAGTGTTTCTATAAACAGATATAAAAAACGGAGGTTTACAAAATGGCAATCGGAATTGACAATGAGTATGAGAGTGAAGTTCAGATAAAAGTTATAGGCGTCGGCGGCGGCGGCGGAAATGCAGTCAACACCATGATAGCCGCAGGTATGCAGGGCGCAGAATTTATCGTTGTTAATACGGACAAGCAGGTGCTTGTAAATTCACAGGCAACTCATAAAATCCAGATAGGCGAAAAATCAACTAAAGGTCAGGGCGCAGGCGGACGTCCCGAAGTTGGCGAAAAGGCAGCCGAAGAGAGCCGCGAGGATCTTACCCAGATTCTTAAAGGCACCGACATGGTATTCATCACCGCAGGTATGGGCGGCGGCACAGGCACAGGCGCAGCACCCGTAATTGCAGGCATAGCAAAAGATATGGGCATACTTACAGTCGGCGTTGTTACAAAGCCCTTCAAATTTGAGGGTAAAAAGCGCAGCATCCTTGCAGAGCAGGGTATCGCAAAGCTTGCAGAGAATGTAGACAGCCTTATCGTTATCCCGAATGACCGTCTTAAACTTCTCTCAGACCGTTGCAAGACTCTTACCGAGGCATTTATTGTTGCCGATGAAGTTCTTTCGCAGGGCGTTAAGAGCATTTCGGATCTTATCAAAATCCCTGGCTTTGTTAACCTTGACTTTGCAGACGTTTGCAGCGTAATGCGCGATGCAGGTTATGCACACATGGGCGTAGGCACGGCTAAGGGCAAGGATAAGAGCCTTCAGGCAGCAGACCTTGCAACTTCAAGCCCGTTGCTTGAGACTTCTATTTCCGGTGCTAAGGGCGTTATCATCAGCATCACATCTTCACCCGACATCGGTCTTGAAGAGGTTGAAAACGCAGCAGAGTCAATCACAGAAAAAGCTCATCCCGATGCAAACATCACATGGGGTGTTTCGTTCGACCCGGATATGGAAGACGAAATCACTATCGTTGTTGTTGCAACAGGCTTTGATAAAGAAAATTCAGCAGAGGATTTCGGCAGCATCCCCACTTTCAAGGGTCAGACAGCTTCTGCCGCTCCTATCCGTACACAGCAGAGCTCACCGATTGAGCCTCCCGTACTCGGCGGCAACCAGGCAGCTCCCAAAGCTCCCGCAAGCTCAGTAGGCGATGACGATTTCTATGTTATCCTTAACGACATAATCAAGAAAAAGCCCGAATAATAACTTCGGCACAAATTAAATAACAAAAATAAAGCTATAATTCATAAACGGCAGAGCCGAATGTGGATTATAGCTTTTACTTATATAGGTCATTTTTTATATTTTTTCAGCATTTCTTTGTCTTCATCGCTTACTCTAAAGGATTCTCTTATCTTTTGAATAGCCTTGTTTTGAACAAAGATATCAAGTTCCTTAGTCTTTAAAAGCTTTAGCGTCTTGTCTCTGAATTTAACATAGCAAACCGAAATTGCCCATGCAACCGCCATGTTCACATAATATTTGTCGCTTTTAATTTCTTTAAGCTTTGATAAGGCGAAATCAATATATTCTTCGTCAATATAATAGTCCAGCAAAATAACGGCGGCAAATCTCAAAACATATTCTTCGTCCGATTTCAAATATTCCTCAAGAATCGGCTTGAACTCGGCAAGGTGCTTTTTTATTATTTTAAAAGCCGCAGTGCAGCAGTCGCATACCGCCCACGAATTTATCAGCGGCACAAAATCTTTTAAGAGTGCCGTAA
Source organism: uncultured Ruminococcus sp. (assembly GCA_900539465.1). GTDB lineage: Bacteria > Bacillota > Clostridia > Oscillospirales > Acutalibacteraceae > CAG-488. The sequence continues at coordinate 236,598 of UQCF01000001.1, read as the reverse complement.
ATTCATCATAATCTTTTACTGCATAGCCTATTACCAAACCATAAATTGAACGTTCCTCGTTTGTATCGCCGCACGGCAGAGATAAAAATTCTCTGTAATTACCCTTAGCGATTTTTTTTGCTATTTCTTTTAAAACAGGAGCCCTTATGCCGATAACCTTAACTCCGGGAACAAGCGAGGAATGAAAACTTTGGTATTTGTCCTCCGCCAGTGATTTAAGATATTCCGTATATTCCTTTTGGTCTTGCAGTGACCAATTTTCTTTGGTAAGTTCCATCTTTTCACCTAAAAAGAGCCGCCTTGATGTTCTTGTCAAGGCGGCTCAGACTTTCACTGATTAAAATTTAAATTCGGGCAAAAACTCTTTGTGAGCCTGCTTTAACTCCTCAAAGCACTTTGTTGTCTTCTCCCAGTCGCCAACCAGCGGGTGAATAAGAAGACCGTTGATAACTGCCTGCTCGGAGCCTGTAACAGCACCCTCAACAGTGTATTTCTCATATGCCTTAACAACACGCATAAGTGAGATAATGTGCTTGTTTGTAACCTTGTCAATCTTAACGGGTGTTGCGCCGTCTTTGCCGATTACGGCTGCGATTTCAACAACATCGTCGTCTTCCATAAAGTCAAGAGTGCCGTTGTTCTTAATGTTGACAACGTGAACATCCTGCTTGTCGTTTGCGATTGAGTCAATAAGCGATACCGCTGCAAGAGAATACTTGTGACCGCCGCGCTTGTCAAGAAGAGCGGGCTTTGTAACAAGGTTTTCGTCCTGATACATCTCGAGAAGGTGCTCTTCTATATCCATGCAGACCTGAGCCCTTGTCTTCTCATCCTGACGCTGATGCTCAAGCTTTGCTTCACGGCAGTAATAATACTGAAGATATGAAGAGGGGAGAGCCTGTATTGATTTAAGGCACTCAATGTCAAAGCCGTCGTCCTTAATGTTTGCCATAACCTTGGGTGAGAATCCGTCGTTAATAAGACCGGGAAGAAGCTCTTTGCCGTCTTTTTTAACAGATGTAACCCAGCTGAGGTGGTTAAGGCCGAGGTATGTAATTTCACTGTCAAGACCGGTGATCTCTTTAATATCGTCAAGCATATCTATCGGAACATTGCAAAGACCGATGTTCTTAACATTTGTATGGTTGAGAACAAACTCTGTGATTATGCCCGAGGGGTTTGTGAAGTTGATAAGCCATGCGTCAGGGCAAATAGCCTCAATGCGGTCGCAAATGTGTTTGATAACGGGGATTGTGCGAAGAGCTTTGAAGCAGCCGCCGATACCGGTTGTCTCCTGACCGATAAGGTCATATTTCTTGGGTATGCTCTCATCAAGGTAACGCGCATGAAGCATACCTACACGAATTTGTGTTACAACAAAGTCTGCACCCTGAAGAGCCAAATCAAGGTCGTCTGTCATAACAATTTCGCACTCGATGCCTGCTTTTTTGAGCATACGAACGCAAAGGCTGCCTACGATAGTTCTTTTTCTCTCGTTTATATCCATAAACGAAACCTTCTTAAGCTTAAGCGAATCTCTCGCCTTAATAAAACCGTCGATGAGTTCGGGGCAATATGTGCTGCCCGAGCCGATAACTGCAAGTGTAATTTCTTTCATTGCTGTCTCTCCTTTAATTTATACATATTGTTGGAAAATCCAGTTAATGCAGCCTGTGACAGGGGGAACCGAAAGTTTTATAAACTTCATCTTCCTGCCGCTTTTTAACATGGATTTTTCTTTAAGCTGATTTATATACACATCCGACGGGAGTTTAGTGTGAATAGAGCCCGATAAAACAACCTCTATCTCATCGGAAGTGAAGTTGAGCTGCTTTGCGTGCGCCGCAATATAGTCGGAGCCGCGTTCTGCCATTTCGTTTACTATTGAAAGAGCTTTTTCGTCGCCGCTGTTTGCCGCGTCAAAAAAGAAGTCTATCAGACGCATTATAAACGGGTCGGGATTTTCGCTCTCAAATTCAGAAACCTTTGAGAGAAACTCTTCTCTTGTTTTGATTGAATATTCGTCATAAAACATTTTTGTCATTGATGTTTTTTGAAGCCCGAGATAAACCTCGTCATAAATAGCCTTGTATGTCATCATGGCTATCCAGTGTCCGTTGCCCTCGTCACCCGAAAATTCACCGAGACCTGCAAGCTGAAGCATTTTGCCGTCATCGTCAATAGCGTTGCAGCATGTGCCCGTGCCGGCGTTGTAGCCGATTGCCGCTTTGCCTGTTGAGCCTGCTTTTACAACAATAAATCCGTCATTATATATCTCAAAATTTTTAAGGCCGAAGCCGCTCAAGCGTTTAACCATTTCGTCATGCTGAAACTGATGGTCTATTCCCGCAAGACCCATGAGCGTGAATGAAATATCGTCAAGGGTTTTGCCGCTTTCCATAAGAAGAGAGTTGATGCCTGCCCAGATTATTTTTGCCGCCTGGTCAAAGCCGCCCTCATAATTCTCGTGGTTGCTGCCCGGTCCCTTTACCGTTTCAACAAGATTTTTATTCTCGTCAAAGAGCGCGTAGGCTGTTTTTGTTCCGCCTCCGTCAACGCCTATATAATATTTCATAGATAAGTGTTCCTTTCATACTGTTTTGCCTATCTAACCTTTATAATTGTACATCAAACAAGGCCGTGTGTCAACCGAATTTAAATCAAACCTTGTCTGTATCAAGCACCGAAAATTCAAGCGGAAACCACTGCGCTGTGTTTGCGTCAAGTTTTGCTCTTTTTGGCGAATAAAGACCGAGAAAAAGGTGCATTGCCTCCCTGTGGGTGAGTTCAATAGCGTCTTCGGCGCCGTCTGTAACCGAAACTTTATTGTCTTTGACCGTTACGGTGAAAGCTTCGTCTTTTTTATATCCGTGAACGATAAACGACGCTTTCCCGTCGCAAAGACGCTTATATGCTGCCTGCAAATCAAACGCCGCCGAAATAAATTTTTTCCAGTTCAGAACACTCATCATCGCACAGTGTTCAAGGTGAAAGCCCTCGCATATATCCGAAAGACATTCAACATAATCCGTTTCAAAAGCGGGGATATTAAATGTTATTCTCTCCTGACCCGAAACCTTGAGAATATCGGGCAGCATATTTTTAAATTCGGTTTTATCCGCAGCTTTAACCTCGGCAACATAATCGTTTTCGTGGTTAAATACGCAGTATCCTACAAATTTTTCGCCGCGCTTAAAAGCGTAAGCCGTCTGCCGCCATGAAGAGAGAATGTCAAAGAGCTTTGCGCGGTCTCTGATGAATTTTAAACTGTTTTTGTTATATGCTTCTTCTATAAAATCAAGAGCGTCGTCTGCGTTCTCTGTGACCTTTACTGTTTCAAGTCCGCTGTTATAATCAAGACCGAAGACGTGCTCAAGGTTTCGGTCGTTAAAGCTGAATTTATAAGAAACACCCGCAGGCTCAAAAGAGAAATAGGCATAACGCTGTCTCTGTCCGCCGAGAATTGCAAAATCCGCACCGGACTTAACCGCGTCGCACATTGTCATTTGCATACACTCTTTCATATACCCTTTGCCGCGAGCGTCAAGAGCAACCGCAACATTGCCTATACCGGCACATTTTATCTCATGTCCGTTTACATTCATATCGTTGCAGTAAAGACCGACGGCGCCTTTCCATTTGCCGTCAACGCTTACTATAAGGTTATTTTCGCAGTGATAGCAGCCCTCTTTATAAAGCTTCGGCAAAAGTGTTACGAAGTCTCTTTTATCCTCGGAGTCGTCATCGCTGAAAAATACCTCGTTTAAAAATTCAAGGCTGTGTTCATAATCTTTTGAGTTTCCTTTGCCCTTATAAATCTTTTCCATTATAAAGTTCCTTTGTTTTAAAAATATTTATTATAAATTCCGTTTCGGTCTCAAGTGTTTCAAGATTTTCCAGTCTTTGAGCTCCGTCTTTGGGGCAGTGGTAATAATACGGGGTCATTTTAAAAAGTGCTAAAATATCTTCTTGAGACAAAAGCTTTATTTTGTTTGAAATTTTCTTTTGACCGCACAAAACGAGATTGTCCGTTTTCAGAGTATTTTCTTCATTGAGATACGCTTTGTCATAAAGCACCTTTTTTAAAGAGAGCAAGTGATTTTCTCCGGGAGACACCGAAATGAGTATGCCGCATTTTTTCATTATTCTTGAAATTTCGCTTTCGTTGAACGGCGCAAACAGGTGCAAAACAAAATCGGCACATTCGTTTTCCAAAGGCAGAGCCGTCATGTTGGCAACAAAATAAGACGCTTTGCTTTTTCTCTTTGCCGCAAGCTTTATCATCTCTTTTGAAATGTCAAAGCCGCAGACGGTGCTTTGCGGTATTCTCTCTGCAAGAAAAGAGGAATAATACCCCTCTCCGCAGCATACGTCGCAAATAAAAGGGGAAGGAATATCATAAAAAGAAATAATTTTTAAAATTTCTTCTGCCAAAACGCCGTAATATCCCTTCGACAAAAAATCTCTTCTCGATTTTGCCATTTTCTTGCTGTCGCCGATAAATTCACCGCTTTTGTTTGAAAGCAAAAGGTTTGCATATCCCTCTTTTGCAATGTCAAAGCAGTGACCGTTAACACATTTGAAGCTTTTGTTTTGTTTTATAAGCGGTTCTTTACACTTGGGGCAGATAATTCGGTTCATATTAAACTCCGATTTTCGTCTGTTATTATCTAAAATTACAGCTGCCTCACCGTTAAGTGAGACAGCTGATAGCCGTCGTCAAATTAAGTTATTTGGATTCTTTAATGGCGTCTTCAATATATTTGAAGTTGATGCTGCTGGAGCTTGATTTTGACATAAGCTTTTCAACGGCTTTGTCAAGCTCGTCTTTTGAATACATGCAAACGCTTACGTCCTTGTCGTTGTCGTCAACATAAGAATAAACGATATAAGAGCCTTCAAGGTATTTGAGGTTTTTGCGCATTATTGTAAGATGGTTTTCGGAAATTCCGAGATATTCCGCAGCCTGAGCCTCTGTCATGTAGTCGTTTGAAACGGCAGCGGTCTCTTTCTTATAATTGTTTACGCAAAGGAATGCTGTGATACATATTGCCGCAGTGCAGATTACAGAAACAACGGCAGAAATTATGGTTTTAGTCATAAAACCAACCTCCTTGTTTTTAATACCTAAATATAATAACACAAGTTTTAAAAAATTTCTACTGTTTTTTGATAATTATGACGCTCTTTCAATAGTTTTTTTGAGCCTTACTATTATTCTTTTTTCAAGTCTTGAAATATAGCTTTGCGATATTCCGAGAATATCGGCTACCTGCTTTTGAGTGTATTCCTTTCCGCCGCCTATTCCGAAGCGCATATACATAATGGTTCTTTCCCTTTCGTCCAATGAGTCTATGGTTTTCAGCACGAGTGCTTTTTCATCTTCAAGCTCAATGTCTTTATTCACAATATCGGGGTCGCTGCCCAAAACGTCGGATAGCAGCAGCTCATTTCCGTCCCAATCAACATTCAGCGGTTCGTCTATTGATACTTCGTTTTTAAGCGAGCTTGTTTTTCTCAGATACATAAGAATTTCGTTTTCTATGCAGCGCGAAGCGTATGTGGCAAGCTTAATGTTTCTTGACGGGCAAAAAGTTTTGACCGCTTTTATAAGACCTATTGTTCCTATTGATATAAGGTCTTCTATACCCGCTCCGGTGTTTTCAAACTTTCTCGCAATATATACAACAAGGCGAAGATTGTGCACAATAAGCTCATCTCTCACTTTGTCATCGCCGTCTTCGATTTTTTTAAAAATAATGTTTTCTTCTTCTTTAGAGAGCGGCGGCGGAAGCGTTTCGGGTCCGTTTATGTAATAAATTCCGTTCTCTTTTTTTACAAAGAGCCTCCGTATTTTCAGAAGAAGATTTTCGGCGAGCTGTTTTAGGCTTATCATCATTGTTGTCCTCCAATATTTCTGTATTTAAAATGAACTCGAATTCTCCCGAGCAAATGGGCTGCCGTGAAACCGCTATGTAAATATCTCTTGCTTCTTTTTTGCATTTTATTCCCGTGATACAAACGCTGTCGGCTTTAAAAGCAGGTAAAAATCCGCTTGAACTGACTGTTGAGACGGGAATAAGCCTTATATCCTCCGCTATGTTGTCGTATGTGGGATTTTCGCAGTATTTGCAAATTCCGACGGGTGCAGCCGTTTTTACACCGGCGTATTGCGCCACTATTACGGGCGCACCCGAAAACGGATCCCTTAAATTGCTGCCGGTATCTGCCAAGGCTCTGCCGGTGCATGTTTTGCCGTCTTTATTTATTTTAATTTCATATATACTTTGCTCCGGCGAGCGTCTTTCGGTGATTTTTTGTATTGTGCTGATAACCGCAAAGCTTATGACCGAAAGTACCGCCAAAAGAACAAAATTTATATTAAAATACACCGTGCCGTTGTCATAAAGCAAAACTCCGGGTTTGATAAAATAAATTATCGCGCTTATAAGACCGCCGAATGCAAAATTAACCGCCAAAAAAGATAAAACGGCGCGCAAAAAGAATTTGACGTTTTTTGTTTTAAAAGAAATGACGGTTATTAAAATACATGCGGCAATTCTTATGATTAAATCAGACAAAATGCTCGTTTGCGGCAAAAATATTTTAAGAGAAAAAATACTGCCGGCAGCCGCGCCGAGCAGTATTCTTAAACGTCCGGTTTTTAAATGCAAAAATTTCATTACGCACAAGAGCATAAGGTAATTTATAAATCCGTTAACGACCAACAGCACATCAACATAAACAGGCATAAAAATCACCTCTGCATTGATTATATAATGCAGAGGCGGTATTTTTTGTCGTATTAAGCTATTTTATTTTTGTGATTTTATTTTTCTTCACAACAAAGGCGTGTTCGGCTATGTCAATGAGCGGCTTATCGTTTTTTGGCGAATCGGTGTAGAAATTTTCGATTTTTCGGTCGGGATAACGCTCAAAAAATGCCTTTACTTTGTTATGCCTTAAACAAACCGTCTCGATTTTGCCGTTGCTTTGGTTCACTTCAGAGGCAATAAAGCTTTTTATTCCAAGCCGCTTGCAAATTTCTTCTATGTGATAATCGGGCGAGGCGGTTATCACGAGGTCGTCGTCTTTTTGAATTTCTTTATAAAAGTGCTTTATTTTGTGCATATGAGCGTTCCAAAATTCAGTTGGATCATTTTGGTAATCTACAAGACCTTTTGAGTTTTGCTCAATCATCGGCACATATTTTTTTATCATCTCGTCTATTGAGATTTTGCCCTTCTTGTATTTTATAAACGCGCTGATAACCCTCGGCAGCATTTTTAACAGCGACGGCTTCTTTTTAACATAATAAAAGAACAAATCAAAAGAGCTCTCTCCGTCATATATTGTGTCGTCAAAATCATATACGTTCATTTTATTTTGCTCCTTTTAAAACCGATATTCTGTCTTTGTAATCGGGCATATATTTTTCTATAAGTTTATAAAAATCTTTGCCGTGGTTATGGTGTACCGTGTGAGCAAGCTCGTGAACAATCACATAGTCAACGGCATAAAGCGGCTTTTGCATAAGATAAAGCGAAAAACAAAGCGAATTTTTTGCACTGCAAGAGCCGTATCTTGTCTTTGCGGAAGTGATTTTTATTCCCGTGTAATCCGTGCCCATAATTTCGGAATATTCCCGTACTTTGGGAATAATATATTCTTTTGCCCTCTTTCTCAGCTCACCGATTTCATCTTCGCTAAGCTCTTTACGGCTTTTCTGCCGCTCGCGCTGAAGCTTGATATGGTGCTCAATCCATTTTTCGTTTTGAGTTATAAATTCTTCTATTCTCTTTTCTGAAAGTCTTTTCGGCGCTCTGACCAAAACCGTGCAGTCTTTTGTGATTTCTATTGCAACGGTTTTTCTGTCCGAGCGTTTTAAAGTATATTCACGCATAATATCACCGCGATTAAATTTTATCTCATACATTGTAGCTTTTAAAATGTTTAAATTCAAGAGAAAGTTATAAAATCAGTTGAGCCGAACGCTTTTTTATGCTATATTTTTTGTGAGGTGGTTATCGGTGACGCATAAAGAGATTTTTAATAACGCAAAATGGATTAAGCCCAAAGAGGATATGAGCTCCGCGATATTCAGAGAAACATTTGAATTGAAAGACAAGTGCAGCGCCAAAATAAATATTTGCGGACTCGGCTATTTTATTCTTTATATAAATTCAAAAAGGGTGTCCTGCGACGAGCTTGTTCCCGCGTACTCCGATTATATTAAAAGAGACCGCGAAAAAATGAATTTAATCTATCCGCTCAACGATATTATGGATAACAGAGTTTACTGCTTGTCTTATGATATAAGCGAATACATAAAAAAGGGCACAAATGTAATAGGCGTTATGCTCGGCGGCGGATATTTTCATCAGACCGAAAGAAAAGCCGAGGGGAATATGGATTACGGCAACATCCGCCTTTGCTATTTGATAAAAACAGAAGAAAATGAATTTGCCAGCGGCGAGAATACTTTATATAAACAGGGCTTTATTAAAAAATCATCTCTGTTTTTCGGCGAAGAACACGACTATAACGGCTTTGATTATAACTGGAACACCGAAAATGCCGATTTGAACGGTTGGAAAACGCCGGAAATTTGCAAAGACATGAAAACAGAATTTTATATTCAAAGCTGTAATACCGATAAAATTATCAGAAGCTTTAAGCCTTTAAAGCTAAAGGATTTCGGTGAATATTCGGTATATGACGCAGGCTTAAACCTCTCCGGCTACGCCGTGGTGCAATGCGACGAGCCCAATCAAAAGGTCGAGATTAAATTTTCGGAGCTTTTGTCGGCAGACGGCAATTTGGATCCGCTTTCGGCGGGCTGGAATCAAACCGCCTGCGATACCTTTATCACAGACGACAAAACCAAAGAATTTTTTCCAAGATTTTTATGGCACGGATTCAGATATTTTTCGCTCACAAACAACGCAAATCCGACAGAAGTCAGAGAAGTGCACGCAGATATTCCCGTCAGCGGTGATTTTAAATGCTCCGACCAAAATCTGAACTGGCTTTTTGATACTTTTGTTCACACTCAGCTTTCAAATATGCACAGCGGTGTTCCGTCTGATTGTCCGCACAGAGAACGTCTCGGATACACCGGGGACGGACGGCTTTGCACCGCGGCGGCAATGCTGAGTCTTGACTCAAAAGACTTTTTCCGCAAATGGATATATGACATCGCCGACTGCCAGGATAAAACCACCGGTCACGTTCAGCATACCGCGCCTTTTGCGGGCGGCGGGGGAGGACCTGCCGGCTGGGGCGGCGCGATAATATCCGTTCCCTATACCTACGCTAAAATAAGCGGAGATACAGATGCGATTTCGGAGATGTACCCGAATATGCTGAAATACCGCGATTATATGGAATCTCGCTGCGAAGAAGGGCTGGTTGTCAGAGAAGAAGAAAAGGGCTGGTGCCTCGGCGACTGGTGCACACCGCAAAAAATCAAGCTGCCCGAAGCTTTTGCAAACACATGTATGTATGTTGATTTACTTGAAATACTGCTGTGTTGCGAAAAGCTTCTCGATAAAAACACAAAAAAAACAGAAAGCCTAATTTCTTTTCACCGTCAGTCGCTTATAAAAAAATACCGTGAAAAAGACGGCACGTTTTTGGGCGGCTTGCAGGGCGCGGAGGCATTTGCTTATTCCTGCGGCATAGCGGACGGCAATACGCTTGACTCTTTAGTCCGAAAATACGAAAAGCTCGGAATGTATGACACCGGTATTTTCGGAACATATATTTTAAATGAAGTGCTTTTTAAGAACGGCAAGCAAAATCTTGCATACAGCCTTCTCTCGGGTGACGGCGAAGTTTCTTTTTCTCATATGAGAAAAAACGGCGCAACAACTCTTTGGGAGAATTGGAACGGTGCCGACTCAAACAATCACCCGATGTTCGGTGCGAGCGTAAGATTTTTGTTTGAGTATATTCTCGGAATTACACAGACCGAGGACTCCTACGGCTATAAAAAGGCGGTCATTGCCCCTGCCAATATAGAAAAATTAAATTTTGCAAAGGGTCACATCAAAACATCGAGCGGCAAAATTTCTGTTGAATATAAAAAAGAAAAAGACAATATTACCTTTGTTATAGTTATTTCGGGCGACACCGAGGCGGTATTTAAATACGGCGAAACAGAAAAAAATCTCTCTTTCGGCGAAAATCATATAAAGATACCGCTTGTTAGTCTGCCTTTGTAGTGCTATAATATGTTAAAAGATTTTTGGAGGCGTTATATATGAAAAAAATGGCTTTTATAGGCACAGGCGTTATGGGCGGAGCTTTGGCAAGAGCCGCCTGCAAGGGCTGTGACCCCAAAGATATAGTCGTTACGGATCATGACAGCGAAAAGGCAAGGGCATTTGCCGAGGAGACAGGCGCAGAATATGTTGCAACAAATGCCGAGGCGGTCAAAAGCAGCAAGTTTATTTTAATAGGCGTAAAGCCGCAGGTTGGTGAAGCTGTTCTTTCAGAGATAGGTCCCGTTGTTAAGGAGTGTATCGAAAATGGCGAAGAGAAGGTAATTGTTTCGATAATGGTCAGCGTCAGCACAGACACTATCAGGCAGTGGCTCGGTGCAGATGTTGATGTTCCGATAATAAGAACATTGCCAAATGTTGCGGCAAATGTCGGCAAGTGCATAACTCTTTGCACCAACAACGCATTTGTAACCGACGAAATTTTTGAAGAGTATAAAGACATACTAAGATTTTCGGGCTCTTTCGAGGTTCTTCCCGAAAAGAAAATGTATGCCGGCAGTGTCATAACCGGCTGCGGGCCCGCATATGTTTGCATGTTTATAGAGGCTCTAGCCGACGGCGGAGTTATGACGGGTCTTACAAGAGCACAGGCTCAAAAGTTTGCAATAGATACAATAATCGGCACGGCTTCTCTCATAGAAGAGAGCGGCAAACACCCCGAAAAGCTTAAAGACGAGGTTTGCTCGCCCGGCGGTTCCACTATCGCGGGTGTTGTAAGTCTTGAGAAAAACGGCTTCAGAAACGCCGCCGTTCAATGCGTACTTGACACGTTTAAGCGCATTTTGGATATGGGCGGAATAGAAGAAAAAGACGTAGTTTAATAATACGGAGGGGATTATATGATATGTCCGCGCTGCGGCAGATTAAATGAGGACGGCAGCAATTTTTGCAGATTTTGCTCTTATGATTTAAGCTTTGACAGCTCCGAGCAGTCGCTTGAGCCGCCGGAGGGGAACCCTTACACCACCGAAAAGATGCCCGTTGAGGGGCCGAAATACAAAAAATACGGCATAGCCGCAGTGTGTTCTGTTTTGGCGGCGATTGTGATTGTTATAATATTGGCTGTGACTTTGTCGCCGAACGGCGCGGAAAAAGCCGCAAAGACGTATATAAACGCATATATGTCGGGCGACTTTCAGCAGCTCTCTGAAGTTTCGTCGGCAGATACGCAAAAATATTATCAAACGATCTCACAGCGCAGCTTCGGCAATTTGTGGGGAATGTTCTCACCTTATTCAAGCTACGGTGAGATGACAAATCAGCTTTCGTCAAATTATGCCGGAATGTACGGCGAATTAGTGGCGGAATACGGCGCGGATTTTAAAACATCGCTTTCTCATATAAAATCCCAAAAGCTGAGTGACGGCGAGTTTTATTATCTTCTCACTCAATATGAGCAAACCTGCGGAGAGATATTTAAAGACGGAGAAAAAACAGAAGCTATGCGCGTTTCTATGGCTGTAAAAATAGACGGTACAAGCAAAGACGACGACATCGGTTACATGAATTTCTATGTTATTAAAATCGACTCGGAGTGGTATGTTGTTACAGACGGCACTCTAACTCTTTACGGCTCATAAGGCGGAGGATTGATATGGATATAAAAAACATACTGTCTCATGTTGACCATACTTTGTTAAAGCAGGACGCGACATGGGCGGATATTAAAAATCTTTGCGACGACGCGGTTAAATATTCCACTGCTTCCGTTTGCATACCTGCAAGCTATGTCAAAGATGCATCCGAATACCTCGGCGGCAAAATACCCGTTTGTACCGTTATCGGCTTCCCGAACGGATATTCCACAACCGCCGCAAAGGTGTTTGAAACCGAGGACGCAATAAAAAACGGCGCGGACGAAATAGACATGGTTATAAATATCGGATGGCTTAAAGATAAAAAATACACTTCTTTGCTAAATGAAATAAACAGCATAAAAAGTGCCTGCGGCGATAAAATATTAAAAGTAATAATCGAAACCTGCCTTTTGACCGATGAAGAAAAAATAAAGATGTGTGAAATCGTCTCGTCCTCCGGGGCGGATTTTATAAAGACGTCTACCGGCTTTTCATCGGGCGGGGCTACCGCGCATGATATAAAGCTTTTTGCAAAGAACGTATCAAACGGCACAAAAATAAAGGCGGCAGGCGGCATATCGTCACTTGATGATGCCGAGCTGTTTTTGTCTCTCGGTGCCCGGCGCCTCGGCACAAGCAGAATTGTAAAAATCGTAAAAGAAAATAACTTGCTTTAAGGGTGATTTATAATGTCAACACCTCATAATTCGGCACAAAAAGGCGATTTTGCCAAAACCGTTCTTATGCCCGGCGACCCTTTGCGGGCGGAATTTATTGCAAAAAACTTTTTGAAAAATGCCGTTCTCGTCAACAACGTCAGAGGAATACACGGCTACACGGGCGAATACCTCGGCAAAAAAGTTTCTGTTATGGCAAGCGGAATGGGTATGCCATCAATAGGCATTTATTCTTATGAGCTTTATAATTTTTATGATGTTGAAAACATCATCAGAATAGGCTCTGCCGGAGCGATAAGAGAAGACATAAATTTGAGAGAGATAATTCTTGCCATCGGCGCCTGCACAAATTCTGCGTTTGCCTCGCAGTATAATCTGCCCGGCACATTTGCGCCCACGGCAGATTTTGAGCTTTTGAAAAAGGCGGGAGGCGAAGCCGAAAAAATCGGCGCGCCTTACAGAGTCGGCAACATTCTCTCATCGGATACCTTCTATTGCGACGATGAAAACGCCACGGCTCTTTGGGCAAAAATGGGCGTGCTTGCAATAGAGATGGAGGCTGCCGCACTTTATATGACCGCGGCAAGGTGCGGCAAAAAAGCTCTTGCAATATGCACGGTATCGGATAACATCATAACGGGGGAGGAGCTGTCGCCCGAAGAGAGACAGACTTCATTTTCCGAAATGATAGAAATTGCGCTTAAAACCGCAGCCGAATAAAATTATAAAAATAAAACACCCCGATTATCGGATGTTAGGTCTGATAATCGGGGATTTTTTTGTTATGGGTTTAATTAAAATATACGGGCTTTCCCGTTTTGCCGGATTCATATATTGCCTCAAGAATTTGAGTGACAACAAGAGCCTGTTCGGGCTTTGTTACAACCTCTTTGTCGTTTATAACGGCGTCAATCCAAAGTCTTTCTTCTATATCCGAAGGGTCTTCTTTTTTGCCGTCAAAAAATGCCGCGCCCGCAACCTCAAGGTTCGGCTTTTCAACAACCTGCATATTGTTTTTTATGTAGTTGAGCCTAAGTCCGTCGCGCATATCCGCACCCGCTTTTGTTCCGCAAAGCGAGGTGGACGCTTCTATTGTATCAAGTGTGTTGAGCGCCCAACTGGATTCAAGCACTATCGTAGCGCCGTTTTCCATAACTATATAGCCGAAAGCCGAGTCCTCAACCGTGTACTGCTTCGGGTCCCAATCGCCCCATGCGTTGCCTGTTCCATTTTGGTCGCCGAGCTTTTTATATACGCTGCCTACAACCATCTTAGGTTTGTAGTTGTCCATCATCCAAAGCGTGAGGTCGAGCGCGTGTGTGCCTATGTCAATGAGCGGTCCGCCGCCTTGCTCATATTCGTTAAGAAAAACGCCCCATGTGGGCACGGCACGTCTTCTCACTGCGTGAGCTTTGGCATAATAGATTTCGCCGAGCTCGCCGTTTTCACAGCACTTTTTAAGATACTGCGAGTCATTTCTGAATCTGCTCTGGTAGCCTATGCTGAGCTTTTTGCCCGTTCTCTGCGAGGCTTCAAGCATAGCTTTTGCTTCTTTATAGTTTATTGCCATGGGCTTTTCGCACATAACGTGCTTTCCTGCCTCCATAGCGTCAATGCTGATAAAGCTGTGAGAGCGGTTTGGTGTGCAGACATGGATTACTTCTATTGACTCATCTTTCAAAAGCTCCTTGTAATCCTTATAAACCTTAGCACCCTCAACGCCGAATTCTTTTGCCGCTTTTTCGGCTCTTTCTTCGATTATATCGCAGAAAGCCACCATCTGAACATTCTCGATTTTCTTGAGTGACGGCATGTGCTTGCCGTTGGCAATTCCGCCGCAGCCTATTATGCCGACCTTAACAGTTCTTTCCATAAAAACTTCCTTTCATTATAAAAATAAAGTCCACCGCCATTATATACTTTATAAATATATAATTCAACGGTGAACTTTGATTTTTTAAGATTTTTTTGCCGCGTTTCCCGTGTAGAGCTGGTAGTAGCGACCCTGCTCTTTTATGAGCTGGTCGTGCGTGCCGCGCTCAATTATACGTCCCTTTTCAAGAACCATTATGCAGTCGCTGTTTCTGACGGTAGAAAGTCTGTGGGCGATAACAAATGTTGTTCTGCCTCGCATGAGGTTATCCATGCCGTCCTGGACTATTTTTTCGGTTCTTGTGTCTATGGAGCTTGTAGCTTCGTCAAGTATCAGAACGGGCGGGTCGGCAACAGCGGCTCTGGCAATTGCGATAAGCTGCCTTTGACCCTGGCTGAGGTTCGAGCCGTCGCCTGTGAGCATCGTGTTGTAGCCGTCGGGCAGATGTCTTATAAATCCGTCTGCATTTGCAAGCTTTGCCGCGGCAATAACTTCTTCGTCCGTTGCGTCAAGCTTTCCGTATCTGATGTTTTCCATAACGGTGTCGGTGAAAAGATGAGTGTCCTGAAGCACCATGCCGAGCGAGTGGCGCAGATCGTCCTTTTTGATTTTGTTGATGTTTATGCCGTCGTAGCGTATCTTGCCGTCCTGAATGTCATAAAACCTGTTTATAAGGTTTGTTATGGTAGTTTTGCCTGCACCTGTTGAACCGACAAACGCAATCTTTTGACCGGGCTGGGCAAACATCTTGATGTTGTGAAGAACAATTTTGTCTTCGTTATAGCCAAAGTCAACATCGTCAAAAACAACTCCGCCCTCAAGACGTGTGTATTCGGTTTCGCCCGTTGCCTGATGAACATGCTTCCATGCCCACATGCCTGTGCGCTCTTTGCTCTCTGTGATAACGCCGTTTTCTTCTTTTGCTCTGACGAGCGTTACATATCCTTCGTCGGTTTCGGGCTTTTCGTCAAGCAGTTTAAATACTCTTTCACAGCCTGCGAGTGCCATAACTATTGAGTTTAACTGCTGGCTGACCTGGTTTATCGGCATACTGAAGCTTTTGTTAAATGTCAAAAAGCTCGCGAGCGCACCGAGTGAAAGTCCGCCGAATCCGCTGAGGGCAATCATTCCGCCGACTGCGGCGCAAAGAACATAGCTGAGGTTGCCGAGCTGAGCATTTATGGGTCCCAGGATATTTGCAAATTTGTTTGCGTTATATGCGCTGTCAAACAAATTGTCATTAAGCTCGTTGAAGTCGTCAATGTTTTTTTCTTCATGGCAAAAGACCTTAACAACCTTTTGCCCGGACATCATCTCTTCGATAAATCCGTTTACTTTGCCGAGGTCTCTCTGCTGCGCGGTGAAGTATTTGCCGCTGAGCCCCGCAAATTTCTTTGTGCACATAAGCATAACGGCAACCATAACTATCGTAAGTACCGTGAGCGGAATATTGAGTTTTAACATACACACAAAAACGGTAATTATTGTGAACGTGCTGTTTATAAGCTGGGGAATACTCTGACTTATCATCTGCCGAAGAGTATCAATATCATTTGTGTAAACAGACATTATATCGCCGTGTGAGTTTGTGTCAAAGTATTTAATCGGCAGCTTCTCCATGTGCGAAAACATATCGTTACGAAGTGATTTCAGCGTACCCTGCGACACAACAACAAGTATTCTGCCGTAAATATATGATGCTGCCGCGCCGCAAAGATAAAATGAAGCAACTTTTAATATAGCTGTTGCAAGAGGCTTAAAATCAGGGTTGCTTGCGCCTATCATCGGCATAATGTATACATCTATCAAGTCCTGCAAAAACATTGTGCCCTGTGCGTTGGCAAGTACGCTTATGAGTATACATATAAAAACAATTATGCAATGAGGAGTGTAAGATTTAAAAACATATCCCAAAAGCCTTTTGAGCAGCTTGCCGGGGTTCTCTACCTTCGGTCTCGGACCTCTTGCGCCTCTCGGACCTTTAAATTGTTTGGGTTGCGGCATCAGTTTTCGCCTCCGTTCTCGTCAAAGTCGCCGTTTGCTCCGGTTTGGGATTCATAAACCTCACGGTAAATTTCATTTGTTTTGATTAAATTTTCGTGAGTGTCAAATCCGTTTATTTTTCCGTCGTCCATAACGATTATTCTGTCGGCGTTTTGAACGCTGGATATTCTTTGTGCAATAATAATCTTTGTTGTGTCGGGTATTTCTTCTTTAAACGCTTTTCTTATTCTTGCGTCGGTTGCGGTGTCAACTGCGCTGGTGCTGTCGTCAAGAATTAAAATTTTGGGCTTTTTCAAAAGTGCTCTTGCAATGCAAAGTCTTTGTCTTTGACCGCCGGAGACGTTCGTGCCGCCCTGCTCAATATATGTGTCATAGCCCTCGGGGAGCTTCTCTACAAAATCGTCAACGCAGGCGAGACGGCAAACCTCTTCACACTCTTCTTTCGTTGCGTCGGCTTTGCCCCATCTGAGGTTGTCAAGAATGGTTCCGCTGAAAAGAACATTCTTCTGCAAAACGACTGCGACGTTGTCTCTGAGCTTTTCAAGGTCGTATTTTTTAACGTTTTTGCCGCCGACAAGCACATCACCGGAGCTTGTGTCATAAAGTCTGCTGATGAGGCTGACAAGGGTCGATTTTGCACTGCCCGTGCCGCCTATAATGCCGATTGTTTCACCCGAGTTAATAGAAAGATTTATATCCGAAAGCACAGGCTCGCCGGTGTCTTCCTTGTTATATTTGAAATAGACATCTTTAAATTCAATGCTGCCGTCGGGTATGTCATAATCCGGCTTTTCGGGGTTTTTAATAGACGGTTCTTCGTTTATAATTTCCGCTATTCTCTCTGCGCTTGCAAAGCTCATTGTCGCCATAACAAAAATCATAGAGAGCATCATAAGGCTCATCAAAATGTTCATGCAGTAAGTCAAAAGGCTCATGAGCTGACCTGTTGTCATAGAATCCTGAACTATCATTTTAGCACCGAGCCAGCTTATAACAAGTATGCAGGTGTAAACGGTGATCTGCATAACGGGGGAGGCGAGTATGGTAATGTTTTCTGCTTTAAGAAAAAGCTTATAAACATTTTCGCTTGCCTTTTTGAATTTTGAGTTTTCATGGTCTTCTCTTACAAAAGCCTTGACAACTCTTATTGCAGATACATTCTCCTGAACCGAGGCGTTGAGGTCGTCGTACTTTTTAAATACCGTCATAAAGTATTTTGAAGCTTTTGTAAGACCGAGCGCCAAAAGAATTGAAAGAAAAACGACTGCGATAAGATAAACACTCGCAAGCTTTGCGTTAATCAAAAATGCCATAGTCATAGCAAAAATGAGCGAAGCGGGGGCTCTTGTAAACATTCTTAAAATCATCTGATATGCATTCTGAATGTTTGACACATCGGTCGTGAGCCTTGTAACAAGACCTGCGGTGCTGTATTTATCAATATTTGCAAAAGAATAACCCTGAATTCTTTCAAACATTTTTTGCCTTAGGTTTCTCGCAAATCCGGCAGAGGCTCTTGCACCGTATTTGCCTCCCATAATACCGGCAAACAGACTGACCGCCGCGGCACCGACCATGAGAGCGCCCATTTTATAAATGTGATTCATGTCACCCGCTTCAACGCCGTTGTCGATAATCGAAGCCATCATAATAGGTATGAGCGTTTCCATAATTACTTCAAGAATCATAAACAGGGGAGTGAGTATAGAATCTTTTTTAAATTCTTTTATTTGTGCGGCAAGGGTTTTAAGCATTTGCATCATCTCCGTTTTCTATATTTTCAAGTACCTTTTGCAGCAGCCGTTCAAGCTGAGTTTTCTCTTCTTCTGTGAAGTCCTTATATATAAGATTGTTCACATATTGCCGCTCAAGCTTCATCTCATTCATCAGCTTTTTGCCGCTTTCGGTCAAGGTTACGCAGTTTGAGCGTGCGTTTAGGCTGTTGGTCTTTCGCTGAATAAATCCTTTTGCCTCAAGCCTTTTTAAGACATCTATAATAGATGTATGCTTAACTTTTAAAAAATCGCAGATTTTCTTTTGCGATATGTCACATTCGCAGTTATGCGCCAAAAATGCCATTACCTGAAACTGAGAAAAGGTCAAATCATTCTTTTTTAGGTGGCAGTTCATTCTGCTCTCGATTTTGTGGTTGATAAACTTAAAATACAGCCCTATATCCATCAAAGCATCTCCTTTAATGTAGCTTCCTACATATTTTAAACTAAAAAAAATAAATGTCAATGCTTTGAGCACGGCATTTTATAATGTTTACATATATTTAACATTTTAAAAGCGGCAATCGATTTAACGACTGCCGCCCATACTTTGCATCAAAATATCAAAGACCGATTTTGCCGAATATGCCGGAGAAAAACTCTTTGATTTTTTCAAGAAGAGTGCCGGATGTGATAGCTTCAAATAAAGAAGTGAAGAAATCAATAACCTTGTCTAAAAAGCTTTTTGAAGAGCTGTCCTGATTGTCGGGAGCGGTGGTTTCTTCCTCTTCCGGTTCTTCTTCGATTGTATCTTCGGATATGTCTTCTTCGCTTGCGCTGTCTTCTGCGATGTCATAAACATTGGCGTCTTCTGTCACAGCTTCGGCAGCGGCAGTGGTGGTTGTGGTCGCTGCGGTTGTTGTGGTTGTCGTTTTAGGCTTCTTTACCTGTTCAACAACGCGCGTTGCCGAATCCTGAGCGGCAACCTTTTCTCTGTGGCTTGCATAGAGAGAGGGGACACCCTTGTTAGCGATTAAGCATATTGCGATAACGCAAATAAAAGCGGTTATAGAAATAAAAATTCTGCCCTTTACTGTTTTGCCCATTACGGATTCCTCCATATACATACATTATTAACAGAGATTATAACACAATGTTCAAAAAAAATCTACTGCTTTTTTAAATTTTTTGGCGATAAACAAAACAATATGCCGTGTTTTTACTGAATTTAATAATGTTGTATATAAATTTTGCTCAAAAATTAAATTTTCTTGACTATTTTGTATGTTTATGTTACTATTTATGTGGATATAGTATAATTTTAAAATGAGGGGGGCTTCTATAATTGCGTTCAATCATAAAAGCGTGAATGCTGTAAATTACGGCGACGGCAAGTATGACGGAGCAGACGCATATAAAGTGAACCTTATGGTAAACGGACATTTGACCAAGGAGCAGGTCGGCAATGAAATCTGGGCTGCTGCGGACTGCAACCATGACGGAGTTATAGACGCTTCGGATGTTGCGATACTGGAAAGAGCAGGGCTTCTTCTCACAAAGGTTGACCAGTCAAAAACGCCCGAGGAGCTAAAGAGCGACGAAGCATATATCGAATATGAAAGCCTCATAGACCAGTCGGCAGAGCCGAACAGCGATGCTGTTGCAGAGCCCGATGAACCGAAAGAAAAATCGGATTTTGTAATATTCATCGAAAAAATTATTGCTTTCATTAAAGAAATAATCTCAAGAATTATTGCCATAATAAAATAAAACCTGTTTATGCGAAGGTGGGGCTGCCTCATCTTCGCTTTTTTGTACAATTTTGGCAACATATGTCTATTTATTCTTGACTTTTAACTTATCAGATGATATTCTATATTACATGGGGTAGTGTACCCCACAACAATAATTGAGGAAGTGACTGCACAATGCCTTTTTCAGATCTCGGTATATTATTGGGTGATGTTTCGCTCTTAGAAATAGAGCATTATACCAAAGACCCGATGAAAGCACAAAACATGACTCTCAGAAAAATACTCAGACGCAACAAAAACAGCGAGCTGGGCAAAAAATTCGGATTTGCGGATATACATTCGATAGACGAATACAGAAAAAAAGTTCCTCTCACAACCTACGCCGATTATGAGCCGTATGTTGAGAGAATGATACATAACCGCGAAAAAAATCTTATGTACACGGGAAGAAACGTAAGATACTGTTCTTCCTCCGGCAGTGTTGGCAAGCCCAAAATACTCCCGAAGTCTGTTAAGGACCTTTGGAATATGCAGTGCATAGGATTTTCGTGTTCTGTCTCAACCGCGGCGCATTATATTAAAAAGACCAAGGGCAAAAGACTGCCCGCGCAGATGGGTCCGCTTGTTCTCGTTCTCACAGGTCATCCGCTTGAGGACGGCAAAAGATGCAACGGTGCAGGGCAGGTTCCTCTCACATATTTAAAACCTATTACAAGATTTTTCTGCACATCTCCCGCTTCGTTGCTTTATCCGGAGCATGAGGAGCTTCTCGATACATCATATCTTCAGCTCAGATTTGCTCTTGCAAACAGAAATGTAAGCTATCTCGGATCAATAGTTGTTACTCTTTTGACAACGATGTTTGATTATCTTGAGGATAACTGGGAGATGCTCTGTGACGATATAGAAAAGGGTATAATCAATCCGGGCATAAAAATCACTCCCGAGCTTCGCAAAGAATATTCTAAAAAATTCAAGCCTGACCCCAAAAGGGCAGAGGAGCTTCGCAGAGAGTTCAGAAAGGGCTTTGATACTCCCATTGCTCCGAGAATTTGGCCGAAACTCACGTGGGCTTACGGCATGATAGGCTCAAACCTTAAGGTTTATGTTAAAAAGCTTCGCCACTCAATAGGCGACGATATACCGCTTCACAACATGGGTTACGCGGCGGCAGAGGGATTCTTCGCAATGCCGACAGAGCTTGACGTTCACGACGGCGTGCTTTTGCCGCACTGCATCTTCTTTGAATTTATCCCCGTCAATGACGATGAAGAAGACACTGACGAGAGCGAAGAGATTAAAACACTTTTGATTTCGGAGCTTGAGGTCGGCAAAAAGTATGAGGTTGTTATCTCTAACTTCTCCGGTCTTTACAGATACCGTATGGAGGATGTCGTCACCGTAACAAAAATGCACAACAACACTCCGAGAGTAGAGCTTCTTTACAGGCGTAACCTCAGCATGAACGTCGCAAACGAAAAAACCACCACGCAGATGGTTGACTTTGCGGCAAAGAACACAGCTTCTCAGGCAGGGGTTGAACTTGTCGGTCACAGCTTTTATGCCGATTATTCAACAAAACCGCCGAGATACTGCATGCTTGCAGAAACAAAAGAGCCCGTAAGCGAAGAAAAGAGAGCGGAGCTTATAGAAATTCTCGACTCTCAGCTTAAAGACGTAAACGAAAAGTATTTTAAATACAGACGTTGGGGTATGCTCAACACACCCGAGGTTCTCATTCTAAAACCCAAAACCTATTGGGATTACAGAGAGTCCCTCAGAGGCAGGGGTGTTGTGCTCAATCAGATAAAGCCCGTCACTGTAATTAACTCAAAAGAGAGAGAGGATTTCTTCTTCTCTCACGTTGAAACAGAAAATTCCTTGGCCGTTGAAGAATGGAAAAACTCTAAAAAAGAATCTGCCGCGTCTAAAGCGTGACAAATAAAAGGGGTATAGTTATGAAGCGTTTTTCAAAAAAATTATTGTCTCTTATTTTAGTCTTGGCATTGACGGTTACTGCTTTTTGCTTTGTAATTCCGTCGGTTTCGGCATCCGAAGATGTTACGGGAACGGATATTCCGATGGTTTATGTTGTCGGCATGGGTAATGTCCTTTGCGTCACCGAAGAAGACGGAACCAAAAGAAATGTTTATCCCATTGAGATACCCGAGGGGTACATTCAGCAGGCAGTTGAAGAAAATATAGACGTGTTCGCAAAAGCGGTGCTCACACAGAAGTGGGACGATTTCTGCGATGTTCTTTATGAAAAGATTGTTCCGCTTTATTCCGAAATTGCGCTTGACGAAAATGGCGAAGCCCCCAACGGCAGCACCGTTAAGTGGACATGGTCAAGGAAAAAGCTTAAAGGCGACAAGGTTGACGGCAAATATCCCACATCAAGATATACTTTTAATTATGACTGGCGCATGGATCCCTTTAAAAACGCCGAAAAGCTTCATCAGTATATAGAAGACGTTATGTATGTCACCGGCGCAGAAAAAGTTGCTCTCACAGGCAGATGTATGGGCGCGGCGCTTACAGACGCTTATATGCAGAAGTATAACGGCGAATATGTTTCGGATTATATCGTTTATAACAGTGCGGCAAACGGAGCAACTCAATGCTCAAAAGCATTTTGCGGCGAGCTTTATCTTGACAGCGACGCGGTTGAGAGATATATGTATGACATTGAGCTTTCTGAAGATCAAACGCTCAATCAGCTTATAAGAGCATTTATAACAATGTTTAATAAAACATACGGTCTTGATATTGCGTGCTGGTCGGTAAACAATGTTTATCCCGACATTTATCTCAATATTGTACCCAGAATACTCAGAGAGACCTTTGCGACTTTCCCGAGCTACTGGACTATGGTAAATGACAGAGATTATGAAAAAGCCAAAGAAACCGTATTTTACGGCGCACCCGAGGGCAAGTACGATAATTTCATCAAAATTATTGACAATTATCATTACAATGTTCAGGTTAAGGCAGAGGAGCTTTACAAGGGCTATATTGAGGACGGTATAGAGGTCTCAAATATCACAAAATACGGACAGCAGACTATTCCGGTTACAGCGGACGGCGATGTTCTTTCAGATTCTATCTGCACGGTAGAGGATTCGTCCTACGGCGCAACAACCGCAGGCGTAACCGAAACTTTCAGTGATCAATACATGAAAAAAGCGGAGTTTGACGGAACAATAAAATATATTTCTCCCGATAAAAAGGTTGACGCTTCAACCTGTATGCTACCCGACAGAACATGGTTTATTAAGGATTTGGCTCACAAAACCTTCCCCAAATGTGTAGAAAGACTCCTTGACGAAATTATAAATAACGATTCTTTCACGGTTTTTGATAACGAGAATTATCCGCAGTATCTTGTTTACAGTAAGGTTGATGACGTTGCTTCGATTTCTCCCATGGACGGCGACAACTGCCATAAGGACGACAGATACGACAACTCTTTCTGGAGCGCGTTCAAAAAGTTTGTCGAGGCATTGTTCCAAATTATTTTGGCAAACATTAAAACAAAAACAGCTTAATCGGGTCTTTTAAAAATTTGCGAAAGGAACAATAGTCGGCTATTGAAAAAAGAAAATGAATAATTCAAAAATTACTGTTTCAATTATAAAATCCGTAACGGCAATTCTTTGCTGCGCCTCGCTTGCTATAGGTGCGGCAAAGCTTACGGATAAAGTCTGTGACACACAAAAAAATATTGCCGCAGTGTCAAGCGGCGAGGCAGCGCATGTCTCGGGCGGAGAAGATGATTTTTCATCCGATATAAATTCCGGCGACGCTTCTGTTGCCGACGGTAACACCGCCGATGTTTCGGACGGCGCGGACTCCTCTGAGCAAAACGGCTCTCAAGCTTCGGATTCTGCTTCTTCGGACAAAAATAAAAATTCCTCCGGTTCGGCCGAAGCAACTGCTAAAAAAATATCTCTTGCAGACGGGCTTACAAGCACCGACAAAGCCGAGGTATTAAAATTTTATCAGCTTGCGGCAAAGAAAAATGCCGATAAAAAGGTCAAAAAATCGCTTGTCTTGGTCTCAATGGAGGGCGGCAAGGGAATAAGCGATTCCGCAATCTCATTTTTTGAGCCGATAGCCAAAAAAGCTTTGGAGGCGAACTCTAACAAAGAAGAAGCTTTCCCCGGAAAGCCTGCGAAAATAACCGCCGACGACTGGCTTTCGGCAACGGCAACAAACGACGGTACATATACCACACTTAACATAAAGGTTAAGCCGCAGACGGACGGACCTTATGGTCAGGAGTTTGAAGGCTCCGTAGGCAGGTCGATGGGTGTCCTTAACGGATTTGGGCGTGCCGTTGATGAAATGAGCATGGTTTCTGCCGATTTTAAAAACGGCAAGGTTGATATTCAGTATTTGAATCCTGTTATAAAAATAAAGGTCAAGAATGCCACAGGTGAGCTTGTAAAAGATGCCTGCGAGTGGTCTTACCGCACACATCCGACGCTCTATTATCTCGATGCAAAGGTTACCGTGTTTAATGTTCACCTCGAGGGCGCTAACGGATATATCGACTATATTTTAAAATATTAAAGCACAGTTTGTGTGGGCAAAAGGGTGATTTTTTGTCTAAAGAATTCGGAAAGTATGTCAGGGGCGGAGCACCCGCAACCGAAAAATTTGACATGAACCGCGAACCGATAAAACAAAAAAGATATATGCAGCCATTTTATTGGGGATTTTCATTTTTTAGGCGTGCTATACACCTGGGCAAGGTCAATAAAATTCGCATGGAGGGTGTAAAGCCGCCTTATATACTTTTGTGCAATCACAATGCTTTCTTTGATTTTTATGTTTTGGGCACGGCAATTGCGCCGTACAGAGGCATTTTTCCTGCTGCGGTTGATGATTACATCGGCAGAGAAAGAATTTTGAGAAAGCTCGGCACAGTGCCCAAACGCAAATACACTGCGGATATAGGTCTTTTGCGCCAGTGCCGAAAAGCTCTTAAGGACGGGCAGATTTTCGGAATATACGCAGAGGCAAGGTATTCTCTGTGCGGTGTTACAGAGGTTATACCCGAGGCGGTCGGTCAGCTTTTAAAGCATCAAAAAGTTCCCGTTGTTACGCTTACCTGCCGCGGCAATCATATTTATGACCCGTTTTGGGGCAATCACAGAAAGCGCATGATTATGCACATGTCTGCCGATATGACCTTGGCTTACACTCCCGAAGAGCTTAAAAATGCCACGGTAGATGAAATCAGTGAAAAGGTGAAAAAGCTCCTTTATAATGATGATTTCAGATGGCAAAGCGAAAACAGAATAAAAAATGCCTATAAAAAAAGAGCCGAGGGTCTGCACAAGGTGCTTTATCAGTGCCCGAACTGCCTCACGGAATATGAGACGGACTCGCGTGGTGATAAAGTTTTTTGCCGTCGGTGCGGCAAATCGTGGACCTTGAATATCTACGGTGAGCTTGAAGCCGACA
Organism: uncultured Ruminococcus sp.; assembly: GCA_900539465.1. Classification (GTDB taxonomy): domain Bacteria; phylum Bacillota; class Clostridia; order Oscillospirales; family Acutalibacteraceae; genus CAG-488. Next base: position 211,240 of record UQCF01000001.1, on the reverse strand, counting down.
ACGGAAAGACCGAGTTCAAATTTCCTACAGATTGGTACAAATGGGAGCGCGAGCAGGTCAAGAAGCAGGTGCTTGACGGTTCGTACCGCTTTGAGTGCGATGCGGATGTGAACGATTTGCCAAATGCCAAAGGCTTTGTTCACATGGGCAGGGGAAGGCTCGTTCACGATATGACGGGCTTCCACCTCAAAGGCGTAAGAGATTATAACGGCGAGCCTTTCGCCATGGATATTGACGCTGCGGGGCAGTATGCCGTCCATGTTGAGTATGCTTACAGGTTCGGCAACCACAGAGATTGCATAGACCTCAATACCTTAGAAGACACATGGTATGTATTCCCCGAAAACTGTCTGTTTTCGGTCACAAAAATATCGCTTGCCACAGAAGAAATTTTTAATGAAATTTGGCGGCAGAGAAATGAGAAAAGACAAAAGGAGATTTCTTTATGAACATAAGAGATGATTTGCTTGAAATACTTAAAGATTATACCGACGGAAGAATTACGCAGGTAAACCCCGACGACGTTATGACATCTGACCTGGGGCTTAATTCTTTTGAGCTTTTTGACCTAATCTGTATTATAGAAGAAAAATACGATATAAGCATACCCGATAAAATGCTGCCAAAGCTTATTACCGTCAAAGATGTTGTCGAATATCTTGAGTCGGTTATCAAATAATTGGGGAGAGAGAATATGAAAACAAAGGTTAAATATAAAAAATATGCACAGTTTCCCGATATAGATACGCTTAAAGAGATAGTTCTTTTCGGTGCGGAGCAGGGCAAAGACAAAAAGCAGTTTATGTTTTATAACTTTGACGGCGAAGTAGAGACTAAGACTTTTAATCAGGTTTTTCACGATGTTAAGGGTCTCGGTCAGTACCTTTATAAGCTCGGCCTCAGGGGCAAAAAGGTTGCCGTGCTCAGCGAAAACAGCTATTACTGGATAGCTTGCTACTATTCAATCATAACAGGCAAAATGACGTCTATTCCGCTTGACCCGAAGCTTCCGTATGATGAGCTCACCGAGCTTATGGTCAGAAGCGGCTGTGACGCAATATATTACAGCGATGAGTACACTCCGGCTGTTGAAATGATGAAGAATGATCCGGAGGTCAAAATCACGGAATATATAAAAATAGAAGATTTTTATTCTCTCATAGACGAGGGCTACAAGGCTCTTGAAAGCGGTGAAGAAGATTATCTTAAAGACGAAGTATTGCCGGATGATTTGGCGTTTATAGTTTATACCTCCGGCACAACAGGCAAAAGCAAGGGCGTTATGCTCACTCAAAATAACGTTGCTTCTGACACAGTCGCGTCATGCCGTGCCATGACGGGCGGCCATGCAATCGGATTTTTGCCGCTTCATCACGCCTTTTCATGGGTCGGCGCGCTGTTCTCTGGCTGTCTTCTTACAGAGTGGGGCTTTATTTGCCGCAGTCTTAAAGATATTCAAAAAGATATGCTCACTTATCATCCGCAGAATTTTTCCGCCGTTCCGCTTGCGGTTGAAACAATATATAAAAAGATTTGGTTCACCGCCAAAAAGACGGGCAGAGACAAAATTCTCGCCAAAGGACTTAAAATCAGCAACACTCTTATGAAACTCGGTATAGATAAGAGAAGAAAGATTTTTTCCGAAATTATCAAAAATCTCGGCGGCGAGCTTGAGATAATAGTTTGCGGCGGAGCTTATCTTGACGAAAAATACGAAAAAGGAATGTACGATTTCGGCATACAGATAATCAACGGCTACGGAATTACCGAGTGTTCGCCTGCGGTTACCTGCAACAGACTTGACAACTTCAAATTCGGCAGCGCGGGAATACCGCTTGCCTGCAATGAAATAAAAATCAACGAGCCCGATGAAGAGGGCGTCGGCGAAATATACGTCAAAGGCACAAATGTCATGAAGGGTTATTATAACGACCCCGAGGCAACTGCTGCGGCATTTGACGGCGATTGGTTCAAGACGGGCGACTACGGCTATATTGACGAGGACGGCTTTCTTTTCTTCAGAGGGCGCAAAAAGAACCTCATTGTCCTCAGCAACGGCAAAAACGTTTCACCCGAAGAGATAGAGGATAAGCTCTCTACAATCGAATATGTTAAAGAGGTTGTTGTGTATGACGAGGGCGGCTACATAACCGCCGAGTTCTTCCTTGACACTGTCGGAACTCCCGATGCAAAAGACAGAATTAAGAACGATGTCAACGTAATTAACAAAAATATGCCGCTTTATAAACAGGTCTCAAAAGTTAAAACGCGCGACACCGAGTTCCCCAAAACAACAACCCTCAAAATTTTGAGAAATTACAAAGATTAACCAAAAGGCAGCCGAACGGCTGCCTTTTGCTGTGCGTTAAAATATAATTTATCAAATAGAAATATTTTTGATTTTGGTGGACGTGAAGTATGTATTGCCTTCGGTATAAAACTCATAATTGCCGTCATATTTTTTGCATATTTCTTTAATGATTATTGAGCCGTAGCCGTGATTTTGGTCGGTCTTTTTAGGCTTGTTATCACTGTTGAATGCGTTGTGAGTTTTTATTAAAATATAATCGTTTTCAATGCTTATATCAATATCGGATTTTTTATCAATGCCTGACTTCTCGGCGGCGTTTATAGAGTTATCAATCAGATTGTTGAGCAATCTGCAAAGGTCAAATTCGGCAATCTTGACTGTCGATTGTTCGTCGATATTTATGTTGAGTTCAACATTTTTGTCAGTAGCCGATTGTTGCTTAATGTAGATAATTGTGCTGATGATTTCGTTTGAACATATTGAATTTTTGCTCGCTCCAAAAACCGAATCGCTTGTTTTGTTAAGAATTTCAAGAGCTTTATCCGGTTTTCCGATTTCGATAAATCCCGTTGCGGTTGTGAGCAGGTTGTTCAAATCGTGCTTGATTTTACGAAGCTCTTTCTTTTCTTCGTTCAGCATAATTGTCTGTTGATATGTCAATGTGTTTAAAAGTATTTGCTTTTCGTTTTCAATATTTTTGTGCTCGATTTTATCAATATAATCAACCAAGAAAAGAATTCCTACGCATGTAATAAGACAAATCGCCGCTACAATATATGAAGTATTTCTGATTTTTATATAGGCGGGTCCGTTCATGGCGTCACTGCCGAGGGACTGTGCAATTGATGCATAGGACAGAAAGTATATCAAGTTAACGAGCGGAACAGCCAAGAAGAAAAACGACTTGTTGGTTGTTATTTTCCCCTTTGAAGTTATTTTACTCTTTACAAGCTTAATTATAAACGCAAAGAAAAAAGAGACTAAAATCAGTATAACCGAATATATAACGAGAGGAATTGACGGAATTGTCGTTGAAACAAAGTATGAGTAGGGATACCCCATGGCTGTTATAAATTGAATGGCTATAACGGGCGAAACCAAATTTGTAACAGCAACCAGAACTCCCGTAAAAATTTTTTCAAAGACCGACCCTTTGCAAGTGAGAAATATAATTCCGATTTCAATAGCGAGAAAAATTACATAAATCAATATCTCATTCCACTTTTTCGTAAGTGTTAATGAAATCATACTCCACAACATTCCGAACCCGATTACGCATATAAACGTGACAAAACTGTTTTTCTTATCTTTCAGCGAGGCGTGAATAATGTTATATGCCGACAGGTGACGGGCAAAGTGCATCAGTGCGGTGAGTGAGAAAAAATTTGTCATATCGACAATATCCATGTTAAACATCCTTTATAAGTTTATAATATAGTTTTTATAATAAGAGATTATATCCTTATACCTTTTCGGAGGTATGGGGATTTTTATTTCGTCCGAAATAATAAAACAATGCGGTTCATAGCCTTGTACGGCGTTCATGTTCACAACATAGCATTTATGGCATTGATAAAAAAACGGAGGCAGCTTTTTAACAAATTTTTTTAATGTGGAGTAAACGGTTATAGCGTTGCCGTCCGCACAGTGAATCGTCAGGTTGTTTTTGAGAGTCTCTATGTATAAAACAGATTGAAAGTCGAGAGTGTAATTTCTCTTTCTGTATGAGACGGTTTCAAGATTCAAATTGTTTTTTGTAACCGCATTTACCGATCTTTTTATTGCACGCAAAAGCTGCTCATCGGTCATTTTAGACTTCAGTATATAATAGCAGCAGTCTATTTCAGAGAGGTTTTCCGTTTCTGTCGGGAATCCCGTCATAATAACAAAAGAAATATTGCCGAATTCATGCTGATGTTCAATCAGCCAATTAACGGAGTTGATACCGTTTACCATGATGTCAAGAAAGACAATGTCCGGCTTGTCACAGGTAATATGTTCATAAAGCTTGTCAATAGAAGAAAGGCATGCGATTTCAAAATCCAAACCGATATTTTCTTGAATTGTTTTTTGAATTTTGAAAGAAATCAGCTCACGATATGATTCTTCGTCATCGCATATCACAATTTTCAGCATAATATACCACCCCCAGTTCTGTGATATAAATTATAATACAAATTAACTTAGCATAGCAAAGTTATTCATCACGCAAAAACGGTTATACGTCATGTATATATTGAAAAAGATGTTGTGAAGCTTTATAATTAAATAGCTGCATTTGCAAATATTATATTTAAAATTATACACTGAATTTAAAACTTTTACAACATATTAAAATAATGTATAGACATATTAAAAAAGCTGTGGTAAAATATTATTTGTGGGATTAATATAATATAAGGATTGTTGAAAATGAATTTTAAAAAAGATGATTTTAAATAGAGTCGTCGTGCTGCGGTAGGATAACTGCGGCACGGCGGCTTTTACTTTTGTAAGATTTTGAGGAGGAAGAATGATGAAGAAGATTATAAAAAGAGCCTTTGCGGCGGTTATTGCGGCGGTTATGCTTTTGTGTGCTGCACCGCTGAGCGGCATTGCCGATTTTATTGTAGCGGCGCAGGCGGCAGGGGGATACAGGGTCGGTGATACGCTGTATTTCGGACGATATCCGCAGTCGGAGATAACCGACAGTTTCATCAAAACGGAAATTGTGCAGAATAATGAGGCGGAAAACGGTGTAATATCACATAACGGAAATTTGTATTACCGTGAAGGCAAGCGAATTTTCGAATATGCTCCGATTCAATGGCGTGTCCTGTCGGTTGCGAATGACGGAATTTATGTAATGTCAGAAAAGGTACTTGACAGCAAACAATATAACAGTTCATACACCGATATCACGTGGGCCGATTGTACACTCCGTACGTGGCTAAACGGTTACTTTTATAACTTAGCTTTTTCGTCCAGTGAAAAGCAGGCGATTCAAACCACTCGTTTAATCAATGAAAACAATCCATATCATGGAACAAGTGGCGGAATTGATACATATGATAGAGTTTGGATTCCTTCTTATTCGGATGTAACAAATAAGGCATGCGGTTTTTTGAATAATTCGACCCGTCAGGCGAAAGGCACAGACTACAGCAATAAATCTTCGTGGTGGCTTCGCACTCCGGGCGATGACAGTAGTAGTGCGTGCTACGTCTATACTGACGGCCATGTCGACATTTACGGCTACAATGTCGACAGCTACCGTAGCGGCGTTCGTCCGGCTTTAAAACTCAATCTGACATCTTCAATCTATCAATCTAAAAGCCACAATTCTTATGAAATTAAAACTGTGGACGGAACTACGGGTAAGCCTTTGGGCGGAGTTTCCGTCGTTTACGACGGAAACTCCGTCGGCACAACAAATTCCGACGGTACATATACTCTTTCGGTCGGAAACAATACCGATTCGACAAAGGAGGTTAAATTTGTTAAGGGAGAGTACAGCTCCTCGTCACGAAGGCTCTATGAGCTGAACCCTTACGGACTGAATACGGTTGCAATGAACAGCGGATTTGATATATCGGGAGTTTTGGCGGATATTGCGTTTTCGGGTGAAAAAATAACCGGACCTACCGTGAATATTATGGGCAAAAGCTTTCCTCTTTTCAGCTTTGACGGCGGTCTGGATCTCGGCAGCTTTTCGTTCAAGTATAATCAAAATCCCGAAGATAAAACGGTTAAATACATTGTCGGTATAAAAGACGGAATCGATATAAGCAACGATGATTATTTTAACGATAATTATGATGATTTTAAGTCATTCTTCAAAGGTTTTTCAGACAAAACAAAATATAATAATTATTGGAGATATAATAAAATAAAAGACAAGCTTGAAAAATTAAGCGGAAAAATAGGATTTGATGCCGACCTTTCTGTCGCGGGCTATCTTGAATTTGATTATTCAACAGGAAGTCTGAAATTCAAAGAGGGCGGAATGGTCGTCACAGCCGAGGCGGCGTTAAGCCAAGATGTTCCGTTCTGGGGTATTTGCTATGCAACCTTCAAAATCGGCGGAGAGATTGAGGGCAAGCTCTATGCAACGCAGGAAAGCAGCGGAATACTTAAAATGAATACAAGCTTAGGTTTGAGCGTGAAGCCCACAATCGGCGTGGGTGCAAAGCTATTAAGCAAAGACCTTGCAAGTGTTGAGCTTGGTATTAACGGAAAAATCAACGCAACGGTAAAGCTTCCTGCCGAATCATTTAAAACTGCTTTTTCAGCTTATCTCAATGCCAATGCTTATGTTAAGGTTAAGGCTCTGTGGCTTTTTGAGCACAAATGGTCAACCAATTTCCCAAATTTGGAGCTGTACCCCAATTTCGGGCAGTTCCAAACCGACTCCGCAGGCGGCTATACGATAATTGACGAGGACGGCAGCGTTGTCACCATTGATGAAGACGATTTGAAGCTCATTGACAGAAGCTATAACGATAATAAGACCATTCACCCCGATTCCGTTACGGGCAACGATTATTTGAACGATACATCGGTATATCCTTACGGCTACCCCGAGCTTATACGGCTTGACGACGGCAGGGTCATGGCGCTCTATCTCTATGATGACGGAACAAAGTCTGATATAAACAGAACTACGCTTTATTACAGCATATATAACAACAATCAATGGAGCGTTCCGCTCCCCGTGAATAATTCGGGGTTTGCGGATTTCCCGGTTAAGGTTTGCTCAAGCGGCAACAATATTTATGCCGTTTGGCAGAGAGCCGCCGAGGTATTGCAGGATAGCTATGAGGTAGAAGACATTGTTGACAAGACCGAGCTTGTCTATGCCGAGTTTGACGGCGTTTCGTGGAACACTCCCGTTACAATCGACACAGCAGACAAATATCAAATGCTTTATTCAATTGCCGAAAAAGACGGCATGGTTGCCGTTGAATGGGCAGAAAACAGCAATAACAATTATACTCTTGAGAGCGGCACAACAAGCGTATATTACAAGACGCTTGATAACGGCGAGTGGAGCGACGTCGCGACCGTTGATTCCGAAAAGGGAATTGCCGACGCTTCAATCGGCTTTGTCGGTGATGAAATCAAGGTGATTTATTCTGTTGACGCAGACGGCGATCTGACAACGGCTAACGACAGCGAAATATATGTCAACGGCACAAGGCTCACAAGCAACAAAGTTGACGAGGGCGAAATCTCATATCAAAACGGCAAGTTCTATTGGATTCAGGGCGCAGAGCTGTTTGAATATGACGGAAGCGAACTGAACGGAACAGGGCTTAAAATTGAAAATGATTACCGCGTGCTCACCAATGGAAAGACAACTGCGGTCACTTCGCTTGTAACGGACGGCTTCAAAAACGAGCTTGTTGTTTCATATAAAAACGGAAATACATACACAAAGCCTGTTGCTCTCACCGAGTACGGCAAGCATATCGGCTATTACGATGCAATTCTTAACAGCAACGGTTCGATATCGGTTCTTGCGGATGTTGATAATCTCAGCGGAAACAAGGACGCATATCCGTACACAACAACAGATATGGTTTGCGATATTATCAGCGGAAAGAAAGACCTCGGAATAAGCGGTGTTACGGTCAGCGATAATGTTTCGGTCGGCTCAACAGTAACATTTGATGGAACGGTTACCAACAGCGGAACAACTCCGATTGATTCGTATTCCGTATTTATAAAGGACAGCAAAAATAATGTTCTGACGGAAAAGCCTGTGTATGATACGATTCTTCCGGGCGAAAGCAAGAAATTTACGGTTGATTATACTTTGCCCGAGAGCTTTACGAAGCAGGACGTATCGGCGGTAGTTTCTGCTGACGGAGATGCGAATACTTCAAACGATGCACAAACGATAACCGTCGGATATACGGATATTGCAATCGCAGATGCGGCAATAGCGCGGGACGGAACTATAACGGCTACGGTTGTCAACAACGGAATTGAAACGGCAACCAATGTTAAAGTAAAATTCACCGACGGAAAATCGGATACCTTGCTTTCGACATTCACCGTCGGTACCGTTTATGCCGGCGAAATAAAAACGGTGACGTATTCGGTTCCCGCATCGTATCTGACATTTGAAAACAATTATTGTGTAAACAAGTTTATGCTTGAGGCTGTGACGGACAGCGAGGAAAGTGCTGTTGCAAATAACGATTTTAATGTTATCTATGCTCCGATTGCAGTTGAAAGTATATCGCTCAATACCTCGACTCTTTCGCTCGAATACGGTCAAACGGCGCAGCTTGTTGCAACCGTATACCCATCAAACGCATTTAACAAGGGCGTTCATTTCGTAAGCGATTCAACCGATGTTGCAACGGTAGACGACAGCGGCAATATTATCACCGTCGGCAGCGGAACAGCGATTATAACGGCAATAACCGATGACGGTGATTATATCGCACAGTGTCAGGTTACTGTTTCTGTTAAGGTAAAGAGTGTTGAGCTTGACCAAAAGGATATTACGGTCAATGTCGGCAATACAATTACGCTTATTGCAAATATAAATCCCGATGTTGCAAGCGATAAAACGGTTGTATGGACTTCTTCGGAGCCTTCTATAGCGACTGTTGATAAAGACGGCATTGTCAGAGGCGTTAAAACAGGCAGCACGACAATTACCGCCAAAACAAATGACGGCGGTTTCGAGGCAAGCTGCACGGTCAATGTAATAAACGCAGTTATGGGAATAACGATTTCAGATAACAGTATTATGCTTTATCCGAACAAGACTAAACAGCTTAAAGCGAGTGTTACTCCTGCCGATGCCGATAATCAAAGCATCGTATGGGAAAGCAGCGACGACGATGTTGCAACAGTAAGCACAACAGGTCTTGTTACGTCGGTCGCACCCGGCACGGCAACGATTACCGCAAAATCTGTTGACGGCGAATACACTGCAACCTGCACGGTTACGGTAGGTAAGCATGTATCTTCGGTTATCCTCTCCGATACCGAGCTCACTATGGCGGCAGGGACGACCGAAACGCTATATGCAACCGTTATGCCGCTTAGCGCATTTAACAAAACCGTTACATGGGTTTCGACAAATCCCAAGGTCGCAGCGGTTGACGAGGACGGTAATGTAAAGGCTTTAAAGGCAGGCACTACAACTGTTATTGCATACTGCGAGGACGGAGATGTTACAGCAAGCTGTGTTGTTACGGTAACAAACAGTGCGACCGGCATTGAAATATCCGAAAGTGAAATTTATATTGCAAGAAACAGCCAAAAGCAGCTTAACGCAACCGTAACGCCCGATACGGCGGAGAATAAAAACGTAACATGGGAGAGCAAATATCCCAATATTGCATCTGTTGATTCAAACGGACTTGTAACGGCAAAAATGGCAGGTACAACAATTATTGTTGCAACCTCCGAGGACGGCAAATTCAAGGCATATTGTTCGGTAAAGGTAGTTGGTGTTGAAGCTCTTTCAACCGCAAGCATAGATTTTGATACGGGGATAATCACGGGTCTTTCATCAAATCTGACATCGCTTGACGGATATATTGAAATAACGGATGACAGCTGCAGTCTGAAATATGATAAACTCGGCACAGATGCAGTGGTATATCTCACAAGAAATGATGAGGTAATTGATGCATATACGGTCGTTCTCTTCGGTGACGTCAACGGTGACGGCTGGTATGACGGACAGGATGCTGTTTTAGTCAACATGATTGCTAACGGAATGCTTACCCGTGATCAGGTCGGTGAGGCTGTTTGGATGGCGGCTGACTGTAATCATGATGGAAAGATAGATCAAGCCGATGTTGATTTGCTTAATCAGGCAGGTTTGCTTCTTTCAAAAGTTGACCAGACGAAGCCGACATAAGAGCTCGAAGCTTCTTTCGACTATAACGAATATCTTAACCTGATTGACCAAAGTGTTAACGTTAAGGATGAGGAGCAGGAGACCGCAGAAATCCAAAAGCCCGGTTTGCTTAATATTTTTTTGACAGCTATTTTGAAATATATCAAGATCATCCTTTCGTCTATCAAGTAAATGTTTATAGAAGATCGCCATGCACCGACATGGCGGTTTTTATATCTTTAAATAGGAGTTCTGAGTGAAGCTTTTTGCCAAATAATAGAGATACTTAATATAAAATGAAAAGCATTGACAAATCACAAAAAATATTGTAATATAAGCTCAACAAAGCGTGAATTAAAATCACAAATAAAATTTTGAGGAGACTTATTTATGAGGGGAAAAATAATTAAAAATGCAATTGCGGCAGCTATGTCAATTATTTTGACAGTTCAGATTGCAGCACCCGGTGCGGTGTTTGCCAATGCTTATTTTGATGACGGCATCGTAAAAAAGAGCGCTTCAGCCGGGACATTGGTGGCGAGCTTGGAAGAGAGCGGCAAGAGTACCGAAAATGCCACAGTCCCCAACGAACAGGATTATACCGATGATGATTTTAAAACTTCTGAAAATGTTTACGAAGATATATCGTTGCGTGAAGAAGCAACAAAATATTTTCGCCATTCTTCGGGCAAATATACGGCGGTTGTTTATAATGAGCCTGTTCACTACAAAGATTCAAACGGGGAGTGGCAGGATATTGACAATCGGTTGTCGCTAAACAGAAAAAAACTCAGTGACAGCGGCAAGGCAACATATACGCCTGCAAAATCCGGCGCCGATATCAGAGTGCCGCAAAATTTTTCTTCGGGACAAAAAATTACATTTTCCAAAAACGGTTATACGCTGGGTATCGGAATAGCATCATCTGAAAGCGATGTCATATCCGCGGTTGATAAGGCAAATTTGAACGCAGATCTTGCTTCCGACAAAGTCGAGATTGATAACAATTATTCTGATCTTAATGCGAGTGATTATATATCGGATGATAATGACGCTTTGAATAAAACTGTTTTAAGTAATTTGGCGTCCGAGGTCAAATATAAAAATGTTTTTAGCGGTACCGATCTTGAGTATATTGTATCATCCGGCAAAATTAAAGAAAACATTGTTGTTAACAGCAAGCAAAGTCAATATGTCTATAATTTTGCAATGACGTTCGACGGCTTAACGCCTGTTCAAAAAGCAGACGGTTCGTTTTATTTATATAAAGACGAAAATTCCGAAAAACCCGAGGCAATAATTGCTGCGCCTTATATGTTTGATGCAGACAATAATATCAGCGATGATGTCAGCATGGAGCTTCATGGCAATACGCTTACCGTTACTGCCGATAAGGATTGGATAAACAGTGAAAATCGCAAATTTCCTGTTGTTATAGACCCGACTGTTATTACATATACATCCGGTATAACCGATACATATGTCGGGAGCACTTTAACAGGTATAAATCATAACACAAGCATATTGAATTATGCCGGCAGGGATACGGGACTTGTAAGACGCACATATATGAAATTCGATTTGCCGACCGTTCCCGAAAACAGTGTAATTACAAATGCCGTGCTTACATTGCAGCAAACAGCGTCAACAGATTCACTCGAAACGAACCCATACAAATATTTTTATGCGATTGACCTCACCGGCAAGGGCAGCTGGTCGGTTGATTCAATTACATGGAATAATCAGCCCGTGTCAAAAGAATTAAACGCACCGCAAAGCGAAAGCGAAAGAATAATTGACTTTTGTACCATGAAAAGCGGAGGCGGCAATACTTATGACTTGAATTTAACAAAATCCGTTAAAGCTTGGTATGAAAAAAGCGGAAAAAATAATGGAATTATGATAGCTTCAAGCGACGAAACCAAAGATTTTATGTCATATTTTCATGCGGTCGACGCCGGGACAGAGGGCGTTCCCGTAATAAAAATCGAATATAATTCAAATAACGGCATAGAAGATTATTGGTCGTATGAAACAACGGATATGGGCAGATCCGGCAAGGCGTATGTCAATAAATATAACGGAAATTTAACTTATATACATGATGATATAAGCATGACAGGCAATATCTTACCCATCAATATTTCGCATGTATATAACGGCTATACCGATGCTTCGTATGCTGCCAATCTCAAAAATATGTATGTCGGAAAAAACTTTCATCTGAATATTCAGGAGTTTATAAAAAGAATATCGTCAAGTGACCCGTTATATGCTTCGGGATACCGCTATAAATATTATGACGGTGACGGCACAGTGCATTTGTTCAAAACAATAACCGTTGACGGAACGCAAAAAACAGCGTTGGAGTATGACCCGACAACAACTATTAAAATATATGCCGGTCAATTGGTTATTTCGGATGTTGAGGGCAACAAAAAATATTTTAGCTTACCCGGAACAAAAATCTTAAAAATTGAGGATAAAAACGGCAATTCACAAAATATTGAATATGTCGGCTCAAGCTGCCAAATATCAAAAATCACCGATTCTTCGGGTCGTGAGGTCACATTTTCTTATAATGATTCTAACCAACTTATATCAATAACCGACCCATCTGGCAGGCAGATTACATATGAGTATTCGGGAACGGACGCAGACGCAACACTTAGAAAAATAACATATCCAGACGGAAAAAGCACAACCTTCTTATATACTTCAAATAAAATATTGCGAATAACAAGACCCGATGCAAGCTACACGCAATTTACATATTATATAACACCCGGCTGCGGAAGACGTGTAAGGCGTATCGGCAAATATGCAAAAGATTCTTCCGGTTCTGTGAAAGCACAAGATTATATAACAATGAGCTATTATGCAAATGCCGATTCAACGCTGCCTATCGCAGGCAATACCGTTGTCACAAATAAAAACGGAGATGCAACCGCATATATGTTTGATGATTTCGGCAGAGTCAGCGACGTTGAAAATCAATACGGTCAAAGCCAATATTATGAATATGGCTCGGATGCGGAAAATGCCCCGGCAGAATTTAATAATATTTTAAAAGAGTCCGATGTGAGCAACTTTGCCGTCAATTTGCTGATGAACCATAGTTTTGAGTCTGATGATATATGGACTTCATTGCAGAGCGGCGATAACGGAACTTACGGATACAGCAGTGATGAGAGCCGATACGGCAACCGTTCGTTAAAATTAGATATGACCGTGAATACCGAAAACATTGAGGTAGATCAGGATTTTGAAGCCGAATCTGGCGAGGTATATACATTTTCTCTTTATGCAAATATTCCGCAGGCGTTGACCCTGAACGGAACAAACGGAGTAAATTTCGGGTTTGTATATTGCATAGACGGGGAGTGGAAGAGCGCCTGCTCCGAGTGGATCGGTTCAACAAGCGGTTGGGAAAAATTTGAATTTACCGCGCGAATCCCGTCCGGCACACTCGAAAATTGCCATGCTTTTGTCAAACTCTCCAAAGCGGAGGGCACGGTATATTTTGACAATCTTCAAGTCGAAAAAAGCGGCGGTTCAAGCAAATATAATTTTATCGAAAACAGCGGCTTCAAATCGCTGTACACAACCTCTTCGGGCGACACACGAGCAGATAAATGGAGCACTTTAAGTGATTCAAGTTATTATGAGTATAAAAAATTCAACGGAAAAGACTGCGTTATGATAAAAGGCGATAAAGAGAAACAGCTTAATGTTTCTCAGGCAGTCATTCTTAATGCCGAGGCAGGCGAAACATTGGTTATTGGCGGCAAAGCGGCGGCATATGCGACAATAGGCGAGGCGCGGAACAGCCGTTTTGAGCTTAATATTTTGGTGTTCGGTGAAAATAAACTGATTGCAAGGTTGAGTGAACCTTTTGACGGCTCGGCGGATATGGGTTTCCAAACCAAAACAATATCTTATGTTTTACCGGAAAAATGCACAAAAATATATTATCGCTTAAACTATTATCATCAGATTAATCCGGTGTATTTTACCGATGCGTTTGTATACGTCGGCGGCAATGACGAAAGCTACGGATATAACGAAAGCGGACTTTTAATTAAGTCAACGGATTCAGAGGGCAAAACAGTAAGCTATTCTTATGATGATAATAACTTAAAAACCGTAAAACAAACCGTCAGCGGAGTTGAGCAGACCGTCGCCGAGTACACATACGATGCCGACAATAACGTGTCGCAGATAACTAACAACGTCGGTTCTAAGGTGAAATATGAGTATAATAACGGAGTAGTCACCTCGCGCTCTGTTGAAGAAAAAGGCGAAAACCCGTCATCGGCAACAGAGTCAATGACATATATTCAGTCGGGTAACTATATTTCTTCTTATACAGATGCCTCGGGCGGAGTCACGACCTTTTACTATGACAATAACAACACCGCGCTTAAAGGCCTTGTGGAAAAAATCGTTGACCCGAACGGTAACGAAACCCGTTATACATATGACCCTAACACAGATGAGCTGCTGTCGGTTAGCGGCAATGCAGATACTTCATCGGTGTCTTCAACAGGCTTTGTATATGAAAATGACCTTGTAAAGTCCATAACTCATAACGGCGACACATATTCTTACGGCCGAGACTCTTTGGGTCGCATAACCGCGTCTGAAATAAACGGTCAAACCTTGGTGTCAACCGTTTATGATTCACGCAACAGGCTTGCGTCACAAACATATGCCAACGGCTCGGTCTATACGCCTGTTTATGACTCGCACGACAGGCTTGCCGGTGATAATTGGAACGGCACGGTTCTTTCGGATTATTACTATGACGAGAAAGACCGTATATCACAGTATAAAGATAACGTCACAAATGTTACTTACCGATACAGCTACGCCCTGTATGATTTACCCTTTAGAGTGGTTGGAAGTGACGGAACTAAATCTATTTATGATTATGACAGAAGCGGAGCAATTAGTAACTTTACTTTTTTAAAAGACTGTGATATAATATATAATGCAAGGTATAAAAACAATGAAAAAGGCAACCCGACCGATACTGTTGTTTCAACCTTTAACAATACCTTGCTGCACTATAATTATGATAACTCAGAGAGATTGAGCGGCTGGTCATGCGGTCCCGTAATATCTTCCGTAACATACAAAACCGCGCTCTCGGGTGATCTCGGTGCAGGCAATCTCGTTCAAAATTACAAAAACGGGGGGCGTGATGGCGAAACATATCAAAATTATACCTATGATTACGACCAAAACCAAAACATAACAAATGTCACAGAGAGCACCCAAAACAAAACCGTTTCATATGCTTATGACGGGCTTGACCGCCTGATAAGTGAAAGTAACGGAACCGATACATATACATATTCTTATGATGTCGGCGGCAATATTCAATCTGTGACTAAAAACGGAGCGGTGACAGGCACATTTGCATACGGCGGCGCAAATCATGACCGATTGAGTTCATTTAACGGCAAGGCCGTAACCTATGACGCAAACGGCAACCCCTTGAGCTATGACGGATACACATATTCATGGCAAAGAGGCTCTCAGCTCAGCGGAATAAGCGGCAACGGCAAAACCGTAAGCTATGTTTATGATTCGCAGGGTCGCCGAGTGCAAAAAACGGTTGACGGAATAACCACAACATATGTTTACTCCGGCGATATGCTCATAAGCCAAAGCGACGGAACAAACACCCTCGGCTTTGCCTATGATTCACAAGGCATGGCAATAGGCTTTAAATACGGCGGTAATTACTATTATTACATGAGAGATCTGCTCGGCAATGTAACTGCTGTTGCAGATGCGGACGGCGACTTGGTTGCAGAGTACAGCTACGATGCCTACGGCAATTTGCTCTCGTCAAGCGGCGCATTGGCAAATATCAATCCCATACGCTATCGCGGCTATTATTATGACAGCGAAACCTCGTTCTATTATCTCAAAACAAGATACTATAACCCGCAGTGGCGCAGATTTATAAATGCCGACAGCCTCTTTATTGCCGGTGATATAATCACAGGTTGCAATATGTATGCATATTGTGAAGACAATCCTATAATGAACACCGACTCAAACGGAATGGCACCGTCGGCAGACAGCATACGCAAAACGAGTAAAGTAATATCGTGGGTGATTTTCCCTGAAACCGTTGCTTTCTTTGCGGTCGCAAATTTAGTTGTGCTGCCAAAAGTTAAGGATGTTATAGAATCGGATGGTTGGGTTGACGATAAACCCGGTAACGATTTTGCCTCAACAAACACAGCGGATAAGGTTGTGCCGTATCTTAAGGTTGCTGCTGATACTTGCTTGCCGCTGATAGGCGGAGATTATACGTTTAAAGAAAAAACTGGACTTAGGCACTTTATGCCGTCAAATATGGCTCTCGGCGCACCGTGGGCAGGCTACTTGTTGGGCTTTGAAAAGTCAAGATACGGTAAGGGATTGTACAGACATACCAATTACACAACGGTAGAGGGCAAGTATATGTGGCAAAGTCAGGTTGGCTACAGTTGGCTTTATGACCTCGTTTTCAGCATGGGCGGACCGACGCAGCGACTTATGATGAAGTTTGATGCCGTAACCGGCGGCAAAACAATTCACTATATCATATGGTGCTGGAAAGCGGATTATTGGAATCTCGGAGCCGGAGCGGAAATCGGTCTGTATTATACCGATTCGGATGAAAGTGCGGATAATAACTATTATCTTATAAGTGAAGATTTAACGCTTCATGTTAATATGGTTATAAACTACACTACGGTTTGGGGCAAAGTTGTGGAGCTGAACAATTTTCATCAGACCAACTGGTGGGTGACATCGTTTACTCCGGGAATACAGGAACCCGATATTGATAGGTTAGATGTTGATATTGATGTTCGCTTTGTCGGCAGTGATTATTATAAATTTATGAGAGAATTTTATAACGAATGGCATACAGGTATAAGCGATACTAGACTTGATTGGCAGTATGCCTCAATGCTCCCATATGCCAATAAAGTCAAACCGAAAGACCATGAAAATCACCCTAAATGCACAAAACAACCGGCGCTCTGCACCTGTGTTTGCCCGCTCGGCAGCAGTGCGTGTGCAAACCCTTGCAGTTATTATACCAAAAAATGCAAGGCAAGTGATGCTTCAAAAGGCTGCCGGCATTACGGTGATTATGATAACGGCTTCCAATTTAAAATTTCATATTAATAATAGAGGGATATATAATGATAAAAAAGATATTAATATCTGTGCTTGCATTTTTGCTCACGATTTTTCCTAACAACAGTACACTGTTAGGAAATTATCAGGAATTACAATTCATAGGAGTTAAATCTGTAAACGAGATAATTGTAAAAGCTGTAAAAGAGAAAAATGCAGATTTGATTTATGAATTATATTGTCCGTATTATAAAGAAAATGTTGAGGATTTACACCGAAAACTTAACGAGCTTTTTAATTGTATAGACGGTGAAATACTTGAAGTTTCAGGTGGCGGGCGCGGCATCGAAAGTTCGAAAAATAACGGCAAATATTCTTACCATAAACGAAATTGGAATATAAATTTTAAGACAGACACATATGATGAAGCAACTGCCGTTGGCACACATGGCAATATAAATTATACATTATATGTTTCATGGACAATTTCAGATACCAGAAATCCGGAGTTTGTTGGTCTTGAAGCACTAACATTGTATGATGAAACAGTATTTCCTAGCAAACTAATATATAAAATTGTTGCAGATGAGTTTTGGATTGGCGACTAAACTTGTTATTGTCAACAACTTGTATAATGCACCGCCGTGATATTTTCTCACGACGGTGTTTTCAATGCAAGTGAAATAAAATCACAATATAAAATTCATATAAATCCGTTGACTAATTAAAATGTATATGTTATTATAAAATAAACGGGAATGTAAAATTAGAGGAGGGATATATAATGATAAAAAAGATATTAATATCTGTGCTTGCATTTTTGCTTACGATTTTTCCGCACAGTAATAATTTATTGGGTCAATATCAGACGCTTCAGTTTATCGGAGTAAAAAACATTAATAATATAATTGTTAATGCAATAAATGAAAAAGATGTTGATGCCATATATGACCTGTTTTGCCCTTATTATAAAGATAATGTTGATGAACTTCATGAAAAAATAAGTGAATTTATAGACAGTATTGACGGCAAAATAGTTGATTTTTATTCATCTGGATCGAGTGAAGGATCATACAGTAACAAAGGATATTCGTATCATAGAAAAGCGTGGGAAATTTATATAAGAACAGATACTTATGATGAGTCTGTTGGGGGTGAAAAATATAATTATTCAATCCCTCTTAGTTGGTATATATCAAATACCAAAGATCCCGATCTGGTCGGTATGACATATCTTAGCCTATTTGATAAAATTAATTTTAATGAAGAAGGTATATATATAATTTATTACGCTTAACATTATTTGATAGTGTGTGTAATAATGGCACCTGAATAATTGATTCATTATTGAATAAAGAGCACCGCCGTGATATTTTCTCACGGCGGTGTTTTTATAGGTAATATAAAATTTTAAAAATTTGTGACTTCGAGATGCAAAACGCAATAGTTTTTTCGCTTTAAACGGATTTTGCCGTTAAATAGATTTGAGCAGCTTTTTAAGATTTGCCAATGCGTGCGGAACGCCCTTTGCAATTTTTCCGATTCCTTTTGCCGTTCCTTTGCCGTCAAAAATCATCAAAAGTCCGTCAGCCATGTCTTCTGAAAACAGTCCGTTGCTCATGGTTATAAAGTTCCTGACAGGCGTTTGCATGGCGGCAGAAGCTATCATTCCGGCATTTACATCCTTGCTGTTGTCGGCAATAAATTCAGCCGTTTTGCAAATTGCTTTTGCAAAGCCTTTATCCGACATATCACTTATGGTTGTGTTATAATCGCTTTTTTCTTTGTGCGGAGTGAGGGGAAGCTCTTTTCCGTAAACCTTTTTAAATTCATCATCACCGATTTTGTTCGGTTCAGTGCCGAAATATGCTTTTATTTCAGAGTAATTCGGCATTACGGAGTTGTCAAATCCCTCTGCAACAAGCTTTATTCTTTGAACTATATCGCGCGAAGATGTGCCTATCGCAACAGTATACTCGCCGTTTTCAACACACCAATCGTTCGCGGCGGTATTATAAAATGCAAAGGCTCTTTCATCAAGCGTAACGGTGACAGATTTCTTTTCGCCTTTGTTTAAGCTGACCTTGGCAAAGCCCTTGAGCTCTTTCGGCGCTCTGTAAATTTTTGTGTCGCCCTTTTCAATATACACCTGTGCAATTTCGGCACCGTCAAATTCTCCTGTATTTTTTATGCTGAAAGTAACGTCAATGCTCTCGCCCGGGTGAATTTTCTTTTTGCTGAGTTTGGCTTTTGAGTATTCAAAATTTGTGTACGAAAGACCGTAGCCAAACGGGAAACGAACTTTTTTCTGCGCCTTGTCATAATAACGGTAGCCTATATAGATGCTCTCTTTATAAATTACGTCTTTTTGCGGCAGAGCAAAGTTGCCGTATGACGGGTTGTCGCTGCCTTTCATGGGGTAAGTTTCGGCAAGCTTTCCGCAGGGGCATTTTATGCCTGCTATTATATCTGCAAGTGCGGACGCGCCCGCCTGACCTGCAAGGTAAGTGTTGATTATGCCTTTAACTCTGTTATACCACGGCATTTCAACAGGTGACCCGCCCGCGAGAACAACAACGATGTTGGGGTTCACTTTATAAACGGCTTCAACAAGTGCATCGTGAACCTCGGGCAGTTCCATATGCTTTCTGTCAAATCCCTCGGATTCATATTCCTCCGTAAGGCCTATAAACAAAAGCGCAATGTCCGCACTTTTTGCGGCCGCAACGGCTTCGTCAATAAGGGGCTTAATTTCTTTAGGCTTAGTCTTTTTGTTATATCCCTTTGCATATTTAACTTTGTAGCCGAGTTTTATAAGGCTGTCAAAAGCATTTTCTTTTTTTGTCGGGTTAACAAGCGAACTGCCTGCGCCCTGATACCTCGGGTCAACAGCCATTTCGCCTATAACGGCGACCGATTTGCTTTTATCAGAGAGGGGAAGAATGTTGCTCTCATTCTTTAAAAGCGTTATTGAGCCGAGCGCAACTTCTTTTGCAACGGCATGATGGGCGTTTGCAAAATACGGCTTTTTCTCGATTTTTGCGGCATTCAAAATAATTTCTATAAGTCTGTCAACGGCTTTATTGAGCACATCTTCGCTCAATTCGCCGGATTTAACCGCGTCAACGATTTTTTTATCGTTATATCCGCCGGAGTACGGCATTTCGAGGTCGTTACCGTTTTTGAGGCCCTCAACTCTTTGGTTAACCGCGCCCCAGTCGCTGACTACCGCACCCTCAAAGCCCCATTCGTCTCTTAAAATGTCATTTTGAAGGTATTGATTTTCGGAGCAATAAACACCGTTGAGCTTGTTGTAGGCGTTCATAACCATTGTTGGCTGAGCCTTTTTAACGGCAATTTCAAATGCTCTTAAATATATTTCTCTGAGCGCGCGTTCGTCAACAATGCTGTTGCCTGTCATCCTGTCCGTTTCTTGGCTGTTTGCGGCAAAGTGCTTCAGTGCCGTGCCTATTTCCTTGGACTGAACGCCGTCTATAAACGAAGCCGCAAGCTCACCTGCAAGGCATGGATCTTCGGAGAAATACTCAAAGTTTCTGCCGCAAAGAGGGGAGCGCTTCATGTTTGTGCCGGGACCCAAAAGTACCGCTACTTCTTCTTGAATACATTCTTCGCCGAGCGTTTCGCCCATTTTATAAAGGAGCTCTTTATCCCATGAGCAGGCTGTTGTGACCGCAGTCGGGAAGCATGTGGCGGGATAGCTGTTGCCTATGCCGACTTTTTTGTTTTCGGCATTTTGCTTGCGAAGACCGTGAGGTCCGTCACAGACCATTATCTTTTGAATACCGAGTCTGTCAACGGATTTCAAATGCCAAAAGTCCGCGCCGGAGCAAAGGCTCGCTTTTTCTTCCAACGTCATTTTTGAAATAAGTTCCTGATGTTTCATAAGATACCTCCGTTAATCAAGCGTGGTGCTGTCCGAATCCATACCGAGAATTTTGTCTGCATCGGCAGAAGTCGGCTCGTCAATATTTTTAAGCTTTTTGCGTATAATGTCGTTTCTCTTTTTTGCGTCGTCAAGCGTTCTGCCCGCTTCTTCAATTTTTTTGCCTGCCTTTTCGAGCACAACGCCGAATTTTTCATACTGCGCCTTAGTCACGGCGAGCAGCTGGCGGACTTCGTTTGCTTTTTCGTTTATTGCCACTGCTTTAAATCCCATAGAAAGTGAGTTTAAAAGCGCGGTTACGGTCGTGGGACCCGCAATCATAATGTTATATTCGCTTTGGAGGCGTTCGGCTATTCCCGTTCTCGAAGACGCGATTTCGGCATACAGCCCCTCGGTTGCAAGATAAAGAATTGCAAACGGCGTTGTCACGGGGATATTTATGTATTTTGCAACTTCTTTTGCTTCACTCAAGACTCTGTCTTCAAGAGCCTTTCGTGCGGCTTTGAGTGCGTCTGCGTCGGCTTTGTCTGCCGCGTCGCAGAGTCTCACATAGTCCTCCATCGGGAATTTTGAATCTATCGGCAGATAAACGTCTTTGGACGAATCGCCGGACGGTATCTTTACGGCAAATTCAACTCTTTTTTGAGAGCCCTCAACAGAAGCAAAGTTTTTGACATACATATTAGGTATCGTCTGGTCAAGTATGCCCTCAAGCTGAATTTCTGCCCATGTGCCCCTTGCTTTTACATTTGTCAAAACCCTGTTGAGAGTTGAAACATTGTTGGTTACGCCGTTTGAAAGCTCTTTCATCTCACCGAGAGATTTATATACGTTCTCAAGCTGCTGTGAAACGGTTTTAAACGAAGAATCAAGTCTTGTTGCAAGCGTTTCATTGAGTTTTTCATCAACAGTCGCACGCATTTGGTCGAGTTTTTTTTCGTTGCTCTCCTGCATTTTTGATATGGCGGCTTCAATCACGCGGCTCTGCTTTTCGTTTTGAGACAGGGTGCTGTCTTTTATTGAGTTTAAAGAGCTTGTGATGTTTTCATTGAGCTTTATAAGGTTTTCGTAGTTGGCGTTTGTCATTTTTGTGAGCGAATCCGCCATTGTGCCGAGGCTCTTTGACATTTCATCAACCACTCTGTTTTGAAAGCCCGCCGTTTCGCGCCTGTTGCGCTCAAATTCGTTCGATAAATTTTTTGAAATGCTCTCGTTTTGAAATTTAAGCTCTGTGAGCATATCGGTGGTTTTTGTATCTTTGTCTTTTTTCTTTATTGCTAAAAGCATTGATAAAACAATAATCAGCAAAATAATAATTATCGCCGATAAAACATATGTAATAATTTCCAAATGTACTTCCTCCTTATTCTGTTTAATTATAACATAAAAATTTATTAAATAATATATTGCCGCAGCTAAAATTTATATGGATTTTTTTGTAACTATTTGCTATAATAAAAAGAGATTTTTTCAGAGGTAATTATAATGAATAAAAAAATAGTTGCTTTATTGGTTTTGATTTGCCTTTTGGCAGGCGTTTTGAGCGCCTGCGGCAAAGATAAAGAGATAAATATAATATATCCGATAGCTTCGGACCCCGAATGTGTTGACCCGCAGATTGCAGAAACCGATTCCGCAAAGCTCATAGTGCAAAACTGTATGGAGGGTCTTGTACGCATAGGTTCTGACGGCAAAATTTTGCCCGGCGTCGCCGAAAAGTGGGAGGTATCCGAAGACGGTCTGACATATACTTTTCATTTAAGAAGCGACACAAACTGGCAGACGCTTCGCTCGCATAAAAATGTTTTGGGTGAGGATTACGCAGAAAAATTCAACACAAAAGTTACTGCGCAGGATGTTGTTTTCGGCATAAGGCGTGCGCTCAGACCCGAAACAAAGGCAGAGGACGCATATCTGCTTTTCCCGATAAAAAATGCCGAGAAAGTCTACGAAGGCTCGGCAAATGAAAAAAATCTCGGTATCAGCGCACCCGATGACAGCACCGTTGTCATTGAGCTTCAAAGGGCATACCCCGATTTGTTAAGGGTTTTAACCTACCCGATGTGTATGCCCTGCAACGAAGAATTTTTTGAGGCGACCGGTGCAAAATACGGCTTAGAGCTTAAATATACCCTCTGCAACGGCCCGTTTTATATAGGCAAATGGGTATCCGACGGCTCACTGACTCTTTATAAAAACGAGGGCTACAAGGGCAGTGCCGCAGTCGGCGCACAGGCGGTTTATCTTAACATAAATGCCAACGAACAGCAGCGTATATCAAAGTTTAATCAGGGCGATTACAATGTTATCTCGCTCACCGCCGAGCAATACGGCAGCATTAAAAGAAGTGATGAAATAAACGTTCTGAGCAGCAATAACATCACCGAGGCATTTATTTTTAATTTTAACGATAAATATCTTTCAAACGATAACATAAGAAAAGCTCTTATACACGCAACCGATGTGTCGGATTTTTCAAAGGACGGAAACACAAACCTGTGTAAAGGGCTTGTTCCGGATTCATGCAGATGGGGCGAGAGCAGCTACCGCGACACGGTGGGCAAGGTCAATTTGCCCGTATACAGTGCAGATACTGCATCAAACTACTTTAAAAAGGGCCTTGATGAGCTTGATACGACAAATATCAGCGTCACGATACTTTGCCCCGAAAAATACAGAAATTCCACAATCAGAGCTATTCAGAGGTGGGAGGAAGTCTTTGGGCTTTCAATAACCGTCAGCGTTAAAGCGACGGAACGTGAAGACATTGAAAAAGCCGTTGCAGACGGCGATTACCAGATTGCGCTGTATTCTCTTGCGGCGGACGATGACAGTGCTCTTAAATTTTTGAACAGATTTAATTCGCAATCCGATGATAATTTTGCAAAATTTGAAGATGCAGATTATGACAAACTGATTTCGGACTGTATGTCGCAAAGCGCGGGGGAGGATATTTGCTCATCTTGTAAATACGCCGAGCAATTCTTGATAAATAACGGAATTGTTTACCCCGTATTTTATGAAAGCAGCTATATAGCTTTTTCCGGTGATGCTAACGGCGTTTATGCCATAGCAGGTTTGACAGTGCCCGATTTTTCTTTGAGAAAGGCGGCAAAGCAATGAAAATAAAAGGTAACAAAATTTTGTTTTCGCTGTTTTTGCTTCTATCCGTTTCGGTTATGGTGATGATATTTTATTTTTCCGCTCAGTGGGCAGATTCGTCGGAGCAGGAGAGTGTGTCGCTTTATGATTTGTTTTTGCGATACACTCATCTCGATCTTGTTTCGCACAATGCGTTTAGAAAAATGGCTCACTTCAGCGAATTTGCCGCTTTGGGCTTTTGCTTTTGCGGATGTGGATATTTCTTTTCTTCGGAGCTGCATCCCTTAATTTCGGCTGCGGCATGCGCCGTATATGCGCTAAGCGATGAAGTCCATCAAATTTTTGTGCCGGGCAGAGCGTGCAGAATTTTTGACGTTTTTGTTGATTCCTGCGGCGCGTCATTCGGAATACTCATATTTGTTATAATCACTTTGTTGATTATAAAAATAAAGGATAAGCGGAGGATATTTTTATGAAAATTAAAAAAGCAATAAGTTTTGTTATGGCGGTTGTCTTGCTCTTTTCCGTCGGTGTGAGCGTATTCGCTTCGGATAATTCGGAGGTTAAAAGCGGCAGCATGAAGATAATAAATATGAATGTTGACGGACTTCCGATACCCTCGTTTTTGTCGTCGGTCAAAAAAAGTCCCATAGCCTCGGCAAATGCGATAATTGATTTTTTGAACGGATATGACGCCGACCTCGTTATGATGCAGGAGAATTTCGGCCTTTATCCCTATTATCAAAAAAAACTTGCCTATGATAACATAACGGGATTTGTAGGCGGCACTGGGGTAGGTGACGGGCTCGGCATAGCCTCAAAATATTCTCTTTATAATGTTAAGCATATCCCGTGGGACACTGCCTGCGGCATACTCAACTGCGGCTCTGACGAACTCACGCCCAAGGGCTTTATGGTTGCAACGGCAGAGATAGCCGACGGAGTGTATATAGATGTTTATACTATCCATGCCGACGCGAATGAGGACAAAGGCTCTCTCAAAGCAAAGGTCGAGCAGTTTGACCAGCTTTGCGATTATATAGATACATATTCAAAAGACCGAGCCGTAATTGTAACAGGCGATTTTAACTCCAATTTCACATTGGTTCTCGGCGATGTTTTAAGAGAAAAATTTGTTTCTTGCGGTTTTAAAGACACATGGGTTGAGGTTTGTAATGACGGCAACTATAATTTCACCTATGACGAAATGTATGAAAAATACCACACAGATTATTGGGGTCATTATGACGGACTTGAAAAAATGTTTTACAGAGGCACCGACACACTGACTCTTGAAGCAAAATCTCACGAATACGTATTCTGTACGGTAGAGAATACCGAGGGGCAAACGGTCAATGCCGCAGACCATGCGGCTTCGGTTGTTGAAATGACCTATACCGTCACAGAAACCAAAACACCCAATACTCCTTTAGAAAAAGAACAGGCAATGAGCGTGACCGAGCTGTGTGAAAAAGCAGTGAAGTATTTATTCAAAGCGTTAAAGCTCATTATCTCTCAAATTCCCGGGCTTATCAAAGGCGATATAGACATAGGCTGGGGCAAATAAAATATCCGAAACCTACACAAAAGCGGTTGACCTTTTTATCGGGTCAACCGCTTAAAATCTTATTCTATATATCCCTCTATCGGCGTCAGATACATATTGTCATCGGTTACCTGTTTATATCTTTCACCGTCGTATTTATCGCTCCAGCCGTTTTGGGCTTTGTATATTTCACCTGTTTCACTGTCATAAACTCTTTCGTAGCCGAGAGTTGCGTCGCTTTGTTTTTGACTTATTATGTCGGTGCTTTTGTTTCTGCTTTCCCATGATGACATAAAGCCGTCCATAATTTGATTAAAGTTTTGGCTTATTTTAAGAGCCTGAGAGACCTTCTCATTGCTCGCGCGGTTTGTTGCGCTTACAAAGCTGTCCGAGTATTTGAGCGTTTTCATGCACTCCGTGAGCAAATTCTCCCATTCGATAAACGTGTCCTTTACCGCAGTGATTGCCATAACGTTATAAGCCATGTAATATCCTCCGTCTACGGTTTGCAGCTGATAACCGACAACATTGCCGTTTGATATGGAGTAACTGCCGAAGTCAACCACACTTGCGGAGAACAGACCCTCGCCTTGCTTTCCGCCGTCGCTAAACGTTGCACGCAAAAGCTCATCGCCGAGAGCATATGATTTTAAATTGCTGTTTGAGCTGAATCTGTCGGTTACCGTAAAATCGTCATATTTCGGAAAAGTAAATCCCGCATATGTTGAATCGATTTTTGAGGCAAAGTTGCCGTATTCAGAGAAAATTTTAAAAAAATTCTCCGTGGACGGTTTAGACAGCACCGGTGCGTTTGCATAAAGCGCGGCTTGCGTATTGCCCATTTTATAAAGGCTTTGCCACGCCTCTTTGCCCGCCTGTGAGTGAAGCAAACATTCGGCTTTGAGCAAAACAAACATACCGTTGAGCGGCTCGTTCGGGTCGCTTATGCGTATTGTGTGATAAATGTTTGTACTGCCTGTCGTGACTTTCCAGCCTTTGGGTATTTTTATGCTGAAGTCGCTGTTGCTGAATATCTCGGTTTCGGCTTTTGCGGCGGATGTCTTGACAATATTTACTTTTTCTTCCGTTCGGTCGGTGCTTTGCTGTGAGGTGTTGCCGTTATTTGCGGTGCCGTTGTCCGAACCTTTTGCGCAAGAGCAAAGGCAAATCAACATGGTTAAAATTAAGATAACCGAAAAAATCCTTTTCATATATTTATCCACCCTTTAAAACATAACCGACCGCACATCATTACTGATGCGTGGCCGGCTTTTTATTATCAGTCTTCTATTGCCGCCTTTTGGCTGTTAATTTCTTTAAATATCTTCATGTCAAACTTAGGTGTTCTATCATAACAGTAAAGACCGTTCTGCTCCTGCTCAACGTCGTAAAGCTGAGTGTAGCAAAGACCGAGCATTTGGTCGTTGTTAAGAAGCGCCTCGGTAAGACCTTTATAACGCTCAATAAATTCCTTTTCGGTTTTGGGCGCGTTGCCGTAGCCCCATGAGTTGTCAACATTGCTCAAAGACCATTTGATTCCGCCGTATTCGCTTACAAATGTCGGCTGACCCTTTGTATATTTCTGAATGTGGTCAAATCTGTCGTGAAGTTCACCGGTTTCCATAAGCTTGTCATAGTTGTTCTTAAACATTGCAACATTCTGCTCATAGTCGTGAACATCAAATATATCTGTTTTAACATGGAAGTTACCGCTTGTGTCTATGCAGGGACGGGTGTTGTCAAGAGCCTTTGTGCAGTCATAAACCGCTGCAAGAACGTCGTCATACTGCTTTCTGCCATTGACATCCCACGTCTCGTTAAACGGACACCAGCCGATGATTGCCGGGTGGTTAAAGTCTCTTTCAACCTCTTCGAGCCATTCGGGCAAAATTGTGAATACGGATTCGGGTTTTGAATGGTCAAGTCCCCAGTTCGGGTATTCGCCCCAAACGAGATAACCCATTTTATCACAGTGATATAAAAATCTCGGCTCAAAGATTTTTTCGTGAAGTCTTGCGCCGTTAAATCCCGCGTCAAGAGAAATCTGTATGTCGTGAATTAGTGCGTCCTCATTGGGAGCGGTGTAAATACCGTCTGGATAAAAGCCCTGGTCAAGCACAAGGCGCTGGAACACGGATTTGCCGTTAAGCCTGAACTTCATTCCGTCAAGGCGAACACTGCGAAGGCCGAAATAGCTCTTAACCTCATCTTCTCCGAATTTAAGCTCAAGGTCATAAAGCTGACCGTCGCCGACATTCCAAAGATGCTTTTCTTTAAGGTCAAGGTGAAGGCTGACGCTGCCGCCCTCGGACGAAGCGCTTGCCGCACCCATTATTTTGCCGACAAAAAGCGCAATCGCCTCAAATTTACCCTCGCCGACAACTGTTGCGTTTATGTCAAGCGAGCCGTTTTCGGCATTGGGGTAATACTTAACATTATTTATATATGTTTTAGGCGTTGCCTCAATCCATACCGTCTGCCAAATGCCCGTTGTGCGGGTATAGAAGCAGTCGTGTGAAGCGTAATCATATGACTGTTTGCCGCCGGACTGCAGCGGATCTCTTGTGTCATCCTTTGCATAAACGGTGATTGTTATGGGCTCAGGCTTTATAAAAGGCGTTATATCGATAAAAAACGATGAATAGCCGCCCTTATGTCTGCCTGCAAACTGACCGTCAACATATACCTTCGTTATATAATCGCACGCGCCGAAGTGGAGCACCACGCGCTTGTCGAGGTATCTCTCGGGCAGAGTGATTGTTTTTCTGTACCATACTCCGCGTATGAAGTCTGTGTTGCCGATGCCGGAGAGCTTGCTTTCCGGGCAAAACGGAACAATGATTTTTTTGTCAAAAACCGATGAATCTTTATAAAATCCTTTTTCTTCACCGCTGTTTTCGTTATCATAAGCAAAATCCCATTCGCCGTTGAGATTTATCCAGTTTGAACGCTGAAATTGGGGATTGGGATATTCAGGACGTGGAATTGACATAGTTATCCTCCTGTGTCATAAATTTTCAACAGCATACTAACACAAAATCACTACTTATGCAATAACTATTGAGAAATTTATCAACATATGGTATGATTTTTTTGAGGTGATGATTATGACAGATGATGAGGTACTGATTTCTTCTGTTAAAGATAAGGCTCAGGAGTGCGAAGAAAACGCTGTTATAACGCATACCGACTTTTTGGATTTAAAAGCGCAGTCCGACGCCGCGGCTGTATTAAATAAAATGAAAAACGTGCGCTTTATTTTCACCGGCGGCTATGATATGGCAGAGAGAAAGACCGTCGTTTTTCTTCCGTTTTACGTCGATGATTTTTTTGATTATATAAAAGAGTCACCCGAGCTATGCCCGTATGTTATGCTCAGAGCCGATAAAGATTCGTTTTCAAAGCTTACACACCGAGACTATCTCGGCGCACTTATGGGTCTCGGAATAAAAAGAGAAAAAATAGGCGATATAATAATTGATGAAAAGGGCTGTTACTTTTTTGCCGACAGAAAAATCAAAGACTATCTTTGCCAAAATTTCACCTCCGCAGGCAGAGGTACGATAAAGACCTATGAAGCGACGAAAAACAATGAGTTAAGTATCTGCTCAAACACAGAGGAAAAGACCTGTTTCGTTAAATCCTTAAGGCTCGATTCCACTCTCTCCGCGGTCTTTTCCTTGTCGCGTGCCAAAGCTTCGGATTTTATCGAAAAAGGGCTTGTTTTCGTGGATGACAGACAAATTATTAAGCCCGATTATAAG
This sequence comes from uncultured Ruminococcus sp., assembly GCA_900539465.1. GTDB lineage: Bacteria > Bacillota > Clostridia > Oscillospirales > Acutalibacteraceae > CAG-488. Next base: position 181,615 of record UQCF01000001.1, on the reverse strand, counting down.
CTCGGAGAGGGGAATAAACTCGTTTTGAGAGGCTCCGGAAAGGCTGTAATTCGTGACGCATCTTCTCACAGCAAAAGCGGCAGAACGGTGCTTATTGTAGATGTATTTAAATAAAGCGCATAATCTTTGTGAAATATCACGGATAAAATAGAGCTAAATCATGCAAAAAAATGTTGTAAAATGATTATTTAGATGATATAATTATTCGGTATTAAAGAAAAAGTCAGAGGTGACAGTTATGACTAAAAACTATGCACACAGAGGTTTCAGCGGCAAATACCCCGAAAACACTATGCTCGCTTTTAAAAAGGCTATTGAGGCAGGGGCAGACGGCGCGGAGCTTGACGTGCATTTTACCAAAGACCATGAGCTCGTTATAATTCACGACGAAACAATAGACCGCACAACTTCCGGCAGCGGCTATGTTGTTGATTTCACATACGATGAGCTTTCAAAATTCAACGCCTACGGCAATTTTAAGGGCAAATACGAATTTCAGAAAATCCCGACCCTCAGAGAATATTTCGAGCTTGTGAAGCCCGTTGACGGATTTATGACAAACATCGAGCTTAAAACGGGAATCAACGATTACCCCGGCATAGAAAAGGCGGTTCTTGAGCTTATAGACGAGTTTGATTTGAGAGACCGCATAATTATTTCTTCGTTTAACCACTTCAGCGTTATGCGCTTCAAGGCTCTTGCACCCGAGATGAAGTGCGGATTTCTCGAAGAGAGCCGCATTATCGACTTCGGCGCATATGCCAAAAAATACGGCGTTGAATACGTTCACCCGATGCACTGGAATTTGACCGACGACGTTATTGACGAAATCGGCAAAAACGGAATAGGCATCAACACCTGGACGGTGAATGACGAAAAATATATGAGAAGACTTATCGAGAAAGGAATAAACGCCATAATAGGTAATTTCCCCGATAAGACAAAGGCTGTTATTGAGAGCTTCAAAAAATAATTTTAAGGAGGCAGGTCGGTGGATAAGGGAATACTCAGCGTCGGTATAGACATCGGCACATCGACCACCCAGGTTATTTTCAGCCGAATTGTTATGGAAAATACGGCGGGCTTTTTCGCAGTTCCCCATGTCTCCATAGTTGATAAAGAAGTTGTTTATAAAAGCGAAATACATATGACCCCGCTTAAAAATTCTTATCTTATCGACGGTGATAAGGTCAGAGACATTGTGGCGGCGGAGTTTAATAAAGCAGGCTTTTCACCGAGCGATACGCAGACCGGCGCGGTTATTATAACCGGCGAGAGCGCGAGAAAAGAAAACTCGGCACTGGTTCTCGAAAAGCTCAGTGATTTTGCGGGCGACTTTGTCGTCTCCACCGCAGGCCCCGATCTCGAATCGGTCATTGCCGGCAAGGGCAGCGGCGCACAAAGTTATTCTGAAGAGAATGCCTGCACGGCTGTCAACCTCGATATAGGCGGCGGAACAACAAACATAGTTGTGTTTGACTGCGGCAAGGTCATTGCCAAGGGCTGCGCCGATATAGGCGGCAGGCAGATAAAGCTTGACAGTGACTACACCGTCAGATACATAAGCCCCAGTGCAAGGCTCATTGCCGACAAGCTCGGCATATCTTTGGCAGAGGGGCAAAAGACAGACGAAAATTCACTAAAAGCCATATGCTCCGAAATGGTGTCGCTTCTTGAGCAAATGCTCGGAATATACGAAAAATCGGATATGCTCAAAAAGGTTATAACCGGCGGCAGCACCGAGCTTAAAATAGACAAGCCCATAAGGGCAATATGCTTCTCTGGCGGAGTTGCCGACTGCATATACGGCACACAGACCGACAAGCTTCGCTACGGCGACATCGGCGTTTTTCTCGGTGCCGCAGTGCGTGAGGGCAGACTTTACAGTGATTTTACGCTTATAAAAGCTAAAGAAACCATACGCGCAACCGTTGTGGGCGCAGGTACATACACAACATCAATTTCGGGCAGCACAATCACCTACTCGGAGAAGGCACTGCCGCTAAAAAACGTGCCTGTTTTAAAGCTCAATGAGCAGGAGCAGGCGAGGGCGTTTGAGGGCGACACCGAGTTTGTAAAGGAAAAAGTCAAATGGTTCTCTTCGCAGAGCGATTCGCAAAGGCTTGTTCTTGCAATGCCCGGCAAGCGCGACCCGTCTTATCTTGAAATCGGCAGACTTGCCAAAAGCGTAGGCGAAGCTCTTGATTCGCTTTTACCTGCCGCAGAGCCCATGCTTATTGTTACCGAGTGTGACATTGCAAAAGCTCTCGGTCAGGCGATTAAAAGAACTTACGGCGATAAACGCGATATAATTTCAATAGACAGCATCAGTGTTGACGACGGCGATTTTGTAGATCTCGGCAAGCCGCTTTTAGACGGGCTTGTAATTCCGGTAGTTGTCAAAACACTTATTTTCGGATAAATTCGCATAAAAACAAAAACAGGAGGTTGTTGTTTTGCGGTTAAAAACAGTTATCTTAGGCAAGACATATCAGTTTAAAGACGTTAAAGAGGTTCTTGCCAAAGCCAATGAAGAAAAATCGGGCGATATACTTGCAGGCGTTGCGGCCTCCAGCGGAACCGAAAGAATAGCGGCAAAAGAGGTTTTGTCAAATCTTTTGGTCAGCGATTTGCGTGAAAATCCCGTTGTACCTTATGAGCAGGACGATGTTACAAGAATTATACAGGACGCGGTAAGCGAGCCGATATATAATAAAATCAGAAACTGGACTGTAGGCGAGCTTCGTGAATACATACTTTCACACACAACCACTGAGAGAGATATAAGACACCTCTCAAGAGGTCTTACAAGCGAGGTCATAGCAGGCGTGTGCAAGCTCATGTCAAATCTTGACCTTATTTACGCCGCTTCAAAAGTCAGAGTTACGGCTCACTGCAACACCACAATCGGCGTAAGAGGCACACTTTCTACAAGACTTCAGCCGAACCACACAACAGATAATGTTGACGGTATAACCGCCTCTCTTTTTGAGGGCTTGAGCTACGGCTGCGGCGACGCACTTCTCGGTCTTAATCCTGTCAACGACACAATCTCCAGCCTCAGCGAGGTTCTTAAAAGATTTGACGAGGTAAAAAATGAGTTTGAAATTCCCACGCAGATATGTGTTTTGGGTCATATAACAACACAGATAGAGGCCGTTAAACGCGGTGCGCCCTGCGACATGATTTTCCAGAGCATCGCAGGCAGCCAAAAGGGCAACGAAGCGTTCGGCTTCACAACCGAAACGGTCAGAGAAGCCCGTCAGCTCATGCTTCAGCAGGGCACGGCAACAGGCCCCAACGTCATGTATTTTGAAACGGGTCAAGGCTCCGAGCTTTCGAGCGATGCGCATTACGGCGCAGACCAGGTAACTATGGAGGCTCGCTGCTACGGCTTTGCAAAAGAGTTTTCGCCCTTTATGGTCAACACCGTTGTTGGCTTTATAGGACCCGAATATCTTTATGACAGCCGCCAGGTTATCAGAGCGGGACTTGAAGACCACTTCATGGGCAAGCTCACGGGTATCCCCATGGGCTGTGACTGCTGCTACACAAATCACATGATGGCAGATCAGAACGATATAGAAAATCTTTCGCTTCTTCTCGGCTCATGCGGAGTAAACTATATACTCGGCGTTCCGACAAGCGACGATATAATGCTTAACTATCAGACAAACGCATATCACGATGCGTCAACTATAAGAGAAATTCTCGGTTTAAGACCCATAAAAGAGTTTGACGAATGGCTTGAAAAAATGGGAATAACCGAAAACGGCAAGCTCACAAAATACGCAGGCGACCCGACAATATTTCTTAAGAAGAGAGGATAAGGCTTATGGATAACAATACCGTAGAGAGTATAGTTCAGGCTGTGCTTAAAAAGCTGTCCTCCGAATCCGGCAGTTCAAATATTTCGGCTTCGGCTGTTTCCGACGCTGTGAAAAGTGCGGTTTCTTCCGCACCGCAGGTTGACGACACACCCGACAGCGAGCTTGTTGATATAACCTCAAAAGAAGTCAAGGCAATTCCGCTTATAGACAACCCTGCCGATAAAGACGGTCTTCTTCGCATGATGAGCAAAACCCCGGCGAGAATAGGCGTCGGCAGAGCAGGTCCGAGGCTTAAAACCCAAACAATGCTCGCGCTCAGGGCAGACCATGCTGCGGCGAGAGACTCGGTCTTTGCCGACGTTAACGAAGACCTTATTAAAAAAATGGGGCTTTTTGAAGTCACAACCTGCTGCCGCGACAGAAACGAGCATCTCACAAGGCCCGATCTCGGCAGAAAGTTCTCACCCGAGACAGCGGCAGAGATAAAATCAAAATGCACAGCTAATCCCGACGTTCAGTTTGTTGTATCCGACGGACTCAGCTCAAAGGCGATAGAAGCCAATATAGAAAACGTCCTTCCTGCCGTTACAGACGGCGTTAAGGCACTCGGTTACAGCGTCGGTACACCTTTCTTTGTCAAATTCGGCAGAGTTGCGAGTATGGACCATGTCAGTGAAATAGTAGGCTCAAAGGTCACCTGCATACTTATAGGCGAAAGACCCGGGCTCGGCACGGCAGAGAGTATGAGCGCATACATAGCATATGATGCAAAAGTCGGTATGCCGGAGGCTAACAGAACCGTTGTCTCCAACATTCACAGCGGAGGAATTACCGCCGTTGAAGCAGGCGCATACCTTGCCGAAGTTATTGACCTTATTATGAAGAATAAGGCAAGCGGCGTAAATCTTAAAAAATAATTATTGAAAGGAGGGGCGGCGCATGAAAGGCGACAAAATGAAATCCAACGTCCTGAGCGTTCAGATAATCCCAAATGCAGATAAAAGTTTGCTCAGTGCCGTCGGCGCAGGCGAGGACGTTCACAGCCTCGGTATCATAACGACCGATTGTGATGATGTCTCATATGCCGCGCTTGACGAAGCGACAAAAAAGGCAAACTGCTGTGTGGTTTATGCCAAAAGCATGTACGCCGGTTCAACAAATGCGTCCACGCTCCTTTCGGGTGAATTTATCGGTATTTTAGGCTCGCCCGACCCAGCAGAGGTCAAAAGCGGTGTTCAGGCGGCAATAAGCTATATAGAAAACGACGCGGCATTTTACAGCGCAAACGACGATGATTCAATCGTTTATTTTGCACAGTGTATTTCGAGAACGGGCTCTTATCTTTCGCAGCAGGCAAGTGTGCCCGAGGGCACGGCAATGGCTTACCTTATTGCTCCGCCCGTTGAGGCTGTTTGCGGAATAGACGACGCGCTTAAAATGGCTGACGTTGAAATGAAAGTATTTTACGGCCCCCCGACCGAAACAAACTTTGCAGGGGGATTATTGGTGGGCGACCAGGCGGCGTGCAAAGCCGCGTGCGAGGCGTTTGCCCAAAGAATTTGCAATATAGCACAAAATCCAATTTGTCTTGAAAAGGGGAGTACGGTATGACTTTAGACAGAGATTTGCAGTCAATCCAAGAAGTTCGCGACCTCGTTGCAAATGCCAAAAAGGCGCAGAGAGAGCTTGCGGAATTTTCTCAGGAAAAAATTGACCGCATCATATACGAAATAGCGAAAGACTGCGCGGCAAATGCACAAAAGCTTGCCAAAATGGCAGTTGAAGAAACGGGCTTCGGCGTATGGGAGGATAAGGTGCTCAAAAATCTTTTGGGCAGTACCATTACATACGAGAGCTGCAAGGATATGAAAACCGTAGGCGTTATTAAAGAAGATAAAGCCGCGGGGCTTATTGAAGTCGGCGTTCCCATGGGTATAGTTGCGGCGCTTATTCCCTCAACCAACCCCACGTCAACCACAATGTATAAATCAATAATTTCAATAAAGGCCGGCAACGCAATAGTAATAAGCCCGCACCCCAATGCCAAAAACTGCATTATTGAAACAGTTAAAATCATACAGCAGGCGGCAAAAAGAGCAGGCGCTCCCGACAATATTGTTCAGGCAATTTCACTCACCACCATCGACGCCACAAATACTCTCTTAAAGCACAAAGATATAGGCGTTATCCTCGCAACGGGCGGCGAAGCAATGGTAAGGGCAGCTTACAGCTCCGGCAACCCCGCAATCGGCGTAGGCCCCGGCAACGGACCTGCTTATATAGAAAAATCAGCCGATATTCCCATGGCTGTTAAACGTATTTTTGACAGCAAAACCTTTGATAACGGCACAATCTGCGCTTCGGAGCAAAGCATTGTTACCGAAAGCTGCATTAAAGACAAGGTCGTTGAAGAGGTCAAAAAGCAGGGCGGCTACTTCCTTAACGCAGAAGAGACCAAAAAGCTTTCCGGCTTTATACTCAGAGCCAACGGCACCATGAATCCCAAAATCGTCGGCAAAAGCGCAAAGGTAATTGCCGATATGGCAGGATTTTCAATCCCCGAGGGTACAAGAGTTCTTGTATCGGAGCAGACAGAGGTCAGCAAGACCAACCCCTATTCAAGAGAAAAGCTTTGCCCCATACTTGCTTTCTACACAGAAAATTCGTGGGAGGATGCGTGCGAGAGATGTATGCAGATTCTCTATAACGAGGGCGTGGGTCACACCATGACCATTCACTCACAGAATGATAAAATAATCCGTGAATTTGCGCTCAAAAAGCCCGTTTCAAGGCTTCTTGTAAATACCCCCGGCGCCTTGGGCGGCGTAGGTGCAACAACAAATCTTTCGCCCGCGCTCACACTCGGCTGCGGAGCGGTAGGAGGAAGCGCAACCTCGGATAATATATCACCTTTGAACCTTATAAACATCAGAAGAGTCGCTTACGGCGTAAGAGAGCTTTCTGATGTCAGAGGTACAAACCCGACACCGTCAGTATCAAAACCTGTTTGCGCAGATGCAAAATTCAGCGAAAAGCCCAAAGCCGTTTACGGCAGTTCGTTTAACGAATCCATAAATGCGGGTTATGACGAATATATCCGCAAAAGCAAGCAGAATGTATCGGCAGACAAAGCTGTTCCGCCGCCGGTGAAATGCGGCGAAAAGAAGTGCGAAGCACCGTGCGAAAGCAAAGCCGAAGCACAGCCGTCCGTGACATCGGGCGATGTCGAAAACATCACGAAAGAAATAATCCGCCGTTTATCGGCAAAATAATTTGTTGAAAAAACCTTTTGGTTTTTCAAAATATAAAAGAAATCTTTTTAGGAGGAAATTCTCATGGCAACATTACAGGCACTTGGAATGATCGAAACAAAAGGACTCGTAGGCTCAATAGAGGCTGCGGATGCAATGGTTAAGGCAGCTAACGTTAACCTTATAGGTAAGGTTCATGTCGGCGGCGGACTTGTTACCGTTATGGTAAGAGGCGACGTAGGAGCAGTTAAGGCAGCAACTGACGCAGGCGCAGCAGCCGCATCAAGAGTAGGCGAGCTCGTTTCTGTTCACGTTATTCCTCGCCCCCACAACGAGGTTGAATACATTCTTCCCTCACTCGATAACTGCGACCGTCAGTAATTACCCGGTAATTCCGGCAGTTGCCGCTGTGAGTTTACCTGAATTAAAATAAGAAAGGAGGGTGCGTTGTGGATATTTTGACAGAATCGGATCTCAGAAGCGGAAAAGTCAAGAGAAAAGATAATAAAGTCTGTGTTAAAACAGGCACTTTTATCACTCCGCTCGCAAAAGAATATATGAGAGATAACGGTATAGAACTTGAATTTTCCGATTCACACAAATCCGACGGCAAGGGCAGCTTCGGCAAAGGCGTAATGAGCTATACGCCGATAGCAAAATCGGGCGATCACCGCTTTATAGATTATGAGACCGGCGAGGGCTATGCCGAAAAACCGGAGCATATGACCCACCTGAGAGGAAATTTGCTTGTTGTCAAAAACCACCCTCGCATCCTCTTTCGCGGTAAACTTGACAGCCTTGAAGCACTTATTATGCAGACCCAGATAACCGTACTTGATAAGGGATATAAAAATATCGCCGAAGACCTTGAAGACGTTATGACCTTTGTTCAAACTCTTCTCGGCTGTGAGGTTAAAGACGAGCCGATGCCCGATATTTCTCTTTTGGGCATGAACAGCGAAAGACTTCGCTACGCTTCGCATCACTTAACAGAAGTTTTCGGCATACAGCACTCGGTACCCGATTATACAATGGGTGCGGTTTGCGTTGCGCTCAATTCTTTGAGAACATTCGTCAGAGAAACCGAGCTTGCCGCAGTCACCGCATTTATGAGAGATAACGAGATGACGCGTCCCGATATAGTTGAGGCTCTCAACCGCCTCAGTAGCTGCGTATATATCATTTTCTGCAAAAAAGTTGCCGGTCAGTATGACTAAGGGTGATATTATGAATGAAAACGACATCAGAAAAATAGTGTCGCAGGTTCTTTCTTCAATAGAGAATAATTCAAGACCTATACCCATAGAGTCTTCGGCAAGGCATGTGCATCTTACAAAAGAGGCGGTAGAGCTTCTTTTCGGAAAGGGTGCGACACTTACCAAAAAGAGAGACCTCTCTCAGCCCGGCGAGTTTTTGAGCGAGCAAAGATTAAAACTTGTCACCGCTAAGGGAGAAATTGCCAATGTGGCAGTTCTCGGCCCCGAAAGAAAAGCCGTTCAGGTTGAGCTTTCAATGACCGATTGCCGCTCTCTCGGCATAAAGGCTCCCGTTAATCTGTCGGGCGATTTAACAAATGCCGGCAGTGTGTATCTTGTTAGTGAAAATGCGGTTTTAAACGCCGCAGGCAGTGTTATAGTTGCAAAAAATCACATACATATGACTCCGCAGGACGCCGCTATTTATTCTGTTAAAGACGGTCAGAGCGTAAGAGTCAAGGCAGATACAGACCGTCCCGTTACATTTGAAGACGTTACAGTAAGGGTGAGCGAAAAATTCTCTCTTGCAATGCATATTGATTTTGACGAGGCAAACGCTTGCTGCCTTCAAAAAAATTCAACAGGCAAAATCTCTTTATAAAGAGGATAGTTTATGGAAAATTTATCTTATGAGGCTTTGGTTGAGCTTGTTACAAAAGAAGTGATGAAAGCTCTCTCTCAGGGCGGAATTGCAGGTATATCCCAAAACGGCAATGTTGACGCAAGACCGCTTGCATTGGTTATAGGCGATAAAAAATGTTTGCCCTCTTTTGCGGCGGATAAATACCGCTTTGCCGATATGGAGAGTTATAAAGGGGATATTAGTCCTTTTGACTGCGTGTTTATCGCAGAGCTTACCTGTGCGGAGCTTGCAGACTGCGCTCTCGGCAGAGATTGCAGAACGGTTCCGTGCGCCGTTACAAATGCCCTTTTGTGCGGAAAGAAAATTTATCTGCTCGAATCCGCTCTGCCTCACCGCAAGCATAAAGATACCGCCAACCGCAAGTTTTACTCTGTTATGGAGGGTTATGTCAACACCCTGCGGTCTTATGACATTGAGCTTATAAGAGAGCAGTGGTACGGCAGAAACCTTGACAGAAACGCCATTGCGGATAATTCTGTTGACAAAGTCATAACGGAAAAACTGGCAATATCTCTTTGTGAAAAAGCGGCGGACGGCAAGGTATGCCTCAAGCGCGGTACGGTGATAACACCGTCTGCAAAAGATATATTTAACCATTCGGAAATTAAAGTCGAATTTGTTGATTAGGAGGAAGCCCCATGATAATATGTCAGGTTATAGGCCATGTGTGGGCAACCAAAAAAGAAGAAACGCTTTCGGGTCTTAAACTTATGATAGTTAAAGAGGTCGAAACCGATAAAACCGACGGAGAAACCTTCGTTGCGGCAGATGTTGTCGGTGCCGGAGTAGGCGAGAGAGTTCTCGTTGTAAACGGCAGCACCGCAAGGCGCGCTTTGGGCAAAGACAATGTCGCGATGGATTGCGCGATAGTCGGTATTATAGATACTCTTGAAGTAGACAGAGAACTCGAACAGCAGTCAAAAAAGCAGGTGAAATAATTGAATTTGACCGAAACTATTTTTAATGCGGGCATAGTCGGCTTCGGCGGCGCAGGTTTTCCGACTCATGTTAAATATAAAGCCAAGGTTGAGCATTTTATTGTGAATGCCGCAGAGTGCGAGCCGCTTCTTCGCACCGACAGATACATAATGTGCAACAAGGCAAGAGAAATAATTTCAGCCTGCGAGGTTATCAGAGATCATCTCGGCGCGCAGGATTGCACCATTGCGCTCAAAAGCGCATATAAAGAAGAAATCGCTTCACTTGAGGTAGCGATACTTGCTCTCGGCTCAAAGGTTAAGCTTCATACTATGAACAGCTTTTATCCCGCCGGTGACGAGCAGGTTATTGTGTGCGAGGTCACGGGCAAAGTTGTTCCGCCGAGCGGAATACCGCTTGATGTCGGCTGTGTCGTTTCAAACGTTGCAACGGTATGCGCCATAAACGATGCTCTCAATAACATTCCCTTTACTCATAAATACCTCACCGTAACCGGTGAAGTCGGCGAACCCACGGTTTTGCACGTTCCGCTCGGCACATCTTTTTCAGAGTGCCTTGAAGCCGCAGGCGGAACACATCTGGACGAGTATTTTGTTATTTGCGGCGGACCTATGATGGGAAAACCCATGACTATGGAGGAAGCGGCAAAGGCGGTTGTTACCAAAACAACCTCAGGCTACATAATTTTGCCGCCGGACGGAAGATTGCCGTCACTTTACAAAACACCGGTAGAGCACACGTTAAACCGTGCCAAATCGGCTTGTATTCAGTGCAGCTTCTGCACTCAGCTTTGCCCCAGGCATATGTTGGGGCACCCGATAGAACCCAACAAGATTATGCGTAAGCTCTCTTGCGGCTCTATTGAAGATATGCTTGACGACCCGACGGTTGTCAACGCACTGCTTTGCTGCGAATGCGGCGTATGTGAGCTGTATGCCTGCCCGATGCAGCTTCAACCGAGAAAAGTAAACAGCTTGGTTAAAAAGGCTTTGGCTCAAAAAGGAGTCAAATATCAAAAAACGGGCGAAACCTATACTCCCGATATAAACAGAGAGTACAGAAAGATTCCCTCCAAACGTGCGGCGTGCCGTGCGGGTGCAGGAAAATATTATGATTACAAAATTAAAAATTGCAAAGAATTCACACCCGACTGCGTGAGTGTTCCGGTGAAACAGCACATAGGCGTACCGTCGGAGCCGACAGTGAAAGTCGGCGACAAAGTCAAATGCGGTCAGCTTATTGCTGCGTGCCCGCAGGGCAAGCTCGGGGCAAACATACATGCCTCGGTTGACGGAACGGTTAAATCTGTCGGTGATGTGATAGTTATAGAAAGAGAGCAGGTGAAGAGCGATGTATGAAACAATAGGATTTCTTGAGCTTAACAGCATAGCAAAAGGTATTGAGGCGGCAGATGCAATTCTTAAAGCTGCCGAAACAGAACTCATTTTTGCAAGAGCGAGCTGCCCCGGCAAATACTACATACTCTTCACGGGCGAGGTTGCGGCGGTAACCGCTTCTATTGAGGCGGGTGCGCTCATAGGCGGAGCAAACACGGTTGATAAATGTGTTATTCCGAGAGTTCACCCCCAGGTTATAGCGGCTATAAATTCCGCTGTTGAGCCTGTAACAACCAACGCTCTCGGCGTTATGGAGTTTTTCAGCGTTACTGCGGCAGTTTACGCTGCCGATGCCGCGGTTAAAGCGGCAGACGTTAAACTCATGGACGTTCGTTTGGGCACAGGTATAGGCGGCAAATCGTTTGTTATTCTCACAGGCGAGGTTGCGGCTGTCAACGAGTCAATCAACTGCGGCATAAACACAGAGAATGCCGTGGGTATGGTTGTCTCAAACGTTGTAATACCTAACCCCAGACCGGAAATTTTTGAATCACTTATGTAACAGCGGCATTTGTGACGGAGGTAGATTAAATGTCCGATGCTTTTCAGGATAAACAAAGAATAATACAGGAGTTTGTTCCCGGTAAACAGGTGACAATGGCTCACCTCATAGCTAACCCGGAGGACGACCTCTATAAAAAATTAGGCGTTGTCAGCAAAAAACGCGGTGCTTTGGGCATTATGACCATAACACCGAGCGAAGCGGCAATTATCGGTGCTGATGTTGCTACAAAGGCGGCAAATGTAGACATAGTGTTTGTTGACAGATTCAGCGGCTCGCTTGTTATATGCGGCGATGTTGCAAGCGTTGAGGCAGCACTCAGAGATGTTCTTGCAACGCTGAAAAACGTGCTTCATTTTGCTTCTACCGAAATCACGAGGACTTAATATGGATAAAAAAATTATGCTCATCGGTTCAAGCACCTGCGGCAAAACAACTCTTTGCCAAAGGCTTAACGGGCTTACGATTGAGTATCAAAAAACCCAGACAATAGGCGTTATTAACAACACGATAGATACCCCGGGCGAATACCTTGAAAACAGGCAGCTTTATAAGGGAATTATTGTAACTGCCGCAGACAGTGACCTTATCTTGTTTTTGCAGGATGCGACCGATGAAAGATTCAGATTTTCACCCGGTCAGGCAATGTTTTTCAGTGTGCCGGTTATCGGCGTTGTCAGCAAAATAGATATTGCCACCGAGCAAGAGGTGGAGGACGCCACCGAGCTTTTGGAGCTTGCGGGCTGTCAAAAGGTATTTCACACCAGTGCCGTGACAGGCGAGGGTACAAAAGAGCTTTTAGAATATATCGAAAACGGAGATTATGAGGAATAAATCCTCAAAATTATATTTTACCGGAAGGTGCTATTATGAAAATCGAAAACATGGAACAATACCGCGGAGTTTACGCATTGCTCCTCACAGCATTTAAAGAGGATAAGTCTGTTGATTATGACGGATATGCCGCATATGTTGAGTGGCAGGCCTCAAACAGACCTAATTATCTTTTCCCTGTATGCGGAAGTTCGGAGATGATGGATCTTACCCTCAGCGAAAGACTTAAAATTGCAGAGACTGCGGCAAAACATTCGGGAGACGTTCCTTGCTTTGCTACCGCAAACCTTGAGCCTTCATGGAAAGCTCAGGTTGAAGAAGTTAAAAAGATGGAGCAGACAGGCGTTCACGGTCTTGTTTTTGTAACAAAAGGCTATGCCAACGATGACGACCGCCTTGTTACATATCTTTGCGAGTTGGCAGAGAATACAACTCTTCCCATTCTTCTTTATGAGTTTCCCGGACTTCAACCCCATCTTATGAGCGGCAAAGCATACGGCGAGCTTGCAAAAACAGGCAGATTTGTCGGCATAAAAGACACAACCTGCACAATGCCAAGAATTAAAGAAAAAATTGCCGTTCAGGGCGATACCGCAGTTATGCAGGCTAACATTCCTTATTTGCTTGAGGCTTATGAGGCAGGCGCAAGAGGTGTAGTTGCAACGCCCACATCATGCGGTGCGGCACTTTTCCGCAAAATGTATGATGAGTTTTTTGTCGCAAAAGACCATGAAGCGGCAAAACGCACATTTGAAAACATTATTTTGCTTGACAATGCCATTGACAGCGGCTTCTGTGCAAGCGCAAAATATCTTTGCTCACTTCAGGGCGTGCCGATAGGCTGGACAACCAGAGGTAACCATAACCTCAGCCCCGCAAGGCTCAAGAGCATAAGAGTATTTTATGAATATGCAAAAGCAAACGGAATTTTAAAATAAGCGAGGTTTTCTATGGGCGAGCGTTATCTTATTATAAATGCCGATGATTTCGGAATGTGCCTTTCGCATAACGAAGCTACATTTGAGCTTTTTGAGAGCGGTGGAATTACATCTGCTTCTGTTATGGTGCCGAGCAGTTGGGCGAAGCACGCAATCAGATGGTGCCAAAAGCACAAAGAGTATTCGGTAGGCGTGCATTTAACTTTCACAAGCGAATGGGGCGGCTATCGCTGGGGTCCCGTTGCTTCATGCGGAACAGACTCGCTGCGTGACCCGGAAGGATATTTTTATCACGAATGTGAAGAGTTTGAGGCACAGTGCGATATTAAAGAGGTCGGTAATGAGATACGCGCGCAGGTGAACAGAGCAAAACAGCTCGGTCTTGAAATTTCGCACCTTGATACACATATGGCGGCTCTCTACGGTCTTTGCGGCAATTATGATTTAATGCCCAAGGTTTTTGAAATGTGCAATGAACTCGGCTATTCTTTCAGAATGTACCGTTTTCCGCACCCGGATTATATTCCCGAGGGCTTGGATTTGCCTATATCAATGTATGAGAAATTTGTAAGAAGCTATGCCAACATAGCGGATATGTACGAAGTTCCGATACTTGATTATCTTATATACCCCGAGTGCCCCAAAGAGGCATATAAAGATTATGAGACTTTTAAAAATTTTGCCATAAACAGGCTCGTAAATATACCCGATGGAGTCAGTGAAACTTATATCCACCCGGCAAAAGAAACAGATGAAATCAAAAACATCACCGCCGCATGGTGGAGAAGAGTGTGGGAATATAAGCTGTTTTCAGACCCACAGACAAGGAAAATTCTTGAGAGCGAGGGTATTAAACTTATAAATTACGATGACCTCGTAAAGATGAGAAAAGGCTGATACCGTTAAATTTCATATTTAATCACCCCGATTGCGGTAATAATACCTTATCGGGGTGATTTTTGCGATATGCCTTATCCTGCCGTCGAAAGCTTCAGTTCCTTTTCAAGAGAAGCTTCTGTTTCGGTCATGTTTTGGGCAAATATTCCGTAGCCTTCGGTTGCATTGTCAACAAAAACATGTGTAACCGCACCTATAAGCATACCGTTTTGAATTATGGGGCTTCCGCTCATTCCCTGAACTATTCCGCCGGTTTTTTCTATAAGCTCTTCGTCTGTCACTTTAATTATAAGATTGCGCTGGTCGGATGCACCTTGATAAATTTTTGTTATCTGAATATCATAATATTTAGGGCCGTTTTCATCAACCGTGCTTATAATCTGAGCGCTGCCCGTTTTAACCTCGGCAGGCAAAGCAACAGGTATCACATTAGCATTTTTGCCGTATGAATACAGCGTGCCGTAAATTCCGGTTTCTCCGTTAATTATCAATGAACCTATAGAGTTACCGCTGAATACCCCGCAAAGCTCACCGGGGGTGCTGCCCGAGCTTTTATAGCACCCCTTTACGCTTGCTTTTACCGCGTCTCCTCCGGAGAGAGGCATTATTTCGCCTGTGTCAACATCGCACACAGCATGACCGAGACCTGCAAATACACCTGAATTTCTGTCATAAAAAGTCATTGTGCCTATGCCGGCCGTGCTGTCGCGCACCCATAATCCGCCTTTATAGTCAGAACCGTCAGACGATAAAACAGCATAAAATTCTGTCTCTGTTACCTCGGCATTTCTCTCAATTTTTAATTTAAGAGCCTTGCCTTGTGACGATGATATAATTTTTGATAATGTTTTGTTGTTGCTGATTTCTTTACCGTTTACGCTCAAAATTATATCGCCCTCTTTAAGACCTGCTTTTGCGCCGGGGCATATTCTGCCGTTTACGGTTGCAACGTCGTCAATTTTTACAATCATAACGCCCTTGGTATAAAGCCGTATGCCGAAAACATCGCCGCCCAAAACAACGTATTTTCGCTCAGACACGTTTACCTTTGCGGATTTTATCGGAAATATGTCAAACAGACGCACGGAGGTCTCGTATTGATCAGTATTGTTTACCGTCGCGTTGGCCGAAATTTCGGTCAGTGATCTGCAAACATACGCGCTGCCCGATGACATTGAGCTGTATTCCTGCATAGAAATTTCATTCGGTATTCGCGAATATCCTATAATTATCATCAGCAATACCGCGCTGCAGCTAAAGAAAAAAACAAAGCTCAGCACCTGAAACAGTTTTTTCATATCGCACCTCCGATATTTAAACTGTCCGTTTTGCTTTAGTTTATTTGAGGAAAATTTTTTATTCAATAAAATTTTGTTGCTTTTTTTGCCAAAATAATATAAATTATTAACAGGGAGGGACGTAAATGGATGCTAAAAGTTTAACTTATGCGCTGATAGCCGATGCGTTTAAAAGACTTGTAGAAAAAAAGGACTTCAACAAAATAACCGTTAAAATGATTGCCGCCGAGTCCGGCATTATGCGCTCCACTTTTTATAACTATTTTCAGGATAAGTACGAAATACTCGAATGGATTGTCAAGTCCGAAATATCCGATAAAGTAATAATTCTTATAGAAAAAGAGATGTATGTTGAAGCTTTGAGCTTGATGTTCTCTTGTGTTGAGGACGACAAAAAATTCTTTAAACGAGCCTTTACAATTACGGGGCAAAACGGTTTTGAAGGCATACTCGCCGCTGCTTTTAAAAAGCTGTTTCTTGAAGTGTATAAATCCGTTGATTTTAATTATGACAACAAGGTGATAACAAGAGATACCATATCGCAATATCAGTCGATAGCACTTGTGACATATATTAAAATGTGGATTTATGATGAGTGTTACGGCAGTGATGTAGGATATAGCGAAGTATGCGAAGCATATATGTTTATGCTGACTCAGGGATCGAGCATGATTTCACATTCAAAGCTTTTAGAGTCGCTTGCAGAGGCGGTCTCTAAAAAGCTTTCATCATCGTTCAAAAAAATACCCGAAATTATTGCCAAAAAGAAATAGTTTAAGCTTATGGAATACATTGCCTTTTTTGATTTGTTGACAATTTGAAGCCCTAATGATATACTTTTTGCTAAGAAAGGGGAGGGTCACCGCGTGAAAAAATGTCTTATTATTTTAACCAGCGAATTCCCGTTTTCGGCAGGTGAACCTTTTCTCGAAAGCGAAATTAAATATCAAAAACAATGCTTTGATAAGGTGATTATTTTAGCGCAGGACCTTGACTCAAGCGTCAAAGAGGCGCGAGAGGTACCCGTCGGAGTGGATTACTATAACGTATCACAAAAAAGCAAAAAAATATCGCGCTTTGGCGATGTTCTTAAAGGCGCGGCTCATATTTTAAAAAAAGATGATATGCTCCCCGAAGATGCGGAGAAATGCAATACTCCGATAAAAAAAGTATTTTCAAAATATTTTAATCAAAGAGCAGAAAGGCAGTTTGGCGAAAGCCTTAAAATTCTTCAAAAATACGATTTTTCCGATTTTGATGAGGTCGCCGTTTACAGCTATTGGTTTTTTGTTACCTGCCGCATAGGTGCTCTTATAAAAAAATGGCTTTTATCAAATGGAATAAATGCACGCTTAGTTTCACGCGCACACAGATATGATTTGTATGAAAGTGCAAATTCACTTAATTTTTTGCCGTACCGCAATACTTTGGCGGCAGAGTGCGATAAAATATATGTGTGCTCGCATCAGGGAGCGGAGCATTTAAAAGAAGTTGTACCGAAATATAAAGATAAAATCGTGACGGCGTATCTCGGCACGGTGGACTATGGAATGTCGTCTGCAAGCTCAACATTCCATATCGTCACATGCTCCAGAATCAGTAGCGTAAAAAGGCTTGACAAGCTGATTGATTCACTGGCTTCTTTAAATGGCACAAAGCACGAAATATATTGGACTCATATCGGCGACGGCAAAGACAGAGAACGCCTTAAAGATAGGGCGGATAAAGAGCTTTCTTTTATGAACTTCGAGTTCGTCGGCAAAATGAGCAATACAGATGTTTATAAGTATTACACCGAGCACCCTGTCAGCTTGTTTATAAATGTCAGCAGCTCGGAGGGTCTGCCTGTTTCTGTTATGGAGGCAATGTCGTTCGGCATACCTGTACTTGCAACCGATGTGGGCGGTACAAGCGAAATAGTAAAAGACGGCTGCAACGGATTCCTTTTAAATGCCGATTTCACTGCCGAAGAATTTAAAGAAAAAATTATGAGTTTTCTGAATATGAAAAACGATGTTTATATTTCTTTCAGAGAAAACGCAAGAATTTTTTGGAAAGATAACTTTGATGCAGAAAAAAATTATGACATTTTTTCAAAAGAACTTTCACATATTACAGATGAAAAAAGCGCGCCGGCAATCTAACCGGCGTGCCTTTTATATGTTGTAAATTTCTTTTATCTTTTGTGTAAGCGCGTGCATCTGGTCAATCTCAAGCCGGCGGCTTTCGGTGAATTCGGAAGCGTCTCTTGTTCTGCACTTGGTTGTGATGTCAAGACCTTCAAGCGTTAAATAATATTTGGCGTTTACCGGGTACATCTGACATTCCGCGACCGACATAAAGCCCAAAACATTTTGTATCTCTTCACTCTTTTGCGGGTTTGAGTCAAAGTTATTGCACAGATATGAATATATCTCAGGATGAAAGTTAGCCATGACACCAGAATAACCCGAAACGCCGAAACGAAGCGTTTTCAAAAGAGTTGCCGCATTTGCATTAAAAATTTTAAATCCGCTGCCTTTGACTGCGTCGAGCTTTTCTTTTATCATTGAAGAATCACAGCAGGTATCTTTTAAAAATCTAAAGACTCCCGTGCTTGCAAGTTCTTTCATAACAGCGGGGGAGAGTACTCTTTTATAAGGATACGGGCACTCATAAATTCCGAGAGCGGTTTCGGGTATTTCTTTTATAACACGCTCGGTGTTTTTTAAAAATACGCTGTCGTCTTCGTCTTGACGCGCAAGGCGGTTTGATATAAAAACGTATGCGTCAATGCCGAGTTCAATAAATTTATTCGCCTCATATATTTGCCTGTCAATGTCGTCCGCCGTGTTGCCGGAGGCGACAATGCTCATGCCTTTCGGCGCATGAGCCGTTATAAATTTAAGAAGCTCATAACGCTCCTCAAAAGACAAATAAAATATTTCGCTGGACTGACAGATGGCAAAAATACCGTCTGTTTTTTTCTTGCTGTACCAATTTAATATTTGCTCAACGCCGTTGTAGTCGATTTTGTTGCCGTCAGTGAAAGGCGTGAGCATGGTCGGGAATACGCCGTTCGGTATTTCTTTTATCATCTTTACCATCCTTTTAACGTGATACATAATCAAGCGGGTTTGTATATGCGCCGTTATATATAATTTCAAAATGCAGGTGAGGACCTGTTGAGTTGCCCGTGCTGCCGAGCTGTGCTATCATTTGCCCCTGTGCAACGCTGTCGCCGACGTTTACGGTTATAGAGCCCGCGAGGCAGTGACCGTAGCGGGTTTTTATTCCGTTGCCGTGGTCGATTAAAACGCTGTAACCGTAACCTGTGTTGCCGGAGGTCACCTTTTCCACCGTTCCTGCGGCAGATGCGATAACAGGCTTGCCCAGTGCGCCGGAGCCGCTTATGTCAATTCCTCGGTGAAAGCTTGTTTTGCCGAAAAGGAAGCGGTAGCCGAAGCCCGACGTAACATAATTTGCACCTGCAACAGGCCAGATAAATGTGCCGCTTGAGATACCGTAAATTGTGACGTATGACGGTATCGGTTTTGTGCCGACATATACCTTTTCATCAACAGGCTCTTTTGTAACTGTTGAGCTGATAACCTTTGAAGATACTTCCGCGCCGTTTATATAGGTAACCAAATTTGTGACGGTTTCTTCACCGTTTTTGCCCTTTGATAACACGCGCTTTACTCCTTGATAGAGTGCGTCGGTTTTTATTTCGGTTGTGCCGTATTTAATCTCGCGCGTTGTGATTTTTGTTTCTGAAACAGATATGTTTATATACGGAATACTCCTGATAACATTCACGGTTGTTCCGACTTTTATGCTTTCATCGCTTTCAAGGTCGGGGTTAAGAGCGTAAAACTGCTCATCCGTCATGCCGTATCTTTTGGCAATAGAATACGGATTGTCGCCCTTGCCGACGGTGTAGCTGCCTGTTTCGCTTTTGGTTTTGGATTTTACATATTCTTTGAGCTTCTTGGAGGTCATAAGCGTTTTTTCCGAATACAGCCCTTGGATATATGTGATGTTTTCAGAAACATCGACCAAAACATCGGAGTCGTTCTCATCTATTCCGTTTTCTTTGCAATAATCTTTTACCAAAGATTTAAAAACAAGCGAGGCGTCGCTCTCATTGGTTACGCTTGCGATAAATTTGTCGTCAACATATACGCCGCAGGCATTGATAAGTCCGCTGTCGGAGTTCTCTATAATTTGCTCACATATCATGTTAGAGTCCGACAGTTCATTGAGCTTTACTACGGCAATTTTATATTTCGGCTCGGATATTGGGTCTGCGTCGGCCTCCTGATTGCCTATTTCGAGCCTTTCATCAAGAATTTCACGCGCCTGACGAAAGACTTTTTCGCTCTCGATATATCCGATGTTGACGTCGTTGTACTTTACCTCAAGCGCAAAATCAAGACCGCTCCAATATCTCACCACAGAAAAAAGTACAACAAGCATAACTAATGGCAAAATATAGTTTGAAGCGTGCTTTAGAAACAGACTGTGCCGAGAAAATGCGGTTTTTATATATTTAACTAAAAGCAAAAAAGTGTTTTCTTTTTCACTTTCATCTGCCTTGCGGTTGCTTTTTAATTTTGTTCTCGCATTTTTTACATCGTTTTTAAAATCGTGAGCCTCATCGTCTATTATTCTTTTGGCATATTTTAAAAGATTAAAAATTGTCAGAATAATAATTTTGAAAAGCTTAAAGATTTTAACCGACGGAATACGGATAAAATTAAATGTTTTTAAAATTATTAAAGCAAAATATTTGCAGACGCTCATGCCGAAATCAGCTATAAGATTATAAATCTTTTCAAAAAAGCCGATGTTGCCGTCATACCGAGACAAAAAATCTTCGGCAATATCCTGCTCTTCGGCTTTGTCGCTGTATTCTTCGCTTATATTGTCAAGGTCGTCAAAAATATCTCCGTCATTTGATAATGCGGAATTTTGCTGTTCATTTTTGTTCAATGTATTTCACTCCGCGAACAATTTACTTTGTGGGGTAAACAAGTTTTTCCTCTGTCCAATTTTTGAGAACTTCTTTCATCATCGCGGCTTCTTTTTTAGCCGTATCAAGGTCGTGGTCGCGGTAGTTGCCGCATTCGGCTTCGCTTACTCCGGGTATTTCATCGGAGTATGAAGCAATAAAATCAAAAGCCTCTTTTGTGAGCTCTATTGCCTGCTTTTTTGATACATTGTCGCGCGTCAAAAAATAAAATCCCGTGCGGCAGCCCATAGGTCCAAAGTATATAATGCTGTCAGAGTATTCGCTGTTTCTTGCAAAGGTCGCAAAAAGATGCTCTATCGTGTGCATTGCGCCGGTTGTCATAACCTCTTCTTTGTTTGGCAAACGCATTCTGATGTCATAGGTTATAACGTCTCCGTCGGTTCTCGATACATACATTCCTTTTGGGAGAATGGTGTGGTCAATTTGAAAGCTCTGAATTTTTTTCACAGTAATTTTCCTTTCTCTTCTTAATTTAAAACATTTGCTTTGTCAAACAGATTTTTGACGGCAATTTTCAGGTCTTTGTTTTCTTCTTTTATAAGCGGCGGGTCATTGTCATATACTTCGCGGGCAAATTTATATGCTTCGTTAAGCGTAAATGAGTCTGTCAGCATTGCAATTTTCAGCTCCGGCAGTCCGTGCTGTCTGTCTCCGAAGAAATCGCCGGGGCCGCGTATTTCTAAATCTTCATTGGCGATTTTAAACCCGTCACAGGTTTCTGTCATGATTTTTAAACGCTTTTGAGACGTCTCTCCTTTAGCGTCTGATACAAGTATACATGTGGATTTGTATTTTCCTCTGCCGATTCTTCCTCTGAGCTGGTGCAGCTGTGACAGACCGAATCTTTCTGCGTTTTCAATCAGCATAATCACCGCATTCGGAACATCTATTCCCACCTCTATAACGGTGGTTGCAACAAGCAGACGGATTTTTCCTTTTGCAAAATCCGTCATAACCGCGTCTTTTTCTTTTGCTTTCATTTTGCCGTGCAAAAGTCCGACCGAATAAGACGCAAAAGTTTTAGAAGACAGCTCTTGTGCAAAACGCTCGGCAGAAGCGAGCCCCAAATCTTCATTTTCTTCAACAAGCGGGCAAACGATATATGCCTGCCTGCCCTCGTCAAGATGCTTTTTTATATAGTTATAGGCACGCTGTCTCTTTTTTGAGTCTATGAGATAGGTTTCTATCGGCTGCCTGCCCGCAGGCATTTGGTCTATTACCGAAATATCGAGATCGCCGTATATCATAAGAGCCAGTGTGCGCGGAATAGGCGTTGCGGACATTACAAGCGTATGCGGAGTGTTGCCCTTAGCCGTTAAAGCACTGCGCTGTTTAACGCCGAAGCGGTGCTGTTCGTCCGTTATGACAAGACCTATATTTTTAAATACAACATCTGATTGAATCAGCGCGTGAGTGCCTATGGTAACATCAATTTCGCCGTTTTTGATTTTTTCTTTTATCTCTCTTTTTTCTTTTGCTGATGTCGAACCTGTGAGCAGAGCAATATTTATATCCGATTTATCAAAAAATCCTTTAAGCGTTTTGAAGTGCTGAGAAGCAAGTATTTCCGTCGGCGCCATAAAGGCGGATTGGTAGCCGTTTTTTGCCATGTTATATATAACCGCGCAGGCAACAAGCGTTTTGCCGGAGCCTACATCGCCCTGAATCAGTCTGTTCATCAAAACGCCGCTTTGTATTTGCTCGGTGCAATCGCTGACGGCTCTTTTTTGCGCTTCTGTCGGTTCAAAGGGGAGGGTAGAGTAAAATTCTTCGGTATATATTTTGTTTATTACTATATTGCTTTGCTTCTTTTCATTGCCTTTAAATCTTATAAGCCCAGATTGAAGCACAAACAGCTCTTCAAAAATAAGTCTGCGTTTAGCCTCCGAGAGCATATCCTCATTTTTGGGGAAATGAATTTCTCTCAGCGCGTCTTCGATTTTCATCAGGCATAGCTTTTCTCTTATATCTTTAGGAATAGGGTCTTTTAAATCGCTTATTCCGGCAGAAAAAGCGTAGATAACCAGCTTTTCTAAATATTTGGAGTTTATGCCCTGTGTGAGCGAATATATCGGGTGCACCGAAATATCGTTGCCCGTTGATTTGAATATTTCGGGTGCGGACATTTCTTTCTTTATAAAATTGCCGCTGATTTTGCCGTAAAAAAAGTATTCTTCGCCCTCTTTCAGGGCTTGGGCGGCAAATTTGCTGTTATAAATAATTATTTCCAAAACGCCTGTGCCGTCGGTGACTTCGGTTTTATAAATTGTAAGACCTTTTCTTATTCTTGCACCTACGGCATTTTTGCCGACGATTGCTTTGATACAGCATTTTTCATCCGTTACAGCGTCTTTAATTTCGGTAACCTTGCTGAGATCTCTGTAATCTCTCGGATAATAGCGCAAAAGGTCACCGACGTTAAAGATGCCGAGCTTGTGAAGCTTCTCGGCTCTCTTTTCGCCGACTCCCTTTAAAAATCTTATGTCAGTGCTCTCACTAATCATTTATGCTCTTCCAATTTTCTGCATTATAATAATAATCGGTTACTATCGTGTTGTCCGCAACAGCCATCGCCGAGTTGGCAGATGCCGCGCCGTATCTGTAAAGAAGGGGAATAAACGGCATTTCAGATGTGAAAGTATCGAGAAAGTCATCAAGAGTTACACTGCCGTTTTTATAATCGGTGTATTTTTGTGCGCTTTCGCATTTTGCGTCTATACCGTAAGATACCGCGCTGCCCTCTGTGAAAAATACAGATAAATCGAGAGCGTTCGTAAGCTTACATTCGCCTATATACATATCGTATTTGCCTGATTTTACGGCGTTTAAAAAGTCCTTTTCTTCATATTCCTTAACGCTTACCTGAATACCTACGGCGTCGAGCTGTTCCTTGATCTTTTTGGCCGCGCTGACTTTAAAGCTGTTGTCTTTGCATACGGCAAGGTTAAATTCCAAAATTTTGCCGTCGGCATATCTGAAATTATATTTCGGGTTTATGTTTGTAAACCCTGCCGAGTCAAGCGCGTCTTTGGATTTTTGAATGTCAAACGTTTCATTTTCATTCTTTCGTTTTGCGGTTTTATAATAATCTGGGTGAAGCGGCGTGTAAGCAGATTTTGCGTAGTTTATAAAGCTGTAATCAGCTATTTCATCACGGTTGATTGCAAGGCTTATTGCCTGCTTCACTTTCGGGTCCTCAAATATTTTATTGGACTTTTTGCACACAAGATAAACTACGTTAGAGAGCATGATTTTATTTGTTGCGCCTATGGTCTGTGTATAATTGCCGTCGTTAAAGGTTTCTGTTATAAAATTTGAATGGCCGAGAGAAAAAAGCGAATGTATGCTCTCGTTATCCGAAGCGCTTACAAGGCCGAGATTTCTGTATACGGGCGTGTATCCGCCGAGGCGTTTTTCATTGCAGGTGAGATAGAGAGTTCCGTCTTTGTTCTCGGATAATGTGTATCTTCCGCTTCCGAGCGAAATATCTGTCTTAGTTCCGTTTTTAAAAGAATTTGATTTTATTATCGGAAAGCTTAAAAGGTTTACTCCCTCGGGGCAAGGCTCGGCAAAATAAAAATCAACATTGCTGCCGGAGCTTTCCGCACTTTTAAAAACAGAAAGTGCGGTTTTATATCTTTCGCTCGTCTTTGCCGTGTTAAAAGAATACACAACGTCTTCTGCGCCGAGCGCGGAGGAGTCGGAAAAATAAAGCGATTTTTTTAGCGTGACGGTGATTTTGTCTTCTGTCTGAACATAGCTTTCCGCTATTTGAGCAACCGCTTTAAAGGTGTTGTCCACTTCAAAAAGGCTGTCATATATAAGAGAAGATAAATTTCTGTTTAGGTCGCTTTTTGCGGCGTACGGGTCCAAAGAATCAGCGGAATTATAAGCGAGATTTATTTTAATTTCATCAATCATCTTTTTTTCGGAGGATTGCAGTTTATCCGGCACAGTGTCGGATGTGTCGTCTATATATGAATAATCAAAACATCCGCCGAAAGAAACAACTGTGAAAGCCGCAACTAAGAACGCGATTATGCGAATAAAATTTTTCATCTGTTATCACCTGATACATATTGATTTGGCAGAAATTGCTTTGCCGCTCTTATCGTCAATTTCAAAAATACATCCGCATATAAAGCTCGGAGCCTCGGATTCCGTAAACCTTGTCGGCATACCTGTCCTAAGGCTTCTGATTATAGCTTCGGGTTCAACGCCGAGCACCGAATTTTCGGGTCCGCACATACCGAGATCCGTTATATACGCCGTTCCGCCGGGCAAAACCTGAGCGTCGGCAGTCTGAACATGAGTGTGAGTGCCGAAAAAGGCAGAAACTCTGCCGTCAAGATAAAATGCGAGTGCTCTTTTTTCTCCCGTAGCTTCGGCATGAAAATCAACGAGCTTTATTTTGCAGTCTTCTATCTCTTCAAGCGCTCTGTCTGCAGCGTCAAACGGGTCGTTTGACGCCGACATAAAAGCTTTGCCCAAGAGATTTATAACGCCTATTCTCACTCTGCCCATGTCGATTATCCCCGTGCCTTTGCCGGGGTTTGAGGTGTTCATGTTGTAAGGCCTTATAATATGCGCGTTTTCGTCAAGATAACGGTATATTTCGTTCTTTTTAAAAACATGATTGCCCGTTGTAATAAAATCAACACCGCTTGTGAAAAGATGGTCGGCAGAATAGGGGGTTATACCGTTGCCGACTGCCGAGTTTTCACCGTTTGCAATGCAGACGTCTATACTGTTAAGTTTCTTTAAAGCCGGCAGATGCTTACGGATTATCTCACATCCTCCGCTCCCGACAACATCGCCCAAAACAAAAATATTCATATATCTGCCGCCTTTCAAAAACATATAAAATATTATACACTATCGCATGTTTTTTTTCAACACTTTATAATTGTATGAATTGAAATACGGCGCCGAAAGTTGTATAATAAATTCGGACGGTAAAATTTAAGAAAGGCAAATCGGGGCAAAGCATATGAGAAAAAATCACGAAATATCTTCTAAAACACTTCTTTTAAAAGAAGACGGTTCTTTGAATGAGCCGGGCTTTTGCAAAAGAATGTTATATGAGTATGAACGCAATGCCGTAAAAGGCAACCCTTTGAGGATAAAGGAGTGGGATTTTTATCAGATTTTGAGCGGCGAATATATGGTTCAGTTCATTATATTTGATATTTCTTTCGGCGGTGCGGCTAACATCAACATTGTAAATTTAAAATCCGGCAAACGCGAGGAGTTCTTATCTCTTAAACCGCTCACAGCAGGAAAGCTCGGGCTTGAAAACAATACAGAACTTCCGCATAAGGTCTTTTATATAAATAAAAATTTTGAGATGTCTGTTGAGTATGCAGGCAATAAAAGAATATTGCGCGCATATAAAAAAGACGAAGTGGACTGCGACATTACTTTGAGCGAATTTGACGGGCACGAATCTTTGGTTATGGCTGTGCCGTTTAATAAAAAGACGCAGTTTTATCTCAATCAAAAAATCAACTGCATGGCGGCTTCGGGATTTTGTAAAGTGCGCGGTCTGAAAGCGGAATTTGACCCGCAAAAAGATTTCGGACTTCTCGATTGGGGCAGAGGCGTTTGGCCTTATAAATGCAGTTGGTATTGGGGCAACGGCTCGTCACGGCTTGATGATGGCAGAGTCTTCGGCTTTGAAATCGGCTGGGGTTTCGGCAATATGAAAGCTGCCAGCGAAAATATGCTTTTTATTGACGGCAAGGCGCACAAAATAGGCGATGTATATTTAAAAAAAGATAAATCAGATTGGATGAAGCCGTGGTACTTTACCTCGGACGACGGCAGATTTGATATGACCATGACGCCCGTGTTTGATAACTACACGTCATCGCGTGTAGGGGTAGTGGGCAACATATGCCACCAGGTTTTCGGAATTTTTAACGGCTATGCCGTGCTTGACAGCGGCGAAAAAATTGAGGTTAAGGATATGCTCAGCTTTACGGAAATGAGCGATAACCGCTGGTAAGATTGTTAACTTGTTGACAATACTTGACAAGAGCTTATCCTTTATTTATAATGAAATTGTTACAAATATTTTGTACATAATCAACTAAAAGGAGGATAATATATGCAAAAAGATTTACCGTTGTTGCTTCTTGATAACATATCTATGAGCAATGTTGTAAACGAGGGCGAGTTTAAAAGCAATATGCTCACTTTTGAAGAAGCAAAAGCCATAATTGAGATGTATAAAGAGGACGACGTTATTCGTTGCTTTTCCGGCGACCCCTTGGAAGAGATTGTTTTCAAATATCTTAACATTAAAGGGCAGCATTATACATACAAAAAAATTTTCAACATGCGCCCCGGGCAGGATGCAATCGTTTTTAAAACATATGTTACCCCGTCCGAGACACAGCCTATAATAGAAACTAAATACGGTTCGCAGGCAAAAAAAATACAAAACATATATGTTTACTGCCAATATATATCAAAAAAGATTTAAAATTTATATATTTTGATTAAGCATTAAAGGTCACAAAGCGTTGAGAGAAAAATGTATTTCACGCTTTGTGACTTTTTTCTTTAAATAATGTTTGCAAATACATATGGCGTTTGGTATAATTAAATTCGGTAAAGGGAGGTTTTGCAATGAATTTTAAACCTGTCGGCTCATCCGGTGCAGTAGAGGGCTTTTGCCTTGTAAAAAGCCTTGAAGTTAAAAAAACCGCAAAGGGTCTGCCTTATCTTGATTTAACGCTTACAGACAGTTCCGGCGAAATAAACGGAAAGCTGTGGGATTATAAAGAGGATATTCACGGCGATATAAAGGTCAACAATGTTGTCAAAATCAGAGGAACGGAATCAATGTTTAACGATATGCCTCAGCTCAGGGTTGACAGAATAAGACCTGCGCTGGCGTCGGATAACGTAAAAATAGAAGATTTTGTTCCGAGCTCAGAATACAGCGGAGAGAGCATGTTTGATATTATATATTCGACCGCCGAAAATTTTGAAAACAAAGAGCTTAAAAATTTGGTTACGTCAATTCTTTCCGAAAATAAAGAGGCTCTCACGGTTTGCCCCGCGGCGTTCAAGCTTCACCATGCAATCAGAGGAGGACTGATGTATCACACCCTTTCTGTGATGCGTCTTGCCGAAAAGGTCAGCGACATATACCCGAGCGTTGACAGAGAGCTGCTTTTAAGCGGCGTTATACTTCATGATGTTGCAAAGATATGGGAATTTGATGTCTCCGACGCGGGAGTTGTCACAGGCTACACCGTTGAGGGTATGCTTATAGGTCACCTTGTTAAAGGCACTATGAATATTGAGAAAAAGGGCCGTGAACTCGGCACAGACCCCAATACGCTGATGCTTATTGAGCATATGGTGCTTTCGCATCACGGCGAACCGGAGTTCGGCGCAGCTGTGAGACCTATGTTTCTTGAGGCAGAGATACTTTCACAGCTTGACATGCTTGATGCAAGAATATATGAAATTACAAGTGCTGCAGGCGAGGTCGGTTCAGGCGAATTTACCGCGCGTCAGTGGGCACTCGAAAACAGAAAGCTTTATAATCCCGGTATTAAAGAAATAAAACCCAAAGCTAATTTATTATAAAAGGGGAGTTAAGATTGAGAAACCATGAAGTAACAACCGTTCAGACTTTGCTTAAAAAAGACGGTACGCTCAGAGAGCCCGGCTGGTCAAGGCAACAGGTTCAGGTGTATGACCGCAGTGCAATAAAAGCGCCGGCATACAGAATCAAAGAGTGGGATTATTACCTTGTGATATCAAATTCCGGCAATTTCGGCATTGCTTTCACAATTTCGGACGACGGATATATCGGCTTACAATCCGTTTCTCTTTTGGATTTTTCCGTTCCTTGCGAGCATACAGAGACTGTTCTCAACGCTTTCCCGATGGGCAAGCTGAAAATGCCCTCGTCTTCCGAAAGCGGTCACGTTATGTATAAAGACGGCAGACTTCAAATGAAGTTTTTAAAATACGACGGCAGCCGCAGAATTATCTGTCACTTTGATAATTTTAAAGACGGAAAGCCCTTTGACTGCGACATTACTTTGGAACAACCCGAGATGGACTCAATGGTTATCGCCACCCCGTGGAAAGAGAAAAAGACAGCTTTCTATTACAATCAAAAAATAAATTGTATGCGCGCGAGCGGCAAAGCGAGATTTGACGGCAGAGACTATAAATTTGACCCTGCAACGGATTTTGGCACTCTCGACTGGGGCAGAGGCGTATGGACATATGACAACACATGGTATTGGGGCTCCGGAAACGGAGTCGTAAACGGCAAACCGTTCGGCTTTAATATCGGATACGGCTTCGGCGATACCTCTGCGGCAAGCGAAAATGTCATATTTTATGACGGAAAGGCTCATAAACTTGATGACGTAACTTTTAACATTCCCACATCAAGCTATACCGACCCGTGGACTTTCACATCCAGCGACGGCAGATTTGAGATGAACTTTGTGCCGATTATAGACAGAAGCGCAAAAATAGACGTTAAGTTCATAGTCACCGATCAACATCAGGTGTTTGGCAGAATGAGCGGTAAGGCTGTGCTTGACGACGGTACAGTTCTTGAAATTAAAGACCTTTTGTGCTTTGCAGAAGATGTACATAATAAATATTGATTTTTCGGAGTATATATGGATTGGACAGAAATTAAAATTTCGGTGCCGTCTCAAGATGTTGAAACGGCAGAAAATATTGCACAGATGGTAGTTCCTTACGGAATTTATGTTGAAGATTACAGCGACCTTGAACAAGCCGCATGGGAGATTGCCAAAATTGACCTCATAGACGAAGACCTACTGAATAAAGACAGAACCAAAGCGATAGTTCACATCTATATTCCGCCTCACGAAAATCCTTCGGAGGCAGTCGCTTTTTTGACCGAGCGTTATACGGCAGAAAAAATACCGCACGATATTGATATTGCGGTTTGCAGAAATCAGGATTGGGAGAATAACTGGAAAGATTATTTTAAATCCATACCCGTCGGCAAAAAGCTGATGATTCACCCTGTATGGGATGATGATTTTGACCCCGGTGACAGAGCGGTGCTTGATATTGAACCCGGCCTTGCATTTGGCAGCGGCGGTCATGACACCACAAGACTTTGCCTTGAAATGATGGAGGATTACGTTACCCGCGACACTGAATTTCTTGATGTCGGCTGCGGCAGCGGAATACTCTCTGTCAGCGCACTTTTGCTCGGTGCAAAAAAAGCCGTAGCTGTTGATATTGACCCGCTTGCGGTAAAAAAGGCGCGTGAAAACGCAGAGCTTAACGGATTTGACGAAACGCGATACACTGCGCTTGAGGGTGATCTTGCGGATAAGGTCACGGGTAAATATAACGTGGTTGCGGCAAATATAGTTGCAGATGTTATAATTTTGTTTTGCTCTCAGGTTAAAGAGTTTATGAGTGATGACGCAGTGTTTATTACATCCGGCATAATAGATACAAGAGAGCCGGATGTTCTCGAAGCCTTTAAAAAATACGGTTTCAGCATTGTTGAAAGGCGCGAGCGCGGCGGCTGGTTGTGCTTTGCACTTAAAAAGAGTTGACATTTTTTACATAGTATATTAAAATGTTTTTGTTAAGGAGATGTGGCATATGAAAATTACATTTAAAAAATTTCTCTCGGCATTTCTTGCCGTACTGATGATTGCGGCGGTAGTTCCGTTCTCTGCATCGGCGGCGAATTATAAAAATCCTGTATTCACTCTTAAAGTTACGGCAGAGACAGACACAACCGTCACAGTTGCGCTGAACCTTGAATCGGGCAAATTTAACTGTGCTGATTTTGCTTTTGTTGCCGCAAAGGGATATACCTGCACAAAAATTCAAAAAGGTGCGGCTCTTCAGGCTTTTGAAAAAGAAAATCAGGCTTCTTTGTGCTCGGCTAACCCCGCAACAGGTTTTGTAGCGTTTGTGCTTATGGACGTCTACTCAAAATCGGGTGAATTTTTCACTGCCGTATTCAGCAAAACAAAAGGCAAAGCATATAAAGCCGGCGATATTAAGATTGAGTTTTCTAACTGTGCCATTATGGATAAAGACGATACAATAAATCTTATTCCCGTAATGGGCTTTGAACTTGATAAGACCGAAGTCGAAGTTAATTACGGCACCAAGTTTACCGTCAAAGCTTCTGCAGACGGCTGCAAATGGTCAACATCAAATAAAAAGGTTGCTACGGTTGACTCAAATGGCAACGTCAAAGCTGTCGGCCGCGGCACTGCCGTTATCACCGCAACGCTTGACGGTGTTTCGGTAGACTGCAAGGTTACGGTTAAATTTACTTTCGGTCAGTGGCTTCTTTATATAATTTGCTTCGGCTGGATTTGGATGTAATCTTTAAAACCTAATATCAAAGTCAGGAGGTTTACTCGATGAGAGACCTCCTGATTTTTTATAATAATTTTAAAAAAAGTGTTGACATAACTCTTTTTATGTGATACACTCTGTATGTGGTTAGCGAAGACTAACCAAGTGATACAAGATCACTTCGTACAATAGCATTTGCTCGGCTGTACGCAGCCATCAGGCAGCTGAGCAAAGGAATCCTCCATCGAGGTATATTTAAGCTGATACCTCATAAAACTCCCTTCAAAACCTTACGCCGAGCCGAAAAGGCTCGGCGTTTGGCTTTGCTGCCGTATTAAATAAAGAAGCTATAATCCGCGTTTTGATTTGTGGATTATAGCTTCTTTTTATGTTTTAAACTAATGTATCAAATGCTTTATCGCATACCGATTATTATTTTTGAAATAAAGTTTAATACAAACTCTATTATGCTTTTAAAATAGTCTGTATGCAAAATTTCTTCGTAGGCACCATTGTCGGTATTTTCGACCGATTGACTTATAAGCTCTGTATATTCTGTATAAGCTTCGTCGGCTTCAAGCTCTTGTTTAGATTTGCTCTGATCGACTTTTGAGAGGAGCAAGCCAGCCTGTTCGAGCAATGCGCGGTCATCTGCGTTTATCTCTCCGTCATGGTTGCAGTCGGCGGCAAGCCATACGGCTTCTCCGGCCTTTTCTCTTGTAAGAAGACCGTTTATTATGCAGTCAACTATAACCGCGTCCTGAGCGTCATACAGGCCGTCTCCGTTAACATCGCCGAATATAACAAGCTTATAGGTTTTTATTACGTCGCCGTCTTCGTTGCAAAGCTCAATTACTGTTCCCGTGCCGAGTCCGTTTGCGGTTTCGGTGCACTTAATTGTGCCGTCAACAGCTTCAATATATTTATCAAGGCTGCTGATGCTTGCTTCAACGCCGTATATGAGCATGTTCTCGTTGTCAACTGTCGTGCCGTCAAATATGGGCTTGATTACTGCTGTTTCTATTTTCACAAGAGAAGCTATTGCTGTGTTAATATCCTTAGCCATTTTGTCTATTTCTGACTGATGCGTAATATCAAGGCCGTATGTTACGCTTTCTGCGGCATTTTTAAGAGCATTATAAGAATCTTCTGTGTACTTGCTCTTATCTATCGCCTTGTATTTTTCTATTGCCGCATTTACCTCTGCGTAATCGCCGTCAAGATATTTCAGCGCATCGCTTGCTTCTTTAAGCTTTGATATTGCGCCGCTTACCTGTGCGGAGGTTGCCGAAGCGTTGCCATAAACAGCCTTTGCGGCGGTAATTGCTTCTTTGAGCGCGTCCGCACTTTCTTTTGTGCGAAGCGAAAGGTCAATTGCCTCGGCGTCATTTATCGCTTTGAGCAAAGCGTCTTTTGTAACGGTAACGGTTACGGTGCACTGTGCGGTGTGTCCGCCGTCAAGGGTGTAAACGGTAATTGTTGCCGTGCCGCCGTCAATAAATGTTACGGTGCCGTTTTCGGCCGTTGCAACCGATGGGTCGCTTGTTTTCCAAATTACATCCGTGATGTTGGCTCCGCCTATACCGAGCTTTCCCTTGGGCTCTACCGTAGCGGTGAGAACCTCACTTGTGCCCGGTGCGCCGCTTATCTGAGTCTTATCAAGCGATACGCCCGTTGCCGGTGTGTTGGCGAATGAAACATATATGCTGTCTGTAACCTTATTGCCGAAATGATCTGTTGCCGTTACGGTTATTTTAGCCGCGCACGCCTTATTTTCGGCAGGCGATACCGTGCCGTTTTCATCAACCGAAACCAAGGACGAATCGGAAGACCAGACTATTGATTCATACATTGAGTCGGCAGGGGAGTAACCGTATGAAAGCGATACGCTCTGCGATGTATAGCTCTTATAAACCGGAACTTTTACAGATATAAATTCGGGTGCATCTGAGCCGTTGTGTTTGATTGTTATTGCACTCATATGAATGTATTTTTTGAGTGCTCCTACGGCTGATGTAAGCTTAGCCGCCGCATCGTCTATTTCTGCCTGAGATACACTTTCATCGGCATAAACATCTTTTGCTTTTTTGAGTGCTTCAACAAATACGGCGTATGTTTCTTTTGTATAGTCCTGCTCGTTATAGCCGGGGTTCTCTGCATTATAAATTGCTTTTTGCAGTGCGGTTTTATCTGTTGCAACGGTTATGACGCAGGCTGCCGAAAGTCCGCCTACTACAGTTTTTGCCGTAATAATTGCCGTGCCGCCGCTTATGATTTTAACTAATCCGTTTTCATCTACCGATGCGATTGAGCTGTCGCTTGACGACCATGTGACTTTGTCAAGGTCTGAAGCATTGCCGTCTGCACCGAGAACAGATGCCGTAAGCTGAATTTCTTCACCGATAACATGAGTTGTAACTTCCGAAGGTGTTACGGAAATTGTCGCGGCAGGATTTTTTGCGAATACAATCGTTACCTCTTTTGTATATACGTTGCCGAAATCATCCGTAAGTTTAATTATTGCTTTGCCGTAGCAAGCGGTGTTGACTTTCGGAACGGCGATACCATTAATATTTACATATATATCGCCCTCAAAAGACCACTCGGACGACACAAACATGGCATTTTCGGGTTCGGTCTTAAAACCGAGCTGAGCCGTAGTCATTATATAAGTCCGGTCTTCGGGTACGATGACTGTGTAAACGTCCGACACAGTGTTGTTATAGGTTATATCAATGCCTTTAACATAAACGTAATCTTCCAAAGAATTGATTTTGCTTTCAAGAAGTGCAAGTGCCTCATTGACTGCTGTCTGCGTCGGGTCGCTCATTTCTAAGACTTTTTTCGCTTCATCAAGTGCTGTTTTAAATTCAGCCCATGTTGCCGGAGTGTAATCTGTTTCTTTAAGCTGTGACGCCTCTTCTGATTTTGCGGAAAGCTTTGATTTATCCGCAAATACCTTGATGTTTACGGAAGCCGTAAATCCGCCGTCAACCGTTGTTGCGGTTACTGTGCATGAGCCTGTATCCACAAAGCTCAGGTTTCCGCCGTCAACCGTCGCAACCGAAGTGTCGCTCGATTCCCATATAACGTCCTGAATGTTTGCCGCGCCTATTCCGAGTGTTCCTGTGGGCTGAACGGTGGCTGTTATTTTGTCACTGCCGCCTACTGTTGCGTCCGAAATTTCGGTTTTGTCAAGCTTTATTCCCGTAACGGGAACATTTGCAAACGAAACATAAACACTGTCTGTAAATTCTTTGCCCTTGTAGTCTGTTGCCTTTACGGTGATAATGCTGTAACACGCTTTGTTTTCCGCGGGTTTAACAACACCGTCTTCAACTGTTACCGAGCTGTTTGACGATTCCCATGTAACGCTGTTAATTGTTGCGTCCTCGGGAACCAAAACATAAGAGAGCGTGACGGATTTATCTGTGTATTTTGAAGTAACGGGAACATTTACGGATATGTGCTCCTGCGCTTCGCTGCCGTCAAGTGTGATATAAATTTTTTCAAGTCTTATGTATCTCACAAGTGAGTCATAGGCATTTAAGAGCTCTTCGTTTGCCGCATTTATATCTCTTTGTTTGGGATTGTCTGCGAGAAGAATGTTTTCTGCCTTTTCCATCGCTGCGGCAAATACCGCCCAGCTTTCGTCGGTGTAATCCTCACTGTTAAGAGCAAGACCTACCATCATGGCTCTCGTTTTTGTGAGCTCTGTTTTGTCTGATTTAACCGTTACCGTGCATGTTGCGGAATATCCGCCGTCAACAGATGAAGCGGTTATGATACATGTGCCTGCTTCAACAAATGTAACGGTGCCGTTATCAACCGTTGCAACGTCACTGTCCGATGTTGTCCATACAACATCGCTTACGCTCGGCTTGTCGCCGACAAGTCTGTCTGATTTAAGCGTTGCGGTCAAGGTTTGCGGTTCTGCGCCGTATGCAACCTCAATAGATGTTTTATCAAGCTCAATGCTTGAAACGGGATTGTTTGCGAAAGAGACATACACGCTGTTTTCTACCGTATTGCCGTAATGGTCGGTTGCCGTGAGGGTGATGCACGCTCCGCATGCCGAGTTCTTGGCTGGGGAGACTTTGCCGCTTTCACTGACAGACACGGCTTCGTTATCGGACGACCATGTTATGCTCTCATACATTGCGTTTGAGGGTGCATAGTCATAGCTTAATTCAACGCTTTGCGATGTATAGGTTTTATAAATCGGTACTTTAACCGCGATAAATTTAGGAGCTGTTTCGCCGTTATAATATATGTTCAGCTTCTCCATGTGAATATACGGCTTTAAGTTATCAAGTGCATCGTTGAGCCTTTTTGCCGCGGTGTCAATTTCTTCCTGTGAATATACCGCGCCTGCCTCAACTTCTTTAGCGTGGTTATAAGCGGCCGTATATTCTGTGCTGGTTTCGTAGGTATATTCCTGAATATCTATATTCGCTTCGTCCGCTCTGAGTATTGCGGCTCTGAGCGCCGTTTTGTCGCCGCCTACGGTTACAACGCAGGTTGCGGTAATTCCGCCGTCGCATGATGTTGCCGTTATTGTCGCAACGCCTGCGTCATTGTAGGTAAGCTGTCCGTTTTCATCAACAGAAACAGCCGCCGGGTTATCCGATGACCAAATAACGTCCTGAATTGTTGCGTCATATGTGATAAGAGCAGATTCGCTTTGGCATTTTGCGCTGAGTTTTTGCGGCTGTGCATCAAGCGGGTCGTTTATTTCTTCAGGTGTTATGGTTATTTTTGTTACCGGGTATCTTGCAAAAGATACGTTTACACTGTCGCTTACACTGCGTCCTCTTTCGTCCGTTACCGTCAGAGTAATAACTCCGTAACAAGCTTTGTTGACGGTGGGGGAGCACTCTCCGCTTTCGTTCACTTCAATATCGCTTGTGCTCGAGGTCCATTCAACTGTTTTATACATCGAATCAAGCGGGCTTATTCTTGAATCAAGCTTTATGGAATTGTTTTGATATTTAAAGCTTGTAGAAAGATTAACTTCTTTAGAAATGTATTCGGATGCGTCCCGGCCGTCATACTGAATGAATACGGCTTCGGGCTTAATCAGCCTTTTAAGCGAGCTGAATGCATTGTTTAAAGCGGCGGTTATTGAATCAATATCTGCCTGAGAGGCATTTTCGTCATTATATAATTCGGTCGCCTTGTTATATGCGTTTTTGAGCGCGTCATACGATTCTACCGTGTATTCGTCCTCAACAAGCGCAGCGTTGGTAACCGCGCTGATTGCGGCGGCAAGGCTGTCTTTATTGGTAACGACCGTAACCTTACATTCGGCGGTAAATCCGCCGTCAACGGTTGTAACTTTTATCACTGCCTGACCGACTGCGTTAAATGCGAGATTGCCGTCTTCGTCAACGGTGACAATATCGGGATTGCTTGACTGCCACAAAACGTCTTTAACGCTTGCTCCCGCAATGCCGAGTGCACCGGTCGGCTCAACGGTGGCTTTGAGAGAAGACGTTTGATAAACCTTTGCCGTCAGCTCGCTTTCGCTGAGCGTTACGCCTGTTGCAAGGTAGTTAGAAAATGTTACATAAACGCCGTCTGTCACAACATTGCCTGTGTAATCGGTTGCTTTTACCGTTATTTTTGCTTTACCCGAGGAATTATGGGTGTTTGTTACAAGTCCGTTTTGGTCAACGGTAATTTTATCTGAATCCGATGACCAGACTATCGAAGAATACATAGCATTTTCGGGATAAAGTCTCATACCGAGCTGTACTGTTTTGCCCTTATAGCTTTGATAAAGCTCGACTTTATTCGGAATAAAATCGGGAGCATCGTCGCCGTTCAGCGTTATCGAAACGCCGTAAACATTCACATATGCGCCTATCCGATTATAAATATCTATAATATTCTGAGCCGCTCTGTCACAGGTTGACTGTGAAACACCCTCGGTGTTTCTGACTTGCAGGGCAACATTATAAGCCTCCTGCAAATCCTCCCAATCTTCTTTTGAGCAGTTTTCTTCGGTTACATCGCCTTTTTCGACAAGGCTTATTGCATAGTTAAGCGCAGTTTTGTCGGCAACCACAGTTACCTTACATTCTGCTGTGAAGCCGCCGTCAACGGTTGTTACGGTTATAACCGCTTCGCCTGTATCAACGGGGGTGACGTTGCCGTCAAGCACTGTTGCCACAGATGTGTCGGAGCTCGTCCAGATAAGGTCTTTTATCGAAGCGTCGCCTACACCGAGAGTTCCCTCGGGTGCAACGGTAGCGGTGAGCTGTTCGCCGGCACCAACCGTGAGCGCCAGAGACTCTTTATCAAGTGTAACGCCTGTTACGGGGTAGTTTGCAAACGATACCGTGCAGGTGTCGGTATAGCCGCCGTCATATGTTTTGACTTGAACCGTGCCGTATGCGGCGGAATAGCCTTTGGGACTTACCACGCCGTCGGCAGTAACTTCTATGTTACCGGAAAGTACCGTCCACGATACGTTCTTGTTTGTAACGTCATAGGGGAGAATTGTGGCGGTCAATGTGGTTTTTGCATTGTTATATGTAGAGTAAAGAGGAACATGAACGCTGACAAATTTGCCCTGGTCTATCTGAACGCCCTTTGCAAGCTTGCCGACATATACCTGATAAGTCGAAACAACCTTGCTTATGAGCCCGGCTTTTGCATAAAGAGTGACAGTGCCGCCGTTAGAGCCTGTTAAAATTCCGTCTTTTGTTATTGTTGCAATGCTGTTTGAAGCATTTCCGTCAGATACCCAGTTGACCGTTTCTCCGTCGTCACCGAGAATGCCCCAGGTGATAGAGGCATTAGACCTCTCGGGATAAAGAACAGCGGTATATTGCTGTGAAGAGCCGATTTCAAGCTCTGTCGGTCCGGATATTCCTATGTCAATAGGTGTTGTTATAAGCTTACCTTTTACGGTGAAGTCAATGCTTGCCGAAACGCCGTCAACGGTTGCCGTGACGGTGGCGGTTTTCTTGTTTAAAGATGATGCACCGCCTGCGTCTCTTGCTTTGACAATTCCGTTTTCATTAACAGAAATTACGCTTTCGTCAGACGATGACCAAATAACATTTTGTGAATTTGCGCCTGCAGGAACTATATCTGTGAGGCTTACCATCGCTGTGTCGCCTTCGGTAAGTTCTGTTTTTTCTGCCGTCAGTTCAAATTTTTCAAGTTCAAGGCTTTGAACTATTGTGAAAGTAATTGAGTCATTTATTGAGGCTTTGAGAAGATAGTTAGAAAGCGTTTTAATCGCAGTTGCAAGAAGGTCGGAGGAATTGTTGCCTATTTTAGCTACCGTAACGAGAATATCAAGAACGGCTTTTAACGCATTCTGACTGATATTAAGACCGAGCAATTTAATCATAATTGCCGCAAGCTGTGCGGTGTCAACATCTTTGCCGAGGCTTATTGCATCGTTTATATATTTCATAAGTGAGTCAACAAGGTCGTTGGCATTCGGCGATACCTTTACCGTGACCTTGCCCTCTTTAAGGAATGTTATGTTTCCGTTCTCGTCCATGCTCGCATAGTCAGAGCCTGAGGTCCATATGCTGTCGGTGTCTATGCTCCATGTTACGCCGTAACCGAGGCGCAGGGGGGTTACACCGCCCTCAAGCTTTAATTTGCCGCCAACGGCAACGGTTGTGGGCAAAGAATCTTTATTGGTTATAAAAGCGCCGTTAGGTATTATTGAAGCATACCATTTATCCGAGTTTGTAACAAGAACCCTGACTTGATCCGAAGCCAAAACCTCGCCGTCGGCAGAATACAGCGTAACCGTAATACCCGTATCAAGTGAATTAAGTCTCTTTTCAAGCTGCTTTACAAGATAGTCGGCAACCGTGCTTGACACTCCGCTGAGAGAGCTTCTTACAGTTTCCAAAATTGCTTCGGTATCCATCGTGTCAAGGTCTATGTTGTCGTTGAAAAGAAGCTTTTCCATTGCGACAGCGAGCGCGGGGCCGATAATGGCAACGGTTCTTACATCGTTATCAATCCAAAGCCTTACCGCGGCTCCCTTAGAGCTGTCGTGAGCGTATATTTTGCCTGTTGAGTCAACGGATACTATGAGCGGAGATTCGCTTGTCCACTTAAGGTATGCGCCGTCCGGCATTGAGCAGTCGAGCAACTTATGTGTAAGCTGAAGCTGTTCGCTCTCCATCAACGATATCTGTTCGGTGACCGAGGAGCCGTCCTCATAGCAAATGTCTATAGCATGTGTAGCCGCGGCAAAAGCGTGAATACTTGCCGCCGGAATAATCATAGACATCAGCATTGCAATCACCAAAAAGATGCTTTGCAGTTTAATAAACTTTTTCTTCATAATAAATACCTCCTAAATCAATAGGTACACACAGAAAATTATAGCAATATATTATGTAACTATTTTTCCTTTTGAGAATAAAAGAAAAATTCCTCTACAGATTTTACCCGCAAAGAAATTCTTAATTATAATCTTATTTAATTTTATCAATAAAGTGTTTTTGGCGGTGCGTTTCTTTTCTATAACAGCTTTATGTTCGTCGTTAAATTTACGGATAAAGTAAAGGTCGTCATCACTGTAGTCCGATGTTTTCTCGCTGTGAGAATATAAAAAGTTATTGCCGAACCGAGTAAAAAAGTAAATTTCAGGCAGCTTCTCAGGGAGGTACCGTAGTTTTTTGATAAATTTTTGAACCTAAAATTAAATGCCAAAAGTAAAACCGAAACTGATAAGAACAGCAATAAAATTCTTTATTTTTTCTGCATATTCTTTTAACCGAAATTTTATTTTTTTATGTAAAGATTTAGGTGCTGTAAAATTTAGATGCAGAAAACGCTTAAAATAGTACGTCTTTTATTTTTACATAAAAAGAAGACTGCAATTCGTATTCTGTAGTTTTTAAAACTACCGTCTTGAATTACAGCCTTATATCTTTTTTATTCTGTGCCGGATGCGGCAGTCCCGGTTTTATTTTACATATATAATGTAGTCGTCTTTTCTGGGCTTTGCCTCCGGCAGGGGAGAAGCCGCGTAACCGAGTATGCAGTTGCCTATGCCGACATAATTTTCATCAAGACCCCATTCTTTCATAAGAGCCTTGCCCTCTTCGGTTTCAAATGTCTGCTTTGCGCGGTGAATCCAGCATGCGCCGAGGTCACACGCGTGCGCCGCTAAGAGAAGGTTGCCCATAACAAGCGTACCGTCTTCAAGATAGGTGTTTACTCTTGAATCGGCAAAAACAATTATTACCGTAGGAGCGCCGTAAAACGGGTCAACATCGGCACCCATTATTTCTGCATTGATTTTTGAGAGCTTTTCTATGATTTCTTTGTTTTGAACAACAACCATTTTAGGCGATTGCAAGCCTCTGCCGGTCGGGGCAAAAGTGCCCGCTTTAAGTACGGCGTTAAGTTCAACATCGCTTATCTGTTCTTTTTTATACGAACGGCAGCTTCTGCGCTGAACCATATTCGTAAGTGCATCGGGATTTATCATAACATAACCTCCTAAATCAAAGATCCAGTTTTAAGTCGTTTTCTTTTATCCAGCCTATTTTTCTCAAAATAAGCGAAAAGACGAGTGAAAGTACGGCAGGCAAAACAAAGCTTATAAGTATAAGACCGACCCAGTCAAAAGCCGTGATTGCGCTTTTGGCACCCGAGGCAATATTATTGACCCAACCGGTGTATACGCCTATTTGACCGACAAATCCGCATGTGCCCATGCCGGAGGATATTGCCGCGCCGTTCATTTCCATTTTAAAAATGCACGTTGCAATAGGTCCTGTTATTGCAGAGGCGAGAGTCGGCGGAATCCAAATTTTAGGATTCTTGACTATATTGCCCATTTGAAGCATGCTTGTGCCTATTCCCTGCGCCAAAAGACCGCCCCAGCGGTTCTCTTTAAAGCTCATTACCGCAAAGCCTATCATCTGAGCGCAGCAGCCTGCAACAGCCGCCCCGCCTGCAAGACCTGTGAGACTCAGCGCCGCGCAAATAGCCGCACTGCTTATCGGGAGAGTAAGAGCAATACCGACCACTACGGAAACGATTATGCCCATCACAAACGGTCTTTGCTCTGTTGCCCACATTATTGCGTTGCCGACATAGCTTGCCGCAACACCTATTGCGGGGGCGCAAAAATGTGAAAGAAGTGCACCCGATATAATAACGGTCAGCGGCGTAACAAGAATATCAACCTTTGTTTCTTTGCTGACTGCCTTGCCGAGCTCGGCTGATACTATTGTAATAAGTAGAACTGCCAAAGGACCTCCCGCTCCGCCGAGGCTATTAGCCGCCCAGCCGACCGCAACGAGTGAAAACAGCACAAGCGGAGGAGCTTTAAGAGCAAATCCGATTGCAACCGCCATAGCAGAGCCTGCAACTGTCTTTGCAAAATCTCCCATTTCGTTAAAAATTGCTATATTAAACTGTGTGCCTATTGTAGAGAGAATTGTGCCGATAAGAAGTGAGGCAAAAAGTCCCTGTGCCATTGCGCCGAGAGCGTCGATGCCGTATCTTTTTGCAGAAAATTCAATGTCTTTTCTTTTTAAAAATGCCTTAAAAGATTCTTTGCTCATTTTAAACAACTCCATTTATTTTGTTTTGAATTCCACTGTTAAGAAGTTTGAAGATACATTTTTGAAAAATCCTTTTGATGTGATTTTTGCCGTATATTCTGTGCCGCTTTCAAGCTTGTCAACAAAAAACTCACATTTTTCCGGTATATTATATAAATAGTAGTCTGACCAAATGCTCTGCTGGCAAACAATAACTCCGTCGGATTTTCTTCTTAAAATGAGGTCATAGCTGTTGACATATCCTTCAACATCGTCTTTTGCCTGTGAGAATACGATTTTTGCGCCGCTTTCGGTTATATCGGTCACATCAATCTCTGCGTCGTCTGTGAAGTAGGGGGGCTTAGCCTCTTTATAACGCTTTGCGTCGGTGTAAAGGAATGTTTCGGGGTCGGAGGGAACGTCAACTTTCCAAACTCTGGGGAAGAAATTACCGGTGAGAATATCGTAAGGATAAACTCTGACTCTGTTTTGTGCGTCTGCCTCAACTATGAGCATCTGTGCTGCCTGACCGCCGTTTTGAGGTCTTGTGCCGCAAACCTTGTCAAATTCGTCAAGCTCAAAATAGCTGAGCGTTCCTGTGCCGAAGCAGGTGAAATGTTCCTGATATACCGATCTCGGGTCGTTTATGGGTGCGTGTGAGTGACCTGAGAACACAAGTGTCTGCGGATGGTCCATATATGCGGGAATGGTTACGTCATCGCCCCAAAGTATACTGCCGTAAACCGTGCCCGAAAGATGCGGATGCTGGAACATGAATACAGGCTTTTTGGGGTCGTCTTTTTTAGCTGTCTCAAGGTTATCATATATCCATTTGATTTTATCGTCGTTAAAATCACAGCTCTTTGACGGAGAAGCCGAAACAAAATGGAAGCCGTTTATTACCTCGTGAACGTCCGGAGCGGCGTTAAAAATTCTCTTGAGTTTTTCTAGAGCGCCTTCAACTCCGCCGTTTTCGTGGTTATATTCGTGGCTTGCAACAGAGATGATAAGTTT
The DNA here is from genome assembly GCA_900539465.1 of uncultured Ruminococcus sp. Lineage (GTDB taxonomy): Bacteria > Bacillota > Clostridia > Oscillospirales > Acutalibacteraceae > CAG-488. The sequence continues at coordinate 138,908 of UQCF01000001.1, read as the reverse complement.
TGTTTCATCATAATCAAGCCCGTTGTCAATTATTTCTTTAGCCATTTGCATTTGTGCTTCAGATCCGCTTGTTGCAATATCACCGTCAAGCACAAGTGCGTCAAGCTTCTTGTAAGTTTCTCCGCTTCGTGCTATTTTATATGCGTCGGCAATACCTTTTTTAAATCTTTCACTTTCGGCGGACGGTTCGTCTTTTAAGTGAATGTCGCTCATAACGGCGAATCTGATTATGGGCGCAAACTTTTCATTACACATATGCAAAACTCCATTACATTTATTTTAATAAAGTATACTATTATACATAAATACTGTCAATGTAATAAGCGACAAATTTGTTTTTAAAGGTTATAGTAATTTGTGAACAATCATAATAATCATTTAGAGGTGATTCTCATTAAAAGCAAAGGAAATAAACAGTTGGCGGCGGCATTTATTATTGTTTTGCTGTGCTTTTTGATTGCTGTTAAAGCTCTGTCATCAGTTACAACGGTTATCTTTAAAGATGAGCATAACACGGTTTGCATAGATCCCGGCCACGGAGGTGATGCAGCAGGCGCACTATCAAGCGATAAAAAAAGATTTGAAAAAGACGACAATCTTGCTCTGTCTTTAAAAATAAAAGAAAAACTTGAAGAAAAAGATGTTAAGGTTATTATGACAAGAGACGATGACTCCGATGTCAGCCTAAAGGACAGATGCAAAAAAGCAAACAAATCAAAATCCGACCTTTTTGTGGCAATTCACCGCAACAGCTCCTCCGACGGCACGGGTATGGAGGTCTGGATAAAAGATAAACCGTCAAAAGAAGAAAAAAGACTCGCAGAAGATATTTTAAATGCTCTTGTCAAATGCTCCGGGCAGTTAAACAGGGGAGTGAAAAAAGGGTATAGAAATACATCGGGCAACAACTATTATGTCAATGCCAACACCGATATGCCGAGCTGCCTTGTAGAGGTCGGATTTATAACAAATAAAGAAGATAATGAGAAATTCGACAAGCTTATAGATACATACGCTCAAAGCATTGCGGACGCGATATATGAAAATTTAAAAAAATTGTAGTTTTTATATTGATTTTTAGGAACTTATCGTTTATAATAACGTAGTTGAACGTGCCGGTGTGATGGAATTGGCAGACGTGCCGGACTCAAAATCCGGTGGTAGCGATACCGTACCGGTTCGACCCCGGTCACCGGCACCAGAGAGCAAGCTTTATGGCTTGCTCTTATTTTTTGATAAACTAAAGAAGCAAACCGTTATTCTTTCGCGGTTTGCTTCTTTGTTTGTATTATTTCTTTAAATCTGCGATTTCGTATATGAGCTTTTCTGTTTTCTCCCAGCCAAGGCACGGGTCGGTGATTGATTTTCCGTAAACGCCGTCGCCGATTTTTTGATTTCCGTCTTCGATATAGCTTTCAATCATAAAGCCCTTGACCATCGTGTTTATTTCTTCAGAAAGACGGCAGCTGTGCAAAACTTCTTTGCAAATACGGATTTGTTCCATATACTTTTTGCCCGAGTTCGCATGGTTGGTGTCTACGATAACACCCATATTTTGTAGATTGCAGGCAGAATACATCTCGTGAAGTCTGATAAGGTCTTCATAGTGATAGTTCGGCTGAGACTGACCGTGCTTGTTTACAGAGCCTCTGAGAATTGCGTGTGTAAGCGGGTTGCCGGTTGAAACAACCTCCCAGCCTCTGTAAATAAACGTGTGTGAGTGCTGAGCGGCTGTAATGGAGTTGAGCATAACGGATATATCGCCGCTTGTCGGGTTCTTCATACCGACGGGGCAGGGAATACCGCTTGCAACAAGTCTGTGCTGCTGATCTTCAACAGACCTTGCACCTACTGCAACATATGAGAGAAGATCGGATAAATATCTCTGATTTTCGGGGTAGAGCATTTCATCCGCACAGGTGAAACCCGTTTCTGCTATGGCTCTTGTATGAAGACGTCTGATTGCGATAATTCCCTCAAGCATATCCGAGTCTCTTTCGGGATTCGGCTGGTGAACCATGCCCTTATAGCCGTCACCCGTGGTTCTCGGCTTGTTTGTATATATTCTGGGAATTATGAGGATTTTATCACGAACCTTTTCCTGTACGGGAATAAGTCTTGAAATATAGTCTATAACAGAGTCTTCGTTATCTGCCGAGCACGGTCCTATTATAAGTGCAAGACGGTTGTCTTCACCTGTAAAAATCCTGTGTATTTCTTTATCGCGTTCTTTTTTTATTTTAACGAGATCGTCCGACATCGGAAACTGCTCTTTTATTTCTTTGGGTATAGGGAGTTTTCTTAAAAAATTCATAGACATTTTATTGTACCTCCTGTGTGCATTTCATTATTTAATATATCATCATGCTTTTTTGCAGTCAATGATTTATTTCTTTATCGTAAAATCTTACCAAAAATAATAAAAAAGCGACAAAATTTTATTCAATACTTTTAAAATTCGCAAATCATTTGCTCGGGCTGTATTTACAAAGATTTGTGTATGTTGTATAATTATAAAAAACAAAGGGGGAACGGCTGTGACCTTAATAAAAAAATTATTTTCAATATTTGCGGCAATATGTATTGTCGCGGCTTCCTGTGCCGTTTCTTCATACGCGGCAGATACAACAGAAATGACATACCTTTATATTGATAAAGGCAGCATTGTGATCGGTGACGGAACCGTATCGGGCTACGGTGCATACGGTGAAAAAATAAATTCATATGACAGTGACGGCTACTGCATCACGTCAACCAAGAAGGATTTGACCGTTAATAACACGGTAGAAATAAATGGCGGCAAAAACACGGTTGTTTTAAAGAATGTAAGCGCCGCTGCCAATGAACAGTTTATGTGTGTTTTTTATGTTTGCGGCGGCTCCGAATTACAGCTTATACTTGACGGTGATAACAAGCTCGTCGGCGGCGCTTCAAGAGCAGGACTTGAGATCTCGGAGGATTCATCCGTAACTATTAGCGGTGACGGAAGCTTATATGCAGAGAGTAAGGGCGAAGCCGGCATAGGCGGCGGCAACGGTGCGTCTAACGGAACGCTTGTGATAAATTCGGGAAGTATCACTGCAAAAAATTCGTATAACAGTGCAGGTATCGGCGGCGGAAGCAGCGGTAACGGCGGCAACATTATTATAAACGGCGGTAATGTGGCAGCTTACGGCGGCGACACTGCGGCGGGTATAGGCGGCGGCTGCGCGGGCAGCGGCGGCAATATTATTATTAACGGCGGAACGGTTACGGCTATAGGCGGTGAAAACGGAGCAGGCATCGGCGGCGGCTGGTACGGTGAAATGGGCACGGTTAAAATGAACGGCGGCTCTGTCAAAGCAATCGGCGGAACGGGTGCCCCGTCTGTCGGCGACGGTGCAGGGCTTTCGGGCTCTTTTGCCGAAAATAACAGCGGAGAAAGAGTGTATATGGCCGTTATAGATGCCTCATCGCTTGAGAATATAAGCGAAATATATACAAACGGGGCGGCAAACAAAATAAGCGGTTCACACCCGGATGACGGCAAATTTTATCTCTATCTTCCTAAAAACGAATATATAATTACCCTGAAGCCGCAAAAAAATAATGTAATGTTTTATAAACTGAAATACGGTTCTGCTTTTGACTGCCAAGAGATTGAGCCGATGAAATCAACAGACAGCGCATATATAAGGACGGATGATGTTATAGGCGGAATAACCTGCGGCTTGACTTCGCTTGATAAGTATTTTGCTCTTTCGGACGGATTTTCATTCAGATACGGCAGTTCCGTAATAGGAACCGGAACAGAAATTGAACTTATATATTCAGAAAAATGCGTTTACACTTTCAAGGTGCTTCTTTACGGCGACGTCAACGGCGACGGCTTTTATGACGGTGAAGATTCTTTTATTGTTTTGCTCATGCTTTGGGACAAGCTCGATAAAAGCAACACCGATTATCTGTATTTTGAAGCGGCGGACGCAAACAGAAACGGCGGCGTTGATGAAAATGATATGCAGCTTTTGCAGCAGGCAGGGCTTTTGCTTGAAAAAGTTGAGCAAAGTTCATCTTCACAGATTTCGCAGGACAGCTATGAAGAATATTTGTCTTTGATAGATCAGTCAAACCGCGCGGAAGAAAATATAAATGACGGAATATTATCGGTCATAAAAACTTTGCTTTTGAATATTTTAAAGAGAATTACGGAATTTTTAGATTTAGGGCAATTTTATGTCGGCTTGTAAAGTAACATTGCTTTACGTTTGTTTATAATAGCATATTGTTCCGCGGATATGTAGATAAAATTTGAGTCATATTTTGTATTTTTAACTTGCAAAAAGATACAACATATTGTATAATTTTAGCATAATTTATCGGTTGTGAGGAGGAAAGACATCTTGCAGCTTTTAAAAGACAGAATAATTAAGGACGGTAAAGTCTTCCCGGGCAATATTCTGAAGGTTGACAGTTTTCTTAATCATCAAATGGATATAGAGCTTCTCGAAGAAATCGGCAAAGAATTTCACCGTATATACAGCGGCGTCGGAGTTACTAAAATACTGACAATTGAGGCTTCCGGGATAGGAATAGCCTGTTTTGTCGCGCAATGCTTCGGTGTGCCGCTTCTTTTTGCCAAAAAAAGCAAAACAAAAAACATTGCGGCAGATGTTTATACCTCCCGCGTAGAGTCTTACACTCACGGCACGGTATATGATATAATCGTTTCAAAAGAGTTTTTGCACAGTGACGATACGGTGCTTATAATCGATGATTTCCTTGCCAAAGGTCAGGCACTTAACGGACTTATCGACATTGCCCAAAAGGCGGGCGCAACGGTTGCCGGCGCAGGTATAGTTATCGAAAAAGGATTTCAGGACGGCGGCAAGCTTATAAGAGACAAGGGCGTCCGCGTAGAATCGCTTGCGATAATAGATTCTATGGACGACAGCGGAAAAATCACTTTCCGCGACTGAACAGGTGCAATATTTTTTGCAATATATTATCAAAAAAACGGAGGAAAAACAAATGAAAAAGATTCTGGCAATTCTTTTGGCTGTAGTTCTTGTTGTTTGCACATTTGCTGCTTGCGGCGGCTCAAAGACAGACAACGGCGATGACGCCAAGAAACTCAAGGTTGGCTTCATCTTCCTGCACGATGAAAACTCAACTTATGACAACAACTTTATGACAGGTGCTGAAGAAGCCTGCAAAAAGATGGGTGTTGAGATTCTCAAAAAGACAAACATTCCCGAATCAAACGCTTGCTATGATGCAGCAGCTGACCTTGTTGACAAGGGATGCACCGTTATCTTCGCAGACAGCTTCGGTCATGAGGATTACATGATAAAGGCTGCTAAGGAGTTCACAAACGTTCAGTTCTGCCACGCAACAGGCACAAAGGCTCACACAGAGAAGCTCTCTAACTATCACAACGCATTTGCATCAATCTATGAGGGCCGTTACCTCGCAGGTGTTGCAGCAGGTCTTAAGCTCAATGAAATGATTGCTGCAGGCAAGTTCAAGGCAGAAGAAGCCAAGATGGGTTATGTCGGCGCATTCACATATGCAGAGGTTATCTCCGGTTATACTTCATTCTATCTCGGCGCAAAATCAGTTTGCCCCACAGTTACAATGGAAGTTCAGTTCACAGGTTCATGGTATGATGAGGCTCTTGAAAAAGAAGCTGCTAACAATCTTATCAGCAAGGGCTGCAAGCTTGTCAGCCAGCATGCCGACTCAATGGGCGCTCCCACAGCTTGCGAAACAGCAGGTGTTCCCAATGTTTCTTACAACGGAAGCACGGTTTCAGCTTGCCCGAACACATTTATCGTATCCTCCAGAATTAACTGGGAGCCTTATTTTGAGTACATGATTAAATGTGCTCAGGACGGCACAGCTATTGACACCGACTGGACAGGTACCCTCAAGACAAACTCTGTTGTTCTTACAGATGTAAACGAGAAGGCAGCCGCTAAAGATACTCAGGCTAAGATTGACGAAGTTAAGGCTCAGCTTGACGCAGGCACTCTTCACGTATTCGATACCAAGACTTTCACTGTAACAGTTGACGGTGACAAGAACAAGAACGCTAAGGTTGACGCTGACGGACATCTTACAAGCTATATGGCAGATGTTGACACAGACGCAGCTTACACAGCAGACACAGAAGTAGTTAAAGACGGTTACTTCCATGAGTCAGAGTCACGTTCGGCTCCGTACTTTGATGTACAGATCGACGGCATCACTCTTCTTAACTCAAAATTCTAATTTCATAAAGAAATCTTTTCAAGGCGGAGCCTTACCGGCTCCGTCTTGGTTAGTTTGATAAATAATTTTGTTTTGAAAAATAAGCTAAAAGTAATTTAACAGATTTTTCAAAATAAAAAACGGAGGGCATACGGTGAGTACACAAGCTGCAATAGAACTTAAAAACATTACCAAAACCTTTGGCTCCATTGTTGCTAACAAAGATGTTAACCTTACTGTGGACAGGGGAGAGATACTCTCAATCCTCGGCGAAAACGGCAGCGGTAAAACAACTTTGATGAACATGATTTCGGGAATATATTTCCCCGATCACGGTCAAATTTTTGTCGGCGGCAAAGAAGTGGTTATCAGATCTCCCAAAGACGCGTTTGACCTCAAAATCGGTATGATTCATCAGCATTTTAAACTTGTTGATGTATTCTCTGCCACAGAGAATATTGTGCTCGGTTTTGATGACGGCAGATATAATTTAAAAAGGTCGGCTGCAAAAATCAGAGAGATACTTGACCGCTACGGTTTTGAGCTTGACCTTAACAAAAAGATATATCAGATGTCTGTTTCGGAAAAGCAAACCGTTGAGATAGTCAAGGTTCTTTACAGAGGTGCGGATATTCTTATTCTCGATGAGCCCACCGCTGTTCTTACACCGCAAGAGACTAAAAAGCTCTTTAATGTTCTCAGAAACATGAAGAACGATAACAAATCAATTATAATAATTACTCACAAGCTTAATGAGGTTATGGAAATTTCGGATAAAGTTTCCGTCCTCAGAAAAGGCGAATATATCGGCACGGTTAATACAGCCGATGCAACAGAGGCATCTTTAACAGAGATGATGGTCGGCAAAAAGGTTGACCTCAACATTGAGAGAACCGAAGTTGAGAACAAAGAAGACAGGCTCATTGTCAACAATATGTGCTATGTAAACCGCGAGGGCGTCAAGGTACTTAACCATGTTTCGTTCACTGCAAAGTCGGGCGAAATTCTCGGTATTGCGGGCATTGCCGGCAGCGGACAGCGCGAGCTTCTTGAATCAATCGCAGGTCTTCGTCATCTTACACACGGCTCAATTATTTATAATAACGCAAAAACCGGCAGTCAGGATAACCTTCGCGATAAAACCCCGGTTCAGATAAGAGACCTCGGTATAAGACTTTCGTTTGTTCCGGAGGACAGACTCGGTATGGGTCTTGTCGGCAATATGGATATTGTTGATAATATGATGCTCAGAAGCTATAAAAAAGGTAAGACCGCTTTCCTTGAAAAGAAAGAGCCGCGCGACCTTGCTGAAAAAATAATCAATGACCTTGAGGTTGTCACACCGAGTGCAAACACTCCCGTCAGACGTCTTTCCGGCGGCAATGTTCAAAAGGTTCTTGTCGGACGTGAAATTGCCGCTTCTCCGACAGTGCTTATGGCGGCATACCCCGTCAGAGGACTTGACATTAACTCATCTTACCTTATTTATAACCTGCTTAATGAACAAAAAGAAAAGGGCGTTGCCGTTATTTTTGTCGGTGAAGACCTTGATGTTTTGCTTGAGCTTTGCGACAGAATTGTTGTTATCAGTTCAGGTCAAATTTCGGATATTGTTGATGCAAGAACAGCGACCAAAGAGCAGCTCGGTCTGCTCATGACTAAATCACAGGAGGGCAACAGCGATGACAAATAATAGTGCCAAGGTTCACGAGCCGCTGTTTCATATTATCAAACGCTCATCAATGCCGAAGTGGCAGGGCTGGCTTATTCGCATATTGTCGGTTGTGGCGGCTCTTGTAATTTGCGGAATTGTTACGGTTGTACTCACGGGCGAAAATCCCATTCAGGTTTATGCAAAAATGGTTGACGGCGCAATCGGTACCGAGAGAAGGCTTTGGGCTCTTGCTCAAAACACCGCAATGCTTCTTTGCGTGGCCCTTGCGGTAACTCCGGCTTTTAAAATGAAGTTTTGGAATATTGGCGCAGAGGGTCAGGTCCTTGCAGGAGGACTTGCGACGGCAGCGTGCATGATATTTTTAGGTGATAAGCTCTCTCCCGTTGTTTTGATGCTTGTTATGATAGTCAGCAGTATTGTCGCAGGCGCTGTATGGGCGTTCATTCCCGCATTTTTTAAAGCACATTGGAATACCAACGAAACGCTTTTCACTCTTATGATGAACTATATTGCAATGTGCATTGTTTCATACTTTTCATATGAATGGTCAGTACCCAAAGGCTCGGGTCATATAGGCGTTATCAACGAAGCAACTGGTGCAGGCTGGCTGCCTAAAATCGGCGGAAAAGCCTATCTTTGCAACATACTTATTGTTGTTGTAATTACTGCGTTTATGTATATCTATCTTAAATACAGCAAGCACGGCTATGAAATATCGGTAGTCGGCGAGAGCGAAAACACTGCAAAATATATAGGCATCAGCGTTAAAAAAGTTATTATGAGAACTATGCTTCTTTCCGGTTTAATTTGCGGAATTGCGGGCTTCCTTCTTGTAAGCGGAACGGATCACACCATAAACCGAGACACGGCAGGCGGCAGGGGATTTACCGCTATTATGGTTTCGTGGCTTGCAAAGTTTGACCCGATTTATATGATACTTACTTCGCTTCTTATTGTTTTCCTCGAAAGGGGAGCGGGCGAGATTTCAACAACCTTCGGCCTTAACGATTCATTTTCGGAGATTATCACGGGCATCATTATTTTCTTCATAATAGGCAGTGAGTTCTTTGTAAATTATCAATTAAAATTCCGTGAGAAAGGGGCAAACAAATAATGTTAGTAGCATTTATTCAGAGAGCGGTTGTTCAAGGTATACCTCTTTTGTTTGGCTCAACGGGCGAAATACTCACAGAAAAAAGCGGTAACCTCAACCTCGGCACAGCCGGTGTTATGTATGTCGGCGGAATTACCGGAGTTATAGGCGCTTTTCTATATGAGCAGAATGCGGCGCAAATGAGCACCTTCCTCACAATACTTATCCCGATTCTTTCGTCTATGTTCGGCTCACTTGTTATGGGACTTATATATTCGTTCCTCACCGTAACACTCAGAGCAAATCAGAATGTTACGGGTCTTGCGCTCACAACCTTCGGCGTAGGTTTCGGTAACTTCTTCGGCGGCTCGCTTATAAAACTTACAAACAGCGATGTTCCGTCTGTTACACTTACCGCAACAAGCCTTGCATTTAAAAAGTCGCTCCCGTTTGCGGATAAACTCGGCTGGTTCGGAGATATATTCTTGTCTTACAGTTTTTTGGCATATGTCGCAATTGCAATTGCTTTGATTGTTTCGTTTTATTTCAGCCGCACACGCTCGGGTCTTAACCTGCGTGCAGTCGGCGAAAACCCCGCAACTGCAGATGCGGCGGGCATAAATGTCAGCAAGTATAAATATATTTCAATTTGTCTCGGCAGCATAATTGCCGGTTTCGGCGGTCTTTATTATGTTATGGACTACGCTTGCGGCGTATGGTCAAATAACGCTTTCGGCGACAGAGGCTGGCTTGCAATAGCCCTTGTTATATTTGCTATTTGGAGGCCGAATCTCAGCATCATAGGCTCAATTCTCTTCGGCGGACTTTTCATTGTTCACAACTATATACCGAACCTCAGCATGAGCGACCAGGAGCTTTTCAAAATGACTCCTTATCTTGTTACAATCATCGTGCTTGTGGTTATCAGTATGCTTCGCAAAAGAGAATTCCAGCCGCCACAGAGCCTCGGACTTTCATATTTCAGAGAAGACAGATAAATGTATTAAACTTAGCCGTGAGGATAATAAATTGTCCTCACGGCTCATATGTTTAAACATAAAAAATATTTTTATTTTTGTGTTTTAGGTATTGACAAAAACAGTTTTGTTTGATAGAATGATAAAGCTGTTTGACACAGACATGGACCATTAGCTCAGTTGGTTAGAGCAACCGGCTCATAACCGGTCGGTCCGGGGTTCGAGTCCCTGATGGTCCACCATTAAGCACCGGCAATGACCGGTGCTTTGCATAAAGGGGTATAGCTCAGTTGGTAGAGCAGCGGTCTCCAAAACCGCGTGCCGAGGGTTCAAGTCCTTCTGCCCCTGCCAAAGCGAAAACGGTTACCGAAAGGCGACCGTTTTTGTTTTAGCATTGAGTAAAATGATTTAGACTCCGAGGCACGCGGAGCGTGTCGAGGGGTGCGGGTGTCCGATGGACACCTCTGAATACCGTAGGTATTCAGAAGCACCGACCGAGCCGGCAGGCGAGACCCAGTCCTTCTGCCCCTGCCACATAATAAGCCTTGATTTTGTTGACATATCAACGATTTCGGGCTTTTTTCTTTTTAAAGTTTTTGCAACGCATGTGTTAAAAATCGACATAAAATATCATAGAAAACCACAAAAATGCAAGTCAACATGCAAGTCAAAAAATGTGTAAGAGCAAAACAGTATTTGAACGTATAAAAAGTTAATCAAGCATAATACAGCGCCGCCGTGATAAATTCATGGCGGTGATTTGTTATAGCAATTTCTTGCCGATAGATGATATGTGTAATTGAATGCAATTCGGGTAAAAAATACCGATTAAAACGTTTATGTATAAAAGTGAGCAGTGCTCAAAAACGTTGATAATAAGCGAAAAAACAAAAATAACGAGCAAACCCGAAAGTCTGCTCGTTGGTGCGGATGACGGGACTTGAACCCACACAGTATTGCTACCACTAGAACCTGAATCTAGCGCGTCTGCCAATTCCGCCACATCCGCAAAATATAAGCCTCTGACTTTTACACGGTGAGGCAACCGAGGCGGAGCATTACGCTTAATCCGCAAGCTCATAAAGAACTATTACAGTCTACTACACGAATTTGTTTTTGTCAAGAAAAAACAGATTAAATTTTTGTTCTGCACGGCAAAAATCAAAATATGTCGCCAATATTTTTGTCTTTTTGATTTACTTTTCTATAAAGATGTGATAAAATAGCGTAACACTGTGTCTTTCTGTTGGAGGGGATGAGTAGTCATGATAAATAAATTAGCCAAGTGGGTAGTAAGGCACCCGAGCTTAATTATACTTATTGCTGTTCTTTTGCTTGTGCCGAGTCTCATAGGCTATGTTTGCACAGGGATAAATTATGATATTTTATCATTTCTACCTAATCAAACAGAACCCGGTGAAATCGAAGATTCTAACGCAGTATACGGTCTGAATATAATTGACGATGTTTTTGAAAGCGCGTCAACATCGGTTGTTATTGTTGAAAATTTGCCCGGCAAAGAAATAAATAAGGTCAGAGATAAAATTGCCGATATTGAGGGCGTGGCACAGGTTGTTTGGGTCGGTTCTGTTGCAGATATAAGCATACCTACGTCAATGTATCCCGATGCACTTAAAGAAATGCTTTACTCCGCAGACGGCGATGCTACGCTTATGCTTATCCAATATGAACCCGATGATGCGGACAACCCTAAGTATGATTCGATTGCCAAAGTCAATGCTGTTAAAGAGGTTCTCGATAACGAACACTTCTTTTTGTTCGGATTATCTGCTGTTATGTCCGATACAAAAGCAATTTTACAATCCGAAATGCTCCTCTATATGGTTGTTGCGGTCGGGCTGGCAATTATTGTTATAACACTGACCACAAAACAGTGGCTTATTCCAGCAGTTATAATATCAACGTTGGGGCTTGCCGTTGCATATAACATGGGTACAAACTTTTTCTTCGGCGATATATCTTATGTTACGCAGAGTATTGCCGCAATTTTGCAGCTTGCGGTTACAATAGACTATTCGATTATATTACTTGACAGATTTGAAGAAGAATGTCACCATACCGATAACGTGCGAAAGGCTATGGCAAAGACGATTTCTTATTCATTTACGGCACTTATGGGCGGCGCGTCAACAACATTCTTCGGCTTTATTGCGCTGTGCTTTATGAGCCTTACACTCGGACTTGATATAGGAATAGTAATGGCAAAGGGTATTGTTTTCGGTATACTTACCGTTTTGATTGTCATGCCCGCCATAGTTTTAAAATTTTACAACATCATTTATAAGTATGAGCATAAACGTTTTACAATAAACTTCTCAAAACCGATAGACTTTGTTATCAAGCATAAAAAAGTTTTTACAACAATTTTTATTTTGCTGTTTATCCCGGCATATCTTATTCAATCAAAAGTAACAACATATACAGATCTCAACAATAAAATGCCCGAAGACTGCGATTCATATATCGCAACCGAAAAGCTTTCAAAAGATTTTGGTATGAGATCAATCCATTTTGTTATTATAAATGACGAAATTCCCTCGGGCGAAGTCAACCAGATGGTCAAAAAAATGGAAAAGGTCGAGGGCATAAAAAGTGTTATTTCACTCAACGGTTTTTTGGGAGCGGGAATATCTGAGGACATTGTTCCGGATTCGATAAAAAGCATTTGCGAAAAGGGCGGCTACCGCCTTATGGCAATAATGTCGTCGTATGATTTGAGCGATAAATACAGCAACGGTGACAGCAAGCTTTCAAAGCAAAAAACAGAGCTTACATCAATAGTAAAAAGCTATGATTCCAAGGGCTGTGTAACGGGCGAAAATATTTTATATGATGAGCTTGTTACAATTGCCGACCGTGACTTTAAGGTTACAAATGCAATAAGCATTGCTGCGGTATTTATTTTGATTGCCATTGCTTTCAAGTCACTTCTCATACCCGTTATTTTGGTTTCTGCGATAGAACTTGCAATATTTATAAACATCTCTGTTGCGACTGTTACGGGAACGGAAATTTGCTTTATATCGCCGATAGTGCTCGGGTGTGTTCAGCTCGGTGCAACGGTAGACTATGCAATTCTTTTAACAAGCCGTTTTCAAGAGGAACTCAGAAAGGGCAAAGAAAAAACGGAGGCAATGTCTTTGGCGGCGAAAGCGGCGAGCAAGTCGATTTTTCAAAGCTCTGTTATTTTCTTCTGTGCTACGATAGGTGTCATGTTTGTTTGCAATCTTGAACTTGTCGGAGGGCTCTGCGAGCTGCTTGCGCGCGGTGCACTTATAAGTGCGGCGGTAATAATATTCTTTGTTACACCGGTTTTGTTGTGCTTTGAGGGCGCAATCAATAAAACAAGCTTTGACTGGAGAATAAATTCCGGCAGAAATTTTTTTGATTTTATGAAAAGAGGTAAAAAGACCGTGAACAAAAAGAAAGTGCTTCAATCTGTTATGTCTCTTGTTTTGTGCATATCGCTTATCGCCGGTCTTTCTGCCTGCGGCAAAAAAGAAGATGACAATTTAAAAGAAACGCCCACGCCTGTTTCTTATGAAAACCAGGCTAAAAATGTAACAAAAACCGAAACTGTTTACGTTAACCTTAACACAGACGGCAAGCGCATTAAAACAACCGTTACCGACTGGCTTCATACAGATTCACCTAAGGTTCGTGTATATGATAAAACAGACCTTAATGTTGACGATATAGTGAATGTTAAGGGCGATAATTTGCCGGTTGCAAATCAAAACAACAAGAATGAAATAATGTGGAATATGGATACAACCGATCTTTATTACACGGCAGAGACCACTAAACAGCTGCCGCTTGATATCGGCGTTAAATATTATCTTAACGGTCAGGAAATGACCGCAGAAGAGATTGCCGGCAAGGGCGGAGAAGTAAAAATAGAGTTTAATTTCAGCAACAATTACAGCAAAGCTGTTAAAGTGAACGGAAAAAATCAGAAAATGTATCTCCCCATGCTTGTTATAGGCGGACTTATTTTGCCCGAAAGCAAATTTTCTTCAATATCAACCAAAAACGGTAAAGCGGTTGGTGACGGAACAAATGAAATCATTGCGCTTTACAGCTTGCCCGGCGTCAGCGAGAGCCTCTCGATTACAAGAGACGACCTTGAGGGTTACGGTGATATTGAACTTAACAACAAGGCGAGCGTCACTGCCACAACAGAAAAGTTTGAAATTGAAAATATGTATTTTGCCGCTATCCCCATAGCTTCTCTTGATTTGGATTTTGATGCTACGGGTCAGGTGGATACGCTTCAGGGTGCACTCAGTGTTTTGAAAGCGCTTATGAAAACAATAGAAAACGTAGACGTTGATAAACTTATGAATACACTCTCGTCAAACTCTCAAAATATTTCGGAGCTTTCATCTGTTATTAATGATGCGGTCAATGTATATGAGAAAAACGAAAAGCTTATAAACGCTTTAAGTCAAACTCTCACAACCGAAAATATAAGCACCTTAAAAAAGCTTTTGGAGGATTTGAACAGATCCGATATTCAGGCTTCTATTTCCGCACTTACAAATTCAACTCTTTTGCAAAGCCTTACAAACTTAACAGAGATAGCGGACGATCTTCAAAAGGCTCAGCCTGTTTTGAATCAGCTTTCATCTCTTTTGAGCGATCCGGAGGTACAGTCTTCTCTTAACAATCTTGATGAAACTATAAGCACCCTCAACAGGCTCCAAAGAGAAATAGAAAAGAATAAAAATCTTATCAAAACTCTCAGCGATGTTATGTCCGACGGAAACATTGACGCTATAAGCGATGTTTCTGCAATACTCGCAAACTCTGATATAAATCTTTCGGATTACGGCATTGTTGTTGATGATACCGATGCGTTTGTCGCTGCTTTTGAAGCATGGTTCGAGATAGGCAAAGATTATAAAATATTTACCGATGCACATAATAATATGAAAACAAATGTTGCATTTATTTACATGCTTCCGAGCATTTCAGAGGGCTATGTTGATGAATATAATCAGCCCGAAGAGCAAGAAAATATTCCGTGGTGGAAGAAAATATTCAGCTGATAATTTGAGCGGAGCAATATCACGGCTCCGCTCATTGTGCTGAAAAGAAAGGAATTTTTATGAACGGTAAACTTATAGTTATAGAGGGTCTTGACGGCAGCGGAAAGACAACTCAGCTGAATCTTTTAGTCAATAAACTTAAACAAAAGAATATAAAAAATATTAAACAAATAAAATTGCCCGATTATGACAGTGATTCGAGTTCTCTTGTTAAAATGTATTTGGCGGGGGAGTTCGGAAAATCTCCCGAAGACGTTAACGCATATGCTGCGTCTGCATTTTATGCCGTTGACAGATTTGCAAACTATAAAACCAAATGGAAAGCGGACTATGAAAACGGCACGCTTATAATTGCAGACAGATACACAACTTCAAACGCTTATCATCAGGCAACGAAACTACCGGAAAGCGAATGGAAAGACTACTTTAAATGGCTTAGGGATTTTGAATACAACAAACTCGGAATACCGGAGCCGGACATGGTCATATATCTTGATATGCCCATTGAAATATCACAAAAAATGATGACGTCACGCTATAACGGCGATGAAGAAAAAAAAGATATTCACGAGGCAAATGTTGAATATTTGCAGCATTGCCGCAAAGCCGCCAAGGCCGCGGCAACGCAGCTCGGATGGAGCGTTATTGACTGTGCCGACAACGATATGCCGCGAAGCATAGAGTCGATTGGTGACGAAATAGAAAATCTTATCACAAAATTTACATTTTAAAGCTTCGTTCTTGATAATATCTATTTACATTTTTATACATATGGTGTAAAATGATTTATAGTTTACAATAGGATGTGTATGTATGATTTATGCTTTTTTGGCACAGGGGTTTGAAGAGGTTGAAGCTATTGCGGCAATTGACGTTATTCGCCGTGCGGAAATTGATATTTGCACAGTAGGCGTCGGCTCAAAAGTAATTACCGGTGCCCACGGTATATCTGTTATCTGCGACCTTGAAGACAGCAACGTTTTCACATCCGAAGAATTTGACGGCGTACTTTTGCCCGGCGGAATGCCCGGAACGCTGAATCTTGAAAATTGCGCTAAGGTTTCGGAATTTATAGATTATGCCGCAGAAAATGACAAGCTTATATGCGCTATTTGCGCCGCACCGTCAATACTCGGCCATAAGGGCTTGCTAAAAAACAAAACAGCCGTTTGCTTCCCGGGCTTTGAGGACGAGCTTACAGGCGCGAAAGTTTCAGACGATTTTGTTGTAACCGACGGAAATATAATAACCGCAAAAGGTATGGGCTCGGCTGTTGAGTTCGGTCTTGCCACGGTGAAAAAAATAAAGGGCGAAGATTTTGCCGAGATTATGAAAAAATCTCTTCAATGCCCATATTGAGAAGAATACATCAATTTATAAAGGAGGTTTTTTAATGGATGATAAGAAAAAGTTTGACGAACGCGACAATATAGATTTAGACTCCCTTATATCTTATTATTCATCTGACAAAAACAAAACTCCGGAAGTAAGCGATGATATGAACATAGACATATCTTCGATAAAAAAAGACTCATCAGAGAAGAAAAAGTTTGTTATTCATATTGATGAAGATGAGCTTGATTATTCGGGAGAGAACAATAATAACAGCAGGGCAGACAGCTCTTCTGTGTATTTTTCAAATTATCAGAGTAAAAGACGCACACAGACAAACCGCGAAACACCTGCCGAAAAGAAACAGACGACTGCGGCAAAATCTGCAAGCGGTGCAAAGAAAGGTAAAAGCAAAAAGAAAAGCGTAGGCAGCAATTTTGCTATTGTTTTGTTTGCGTGTATTCTTGTCTTTACATCTACTGCGTCTTACCTTTCTATTTCCGGCATAAACGATATTCTTGCAATCCATACATCCGACGATGTTGTTTCTGTCAACATTCCCGAAGATTCCGATTACAGCGATATAATAGATATACTTAACGACAATCATCTTGTTAAAAGAAAGCTCCTTTGCAAGATGTTTGCAAAATTCAGAGAATATGATAAGGGCACATACCTCAGCGGCGTATATTACCTTGACCGCAGTATGGGGGTTGAGGGTATGCTTAACAAGTGCATGGCTTCGCCAGAATCTGCCGAAACAATTAAACTCGGCTTTCCGGAAGGGTGGACAATTACTCAAATCTTTGAAAAGCTTGATAAATACGACGTATGCAGTGCAGACCGGCTTTATTCCGCATTAAGTCAGGTTGACTATGAGTTTGACTTTGTCAGAAATGTTCCAGATTCCGATGACCGCTATCAAAGACTTGAGGGCTATATTTTCCCGGATACCTATGATTTTTATATAGATGCCGATGCTAACTATGTTATAAGAAAATTCCTTTCAAACTTTAACGATCATTGGAGCGCAAAGTATCAAAAACGTGCTGACAGTCTCGGTTACAGTATGGATGAAATTATTATAATTGCTTCTATAATTCAAAAAGAGGCCGCAAACAGCAGCCAGATGAAAACCGTTTCGTCCGTAATTCATAACAGACTTAAAAATTCTGTTAAATATCCGACACTCGGCTGTGACTCAACATCTGTGTATATCAGCAATTACGTCACAAAAGTTGTCGGCGGCTCAATGGGCAATTTCTATTTGAATAAGTATGACACATCGGCAAACAAAGGCTTGCCTCCCGGACCGATATGCAACCCCGGCGTTGATGCCATAGAGGCAGCCCTTTATCCCGATGATACAAAGTATTATTTCTTCCTGCACGATAATTCGGGTAAGATTTATCTTGCAAAAACACAACAAGAACACGAAAGCAACTACGTTTTGGCAATA
Source organism: uncultured Ruminococcus sp. (assembly GCA_900539465.1). Classification (GTDB taxonomy): domain Bacteria; phylum Bacillota; class Clostridia; order Oscillospirales; family Acutalibacteraceae; genus CAG-488. The sequence goes on along the minus strand of UQCF01000001.1, from coordinate 121,069 downwards.
AAAGCCAATAATAAGAAAAGTAACTGATTTATGAATTCTGCTAAAACAATTTATCCCGAGCTTCTTTCGCCGGCGGGCGACCGTGAGCGCTTTGACAAGGCTTTGTATTACGGAGCCGATGCAATATATGTCGGTGGTGCCGAGTTCGGCATGAGAGCGGCACCCGATAATTTCACATTTGAAGAATTAGGGCTCGCGGTCGAAGATGCCCACAAGAAAAATGTAAAGGTATATTTGACGTGCAACACCGTACCCGGCAATAAAGATATAGAAAAATTGCCGTCTTTCTTAGAAAAAGCTCAGGACTGCGGCGTTGACGCACTGATTATTTCTGACCTCGGCACAATTGAAGCGGCTAAAAAATATGCACCTAAAACCGATATTCATGTTTCGACACAAGCGGGAATTACCAACTACGCCACAGCAAATGTTTTTTACAACATGGGTGCAACAAGAGTTGTAACCGCCAGAGAATTGTCGCTCGAAGATATTGCACTTCTCAGAGCTAAAACGCCAAAAGAGCTTGAAATTGAGTGTTTTGTTCACGGCGCAATGTGTATGTCCTTTTCGGGGAGATGCCTCATTTCAAATTATCTTGCCGGCCGCGACGCAAACCAAGGCGACTGTGCACAGCCGTGCAGATGGAAATACTATCTCAACGAAGCAACTCGTCCGGGTGAATATTTCCCCGTATTTGAAGACGATAACGGCACATACCTTATGAATTCACGCGATATGTGCATGATAGAACACATACCTGAACTTGTGAAAGCCGGAATTTCGAGCTTTAAAATTGAGGGCAGGGCAAAATCGGCTTATTACACGGCAGTTATTACCAATGCGTACAGAGCGGCTATTGACGGGTATTTAAAAAATCCGCAAGACGATTATAAACCGGAGCAGTGGATAATTGACGAGGTCAAAAAAGTCAGTTATCGTGAATATTGTACCGGATTTTATTTCGGCGCTCCTCAAAAAGACGCTCAAATTTATTATGACGGCGGATATAAGAGAGAATGGAACGTTGTCGCAGAGGTAATATCTTCCGACAGCAAAACGCTCAAAGGTTTTCAGCGCAACCGCTTTTTTGAGGGCGATGAACTTGAGGTTATGCAAAAAGGTAAAGAGCCATTTAAAATCAAAGTAACAAATCTTTGCGGCAAAGACGGTGAACCTATTTCAAATGCACCGCATCCCATGATGAACTTTTCATTTGAATGTGAAAGGGTAGTTGAACCGGGTTCGATTTTAAGAAAAGAAATATAAATTATGTATTTATATAAGGAGGTTTTGTTTTTATGAGTTCAGACAACCGTTCGGCTCCTGCCGCGGCAAAAAACAAGAAAAAAACAAACCGAAAAAGAAAGAATGCTGTTTCAACAGCAGGCGCAGTTTTTATATCTATACTTGCAATCATAGTCTTTACAGGCGTTATTGTTGTCGGCTATGTCGGTATAAATCTGCTTACGTTCATTAACGGAGACGCTGCGATAACACTCTCAAGCATAAAGAGCAGTTTGAACCAGACGACTTTCCTTTATGCAACAGACTCAAAAGGCGAGACTGTGGAGCTTACGCGCTTGCACGGAGCGGAAAACAGAATATGGGTTGACCTTGAAAATATTCCGGAGAATATGCAGAATGCCTTTGTTGCTCTTGAGGATAAGCGCTTTTACGAACACAGCGGTGTTGACTGGGTTCGCACAATCGGCGTTTTTCTCAAAAATAACAGCCAAGGCGGTTCAACAATCACTCAGCAGCTTATTAAAAACATAACCGGCAATAATGAGGTTACCTATGTCAGAAAATATCACGAGATAATGACTGCTCTGAATATAGAAAAGGCTTATACCAAAGAAGGCTATGATGCTAAAAAAGTAATTCTTGAAGCATATCTTAACACTCTTTATCTCGGTAAAGGATGCTACGGTGTTCAAACCGCAGCTGAAACTTATTTCGGCAAAGATGTCAGCGAACTTAACGTTGCGGAGTGCGCCACCATTGCGGCGATAACAAAATATCCGTATTCTTATGACCCGATATCCCATCCTGAAAATAACAGAAAGCGAATGAAATATTGCCTTGAGTGTATGCTCAGCGAAGGCTATATAACCCAAGAAGAATTTGATGAGGCTCTGAATTACGAACTCGTATTCACCAACAGTGAAAACTATGTTGAGAGCACAGACAAAAAAGATGCAAAACAAAAGAAAAAGGAAGAAAACGAAAATAAAGAAGTGCAGAGCTTCTATGTTGATTTTGTAATTTCGCAAGTAATATCAGACCTTATGGAGAGAGAAAAGTGCTCGTATTCCGAAGCGTCCGGTAAAATATACGGCGGTGGCTTAAAGATTTATACCGCAGTTGATCTTGATATTCAAGAGATACTTGAAGATGTATATGTTAACAAAAAAGCCTTTGTCGATAAAAAAGACGCTCAGTCTTCTATGACAATTATGGATTATAAGGGCAGAGTAGTTGCGATAATCGGTCAGGCCGGCAAAAAAGAGGGCAACCGTATTCTTAACCGCGCTACCGATTCTCCGAGACCTCCCGGATCGACTATAAAACCTCTTTCCGCTTACGGTCCCGCGATTGACTCCGGCGATATAACGTGGTCAAGCTTAATTCTTGATAAATCATGCACAACGGTAAACGGTCGCCCGTGGCCTAAGAACTATAGCGGTAACTACGGCAGCGGCGGCAAGGTTACGGTTCAAAACGCACTTGCAAGGTCGTTGAACACAGTGCCTGCAAGAATAATAAAAGAAATGCTCGGTGTCAACAACTCATACAAATTCTTAACCGAAAAATTGGGCTTTACAACACTTAAAGACACCGATAATTCACTTCCGCCACTTTCAATCGGTGCTATGACTTACGGTATGACAACACTTGAAATGACCGCGGCATATTGCTCATACGGCAACGGCGGTAAGTATTTTAAGCCTTATTCATACTACAAGGTTACAGATTCCAACGATGAAATTGTTCTTGACAATACCAATAACAGCGGCGAGCAGGTAGTATCTGCCGAAACAGCCGATATTATGCGTGAAATGATGAAAACGGTTATCACATCATCTGTCGGAACAGGTCGCGGCTATGGCGTTAACGGCTTTGAAACTTTTGCAAAAACAGGTACTACCGATGATTACAAAGACCGTTGGTTTGCCGGCGGAACACCTTATTATTTCGCTTCTGTTTGGTATGGTTATGACAAGCCCAAAACAATAAATGCAAGCAGCAACCCTGCGGGTGATATTTACAGAGAAGTGATGAACCGCATTCATAAGAATTTGCCGCAAAAAGAGTTTGAGGCAAACGGTAATATTGTTAAAAAATATTACTGCCCGTATTGCGGCAAGCTTTCATCATATTCAACGGGCTCAAGCTCTGTTGGTTGGTATAAGGCCGATGATTTGCCGGGCTATTGCACAGGAAATCACGGAGGACGCAGCTCATATTCTGCCGAACCAAGTGACGCCGAAGATAATGAGCGCATCAACAACGCTTCTAACAATGATTCACATACAACATCTACCACTCATACATCCGTAGCCTCTACATCGGCTGCACAGGAAGCTGCGGGGGAATAGTATGGTTATTATGTCCGTTGATTACGGTGACGCCAGAACAGGAATAGCCGTTTGCGACCCGCTGGAGCTTCTTGCTTCACCGGTAGATGTTATTCACAGCAATTATGAGCCGAAAGTAATTGCTAAAATAAAAGAATTATGCAATGTGCACTCTCCCGAGCTTATCGTTGTGGGACTTCCCAAAAACATGGACTCAACGATAGGGGAGAGGGCGCAAAAGTGTATTGAATTTGCCCAAAGACTTGAGGAGGAACTCTCTGTTAAAACAGTAACGTGGGACGAAAGGCTTACAACTGTTTCTGCACACAGTTTTTTAAACAATACAAACACGAGAGGGCAAAAAAGAAAAAATATTGTTGACGCGGTTTCTGCCGTAATAATTTTGCAGGATTACCTCGCGTACAGAAAAAATACAGAAAAAAAATAGCCATAGCTTAGTTATGGCTATTTTTCGTATCTTTTTTATTTGAAGAAAATAACTCTCTCAGTCCCATTAGAATAAGTATTCCTCCAAAAATTTTAGCTAATGTTTTGTTGCTTATTACAGTTGTCAGGTAGAGCCCCAGTGCAACTCCCGGTATGGCAGAAATTAAAAACGGCAGTATCTTTTTAAAATCAATCAGCTTATTTTTTATGTGTATAATTAAAGCAATGATTGCCGACGGAATAAAAAATATTAAGTTTATTCCCTGAGATGTGATTTGCTTAATATTTAAAATCGCGGTCAGATATATTATTAAAACTCCGCCTCCGCCAAATCCCATTGCTCCGAGGATTCCCGCAAAAAATGATGCTATTATATTCCAAATTATCATTTTATTATCATCCTGACTCCTGCCCAAATAATAAATAATGCAAAAAGTTTTTTAAGTATTTTTTGGGGAATTTTAGGTAAGATAAGCCCTCCGACTACCGCACCGGCAACGCCGCCGGGTATAAAAATCAAAGTGTCGGGTATATTGACATATCCGTTATAAATATAAAACACCGAGCTTATAACCGTCAGCGGCAAAATTATTGCAATGGCGTTTGCATGCGCTGCGGTTTGTTCCATTCCGTCTTTTTTTAATGCAGCTACGGTTATTATCCCGCCGCATGCTCCGACGAGGGAGTTTATTACTCCTATTATAAAACCGACTGCATATTTTGCTTTGTTTTTCATAGTTAAACCATTCCCGCATAATAGTAATATGTAGGGGGATGTGCTTATGAAAATTAAATTTAACATTTTAGTTGGTATTATTCTTGTGATTTTTTTTATCACGGCAATTTTGTTTTTTACTTATACTGCATATTGTAATGAGACTGCTTCGGTTTCTTCAAATTCTGCATTGTCGCAAAAAACAATAATTGTTGATGCCGGTCATGGCGGAATGGACGGCGGCTCAATAGGTGCGGACGGAACCGTTGAAAAAGAAATTAACCTAAAAATCGCATTAAAATTAGAGTCAGTTCTTAAAACCTACGGTTATAATGTTATAATGACAAGAAAAGACGACAAATCAATTCATGATCCCTCTGCAAATACAGTACGTCAGCAAAAGGTGTCAGATATACATAACAGAGAAAAAATTATTTTGCAAAATCCCGATGCTGTTTTTGTCAGCATACATCAAAATCATTACTCAAACGGCTCTATATACGGTACGCAGGTTTTTTACTCAAAAAATAATGCTTTGAGTAAAGATTTGGCGCAAAATATTCAAACGTCAATAGTCAAAAATACAGACCCGAACAATAAAAGGCAGATAAAAAAATCCGGCACAGAGATATATTTACTGTATCATTCAAAAATACCGTCCGTGATGGTTGAATGCGGATTTATTTCAAACTATAACGATTTAAACAAATTGAAAAACGAAAGCTATCAAAAAAAGCTTGCTTTGTCAATAGCGGACGGAATAATAAAATATTATAAGTCAAGGTGAAACAAATGACGGCAAAAAATAAAAGTATATACGTTTGCTCGGAATGTGGCTACGAAACAATAAAATGGTACGGACAGTGCCCGGGCTGCGGCGAATGGAACACCCTCAGCGAAGAGGTAAAAGTATCGGCTCCCGCATCCAAAGGCTCTTCCTCAAGCAAAAGAAGTAATTTGCAGCCGTCATATTTAAACAGCATTTCGGGGCATGACGAAATAAGGTACAAAACGGGACTTCAAGAGCTTGACCGCGTACTTGGCGGTGGAATTGTCAAAGGTTCGCTTGTTCTTTTAAGCGGTGACCCCGGAATAGGAAAGTCTACCATACTTCTTCAAATATGCCAGCATATAGGCGAAAATCTTCGTATTCTTTATGTTTCGGGAGAAGAATCTGCAAGTCAGATAAAACTGCGCGCCGATAGACTCGGTGTTGATACGCCGAATTTAGAGCTTATTTGTGACACGGATGTTGAAGCTGTTTGCGATTATATAAGAACGGACAAGCCTAATTTAGTTATAATTGACTCAATTCAGACAATGAATATCGCAGAGCTTAGTTCGTCCTCAGGCAGTATCACCCAGGTGCGGGAGTGCACCAATATGCTTATGGTTACCGCAAAAGGTCTTAATATTCCCATAATTATTGTCGGCCATGTCAACAAGGACGGCAACATTGCAGGACCAAAAGTTCTTGAACACGCTGTTGACGCTGTGCTATATTTTGAGGGAGAAAGACATATGTCTTACCGAATACTCAGAGCGGTTAAAAACAGATACGGCTCAACCAACGAAATCGGCGTGTTTGAAATGCTCGATACAGGTCTGCATGATGTCGAAAATCCGTCTATGATGCTCATTTCCGGTCGGCCGAAAAATACTTCGGGTTCCTGCGTTGCTTGCGTTATGGAGGGTTCAAGGCCGATTTTGGCAGAAGTTCAGGCACTTGTAACCTCCACAAATTTCGGAATACCGAGACGAATGGCAACAGGTTTTGATTATAACAGACTTTCTCTTTTAATAGCTGTTCTTGAAAAAAGAGCAGGCTATTTCTTCGGAAATACAGATGCTTATATCAACATTGCCGGCGGACTTAAAATTGATGAGCCTGCATCGGATTTATCCGTTGCCATGGCACTCGTGTCGGGGCTCAAGGATGTTCCGATAGCCGAAGATGTTATCGCATTCGGCGAAATCGGTCTCGGCGGTGAGATAAGAGCCGTCGGTAACTGTGAGCAAAGGATAAAAGAAGCCGCAAGGCTCGGCTTTAAAAAATGTATTGTGCCTTATCATAACTTTAAAAATCTTCGCCCTAACGTTTTAAATTGCGGTATAGAGATAATTCCCTCACGCACAATAAGAGCCGCATTTGAAGCGGCAATGTAAAAGGGGAGAGGGCTATGAATTTCACGGCATTAAAAAATCCGGGTCTTCCTCAAAGCAAAGTATGCCATGTGGCAATAAGCGATTATTCACCGCAAGCCGTAAAAAAGTTAATCGGTTTGGGTATAGAACCTATTATAACAATACCGAGCCAAAATCTTGATAAAAGAGTTGCTTTTCATACTGATATGCTTGTGTTCGGTTTTGCAAAAGGAGAAGTCTTTTTAGATATATCTCAAATTGATAATCTTGTTAAATTTTTAACAATAGGGTACAGCATAAAATATATTGATGATATAGTATCCTCACCGTATCCGAATGACTCACTTTTAAATGCCGTAATGTTAAAAGATAAGCTTCTCTGCAATCCCAAAACGGTATCGGAAGAAGTTATCGGCAAAGCTCATAAAGACAATATTAAAGTTTTGTGCACCAATCAAGGCTATACTAAATGCTCGATATGCTTAGTTAATCAAAATGCAATTATAACCGATGATGAATCAATTTATGCTTTAGCCAATCAAAATGAAATCGACTGCATTTTAGTCAGCAAAGGTTCTGTTAAATTAGACGGATTTGATTACGGATTTATCGGCGGATGCTGTGGACTGATTGATGCAGATAAATTATTTTTTAACGGTGATATAAATATGCACAGTGACTGCAATAAGATAACAGACTTTTTATCAAAACATAATGTAGAGCCTGTTATAATAGAAAATCAGCCTTTAACCGATATTGGCGGCATAATACCGCTCACAGAGCTCAAACATATATAATTTTTGTTATCCCTCCCCTAAATTATACAAAATTTTCATTTTGTATAATTTCTACGAAATCACCGCTTTAGCTTACAAAATAGGTATTTTGTACTATTCCACTTCGCAGACGGGGCTATCTATCCGCTTGCACCGCCTTTCAGTATTTTTTTTTAAACTCTACCACAACTAAACCGCTTTGTCAACGCTCAGCGTGCCGCACTATATCGCGCGGCACTGCTTCGCTCTCTCTGCGCTTCTGCCTTCCGCACTTCTCATTGTACCACGCGGTCAAGGGTAAATGCACGGCGGCAAGCCGCCGCCCTTGACTACGCGCGGCCACGCGAGAAGAAACGGAAGGAGCGCATATCATGTCAAAATATGCAAAATCAGAAAAAAGAACAATAAGCTACAAGCGAGAGCTTGACGAAATCACAGGAGAGGTAGAATGGGTGCCGCTATGGGATTTATCGCGCAAGCCTTGCGACTGCCAACACTGCGCACGCCGTGACACGCAGTTTTGCAAGCCTGCCGCGCCTGCTCCGTGGTTTGGCGCAGACTGTGCAAACTGGCTGCCGCGTGATGTCAAGTTTGCAGAAGTACAACAAATAGTAGCTCGCACAATAAACGAGCTTAACGAGATAGCGCAAGGCATATGGGTAGAACAGTACGCAACACGCCTTGCGGCGTTCGCCTACTCTCTGCAAAAAGAGCTTGACAATTATCTTGCCACAGCGGAGCAAAACTACAATGGCAGCTACGAAGCAGAAGAAGCGCGCAAAAGATTTTATAAATACGTCCTACGTAGGTAGGGCGTTTTTTTTCGTCAGCTTCGGCAGTGCTGCGGCGTTCGGCGGTCGTGGTGTTAGGCGCACAGGCTGCCGCCTGTGCTTGCGCTGCGGCTACGTTCCGCGCCGCCACAGGTTCGCGGGCACCACTCCGCGCCACCGCCGCGGCTCTGCCTTGCTTCTTTCGGCTTGCTTCTTACCGTCAGAGGTCACCCCATCCCGTCCCCCGTCCGGGGGAGCACACGTACCGGGCGCAACAGCTCACAGCCACAGAGAAAAAAAGTGCTTGACATATTCTTGCCGTTGATGTAATATATTCTTGCACGTATACGGGAGCGACAGCTCCGTTGTGATGTGTCTATCCGCAGTTTGAGAGGTTGGCAGCTCTCAAGCTCACATCACCGCCAAAAGAAAAAGCAGGGCAGCCGCCCTGCTTTTTTTATTTATGTGCTCTATGTTTTACACTATATGTTGTGGTTTGGTGCAAAATATCCGCGTAGGCATACAACATAGTGACAAGCTCGTTGTCATGGTTAAGAGCTTGCCGCACTGTGGCAAGGTCGAAGCGGTGCAGTATTTCAACCGCATAATACTTGCGCAAGCTGTGCACTGTTATGTTGTCTTTTAGCCGCAAAGCCTTTGCGGCTCTTTTTATGTCAGCATATACCGCTTGCCGCGTTCGGTGCTTGGTGCAGTCGGTGCGGTGCTCAAACACATAAATTTTTCCTGCCTGTGCTTTGCACTCGTCATACAGTGTCTTGTTTATGTAAACCCTCTTTTTTTTCTTTGTTTTCTGCTCGGTTATCGTCATGCGCTGTCTGAAGCCATCAGAACGCATTTTAACAACGTCACCAACACGCAACCCTGTTTCAAGGCAAATAAGGCTTATAAGCCTATTAGGCGGCGTGAGAAGCCGTAATATAATATTCAAATCATCGTCATTCACATAATCCGCTCTCATGGTTTTACTTTCTAAAAAAAGTTAATTCACCCCCTGTTGCTAAAGTGTCTCTGTTGAGTTATAATCATAACGACGCTTGATAAAGTCATAAGAAAATCTATGTACTATCTTGTCAGAGCTTGCAAAATCTTCATCAGCGTTAAAGTCTATTTTGCATTGCCGCGCCGCTTCGCGTACTATTCCGTATGTCTGCATGAGCCGCCGCCCATGCAGACAAGCGAACATATGTTCTGTAACTTTTATACGCTCGTAAGCAGGCAAGTCAAGGTCAAGAGGTTTAACGCAGTACTTTGCAACCTCGTTCACTGCTGCGCTGTCTTTTACCTTGGTAACGTGCACCTGCAAAAGCTCTGTTGCGCCCCAGTAAAAACACCACTTCCAACGCAGCAAGCAACTGTTAATGTAGTACCGACTTGTGAAGTAGCTTTTTTTAACAGCGCATAGACAATGTAAATGTGGGTGATAATAAGCAGCGGAAAGATAGCGCGGCAAGCAGCCGCTATCCTCTGCGGTGCTGTAATCACCCTTGGGATTGTAGGTTATTTCAAGGCAGCGCAAAACGCCTTTAAAACCTTGCTTAATTCTTTTGTCGCGGAACAGCTCAGACGAACAGCGATACAGTCTATCGACCGTATCTGTTAGCTGTTCGCCGTTGCAGTTCGGAACGGTCAGCACAACGTGCAGCCATTCATAGTCCGATAAAACGGACTGTATATTTGCAATATCCGCCGCGACTTTAAGACTGCGCCGCCGCTGACAAGCTGGGCAAATGCGCTGTCGGCAGAAGTTTGCACCGCAAACATTGCCGCCCTCGCCTAATTCAAGGTAAGTGCCGCACATCATCATCTTGTCGGCGCGGTCTTGCAGTATACTGTCATAGTATCGCAAGAGACCTGCAAGCTCTATAGACTGCGACTTGTAGTATTCAAGGCTTTTAATAGTGTTGCTATTATCGGGGTAGTTGTAAGAAGAGAAATCACTATACAGATTTTCACAGTCAGAAGCCGCGGAAGCGTTGATATTACTTGCTTTTTTGCTTGTTTTTGAAATTTCGGTTGTTTCTATAGTATCAAGATAAGGAGCAGCCTGCGGCTGCCGACCCCCTGAAACTGTGTTGTGTGTTGCCTTTTGGGCAACACAGACATTATGCAAAGCTCCGTTTTTGCTCATGTTCTCGCGAATAGGTCGCGCCCTCACCCCCTGCAAGGCGGAAACGCGATAACGCGCCGCCGACAAGGTAAAAGAGGGAAGCCCAAGGCATCACGCGCCGTGAGCGCGTTCGCCTAAGAGTTGCCGCCCCACCTGCTCAACAGAACAGAACAAAATACATCATTTTGTATAATTTTTACGATTTTCTTGATACCCCTTTTTGGAGATGAATTTATGAAAAAAGAAGAAATTAATGATTTGCCTGAACTTGTCCGGGAATACATATTAACTTATCTTGTGGCAATTAAAAACAAATCTCAGCTCACGGTGCTCGAGTATGCTTCGGATTTGAGAAGCTTTTTGCGCTATAGAATGATTCAAAAAGGATTAGTCTCATCGGATGCGGATTTTGAATCGATTTCTGTTAAAAATGCAGATGACGGTTTGATTTTGAATGCCACCAAAGATGATGTGTACGAATTTATTTCTTACTGTGCAACAGAACGCAGAAATAATGAAAATACACGTTCACGAAAAATCTCTTCGATTAAATCATTTTATAAATGGCTTGCAAATGAAAAAGAAATTCTTCAAGATAACCCAATGGATTCTCTTGAATCGCCGAAGCATAAAAAATCTTTGCCGAAATATCTGACCTTAGACGAAAGCAAAAATTTACTCCGCCACATTGACGGACCAAACAAAGAACGTGATTACTGCATTATAACTTTCTTCCTAAATTGCGGAATGAGACTTTCAGAGCTTGTCTCTCTGAATTATACCGATATAAAATCAGATAATTCTATGAAAGTTACCGGCAAAGGCAATAAAGAAAGAATTGTATATTTAAATGAAGCCTGTATATCGGCTTTTAATGAATACATGAAAGTAAGACCCGCTGACGGAGTTAAAGATAAAAATGCACTGTTTTTAAGTAACCGCAAAACGCGGATAAGCCCCAAAACCGTGCAGCACATTGTATACAGCTTGCTTGAAAAAAGCGGCCTTGGCGGTCAGGGATTTTCAACACATAAGCTCAGACATACCGCAGCAACACTTATGTATCAGCACGGCAATGTTGATGTTATGCTTATTAAAGAAATGCTTGGGCACGAAGATCTTTCAACCACCGAGATTTATACGCACGTTGTCAGCTCTCAGCTTAAAGAAGCGGCAACGCATAATCCTCTTGCAGGCGAGCATTTGTCAAAAGAAAATTCAGAAAGCAAAAAGTCCGATGAATAGCCTTGTCATAATCGTCTCTGTCAGTGCTCCTGCCGCCGTTATTGCTATATAAATGACAAATTTCAAGCTGTAATTTTTAAAGCTTTCTAATGGTTGTGAACGCCTTTGTGACAGCAGGTTGAGCATAGTGACGGACATTAAAAAGCTCTCTTTGCAGGCAAATAAAATTGCGGCGACCGCTATTATAGCCGCAGGGAAAATAATTATAGCGCAGTATCCCAGCCCTTTGAGCATATAATTTTCGTATATATAACCCGAAATTATACCGATAAAACCGCCTGCAAGCACAGGAACAAATGCGACAAACGGTATACCCACGGCACACAGACCTATAAAATATGTAACGATTATGGCAGATGACGCCAATAAAAACGTATTAAAAAACACAGAAAGTCCGCTTATTGTCGGCTTGACTTTAAGGTAATTCATATAGAAATCGGCTATCTTGTTTGTCACAAGCGTGCCGTCCCCTTTTGAAGCAAACGAGCCGACTGTCATTCCGACTAAAAACAGCAGCAGCAAAACATACATTTGCCAGTTAGAAGAATAGCTTTGCATTTTTTGACGGACCGAATGTAAATTAAAAGTTGGTGTAGTCATTATAATATCTCCTAATCAGATTTTTAAATATATATGCAGACAAGCATTATAAAATGCAAAAACTCCGGCCCTTTCGGTCGGAGTTTTTGTGCTTTATTTTAATTTCTCGCAGCTATTTCAAAAAGGTTGTTTACGCTTATTTTAGTTGATTCAAATATATCTATGGCTGTTGAATCCTGCTCGATTATAATGTATTCAACGCCCGTTTCTTGGCAAGCTCTGTAACACTCGTCAAGGTTTAAATTGCCGGTGCCGATTTCGGCAAAATCGCGTTCTCCGTTTATTATTCTGTAATCTTTAAAATGACAAACGCTCATTCTGCCCTTTACTTTTCTGATATAATCGGCAGGGTTGCATCCGCCTGTCTGCACCCAGTGCGTATCAACTATAAAGTTAAAAAGATTGGGGTCGGTGTCCTCAATTAAAATATCCATTCCTTTTCTGCCGCCGTAGCGTTCAAATTCAAAGGCATGGTTGTGATATGCAAACTGCAAGCCCGCATCTTTTATTTTTTGTGCGGCGGGTGTGAACTCGGCTATAAATTTTTTGTAGCCGTCCAAAGAGCGGTACTCCTCCCCCATTGCGCCGAGACCGATATTTTTGCAGCTGAGAAGCTTATGCTCTTCAATCAATGTGTCGGTTTCGTTAAGTATTCTCTCTTTACTGTTATGAGTGAGGCAAACCTCCATACCGTGTTTTTGGCAAAGAACTGACGCATCGGCATACGGAATATGCGAAATGCCGGAGATTTGAACCGTATTTGTTCCGAGAGATTTTAAGAAAAACAAAACATTGTCTAAATCAGACAGTGTTTTGATTTCTCTGTGAAAGTTAAAAAGAGTTACACCGAGTTTCATTTCGCATTTGCCCTTTCTTTTGAAATATTGTTTATATATTTGCCCATATCGTTCCATGCGGTTTTAGACGTTGCCGCATTGAGCGATATTGTTTGAAAGCTGTGAAACATACCTTTATATATTAAAAGTTTCGTATTTATGCCCGCTTTATCGGCACATTCTTTTATCATATAAGCGTCGTCAAGCAAAAGTTCGTTTTCGCAAGCCTCTATAAGCATCGGCGGAAGAGATGAAAACGAAGAAAAAACGGGCGACAAATATTTATCGGTTTTATCTGCATTTTTTGAATAAAGCTCAACAAGTTCACGGTCTTTCGGAGTTGAAAGATAGCCGAACATAGGGTCTTTATCATAGTTTGTTTTATATGTTTTTCCGCTTCTGGTAAAATCCGCCCAGGGTGATATAAGAATAATTCCGTCGGGGATTCGCTCTCCCCTGTCGCGAGCCATTAAGGCAGCCGAAAGTGCTAAATTTCCTCCGGAACTGTCGCCTGACGTTATAATTGTGCCATAGCTGTCACTTATATTTTTCAGAACAGTAAAAGCGTCTTCGTGCGCCGCAGGATATTCATATTCGGGCGCGGTGCGGTAATTAACAACAATAACCGTGTCTGCATTGCTATATTGCAAAAACAGCTCGCCTACCGAGCGGTGGGTATCGGTAGTCCCCGAAACAAACGCACCCGAATGAAAGTAAAGAATTGCTTTTTTATGTTCGGAGTCGATTCTTTCGATTATATCGGTTTTTACTCCGTCAAATTCTTTTTGATAAAACTTAAACCCTTTTGACGGCTTAAATTTTGCCGCTCTTTTTGACATAAGAGCATCAATGCCGATAAGGCCCTTTCTTTTTATAAGAGGAATTTTGAGAAGCGTCTCTAAATTAGTCAATGCCAGTCTGTCAGAAATTGAGTTTTGCTTTTTAGCCATTTTTTTCACCGCCGCAAACAAATTCGCCGCCATTATAAATAACGCGGATTTTTATGTTTTTGCCGCCTTTAACCGAGATAACGGGTTTCTCGCTGTCGCTGCTTCTTTTTTCACATATAAGAGAGATATAATCTCCGTTGCCGATATAAAGATTTTCTATGCCGTGACGGTCGGTTTCTTTTATATGCCAAACTATTTCATTATTTTCTTTATTTACCTGAATACCGAGTATATATTCAATCAATATGGTTATGGGGATTATACCGCTCCAACCGACAAAATTGTCCCTTGCGGGGTGACCGTGATTTGCAGTCTCAGGTGCGTAATTTTCCCAAAAAGTCCCTGTGTTTTTATAAACAAGCATTGCATTGTCATAAAAGTTCTTTGCAATTTCATATGCAAGAGAGTCTTTGCCGTTTTCGGTAAGTCCTCTGATCACCATATAGGTTGTAGGCGCCCATACTCCGCCGTTCCAATAACCTCCCTGGGGGTCATAATACGGGTGATCTTTTGAAAGCGACGGAACGCGCGTAGGAGTTTTAAATTCTTTTTCGTTTTCAAGGTGAGCAACAAAGTCGTCTAATCTGTCATCAGGTATAATTTTTGCTATAAGAGCCCAGAATGACGCAATGGTCTTAACCGATGAAAAACTGCCGTCTCTCTTTAAATCATAATAGAACTTGTCTTTGTCGTTCCACATTTTGCGGTTAATATATTCGGTTAAATAATCGTATTCTTCTTTGAGCTCTTTGACGCCGTAATCAATGCCGAGTTCTTTTGCCATTTCAATAAGAACGCGGCAAGTAAGAGTTGCCTGAAGGTTCGCGTCAATCCAAGTGAGTCCGCCGTGATAAAAAGACTCTATCTGCCAATTCTCGAAATCGGGATAATCTTTGTATGATACTCTCGGCAGGTTATCCATGCCGCAGCCCCAGCCGGATGACCAGTAGCATCCGTTAGGCCAGGTGCGATATACCTTGTTCCATTTGTGATATGCCAAAAGAGGGTAATAAATTTTAGAAAGTCGCTCTTTGTCACCGAAATTCTGATAATATAAAAGCTCCGTCCATGCAAGAATATCGGGTCCGGTGCTTACCGGGTCATGACGGTAAAATTTATCGTGTCCGTTGCTTTCATGTATCTGCCTGCAAATAAATCCGTCCTTATGCTGCTTGCAGTAGAAATTGTCAAGAGAACTCTGAAAAGAGAAAATCTGCGTTGCATATCTGCCGAACATGAGCATAAAGCAAGTGTCCCACATAAATATATCGTTGCTGAAAGCCGCGTCTATAAAAGGTGACACAAAGCCGTTCTCTTTTGTTGCCGGAAAAAGATTTGAAAATGCAAGTTCCCAAGCTCTGTAATATCCGCCGATTTGAAGCTCGTGACCGTCCCATACGGGCTTTGGAAGTTTATCTTTTATATCTTCAAATTTAGGCGGTGAAGCAAGATTTTGCTCTGCTCCGATATACGGGTTTTTAAGCACATCGTCGTTTGTCATATATATGTCTGCATATTCTATCGGTGTCATATTGATACAATCCTTTCGGCGTCCTCGATTTTGGTGTGCACTGTGTCCCATTTATTATATAGCTCTTCAAGCTTGCTGTTAAGCTCTTCGAGCATATTTGTGGTTTCTATAAGCTTTTCGTAGTCGGACTGAAGCTCGGGGTCGGCAAGCTTTGTTTCACATTCTGAAATTTTTCCTTCTGTCTCTTCTATTTCGGCTTCGGTTCTGTTCATTTCGGTTTTCATTTTTCTTAAAGAAGAAGCAAGCTCTTTTTTGAGTTTGTAATCATTGGGCTTTTTAGCTTCTTTTTTTAAGATGCTGTTTGCTTCATTCGGGGTGCTTAAACGTTTTTGGGACAAATAATAATCATAATTTCCGTTATAAAATTTAACCCCATCTTTGCAAAGTTCTATAACTCTTGTAGCCGTTTTGTTGATAAAGTATCTGTCGTGCGAAATAACAAACAAAGTACCGTCAAAGTCATGTAAAGTGTCTTCGAGAGCATCACGCGAAAATGCGTCAAGATGATTTGTAGGCTCGTCGAGCAGCAAAAAATTATAGCCGCCGAGCATAAGCTTTAAAAGCTCTACTCGCGCAATTTCTCCTCCGCTGCAAGAAGAAAGCCTTTTAAACACGTCGTCGCCTTTAAACAAAAATGCCGCCAACGCGTTGCGTATGGCTGTTTGAGTCATGTTTGGGTATTTATTCCATACATCGTCAATAACGGTTCTGTTATCCTGCGAAATTTTTTTGATTTGCTCAAAATAGCCTTTAAACAAATTTTCTCCGAAGGTTACTGTGCCGGAATCAGAGGCATACTCGCCCATAATAATTTTAAAAAGAGTGGTTTTCCCGCAGCCATTATCACCTATCAGGAATACCCTTTCGCCTTTTTTTATATCAATATCGACATTTTGAAAAATATTTTTTCCTCCAAAGCTTTTTGAGAGATTTTTGCATTTTAAAACATCTTCGCCGCTCTCGGTTTTGGGAATAAATTCAAATTTAATTTTTTGAACGGCACTGTCCGGAACGACAAGTTGCTGCTTTATGCGCTCTATCTGCTTCAGCTTGCTTTCGGCGGTTTTTATATTCTTTTCTTTGTTCCACTGTCGCTGCTGAGCAACTATGCCCTCAAGACGTTCAATCTCTTGCATATCGCTGCGGTATTTATCTTCTACGGCTCTTTGCATAGCCTCTTTTTTTATAATAAAATCAGAATAATTGCCTTTGTATGTGAATCCCTTTCCGTTTTCAATCTGAACGGTTTTATTTGTTACTTTATCAAGAAAATAGCGGTCGTGAGAAATTATTATAACGCTGCCTTTAAATGAGGCAATAAAGTCTTCAAGCCATTCAACAGAATGTATGTCGAGATGGTTTGTCGGCTCGTCAAGCAAGAGCAAATCGGATTTTGAAAGCAGCAGCTTTGCCAATGTAAGCTTTGAGCGCTGACCGCCACTGAGCTTTTGTGTTGAAAGCGAAAAGTCTTTCTCCGAAAAACCAAGCCCGAGCAATGCACTCCTCGCCATGCTTTTATATGTCAGGCCTCCGTCACGTTCGTATTTTTCCTGGAGCTGCGCCTGTAAACTTATGTTGCTGTCAATATCTATTCCTTTTTCAAGCTGACCGTTTACAAAGTCTAGCTCTTTTTCTGTTTTTATAAGCTCGTCAAAAACCGATATAATTTCGTCATATATACTGCGGCCGGTCACAGAGCAGGTGTGCTGTTCCATATATCCGATTTTTACGTTTTTAGAAATAATTACTGCGCCGCTATCGGGGGTATACTCCCCTGTTATAAGCTTAAATAAAGAGGTCTTTCCCGCACCGTTTACGCCGATGAGACCGACCTTTTCGTCATCTTTTATATCAAAGCTCAAAGAAGAAAAAACCGTATTTTCCCCAAAGCTGAGCCCTAAATTTTGAACATTTAATACAATCATAAGATTCTCCGAAAGTTTTTTAATATTTTAGCATAAACGCACCTTATTTTCAATAAAAAGATACCGGGACTTGCAAATTTAGAAACCAAAAACATATATATTTATCGGTGATGATTTTGTTTGAATATATTATAAATTTGTTTTCTGATTTTTTGTTTTTTGTTCTGCATATTAACGGCGCAGGCTCTTTCCCTCCGGCACTTAATCAAAAGGAAGAACAAAGGCTTATAAAGCTTGCCGAAAGCGGAGATACAAACGCCAAAAACAAGCTTGTTGAGCACAATTTAAGGCTTGTGGCTCATGTAATAAAAAAATATTATTCTAACGCTTCACAGCAGGAGGATTTAATATCAATAGGCACAATAGGGCTTATAAAAGCTGTTGACTCGTTTAATTCAGGCAAAGGAACGAAGCTTGCAACATATGCGGCAAGGTGCATTGAAAATGAAGTTTTAATGTATTTCAGGTCGCAGAAAAAAAGCTCACAGGATATATCGGTTAACGAACCGATAGATGTTGATAATGAGGGAAATCCTCTTACTCTTATAGATATAATCGCAACCGAAGATACCATACTTGATGAGATATATCTCTCTTCGATGTCAGAAAAAATGTATAAATTTATAAAAGAAATTGACGATGAGCGTGATAAAACAATTATCGTTTTAAGATACGGTCTGAATAATCAAAAACCGCTTACCCAAAGAGAAGTAGCGCAAAAGTTAAATATTTCGAGGTCATATGTTTCAAGAATTGAAAAAAGAATTTTATCACAGCTAAGAGAAAAATTTAAAAAAGATGATTGGAGCTAAAAATGAAAAAAATTAAAATTTTTATATCTTTGCTTCTTATAATGCTGCTTTGCTCATGCACACAAAGCACATATGCCGCCGATATAAAAATAATCGGCGAAAGAATAAACAAGACGTTTGACAGCGAAATATTTAAAACAGAAGATACGGTTCTTTTGAAAGAGGACGGAGAAAATGTTATTTATTGGTTTCCCGAAGAATACAAAGATGTTTGCGCAGCATTTTACCCGGAAGATGAAACGGATATAATAAAGAGCAGCTCGGTTACCATAGCAAATTATAATAAAAAAAGTTATAAAGATTTTTTAGATGATTTCTCGGCGGCGATTAAAGAGAACAATAAATATATTGAAAGCGAAGAATATCAAAACGGAAATCTTTACACAATGCTGTTTATTGATAAAAGATATAAAGAAACAATAAGCGACCCGACCTTAAAAAGGAAAATTACCGATGACGACATTTCGTTCCCCGTTTTGAAAGAAGAAAGCAAAAGTAAAAAGGCAGAATAAAATCAGCCGATCTTGTCACCTTTAAAGTGAAAGACCGGCTGAATAATTTTATTTAACTTAGTGATAAAAGCATCTGCGAAAGTTCTTTATAAAATGCCTTTGTCGTTTCTTCGTCCTCAAAAAGACCTATTGCCTGACCGTGATCGCCTGATCTTATCGGCATAACATTCCATAAACCGGGTCTGATATTGCCCGCATCAAAATCCGTCCACGGGTCGCCGTCCGGATAAAGCTCGGAGCGAGTGTTGACAAGTCCGTCATTGGAGCCCCAGTTCTCGCCCTTTTGTGCATTGAAATCATCTTTTTTAATAAAGTGAGAATTTAATGACATTGACCATGAGAACATTCTTAAGATGGGGTTGGTTTTCATTTTCGGCACATCAAGATTCATTTTATCTGATTTTGAAACATCCTTTGTTGTCGAGTATGCGTATGAGAAATAATATACGTTATCCTCAACTCCGATAAGCTCGTTCAATTCTTTGCTGCCCTTGGGCATCAAATCATATGTGGCATTGTCCGTGCCTTCAATAAATGTTTTGATGCCGTTTGATATTTGCTTAAAAGAACCGGGTTTGCCGTTTGGCGAGGATATTCCGAATTGCTCAAGGTACGGGTCAAAAAAATTGATGAGAGGCGTATTCCCATGAACAACGGAAATTGACATTATAATCGCATAATAAAGTTCGTATAAATAAAAATCTGTAATGGTGTAGCTGAGAGTTGAGCTGTTGTGCGGAGAAGCAATTGTTGTAACACTGGCAACAAAATCTTTTTTTCCTCCCGTGAACAGAGGCGATATTTCGTTTACGGATGTTTGATTGATTTCTTCTTCACTTCCGTCAGCCAACAGGTGAGTTAAAAGCCTGATGGTTTCACCGCCGAAGCTGTGACCGACAAGATGAATTTTTTGAATTTTTCCGTTTTCGGTTATTGCGCCCCAATCCGGTACAACGGCTTCGGAATAGCTCTTACCGTATCTTGAGTGAGAATGTTTTTCGCTGTGAGCTTTTCCGTAGTCAACGGTTGTTCCCGTGAGCTGAGCATAAAGCTCGCAGGCTCTGTCCCACGCACTTGAAAAAGCACCGACGGAAAGACTGTAGCTTTCTATGTTTTCGGATGCAAGATAATCGGTTATTTTGCCGCTGTCCGCGCCCCAGTAAGGGAGTATTTCGCTTATCGGCATATCATCTCCCCAACCGTTAAGACCGTGCACAAAAATTATAGGATATTTATTGCCTGCGGTTTCATCATGAGCATCCGCAAATAATAAAAAACTGCTGCCGATTATTGTTGCCGCAATAATTACACAAATAATACGTTTTATCAATTTTAATCCTCCCCATAAGTAATCGTTTATAACTTTTCTCAGATTCAGTCGGCGGTTACTAAAATACAAAGACGCCTCTGCCAAGGGCAAACCGATGGCAGAGGTCTGAAATATTAAAGCAATGATTTATAAAGCTCGGCAATTTCTTCAACGCTTGTGTCACGCGGGTTACCGGGACGGCAAGCATCGTCATAAGCCGACTGTGCGAGGAACGGAATATCCTCTTCTTTGACAATCTCTTTGAGGTCTGCAGGAATACCGACGTCTTTTGAAAGCTGCTTAACAGCGTCAACAGCGGCTTTTCTTGCTTCATCAAGAGTCATGGCGTCCACACCT
This sequence comes from uncultured Ruminococcus sp., assembly GCA_900539465.1. Classification (GTDB taxonomy): domain Bacteria; phylum Bacillota; class Clostridia; order Oscillospirales; family Acutalibacteraceae; genus CAG-488. Next base: position 100,433 of record UQCF01000001.1, on the reverse strand, counting down.
TCAACGCCCATAGCTTTTGCAATGTCTCTGTATTTTTCGCCTGTTTCAGGAGCGTTATACTCCATAACTGTGGGAAGAATAATTGCATTTGCAACGCCGTGAGGTGTATCATAAAGCGCACCGAGCGGATGAGCCATAGAGTGAACTATGCCGAGACCCACGTTTGAAAAGCCCATGCCGGCAACATACTGACCGAGAGCCATGCCTTCTCTGCCCTCGGGAGTGTTGGCAACAGCACCTCTGAGGTTTTTGGATATAATTTCGATAGCTTTGATGTGGAACATATCACTGAGTGCCCATGCACCCTTTGTGATGTAGCCTTCAATAGCATGAGTGAGCGCATCCATACCTGTTGCAGCGGTAAGACCCTTGGGCATTGAGCTCATCATATCGGGGTCAACAACAGCTACAACGGGAATATCATGGACGTCAACACAAACCATCTTGCGGTTTTTGGCTGCGTCTGTGATAACATAGTTTATTGTAACCTCGGCGGCTGTACCTGCCGTTGTGGGAACGGCAATAATCGGCACGCACTTATTCTTTGTGGGAGCTACACCCTCAAGGCTTACAACATCTGAAAATTCAGGGTTGGTGATGATAATACCGATTGCTTTTGCGGTATCCATTGACGAACCGCCGCCTATGGCAACGATGCAGTCTGCGCCGCTCTTTTTGAATGCTTCAACACCCGTCTGAACGTTTTCAACTGTGGGGTTGGCTTTAATCTGTGAATAAATTTCATAAGGAATACCGGCGTTATCCAAAACGTCCGTAACCTTTTTTGTTACGTTAAACTTAATTAGATCGGGATCAGAGCATACAAAAACCTTTTTGAAGCCTCTGCCTTTTACCTCATCAGCTATGTTGGAGATTGCTCCCGCGCCGTGATATGAGGTTTCGTTAAGAACAAATCTGTTTGCCATAAAAATTACCTCTTTCTAAGTATATTCTACCGCCGTCAACCGACGGTGTAATGCTGATTACAATTGCATTCTACACCATAAAAAGACTAATTTCAAGTCATTTAACAAAAAATTGTTAAAAAATTCACAACTGCTTGTTATGACTGCGCTCTGGTATATTTAACCGACAGGGATTCTAAGCCTATTTGCGTTAATGTCAGAGTTGACTCGCTTATTTCGGCATAGTATGAGTTACTTATGGTTGTGCCGACAACTGTTTTATATGAGATTTTCAATTTGTATTTTTCGCCCTCGCGAGTTACCGTATAGATTCCTTTTGCACTTAAATTCAAAAGATTTACATCAACCGAGCCGTCTTCATAAAATTGGTACCCGTCACTGCCGGATACTCCCTGCCACTTGCCTTTAAGCTCTGCCGAGAAGCTTTTGACATCGGCAGCCGAGTTTGTTTTTTGCTCAGACGGTGCAGAAGATGTTTGCGTGCCTGAAGTAACTGCATTTGAAGTGCTTTGATTTTCTGATTTTTTATAAACCAATTTAAAATCGCTTTGCAAATCGTTGAGCGTAAGCGTTTTGCCGTCTTCGCTCACAGATGCGTCAAAACTGCGTTTTACGGATACGCCTACCGATGAATCGTAAATTAAAGCGAGAGTATATCGCTGTGAGTCTTTGTCATATTTAACCGAGTATGTCCCGTTTAAATTTATACCGAGCAAATTCAAAGAAACACCGTTATTTTCTCTGAAAGTCAAAGACGAAATATCGTAGTTTCCGCTCCATGTTCCGACAATATCGCTTTGAAAATCACCGGCAAGTCTCTCCGGCTTTTTTCTTTCATAATTTGTGATTAAAACAGACGCCGTGACCGCGAGCGCTGCAACGAGCAGCACGCATGCGACCCAAATAATGACCTTTTTTGTGTTGCTCTTCATATAATCACCTCTTATATTTCTTCGATGTCTATTTTTTCAATGATAACATCATCAAACGGTTTGTCAAGCATATCCACGCGTCTTGCGGCAATCTCGTCAACAACGTCCATGCCTTCATATACCTGACCGAATACGCTGTGCTTAAAATCAAGCCAAGGCGTGCCGCCGACAGCTTTGTAATCTTCTATTGTCTGTTTCGGGAACATACGCTCGCCTATTTGCTCCATTTGCGAAAGCAGATTATCATCAACGCTCTTTGCCTGAACAATAAAGAACTGGCTGCCGTTAGTGTTGGGGCCTGCATTTGCCATGGAAAGAGCGCCGTTGAGATTGTGAAGCGAAAGGTCAAATTCATCTTCAAATGGTCTGCCCCAAATGCTCTCGCCGCCGCGACCCGTACCTGTGGGGTCACCGCCCTGTATCATAAAATCTTTTATTACGCGGTGAAAAATAATACCCTCGTAATATCCGTCTTTAGCGTGTGAAATAAAGTTTTCGGTAGTTTTGGGAGCCTCTTTTGTAAAAAGCTTTATTTTAATAGTTCCCGCGTTTGTTCTCATTATTGCAACAGTGTCGCCCTGCTGCGGTTTATCAAGCTGTGATGCCATATAAAATACCTCCGTTTTTTATTATATTTTAACACCTGAGGAATAAAAAGGCAATAGCGCGTTTTTTTATTGATTTTTGATTTTTCTGATTGCGCCCTTTTCGAGCCTTGATACCTGAGCTTGAGAAATTCCGACTTCTTTTGCAACCTCTGTCTGCGTTTTGCCGACCATAAACCTTAAATTTAAAATCCGCTTTTCTCGGTCGCTTAAATTTTCTATCGCCTGCTTTAACAGCAGCTCGTCAATCCAGCTTTCTGCTGTATTATTGTCACCAATTTGATCCATTACATATATTGCGTCTCCGCCTTCGCTGTAAACAGGTTCATAAAGTGAGACGGGTTCAACTATAGATTCAAGCGCCAAAACAACAGCTTCTTTTTTTACTCCGAGCTCTTCGGCGATTTCTTCCACCGTAGGATCACGCTGTAGCTTATTTACAAGCTTCTCTTTTGCCTGAATGGCACGGTAGGCCGTGTCGCGCATTGATCTGCTGACCCTGACCGCGTTGTTGTCTCTTAAATAACGTCTGATTTCGCCTATAATCATCGGCACGGCGTATGTGCTGAAACGCACCTCTTGGCTTAAATCAAAGTTATCTATCGCTTTTATAAGTCCTATGCAGCCGACCTGAAACAAATCATCGGGATTTTCGCCTCGGTTCAAAAATCTTTGAATAACGCTTAAAACAAGCTTTAGGTTGCCGTTAATAAGCTGCTCTCTTGCCGCTAAGTCTCCGTTCCTTACTTTTTTTAGCAATTCGATTTTTTCTTTTTCTTTAAGAACTTTTAATTTACTTGTATCCACACCGCAAATTTCTACTTTACTGTACTGCACATAATCACTCCAAAAATTTTATGTACAGAAAAATGCAGGCAAAAAAATTTTGCCCTTAAATTTGTGAAATTATGCGATAATATTTAAAACAAAGCGGTATTTTATCTTGACATTAAAATATAAAAGAGTATAATAACAGTAATCATTATTGTTATGTGATTAACTAAACATTAGCGGTTATAATAAAACGTGTAAATTAAGGAGGTCTGATTATGGCTGTTATAACTGTAACCAAAAATAATTTTAAAGAAAATGTATTGGACAATAAAGGAACCGTATTGCTTGATTTTTGGGCGGATTGGTGTGCACCGTGTAAAATGTTTTCGCCCGTTATTGATAAAATAGCGCAGGAAAATCCAAATGTTACGGTCGGCAAGGTTAATATCGACAGCGAACAGGAGCTTGCTCAATCGTTCAGAATACAAAGCATACCGACCTGTGTTGTTATTAAAGACGGCGTAATAAACGAGGTTTTGGTAGGCGTTCAGAACAAAGCCGATATAGAAAAGCTTATAAAATAACTAAAGAAAAAGAAGGATGGCAAAAACCACCCTTCTTTTTTATTTTTCTGTGAACGGCATTTCTGTCATTCTCAAAGTTGTGCATCCGTAAGGAACAAACTCGGCAGTTTCTTCTTCGGATACTGCTTTTCTGCTTTGCGGAATTTTTGCACACACATTGGTGTAGCCGTCTTCATATCCCCAGTCGATTTTTTGAATCTTTGCTTTAATTCTGAGCATCGGCTCGGATTTATTAAACGCAAGGTCTGTTTCGGGGTGTTCTATAAGCTCAAAGTCATTGCCGGAAAATGCGTAATTCCAGTCTGATTTTCTGAAAATGTTATAGTCGCAATAAGGATATTTGCGCTCAACATCATTGCGGGTGTACTCGAGCTTTTCCCACTCCCCTTTTATCGGCAATGAAAAAACAAGAGAACCGTATGACAAGGCATACAAATCGTTAGGATGCTTTAAAAGTGAAATTTCATGGCAAAACTCAATTATGATTTTCTCTGTGCCGGACCAAAGCTTTTTTATATGTATATAATTATTTGCCGATATTTCTTCTCCGTTCAGAATAACTTTTTTGCATTTCTCGGGTACTCTTACGGCAAAATCAAATTCGACATTTGAGGAGACTGTGAGCGTAAATTCCAATTTGTTTCTTAACGGATATAATGTTTCTGATTTTACCGAAACATCGGCACCGTTTATCTTGGTTTTTAGCTCGGAGGGGATAAACACCAAGCTTGCTATGCCGTTTTCTGTTTTCATAAAAGCGGCAGTTGAAAGCTTCGGCCAGCCCTGTGCAAGGTTGGCTGTGCAGCAGCCGTAGTTTGGCTCAAGCCCGAACATATGGGATTCGGGTCCGTTCGTTCTGAAAATGGGTTTGCCTTTAAAACCGACGCACTCTATCTGATTTACCATTTGGTCATATTGATGAGACCACATATCTTCGCTTATTGTTGCCGGCAAAGCGTTGAAAGCCGCTTTTTCAAGCCTGTCTGCCCATTTAGCGTCACCGGTGTGTTTGAGCAGCATTTCGCATGAGTACATAAGCTCCACAACAGAGCAAAGCTCCGTACCCTGTATCGGACTGTTGCCGGAAAGACATTCGTCACCCGTGATTGTGCCGACTGCCGTGCCATGGCGTTCGTTTAAGAAATCCCACATTTTGTCTGCTAAGCCTGTGTATTCTTCCTCCAAAATATCGCACGATACCGCTTCTGCTTTAAATGCCATGGCGATGTTAACAATGTGAGTTTCAAATGTCCATTCGTTTATGGGTCTTTCCCATTTTTCAAAAAGAGCCGAGTAATCGGTTCCCTGTTCTTTTAAAAGCATTGCAAGCTTTTTGACCCACTCATCTTTTGTGGATTTATAAAAATAGTTAAGGCTTATAAAGCACTCAAACCATCTTGCTTTGCCCCACTCTTTAAGGGATACATCACCTTTTAGCATAAGCTCATAAATGTTTTTCAGAGCTTTGTTAATAACTTCGGGTATTCTCTCGTCACTGGAGTAGTCGTAATATACAGTCAATGTTTTTGTGATAAGAAAAACCGCCCAAACATCGTATTCACTGCGCTCATTTTCTTTGCAGGGGCATATCCAGCCGTCGGCGCACTGCCTTTCGATAATGGCGTCTATATATTTTTGCGCGCGGTTTATCATATCTTCATCATCAAGCAAATATGCAAGAGGAATAAAGCCGTCCAGCCAATACGGAACGCGTTCCCACCCCTCTTTATCGCCGCCTATCCATGCGCTGTTTTTTATATCGGGCCATATTTTATCGAGATTGCCCGCAAGGCCGTGAGCTTCGGTTTTTAGTTGCTTTTTATACCATCCGAGCGGCTTTATTTCATTACCTTTAAAAAATTCCAAGTGCATACAATCAACTCCTTTCTCTAATAATATCAATTTTCATAAAAAAGATATATGCTAAAACAACTGTAAGTATTGCAAAAATCAAACAGGAGTGATATATTGTTTTTATAATAACCGATAGGATTGTTTTTATGAAATATCTTAACACAAAAGTTATTCCGCAATACTGTTTTTCGGCTTTTCGGCTGTTTGAAAAGGGCGAAAAGCACGTTAAGCGCATATGTGATGAAGATGTAATTGTTTTTGTATTTGACGGAATTTTGAGATTCAAAGAAGACGGTAAAGAAATTGAAGTGTGCAAAAATCAATATTATATACAAAAAGCGGGTTTGAGGCAAGAGGGCATCACGGCGAGTGACAAACCGCAATATTTTTATATTCATTTTCACGGCGATATAAATGACGATATATCCGGTGTTCCTATAAGCGGGGAGTTTTCACCCGAAAAGCTTAAACATAAATTTTATGAACTTGAATGTCTCGGCTCGGTTATTGACTCGTTTCTTCAAAGCACAATTCTATTTTTACAAATAATTGAGTATCTTAAAGAGCAATATATAATAAAGTCACCGCAAAGCGATATAGCAGATAATATTCTTAAAATTCTTACGTCAAAAAGCTCAGAAAATATCACTATAAATGAAATAAGCAAAGAATTGTCATACAGCCCAAACTATATAATAAAAACATTTAAGCAAAAATATTTTGTTACGCCGCACCGATATCTTTCTAAAATCAGAGTTGAAAATGCACGCAAACTTTTATTATCCTCAGGCAAGAGCTGTCAGACAATAAGTGATGAGTGCGGTTTCAGTGAATATTCTGTGTTTTACAAAATGTTTAAAAAAGAATACGGTCTGTCCCCTACTGAATTTTCAGCTCGCCATCGCATGAAATAAGGCTGACATCAAAAAAAGCGTTACCGCCTTTTGACGATAACGCTTATATCACCTTGTTTTGAGTGACGCTTTAACTGAACATTTTAATCAAACCTTCACAAATTTATTCAGTTCTAATGTTTTCATCGGTATCACTCTTTCATAAAAATTTCTGACTGTTATAAACTGTTCATCGGAGTATCCTCCTTGTTCCTTTCTCTTTGTTCAAATATATATTAGCATATGCTTTATCGCTTGTCAATAGTTTTTTTAAACATTTTTTTAAAAAACTATAAATTATATACAAACCGCGTTGAAAATCATATTGTAAGATAATATTGCGGCGGAATGTATTTTTCACTTGACTAATCTATAAAATAAAGTTAAAATATATTCAGAAACAAAACACATTCAGGAGGACTAAAATGGCTGAAGAATATAACCCCGATATAGTCAGCGTTGTTGATGAAGACGGCGTTGAGCATATATTTGAAGAACTTGACAGAATAGAAACCGAAGACGGCAAATTTGTTGCTTTGCTCCCCGTATATGACGACGCGGAAGACATAATTGACGACGACGGTGAAATAATAATATTAAAAGTTGAAGAAGAGGATAACGGCGACACGTTCCTGTGCCCCATTGAAGATGAAAAGCTCTTTAACGAAGTAGGAAAATATTTTGAAGACAGACTTTCGGATCTGTTTTTTGAGGACGAATAAGTCTTATACCCTGCTATGTTCGATAACTGCTGTCTATATTAACCCAACACACTTTTAATCGGGAGCCTTACTCCGATACAGGGAACACAGACCTCCCGTTTTTACGGATGATGGGAGCGCAAATGTATCAGGTGGCGACCCACCTGCTTTTAACCGCAGGTTACTATCGGCAGCTCCCGGCACAGCGGGGTTCGTATGTTTAATGAAAGGAAGATTGAGATTTAATGATAAAGATACTGTCTGCTGACATTCTTGATATATTACCCATTGAAGTCGGATTTATTATAGCAACAAGAGAGACGCTGCCCACGGGTGAAGCCACGGTTGCAACATTTGTATATGACCAGGAGGGCGCACGTATTCTTCCGATAAAAATAGGAACTTATCTTGAGTGCAAATTCGGTGCTCATTACAAAAACATTGCGGCAATTCTCGGCGACTACATAACCTGCGCGTCCGCAGTACTCAAAAGCGGAGGAGCCGTTGCTCTTTACCCCACCGGTGAAATGACTTTCTTTGACACAGATGGCACGGTCGCCTGGTCGGGAGAGCTTATTTATCAAGACAGCCCGACAAAAGATATTGCGCTTGACGACACTTGTTTTTGGAGCACCGTACCCGAAAAAAATGCGATTATAAGATATTCGCCTGTTGAAAAAAGAGTTTTGCTCAGAATCGGCGGAGGTTCTTCTACAGCGTTCAGCGAGCCGGTTTCAATAACCAAAATCGACAATAAGCTTTATATATGCAACAAAGGCAATAATAAAATAAGAACTATAAGACTTGAAGATTACGCAGTAAAAGATTATGCGGTATTTAACGAGCCCGTATACAAATTCTTTAAAGTCGGCGACAAAGAATATGCTTTGCTTGACTCCGGCATATATTGCATCAGCGACTGATAAAATCAAACATTAAAAGCGGCAGTAAACGCCGCTTTTTCTATTACTTACAAATATTTATTTATTGTCATCTGCAAAGAATAATTTCAGGTGATAAAATGAATAAATTCAGTGAGTTTTTAGTTGTTTTCGGCATAGGGTCTTTTTTATACGGCTTTATTGAGGTTATGTTCAGAGGCTTTACACACTGGTCGATGTTTTTGACAGGCGGTATAATCTTTTATCTGCTTTATACTTTGTTTTATATGATAGGCTCCGGCAATATTCTTTTAAAATGTCTTATGGGCTGCGCCGTTATAACAACCGTTGAATTTTTGGTAGGCTGCATTGTGAATATCACATTTAAAATGAATGTATGGGATTATTCGCAGGAAAAATTTAATCTTTTCGGTCAGATCTGCCTGTCTTTTTCTATCGGCTGGTTCTTTATATCTATACCGGCATATTATTTAACCGCCGCTTTGCACAGAGGGCTCACTCACAAGACTTGACAGATTGTTATTTTTGTTAAAATCCTCACTTATGATGCTTGAATAAGAGAAAAGACAGTATCCGCTGTATTGCTTTTGGCGGCTTGCATAGTCAATCTGCCTTAAAATTATATCGGTCTCCCACTCCCCTTTTTGCGGCTCAACGGTTTTATAAGCTGCCAGACCTGCGACAAGCTTCACTTTGCTTTCGTCTGTTTTATTGCACCAATCGTCAGAGGCTTCTTTAAACGGCAGCTTTTTATGCTCAAAGCCGTAATATAATTGTGGAATAAGCACATCGCAATATCCGCTTTCGTTGCCCCATTTAACAACATCGGCATAAAGAGAATTATAATTATTGCTGAAATTTCCGGCAGGACTGATTGAAAAGCAGATGCTTTTATCTATGCTTTTTATTGCCGAATACATACCGCTTATAAAAGAGCTGACAACTTCTCTGCGCCAGTCCGAGAGACCGAGCTTTCCTCCGAGAGAGGTGTATTCGTTATATTCGGCCTCATCAATTTGGGTGTCTGTTGTCGGGTAGAAATAATCGTCAATATGTATTCCGTCCACATCATAATTTTCTGCTATTTCTCTGACTCCGTCAATTATAAGCTTCTGTGCAGAGGCGTTTGCCGGGTCAAAATATATACCTGTGTCGGCTTTATAAACGCGCTTTGCCGTATCATTGCCATTAAGCCATTTCTTTGCTATATTATTGTTTGACAATTCGCTCTCGTCGTTATCAAGTGAAATTCTAAACGGATTTATCCATGCATGGAACGAAAGACCTCTTTGGTGTGCGGAATCTAACATAATTTTTAACGGGTCATATTCCACCGATTTGCCCTGCATACCGGTTAAATATTTGCTCCACGGGAAGATCTTTGACGGATAAAATGAATCAGAAAACGCTCTGACGTGCACAAACACTGTATTTATTCCGAATTTTACGCAATTATCAAAAATATTATCTATCTTTGATTTAAAGCTTTCTTCTGTTCCTCCACCGTCTTTTTCCATAGAAAGTTCTCTGTAAAAAATCCACACGCCTTTTATATCTTCATTTGGAATCGGAATGTGCGCATTTTCTTCCGCTTTATTTTTATTCGGTAAAGCGGAGCAGCCGCACAACAGCAGCAATGATAATATAACGCAAAAAATTCTTTTCAAATTTATCACCTTAATAATTTTATTCGGAGGATATATGAAACATTACATACCTTTTATTTTAATATATTGGGCTGTTATAAGCCTTGTATCTGTGATAATAACAATAAAAGATAAACGAGCCGCAGTAAATCATAAATGGAGAGTGCCCGAGGCAACGCTCATGCTGCTTGGATTTTTGGGCGGTGCCGAAGCAATGCTTTTGACGATGAAAATAATTCGGCATAAAACAAAGCATTTAAAATTTATGCTCGGCTTGCCTGCGGAAATAATTTTGCATATTGCTTTAATTCTTTTTCTCTTTTACTCTTGACAAGTTATAAAAAATGAAATATAATTTCATCTGTTGATATTTTAAATAAGGGCCTGTGGCTCAGCTGGGAGAGCGTTCGGTTCGCATCCGAGAGGTCGAGGGTTCGAATCCCTTCAGGTCCACCATAAGTCCACCGTAATTTTGACAGAATTACGGTGGATTTTTTATGCTCACTATGGTACACTTAATTGAAAAATCGGATTTATTAAACTAAAAATTCAAACGGGATAATATGTATTTTCACGCATCACAGACAGAAAAAATCAAAATTTTGGAACCGAGAATTTCAAATCACAATATTCCTTTTATTTATTTTCAGATAAAAGAGAAAATGTTCTTGTGTAACGAGAAGCGCAAATTCAAGATTATCGACCTTCTCCCAGCGCTCATCGGAAGAATCCACCGTGCCGAAATCCTCGCCGCCGTGCCCGGGGTAAAGGCAAACGACAAGTTTGCCGCCCGAAGAGCCTTTAGAGACCGCAACGCCGATAATTACAGCCGCAGCAAGAAGAACGGCAAAAAACAGCGGGCAAAAACTTAATATGCGGAAATGGCGGAACTGGCAGACGCGCATGATTCAGGTCGCACCACTTCGGTGTAAATTCATTTCAGCATCTATATCCTGCAAATTGTGGATTAAGCGGTTAGTTCCACCTCGGTTCTCAACTCTCAACCGTGTAAAAATTCAGAGAGAAAAATTAAATATGCACCCGTGGCGGAACTGGCAGACGCGTATGGTTCAGGTCCATATTTTCGAGAGGAAGTGCAGGTTCAATTCCTGTCGGGTGCACCATAAACAGCCCGACAAACTCGGGCTGTTTAATTTTAGTTCTTAAAATCTGAAATAAAATTGTATTTCAATTTGTCATTTAGTTTGACGAATACATATTACGAATTGCCTGCAGTTGCTTTTTTCTATTTTCTTCATTAGCCTTTTTATTATAAATACCTTCAGTTTCACATTTAGGACATTTAAACTCTCCATTATTACAATTACATTTTACTTGAATAAGCTTTTTTCCATTCCCCAACACGTTGCACAATATAACACATCACTATCTTCTCCAGCCAATGATATAAAAGGTTGATCATGCCTGACTATCTTAGCTTCAATATCTTTATATTTTTTAAGCTCTGCATTCTCTTGTTTAAGCTGAGTAATTTCATCCTGCATTTCGAGAGCTTGGGCACTCAAATCTAACAACTTCCTATATAAATCTATGTTATCGGCTTTTTGTGCAACAGATAGAACATCTTTAAATCCATCATAAAAACTCATAATTCATTCTCCTTTTTATTATATATTATAGCCGATTGTAAAATAGCCAAAAGCGGCATATTTACAAGGCTTTTCGAGTTAAATACAACTGATTTTTCTCCGTTTTATGGTATAATTTAATTGGCAAAAACATACTAAAAACGGAGAAAAAAATCATGCGAAATAAAGTTGTGCAGTTATCATTGTTTGACACTTACACCGATGTACTCGATTCAATTGAAGAAAATAAATCACTGATGTTGAAATAGATACACTGTCCTCCGAAGATATATATTTCAAAAACGAACAGAGAGAAAAGTTAAAAACAGCTTTGAGTAAACTCAAACCACAGGATTCAAGGCTGATTGAGTTAGTCTTTGGCATATGTCCCGACTGTCTGAAAAGTAAGGAGAAAACGACAATCCGTGATGCATCGTTAAGAGTCGGTCTGACAGCCGAAGGCGCAGAAAAGAGATTGAAGAAAATTTTGAAACAATTAAAGGCAGATTTACAAAAATAACAAACGAATGGTTTGGATTTCAACCTATATCCTTACTTATATTCATTTGAAGCATTTCAATGCAGGAAAATATTATATTACGAAATACTCGGTTACGGTTGACTTCCATACTGCTAAAATGTAGGTTGTCCATTGTGGGCAACCTTTTTCTTTTTGTGGACACGGATAATTCTATATGATATAATTTTCATAAATAAACAGTAATTGAAGGAAGTGCTGTTAATGATAGGTGCTGTTGTTACCGTAACTGTTGACCGACCTATGGGTAGTTTTCATCCTGAGCATAAAGATATATTTTATCCGATAAACTATGGCTACATCAAGGGTGTTATTGCTCCTGACGGCGAAGAACAGGACGCATATATTCTTGGCGTTGATAAACCGGTTGAGAAATTCACGGGTAAAATCATTGCAATTATTCTTCGGCTTGATGATGCAGAAGATAAATGGGTGGTCTGCCCTGAAAATATGACTTTCAGCAAAGAAGAAATAACACGGCAAGTAAAGTTTCAGGAGCAATTCTTTAAAACAGAAATTATATTATAAATTTTTTTATAGGTGAGCTATGAAAATAGACCGATTAGTTTCCATCCTCTCCGTACTTTTACAGAAAGAAAAAGTCACAACAGCATATCTTGCCGAGAAATTCGAGGTTTCCAAGCGCACCATTCTGCGTGATATAGATAGCCTTAATAAAGCCGGTATTCCTATTGTTACCACACAGGGAAACGGCGGCGGTGTATATATTATGAATAATTACAAGCTCGACAAAACGCTGTTATCCTCCAATGATTTGCGATCTATTATTACAGGACTTAAGGGACTTGACAGCGTAAGCGGTACAAACCAGTATAAGCAGCTAATGGAAAAGTTGAACGCCGTAGATATTGACAATCAGTTTATTATTGATTTGTCAAGCTGGGATAAGTCGGCGTTTGCCGATAAAATTGCCCTGATAAAATCTGCTATAGAGCGAAAGGAAAAGATATCTTTTCACTATATTTCTCCCAATGGCGAGAGCGAACGTGTGTTAGAGCCGCACCATATCATCTTTCAATGGTCGAGCTGGTATGTATGGGGTTATTGCCTTAAGCGTGAGGATTACCGTATGTTCAAGCTCAGCCGAATGACTGATTTGAAAGCAACAGGTGAAAAATGCGGTGACAGAATTGTTCATGTCTACACAACCGATAAGCTCCGACACACAAAAGGTGAGATTCAGGCAACCGTCCGTTTTGACAAGTCAATGAAATGGCGCATTGTTGATGAATTTGGTGTGGATCTTCTGAAATATGACAGCGACGGAAATATTGTTGTGACCTTTACTTGGTCGGATGTGCCGGCATTTTATCAGTACATTCTCTCCTTTGGCAATAAGGCAGAAATTCTCTCACCTAATGAGTATAGAAAAGAATTTGCAGAAATTTTGAAAAATATGCAGGAGCATTATCAAACCTGACATACAGTTGTCACCTTTACTGCTGTATGATAAGCAAAAACGCAAAGGAGTATTAACAATGGAACATACGGATGTTTATCAGAATTGTCCTGTATTTGAAAGCGAAAGTTATATCATCAGGCTTATGCGCCCTGACGATGCGAAGGATTTGCTGGCGGTATATAGCGACAAATTGGCTCTTCCTTTCTTTAATAGTGATAACTGTCACGGAACGAATTTCTATTGTCGGAATATTGATGATATAAAAGGTGCTGTAAACGTTTGGCTTGAAGCATACAGAATTAAAGATTTTGTTCGTTTTTCTGTAATTGACAAGTCGGAGAACAGGGTTATCGGAACTATAGAATTATTCCGCCGAAATTCAAAAGACGCATTTGACGGAGTGGGTGTACTTCGGCTGGATTTAGGCAGTAAATACGAAAACCGGGATATCATTTATAAAATACTTGAAATCATTGTAAATCCAGCATTTGAGCTTTTCGACTGCGACAGGATTATCACTAAAGCTCCCGTATATGCTATAGAAAGAATCAATGCACTGAAGAAATATGGTTTTGAAAAATCAGAGGAATACCTGATCGGGCATATCGATAATTACCCATATAGAGATTATTGGACGGTAAAGAAATGATGGAGGATTTTAACCAAACAATAAGAGATTTGTGGAACCAACTGAATTCTCAACAAGTTTTAGTGCTGTCCACAAGCTGCAACAACAGGGTATCTTCAAGACAGGTCAGCGTGATTATTCATGGCGGAAAGTTTTATTTCCAGACTGATAAAAACTATTTAAAGTTCAAGCAAATATATATTAATCCAAACGCTTTGATATATTTTCTTTATCATATAAAAAAATGCTTACCGAAGTCAGCGTTTTATCAAACAACTTCTGATCAAGATAAACCCGTCGATTAGTCGGCGGGTTTTTGCTTTATATAAAAATTACGGTGTAACCCATCAAGCAGGGCTACACCGTGTTTTTATAAATGTTTTGATTTATTCAAGCACTGCGCCTTTGCAGCCTGAGGTTACGAGCTTCGCATATCTTGCAAGATAACCGTGAGTTATTCTCGGCTGCCTCGGCTTCCACTGCGCACGGCGTTTTTCGAGTTCTTCATCAGAAACAAGAACATTGATTGTATTGGCAGGTATATCAATTTCTATGATGTCACCCTCTTCAACAAGAGCAATATTGCCGCCGACAGCAGCTTCGGGTGAAACATGACCGATAGCCGCACCTCTTGTTGCGCCGGAGAAACGTCCGTCGGTTATAAGAGCAACGCAGTTACCGAGTCCGCTGCCCATGATAGCGGATGTGGGGTTGAGCATTTCTCTCATACCCGGTCCGCCTTTTGGTCCCTCATAACGAATAACAACAACCTCACCGGGATTTATCTTACCGCCGTAAATAGCATTGAGTGCGTCTTCTTCGCAGTCAAAAACTCTTGCTTTGCCGCTGTGCTGCATCATCTCGGGTGCAACCGCAGAACGTTTTACAACGCTTCCCTCGGGAGCAAGGTTACCTTTGAGAACAGCAATACCGCCTGTTTTGCTGTAAGGATTATCTATGGTTCTTATTATCTCGGTGTCTTTTATTTCACAGCCCTTGATATTCTCTTTTATTGTTTTGCCCGTGCAGGTCATAAGGTCTGTTTTAAGAAGACCGAGTTTATCAATCTCGTGCATGACTGCACTGATGCCGCCTGCCTCATTTAATTGTTCTATATAGTGGTTGCCGGCAGGTGCAAGATGGCAGAGATTAGGAGTTTTATCCGAAATTGCATTTGCAAGTGAAAGGTCAAGGTCAATGCCGCACTCATGCGCGATTGCCGGAACGTGAAGCATACTGTTTGTGCTGCAGCCGAGCGCCATATCTATTGTAAGAGCATTAAAGAATGCGTCCTCTGTCATAATATCTCTCGGTTTAATGTCTTTTTTAACAAGCTCTATAATCTGCATGCCTGCTTTTTTGGCAAGCTGAAGTCTCGCGGAATAAACACCGGGGATTGTTCCGTTGCCGGGAAGAGCCATACCCAAAACTTCTGAAAGGCAGTTCATGCTGTTTGCAGTGAACATACCCGAGCACGAACCACAGGTCGGGCATGCCTTGTTTTCAAATTCACAAAGCTTTTTATCGTCGATTTTTCCCGTTCTGTATTGGCTGACAGCCTCTGAAACATCTGAATAGCTGATTTTTTTGCCGTCCATAGTGCCTGCAAGCATAGGACCGCCGCTGACAAATATTGACGGGACATTAAGCCTTGCCGCAGCCATCAAAAGACCGGGTACGTTTTTGTCGCAGTTAGGCACCATAACAAGACCGTCAAACGGATGTGCGGTAGCCATAGCCTCTGTTGAGTCGGCGATAAGTTCTCTTGTTACAAGAGAATATTTCATACCCTCATGACCCATAGCAATGCCGTCGCAAACTGCAATTGCCGGAAAAACTATCGGTACACCGCCTGCCATGGCAACGCCCTGTTTTACGGCTTCAACTACCTTGTCAATATTCATATGACCGGGAACAATGTCATTCTGGGAACTTACTATACCTATAAGGGGCTTTCCGATTTCTTCGTCGGTGAGACCCAAAGCGTGAAGCAACGCTCTTTGCGGTGCTGCGTTGATTCCTTTTGTGATTTTATCGCTTCTCAATGCTAACTCTCCCTTTATATAACAGGTGAAAACCTGCAAATTTTTGATTATTATACTACAATTTAAAAGTTTGTGTCAATGAATAGGCACACTATCTTAAAAAAAGACATCATTCTTTTTTCAAAGAGCAAGAATAATCAAGCAGTGCTTGCCTGTTATTCGGAACGACCTCCGATACAACTTTTTTAAGCAATATATTTAAGGTGTCGCTGATTTCTTTGCCCTTAAAACCTATTCTTTTTAAATCATCGCCGGAAAGATCGAGCTCTTTAATACTAAGGCAAGTTCCGCCGCTTATTGCGGCTTTGATTACATTTTCGGTTTTATCAAGTTCAAAAAGCTTTTTAGGCAGATTAACGGGATTTTGCGCTTTTGCGTCTGCTCTTAAAATCGGCAGCAGTCTCAGCATAAATTCGGGCGACAGCTCGCTTGCCAAAAGCAGAGCTTCTTTTTTGTTCCCTGTCGGTCTTAAATCGTGATATTTTATAAGGCGGCTTATTTCTTTTTGATCATCGCACGAAAATCTGAGCCGCTTTAATATTTCGAGAGAAAGCTCGTAGCTTACCTCTTGATGCTTTTTGAAGTGGTCTATGCTGTTTGAATCCGTAGTGTGCATTTTAGGTTTGCCGCAGTCGTGCAAAAGCATAGTCATTCTGATAATCGGGTCAGGCTCGGCAGAGGCAACCGCGGCGGCGGTATGCTCCCAAATATCATAAATATGATAAGGTGTGTGCTGAGGGAATTTATACATCGGCTCAAGTTCCGGGATTATTTCAAAAAACACAGGGGCAAAATCCATCAATATTTTTTTGACGTTTTTGCCGCAAAGAAGCTTTAAAAGCTCTGTTCTTATTCTTTCAAATGCAACATTGTGCAAAAGAGCTTTATTTTTAATTATGCTTTCTGCTGTTGCTTTTTCAATATCGAACCCAAGAACAGATGCAAATCTTAATCCGCGCATTATTCTCAATGCGTCCTCTTCAAAGCGTACATCGGGTGTGCCCACGCATTTAATAAGCCTGTTTCTTATATCGTCCATTCCGCCGAAGGGGTCTTTAAATCCGTCAAGAATGTTATATGCCATCGCGTTGACGGTAAAATCTCTTCTTGAGAGATCGGTTTCTATATTTGAGGTGAATTTTACGCTGTCGGGGTGACGGTTATCGGAATATCCCATATCCACACGCATTGTGGTTATCTCTACAGGCTTTCGATTGTTTATGACGCAGAGTGTTCCGTGCTTTAGCCCATTACTAACCGTTTTAAAAGATGAAAAAATTTCTTGCATTTGCTCCGGCTTAGCGGATGTTGTCACATCCCAATCATACGGTTCTTTGCCAAGTGCCGCGTCTCTTACGCACCCGCCGACGGCATATGACGTATATCCGGTTTCAGATAAAATATCCATAAGCTCAGAGACATAATCGGGTATGGAAATATTCATTTTCTCACCTGCCTTACTTTACAATTTTATCACTATGATTTATAATTATCAAGCAGTTTATTTTGGAGATGATGTATTGAATATTCAAATATACGGAAAAGCCAAGTGCTTTGACACCAAAAAGGCAGAAAGATATTTTAAAGAGCGCAGAATAAAATATCAGTTT
This sequence comes from uncultured Ruminococcus sp., assembly GCA_900539465.1. Taxonomy (GTDB): domain Bacteria; phylum Bacillota; class Clostridia; order Oscillospirales; family Acutalibacteraceae; genus CAG-488. The sequence goes on along the minus strand of UQCF01000001.1, from coordinate 82,783 downwards.
GTGGACTTGGTTAAATTCGGTATGAGCAAGGGCGAATTTAATAATATATTAAAAGCTGTCGGCGATTTTGACGAATTGCTCGATAAAAGCTCAAAGGCTTATGAAAACAGCTTTATTGAATACCTTGCAACCAAAGAAGCAAAAGAAGAAAAATTACTCGAAAATCAATCGGCCTTTAAAACTCCGATTGTAAGAAACGGAAAACAAGTTACTGTCGGATATAAACCCGAGATTTGGAAAGACTGGGAATAAAGATCGCCGTATCATTGCACAAAGCTCTGATACGGCATTTTTTATAGTTTAATTTGTTTTGAGAGATAAAGAGAATAAATAAGTGTTTCTTTCACTCGCTTTCCCGTGCATTCAAAAAGCGCTTTTTCATACATTTTAAGTTGACCGTAATAACGCTGTTTTAAAATATTTTCGTCATCTGCCCTGTCGGTTTTATAATCCACAATTACCCACTCTCCGTCCTCTTCAAACGCACAGTCGATATATCCCTGAACGAGTATTTTCTCTTCATTCTCGAGCGGTATATCTTTATAAATCTGTGAGCACGGAATAGCAACCGTCAGCATTTTTTCTCTTAAAAGATTGTTGCTTTTTGAAATTCTGCCGGCGAGCTCACTTTTAATAAATCTTTCGATTTGAGAAAGATTTATGTATTCGGCTTCTTCTGCCGTAAGAATATTTAAAGAAGTCATTTTATCTATCTGCTCTTTTACGGGTGTTTTTGATTTGTAATCATAAAACTGCAAAAACTTGTGAGTAACAGACCCCTTTACATTTGCCGCAACACTGTTTTTCGATAAAAATTTGGGTTTTGACGACGCAAAATATTTCATATCGTCTTCATTTCTATCAAGCTCCGACGGTGAAATCTTTGACGGTATTCCCGAAAGATAACCGTATGGGTAGCGGTAAGCGATTCTGTTTGAAAGAAGCGCAAGAAGTTCTTCATCCGGCAAAGGTTTTACAGTTTTTTCTTTTTTCTCGGATAAAACGACATCACCGCCGAACTCGGCAACAAAATTTATGCGTGTATCGGTTTTCAGCGGCTCAAATTCATTATAAAAATCACTTATTGACGCGGCATCCGGGTTGCGTATGCTTGCAAGCAGAAGCCAGTCCCCCATGCTTTTGCACGAGATGACCTTAAACGGATTTATTTTCACAGAGCCGGTGAGTGCACCGACAAGCTTTTCAATCTTTTTTTGCGGATTGTTTTCGCGGATAAGGCACACCGTTTTTTCTTTTGCTCTTGTGAGGGCAACGTACATTACTCTAAGTTCTTCCGAACGCGATGCACGCTCGCAGGCTGTTTGAAGCGCCTTTTGCTGCAATGTATCAAACCGTCTTATTCCGTCATTTCGTTTGAATGCGATGCCGTATTTGGGGTGAAGCAAAGAGCTGCTCTTTAAATAATCGTCGTTGAATTTACCTGAGCAATCCGCGAGTATGCACACGGGAAATTCGAGTCCTTTGCTTTTATGTATGCTCATTATTCTTACAACATCGGCAGATTCCGAAATTTCGTTTGCAATTTCAAAATCTCCTTTTTGTTTTTCGACTCGGTCAATAAACCTTATAAAGCCGGAAAGACCCGTGTGACCCGATTGCTCATATTTTTCGGCATAATCAAGAAGCATTGAAAGATTGGCCCTGCGCTGAGAGCCGCCGGGCATTGCGCTAACAAGCGCGTCATAGCCGGTGTAGTCATACAGTTCTCTTAAAAACTCCCCCGCTCCGAGTGCGGCGCAAAGAGTTCTCAGCTTTCGCATATTATTTAAAAACAATGTGCATTTTTGGTTTCCGTTCTCGGCGGATTGATAAACGCAGTTGTAAAACGGCCCTTTCGGGTAATTGATTCGCATTTTTGAAAGTTCGTCGGGCGAAAATCCAAAAATAGGAGAAATCAAAGATGTAAGAAGCGGAACATCCTGCAATGGGTTATCAATTACTCTCATCAAAGACAGAACCGTTCTTATCTCTGTTGAGGCAAAAAAGCCGCTTCTGTTAGACACATAACAAGGTATGCCGGCACTTGTAAGCGCGTCGGCATATATATCCGCTTTGTTTTTGGTTGACCTTAAAAGTATGCAAAGATCACGGTAAGTAACGGGTCTTTCGGAGTCCGACTCCTTTACAAGGTAACCGCTCTCTATAAGCTCTTTTATATATTTTGCCGCATAATTCGCCTCAAAAATCATATCCGCTTTTTCGCCGAGACCCGTTATGAGATGTACCTCTGCATCTATATCGTCGTGAGGCTTATAATCGGCTTTTGCTTTGAGAGCTTCTTCGTCAGTGTAATCAATTTCGCCTGCTTTTTCGCTCATGAGCTGAGAAAAAATAAAATTGGCAAATTCGGTTACACCGCTGCGGCTTCTGAAGTTAAAATCAAGATTTATCTTTGCCGGGTAATTGCCGTCGATATAATCTTGGAGGGATTTTCGTCTCTCTATAAAAATATCCGGCATAGCCTGGCGAAAACGGTATATGCTTTGCTTAACGTCGCCGACCATAAAGAGGTTGCTTTCGTTTCTTGATACGGCTTTAAACAAAAGATTTTGCGTTTCGTTAATATCCTGAAATTCGTCAACTAGTATCTCATCAAATTTTAAAGATATTTCTTTTGCGAGTTCTGTCTTAATAGGCTCGCCGTTTTCGTCCTTGCCCTTTATCAAAAGCTTTAAAGCGTAATCAACAACATCGTTAAAATCTGCTCCGTTTGCCAAAGCCTTGATTGAAGAAAATTCTTTGCCGAAGCTTTTGACCATTTCAATAAGTTTCTCTACCGCGGGCAAAAGGTATTCTCTGTCATCTTCAAATTCCGCTTCGTTGCAGCAGAGGTATTTAGGAATTTTCTTTTTAAATATATCTGAAATTTCGCTCTTTACCGCCTTTGCTTTGTTTGCAATGGCACTCTCGTATCCTCTTGGTAACGGAAGCAATCGCCCGCCCTCAAAAAGAGAAACATAAGCGCAAATATCGTCCCATGTTCCTGTTTCAATTACCGAAAAAAGCTTTTCAACAAAGATTTCATAATTTTTAAACAGCGGCTCATACTTCTCATTGACCGTCTCGTCATACTTCATGTTGTCAAGAATTTCACAGATGAGGTTATAACAATAAATCGCCGCGTCTTTGAGATAATCGGTTAGGATCTTTCCCCAAACCGAATTTTTAGCGTCCGAATTATCTTTATAAGGCTCGGCAAGTGAATCGAGCCATTCATCCGCAAAAGGAAATGCTCTTGCATTTTTGTATATTTCGAGAACAGCGTCGCCGAGAGCGGAATCGTCGCTCCCTCTCACAAACATCTTTAAAAGCCTATCAAAACCGACACCGCCCGATTTGTAACATTCTTCTGTTACTTTAGAGAGTGCGTCTGACTGCATGAGCCGAAGCTCGGTATCGTCAAGCATTTTAAAATCGGGAGAAATTCCGAGTTCGTAAAAATTTTCTCTGACAATTTCTCCGCAAAAGCTGTCTATTGTGCTTATATGTGCAAAGGGCAATAACAGTTTTTGCTTTTGCAAATATTCATTTGCCGGGTCTTCTTTTATTTTATCGTCGAGTGCCGCCGATATTTTTTCTTTCATCTGTGCCGTTGCGGCTTTTGTAAAAGTAACTATAAGCAGGCTATCGGCAGAGCATGGGTCCTCTCTGTCGCAAATGCGGCGAATTACGCGCTCAACGAGAACGGCGGTTTTGCCGGAACCTGCTGCGGCAGAAACAAGTATTGTGCCGCCCGTGGACTCTATTGCTTTTTTTTGATCGTCTGTCCAATTAACCATCGTTCTCACCGTCCCCGAGCATAGCTAAACATTCTTCGTCAGAAAAATCTTTAAGCTCCTTGCTCCTGTCGTTTTCTTCATATCCGCATACGCTTTTATAGTCGCAGTATTTGCAGGCATCGCTGTAAGAATCCGTTCTTGTACGGCTTATTACGGGATACACCGAAATATTGCCGCCGTGAAGCTCATCGCCCATATCTTTTAATATTTTCTCGACCTTGCCGAATAAAGACGAAAGCTCTTTAAGCCCTATGAGACTGCCTGTGAATACCGATTTCTTTTTATCGTATTTTGCCGGAATATAAAGCCCCGAACAGCCGCTGTCCATACCGTAAATTACCCTTGAATCATCAAGCACCAAGCCGTTCATGCGGTAATCTTTAAGCTGCTTTAGCATAAGCTCGTTATCATCGGCATCACGCGCAACGTCTGCGGCAGAGGTTTTGACCGGCATATACAAAATGCCTGCGGGCGTTGCATTTTTAAATACGCCGTCTCCGTTTTTCCAAATAGAAAAAAGATATATGAGCATCTGCATATTAAGTCCGTTAAAAACATCACTCAAATGAAAGTCTTTTCCGCCGGATTTATAGTCGATTACTCTGACGAAAACATTCGAGTCGCTGTCGGTCATAATATCCGCTCTGTCAACCGAGCCTTTTATTCGCATTGTTCCGCCGTCTGAAAGCTCTATTTTTAAGGGCTTAACGTCGCTGTCTTCATCAATGGGAAGTTCAAATGCAACCGGTACAAATTCAGACACCGAAAATTCTTTTATAAGCCTGTCTGCTACAGCGCAAACCGTAAGCCCCAAACTTTTATAAAGATATATAAATCTTTCGCTCTTTTCATCTTGCGAGCTCATGTTAAGGGCAAAATATTCGTCCAAAATATCTGTTATACATTTATCGCGCTCTTCTTTGCTCATTTTAAGAAGACCGTCTTTTTGATACACTTTTATAAGTTTTTCAAGCACATAGTGTATAACTGTTCCCTTTTGCATGGGGTCGAGTTCCGCAGCTTTTTGAGGTGCGGCTTTAAGACCGTATTTGCAAAAATACTGAAACGGACACTTGTAAAATGTTTCGGCTCTTGTGGCAGAGATATACATATCTTTGCCGAAAAGTTTTTTTGCAATCTCTTTATCTTCAATAGAAAATTGATTTTTTTCTGCCGCACGTTTCAAAGCTTCAAACCTGCCGCGGTACTCTTCGTCTTGCTCAAAATATTTTTTCAGTGTTTCGACCAAAACGGAATTTTTATTCCACTCTTTTGCGAGCACTTCAAATGCGGCTTTTTTGCTTCTTACATAGTCGGTCATATCTGCCGCGCGAGTATCAATTTGCCTGCAATTCGGAAACATTTTTTTAATCTGAACGGCAATTTCCGAAGCGGACATATCGGAGCCGGTCGGGCTCTTCTTGGCATAAGAAACATACAGCTTTTCTAAAGGACTGCAAACAGTGTTATAAGCTATAAATCGTTCCTCCATAACATCCTGCTCGGCACTTTGCCCGAGCTCGACGCCGAATTTTCTGATTTCTTCTCTTTCGCTTCTTGAAAGTATTTGCTTGTTTATCTGAACATAAGGAAATACGCCGTCATTTACGCCGACGACAAAAACAATTTTTGGGTTTGAAACTCTGACTCTGTCGGCAGAGCCGACGGTTACCTCGTCGAGACCTGCCGGTAAAACGCCTATTGAACAGCGTGCAGCCATAAGAGAAAAAATTTCTTCAAAGCGCTTTGCATTCAGCTTCATTTCGCCGAGAATTTCTGCTATGTTGTCGATTATTTCAATGAGAATATTCCATATTCTCCCCTGTTCGTGAGCGAGGGAATATTCGCCGTCTTCAATAAGTCGGGCGGCAAAGTTTTTGAGATTTTCTCCTACGTTAAAATCAAGCAAAAGGTTATAAAGTGCCACCGCCTTTTCACGGCCGTTTGCACCGTCAAATGCCTTTTTAAATTTTAAAAGAGGAATTACCGCTCTTTTTCTCAGCTCGTTTATTTCACAAAGCTCCTCGGCGTCTTTTTCGAGCATTTCTTTGCCGAGTCCGCCGGGGTGACCTTTAAAATCATCATACCAGCGGCTGCCGTTTATGTTCCACATCAAAGCATAGTTTTCGAGTTTTGATGTTTCTTCTCTCTCAAAACCCGCAAGGCCGGTCTTTAAAAGCCTTAAAATATTTTCACAGTTAAAGCCCTCTGAGACGGTTTTGATGGCAGCAGTTACAAAAATCATCAAAGGCTGCGTCATAACAGGCTGCCGTTTGTCAATAAAAACGGGTACGCCGTATTTATTTAAACTGCTTTTGATTTGAAGTTCATAGACGGACGCGTCTCTGCCGATAACGGCAAAATCGCGGCTGCGGTAGCCGTCTTCAGAAATCAGACGTTTTATTTCACAAGCAACAAAGTCACATTCCGCAATAAAATTTTCGGCACAGCATACGGTTATATTGTCGGTAGGGTCAGAATATTTTTGCATATCGGGTGAATAGATATTTTCTTCAAGAAAGGCAAGCTCCTTGCTGTCATATCTGTTTTTGCGCTCGGCAAAAATAATATCGGTTTTTTCGTTTGTTACCTTTTGACCCAATTTTATAAGCCGTTCGGCAGTTCGTCTGGTGTGGGCAAATACGCTCCCCTTTTCATAAAGACCAGACACTTTATCGGTGCATACGGTTATGTAAACATCGTCTGCTTTTGCAATAATGTCGCCTATTACTTTGCTCTCCTGCGCGGTGAATCCCCTGAATCCGTCAATAAAAACGCTTTTACCTTTAAAATAATCCGACGACGGCAAATATGAATGAAGAATATCCAAAGCCGTTTCATCATCGGCATAGCTTTTTTCTGTTAAAGCCGTATATGCTTCGGAAATAACGGAAAGCTCCCGAAGCTTTTTTCTTAAAGGCAAATTTTCGACTTCTCGGCTGATGTCGCGCATATCCTTGCCCGAAACGGCAGATTGGCGAAATTCTTTAATCATGCCGAGCATCTCATTAATAAATCCCGTGCTGTACTTTGCCTTTGAATAGAGTTCCAGCTCGTCGCCGACTTCTTGGAGCGCCAAAAGCATGATTGCCGAGCGTATGCTGTCGTCAATATTGTTTTTCTGAGCCATGCCGAATTTACGCAGCAGGTCATCAGCTAAAAAAGTGAAGCTGTAAACCGCTACGCTGTCTGCCGCAAGCGCGCCCATGTTCAGTATAATATTTTTTTCTGTTTCAAAGGAGTATTGCTCCGGAACAATTAACACACTGCTTTGGTTTTTATCCGACTTATTTTTAATAAGCTCATACACCTTTTGTGTTTTGCCGGAGCCCACTCTTCCGATTATCAGATGAAGCATTGTTTCACCTTTTCGTTATTTTATTTTTGCGCCAAACGGCATTAAAGAAAGCTTTGCCAGTTTAAAAAACTGCTTGCCGAACGGTATACCGATAATTGTAATACACATAACCGCACCCAGGCATAGATTTGCCGCCGCCATCTCAAGTCCGCAAGAAATTATCCAAAATATATTTGCTATAAGACTGACGCCCGAATCCGAATACACAACCTCTTTGCCAAACGGTGCGAGAGAGAGTTTTGCAAACTTAAAGCACTGCTTGCCCAAAGGAATACCGATTATTGTTATACAAAATATTATTCCGTATATAATCCATGCCAAGGACTCCGCAAGCCCGCCGAAAATCATCCATAATATATTGCCTAAAGTTTTCATATGCCGCCTCTTATTCAAACATATCCGCAACAAGACGAAGATTTTGAATTATCTGAAGATGCTGTGGACAATGACTTTCACACTGACCGCAGGCAATGCAGTCTTTGGGTGAGCCGAAAGTATTTTTTAGTTCTTCATACTGCTCTTTGGGCGTAACCGAAAGTCCTTTTTCTTTATTGACATTTTTGTTATAGACAGAAAAATATTTTGGAATCGCAATATTCATAGGGCAGCCCGATACACAGTATTCACAGCCTGTGCAATCAACAACCACCATGCTTTTTATAATTTCGGTAACTTGCTTTATAATTTCTTGCTCGTCATTATTCAGCGGCTCAAAGTTTTGCATGAAACCTGTGTTGTCGTTGAGCTGCGTCATGTCGGACATACCGCTTAAAACGGTCATTACACCGTCGTGACTTGCCGCAAACCTTATTGCCCACGAAGCGGCGGAGGCATCGGGATTATAAGCCTTTAAAAGCTTATCGGCTTTTTCGGGTAAATCGGCAAGCCTGCCGCCTTTGACGGGCTCCATAATTATAACGGGTTTATTATATCTGCGTGCAATTTCATAGCACCTGCGCGACTGAATTTTTTCGCTCTCCCAATCAAGATAATTTATCTGGAGCTGAACTATCTGCATTTCGGGGTGCTCTTTAAGTATTCTTTCGAGCAATTTATCATCGCCGTGAAAAGAAAAGCCTATTGTTTTAACTTTGCCTTGCTTTTGAAGATTTGCAACAAAATCAAATGCACCGAATTTTTGCGCTAAAGCATAGTTCTCGTCATCAAGGCTGTGCACAAGATAATAGTCAAAATAATCCACACCGCATCTTTCACACTGATCGTCAAAAATACGCTGCATATCTTCTTTTTCTTTCAAATACCAAACGGGCATTTTATCGGTCAAAGTGAAAGAATCTCTCGGGTATCTTTTTACAAGAGTTTCTTTGACGGTACACTCGCTTTTGCCGTCATGATACATATACGCTGTGTCAAAATAAGTAAAGCCTTTTTCGATAAAAGCGTCTGTCATTTTGCAAAATTCATTTATATCAATAGATTTAGAATCGGAAGGATTTGTGAGCGGTAATCTCATCAAACCGAAGCCGAGTTTTTTCATTAAAATTCCTCCAAAAGCTTTTTTACATTATACATTTTTTATTTTAAATATTCAAGTATTTATAAAATTCCGAAATCTAAGACCTCCCATGGCAAAATCTGCCGCAGGAGGTCTTAATATTGTTTTAGCTTACATCTAAAAGGTCGCCGTACATATCTTCATAAAACTTTTTGATATATGAATATGATATTCCCGCGCCGTGGCTTGAGGCAAGCGATTCTGAATATTTTGAGAACGGTATTATCCTTACATTTGAGCGACCTGCGCCGTAATGAGTAACGGTTGGGATAAACTTAACGTTTTCAACGCTTGTTTTGCCCGTGGCATAATCCTTTTTAACGGTTACGTCGGCAAGTCCGCCGAGGAGATTGGGCTTGTTTGCCTGTGTCGATATAAAGTTGCCGAGCGACCAAATCACAAGAACCTTGCTGCCGTCTTCTCTGTCAACAAATTCTATAGGCTGCAAAACGTGAGGGCCTGTGCCGATTATAATGTCGGCACCCATATCAACAAGCTTTTGAACAATCTCTTTTTCGGAGGCGTTGGGAGTTGTAATATCTTCTGTTTGCCAGTGCATTGAAACGCACACAACATCAGACGCTTTTTTAGCTGCGTCAATCATTTTTTGCATTGTAGAGTAAAGCTCTTCTTTGGTGTGTCTGGTATCTGTTAAATACACAAGACCGAGATCGGAATCTTTAGGAACAACAAGTCCGTTGAGATATTCCGAAAATCCGACAAAAGAAAAAGTTATATCGTTTTTGGTCATTGTCTGAGGAATAAACATTTCGTCCCAAGTTTTATAAAGACCGGTCAGAATAATATTGTCATAGTTATGAAACAGCTCATAGTCTTCGAGCGCACCGGAAAGACCTTTATCCATAACGTGGTTTGTGGACTGGTTGAAAACGTCAAAGCCTATTTTTGTCATTTCGTCAAGCAAGGCTTTCGGCGAGTTAAACAAAGGATAAGACGATGCCTCTTTTGACGGTACGATTACCGTCTCCTGATTCAAAAAGGCAATATCCGCCGCAGAAACATAGCTTGCAATATCTTTATAAGCGTAGGAGAAATCGTATCCGTTCCCTCCTGCCCTGCTCTTTGCCTGAGTATAAATCGCTTTGTGTATGAGGTTGTCGCCGGCACAAACAAGCGTTGCTGAGGTACTGCCTGTTTTAGTCGGAACAGCAGAGCTTTCACCTGCGGTGGCGTCTGCCGGGGCGGCATCGGAATTACCCGGCTTATTGGCTCTGAAAGCGTTAACGCAGCCAAATACCAAAACAATGCAAAGCAGTGCCGCGAGTATCCCCGTTATTTTTTTGAATTTAGCTTTTTTATTCATAACTGTCACCGCCTGTTAAATTATCTTTTTGTCAACGGCTTTTTCAATCAGCTCTGCAAAAAGTGAGTTCGACCAGGCAAACCATTCTCTTGTGAATTTGCTCGGGTCGTCCGCACAAAAGCCCTCGTGCATATATCCAGTGCCCGCATCGGTTGAAACAAGAGTTTCTATAACATGTTTTATCTCTTCGTCATCTTCGGAGGTAAGACCCTGCATACTGAGTGCAATATGCCATATATATCCGGCCGGGGTATGCGGACTTCCGACTCCCTTGCCGAATTTTCCGCGGTAAAAATACGGGTTATCGTCACTCAAGATAAAACTTCTTGTTCTTTTATACATCTTATCATCTGTTGTTGTATATCCTATATACGGTGCTGACAAAAGGCTCGGAACATTCGCATCGTCAAAAAGCATACGGTTGCCCATTCCGTCGGATTCACAGGCGTATATAAGTCCGTATTTCGGATGAAGATAAGTTCCGTAAACCTTGATGCCGTTATCTATTTCGTCAATTAAGGTTTTACATTCAGATATAAAATCGGTTTCTTCGGCATAAAATGAATTGAATATCTCTGTTATATAGCGAAGTGCAACAACAGCAAACATATTTGACGGAATAAGATAGCCGAAATTGCAAGAATCGTCACTCGGTCTGAAGCCCGACCATGTCATACCCGTGTAGCTCACAGGCATACCCATTCCATTATTGTGAAGCGTGTCGTTTCTGCGGCAGTCGGGTCTTGTAAATCTGTAGGGTGAGTTTTCAAAATGACGCTGTTCCGTTTGCCAAAGCTTCACTATTGTCATTGCGGCGGCCTTAAAAACAGCATCAAAAATACTGCTGTCACCCGTTTCTTTCCAATAAAGATAAATTAAACGTATCGGGTAGCAGAGAGAGTCGATTTCGTACTTTCTCTCCCACACCCATGGGTCGTTGCGCGGAAAATCTTCAACATGACCGTGAGAATTGGGTGCTGAATTGAATGCGTTTGCATAGGGGTCTTTAAGAATAAATTTTAGCTGTGTTTTTATAACGCCTTTTAAAATTTCTTTTACTTCGTCATCTTCGGCGGCAAGCGGCAGATAATGAGAAACCTGTGCTGTGGAATCTCTGAGCCACATTGCGGGAATATCGCCCGTGAGCACAAAAAGCGAGCCGTCCTCACATTCGGTTAAAGTGGTCTCAAGTGTATTCGGATAGCAGTTTTTATATAACTTTGCTATATCGGGTCTGTGCTTTAATTTCGATGTGTATTCGTCTATTCTTTTATAAACGGCTGCCGGTACTTTCATCCTTTTATCATCCTTAAAAATTATTTATCATATTTTATAATAAAAAAGAGAATTATGCAACTTAAAATTATGGAACGGAGAGAGTTTATGAAAAAAATTTTTTGCGTGTTTATGGTGATAATACTTTCTTTTGCTCTGTGCCGCTGCACAAAAGAGCAGACAAAAAAGGTTGACCAAGCGGGCGACAGACTCTCTGACGGAACAGAAACTTATTATGAAAACACGTTGAACGAAAACGGAATGGTTATAAACAGCAAACATTTCAAAAAAGACGGCACACTTATAGGCGAGACCGACTATGAGTATTTTTACGATACAAGCGGCAGAATAAGCAAAAGCCGTGAAACAGATGCTATAAAAGGCACCTATACCGAGAAAGAATATGATAAATTTAAAACAGTAATTTCCGTAACATACTTCACCAAAGACGGCAAAATATATAACAAAGAAGACCTCGACGGCAAAGGAAACATAAAAAAGACATACATTTATAAAAACGGAGAAATGAACGGCTATATTATTTTTGACCGCTATGCCGACTCAAACGTCAAAAGCACAAGCGAGTATGCCGTAAACGGCAAATCCGTATGCTACACAACATATACAAGAAACGGAAAAACCGCCCAAATCAAAAAATTTGACAAGGACGGTATTATTGAAAGCATTAAAAAATTCAGATATAAAAACGACGCTCTTATAGGTGCCGACGTTTTTGACGGAGAATTTTTGATTAAAGAAAAATGGGATTACACGAGTGAACCGTATAAATGCACATATTACGATAAAAGCCAGGAGCCGACCGTGATTGCGGAATTTGACAAAAACGGAAATAAGCTGTCGGAATACAGCGCAAATCATAAATAGTTTAAAATCACTTTATACTCTTCCGTTAAATCCGCAAGGGTTTTGCGCGCGTTTGCGGGGCTTGTGCTCGAAAAACAAATATCTTCGCGCTTAACGGCAGGATAACAGAATTTATTATAAAGCTTATGTGCCGTTAAGCCTGTGGTAAAAATCATTTTTATATCGCAGTTTTCGGTTATTATTTTTAAATCGTTAGGCACAACGTTTTTTATACTGCTGTCTGAAGCCGAAACAATATCGCAAGATTTTATGACATCCCACAAAGCTATTCCGTGATTTAAAAGAAAGGCCGTTTTCTCTTTATTGCCCGTGAGAGCTTCGGAAAACAAATTTTCCATAATACGCCAAAATCTGTTTTGAGGATGTGCGTAATAAAAACTGTTCTCTCTCGACTTCGGCGACGGCATTGTGCCGAGTATTAAAATTTTACTGTTACTATCCCATATCGGCGGCAAGGTGTGCTCAACCGAAACATATTTTTTATCATTCATAAAACATATAAAGCTGTTTGTGGATTTGCTCCGCAAACAGCTTAAAATTATATGGTGTAAAGCTTATTTTGTGCCGAATATTCGGTCACCTGCATCACCGAGACCGGGAACTATATATCCGTGTTCGTTAAGCTTTTCGTCCATAGCCGCACAGAATATCTCAACATCGGGGTGAGCCTTCTGAAGAGCGGCAATGCCTTCGGGAGCACTTATTATGCACATGAATTTAATTGATCTGGGCTTTCTGAGCTTAATCTGTGAAATAGCGTCTATTGCAGAACCGCCTGTTGCAAGCATGGGGTCAACAACAAAAACGTCTCTCTCGTTTATGTCGGCAGGGAGCTTGCAATAATACTCAACCGGCATAAGCGTTTCGGGGTCACGGTAAAGACCGATGTGACCGACTCTTGCAGAAGGGATAAGCTCCAAAACTCCCTCTACCATGCCGAGACCTGCTCTTAAAATCGGAACAACAGCAAGCTTTTTGCCGTCAATATTTCTTGCGGTCGTCTTGCAGATGGGTGTTTCGATTTCAACATCTTTAAGATGAAGATCTCTTGTAGCTTCATAGCAAAGAAGCATGGCAATTTCGCTTACGAGTGTGCGGAAATCCTTTGAACTTGTTTCAACTCTTCTGAGAATTGAAAGCTTATGCTGGATAAGCGGATGATTGGTGATAGTAACGTTGCTCATTAAAATTCCTCCGTTTTATTGTTTAGACACAGTAACCGCGGTGCAGTTACTTAGATTCCAATGCTGTTATTTGGTCAACTCTGCGCTGATGTCTGCCGCCCTCAAAACCTGTTGAAAGAAAAACATCAACGAGCTCTGCCGCAAGACCTGCGCCGACTACGCGGCCGCCGAGGCAAAGTATGTTGGCATCGTTGTGAGCCCTTGTCATTTTTGCGCTGAAATAATCGGAGCAGCAAGCGGCTCTGACGCCTTTGATTTTATTTGCAGCCATGCTTATGCCAATGCCTGTTCCGCAGCAAAGTATGCCGAGAATTTTATTTTCAACAACATATTCGCCCACTTTTTCGGCAATTATGGCATAATCCACCGAGTCGGGGCTGTGAGTGCCGAAATCTTCAACCTCAATCCCTTGCTCAACGAGATGCCTTTTAATTGATTCTTTAAGTTCATATCCGCCGTGATCGGCTCCTATTGCAACTTTCATAAGTTATTCACCCTTTTGTTTCTTTTTAAGTTCACGCTCTGCCTGCGGCAGCCTCAGATAATACGGCACCAAACCGTCGGATGGTTTGAATATGTCCGTACCTTTATTAACGGCGGCATAAACCGCAGAAGAACTTTTTTGATAGCGCAAAGCTTCGCTTGCAAGAATTAAATTTTCGGCAGTTGCTTTGCCGAAGAACATAACCGCTCCGTCGCCGACAAGATAAACCTTGCCGTCAATATTTTTTAAATGCTCGTTTAATTCGGCAATGCTTATTGCCCTATCTTCCGTGATACGGGTTATTGAACCGTTATGACTTTTAAATGTTGCGGTGTAGACCTGAGAGCATCTCGCATCCATAACGGCGCATACCGTACCCTCAACACTTAAAAGATTATATGCGAGAATTTCGAGAGTGGATATTGCCGCACACGGAATATCTCTCTCAAAAGCGATTCCTTTTGCACAGGATACTCCTATTCTTACGCCCGTGAATGAGCCCGGACCAGCCGCAACGGCAACACTGTCAATATCATCGGCGGTTATGCCTGCAAATACGAGTGCACGGTCAATAACCGACATAAGCGTTTTGCTGTGTGTTAAACCGTTATTTACATATACTTCGCTCAAAATTTTTCCGTCGCATACCACCGAGGCACTTGCCGGAGAAGATGAACTGTCAACCCCAAGTATTTTCAAGCGATTTTCCTCCGCTTATATTTATAATTCTTTCGTTTTCGCCCTCACCGCGTGAAAATTCAACGCGAATATATCCGTCAGGCAATGCGTTTTCTATGTTCTCGCTCCATTCAACAGCGAGAATACCGCCTTGTTCGAGGTAATCAAAAAAGCCTGTGGAATACAAATCGTCCCATGAACCTATTCTGTACATATCAAAGTGATAAAGCTTTTGGCTTTCACCGTATTCCTGAACAAGCGCAAATGTGGGACTGCTGACTTGGTGCGGGTCAATGCCCATTCCCTCGGCAATTCCGTGAGTAAATGCGGTTTTGCCCATACCCATACCGCCGAACATGGCGACGACATCGCCGCTTTTTAATGCCGAACCGAGCTTTTTGCCGACCTCTTCTGTCTCTTTCGGAGATTTTGTTTTAAAAATAGTCAAACTCCGCACCTCCGATGCTTTGCCTTATATTATAACACACATTTTCTCGTTGTAAACCTGTTTTAGTCTTGAAATCGGAATTATTTTAGATTATAATAAATTAAACTTGCTCTTTCGGAGGTATCAAATTGAGATCCTTTTTAAATAAAGTCGGTTTGTTTATTAAAGAAACAAATAAAACTCTGCTTTTTATGTGCATGGCAATGTCGGCATTCGGTCTTTTAATAGTGCACAGCGCAACTCTTTCAACTCTTACGGAAGATTCTGTTATTTCAAGAAGCGTGCTTAGCATGGCAGTGGCTATTGCGGGCGGTATAATCGGATGTATTATAATTTCTGCGTTTGAATATGATTTTATCGCAAGGCTTTGGCCGCTGATTGCTTTTGTTTGCATTACTTTGATGCTGTCGCTCTTTGTTTTGGGTACTGCGCCGGACGGGCGTGACGACGCAAAATCATGGCTGAAGCTCGGCAGCTTTTATTTTCAGCCGTCGGAGCTTTTAAAGGTCGGTTTTACCGTCACATTTTCTGTTCATTTAGATGCTGTTAAAGACAGCATAAACAAGCTTAAAAACATATTTTATCTCGGCCTTCATGCAATGTTTGCCGTTGCGCTCGTAATACTTACGGGCGACCTCGGTTCCGCTCTTGTGTTTATGGTTATGGTAATCGGCCTTATGTTTGTTGCCGGGGTAAAATTAAGATATTTTCTTATAGGATTTGCCGCCGTTTGCATTGCCGCACCTATAATTTGGTTTGAATTTCTAGCAGATTTTCAAAAACAAAGATTTCTCGCGGTATATCATCCGTCAAGCCTTACCGAAGCTACATATGAAACGGTTATTTATCAGCAAAAGCAAGGGCTCAGCGCGATTGCCTCGGGCGGTCTTACCGGTGCAGGACTTTTTAACGGAAATTACACGCAAAACAGACTTGTACCCGAGAGCAGAAACGACATGATTTTTTCTGTTGTCGGTGAAGAGCTCGGCTTTGTCGGCTGTGTCGCAATGCTTTTGTTTATACTGCTGATAGTGCTTAAAATTATCTCTATCGGCAAAAAAGCCAACAGCACAACAGGTAAATATATGTGCTACTCTGTTGCGATAATGATAGCGGCACAAACCGTAATTAACATAGGCATGTGCCTTGAGGTGCTCCCTGTTATCGGCATAACGCTGCCGTTTATGAGTGCCGGCGGCTCGTCTAACCTTTGTATCTATTTCTCGATAGGTTTGGTGTTGAGTGTTTACCGCGCCTCGGTTGACCGAAGTCCGCGCGAGGTTAAAAGAGCCTCAATCACAACACCTTTTGCAGAAGTTTAAATTTGACTATTGACATATCTTTTGACAGTGATATAATCATAGGCAAGTGAACAGTTATCTTCGGGGCGGGGTGCAATTCCCCACCGGCGGTGATGGGAGCAATCCACAAGCCCGCGAGCGAAAGTTGATTCGGTGAGATTCCGAAGCCGACGGTAAAGTCCGGATGAAAGAAGATTGAGTAATATAAAAACGCCCCGTACAGATTTTGCGTCTGTGCGGGTATTTTTATATCCGATGATAACCCTTTGCTAATATATCTGTCGGAGGTCGTTATTATGACAAAAACAAAAAACCAAAGCGCAAGAAAGGTTGCGGTTACCGCCGTGCTTGCGGCAATGTCGTCGGCACTTATGTTCCTTGATTTCAGCATACCGATTATGCCGAGCTTTATTAAGCTTGATTTTTCGGAGCTTCCTGCGCTCATTGCCTCGTATGCACTCGGGCCCTGGTACGGAGTGTGCGTGTGCCTTGTTAAAAACCTTGTAAATCTATTGAGCACAACCACGGCAGGCGTGGGCGAGCTCTCTAACTTCATTTTGGGCTCGGTATTTGTTCTTTTGGCCGGATACATCTATAAGTTCAAAAAGAACCGCACAGGCGCGCTCATAGGTGCTCTTGCAGGTGCGGCGTGCATGGCTTTAATAAGTCTGTTTTCAAATTATTATATTGTTTACCCGATATATGAAAACTTTTTGCCGTTAGAGGCAATACTCGGTATGTACAGGGCAATTTACCCGGGCGTTAAAAATCTGTGGCATGCCCTCATAGTGTTCAATGTTCCGTTTACATTTGTTAAGGGTATGCTGAACACGGCAATAGCTTTTATTGTATATAAAAAAATTTCGCCGATAATTAAAGGAAACAGCGATTAAACTATTGACAAAACGGCATATATAGTATAATATATTGTCTGTAAACAGAATATTTCCTTATTCAGAGTAGCTGAGGGAACAGGCCCTGTGAAGCTCGGCAACCTGCTTTTTGCGGCAAGGTGCTAAATCCTGCGGTATTAACCGAAAGATAAGGTGTAATAGCCCGTGGTTATGCCACGGGCTTTTTGTGTGCAAAGACAAAAAACGGAGGTAAAAAAATGTCCAATTATTTATTCACATCGGAATCCGTCACTTGCGGACATCCCGATAAAATCTGCGATCAGATATCAGATGCAATTCTTGACGAAATCCTAAAGCAAGACCCCATGGGAAGAGTTGCTTGCGAAACCTGCTGCACCACCGGTATGGTTCTTATTATGGGTGAAATAACAACTACGGCGCAGATAGATGTTGCTTCTATTGCAAGAAACGTTATTTGCGACATAGGTTATGACGACGCATCAAAAGGTTTTGACGGCAACACCTGTGCCATTATAACTTCTCTCGGCAAGCAGTCACCCGATATTGCCCTCGGTGTAAACCGTTCATATGAGCTCAAGCAGGGCAAAGAAGACCCCTACAACCAGCACGGTGCAGGCGACCAGGGCATGATGTTTGGTTTTGCATGCGATGAAACCCCCGAACTTATGCCTATGCCCATAGCTCTTGCTCATAAGCTTGCACTCAGACTTACCGAGGTCAGAAAAGACGGCACACTCCCCTATCTTCGTGCCGACGGCAAAACTCAGGTTACCGTCGAATACAACGACAAAGACGAAGTTGTTAGAATAGATACAATCGTCATCTCCTCACAGCACAGTGCGGATGTTGAACTTGAGCAGATTCGCGCCGATATAATTCAAAATGTTATATATCCCATAATCGACGCAGACCTTATAGACCACAAGACAAAGATTTATGTTAATCCCACAGGCCGTTTTGTTACGGGCGGACCTCAGGGTGACAGCGGTCTTACCGGCAGAAAGATTATTGTTGACACCTACGGCGGATACGCCCGTCACGGCGGCGGCGCATTCAGCGGCAAAGACCCCACAAAGGTTGACCGCTCAGCAGCATATGCTTGCCGCTACATTGCAAAAAATATTGTTGCGGCAAAGCTTGCCAAAAAATGTGAAATTCAGCTTGCATACGCAATCGGCGTTGCGAAACCCGTTTCTATAATGGTTGACACATTCGGCACCGGTGTTATTGACGACAATGTTCTTGCAGAAATCGTTGAAGAAAACTTTGACCTTCGTCCGGCTGCCATAATAGACAAGCTCGATCTTCGCAGACCGATTTATCGCCGGGTTGCGGCATACGGTCATGTGGGCAGAACCGATATTGACCTCCCGTGGGAGAAGACAGATAAAGTCGAAGCACTCATTGAGTCGGCAGGCACACGCAATATTCGCGGTTAAAAATTTAAGGCGGAAAAGATGCAGCTAAGCGTCTCTTCCGCCTTTTGTTATATAATCTTAAGCAAATACATTATGCCTGTGAGTATAATCAAAAACGCAAAATTAAATGCCGAAAAAATTGCAATATAATATCTCGTTTTACCCGGATTGTGCTTGACATATTCTCTGAATGTTATAAGGCTCGCGAGCGAAGAAATAAGCGTTCCCACTCCGCCGATATTTACACCAACCAAAAGGTCTCTGTAATTCTCTGTAAACTGCGACAAAAGTATTGCAGACGGCACATTGCTTATAAACTGGCATGAGGCAATGCTCACAAGAAGAGTATTTTTATTGAGCAAAGAAGAAAACAAATCCCTCACAATATCAATCCGCGCCATGTTGCCGGCAAATATAAAAAAGAATACGAATGTAAACAGCAAACCGTAATCGACCGATTTCAATGCCTTGCGGTCAAACACCAAAAGCACGGGCGGTATAATAATCAGCCCAACCCAATACGGAATCACGCGAAAGACAATAACTATTGATAAAGCGAACAGCGTAAGATACAGCGCTGTTCTTTTTTTATTGAGAAGCATTGCTTCGTCTTTTAACTTCAGCGGCTCGGATTTTACAAAAATCAGGCAGCATACCGTGATTATAATTATCGAAAACAAAAACGGCAAAGCCATTATTGATATAAATTCGAGATTTTGTATGTTGTATTTAGAATAGAGATAAAGATTTTGCGGATTTCCGAACGGTGTCAACATTCCGCCGAGGTTGGCTGCGATATTTTGCATTATAAATGTAAAAGCCATATATTTTCGCTTGCTTGCAGCGGTAAGCACAAAATAGCCGAGCGGCAAAAAAGTGAGCAGTGCCATATCGTTTGCAATCAGCATCGAACCGATAAATGTTATATAAACAAGTGCGAGAACGCACATTTTTGCATTTTTAAATACTCTGACAATTTTATCGGCAAGGATATAAAAGAAATTGATGTTTTTCAGTGCACAAACGACCGCAAGAACGCAAAACAGACAGGTGAGAGTTTTAAAATCAAAATACCCTATATACTGTTTATCAACCGGCACAATAACGCTCGTTACAATTGCCGCAACAAGCGCTATGCACATTACAAGATTTTTGCTGACAAAATGCCGAATACCGTGAAGAGTGGAGTGTGCTTTGTTTCCGTTTTTCATATGACGTCCTTATTATTTAGAATTTTGTGCTAAAAATTTTTCGACTTCGGATAAATTCGGAATCGAAGCCGACGCGCCTTCGCGTGATACGGCAATGGCAGAAGCTGCCGAAGCGTATTCAAGAGCTTTTTGCGCGGACATTTTGTTTATAAGTGCAAAGAAAAATCCGAGGAATGTATCACCTGCGGCGGTTGTATCGACAACAGGAACTTTAAATATATTTTGAAAGTATGTTTTATCTTTTATTTTGCAAAATGCGCCGTCATCGCCAAGGGTTAAAAGTATATTTGACAACGGATATTTTACGCTGAATTTACCGAGTATTTTTGACGGTTCGCTCTCGCCCGTAAGCTCTTTAGCTTCTGTTTCATTCACAACAAACCATGATGTTTTTTGAAGAGGAAAAGATAAAATTTTATCATCAAACGGACTCGGATTGAATATTACTTCAATTCCCTTGTCATACGCCGAATTTATTATATAAGAGACATTACTTATTTCGTTTTGAAGTATAATTCTATCCCCTTTTTCAAAATGAGAAAGGACCTCGCTCGCCTGCTTTTCGGTTATTTCGGAATTTGCTCCTCCGAAAATCAAAATGCTGTTCTGACCGTTTTTGTCAACCTGTATAATCGCGTGGCCGCTGACAGATGTACTTTCTTTAACCAGAGAAATATCAACACCGTTTTCTTTGAGTTTATCAAGCAACTGTTTTCCGTCTGCTCCGACACAGCCTGCATGATAAACTTTTTCACCTGCACGGGAAAGTGCTATTGATTGATTCAATCCCTTTCCGCCGCAAAAAAATTCAAGTCTTTCGCTTGCCGTAGTCTCTCCGGGGCGTACGGTGTGGTCAACGGAATAAACCTTGTCTAAATTAAGTGAGCCGAAGTTTAATGTTTTCATTTTATCAGCCTTTCAAATTACATTTTTAGTGTACAAGTAAAAAAGCCCTGAATCCTTTATATATCAAGGATTTCAAGACTTTTTAAGCTGGTGAAGACGAGTGGGCTCGAACCACCGACCCCCTGCATGTCAAGCAGGTACTCTGACCAACTGAGCTACGCCTTCGTTTATATATGAAATAAGTTTAATTTAAAATGGCTGGGATGGCTGGATTCGAACCAGCGGATGAGGGAGTCAAAGTCCCTTGCCTTACCCCTTGGCGACACCCCAATATAATGCTAAAAATACGCGGTGACCAATTGCTTGATCGCCGCAGTATTTGTGAATATGGGGTGGGTAATCGGGCTCGAACCGACGACCTCCAGAGCCACAATCTGGCGCTCTAGCCAACTGAGCTATACCCACCATATGGCGCGCTTGAAGGGACTCGAACCCCTGACCCACTGCTTAGAAGGCAGTTGCTCTATCCACCTGAGCTACAAGCGCATATCGCCACTGGAGCGGGTGATGGGAGTCGAACCCACACGACCAGCTTGGAAGGCTGGAATTCTACCGCTAAACTACACCCGCATATCGGCGACTGTGATATAATAGCATAACGAGGGATAAAAGTCAATATTTATTATTAAAAAAATCTCTTTTAAAAGGCAATATTTTCAAAAAAATTTTAGCTTATAATATTTAAGCCCCGGGTGAACTTGACAAAAAACATAACGCATAGTAAACTATATTTTGCTTATAATTTTATTGGGACGTGACGCAATGCCTATAAAAATAGACGGCCGTCTGCCGGCACACAAGGCACTTGAAAATGAGAATATTTTTGTTATGACCGAAGAGAGGGCAAACACTCAGGATATACGTCCGCTTAATATAGTTATACTCAATTTGATGCCTACAAAAGTTGAAACAGAAACTCAGCTTTTAAGACTTTTGAGCAACTCCCCTCTTCAGATAGATGTTACATTGCTTCAGACCGCAACGCATCAGGCAAAAAACGTGTCACAGGAGCATATGCTGAAATTTTACAGCTTTTTTGACGATATAAAAAATAACCGTTATGACGGAATGGTTATCACCGGCGCACCTGTTGAGCAAATGGAATTTGAAGAGGTTGACTATTGGCAGGAGCTTTGCGAAATATTTGAATGGAGCAAAACCAACGTATACTCAACATTTCATATTTGCTGGGGAGCGCAGGCAGGTCTTTATTATCACTACGGCATACCGAAATATCTGCTTGAAAAAAAGCTCTTCGGCGTATTCCCCCACCGCTCGCTTGATAATTTCCACCCTCTGCTCAGGGGACTTGATGAAGTTTTTTATGTTCCTCATTCAAGACATACAGAAATAAAAATGAACGACATTGCCCTTGTTAAAGATTTGCAGGTGCTTACCTATTCGGATATGGCCGGCATACACTTAATTTCAGACATGGCATGCAGAAATTTTTATGCTACGGGTCATTCTGAATATGACAGGGATACGCTGTTTAAAGAATATTTCAGAGATAAATCAAAAGGTCTTGACATTTCTGTTCCTTATAATTACTTCCCCGGTGACGACCCGACTAAAACTCCGCTTATTACATGGCGAAGCGCGGCAAATATAATCTTTTCAAACTGGCTCAACTACTTTGTATACCAAAAAACGCCGTATGATTTGAGCACACTTTAATTTAACAACAAAAAGCCTGAGACTTCCGAAAAACGGTTGTCTCAGGTTTTTTATCTGCGTCTGAATAATTTTTCTATATATTTGTGGTATCTTATCTTATACTTCTTTTCGGTAAGGAACATCGCCCTGTCATAAACAATAAAAGCAATAAGTCCGCAAACCATAAGTATCGGCATTGTTATTTTATTAAGCTCCTCAGTCATTTCCTGCGCTATTCCGAAAATTTTAATCATAACAAAATATGCAAGAAGAACGGCGGCAACAAAATAAACACACTTTGCAATATAGCTTGCAATTTTAGGCAGTTTATCAAAAAAAGACCTAATCACAGGGTACAAGCCGAAAAGCGCGATGTAAATTCCCACCGCTTCTTTATTCGGCACAAGGAACACACCGAGAATTGATGTTGCGACATATGTGCCGAAAGACCAAGTTTTGCCGACCTCAGACTCAACAAACAGCACAATGAATCCTGCCGCGGCAGGTACAGCATACTCAAAAAAAGGAATAGCCGACGAAAGAAGCATAAGTACCGTGCCGAGTGCAACCGCCATTGCACTCAAAGCGGTTTTTGACGTATTACTCATTTTAACAGCACCTTATTAAATCTCCGCCCATACATTCACAGCAGCTGTCTGCACAAAGCAAAGACATGCACAAATGGCACGGTGAGCCGCAGCAGCCGTCATTGTCGTCATAATCGCGTGAATTTCTGAAATCGCCTTTTCTGGAGCGGTTAATGTTTTCATATGCGTTTCTGTATTCTTTGTTATTCGGTTCATCTTCGGCCGCTTTGCGAAAGCTCTCTGCCGCACTTTCAAGCCATCCTCTGCGCTGCTGAATAGTTCCTTTTAAAAAGTACCATTCTGCTGTGCGCCTTTGAAGCGGAATGCCGTCCAGCAGCATTTCGGCATCATCTATTCTGCCGGCGTTGAGTTTTGCTCTTATATCGCCCAGTCCGCCGGAAGCGCCGGAGTAATTGCCAGAATTATACGCTTCGTTCCTGTTGTCGGCGCCGCCGCTGTTGCGTGAAAGTATTATGTGGTCATATGCGCTGTTTATCTCGTCCATTTTTGCAGGATCGCCCGAAAATTTGGCCGCAGCCTCGCGGTATGCTTTTTTTACATCGTCATCTGTTGCAGATGAGCTTATTCCTAAAACTTCATACGGATTTTTCATCACGATCCTCCTTTTTAAGTACTTTCATCATGGAAGCGTATGTTCCGTCAAACAAAATGTTTTTTATAATTGATTTATATCTGTAAAATCTTATATTATTAAAGTGATTGACCGCCTCTGCCGCAGTTAAATTCAATGATTCTTCGGCTTTTTTCAGCATAGAGGCTTTGTCCATATCGGAAAACGGATTATATCCGCCTTCTTTTATATCGTCGTCATAATCGTCCGCCGCGTCCATCAAATAGACCCACCGACCGATATTGTAACCGAAAAGCCGCAGTTCGTCAATATCTTCACCTGTTTTATTAAGCACCAGCAATTCTGCCAAAGCAGTTGCCGAGGGGTGGCAGGCTTTGTCAATTTCGTTTGTGTTTTTCTTCTCTGTTTCAGACTGTGAAACGTGCATTTTATTTAATATATCATTTGCTTCTTTGCGGTTTTTAACCGCTTTTTTCTTTATACGGTTAAAATAAGGCGATAAAAATTTTAAAAAGAATTTTTTAAATTTCGGGCTGTCATCAAGATTGTCAAGGTATTTGTAATACACCATAAGCATTAACACATCCGACGCATATTTCATCTCTTCATTTTGAAGAGAACAGCCAAGACATTTTTTGAGAGGATTAAAACTGCACCTGCTCTTTTTAAACATCGGGCACTGTTCGTTAACAGAAAGCCTTACCAATGCAAAAAAAGCAAGGTCATAGGACAAGGTCATTCTCGCCAAAAGCCCGTATCGTTTGCCGATTTCTTTGCAAAGAGAGCAATATATGCCCTTATAAATGTCAAACTGCGAAAATGTCATATTAGGTTTATATGCTCTGACGTAGCCAAACAATCGAATTTTCACCTCTCTTATTATCTTATTATACATTTTAATAAAAGACTTTTTATTAACACACTGTAAATTTTAAGCGGCAATAAGAAGTAACTGATTATTTTGTTTTTAATAATATGTTAGTAATAACAGTCTGAAGGTGATTTAATATGAAAGATATATCTACCCTGTCTCTTTTGCCGCAGGGCAAAAAAGCAGAAATATATTGCGTCCCTCCGAATTGCAGCCTGTACACAAGGTTTAACGATCTCGGTATAACAAAAGGCGCAACCGTCACATGTGTAAGAAGAAAGAAGAGCATTGCCGCGTATCTTATTAAAAGCACTGTAATTGCACTCAGAAACGAAGACACCGAATGTATAAAGATATTGCCGTCAAGGAGTGCTTTTGATGACCCTGTTTAAAAAGAAAAAATGTAACGTCGATATGAATTTAACGCTTGTCGGGAACCCGAACGTAGGCAAAAGCACGGTCTTTAATAAGCTTACGGGGCTTCATCAGCATACAGGTAACTGGCCAGGGAAAACGGTTGAATTTGCCTGCGGCACATTCAGATTTAAGGATAAAAATTATCTTATAACGGATTTACCGGGTACATATTCTTTTACACCTGCATCGGAGGATGAAAAAATAGCCGGTGAATATATTAAGGAGCATACCGATAACTGCACAATAATTGTATGCGACGCAACGGCACTTGAGCGAAGCCTTATTTTAGCGCTTCAAACAATGGAGATTTGTAAAAAAGCCGTTATATGCGTAAACCTCATGGATGAGGCTTTGAGAAAAGGAATTGCCATAAACTTAAATCTACTTCAAAGCCGTCTCGGTGTACCTGTTGTGGGAACAAGCATAAAGGATAAAAAATCAAAAATCAAATTGCTTGAGGCGGTCGAAAAAGCGACTAAAAACAAAAAACCGAATAACAGTGACTATTCAGACAAAGATATATTTTATTATGTTGAAAAAGCAGAAGAAATTTGCCACGGAGTTGTAACTCTCGTAAGTTATGACCCATATAAAAAAGACCGAAAAATCGACTCTGTTTTGCTCGGAAAGTACACTGCCCTCCCCTGCATGCTCATAATGCTTGCCGTGCTCTTTTACATTACATTGAGCCTTTCAAGTTATCCGAGTGAATTTTTATCCGATTTGTTTGATAAAGGTTTGATGTTTTTAAGAGAGAGCAATTTTTTTAAAGCTATGCCGCCGACTCTTTCGCAAGTGATTATTGACGGTATGCTGACTGTTTTATCGTGGGTAATCGCTGTAATGCTGCCGCCTATGGCAATATTTTTTCCGCTTTTTTCATTGCTGGAGGATCTTGGATATTTGCCACGCGCAGCATTTTTACTTGACAATTCCTTTAAAAAATGCGGCACTTGCGGCAAGCAGGCTTTGACAATGTGCATGGGCCTCGGCTGCAACTGTGCCGGAGTATCGGGGTGCAGAATAATACAGTCTAAAAGAGAGCGGCTCACAGCAATCATTACCAATACGTTTACACCGTGTAACGGACGTTTTCCTACGCTGATTGCGGTTATTACAATGTTTTTTATCTCCGGCACGGGAATATTCGGCGGAAGAATAAGCGCGGCGGCAATTTTTGTGGGACTTCTTGTTCTGTCGGTTCTTATGACATTTTTAGTCTCTAAAATTTTGTCGGTAACCCTTCTTAAAGGCGAACCGTCATCCTTTGCAATGGAGCTCCCACCGTATAGAAAGCCCAAAGTCGGAAGTTTAATTGTTCGCTCTGTGTTTGACAGAACAATATTTGTTTTGGCAAGAGCGGCGGCGGTTGCCGCACCGGCAGGTATTGTTATTTGGCTTTTGTCACATATAATAATCGGCGATAAAAGCATATTTTTGCACATGACCGATTTTCTTGACCCTGTCGGCAAAATAATGGGTCTTGACGGAACGATTTTAACGGGATTTATACTCGGTGTGCCCGCAAACGAAATAGTTATGCCGATAATCATGATGGGCTACACGGCGCGCGATACGCTTAGTAATTATGAAACATTGGATAGCCTAAAAACACTGCTCACAGACAATGGATGGACATGGACAACGGCCGCAAGTATGCTGCTTTTTAACCTGTTCCACTGGCCGTGCTCGACCGCGGTTTTAACAATAAAAAAAGAAACCGCAGACCTGAAATGGACGGCGGCTTCTGTAATAATCCCCACAATTACGGGATTTATAATGTGCTGTATATTTAATTTTGCGGTCAAAATATTAAGCTAACTTTTTCTTCATTATCAAAAGAATTGCCTTCTCCCGCCTGCTGACCCAGACCTGATTCATATTTAAAAGCTCTGCGGTTTTGGTTTGATTTAAGCCTTTAAAATATCTGTATTCAATAAGTTTTTTGTCTCTGTCTTCAAGCTGTTCCATTATTTGACGCAAAGCGATTTTGTCGGCTATTTCTGCATCGTAAGATTCGGTCGGGACGTCAAATTCTCCTCTTGAATCTCCGTCTTCTGCCGGTGTAAGAGAAAACACCGGCAGTGATGCGTTTATTGCCTGTGCCGTTTCTTCTTCGGATATTCCGAGAATAGACGAAATATCGCCGACGGTCGGCTCATGCCCGTTTATTCTTGAAAATTCTTCTTTGATATAAGAGATTTTTCTGCCGCGGTCTTTAATAATTCGGCTGACCTTTACGGTGCCGTCATCTCTGAAAATTCTTTTGATTTCACCGAGAATAACCGGAACGGCATAGGTCGAAAAGGAAAATCCGCGCTCATCGTCAAAATTGTCAACAGCCTTTATAAGCCCGACGCACCCTGCCTGAACAAGGTCTTCATAATCCACTCCCCTGCCCGTAAATCTGCGGGCACAGGAGTGAACAAGACCGAGATTTTCTTCAATCTTTATGTCTCTGACGCTTTTTTCTGTCATCAGTTTTCACGCCCGCCGGTCTTTTTAATCATTGTGACCGTCGTCCCCCGGCCGAGAGCGGAGCGAACGGTGAGTTTATCCGTAAAGCTTTCCATAACGGCAAACCCCAAGCCTGCGCGTTCACCGCCGAGGGTTGTGAACAAAGGTGTTTTTGCCTTTTCTATGTCTTCTATTCCGCAGCCCCTGTCTCGAATACTTATTTTTATTTTATTATCGTCATAAATGGCGGCATATATGTAAATTTTGCCGACCTTATCGGCATAGGCGTGGACAATGCAGTTTGTAACAGCTTCACTCACGGCAGTTTTTATATCGGCTATTTCTTCAATAGTCGGGTCAAGCTGTGCGGCAAATGCCGCCACGGTACTTCTTACAAACGATTCATTAACAGATCGGCTTTCAACGGTCATTCTGAATTCATTTTTTGCTTTCATATTCATTCTCCCTTTTATTGATTGTTGCGATTTTTTCAAGGCCCGAAAGCTTCATTATCTTATAAAACTGCGGCGAAAGATTTGAAACTATCAATTTTCCGCCGAACATAGACAGTGTTCTGTATCTGCCCATGACAAGCCCGACTCCCGATGAATCCATAAAGGTTACGTTGTCAAAGTCAAGTTTTAATACTTCGGGCTTTTTGGTCATCAGAGCATTGTCTATTTCTTCGCGTATGCCGCCGGCTGTGTGGTGGTCTATTTCGCCGTCAAGGTATGCGGTCATTTTCTGCTGTGACGTGACTATTTTCACATTCATATTATTCCTCCCAAAAAAATAATCCCTTACCGGATATGATAAAGGATTAAATATAAATATTATGTTGAAAACGGTATTTTATTACAAAAATTTATTTTTCTATTTCCGACGCAAGGTAAAGCGAGCCGCAGACCAAAAGCATATCGCCTTTTGCCAGTTCTTTTTTTGCGGTATTAAAAGCCTCTGCGGAGTTTGCAACGGCGGTTACATCCGCACAGTAAGGCATGATTTTATCTTTTAACTCCTCGGCGCTCATACTTCTCGGGTTATCTATTGTGACGGTTATCATTTTTTTGCACATCGGGGCAAGCATTTTAACCGATGTATCAACATCTTTGTCTTTAAGCATACCTATAACCGCGATTATGCCGTAATCAGAAAAAATATTTTTTAAATTATCGCAAAGAGCATTTATTCCGTCAACATTGTGGCCGCCGTCAATAACGATAAGCGGTTCTTTTGAAACAATTTGCGTCCGTGCGGCTATTTTTGCGGATTTTATTCCGTGTAAAATATTTTCGTCTGTCAGCCGGTATCCACGCTCCTGCAAAGCCCTGCCTGCCTCAAAAGCTGTTGCGGCGTTTAAAATTTGTTGTGAACCTATAAGAGACACGGATATTTTTTTGCTGCCGTACATAAATTCGGAACCGAAAATATCTGACTTAATTATTTTAATCTTTGATTTATCGGCTTCGTAAAGCTTGCAATGCTTTGCTTCGGCTGCATTTTTTATTATGCTGCGAGCCTGCGGATATATTTGAGGATAAAGTACAACCGGGCTGCCGTCTTTGATTATTCCGCTTTTTTGAAAAGCAATTTCTTCTATTGTTTTGCCGAGAATGTTTGTATGGTCATATGAAATTGACATTATAATACTAAGCTCCGGCGGCTTAATAATATTGGTAGAGTCGCAAAGTCCGCCCAAGCCGACCTCAAGCACAACAATGTCGCAATTGTTTCTGTAATAGTATAAAAATGCAAGCGAAGTTAAAACCTCAAATTCTGTGGGCGTTATGCCCTTTTTATCAAGTTCCTCTACTTTTGGTTTTATTTCATCCATAAGCGCGCCGAGCTCATCTTCAGGTATCATCTCGCTGTTTATCTGCATTCTCTCTCTGAAATCCATAACATACGGCGAAGTATAAAGACCGGTTTTGTAGCCTGCATTTATAAGCATTCGGGACATCATGGTGCAGACCGAGCCCTTGCCGTTTGTGCCTGCAACGTGAACGAATTTAAGCTTATCCTGCGGATTACCCAAAAGCTCACAAAGCGCGGCAATTCTTTCAAGCCCCGGTACGGAGCCGAATTTCAGCCTTGAATATAAATAATTTATAGCCTGCTCGCAGGTCATAAAAATACACTTCCTTAAAGAAAAAGGTTGCCGCAGCTTAGTGCAGCAACCCTTTTGTTAATTTTAGCCGAGCTTTGCAATACTTTCATCAAGCATTGCTACTTTATCTCTGAGTTTTGCTGCGGCATCGCGCTGACCCTGAACAACAGCCTCGGGTGCTTTTGAAACAAAGCCGGGGTTATTGAGCTTTTTGTCGATAAAATCAAGCTCTTTGAGCGCCTTGTCTTTTTCTTTATTGAGACGTGCTCTTTCGGCTTCGAAATCTATAAGTTCGCCCATAGGTATATAGATTTTTGCGTCTGATGTAACAATGGCAACCGCACCGTCAATGTCAAAGCTGTCACCGACCTCAACCTCGGATGCACTTGCGAGACGTTTCATAAATACACCTGCAAACTCGAATGTTTCTTTATCTGCGGTTGCAACAAAGTATTTTGCCTTTTTAGAGGGGGCAACATTCATTTCTGCTCTGCGGTTACGGATTGCACGAACGGCCTCCATGATTTTTTCCATCTCGTTTTCTTCGGCATCAAATGCAAGAGCCTCGGAATATTCGGGCCATTTGGAAATCATGATTGACTCGCCATCATGAGGCAGTGACTGCCATATTTCTTCTGTGATAAAAGGCATAAACGGATGAAGAAGCTTCAATGTGTTTGAAAGAACATAGACAAGAACATCTTTTGCTGTCTGTGCAGCTTCTCCGCCTGCCTGAAGACGTATCTTTGATATTTCGATATACCAATCGCAAAATACATCCCAAATAAAATCATAAAGCTTTTGAACGGCAATTCCAAGTTCAAATTTTTCGAGATTATCTGTTATCTCTTTTGCAAGAGTGTTAAATTTTGAAAGAATCCACTTATCCTCAAGTGCAAGATTTTCGGGAATATGCGGAGCGGGCTCGTCCTCGCCGAGATTCATAAGAACATATCTTGCCGCATTCCAAAGCTTATTGGCAAAGTTGCGGCTTGCGCCGACCTTTTCGTCGGAGAATCTCATATCATTTCCGGGGCTGTTGCCCGTGACAAGAGTGAAACGAAGTGCATCTGCGCCGTATTTGTCGATAACCTCAAGCGGGTCAATGCCGTTACCGAGTGATTTTGACATTTTGCGTCCCTGAGAGTCCCTGACAATACCGTGTATAAATACCGTGTCAAACGGATATTTGCCCATATGCTCGCAACCGGAGAAAATCATTCTCGCAACCCAGAAGAAAATTATGTCATAACCTGTTATAAGGGTGTTTGTAGGATAAAAATGTTCAAGCTCCGGCGTTTTCTCGGGCCAGCCGAGAGTTGAGAACGGCCAAAGAGCCGATGAGAACCATGTGTCAAGGGTATCGGGATCTTGCGTAATATTTTTACTGCCGCATTTCGGGCAGCAATCGGGGTCTGTTTTAGAGACGATTACCTCACCGCAGTCAGAGCAATACCATGCAGGTATTCTGTGACCCCACCAAAGCTGACGTGAAATACACCAGTCCTTAATATTCTCCATCCAGTGATAATATATTTTATCAAATCTGTCGGGAACAAATTTGACCTCGCCTTTTTTGACGGTATCAATCGCAGGCTCCGCAAGCGGCTGCATTTTAACAAACCATTGCTTTGAAACGCGGGGCTCAACAATTGTGTGGCAGCGGTAGCACGAGCCGACATTGTGCTTCATAGGTTCAACCTTTACAAGGTATCCGCCCTCTTCAAGCTCTTTAACAATGGCTTTTCTGCATTCATAACGATCCATACCCTCATACTTGCCGGCATTTTCGTTCATCTTGCCGTCCTCGGTCAAAACATTGATAACGGGAAGATTGTGGCGCAGACCGACCTCAAAGTCGTTGGGGTCGTGAGCAGGTGTGATTTTAACAACGCCTGTTCCGAAATCTATTTCAACATAATTATCGGCAACAACAGGAATTTCTTTATTAACAATAGGAAGAATAACCTTTTTGCCGACTATGTCTTTGTATCTTTCATCATCCGGGTGAACAGCAATAGCGGTATCGCCGAGCATTGTTTCGGGTCTTGTTGTGGCAAGCTGAACATAGCCGCTGCCGTCTGCAAGCGGATATCTTATATGCCAAAACGAGCCGTCAAGCTCTTCATACTCAACCTCTGCGTCCGAAATCGAGGTGCGGCAATGTGTGCACCAGTTGATAATTCTTTCGCCGCGGTATATAAGCTTTTTCTCATAAAGGTTAACAAACACCTCGCGAACGGCTTTTGAGCAGCCCTCGTCCATTGTAAAGCGAAGTCTGTCCCAATCGCAGGAAGAACCCATCTTTTTAAGCTGCTGAATAATTCTGCCGCCGAACTGCTCTTTCCACTGCCATGCTCTTTCAAGAAAAGCTTCTCTGCCTATATCCTCTTTTTTTATGCCCTCTTTTGCCATCGCCTCAACAATTTTAGCCTCTGTTGCGATGGAGGCATGGTCTGTTCCCGGCAGCCAAAGAGCGTCATAGCCCTGCATTCTGCGCCAACGGATAATTGCATCCTGAAGAGTATTATCAAGCGCATGACCCATGTGGAGCTGACCCGTGATATTCGGAGGAGGCATAACTATTGCATACGGCTTTAAATCCTTATCGCATTTTGCATGGAAGTAACCGTTCTTAGTCCAAAAGTCATATGTCCTGTCTTCAACGTCTTTAGGGTCGTATACCTTAGCCAAATCTTTAGCCATCTATATTTCTCCTAACTTATAAAGCATTGAAGCAATGGAAAGGGATTCTCTCCAAAGCTTCCTGATTCCGAATTATTATTTTGCCTGCCCGAATTTGTACTTTGCGAGCAGTTTGTGTATTTTTTCTGCCGGGTCAAGCAAGCTGCTGACCGACATATCATGGTTGAGAGTGTCTGTGAAATAAGCGATATATTTATAAGCGTCAACTTCGCAGTACCACTCTCTTGCTTTGAGCTCTTTTGTTCTGTATATAAGGTTTGTAGTGAAGACTTTGCTAAAAAGTCCGTCGGCATAAGCCTGATCAAAAACCTCAAGTCCGTTGCAGAAAAGTCCGAAAGTTGCGTTTATGAAAATTCTTGAAGCGCCCAGCTCTTTGAGCTGACTTGCGACCTCTATCATAGACTCGCCGGAAGAAATCATATCGTCAACTATAAGCACGTCCATACCCTCAACGCTGTCACCGAGGAACTCATGTGCTATTATGGGGTTTCTGCCGTCTACTATTCTCGAAAAATCTCTTCTCTTATAGAACATACCGAGCTCTACGCCGAGCATCGTCGAATAATAAATACATCTGCCCATTCCGCCCTCATCGGGGGATATAATCATAAGGTGGTCTTTGTCAATTTTAAGGTCGGGAACATTCCTGACCATAGCCTTTATCATCTGATAAGAAGGCTGTATGCACTCAAAGCCTTTGAGCGGAATTGCATTTTGAACCCTGGGGTCATGTGCATCAAACGTGAGTATGTTATCAACGCCCATATAATCGCAAAGCTCCTGCAAGGCGTTTGCACAGTCCAATGATTCACGGCTTGAACGCTTGTGCTGTCTTCCCTCATAAAGCATGGGCATAACAACGGTTATACGGCGAGCCTTACCCTCTATTGCACTTATGGCGCGTTTGAGGTTGGCGTAATGATCGTCGGGGCTCATGGGCACCGTCTGACCGTACATTTTGTATGTAACGCCGTGATTAAAGCAATCGCAGAGAATAAATATGTCATATCCTCTGACCGTATGTTTAAGAGAAGCCTTGCCCTCGCCTGTTCCGAACCTCGGGAAAGTCATATCGATGATATATGTGTCTTTTGTATAACCCGAAAAAACTATTGAGTCATGTGCCTCTATACCTCTTTTGCTTCTCCAGTTCACGATGTACTGATCGATACGCTGAGCCATTTCTTCACAGCCGGGCAAAGCGATTATACCGAGTTGCCCAACAGGAATGTTCACCATTTCGTCGATAGCTTCGTCATTAAATCCCATTTTTTTGACCACCTTTGCTTATCAATAAAATCAAGTATAAATATGATACTATAATTTTTGACTTTTGAAAAGACAAAAGCCGTTTTTTTGCTAAAAAATTTAATATAAGATTTTGTGTCAATTTTGGTTAGTTTACACAAAGCTGTGCTCTACGGTGATAACGCAAAAATACGCACTGTTGTAGTCTTTTATCTTTTGAGATACTAAATCTGCTATTTTTTCGCGGCTTTGTTTATGGCCGTAAGGAATAACAAGATCAAAAATCAAATTGGTGTGTGACGGACTTTCGACTACTCTGAAATCGTGTATGGAATACTCGGGGTTAATCTCATTTACAATTTTTTCCGTTACCGTTTTCAAAGAAATTACTGCCTCTTCGTCAACAACTATCGGGTCAAGATGAATAACGAGCATTATGCCCATTTGCTCTTTAATTTCCTTTTCTATATTGTCAATAATGTCGTGAGACACCATAATGTCTACGTTTGACGGCACTTCAACATGAACACTGCCGAAAAGTCTGCCGGGTCCGTAATCATGGAGCATCAAATCGTGTATGCCCTCAACGCCGTCATATGACAGAATTTTGTTTTCTATTTTATCAACCAATTCTTTTGACGGAGGCTTTCCGATAAGCGAGCTTATTGTATCTTTTAATATGCCGAATCCCGAAAAGAGAACAAAAAGAGAAACAACAATACCGGGGTAACCGTCAATGTTTTTGTCGGTATATTTTGAAAGTACAAGACACCCGAGAGTGACCGATGTTGCAAGCATATCGCTTATGCTGTCTTTAAAAACAGCCGTCATAGCGGCGGAGTCAATTTTTTCACCGAGCTTTTTGTTAAATACGGCAAGCCAAAGCTTTAACAAAATCGACGAACCGAGAATGATTGCCGAAGCAAGAGAAAACTTAACCGGCTCAGGCGTTATGATTTTTTCTACCGAGGATTTTAAAAATTCAATCCCCATAAAAATAATAAGCAGTGCAACTATAAACGCCGTTATGTATTCCGTTCTGCCGTGACCGAACGGATGCTCTTTGTCGGCAGGCTTTCCCGAAAGCTTAAAGCCTATCAGTGTTACAGCGGACGAGCCCGCATCCGAGAGGTTGTTTGCGGCATCTGCGGTTATTGCAATGCTGTTTGTAAAAAAACCGATTGCAAATTTTATGCAGCAAAGCACAATGTTTATAAAGATTCCCACTCCGCCGCTTAAAATCCCGTATTTGGTTCTGATTTTTGGGTCGTTGACTTTGTCACAGTCTTTTATAAAAAGTTTAACAAGAAGAGTTGTCATTTCATTTATCACCGTCATTTTTAATATGTATGTCAAGCTGGTCATACGGAATATTTATTCCGTGTTTGTCAAATGCGTTCTTAACGTCCTCTTGCATCGTATAATATGCACTCCAATAATTTTCGCTTTTGCACCAGACTTGAAGAACAAGCTCTATACTGCTGCTGCCGTGTTTGTTTACCGCGGCATAAGGTGCGGGATTATCAAGAACATTCGGATTGTCTCTGGCTGTTCTGTATAAGATTCCCTTTGCTTTTGATATGTCATCGTCATAGCTTATAGAAAACATAAAGTCCACGCGGCGGGTGTCTTTTGCCGTATAGTTCACAATATCGTTTGATGTAACATGGTTATTAGGTATAGTTACTCTTTTGTTATCAAGAGTTATAAGAGTTGTGTACATAAAATGAATTTCTTCAACCTTGCCGGAGAGACCGTCTATCTCAATAAAATCGCCGCTTTGAAACGTCTTATTGAAAAGAATCTGGATTCCGCTTGCAAACTGAGATATGCTGTCTTTAAGACCGAGACCTGCGGTGATACCTGCGGCACCTATCGCGGCAATAAATGAGTTAATATTCACCCCAAGCTGTGAAAGGGCTATGATAACAAAAATTATTTTAATAATTATGGATGCAGATCTGCTCAAAAACAAGTGAACGGAACGGTCAACACTGTGTTTTTCAAGTATTTTAACCGTCATCTTTCTCGCGATATTGCCGAGCCAAAAGCCCAAAGCAATTATAACGATGGCAGAAGCGAGTGAAATAAGTATTTTGGGCAGTGAATCGTATATTTTTATCGGCAACGACTGTGAGAGCCATGAATTAAACGAGCCGAATATATCAAGTTTGTTCATCAAAAGCGCCTCCGATTATAGTTAATTGCTTCATATCAAAAATCTATTTAAATTATAACTTATCGTTGCAATGATTTCAAGATGAAATTAACAATAATACCAAGCTCCGATTAGTCACAATTAACAGAATTGATTTTGTTGCGTGTTTATTATTGAAATTTTTACCGCAAAGTTTTATAATAAATACAATTGTCAGCAAGGAGTGAAAAGCTTGAGAAAATCAGCAAAAATTTTGGCATTTGTAATTTCTGTTATTATGATGCTTTCGGCATTCTCGGTGTCTTTCGGCGCATACGCCGCAGAAGACCCTGCAAGAGATGTTGTAGGTCAGTATGATTATAAAATCAAAAGCACCTACAAAAATGTTGATTGGGATAACTGGAAAGCTTACAAAGCCGCAACACACGTTCACACCGTAAGAAGTGACGCAGACATAGAAATCGACGACATGATTGAAAAATATTATGAACTCGGTTATGACGCGCTTGCTCTTACAGACCACGGCACCGTAAACTACGGCTGGACGAAAAACCAAAGCCGTCTTGCGATTTTTACTTATCAGTATTTTGTTCACGGACCGACAGACGAGCTTTCTAAAGAAAGATATGAAGAAATCACCACGGGCACAGGCATACCCAAAGGCGGAACGAAGCCGCGCGGCTACGGTATGACGGAAATTCCGCTCGGCATTGAACTTAACGGTATGTCAACCAACAAATGCCATATAAACGGATTCTTTGTTGACGCCGGTCACGGTGATCTCGGAACTAACGAATCCTGGCCACGCTCCGCCGTCAAAAAGAACTATGACAAAGGCGGCGTTACGCACATCAACCACGTCGGCGAATGGGCGGATGCAAAGCACGACATCGGCATATACAACGAAAAATTTGTCAGCGATTTTGCTTCAATTTATCAGGACTACTGCCCCAACTATGAGGGATATTCCGGACCTATAAAGGGCTGCCTTGGCATGGAACTTGTCAATACGGCTGACTCGCGCACAAGAAACGACCGTTATCTTTATGATGAGGTTATGAAAATTCTTGCACCGCAGGGCATCAATATGTTTGTTTTCTGCGAAGATGACGCGCATGATTTCGGTGACTGTGACAGAAATGCACAGTATTTCATCATGCCTTCAAACGACAAAGAATCCAAAAATATTGAAAAAAGCATGAAAAACGGCGAATTCTACACAAGCTCAAAGAACTCAAAAAACGCTTACGAGCTCGGCGACGGATTTGTTGCAGAGGGTAACTATCCCTCAATCACAAGAGTTGTCACAGATGATGCGACAAGCCAAATCAGAGTAACAATTAAAGACGCAACAAAAGCAAGAATGGTTGCAGACGGTGCTCTTATCGAAACATATGACATTGACACAAAAGAAAACACCGTTATATTTGACCTTAATAACTACGAGGAAAAAATCGGCAGCTATGTAAGAATTTATTTCACGGGTGCCGGCGGTATCACATATCTTCAGACCTTCCTCCTCACAAAAGAAGACAGTAAGATTGCCACCGTTAAATTCAACACACCCTCTACCGACACAACGGTTAAGGTATATGACAATAACGGAACATACATTGCTCCCTCAAACGCAGAGGGCGTTTATGCTCTTGACGCAGGCGACTATACATACATTGCATCAAGACCCGGTTATGTCACAACAGACGCAATCCCCTTTACCGTTACACAAAGCGATATTGATAACGGAGTTAAACGTGTTATTGACGTAACGCTTGAAGAAAATCAGGCTTCTGTTTTCACATATTTTTATGTTCCCGAAACGATATATCTTGACCCAACCGATTCAACGACATTTAAAAACTATGTTGACAGAGAAAACGAAGTAAACGGTTCGCTCAGATCCGATATAGAATCTACGGGTAACATATTCTTCGGCAGATCGGACGCAACAGATATTTCT
Source organism: uncultured Ruminococcus sp. (assembly GCA_900539465.1). Classification (GTDB taxonomy): domain Bacteria; phylum Bacillota; class Clostridia; order Oscillospirales; family Acutalibacteraceae; genus CAG-488. The sequence continues at coordinate 45,364 of UQCF01000001.1, read as the reverse complement.
ATAACATATGACACCGTTGACGGCGTGGAGCTTAACACTCTTTCTCTTACAAATACTTCCTCCCCCGCTGCTGAGCTTACATCATCCGTAACATCGGGAAGCATGAAGTCTGCACTTTCTTCCGGCGGACATTCTGTTATCAGATGGACTGCAAGATATAAGGTTGACGGCAAAGACTTTACATCGTACGCATATTCATATGTTTATGCACCTTTGAGCGGAGCTTCGTCCGTTGCCGCGGCAGGCGGATTTGCGAAAACGGGCAAAGCATTCGGTTGGCTGAACGAAGAAATGGGTATAACGGCAACACTTTGGCTTGCAGGCGTTCACTCCGTAAGCGGCGGAACAGCCTCTTACAAATATGCGCCCTACGGCGGAGAAGCAGTAACCGTTGCAAAAGGAATTGCAGCAATTTCAGCCGAGGGTTCAGGTCTTGGAACCGCGTCAGACGACTCAAGCGGCGGCTCTGTAACCGTAAACCCCGTAGGCGGCGACGGCTACCTCACAATCGACACAAGCCGATATACGAACTTTAGTCAGATACCTAACCTCAGCGTAGGTCTTGACGTGAACTCGGCATATCAGTGCAAAGAAAATAATGACTCATGCGTTCAGTATCTCAACTTCGGTGACACAAGACTTTACACAGAGTCCGGCAAAGCAGCAACCGAGTATAACGGCAAACGTATTTATTCGTCGGATAACACGAGCATTACAAAGAAATTAGACATTCCGATTGATGAATCAAAAAAGAGCATTGCAATCACAAGCCATGTAATAGGCACTAAAAAAAGCAGAAGCGACACGATTAACGGCAGTGTAAACCTTATACTCTCTTATGTCGATAAAACCGCGCTCAGAAAGCAATATGAAAACTCAATCAAGTTTGCTTATCAGAGCGACTGGTTCGGCGACCATATAAAATACGACGAATATGTAAAGAGCATAAAAGACGCCGCTATTGTTTTGGGTGACCCCACCGCAAGCGCAACGGATATTGCATCTGCTAAAAACAAGCTTGACGCGGCTCTTGGCAAGGTTGAACTCGGCAAGGGAACATACACCGTTAATTATTGCGATGAAAGCGGTAACATTTTAAAATCGGAAAACGGCGATTACACTCTTTGTGACACCGTTACCGTAGCTGCAAAAGAGTTTGACGGTTACACTTACTCAAACAACTGGACATGCCTTTCTGACGGAAGCCAGATAAGCACAGGCACAGAGACATTCAGCAGTATAATGGCAACAAGAAGCGATTATACATGGAATTTCTATTACAGCCCCAACAAATATACCGTAAGATTTACGACTCCCGATGAAAGCTATCAGCCGGAGGGCGGCAGCGGCACAACAGCCGTTTACGGCGAAGATTTTGTTTTGCCGACGATTAAACCCGTTCAGGATGGTTACACATTCAACGGCTGGTTCTTTGACCTTGACGGTGCAACCTATAATGCCGGCAGCAAAATAAAATGGGCATATACAGGAAACGGAACATTTACCGCACAATGGTCGGCAAATGCTTACACGGCAACTTATGACTCAAACGGCGGCAGCAAAATAGAGCCTGCAACCGCAACAGCATATTACGGTGATATTTTTGATATTACAGAAACTATTCCCACAAAGCTCGGCTACGCCTTTGGCGGCTGGCTTGCACAAGCAGAAGACGGCACAAAGATAGGCGTTGTTTCTGCAGGCGGCAGATTCTCTTGGATGTACACAAGCAACATCACGTTCACCGCTCAGTGGACTGTTGTTGACTACACCGTAACGCTTGATCCCGTCGGCGGCTCGGTATCGGAAACCACTCTTACAAAGAGTTACGGCGGAAAATACGGAAATCTTCCCACGCCTGTAAGAAGCGGATATGTGTTTGACGGCTGGTATCTTGACAAAGATTACACAGAACCTGTAAATTCAGAAACAATCCTCACAACGGCAAACGATCATACTCTTTATGCCAAGTGGTCACAGGGTGAATACAGCATAACCTATATTGTAGACGGAGCAAAATACAGAACCGTTACATATGGTTTCGGCGATGAAATCACTCCCCTCGCCTATCCCACAAAAGCAGGTCATACATTCAGCGGCTGGAGCGAGCTTCCTTCAACTATGCCGGAGCATGACATTACCGTTACAGGCACATTCTCGGTAAACACTTATACTCTTACCTATACGCTTGACGGCGAAGAATACAAAAAATATGAGTATAAATATAACGAAATCATAACAGCCGAACCCGACCCCGAAAAAATCGGTTCTACATTCAGCGGCTGGCACGGCTTACCCGCAAATATGCCTGCATATGACGTAACCGTAACAGGATATTTTGCAGCAAATACTTATAAAGTAACTTATTATGTTGACGGAACTTATTACTCCGAATCAACATACAAATACGGCGATAAGGTAACAGCAATTTCAGAGCCGACAAAATCGGGTTATACATTCAGCGGTTGGAGCAATATCCCCTCGACAATGCCTGCCGAAAATATTTCGGTATACGGTACCTTCTCGGCTCAGAAATATAAAATAACCTACTATGTTGACGGCACATTTTATAATGAGCAGGAGTATGAATACGGCGCTGCGGTAACTCCACTTGCAGACGCCGCTAAGAGAGGCTACACTTTCAGCGGATGGAGCACCATTCCCACCAAGATGCCTTCAAGAAACATAACAGTAAACGGTGTGTTCACTGTTAATCAGTATTCATTCTTCTTCGTTCTCAACGGCACACTTCGCTCCGACCTTACAATAAAGGCAAATTACGGAGATAAGATTACAGCGCCTGTTCCCGAAATCGGAGATAATTATGAATTCAGCGGATGGTCTCCGTCTGTTCCGTCAATAATGGACGACTCCTCCACTATATTCTACGGTACAACTTCTAAAGCAAGGTCAACCGTAGAGTACGATATAAATGGCGCAGTAGGCACCGCGCCCTCAAAAGCAACGTATTCAATAGGCAAAGAAATTACACTTCCCGGCAACACAGGCTTTACAAAATCGGGTTATGTGTTTAAAGGATGGGCTGATTCATCAAGCGCTTCTAACGGCTTTACAACGCTTAAAGTAACCGAAAATGATATTACACTTTATGCTGTATGGAAGCTCGAAACTGTCATAATTAAGCCCGCAGACAGCTCCTCGACAGTCGTAGATAACACAAATCACTTCATCTACGGTGTGGCTGAAAAGATGACAAAAGATGTGTTTGAGAAAGAATACATTGAACTTATCGGAGACAATGCCGATATAGAATATCAGACAGGTATCGGCTTCGGCACAGGAACAATAATCACAGCCGTTGATACTTCGGACGGTGAAAGCGTTTCGACATATACACTTGTTGTATACGGTGACCTTGACGGTGACGGAATTGCAGACGGACGCGATGTTCTTTTGGCTCAAATGCTCGCAAACGGAATGCTTGATGCAAGCATCGTAGGCGAAACGGTATTTGAAGCAGCCGATTGTGACCATGACGGAAAGGTAACGCAAAACGATGTTGAACTTATAATCAACTCCGGCGTTATGACCTACACAGTCACTCAGACTAAATAAATAAAAGACCGGATAGACTCTTGAATAAAAGAATCTATCCGGTCTGTTTTTTAGCATTTATTTGTTAATTTTGCTTGACTTTTTATAAATATTATAATACAATATTTTAGTCGGATTGACACGCCGGTGTGGCGAAATCGGCAGACGCAAGGGACTTAAAATCCCTCGGTGGCAACACCGTACCGGTTCAAGTCCGGTCACCGGCACCAACGAGCAGGCTTTCGGGTTTGCTCGTTATTTTTGCTTTTTCGCTTATTATCAACGTTTTTGAGCACTGCTCATTTTCATACAGAAACGTTTTAATCGGGATTTTTTCGTCCGCATTGCATTCAAATTGCATTCAATTACACATATCATTTAGTAGCCGAAAAGCAAAAAGAGCCTTGCTCGGAATTACAAAGCTATTGAAATAACGAGTTGTGAGAAAAGTTAAACGTTAAATCAAAGTTTAAAAACCAAGCAAGGCAAATCAGAAAAAGTTTATACTTTTTCTATAAAATTTATTATATTATAAATTTTTATAAATATCAATAGGTATATTTATAAAAATCCAAATTTTTATAAAAAAATGCTGCTACAACCAAGTGCCGTTTTAGCTTTTTATGAAATTTATTTACCGTTATGGTCTCACCTCAATTTTGGGTATAGAAAAGCACCTTGATTTCTCAAAGTGTAAATAAAGAAAGCCGCCCGATTGCTCATTTGCAAAGATTTTTCATCAGCCTGTTAATAGTATAAAAGTAACTTACAATTATTCAATTTCTCTACATCTGACTCATCAATAATATCTCCTAAATTGTTTTATACAATAACCGATACGGCTTTAAAAATATATTTAAGCACTAAATTTACATATACGGATATTTTGTTTATAAATGAGATTACACCCTCTTTAAGGTTCTCTGCGTTTTGAATAACTCCGTCTTCGCCGTAACCTGCAATGACGCCTGCGCTGTCGTTTATTCCGCTGTTGTCATAAACAAACTCATAAATAAACGGAGCAGCTATTGCAAGAGCCAAATATTCACCCGGAGAAACGGGACCGAACACCGCTACCGAAAGCTTTACGAGTTCTGCTCCTATCGTACCGAGACCCGCCTTTTGCAGAACTTCGTTTGCCGCGGCGAAGAGATATTCGTCGCTGACTGACGAAAAAACATTTTTAAGCGCAACCGAACCGACATTAAAAAGTATTTTCATTTCTGTGCTGTTAAAATCAAGGCTTTCTTCGCCCCTGAAATGGTCGGCCACAAGCTCCATAATAATCTCCCACGCGGTGTCATACGAGCTTTCGGGAATTTGAGTTTTATATTGCGAAGCAAGATTTTGTACGCTGTTTTCACCGTAAAGCGGCATTTGCAAAACATTTTCAAGAGAAATCATCGCTGTTGCAACAGCGTCATAATATTTATTATCGCTATACATACCGATCGTTTCGGGAACCATCATATTCTCAAATCTGTGTTTAAGACCGGCTCTCAAAAATCCGTTTGCATATTCATTTAAGTCTTCATTCATCAGTCTGAGCTGTTCTTCGCTGTATCCGCCAACAGAAGCCGAGAGAGCGGCGGTATCTATTGTTTTAAGATTTTTTGTATCATATTTTATTTCTTTATCACTTACCGAAAACTGTCTGTAAGAGAGCGGATACATAGAAAGTGAAGCAACTGCAAAATCATAAATTTTTTTGCCGCGTGTGCTTGTATAAAATGCCGTGTCACTGCAATGCTCATGACCGGATATTACAAGCTTAATTCCGCTGTCTGCCCAAAGCTCCGCCACCGAATTATGCGGATTTACCATAAGTTCACCTTCCATAATTCTGTGAACCGATATATGGTCAAGCAAGTTATGGTGCATTAAAACTATCGGGTATTTTCCGTCTTCCTTTGCCTTTTTAGATTGCTTATATACCCAGTTTACACGGTCTGTGTTCATAGCGTTAAGGCTTGAAATGCTGTCATGATTTGTGTCAAAAGCAATAAGGCGGTATTTATCGCCTATATCGGCAGTGTATGAGCATGTGTTCTCATCAACCGTCAATGCCTCGTCATAGCCGAACTCCGCATATATCTCTTTAAACACCGCTCTGGTGGTAGAAAGTTCTTCACTGCAATCGTGGTTGCCGTTTATAACATATACCTGTTTGCCTGTTTCTTCTTCAAAGGCTTTGAGTTTTTCGGCAACAAAGCGATGATCTTCCGGGCTATATCTTCCGTAATCCGCAAGATCGCCCGCGATAAAAACGTAGTCGCAGTCATCATTTTGTGCACATTCTTTTAAAAATCCGTCAAGTAAAAAGCCGCTTTCGTCTTCTAATGTTCCGCGGTTATTTGAATACCAATAAATCGGGTCGTCTATATTGCCCGAAATCTCATTTCTCGGTTTCAGATAATGAATATCAGAAGCGGCAACAAAATCAAGCTCTTCGTTATTGCAAAGCGCATATACCCCTACCGCCAACGAAGACAGAGCTATACATAAACATAAAAATACAGCTAAAACTTTTTTCATCATAAATCCCCTTGTTTTTTTGACATGTTAATATATTAACATTTTTCTTAAATTTGTCAACATAAAACGGTCTGCCTTATTCGGTGCAGGATGCTCAAATAAATAAAAAAGCTATAATCCACATTGCGTAAATTGTCGCTGTGAATCATAGCTTTTATTTTGCTCTGTTTTATTTTAAGAAGTCAAATATTTTAAAAATATAATTTATTGCCAACTTAACATATAAAGCAATTTTGTCGGTTATTGAGTTCAGATTTTCTTTGACATTGTCGATATTTCCGCCGACACTTGACGTGCCGTAACCGGGAAGTGTGCCGTTGTTGTCGTTCACCGAGTCGCTGTCATAAGCAAACTCATAAAGGAACGGAGCGGCTATTGCAACAATTAAATACTCGCAGGGCGTAACTGCTCCGAAGACAGAAGAAGTATATTTTGTAAGCTCTGCCGTAATGCTTCCCATGCCGAAAGATCCAAGCACTTTGTTTGCGGCACCGAAAATCGTTTCGTCGCAAACGTCTGCCGGCACTTTTCTGAGTATCAGCGCCGCTGTCTTCAGCAATGATGTTACCGCCGCACTGTCGAGAGTTTTATCCTCTTCGCCCTCATAATGAGCGGCAACAAGATCCGTTGCAAGATCCCAGCCGTTTTTATAATCGATTTCGGGCAAATCTATCGAATACTCTTTTGCAAGTTCCTGCAAGCTGTTTTCACCGTAAAACGGCATTTCGAGAATATCCTTGAGAGAATCAACGGCAGTTTTTACTATATCATAATAAAATTCATCTTCGGCTATTCCCATTTTCTCCATAGAAAGAGAACGTTCAAGTCTGTATCTTACGCCTGCTTTGAGGAAGCCTTTTGCGTAAGAGTCAAGATTTTCGTTCATAAGAGCAAGCTGTTCTTGGCTATAGCCCTTAACCGCAGAAGAAAGTGCGTCGGTGTCTATGGAATCAATTGTTTTCTCCGAATAATTGATTTCGTTTTCATTGAGGCTAAACTGTCTGTAAGAAAGCGGATACATTGTAAGAGAGGTTGTTGCAAAATCATAAATTTTGTTGCCGAGGGCACTTGTGTAAGATGTCGCATCACTGCAATGCTCATGACCTGTGAGAACAAGCTTAATGCCGCAGTCAGCAAAAATTTCTGCCGTTGTGTAATGGAACTTAACTATAAAGTTTCTGCTGACAATTCTCTGAAGGGGCATATGGTCAAGCAGATTATGGTGCATCATAAGTATGGGGTATCTGCCGTCTTTTTTAGCCTGCTTTGCCTGCTCACATACCCACTGTATGCGCTCTGCGGTCATGCCGTCCTCCGTTGACTTTGTAGCATGGTTACTGTCAAGAGCGATAAGTCTGTATTTTTCACCGAGATTTGCAGTGTAAGAGCAAGTCTCTTCATCTTTTACCAAAGCCTTGTCATAACCGAAATCGGCATATATCTCTTTAAACATTGCGCGGGTCGTGGCTGAATCCTCAGCAAGGTCGTGGTTGCCGTTTATGACAAAAACATCCTTACCTGTTTTCTCTTCAAAAGCTTTGAGCTTTGCGGCAACGGCTTTATGATAATCGGGATAACTCCTGCCGCTGTTAACAAGGTCACCGGAGATTAAAACATAATCGCATTTATCATTTTCTGCACACTGATTTAAAAATTCATCAATAATAAATGAACTTTCATCCTCCATAGCGGCACGTCTGTTTGCGTACCAATATATCGGGTCGTTTATTTCACCCTCAAGCTCTGCTCTCGGAGCTTCATAGTGAAGGTCTGACGTTACGGCAAAATTAAGCTCACCCTCATCGTCCTGTGCATAAACACCGATTACAACTGCGGAAACAATAATGCTGATTGCCAATAACAGGGATAAAAATTTCTTCAACACATCCCTCTCCTTTACAAATCTTTTGTAAGATTTTTTCTATATTAACATTTTAATTTTAATCTGTCAACAATATCAAAATGCTTTATCCGTGACTTCAAGCCACTTTTTTGCCATGAGCATATGCCCCGCAACTGTCGGGTGTGTAGAATCCCATATAAAATATTCTGTTTTGCTGTTTTTGAATGCCTTTAAAAAGCAATCATAAAACGGAACAAAACAAAGCGAATATTTTTCGGCAATTTGTTTTGCCGCGTCTCTTGTGTATCCGATACATTCCAGCCTGTATTGAACGAACTCATCTGTATCGTCTCTGTCGGGGCGTCCGTGATTTTCTTCGCAATACGGGTGCGGAGTAAAATCAAAATTAGGGTTTGTACGGTCAAGCGGGAAATAAAACGGTTCGCAAATTATGATTTTAGTGTTCGGCAAAGCCTCTTTTGTTTTGCAAACAGCAGAGTCAAGGTCATTTTTGTAATTATCCGCCGCTTGTTTCGGAGTAAAGCCACGTTCTTTACCGAATATTCCGTCATTCACGCCTGCAAGAATACTGAGATATGTCGGCTTATTGTCTATAACATCCTCTTGCCAAGTCTCAAGAATTTTGCCCATTGTGTAGCCGGAATAGCCCTTGTTAATGAACTTCGGCATTTCGGAGGAATTTTTAAGCGCAAGCTCCCCTGCCGCTATGTATTGATAGCCGTGACCCATTATGTGGTTGCAGTCCATACTGTGACCGCGGTTTCCGTCTGTTATCGAGTCACCCGAAAACAGTACAATATCTTTAGCTGTAAGTTTCATAAAACACCTTATAAATACATTCTGTTAAATCGTTTGCCTAATTTAAAGCTGCCGTCGTTATGAATATCCAGCGTCGTGACGCCTTGAATCCACTGTTTCTCAAGCAAACCGAATTTATCCAAGTGATAAATTTCGTATCCGCCCATCTGAACATAAACGAGATATACGCCCTTATAAACGGCGCAGTAATCGTTCACATGGTCATGACCCGAGAAGAAAGCCTGTGTTCCGATTTCACGCGCTTTGTCAAAAAGTCCGCTGTTATAAACAGAACAGCCGACTGTCTCATGCATTTCACCGAAAAGAATTTCGCCTTTGCCGTTGGGTCTGCCGATGGGTACGGGCTTTTCGTTTTCGTCAATATCCATAACTTCGGCATACTCCGGAATCGGAATATGCATAAATACCATTGATTTGAAGTCGCCGTACTCGCTCTTTAAAGCTTTTATATGATTTAGGAACCATTCAATCTGGTTGTTTTTAATAAAATCATAACCCTTTACATCGTCCGAAAGTCCGTATTCTTTTCTGTATTTATCGGTAATATCTCTGCCCGAATCAAAGAAAGCAAGACTTTGGCGAATTGAGTTGTCCGAATTCATAATATTTATAAAGAAATTGCCGTAACCGAAAAGCTCTTTCGGTCCGAACTTTGAAAGGCAATGCTCATATTTTGAAAGATTTTTTAGCATAAAGAATTTATGAAATTCTTTTTCTGCCCTCGCCTCGTGATTGCCGAAAACAAACGCCCAGTAAATTCCTATTTCTTCCATCATTTTTGCAAACTGTACGCAATCAAGCTGCTGATAATCCGAAACGATAATGTCTCCTGTTAAAATAAGAAGATCGGGCTTAACATCCTCAAGATGCCTGACGAGCATGGATATTGTTTTATCGGTAAGAGCGTCGTCTTTATCTATGTGAAGGTCGGTGGCAAGCACAACGGTAAAATCCTCATCTGTTATTTTGCCGTTTTCATCCACCTTTGCAATGAACGACGAATCTTCCGTCTGCTTTAAAACCTTAAGCCTTGAGCCGATATGCTCATGCGGAACATTCCTTAAAAAAAGATGCTTCGGAGCCTTGCCGCCGGATATTTTGTGCACGGCGCAGCCCATGCCGATAAGTGCGGCAATACCGGCCTCTCTGACCGCTTCTTCAACAGGTCTCATTTGGTTTTTCTCCTTATAAATTTTCTTTTATATAATCATTGACGGAATCTACAATTTCTTTTTCAATATCAGCATCAAAGCCGTCAACCGTGGCGGTGTGCACCTTGTTTACACCGTCAACACTGCCGTTTTCAACTATGTATTCAATATATTTTGCAACCTCTTCATACTCTGCAAAAACGTTTTTGCCCTCAAGCACAGAAAGGCAGCCCGCAAGCGCATACGCTCCCCAATTTGAAACGGTGGCAATAACCAAATCCGCAACCTCTGTTTTGCAGGGTACCAGAGAAAGTTCATTTAATATGACGTCTTTGAGATTGCCCATGCCGATTTCGTTGCCGCCGTCGCCTACGCCTACGGTATAAATGCCGTTTTCTCTTGCAAGGTCAAAAAGCCTGTCAATATCGGCGGTAAACTCGGCTATGCTGACGCCTCTCATATTTGCATAATCGCCGTTTATATTTTCGCCGCAGCGTTCTATCGAAATCATCGCTTCGGGCGAATATTTTTTTATAACATCTTCGCAGGAAAAGCCTTTTTCAAGATAAACCGTTTCAATCGATTTGTCATTATCAAAAAAGCCCTTGCAAAAAGAATCTGTTAAAATTATGGGGGTAAATCCTATTCTTTGCAAAGCTTTGGCGAGAAAATATGTGCCGGGAGGGCCGTCTGTTTCTGCATAGCCCGCAACATAAAATCCTGTTGTGAGCAAAATGTTTTTTCTTTCAAGAGAGAATATTTTTTTAGCGGCGGCAGAGCAAAAATCGTCTGCCATATGCTGTTTTAAAATATCCATGCCTCTTTTTGAATGTCTTAAAATAATGTTTTCAATCGACTGAGCCACTTTAAACACCTCTGAAACTTTATTTCTGAAAAATCATATCACAATTTATTTCTTAAAGCAACAAAAATCAAATTATCTTGTCAGCTTTTTCATCCAGCGGTAACGGTTCACTTTAATTACAGCAGGAACGCACTTGAACAGCTGGTCGGAATTAAGGCAAAAAATCACAACCTGTGCGCTCCAGCCGAGCTTAAATGCGCCGAGAAAAGACAACGGCAAAACTATGCACCAAATGGCTATAAGGTCAAGCTTTAAGACGTATTTTGTATCTCCGCCGCCCCTGACTATACCTGTGTTGACAGGCATCTGATATGCCGTGCCTATGCAGGTTATGCAAAGAATATTTATAAAATCTTTTGCATTTTGAAGCGTTTCGTCACTTAGTGAATACAAACTCAAAACAGGGTCTCTTAAAAAATGAAGCGACAAGCTTGTCAGCACACCGATAACCAAAAACATAAGCTGCAAAGTTCTTGAATATTCTTTGATTTTTGAAAGATCACCCGAGCCTACCGTTTTGCCTATGACTATTGCAGCTGCGGAAGCGGAACCGGTTGCCGCAACCTTAAGCATCATATAAAGTGTGGAAGAAACCGAGTTTGCGGCAATGGCGGAGTCACTCAAATGACCGAGTATAACCGTTTGAAGTGCAGTGGACATACCGAACATTGTACCCACGGCGACAAAGGGAAGACATGTGACAAGAAAATCTTTAACATAAGAAAAATCGGGTCTAAAAACTTCTTTAAATTTAAAGCTCAAGCGTTTATCGGCTTTGAATACATATATTATGATTATAACAAGTTCAATAGCCCTTGCACAAAGAGTGCCGATTGCCGCACCTCTTACCCCCATCTCGGGGAATCCGAAATGACCGCCTATAAGGCAGTAATTTATTGAGCAGTTAGTTATCAGCGCACACAAAGAGGTCCAAAAAGCGATCTTGACCTTTTCAACACTTCTTAGCGACGCGAGAAAAACGCTTGAAATCGCAAAAAGGATATATGTATATTTGATTAAAGAAAGATACGACGCGCCCTGCTCAACTATTTTATCCGTATCGGTAAAAAGCCTTACCATTCCCGACGGAAAAAGGCTCGCACATAAAAACAAAATCAATGCCGCAAAAACAGCACACATAAGAGCACCGACAGATATTTTTTTAACGCTGTCGGTCTTTTGCCTGCCCCAATACTGACTGCCGAGCACAACCGTGGCATCGCCGAGTCCGTTAATAAGGCAATTGTATACAAACTGTATTTGATTTATCGCCGCAACTCCGGCAAGCGCAGTCTCGCTGTATGAGCCAATCATAATGTTATCCGCAAGATTGACGCTTAACACTATAATATTTTGAAGAACCAGCACCGTAAACGAAGCAAAAAAAGATTTGTAAAAGCTTTTGTCTTTTGTAAACATAAAAACTCCCAAACTAATGCTAATTTCATAAGTTCAGCCGCCGAGCTATCGGCGGCCGACTTGTTATTTTATAGCTCTTATAGCGGCTTTTTCAACCTCAACAGCAGCTTTGTATCGCTCACAAAATGCGTTAAATCCCTTAACGTCTTCGGGGTCGGGCTCAACGGTAGAGCCGGCATCGTTGCCGAAAACTTTATTTTCAAGGTATTCTTCCAGAGCTTCGCCGTCTTTCTTTTCCGACATATACGCCGCAAGAAGAGCTATGCCCCATGCGCCGCCCTCACCTGCTGTTTTCATAACCGTTACGGGCGCGTTCATTGCACCTGCCATAAGCTTTTGACCGACAAGCTCGGTCTTAAAAAGTCCGCCGTGGCCAAGAAGGCGCGAAACGGTGATATTTTCTTTTTCAAAGAGTATATCCATACCGAGTCTGAGTGTTGCCATGGTGGAGTAAATATGTGTTCTCATAAACTCCGGGAGGGTTAACTTTGAATCGGGAGTTCTGACAAACAAAGGTCTGCCCGCCTCTGTTTGCGTAATGGGTTCGCCGGAATAATAGTTGAAGCTCATAAGTCCGCCGCAATCGCTTTTGCCTTTAAGAGCCTCGGCGTAAAGCATATCATAGAGTTCGGGCTTGCTTACTTTGCAGCCGTAAGCCTCTATTGCCTGGGCAAAAAGATTTACCCATGCGTCAAAGTCCGAAGTGCAGGTGTTGCAGTGAACCATTGCAACCGGCTTTGCGGACGGTGTTGTAACCATATCTATCTCTGTGTAAACATCTGAAAGCTGTTTATCGAGAACTATCATCGCAAAAATTGATGTGCCTGCCGAAATATTGCCCGTGTGAGCCGCAACGCTGTTTGTTGCAACCATGCCTGTGCCTGCGTCACCCTCCGGCGGGCAAAGCGGTATACCTGCCTCAAGTTCGCCGTCGGCGTCAATAAGAGCCGCACCCTCTTTAGTGAGAACGCCTGCGTCTTCACCCGCGCAAAGAACCTTGGGTAAAATATCATGAAGCTTCCAGGAGAAGCCCTTATCTTTTATATTCTCATCAAAAAGCGAGAGCATTTCGGCATCGTAAGTGCCGGTTTTGCTGTCTATCGGGAACATACCCGAGGCATCGCCGACGCCGAGAACCTTTTGACCGGTAAGCTGCCAGTGAACGTAACCTGCAAGAGTCGTAAGGTAAGCAATGTCTTTAACATGCTCTTCGCCATTTAAAATTGACTGATATAAATGAGCAACGCTCCATCTTTGCGGAATGTTGAATTTTAAAAGCTCTGTGAGCTCTGCGGCGGCTTTTTCGGTTATGGTATTTCTCCATGTTCTGAATGAAGCAAGCTGCTTTCCGTCTTTATCAAAGGGCAAATAGCCGTGCATCATTGCAGAGAAGCCTATTGACTTCATTTTAGTTAATTTTGCGCCGTATTTTTGAAAAACATCTTTTTTTAGGTTTGAATATGCGTCCTTTATGCCAAGCCAAACTTCGTCCATGCTGTAAGTCCAGACTCCGTTTTCAAGGGTATTATCCCAAGAATGGCCGCCCGAAGCAAGAGGAAGCGCGTCTTTGCCTATTAGCACCGCTTTTATTCTTGTTGAACCAAGCTCTATGCCTAAAAAGGTTTCTCCGTTTTCTATAGCGGTTTTGATTTCGCTGCTCATTCGATCACTCCTAAATATACGGTTAAATTCGGTATACAAAATCTGACAGACATATTATATATTTAAAGAAAGAGAAAATCAACCTCGCATTTATAAAATATGAATATTTATTATTGAAAACGAGCAGTTCATATGTTAGGATAATAGCAAATCAAAAATGGAGGATAGTTTATGTTTTTTCCCGAATTTCATAAAAGTCTTGATACTCTTCACTTCGGTACTCTTGAACCGAGGTCATACTATATACCTTATGCGGATAAGGAGTCTGCCTTAAAAGGAAAACGAGAGGAATCGGAGTTTTTTACTCTTCTCTCCGGTCAGTGGAAATTCAAGTTTTTTAAAAGCTTTGAAGACCTCAGCAAAGAAATTGTTTTAAAAAATACCGATACTCTCTTTTTTGACGATATAACCGTTCCGCGCTGCTGGCAGACCTACACCGAAAGAGATTACGACAAGCCTGCCTATTCAAACCTTGAGTACCCGTTCCCTACGGATCCTCCGCATGTTCCGAATGAAAATCCTTGCGGCGTTTATTTTAAAGATGTTGAAATAAAGAAAGAGAACGATAAAAAATATTATCTCGATTTTGAGGGCGTTGCTTCGTGCTTCTATCTTTTTATAAACGGAGAATTTAAAGGTTACAGTCAGGTCAGCCATTCGACAAGCGAATTTGACATTACCGAAAATATTGTTGACGGCAAAAACAGAATTTGCGTTATCGTTGTTAAATGGTGTGACGGCTCATATCTTGAAGACCAAGACTTTTTCAGACTTTCGGGCATATTCAGAGACGTGTATATTCTCACAAGAAACAATACTCACGCAGTCGATATTACAGTTAAGACCACGCTTGATTCATCACTTAAACACTGTGACATAGATTTGCTCGTACCCGGAATTTCAAATGTGAGATATGAACTTCTCGACGCCGACGGCAACACCGCATTGCAAGGACTGTTTGACACTTCTGCAAAAGCAGAGCTTCAAAATTCGAAGCTTTGGGACGCGGAAAATCCGTATCTCTACACGCTTCTTTTAAGTTGCTGCGGCGAGGTTATTCCGTTTAAAATCGGCGTTAAAAGAGTTGAAATAAAAGATAAAAAGCTTCTCATAAACGGCAAAAGAGAAATTTTGCGCGGCGTAAACCGACATGACAGCGACGCTTTTACGGGATATTATGTTTCTCCCGAAAATATGGAGCGCGATATTTTTGTAATCAAAAGAGCAAATGTCAACACCATAAGAACTTCTCACTACCCGAATGACCCTCGCTTTTATGAGCTTTGTTCAAAATACGGCATATATACCGTTGACGAAGCTGACCTTGAAACACACGGCATGGGCTTTGACTATGAGGGTGAATGGGATTGGACGAGATGGTCCTTCCTTTCAAATTCACCGGATTGGAAAGAGGCATATGTTGACAGGGCAAAGCTTTTGTACGAAAGGGATAAAAACTCTCCCTGCGTTATAATGTGGTCGCTCGGCAACGAGAGCGGTGCAGGCGTAAATCACAGAGCAATGGCCGAGTATATAAGAGAACGCGACAACTTTGCAGTAATTCACTATGAAAACAGCCACAAAGAGTTTAAAGCTGTTCCCGACGGCGAAGATTTCAGCGATATATCCGATGTCGAAAGCCGCATGTATGCGAGCGTAGGATATATCGAAGATTATTTAAAAGACCCCGAAAACAAAAAGCCGTTTTTTATGTGCGAATATGTCTGCTCAATGTCAACAGGTGATGTATATGACTATTTTAAATTTGCGGACGAATACGAAAACTTCTGCGGCGGCTGCGTATGGGAGCTCACCGACCACGCGGTAGCGGTAAAAGACAAAAACGGAGCAGTGCGTTATTACTACGGAGGAGATTTCGGTGATATACCGATAAGCCGCACCGGCTGCATTGACGGTCTTGTTTATCCCGACCGCAGCGAGCGCCCCGGATATTACGATATGAAAAAGGTATATGAACCTTTTAAAGGCGAATTTAAAGACGGTGTTCTTAAAATCAAAAACCGCAAAAGATTTTCTTCTCTCGGCGATCTTTATGCCGAATGGGAGGTAAGCTCCGACGGCAGAGTGCTCAATCAAGGTACATTAGATTCTCTTGACATTGCACCGGAAGACGAGAACATTTATGATTTGTTTAATGAGAATGATTATAAAGATTACGAAAACTGCTTTTTAACTGTTTCTTTTAAGCAAAAAGAAAACACTGCATGGGCAAAGAAAGGCTATGAAGTCGGATTTTTGCAGTTTGAACTCGGGGTTTTCGGAGCAAATAACAGTGTCTCTCAAAAAGGAAACATAATCTGCGATGAAAGCGACAGAATAATTAAACTCTCTGCAAATGGAAGCGAAACAGTATTTGACAAAAAATACGGCAAACTCATTTCATTTAAAAAGAACGGAAAAGATATTATCTGCGAAAGCGCATCTTTTGATATTTGGCGTGCGCCAACATATAACGGCGGCTCTAAAAAGCAGTGGTATCTTGAGGGCTTTGACAGAATAAATCAAAACACATATGACTGCAAAATCAAAAAAGACAGCGAAAAAATTGTAATCGACACAAACATTTCGCTCGGTGCAAATTCCGCTCCGCCGGTTATAAAAATGAATGTTAAATGGAGCTTTGACAATGCGGGTGAGCTCACCGTGGAATGTAAGGGAAATGTTCGCGAAAAGAGTGCGCTTCTCCCCCATCTCGGTCTTAAATTTATTATGCCGAAAGAATTTGAAAATGCCGAATATTTCGGTTACGGCGATAAAGAGACGTACCCCGACAGGCACAAGGCTTTTAAGCTGGGGCCTTATAAAACGACGGTTACCGATATGTATGAGCACTATATCTGCCCGCAGGAGTGCGGCAACAGATTTGCCACACGTTATGCGTCTATTGCCGCAGACGACGGTTCGGGAATAAAAATCTCTGCGCTTAACGGCAAAGATTTTTGCTTTAAAGCACTGCATTATGATACCGAGGATATTATAAACGCCGAGCATGATTTTGACTTGCCGCCGGCAGACAAAACCGTTTTAAACATCGACTGGAAGGTTAACGCAATAAGCGAAGCGGAGGATTTAGACGTTCCGAAAAATTCAAGAAATTTAGGCGATAAAGAATTTGACTTCGGATTTAAAATAGTTCCGTTCAATAAGTAATTATACAAAGCGCGTGTGCCTCGTTTGTGAGAGACATATGCGCTTTTACCGTTTAACCTTCCGAGAAAGCATGTTTTCTGTCATAAAATATAAACCTTACAAAATTGTAAGATTGGGCGCGAAACTGTAAGGTAAATCTATGGCACGGATATAGATAAGTCTGATAAAATAAGCCTGCAAAACGAAAGGAGAATGAAATATGTCAATTTTAAAGGTTGAACATCTCAAAAAAATCTACACCACCAGATTCGGCGGCAACAAAGTGCAGGCTTTAAGCGATTTGAATTTTTCGGTTGAAAAGGGCGAATATGTTGCCATAATGGGCGAATCGGGCTCCGGCAAAACCACACTTCTTAACATTCTTGCCGCACTCGATAAGCCGACAAGCGGCGAAGTAACGCTTGACGGGCAAAAACTCTCGCAGATAAAAGAAAAGGAAATCGCCTCTTTCAGGCGAGATAATCTCGGCTTTGTTTTTCAGGATTTTAATTTGCTTGATACATTTTCTTTGCAGGATAACATTTTTTTGCCCCTTGTGCTTGCAGGCGGCATGAATTTTGAAGAAATGAACAACAGATTAAGACCCATAGCAAGAAAGCTCGGGATTTATGAGCTGCTTCAAAAATATCCCTATGAAGTATCCGGCGGTCAAAAGCAGCGTGCAGCGGTCGCAAGGGCGCTCATAACCTCCCCCAGCATCATTCTTGCAGATGAGCCGACAGGTGCGCTTGACTCAAAAGCCACAGACGAGCTGCTCTCGCTCTTCTCGGATATAAACGCAGAGGGTCAGACAATTCTCATGGTTACTCACTCGGTAAAAGCGGCAAGCCACGCAGGCAGAGTATTGTTTATTAAAGACGGCGAGCTTTTCCACCAAATATACCGCGGTGAGTGCAGCAACGAGGAGCTATATCAAAAAATCTCCGACACTCTCACAATGCTTACAACAGGGAGTGGAAGAAAATGAAAAAAGGAATTTATCTGCGGCTCGCTGCAACGGGAATAAGCAAAAATAAAAAGATATACTTTCCATATATACTCACAAGCATTTGTATGATAACAATGCTTTATATAATAACATTCCTCTCAAAAGACCAATCGCTTGCCTCAATGCGCGGCGGAGACTTTATATCAACTGTTTTGAGCATGGGTACCGCCGTTATGGCGATATTTGCGGCAATATTTTTGTTTTATACAAATTCTTTCTTGACAAAACGCAGAAAAAAAGAATTCGGCCTTTATAACATACTCGGTATGGGCAAACCGAACATAGCAAAAATTCTCGCATACGAGACGCTCATAATTTATCTTGTATCCGTCACGGCAGGTATAATATGCGGCATACTTTTCTCAAAGCTCGCACAGCTTGCAATGACAAAGCTGCTTGATGAAAAAGCACAGTTTGATTTCAAAATAGAACCGATTGCAATAACGTCCTGTATTATATTTTTTGCAGTCATCTTTGTTTTGATTCTCTTAAACAACATAAGACAAATTCACGTTTCAAACCCGATCGAACTCATTAACAGCACATCGGCAGGTGAAAAGCCGCCCAAATCAAATATGTTTTTGGCTGTTGCGGGCGTTTCCTCACTCATAACGGCATACTGCCTTGCCCTGACATCCGATGACCCCATAAGCGCACTTTCGGTGTTTTTTGTAGCGGTTATACTCGTAATAGTCGGAACATATCTGCTCCTTATCGCAGGTTCTGTTGCGCTTTGCAAAATACTGCAAAAGATAAAGGGATATTACTACAAGACAAATCATTTTGTATCGGTTTCTTCAATGTCTTACAGAATGAAGAGAAACGGCGCCGGTCTTGCATCTATCTGCATACTTTGCACAATGGTGCTTGTAATGGTTTCTTCCACCGGCTGTCTCTTTCTCGGCAAGCAAGACACTATTCGCGGCCGTTACCCCAGAAATATTGTTACAACCGTTTACTCCGGTAAACAGGAGGCGCACGAAGCGGTTGAAAAAGCAATTTCGGATGTGTTAAGCAAAAACAATATGACGGAAGAAAACACGCTCAGCTACAAATATTTAAGCTTTGCAGGCGAGCTTAAAGACGATACGCTCGAAATGTCTAAACCGTATATCGGCACAAATGCGGACACGTTAAATATTATCGAACTTTATGTTGTTCTTTTGAGTGATTACAATAAGATCAACGGCTCAAACGAAAGTCTTAATAAAGATGAAGTAATAATTTATTGCCCCAAGAGCGATTATAAAAATGATACATTCAGCATTGGCGGAGCCGGCACATTTAAGGTAAGCAAAACGGTAAAGGAATTTATACCGAACGGCGAAGACACCGCAAACATCATTCGCTCTGTTTATATTGCGGTGTCTGACGAAGAAGTTTTGCAAAAAATCTATGAAGCTCAAAAGGAAGTATATCAGGAAAGCGCTTCAAATCCTATATTTTACCACGGCTTTGACCTTGATTGCAGTGACGAAGTTCAGTCAAAAATTTCAGCAGAAATAGGTTCTGAAATCATGGCACAGCAAAACAGCGGTCAAAACTACGGTATGGTTAAGATTGAATGTGTTGCCGATGAGAAGGACAGCTTTGTATCCCTTGCAGGCAGTCTCCTCTTTCTTGGAATAATGCTCGGCATAGTATTTATAATCGCCGCGGTTCTGATTATGTATTACAAACAGATAACCGAAGGTTATGAGGACCGGAGCAGATTTGATATTTTGCAAAAGGTCGGCATGACTAAAAAGGAAGTTAAAAAGTGCATTAACTCACAGGTTTTAACCGTTTTCTTCCTCCCCCTTCTCATTGCGGGGCTTCACATTGCAGTTGCTTTTAAGCCCATTTCAAAGCTTCTTA
Organism: uncultured Ruminococcus sp.; assembly: GCA_900539465.1. Taxonomy (GTDB): domain Bacteria; phylum Bacillota; class Clostridia; order Oscillospirales; family Acutalibacteraceae; genus CAG-488. The sequence goes on along the minus strand of UQCF01000001.1, from coordinate 25,478 downwards.
TTTTATTCGGACTTCTTAACACAAAACTTCTCGCACTGATAACTTTAATTTGCTTTGTTGTTTTTGCAATTTGCTACACGCTCGTTTATATTGCGACGTCAAAAGCATATTATTCGATAGTCAGTGACATGAAAAGAGATTAACATACAAAAAAACCGCTGCTCGCTTGCAGCGGTTTTTTGTTACTTAACCGATGTTAAAATAAAGCTTTTAATAAATTCAATGATTTTTGCGATAAATCCGTTTATCACCTGAAGCAAAGACATATCGGGATTAACCGGTACCGTTTGCGATATAAGCGAAGTATATTCGATATACGAAGAGTCTTCGCTCAACTCCTGCTCGGTTTTGTTTTGGTCTATCTCTTTTAAAAGAAGACCTGCTTTTTGCATTGTTTCAAAATCGCGCTCGTTGATATATCCGTCGTGATTAACGTCTGCGGCATATTCTGCGGTATCGTCGTGAAGCCAGCCGTTTGCATAAAGCGTGGCAAGGTATGCGTCCTGTCCGTCACACCAGCCGTCTCCGTCAACATCACCGAAAATGACAAGCTTAAAAATCTCTATCAGCTCAAAATCGGAGTTATAAAGCTTTATGACCGTTCCCGTACCGAGCCCCATTGCGGTCTGCTCAATTACCAGAGTGCCGCCGTTTGTCGCCTCTAAAAGATTTGTCAAATCTTTTGTGCCCGGTGCTACGCCGTAAACAAAGTTATTTTTTATATCAACAACGGCACCGCTGCCTTCTTTTGCAACAAGCTCCGAAGACTCGTTTCTTACAAGCGAGTCAATAGCCGAGTTGATGTTATCTGCCATTGCGTTTACATCTGCCTGGCGCGTTATCGGCAAGTCATATTCTACCGCGGCAACGGTTTGCTCAAGAAGCTCTACGCTGTCGGCAGTGTATCTTGTAAGATACAGGGCTTTATAGCGATCTATTGCTTTATCGACCGATGTATAATCTGCCGTTTTGTATTTTAAGCAGCTGACCGCAACCTTTATAGCCATTGTTGCGGAGGATATATCTTCAAGCGTAGCATACTTATCGTCATAAACTTTTTGTGCATTGTCAAGAGCCTGTGTAAATATCGCGTAGCTCTCGGCAGTATACAGCTCGCCCGTATAATTCTTGACGCTCATAATTGTTTCATAAAGCTCTGTTTTGTTTGCCGTTACATAAACCGTGCAGAACACTGTTTTTCCGCCGTCAAGAGTTGTGCAGCTTATTCTTGCCTCGCCGCTGTCAACCGCCGTTATTTTGCCGTCTGTGACAGTTGCGACATTTTCGTTGCTGCTGCTCCACTTAACGCTTTTAACGGACGCGTCGCCCATGCCGAGAGTACCGGACGGGGTGACGGAATATGAAACATCCGCGCTTTGACCGGGTGAGAGCTCTACTGTGGATTTATTTAGCGAAATACCCGTTACGGGATAATTTGCGAACGCAACATAAAAGCTCTTTGAATACTGCCTGCCGTAATAATCCGTAACAGTGAGAGTTATCATTGCGGCGCCCGAGCTGTTTTCGGTGGGGCTGACTTTTCCGTTTTGGTCAACACCGATTTTAGAGTTTGAAGAAGTCCATTCAACGCTTTTGTACTCTGCGCTTTCAGGGTAAATTATATAGCCGAATGTTGCACTCGCCTTTTTATAAGAGCTTGAAAGAGATACCTTAACTGTGTTGTATTCGGGAGCTGTTTCGCCGTTTTTGGTGATAACGATATTTGTTACGGTATCAAGAAGCTTCAGCGCATTAAATGCTTTTGTAAGCTTCTCAGTCGCCAAATCTATCTCTGCCTGGGAGTAAACAAAGCTGTTATTGACCTCAACCGCTTCATTATACGCCTCTTCAAACACGGTATAGCTTTCATATGTGTAATCGGATTTTTCAATTGCGGCGTCATCTGCCGTTTTAATGGCAGAAGCCAGCGCACTCTTATCGCCGAGAACGGTAACGCTTGCGCTCGCCTTGAAATTGCCGTCGGCAGTGTAAACGCTTATAACCGCTATGCCGCTGTCGTGATAAGTGAGTCTGCCGTTTTGGTCAACGCTTGCAACACTTTCGTTTTCGCTCACCCATGTAACATCCTGAATAGAAGCGTTCGCACCGTCAAGAGAATAAACTGTTGAAGAAAGCTTCACCGGTGCGGCATTTACGCTCTGCGCCGTCACGGTTGATGGATAAATCTCTGCCCTTGAGGCGGGATTTTTTGCAAATGCTACATTCACTTTATCCTGTGCGATGTTGCCGGCATAATCTTTAACCGTTACGGTTATTTCGGCATAACAGCCTTTCTCTGTAACAGGTCTGCAAACACCGCTGTCATTAACGGTAATATCTGGGTTTGAAGAAGTAAAGGTTACCGTGCCCAAGGTAGTATCTGTGGGACTTAGAGCATAACCAAGTTTAAGTGTTGTATCGACATATTTGCTTTCAACCGCTTTTGTTATATAATCGCCCGCATCCGAGCCATTATATAAAAGCTCAACCTTTGTAACCGCTCTTATAATAACAAGTTGATTTATTGCCGCTGTGAGAACGTCCGTCATGGCATCAATTTCTTGCTGGTCGGCAGACGCGTCGCGGTAGACTTCATATGCCTGCTCTTTTGCTTTGAGCATAATATCAAAAGTCTCTTTGGTATAAATGCTGCTGTCGAGCGCGTTTGCTTCAAGAATTTTTTTAAAGAGCCGCGTTTTATTTATATTGACAGAGATATTACAAGTTGCGCTCTTGCCGCCCTCATAAGATGTTGCGGTAACCGTTGCCGTGCCGGGTGCAATGTAGTGAAGCGTTCCGTCATCGTCAACGGTGACAACCTTCTCGTCACTTGACACCCACATGAGATCATCAATGCTCGCCGCTTTAAGACCCATAGTGCCTGTCGGCTCAACGGTGGCATTGATTTTGCCGGTCTCCCCTGCCAGACCGCCGAGTGTATCCTGGTCAAATTTTACATTTGTAACAGAGACATAGGCAAAGCTCACATAGATACTCTTGCTCAGCTGTATTCCGTGATAGTCTGTTGCCGTAACGGTTATGAGTGAATAACACGCTTCATTCTCAAGCGGAGAAACTTTGCCTGTACTGTCAACAAACACTTTCGGGTTTGAAGAAGTCCACTCAACTGATTTTATCATTGCATTATACGGCTGAGTTGAAAAGCCGAGCTGCAACGATGAATCTTTATAATTTTCAAGAAGGTCTACAGACTGTGTTATATATTCTCCGCAGATAACGCCGTCTTTTGTAATATCTATTGTTTCAGCCGAGATTATCGGTTTTAAATCTTCATAGGCAGAAACCAGCTCTTCAAATGCCGCGTCAACCGTGAACTGATATACACTGTCATCTGCGTCAACGGCTTTTGCCTGAGCCAAAGCCTCTTTGAAAGCGGTAATTTTTTCTTCGTCCGCTTCCACAGTGTTAAGGTCAAGATTTTCTGAAAGAGATATAATATTTTTAAGGTTTGTTTTGTTTGCAAAAACCTCAACGGTGCACACAGCTTCATAAAGTCCGTCTCTTGTGCGGCAGGTTATAGTTGCCGTGCCGCGGTCTATGCCGTAAACCGTGCCGCCTGCCGCAAATGCAACGTCTTCATCGGAGCTTGACCATACAACATCTTTTATTGTTGCACTCGAAAGTGTGCTGTTCGGCAATATTTTTGCGCTTATATCAAAATCCTCACCTGCCAAAAGTTCTTTGCTTTCGGGGTCAAGACTGATTCCCGTAACGGGAACATTTGCAAAAGCAACTTGAATTGTGTCTTTATATCCGCCGTCAACGGTTGTGACCGTGACTGTGCCGTATGCGCCCTTATTTTCTATGGGGCTGACCTTTCCGTCGGCGGTAAGTTCAAGGTTCACCGCGTCCTTTATGCTCCATTTGAGCGCAGGGTTTGCCGCCGTTTCGGGATAAACCGTTGCGGAAAGCTGCCTTACCGTCTCGTTATATGTGTTATAAACGGGAACCTTATATGTAACGGACGGCGCGCCGTTTATCGAAACGCCCGAAACAGGGTCACCGACATTTACCTGCACCGTTTGAGTGAGTCCGTTTGAGGCTTTGAGCGTCATATATGAAACACCGAGCTTAAGTCCCTTAACTGTTCCGTCCGCCGATACGGTTATAGTGCCGTCGCTTACAGCTTGAGAAGCGGTGGCATAAATTATTTCTCCGTTTTCTGCTTTAACTCCCCACTGAACCGACTGCTCCGCTCTTTGCGGATAAACCTTTGCCGTAAATTTATGTGAAGTGCCGGGGTCAATATGTGAGGGACCCGTAATTTCAATATCCGAAGCCTCGGCATTTTTGCCGTATACCTTAAAATCTTTTGAAACTGTGATACCGTTCAGAACCGCAGAAACCGTCACAGTTTTAACGCCGCTGTCAGAGCCTGCATCAAGAATTTTAAGATAGCCGTCAGATGAAACGGACGCAACGGACGGGTCGCTGAGGCTCCATGTTGTCTCACCCGTAAGTGCGCCGCCGGGCGTAATATCCGTTACATAAAGCTGTTCTCTGTCTCCCTCAACATATGAATCCGAACAACTTATATCAAAAGATTGAAGCGGCAGTTCATCAACAATTTTAAATGTAATTTTATCATTGGTCGAAGCTTTCATAAGATAGTTTGAAAGCAATTTTAATATTTTGTTGCCGTTGCTGATACCCGAAATCCAAGAGCTGACGCCGGTCAGCTTTAACACAAGCTTTATTGCATAGCTAAGCACGGTAACCATTGTTGACTGACTGACATCTATGCCGAGAACTTCTATAAGCCACTTTGCAAGCATCTCGGTTCCCTCATCGCCTGCGCCCTCGACAAAATCTATCATTTTTGATAAGAACAGTTCAAATTCGGGTGATGCAGTAACGGTGACCGTTCCTGCTTTTTTAAAGGTTATAACACCGTCCTCTATTTCGGCATAGGCGCTCGCCGCGTCCCAAATGCTGTCGGTCGCAACAGACCAATTTGTTGTCATATCAAGGCGCACCGGAGTAATAACGCTCTGAAGCTTAAAGCTTGTGCCGACCGCAACCGTTTTGGGTAATGACTCTTTGTTTGTAATATATGTTCCGTTAGGCAGTGTGTTGCCAAGCGTTTGTGTGGACTTGTTTACTTGAACGTGAACCGGCGCACTTGCAAGCGTTTCGCCCGTATAGCTCACGAGAGAAGCTGTTACATCAACATAGCCTTTTTCAAGCATTGAGGTAAGCTTTGCAAAAAGCTCCGTCCTGTTCTCTTGAGAAAGATCCGAAAGTGCCGGGTCGAATGCGGCGCAAATTTCTTCTGCGCTTATTTCTTCTGTTTTGAGGTCTTTCATTACATTCTCAAGCTTTTCGCCGAGAGACGGACCTGCACCTCTTATGGATTTGATATTGTTATCAATCCAAAGCTGGACGAGCGCCTGCTTGGAGCTGTCATGCGCTCTGATTTTACCGTTGCTGTCAACAGAGGCTATCAGCGGATTTTCCGCCGTCCAAACAATGCTTGAGCCGTTGGGCTGACTGCAATTTATAAACTTTACGGTAAAGTCCGCATTTTCAGCTTCTTCAAGCATAATTGTTTTTTCGGTAACATCTTCGGATTCACTGTTAAGAATACCGATAGTATATGTCGCACCGAAAGCGGTAAGCCCCGGAGCAACGCAGGTTATCATAACAACCGCCGAGAGAAATATGCTTAAAAATTTTATCGTTTTTCTCTTCATGCCGCATCATCTCCTAAACAAGTTTAAAAATATCCTTATAAATTATACACCATGTTTCTATATTTTACAATACTTTAACCGACAAAAGAAAAGAGCCTCAGCAAAATGCGCCAAAGCTCTTTTAATCTCAATTTTATTTTTCAGCCTTATATTTTTTGATTAAAATTTTTGCCGCCTTATATATATCACCGCAGCCGAGAGTTATAACCAAATCGCCCTCTTTGGCATTTTTATAAACATAGTCGGCAACCTCTTCAAAGGTGTTGAACCACACGCTTCCGGGAATTTTTTCGGCAAGCTGAGAAGTGTATACGTTATAGGTGTTTACTTCTCTGGAGCCCATAATCTCTGTCATAACACACTTATCCGGAATTTTAAGAACTTCCGCAAAATCATCCATAAGCATAGCCGTTCTCGAATATGTGAACGGCTGAAAAACTGCCCAGACACGTTTATAGCCCATTTCCATAGCGGCCTCAAGCGTTACTCTAAGCTCTGCCGGGTGGTGCGCGTAATCGTCTGCAATGTCTATTCCGTTATAAGTACCGAGCTTTTCAAAACGTCTGCCCGCTCCGGCAAAATTTTCGAGTGCTTTAATGGCATCCTCCGCTTCGACGGAATTTTGCATACATACGGCTATTGCGGCAAGGGCGTTATACACGTTGTGATGACCCGGAACACGCAGGCTTACATGACCGAGAAATTCGCCGCGCTTATAAGCGTCGAACTTAGCAAAAGCGTGGTTCATCTCTATATTTTCGGCATAATAGTCATTGCTGTTTTTAAGACCGAAAGAAATCATTTCTTTGCCGTCAATACCTTCAACGGCTTTTAATGTATTTGCATCATCGCCGTTATAGATAACCGACTTTGTCGCCATATCGGCAAATTTGTGAAATGATTTAATGATATTGTCAAGATTTTTAAAGTACTCCAAATGGTCTTCGTCTACGTTTAGTATTACCGCAACATCGGGATAAAGCTTTAAGAAATGATCCTCAAATTCGCACGCTTCGCAAACCATGTTCTCATTTTTACCGACTCTGCCGCTGCTGTTAATCAGAGGGAGCTTGCCGCCTATAACGGCGGACGGGTCTTTGCCGTTTTCTAAAAGCATTTGTGTTATCATGGACGAAGTAGTGGTCTTGCCGTGTGTTCCGCAAACGCAAATGCAGTTGGAGAACATATCTGTAATCGCCCCGAGCATTTCGGCACGTTCAAAAGTCGGTATACCCGAATTTTTTGCCGCAATAAGCTCCGGGTTGTCTTTTAAAATCGCGGCTGTGTAAACAATCATCTCCGCACCCTTTATATTCTCTGCCTTTTGACCCACAACAACGGGTATGCCGAGATTTCTTATTCTCGCAAGGGTGTCGCTCTCGTTATTATCCGAGCCGGAGAGCTCATATCCCTGCGAATGTAATATTTCTGCAAGCGGGCACATTCCGGAGCCGCCAATACCTATAAAATGTATTCGTTTTACTTTTTTTAAGAGTTCACTGATAACTGTCACAACAATTACTCCTTTAAATCTATTGTTAATATTATATTTCATCTTATCAAAAAAACAAATAGCTTTAGACTAATTTATCACCCAAAATGTGTAAAGCTCATATTTATGTATTAGGAAAACAAAAAAGAGGGTGAAATAATGAAAAAAATCAAAAAGCTTATTTCTCTCGGCGGAGATAACCGTCAAAATTATATGCTCCGGCGCTTTAAGGAATTCGGCTACGATGCCGAATCTTCAGATACAGTACCCGAAAACATAAATGACTTTGATGCCGTTATTCTTCCGCTGCCCGCGTCATCCGATTCCGTGCACATAAAGGGCACAAACATTAAATTTGATGACCTGTGCGATTGCCTCTTGCCGCAAAAAATTATTTTCACCGGCAAAATCGACGAAACAACCAAAGCGGAATTTTTTAAAAAAGGCATATCGGTATATGACTATTATGCGCGTGAGGAATTTGCTCAAAAGAACGCAGTGCCGACGGCACAGGGTGTATTGACCTTCGTTATGAACCACCTGCCGAAAACGGTGTGCTCATTAAAGGTAACCGTAATAGGCTACGGAAAAAGCGGCAAGGCCATATGCAAAATGTTTTCCGCACTCGGTGCGGACGTCACATCATGTTCAAGAAAATATCTCAGCGTGGCAACGGCACAGGCGCACGGTTTTAGGAGTTTTCTTTTAAAAGACTCGGCAAAAGCCGCAGAATATTCTGACATTGTGATAAACACGGTGCCCGCAACAATACTCGGCAAAGAATTTATAGACAAAGTGCCGAAAGAAGCAATGCTTATTGATATTTCTTCTCCGCCGTACGGTTTTGACCTAAGCTATGCCGAAAGCGCAGGGCGAAAGGTTTGCATTTTGCCGTCTCTGCCCGGTCACTATGTGCCGGCAACCGCGGGCAGTATAATAGCGGACACGATATTAAATATATTAGAGGAGGCTGGATTGTGAACAAAATAAAACTCGGTTTTGCCGTGTGCGGCTCTTTCTGCACCTTCTCAAAAATAAAAGAAGAAATAAAAAAGCTTGCCGAATCAGATATTTATGACATATACCCTATATTTTCCGAATACGCATACAGCACCGACACCAGATTTTGCAAATCTTCGGATTTTGTAAGTGAAATAGAAGAAATCTGCAAGCGAAAATCCATAAAAAGCATCAAAGAAGCCGAACCGATAGGTCCTAAGAAAATGCTTGATATTTTAGCCGTAGCCCCATGCACCGGTAACACGCTTTCAAAGCTTTCTGCCGGAATAACCGACACCAGTGTAACAATGGCAGTAAAAGCTCATTTAAGGAACGGAAGACCCGTTGTTATAGGCGTATCTACAAATGACGCTCTCGGAACATCGGCGTCCAACATCGGCTGTCTTTTAAGCAGAAAAAACATATACTTTGTGCCGATGAGGCAAGACGACTATATAGGAAAGCCGCGTTCGCTTGTCTGCGACTTTTCTAAAATCGGCGAGACATTAAATTTTGCATTAAAGAATGAGCAAATTCAACCGATATTCATTTAAAAAATATAACCGTTTTGAATTTTCAAGGCGGTTATATTGTTTTTAAAGAAAAATTGCGGCTTAAAATCAGCTGTCTCAATCCTTCTTCGTCCTCGGGCAGTTCGTCAACGAAAATGCCCGAGTTCGGTTTGTGCTCACCGTGAAAATCGGAGCCCGAGGTCATAATATAATCAAAATGCTTTGCCCACTCAAAGGCTATATCGTTTCTTGAATCGTGACCGGGGTGACCGTTATGCACCTCAACACCGTCATAGTGACCCGGCTCAACAATCGTCATATCGTCTCTGAACGGATGCGCCTGAATTATGCTGCAGCCGTGCTCTTCTAAAATTTTGAAGCCTTCAAAGGTTTCTTTTTCATGAATATCTTTCATGTCTCTGAGCTTTTCTTCACTCAAGCCGTATATTAAATAATCGTTATCAAACTCGTCAAACCGAAGTTCACAACCGAGATAAACTTTAAATCCGGGATGATTTTCCGCCTCTTTCAATGCGGCTTTGTATCCTTTTAAAAAGCAATCAACTTTTTCTTCCCATGTCGCCTGCGGATTTTCGTTTAAAATTTTTCTCTTAAACGTGTAAGCGTGCAAATGGTCCGAAATAACAAGCCCGTCATAGCCCATAGAAGCATAAAGCTTTACAACCTTTTCTGCAGGCATATGCGCGCAGTTGCTCGTCTCTTGCGTATGGCAATGTGTTTCAATCAAATGTTTCATAAATATCTACCCTTTCAGTTACAAGCAAATTATACACCATTGCTCTTTTTATTTCAACAAATAAAATAAAATTGCCGCCAAATATCAAGACGCGGACGTGCTTTAAAATACTTGACACAATTATTATGATAATATATAATAAATAGGTTAAATCTATTGAAAACGGTGATATTTATGTCAGGACATTCAAAATGGAGCACGATTAAACGTAAAAAAGAAAAAACAGATAACCAAAGAGCTAAGGTTTTCACCAAAATAGGCAGAGAAATTGCTGTTGCCGTTAAAGAAGGCGGAGCAGACCCCACGGTAAACTCAAAGCTCAAAGACGTTATTGCAAAAGCAAAGGCAAACAACGTGCCCAACGATAACATTGAGCGCATCATAAAAAAAGCTGCCGGCGAAGGCAATGCCGACAACTATGAAGAGATAGTATATGAGGGTTACGGTCCTTCGGGAATAGCTGTTATTGTTGAAACACTTACCGATAACAGAAACAGAACTGCAGGCGATATGCGCCATTATTTTGATAAATACGGCGGAAATATGGGTCAGAGCGGCTGCGTTTCTTTCCTCTTCACAAGACAGGGTGTTATCACTGTTGAGGCTGAGGGCATTGATGAAGAAAAGCTTATGGAAGACGCTCTTGAAGCGGGTGCAACAGACTTTCTCACCGATGAGGGAATATTTGATATTCGCACAGAGCCGAACGACCTCGGCGGTGTAAGAGACGACCTTGAGGCAAAGGGCTACACCTTCCTTTCGGCTGAAGTCGAATATGTTCCGTCAACATATACAAAGCTTACAAGTGAGGACGACATCAAAAACATGAGCAAAATGCTCGAAATGTTTGAGGACAACGACGACGTTCAAGCTGTATGGCACAACTGGGAGATGCCCGAAGAAGAATAATTTTAAAGATAAACAAGCCGACTCTTTGCAGCCGGCTTTTTATTATGCTTTTATTGAGCTGAACAAACACAACTTACGATATAATGTATGCTGTCGGCACACCGCAAGAATGATATAATAAAAATATATGAGGAGCGATTTGTTTTGCTTGATATTTTACAATATATACTTTCTGCAATTTCAACGGTTCTTTCACTTGTTTTGATTATTATGATTATAAAGCAAAAAATAACAGCTAAAATAAAAACTCGTCACTTCAAACCTATAATCGGTTAAAGCGGCGAGTTTGCTTATAAAAGGGGTTGTGACCAGCAGCCGGTCAGAGCTACTGGTCACAGAGGGGGGATATAATATAAAGATACTAGCGATATTAAACTGTGCTCTCGCACATTGTTCCTTAACGGAACATGTTCATTATAATACCGCCTCTCTATTTTGTCAATACTTTCATAAAAATTTGTTATTATTGCAAAAAACGACACTGTCGGTCAAAATAAACTGTTAATATCGTAAAAATATGTAATAAAACGTTAGTGGGCAAGGTGTTTTTTCGCTATTTTGCTTTATTCTTCTTTATCATATCCACAATTTTTGCGGATTGAATATCGGAATTCTTCTCTGAAAGAATAAAATCTCTTGCACATCTCCCCTTTTCCGCCCGCTCACATTCACTCATAGAAAGCACTTCTTCAAGCTTTTCTTTTAAAGAGTCCGGCGTATTTTTTTCGGCATAAAAGAGATGCTCGTCATACTCGTTCGGAATACCGTCAAGTTTATACATAACTACCGCCGCACCGCTCGCCATATACTCCATCGTTTTTGACGGGAAGCTGTATTTTGTGTACTCACCCTCGTTTGTTCTGGGGTTCACAAGCACTGCTGCCTTTCTTTGAAGAGAGAGAACTTGTGCATGGGTTTGATAGCCCAAAAATTTAATTCTTTTATCTTTCTCTGCCGCAAGCTTTATATCGTTTTCCATTTCACCTGCTCCGCACAGCCAAAGCTCCGCGTCGGCATCTTGAATTTTTTCAAAAGCTTTTAGTAGGTTTTCTATACCGTAGCGATAATTAAGCCTGCCCGTATATAAAATTGCTTTTTCGCGTTTTTTTTCGTTTGTCTCTTTTTCGAGCTCGGAGCTGTATATTCCCTCAATAACTACATAAGGTCTGTCCCCGACATGAAGGGGATTTTTCATCTTTTCTGTCAAAAGAACAAAATTATTTACCCTTGAGAGATATTTATACACAAAGCCGTTGTTTACTTTTCTCAGCAGTTTTCTAAGTTTTGAAACACGGCGCATATCATAAAACTCGGGTATATCGGTTATAATCGCCGTAACGCTTACGTCTTTAGGCAAACGGTAAGCCGCTTTTAAAAACGGCATATATGCGGTGCTGATTATTATTTCTTTTTCGTCTTTGCAATAATTTTTAAGGTAACGTTCGGTATTTTTATAACGGCAAAACTGCTTTATAAAAGGCAAGTTCAAACAGCCGACCTCATGGCACGGTTTGCCGTTATATGACCAATCGCCGCTTTTTAATATAAGCTTTGAAAAAAATCGCGGCCATGTTCCGACAGGCAGTGCGTTAATAACAGAAACATTTTTATCGGTGACATTTGACAGTCCTTTTATTATGCTCCACTGGAATGTACTCGCGGCATTTGATATTGATGCGCCGGACATGGCAATAAGCTCTTCCTCCTGCTCGGGTCTGTAAACAGGTCCCATAAAAATCATTTATTGCCACCTCCGCCTGATTTTCTTTGTGCCAAAAAATCTTTGGCAACGGCAAAAATATTAAAAGCCTTTAAAACTAGCACGTTGTTTCTGCGAATGGATTTGAAGAAAAATCCCGCAATGCAGTTTGTTATTATTTGCGTTATTAGAGTTGCCGCAGCAGCGCCGCAAATGCCCCAAAGCTTTATAAAGAAATAGTTCATCACAAGGTTGCACAAAACGCCGATGAGAGCAAGGTGTTTTTCATACTTTTGCTGACCGTTTTGAACAAGCCAAATATTTCTTGCAACGCCGAGATAAGAAAATGCCGCCGACCAAGCAACGACTCTGAGCGCATCTGTCGCAGGCAAATAATGCTCGCCGTAAAGTATGTAGATAATCGGCTTTGCAAAAATCACTATCAATGCCGCAACCGCAAACGAAACGTATATTATGGCGCAGTAAAGCTGAACAAGTCTTTTTTCATAGAGCTTTTTATCTTTTTTAAACAGCGGAATTATAACGGTTCTCGCTGAGTCTATAAGTGCAGACAGCACAAAAGCCCACATGGTATATATAACTATTGCCGCCGAGTAATATCCGACATCCTCTTCATTCATCATTTTGCCTATCATTATTTTATCCATTTGACCGTAAAGAGCAACCATCGTGCCGGAAATTATGTAGTGATAGCTCTTTTTCAAAAACGGAATACCGATTTTAAAAGAAACCGACAAGGGCTGATTTTTGCCGTTATCGTGCATATAGGCAATCACAAACATAACGGCAATGACTGCATAATCAACCGCATTTGCCGCGGCGAACCATACAACGCTCTTTTTGAAAATCAAAAGAATTATTTTATAAACGGCAACAACCGTATAGGCGATTATAGAAATTATGCTGGTGGTTTTTGACCTGAGCAAAGATTGATACCAATACTTTATTGTCTCAAAGCTTTGAAAAATAAGGGTTGTGCTGTAAACAAGCGCGACCCACAAAGTAAGAGGCTCACCCGGGTCTATATTTTTTATAAGCAAAGTGACGGTAACAACCGATAAAATACCTGCACATATTCTGCTGAATATTGTTGTGCCGAGGATTTTGCCCTCGTGCTCTCTGTTGCCCATAAGTTCGTTGACGACGGTGTCGTTTGTGCCCAAGGTGCAAAAAGCGGTGAACAGAGAAGTGTAGGAGGCAACATAATTTATAAGCCCGTAGTTTGACGGACCGAGATACCTCGCAGAAAGCATTGACACAACAAGGTTAATCAATATCTGATATACCCTGCCCACAACAATCCACGAGAAATTATTTATAAATTTTGTTTTTAAAAAAGACCTTATATAGCCCATATGGCAACTACCTTTGCTGTCAGTATCATTTTGTAAACCAGTTATTCTTTATTACCGGCGCTCTTGTGCACGGCTTTTGAATATCAAAATCGTTATCGGGCAATTTTTCGCCGTTTAATATTTTTTGCGATAAATCAAGAAAGCTTTTAGCGGCATATTCGGGATTCCAAAGCTCCGATATGGTTTTATATGCGTTTAAACCGAGCTCACATCTTTGTTTTTTATCCGAAAGCAAAGCTTTTATTGCATCGCCCAATGCCCGCACATCGCCCATTTTATAGATTATGCCGTTCTTTTTATTTTCAATTAAAAACGGAGCCGCACCGACGGCATGGCTGACAACAACGGCACAGCCGCTGTTCATAGCTTCGTTCAGCACCGCGCCCCAGCCCTCGTTAAAATCGCTTGTGAATAAATATATATCGGATTTTTCCATAAGAGCACGAAGCTCTTTAGGGTTTAAAAGTCCGTAAAATTCGGTGCAGCAATCAAGTCCGCTTTTTTTGACAAGTTTTTTTGCTTCGTCCTCTCCCGGTCCGCAGCCGGCAAAAGCAAGCTCAAAAGATAAGCCCTCGTGTTTTAGCTTGGCGCACGCTTCTATAACGTCCTGCACTCTTTTGCAATCAATAAATCTGCCGGACCAAAGTATGAGCGGAATATTCTTTTCTTTTAAAGAAACAAGTTCATTCTCTTTATAACATTTGAGCTCGGGAAAGTAGCCCCATTTAAACGTCTTGTTTTTAAAGCACTTAACTTTTCTGACATCCTGCGCGGTATAAGCGCTGGCGCACAGCATATAAAGACTTTTATATCTGCCGTGATGAAGCCACGCACCCAAAACAGCCTTTGGATATTTATAAAACGGGAGCGGAGTTCTGTACCATCTCTCATGTGCTCTGAATGTAAGCTTATTTTGTGAAAGCCGTTTTTTTATCAGGTCATCACTCGCATTGGCGGTTATGACAACATCGCTTTCATCAATCTTTTTTTGGCATTTTCTTTTTAAATCTTCATTCTCATACGCTTTTAAAAGCCATGGCATATCGGTATTTTCACCGTCGGCAAACATAAAAGCAAAGCCCTTGTCAAAGCCTTTATTTAAGTTTTCGACAGTCTCAATAAAGCAAAAATCATCACCCAAGAGTTTATAAAACTCTTGAGCAATGAAAAATAAATGATGATTTAAAACGTTTGAAAGATATGTAACCGTCATTTCAGCCTCCGCAAAAAACAAATCACTTGCGCCAAACTGTTTTGTTGACTATGCCTGTGTAGCTTTGAATAATTTTAACAACACGCGTGCTGACATTTTCGTTGGTATAGCAGTCAACAGGCGTACCTAAATCGCCGTTTTTATTCATATCAACGGCTGTATCTATCGCACCGATTATCTGCTCTTTTTCAATGCCCGCAAGCACAAAATTGCCCTTGTCCAAAGCCTCCGGGCGTTCGGTGGAAGTTCTTATGCAAACCGACGCCAGGGGTGCGCCTATCGAAAGATAAAAGCTTGATTCCTCCGGGAGTGTTCCGCTGTCGGACACAACGGCAAAAGCGTTCATCTGAAGATTGTTGTAATCAAAAAATCCAAGCGGTTTGTGGCAAATTACTCTTTTGTCAAAAACAAAATTGCGCTTTTCGATATACTTTTTGCTTCTCGGATGGCATGAATAAAGTATAGGCATATCATATTTTTCGGCAACGGCATTGACCGAATTCATAAGAGAATTAAAATTCTTTTCTGTATCTATATTCTCTTCTCTGTGTGCGGAAAGCACTATATATTTACCCTTTTGAAGAGAGAGACGCGATAAAACATCACTGTTTTTTATTTCGTCAATATGTGCACCCAGCACCTCTGCCATGGGTGATCCGACAACAAATGTGCGCTCTTTCGGCACTCCTGCGGCGTTGAGATAACGCCTTGCGTGCTCCGAATAGCACATATTTACATCCGAGGTGACGTCAACAATTCTTCTGTTGCTCTCCTCCGGCAGGCACTCGTCAAAGCATCTGTTGCCCGCCTCCATGTGAAAAATCGGTATATGCAGCCTCTTTGCCGCAATAACGCTGAGACATGAGTTTGTGTCGCCGAGAACAAGTACCGCGTCCGGCATAAGCTCTGCCATAAGCTCATAGCTTTTTGAAATTATATTGCCTATGGTCTCACCCAAATTTTTGCCTGCGGAATCGAGGTAATAATTAGGCGCTCTTAAACCCAATTCATCAAAGAAAATTTGATTAAGCTCATAGTCATAGTTCTGACCCGTATGAACAAGAATTTGGTCAAAATATTTATCGCACTTTTTTATAACCTGTGAGAGTCTTATTATTTCGGGTCTTGTCCCGACTATTGTCATAAGACGGAGCTTACTCATTTTTACACCTTCTCAAAAAATGTATCGGGCTTTTCCGGGTTAAATCTTTCATTCGCCCACATAAGCGTAACCAAATCTTCGCTGTCGCTTAAATTTATAATGTTATGAGTGTAACCCGGCAGCATTGCGACAGCCTCTATTTTTTTGCCGGACACTTCAAACTCTATTACTTCATCGCTGCCGATTTTTCTTTGCTGTATAAGTCCGTGACCCGAAACCACAACAAAAAGCTCCCACTTGCTGTTATGCCAGTGCTGACCCTTTGTAATGCCCGGTTTTGAAATGTTCACACTGAACTGACCGCAATCCTCGGTCTTTAAAATCTCGGTGAAGCTTCCCCTGTCGTCCGTATTCATTTTAAGCGCAGTCGACACATCTTCTTTCGGAAGATAAGAAAGAAACGTAGAAAACAGTTTTTTGGCGAACGAGCCGTCGGGGATTTTTGGCATAAGCAATGTGTTTTTATAATCTTTAAAAAGATAAAGCAAATCAACTATTTCGCCCAATGTCGCTTTATGCTCCGTCGGCACTTTATAAAATTCGCCGCTTTTGTTTGCGTTGCCTTTTATTGCCTCAATCATCTCGTCGATAATATCGTCTATATAAACAAGAGTCAGAAGCGTATTGCGGTCATTGACCTTTATAGGCAAGCCGTTTGCTATATTATTGCAAAATGTTGCCACTGCGCTGTTATAGTTCGGTCTGCACCATTTGCCGAACACGTTGGGAAATCTGTATATATAAGCTTTTGCGCCGAATTTATTTTCGTGCTCAAGCAAAACACTTTCCCCTGCCCGTTTGCTGTCGGCATACGGATTTTGAAGAAGAGCCTGGGTTGACGAAGACATCATCACAGGGCAGTTATTGCCGCATTCTTCAAGTGTTTTTATAAGCTCTTCGGTAAAGCCGCAGTTTGTTTTCATAAATTCATCTTCGGTCTTCGGGCGGTTTGCGCCTGCAAGATGAAAAACGAAATCGGCATCACGGCAAAAACTTTTAAGCTCATTAAAGCTGTTGTTTTTATCAAATTCAAAAACTTCATCTACACATATGCCGCGTGTTCTGTCTTTGCCGTCTTTAATATTATTAAGCGCACAGACAAGATTTTTGCCTATGAATCCGCCGGAACCCGTAACAAGGATTTTCATTTTTAATCCCCCTGTGAGGAAAGTTTGTTTTGTATGTATCTGAGTTCGAGCAATTTATCCGCAACTTCATCGGCATTCAGCTGAAGCGTATTGCTGCTGTTGAACTCGGTAAGCGGATTGCGGTGAACATCGCCGTCTTTAAAATATTTATCATAATTCAAATCGCGTCTGTCGCACGGAACACGGAAGAAATCGCCCATATCCTCCGCATGAAAGCTCTCTTCGTTTGTGAGGAGCGTCTCATACATTTTTTCGCCGTGTCTTATGCCTATGATTTTAATTTCATTATCTGCTTTGAATATTTTTTTAACTGCAAGTGCAAGGTCTTCTATTGTGCAGGCAGGAGCTTTTTTAACAAAAATGTCGCCGCCCTCGCCATGCTCAAAAGCAAAAAGAACAAGATCCACCGCTTCCTCCAAAGACATTATAAAACGGGTCATTTTAGGCTCGGTGAGCGTTATGGGATTGCCGTTTTTAATCTGGTCTATCCAAAGAGGAACAACACTGCCGCGGCTGCAAAGAACATTGCCGTATCTTGTGCAGCAAATCATTGTATTGTTCGTGGTACGGCTTTTGGCGGTGACGACTTTCTCCATCATCGCTTTGCTCGTGCCCATTGCATTGACCGGATATGCCGCCTTGTCGGTTGAAAGGCAGACTACTTTTTTAACCGAAAATTCTATTGCGGTGCTGAGGACGTTATCTGTTCCGATAACATTCGTCTTGACAGCCTCCATAGGAAAGAACTCGCACGAGGGCACCTGTTTGAGCGCCGCAGCATGAAAGACATAGTCCACATCATGCATTGCGCTGCGAACCGAATTCACATCTCTTACATCACCTATATAAAATTTGAGTTTGGACGAGTATTCGGGGTACTCAAGCTGATATTTGTGACGCATATCGTCCTGCTTTTTTTCATCTCTTGAAAAAATTCTGATTTCTTTTATATCGGTGGTGATGAATTTTCTCAGCACAGCGTTGCCGAAGCTGCCGGTGCCTCCTGTAATGAGAAGTGTTTTGCCGCTCATTTCAAAGCTCATATACTGCGACTCCTTTCAAGAATTGTCTTCCTTTTTGCAATATCAACGCAATGATAATAAAAACAATCGGTCATTCCGTTGACGAGTATAAACACAAGGAAAAAGCTTATAAGACCCTCAAGCACGGGCTCAACAAAAAAGTTAAGACTTACACCTATATAGATGAGGATTATCATATATCTTAAACCTGTGTCAAGCATTTTATATTTAAAAAGTCTATATGCATGAATAAACGTTTTAATCGAATACGCAATCATAACGGCAAACGGAATAATTCCCGAAACGCGTCCAATATCAAGCCACATGTTATGGCGGTAAAACTCGCCCTGTCCCAATCCTAACGGGTGCTCAAAAACGCCCTTAACGCCCGAAATAAATCCTTCGGTTCTTATTTGGTCAGATTCTTCAAGTCCTTTTCTCTCCATTATTCTTGAGGCGATATTAGTGCCGTCGATTATGTCTTTCAATCCGAAAAGGTTGTAATAATACACACCGATTCCCGCAACAACTATAAGTAAAATAATAATAATCGCCTTGACCGCACCCGAAACGCCGTGCTTCTCTTTTAAATAAAAGAAAATGCTTATTACAAGCGAAACAGAGAGAATAACAAATTGTGTTCTTGTTGCAAGAATAAACATATACATGACGGATATAACCGTTATCGTCATGAGAACCGCTTTGACTTTTTTTCGTTTTTCAAAGACAAACGAATAAACAATCAGCGAAACAATAAAGGTATTGAGGCAGCCGGAACCTGTTGCAGATTTAAACTCGCCGCTCCAGAAATCCTCAAGCAAATAGCGACCTGTACCTTGATTTATAAAGAAGTTGAGAGAAACATAAAGCCCAAATCCGAGAGTTAGGGCAAGAATATAGTTTTTATGCCTCGTTTGATTTATTTCACATATGTCTTTGTTTGTGCTGAAATCTGTTTCAACGCATGTCCATCCTGTAATGTATGCAAAAACCGGCATTACAATATAGTTTTGTATATGGTCAAAATTTGCACCGGCACCGACGGTATAGAGAACTCCGAAAATAAGGAGAAGCCATATCTCGCTTTTTTGCAAGTATCCCATAGATATATCGTGCCTTTTATAAAGCTGATAGCCTATAACAATAGCAAAGAAGGCCAGCGTATACGCATAGCCCCATTTAAGTGCGCCGCATGTGAGCAAAAAAAGCAAGGCATATACCACGGTCTTCTCTCCTTTCATCAAAATTTGATTTTCGGGTCAGTTAATAGCTTCGATTATCTCTTTGTATTTTTCTTTCGCAATATCAAAACTGTATTTTTCATTATAAAGCTCTTTTGCATTTTCCCCCATATTTTTGCAAAGGTTTTTATCGCCTGCAAGTTTCAGTATTTTATCGGCAAGCTCATCCGAGCAGCCGGGCTCAACGGAAAAACCTATTTCTTTTTCTGCAGCTTCTTTTGCGAGGAAAGAATCTTTTTCCGCAATTGAAATAACGGGTTTGCCCGCATAAAGATAGCTGTAATATTTGCTCGGAGCACATGTGCCGCACAAGCCGTTTTCAAGTGCGACAACGGCGCATGAAACAGACGACACAACAGATGTAAATTCTTTGGGACTTAAAAGATCCCCGACTGTAATATTTTTTAAGTTTTCTTCTTCAACGGTTTTTTTTATCAACGGTTTTTTCGAGCCGTAGCCGACAAGAAGAAAATGTATATTATCGTTATTTTGCAGTTTTTTTGCCGCATCTATAAGCGTCTCAACACTTTGACACACACCCATGTTACCAAGGTATGCCACAACAAATTTGTCATCACTTATTCCGAATTTTTTGTTGAGAGAAAGGCTTTTGTCGCAACTGCCGACAAGCTCTTCGTGAGCCCAATTCGGTATAACGCGAATATTGTCTTCGGCTTTTGTTTTGCGGTTATATCTGAGAAAATTTTTCATCTCATTCGTTATAGCGACAACTGCGGACGAGCTGACAAAAATTTTTGAATTTATTTTTCTCATTAGTTTTGCAATCATACCGTTTGGGGATATGTAATCCATCGCACAGGCGATTTCGGGATAAACATCATATGATACAAAAATTATATCAAC
Organism: uncultured Ruminococcus sp.; assembly: GCA_900539465.1. Classification (GTDB taxonomy): domain Bacteria; phylum Bacillota; class Clostridia; order Oscillospirales; family Acutalibacteraceae; genus CAG-488. The sequence continues at coordinate 5,370 of UQCF01000001.1, read as the reverse complement.
ATCATAAAGCTTTTTTGCAAGCAGCGCCGCAACAGGTAAAATCGGAGGGTTTGAATAAACAACAACGCACTTATAGTGCTTTATCTCTTTCATATGCAGGCAAACGCGCGAATTGAAAGAAAGAAAGTTTATAATTCTGCCGAACTTTTTGCTTCTTGAGGCACTGGCATATTTAATACGTTTAACCTCCATACCCGAAACGGTTTCTTTTGACGGCACGGACGGTCCGCTGTAATACTCTTTAGGCTCGCCGCACAGCACGCCGACTGAATAGCCCAAAGATGCAAAGTATGAAGAAATATCATATGTATAGTTTGCAGAAGAGTTATTTGCAGGGTAAAAAACCTGACTGAGAAAAAGAACGTCCTTTTTTTTCACAGTATAATCACCCTTTCTTTAAACTTCAGCAAGATATTAAATTTGCGGTTTTTTGCATTATTTTATCCCATTCGTCATGAGATTTGCGTTTGGCTTTGTTCCAATATGTATATCCGTCTTTTGTGCCGTGAATATCACTGCCCAAAGCAACGACATATCCTTTGTTTACCCAATCTTTAAGGTATGAATATTTTATCTTTTTTGAATAATTTTGAACGTTGAGCTGAAGCAAAACGCCGTAACCGAGCAAGCGTTCCACCGCGCTTTTGCTGTATCTGTCTGCATGAGCCAAAATCGGAGTGATTTTTCCGCGATATTTCATGCAAACGTCCTCAACTGTTTTAAAAAGTGACGAAGACCACGCATAAAATGGCATTTCAAACAAAAGCAAATTACTGTTTTGCAAACAGAGTAAATCTATATTTTCAAAATCTTCCATTCCCTCGCAAAAAAGCACCTCTGCACCGAGCAAAATTCGGGGCTCGTCCCCTTTCAGTTCGGCACATAAATTTTCATAGCTACGGCTTCTTTTTTGAAGGAAGCCATCAAGCTCATCCCTATCGGGATAGAAATGAGGAGTTGCACAAACCGTACCGACATTTGCCTCAGAGGCTAACCTAAGCTGAGTAACAGAAGTTTTTACGCTGTCGCTGCCATGGTCGCAGCACGGCAATATGTGAGAATGAAAATCAATATCCGTATTTGCCATAGTTGCTGTAGTATGATTTATAATACTTTGAATAATAGTAGTTTTTATAGTCGTATCTGTATCGGCGGTAGTTGCTCGTCTTGATATTGAGAGCATTCAGCATTACGCCGCAGATATTGCCGCCTGCAAGCTCAAGAGATTTGAGTGAAGCGAGCATTTCATTGTTTGTTGTTCTGCCGGAGCGGACAACAAGCACCGTACCGTCAACAACACGCGAAAGAATCTGTGCGTCTGCAACAGCATTGATGGGAGGAGTATCTATGATTACATAGTCATATTTTTTCTTTGCGGTTTCAATTATCTTTGTCATGTTGACAGAAGAGAGAAGCTCAGAGGGGTTTGGCGGTATTTTGCCCGCGCAGATAATAGAAAGAGGAAGATCGCTTGTTTCGAAAACCTGGCAGGAATCCATATTTGCCAAAAGGTCGCTGAGACCCGTAGCATTATCTAATTTAAAAAACCTGTTTATGGTGGGCTTTCTCATGTCTGCGTCAATCAGCAAGGTCTTTTTGCCGAGCATTGCAAAGCTGATGGCGAGGTTTGCGGCGGTTGTGCTCTTACCCTCATCAAGAGTGGAACTTGTTATTTCAAAAACTCGGCAGGAATTTGTGCCGTCGGCACACAGGCTAAACATAAGATTTGTGCGAAGCTTAACATATGCCTCTTTAAGAGCAAATGAGCTTTTTTTGTTTAAGATGTTTACTCTAAGTTCGCCTTTCGGCGCATCATCTTTTTTTCTTTTTAAAGACAGAGATTTCATATGCCTAAATTCTCCTCCTTATTTATCTTCCACTCATCTATTTTGCCTTCGTCGGTATTATCTTCGGGTACTACACCGAGGATTGTTACACCGGCTATCTTTTCAATATCTTCTGCAACATATATAACCGAATTTGAAAGGGACTTGAATATTATGAACGCGGCGCTTACCAAAAGCCCTGCCGCGAAAGCATATACACAGCTGAGCACTATATTTGGCGATACGGGATTTTCGCCTACCTCTGCGGTGTCAACAACTTCAACAGAACCTGCCTTTGCAATTCTTATAATCTCTTTGGGTGCTACCTTTGCAAAAGCAGAAGCAATTCTGTAAGCCTCATATTTGTCTGCCGCGGTTACGTTGACCTTTAAGAGCTGAGTTTCGTTAAGAACAGAAACTTCAACATACTTGGTAAGCTCGTCTCTTGTGAGCTTATAGCCTTTTTCATCGGAATTAACTTCTTTAAGCACAGAATCATAGACCGCGTTGCTCTGTATGATAAGGCTGTAAGTCTCTGCAAGGCTCTCTGCCGCAAGAAGGTCGTTGTTATTAACCGTGCCGATTGTTACGCCGTTTTGCGGATTGTTGACAACATAAAGAGTGGTGAACGACTCGTATTTCGGAGTTACCAAAAACTTTGTGATACCGAAAACCACCGCACTCACAACCAGAGCCGATATCAGCAGGACAAAAATGTTCTCATACAATATTTTCAGAACGTCCGAAAACTTTAATTCTCTCTGCGGAATTATATCTTTTTCGTTTGCGACATTGCCGCTGTCCACTAAATCTTTCATAACATCCTCCATATATAAAATTCTTTATATTATGTAAACCATATAATTCATTTCATAGTAGTATACCATATATCTTAATATAAAATCAACACAGAAACTACATTTGTCAAATAATTGTATCTTTTCACAGAATTTATATCGCAATTGTTAATAATTTAGACATAATTCTTAATTTTTCTTTAAGCAAATATTGCTGTAATTATTGATTTTTTGCCTGAATGTGTTATACTTAATCCTGTATAAGTGGAAAATTGTCTCTTGATTTTCCATATAAAAAAGAAGGATGGTAATGTTTATGAAAACCGAGAAGAAACATAACGTTTTCAAAGCAACACTCTGCGCACTTATTATAGTGTGCATGCTCCTTTCCCTAATGCCCATACAGGCCTTTGCGTCTTCGGAATTGCCGAACAACATATCCGTCGGCACAGAAGACATCGGCGCACAATATGCTGCGGGTGCATTTAAAGGTAAATGGGCTTACAAGCAATTTTTGACGACAAAAACAGTCGAGTATACCGATGCCGAAACTTTCTTAAAAGCTATGGAGGGTGCAAGCAAAGGTACATTCATGATTTATAATGACTATACACTTCACAGAAGTGCAACCGTTCCCTCGGGAGTAACTCTTCTTCTCCCCTACAATGCGAGCGAAACAACCGGCAAAGCCGAAGGCAACAAAAACAATGCCGGTATTCGTGAATCCTGGGCGGATGAGAGCAGATACCTTTATATGACTATGACAATTCCGCAGGGCAAAACACTTACGGTCAACGGAACATTCACCGTCGGCGGCATTACCGGTTACCCCGATCAGTCATCGCAGGGTCACACATCGGGTGCTTATTCACAGGCTGTATGCGAGGGTGCAATTACCGTCAACGGCACAATGAACACCTACGGCCTTGTCAAAGGCGGCGGAACGGTTACGCTCAATAACAAAAGTACGCTCAACCTTCCTTTCCTTATAAATGACTTTGACGGCGGAACAAACACGCAGGCTCTTTATGACGACGGTGTTTTTCCGTTTAACCAATATGCTGTTAACAACGTTCAGGCAAAATGCGTAATGAATTACGGCTGTACCGTTATCGGCAAAGCTAAGCTTTATTTCCACACACTTGACCAGTTTACCGATACGGATATAACCTTGGTCGGTGCAAGCGAGGGTGCGCTTCAGATGTCCTCCGGCTCTGTAATCACCGCAACTTATGACGCAAGTAAAACAGTCCCCATAAAATTCGGAACAAACGACCTTTCGGACTTTGGAAAAATGACTTTAACAACCAAAGGAAACGTCAAAGCCGGAAATGTAAAAATCAAATATTCGATTTATTCGTTTGACTCCTCTACATATGACCTCGGTATTCCTTATGTTTTTGACTTTGTTATAGAAAGCGGTGCACTCACCGTTCCATATCTTTACAGAGTTATGCCCGGTTGTAACATTACGGTAAAAAGCGGTGCAATACTCAGTGTCACCGGCAAATTGCAGGTTGTTGACGGCTGGGAACAAAAGTCTTTGGCAACAAAACGCTATCCTTCTTCCGCACAAATGAAATCGGCAGGATTTTCACAGTCCGCGGATTTGATTGTAAACGGTACGCTCTCTGTCGGCTCGGGCGCGACATTCACAGGCATAGTTCAAACTTCGGAGCCCGGCAATTCAAGAATTGTACTTAATTCTTCCGCTAAGCTTTCAGGCTCATTCAAGAGCGGCACCGATAAAAGCGCTGTCAGCTATTCTCACAGTGCCAAAGCAATGATAAACGGTACTTTAACCGACCTTGTTGCAGGAAAGACTTATTTCGGCAATAGTGATGAAAGCTGGGTTCTGCCGTCATATACAATGAATGTTGCAGGCACAGATACCACCGTAACCATAAATCAGGCAAAAATCGGTTCATGGTCTTTGCATAAATATGTAAAATTATCGGTAACCGACCCGACCTGCACCGAAAAAGGCTATACAACATATAAATGCAGCGACTGCGGAGATACATACAAAGCGGATTTTGTTGACGCGCTCGGTCATGATTACAATACAAGCGGCAAGGTTGAACCGACGTGCACCGAAAAAGGATATGATATGCACGTCTGCTCAAGATGCGGCGACATATATAAAGATAACTTTGTTGACGCTCTCGGACATACGGTAGTTGTTGACCCGGCTGTTGCTCCCGATTGTACGCACACAGGTCTTACAGAGGGTTCACATTGCTCGGTATGTAACGAAGTTCTCAAAGCACAGGAAACAGTTCCCGCAACGGGACATAGTTACAACAAAGTAGTCACAGAACCTACTTGCACAGAAAAAGGCTATACAACATATACTTGCTCCGTATGTGGAGACACATATGTTGCAGATTACGTTGACGCACTCGGACATACTGTAGTTATTGACCCGGCTGTTGCTCCTGATTGTACACACACAGGACTTACAGAGGGTTCGCATTGTTCGGTATGTAATATAGTTCTCAAAGCACAGGAAACCGTGCCCGCAACGGGTCACAAATACGATAAAGTAGTTACTGCTCCGACCTGCACAGAAAAGGGTTATACAACATATACCTGCTCCGTTTGCGGTGATTCGTATGTTGCAGATTACGTTGACGCTCTCGGACACAGCTATTCCGAGGCCGAATTTGTTTGGACAGAAGACAGCAGTGCGGAATACGGATGGACTGTAACAGCAGCTAAAACCTGCGCTAATTGCAGTGACAAGC